>DASRRH010000021.1:0-165853 GCA_035695825.1 Planctomycetota bacterium | reverse complement strand
GCCGCGCAGGGGCTCTGGTCCCCGTGGTACTCGCCGATGTCGGACGGGGCGGTGGCGGTCTACGTTGCGCCAAACCTCGGGGTCGTCGGGACGCCGACCATCGGGGGCACGGCGCAGTTCCAAGTCGTGGCGCCGAGGCGTGCCGGTCGCCCCTTCCAGATGGTCTTCTCGCAGGACTACGCCTTCCCGGCGCTAGCCCTCGGTCCGTTCCTCTTCCCGCTCGTTCCGGACGCCTTGTTCTTCGCGAGCGTCGCAGCCGGGATCGGGGGGACGCTCAACGCCAACGGGCAGGGCTCGGTGACCGTGCCGATCCCGAATGACCCCGCGTTGCACGGCTTCTGGTTGAATGCGAGCGGAGTGGTCTACGACCCGAGCGGCCCTCTCGGGATCGGCTGCGTCCTGACGCACGTCGGATTCCAGATGCCGTAGGGAGGTCGGCCGTGGATTCGCGGCGTCGCCGGGAACGGCGCGCCGTCGGTCAAACCCCCGCCGCGTCCCACCTCCGCATCACGTCCTCGACAAGAGCCCCGACGTGGTCGCGCACGCGCTCGAAGTAGGTCTTCGCCTTCGCCGCGTCGAAGCGGGGGTAGCCCTCGCCGGGTCGATAGAGGCCGATCGAGGCGGGGAAGGGTGAGGCGGACCAAGTTCCGCGCGGGGGGTAGGGGAGGGCCAGGTCCGCCGCGTAGCGCTCCGGGTGGACGGTGTCGGGGGCGATCGCCTGGAGGAATGCCGTCTCGTTCCACCCGGCGTGGCCGCCGTCCTCGCCGAAGACCTCCTTCGTCACGTCGGAGCAGGTCGACCACCAGTTGAGGACGAGCGTCCGCACACCCTTCGCGGAGGCCACCTCCGCGGCGACCTCGTTCAGGACGTCGGTCTGCGGGCCGCCGTGGCCGTTGAGCACGATCAGGTTCCGGAAGCCGTTTCGCGCGAGCCCCTCGAGGACGTCGCGCACGAAAGGCCGGTAGGCCGCCTCGCTCACGGTGAAGGCGCCGGGGTACGCGCCGAGGCTCCCGGTGATTCCGTAGGGGAGGGTCGGCGCGACGAGGGCGTTCAACCGGCGGGCGAGCGCCTCGGCGAGGGCCGCGGGGGCGAGGTTGTCGGCGCCGTTCGGGATGACGCCGTGCGGCTCGAGCGTCCCGGTCGGGAGGAGAACGGTCCGGATCTTCGAGGGGACGACCTCGCGGAACTCCATCCAGTTGATCCGGTCCATGGAACGGGTGGAGACGAAGTCGGGCTTTTCCTGCGGGAGCAGGACGAAGACGAGGGAGAGCGGGGTCATCGGTTCCTCCGGTGCGAGCGCGGAGGATCTTCCGGGCCCCGGCTCCCGCGAAGAAGAGTCCGTCAGCGCGCGTCGGCGGTCTTCGTCGTCCCGAGCGCCTCGCGCGCGGCGCCGGCGACCTCCGAGGAGGGGTTCGCCTCCAGGGAAAGGCGCAGGTAGCGCGAGGCGGCGGCGCAGTCCCCTGCCTTCGCCGCGAGGACGCCCGCGTGGTAGAGGATCTTGGCGTCGCGGATGCCGGGGGCGAGGGCGGCCTCGATCTCGTGGCGCGCCTCGGGGATCTCGCCGCAGGCGCCGAGCGCCCATGCGAGGGCATCGAGAGTGAAGACGTCGCGCCGGAGGGCCGCCTCGCGACGGGCGATGCGCAGCCCCTCCTCCTTGCCGAAGGACTTCGAGCGCGCGTGGTCGACGTAGAAGGAGACGAGCTCGCGGTTGCTGTTGTCCGCGCTCTCCATCTCCCGGCGCGCCTCGCGCTCGAACCGGGCGAACGAGGCGGCGGCCTCCTCCTCCTTTCCCGCCCGCTCGAGGGCGACGGCGAGATCGAAGAGGTTCTCCGGGTGGGGCGCGGCCTCGTGGCGGCGGCGGAAGACGTCCGCCGCCTCGGCGGCCCGGCCCTGGGCGGCGCGGACCCGGGCGAGCTCGGCGAGGGCGTAGTGGTAGCCGGGGAAGAGGTCGAGGGCTCCCTCGAGCGCCTTCTCCGCCGGCTCGAGCCTCCCGGTCGAGCGGTGGAGGTGGCCGATCTGGATGAGGATCCATGCGCGGTCCTCGGCCTCGGCGGGGTTCACCTGCTCGAAGGCCTGGCTCATGAGGTCGAGGGCGCCGTCGACGTCGCCGAAGATCTCGCGCAGGTACGCGGCGCGCGTGAGCGCGGGGACGTTCCCGGGGCGGAGGTCGAGCATCCACTGGACCGCCTTCTCCGCCTCGTCGTACTTGCCCAGCTCGGCGCAGGCATCCGCGAGGAGGCCGTAGACGAGGAGGTCGTCGGGGGCGCGGCGGTTCAAGACCTTCGCCTCCGCGAGGGCGCGGGCGAACTGGTGCTTGCCGAGGAGGAGCCAGACCTCGAGCTTGCGCCCCTCGAAATCCTCGGGCGCGAGGTCGAAGGACCTCGCGAGGGCCTCCTCCCCCTTCTCGTAGAAGGCGGGGTCGGAGGTCTCGCGCGCGCGGCGGGCGAAGGCAAGGGCTAGGGCGTTCCACGGCTGGGGCTTGCCGGGCGACTTCTCGATCGCCTTCCTCGCCTGCTCGATCGCGCGCTCGGCGGGGGAGGGCTTCGCGGGTTCCTGGAGAAGGCTCGAGAGGAGGAGCGCCAGGAGGGGGAGAGGGTGCATGTGGGCCGTCCTTTCGAGGGAGGGGGGGGACGCCGTCAGTTGACGGGGCCGCCGCCCGGCTCGCCCGGGTCGACGTGGCGGCGGTTGCGCCCGCTCGGGCAGGACCCGACGTAGGGGAAGGCGTCGTGGTAGGGCTGGTCGTCGACGTTGACGCCGTCGCCGAGCCGGTCGTTGACGCCCGCGGCGAAGCCCGGAAAGGGAGGGCTCACGAGCACGCCGCCGACGGCGACCCGCAGCGTGACGTCCGTCACGTCGTCGAAGAGGCGCCGGCCGTTCGGGAACCCCGCCGGATCGCCGCCGATCAGGCCGAGCCGGCTCGCGGAGGCGGGAGGCGTCGCCGACACGCCGGTGTTGAGACGGAGGAGGTCGGCGATCGGCCCCGCGGGCGTGCCCGGCGCGGCGATCGGCTCGGCGTAGGTGACGAGGGGGAGGAGGTCGTTCCGCGGGGCGGGAGGCACGGCGAGCGCGCCGCCGTAGAGCGCCTCGACGATCCCGACGATCGGGGGGTCGAGGAAGAAGGAGGCGAACTGCGCGTCGTTCTCCGGCCGGTCCATCGAGAAGCGGTCCTTCGAGCCGATGCCGATCACGAGCTCGTTGATCAGGGGGTTCCCGACCCGCTGGACCTGGCGCCAGCCGCCGCGGTCCTTGGCCGGGAGGGGGGAGCGCCGGACGGTCACCTTCTGCCGCGAGGTCGTCCCCCAGACGCCGATCGTCGCCGCCGCGGAGGTCGCGGGCTCGATCTTCCCCGTGCTCGTCAGCATCTCGATCGGAACCTCGACCGCGATCGTGTTCACGGCGAATCCGGAGACCGTGTCGCTCGCGAGGTTGCTCGCCGAGGCGTCCTCGGCCGGGGTGAGGACGCCCGGGACGCCGCTCCCGAGAGTGCGGAAGTTCGCCGTGTCGAAGGCGGCGCCGAGGTCGATCCAGAAGGCGTCGTCGGTCGTGCCGGCGAAGAGCGAGATCCCGTTCGGGAGCGCGTAGGTCCCGGCGGAGAAGAGGGCGTCGTAGTCCATCGTGCGCGGGCCTGCGTTGGCCGGAACGGCGAAGAAGGGGGAGCCGTCCCCGTTCGAGAGGAGGACGGGGGGCTCTCCTTGGCGCAACATCGTCGCCGTGTAGGTCTGGCGGAGGTTCAGCCCCGGATTGTCGAAGGAGGCGATCCGCGGCGGGACGACGAGGTTGGTCGTGCCGGGCTGGAAGGCGCCGTTCGGTCCGACGCCCGCGACCGCCGTGTAGACGTTCGGCAACTGGTACTCCGTGGCGAACCGGAACTGGAACGTCACGTCGGGGCGGGCGTCCTGGTCGTTGTCGACCCGGATCTCGTAGAGGATCCCCGGGTCGAAGGGGAAGAGGGTCGGGCCGTTCGCCGGCTCGAGGAAGGGATCGACGCAGAGGACGAGCGTCGCCTTCGACGGAGGCGTCCCCGGCGCCTGGCCGGGGGCGTAGCTCACGAAGGCGTAGAGGTCGGTGATGTCGGCCTTGTGGTCGAGGGCGGTGATCGGGGCCTCGCGGTGGTTGCTCGCGAAGACGCTCGGGGGCGCGGCGAGGGAAAGCGCGAGGCCCCGGACGAGGAGGGATCGGAACGGTTTCACGGGACGTTGGCTCCTGGTCTTGAGTTCGGTCGTTCGTCTCGGACGGACCCGGCGGGATGTACAGAGGGAGCGCGGAGGAATCGAGGGACGGACGCGCCGTTGCGGCAGGCGCCTCCGCAGGCTCCACCCTGCGGCTCCAGGAGTCCGTTACGAGGCCCGGCCCGCTTCGGATGTCGGGAGGGGGGCCGTTCCTCGGGCGCTCCTCAGCGCAACGGGACGGCGAGGACTGCCGTCTCCCCCTGCTTCACCTCGACCTTCAGCCGGGGAAAGGCGTGGCCGGGGTGGTCGCTCGCCACCTCGTAGGCCCCCGGGGCGAGATCGGGCTCGCAGACGTTGGCGCCGTCGAGCGCGAGGACCCTGGCGGCCGCCCAGCGCTCCTCCCATACGACGCACGAGCCCGAAAGGGTCACAGGGCGAGACCGCGGACGAGGGCGTCGGTCGGACGGGAAGGTTCGCCTCTCGCCGCGCGCCGGGACATGTGCCGGCGCCGGGGGCGGAATCCCGCGCAGTGCTCCATCAGGCCCGGGCGCGCCGTCGCGCGCCGGCGGGAGTCGGGCGGCCGCGGACGAGCTTCCGGCCGGGCGCGCGGCGGCGTCGGTTCCGCTTGGGCCGGGAAGGGAGTCCGAGTCGGCGGAGAGTATGAGCTTCGTGCTCGGGGAGGACCGCCCCCACGAAGAAGCGGGGGGGTCCGGGGAAGAGCCTCCTCGCGAGCTCGTAGGCGAAATCGTCCACCGCGTGACGGTCGCGCTCGCGGACGTGGAGGAGGTGGACCCAGCCTCATATCGACGGATCGTCGGGCGAGCGGTACGGCTCCCAGACCACCCGGCATCCGGGCCAGCGCGACTCCACGGCGCGCTTCAGGGCGGAGAAGCGGACGTCCCTCATCAGGTCAACTGCCGGATGAACCGCTCCGCGTCGTGCCGGAGGTGATCGAGATCCTGCCGGGTGACGGAGCTCGGTCCGTAGTCTGCCGTCTCGCGGAGGCTCCTCGAGTCGTCGAACAGAGCCCGATCCTCCCTCTCACCCCGAATCTCCGCAACGTGCTCCTCGACCTTCTCGTGGCTCCAGCCCCGGGCGCCCCGGCGCGATTCGAGCGGAGTCCGTCTCTTCTCGTCGAGGGCATGGATCGCGGCCTGAAACGCCCCGTAGTAGAGACGACTCGCCGCGGCATTGAGCAGGCCGAGGTCGAGCAGCCGCAGGGCGGCCTCCAAGTTCTCTCGAGCCTTCGCCTTCACGTCTGCCGGGAACGAGGGGTCCTCGCTCTCGCGACGAATTCGTTCCCCAGGAATGACGCGCGAACCCGAAAGGGTTGCAGGGCGAGCATGCTCCAAGCCGCTCGAGCGTCGCCCGCTGGCGAGGTCGGGGGGCCCGCGCTAGCCTCCGCGTCGTTCCGCTGGGCGTCGATGACCACGGAGGTTCGGTCATGTCGAAGAACGCGGCTGCCCTCGCGCTCGCGGGCCTCTCCGCGGGCGCTTCCGTCCGGGCGAACGACACCTGGGTGAGCGCGTACGCGGGGAGCGACGTCACGGGGACGGGGACGTTCGCGTACCCCTGGCGGACGATCACGTACGCGCTGACGCAAGGGGTAAGCGCCGGAGACAAGGTCCACGTCTACTGCGGCGTCTACGACGCAGGCCACGGCGAGACCTTCCCGATCGCGATCCCCGACGGCGCGAGCCTCTTCGCGGAGGAGGGGTTCCGGCCGACGATCCTCGACGCCGGACACGCCTCCGACGTCGTCGTCCTCGGCTCCGGCTCGACCCTCTCGGGGTTCACCGTCACGGGCTCCGCGAACGGCTGGTGGAACGGCGGCGCCGTCCGGTGGACCCCGGCGTCCGGCATCACCGTCGAGAACTGCGCGTTCACCGGGAACGAGCGGGGGCTCCACCTCTGGACCGGGAACGCGAACGTCCTCGTCCGGAACTGCGTCTTCGCCAACAACGCGAACGACGCCCTGTCCTGCTTCGGCTCGACCGGCGTCACCGTCCTCAACTGCACGTTCCGGGGCAATCTGAAGGGCACGATCTTCGACGGCTCCACCGCGACCGTGCGGAACTCGATCGTCACCCTCTCCGGGGTCGCCGGGATCCAGAACTCGACGCAGAACCCCTCGACCCTGACGCTCGACCACAACGACGTCTTCGGAAACGCGGTGAACTACGACCCTCCCTCGCTCGCGGCGGGGGTGGGCTCGATGTCGTCCGATCCGCTCTTCGCGGACCCGGTCGCGGGGGACCTCCACCTCCTCCCGGCGAGCGGGTGCGTGAACGCGGGCGTCGCCGATCCGCTCCTCGCGGCGAGCGACGTCGACGGGGACCCGCGCGTGGCGGGCTCGTCCGTCGACCTCGGCGCCGACGAGCGCGACTGGCCGGACCTCACGTTCCACGGGCCGGGGCTGATCGGGACGCCTTTCGCGTTCCGCCTCTACGGGGAGCCGGGGAGCGCCTGGGCGCTCTTCGCCTCGCCCCTCCCCTCGCCCGGCGCTCCGACGCCGTTCGGGACGGTCTACCTGGACCTTTCCTTCGCGTTCTTCGTCGCGAGCGGCGCCTGCAACGCCTCGGGGGGCGGATCGCTCTCGGTCGTCGTCCCGAACGACCCCTCCCTCGTCGGCGGCGTCGCCTACTTCCAGGAGCTCGGCTTCGGGCCCTCGGGCCTCGCCCTCTCGGCGATGAGGAAGGCGGCGGTGCACTGACTCGGGGATCGCTCGCGGAGCGGGCCGGGGAGCCTCCCTCTCCGGCCCGCTCGATATTCCCCGGCCGGCGATCCCGGCGTAGGCTGGCCGTTCCCTCTCGAGGAGCGGAGCGAGCCACGGTCACCACCCTCCCGAACTTCGTCGGCGGGAACTGGGTCCCCTCCCGGGGGACGGCGCTCCTCGACGTGAAGAACCCGGCGACGGGCGAGCTCCTTGCCCGTGTCCCCCTCTCGACCGCGTCGGACGTCGACGACGCCGTCGGCGCCGCCGGAAAGGCCTTCCCCGCCTGGCGCGCGACGCCCCCCGTCCAGCGCGCGCGGGTCCTCTTCCGGTTGAAGGCCCTCCTCGACGCGCACGCGGAGGAGATCGCCCGGATCTGCACGGGGGAGAACGGCAAGACCCTCGCCGAGTCGAGGAGCGACGTCGGCCGCGGCATCGAGAACGTCGAGCACGCCTGCGGGATCCCGACCCTCCTGATGGGGAATACGCTCGAGGACGTGGCGGGCGGGATCGACTGCGAGGCGGTTCGCCAGCCCCTCGGGGTCTTCGCGGCGGTGACCCCGTTCAACTTCCCCCCGATGGTCCCCCTCTGGTTCCTCCCCTACGCGATCGCGTGCGGGAACACCTTCGTCCTGAAGCCCTCCGAGCAGGTTCCTCTCTCGCAGCGGCGGATCTTCGAGCTGCTCGCCGAGGCGGGGCTCCCCCCCGGGGTCGCGAACCTCGTGAACGGAGCGAAGGAGGTGGTCGACGCGCTCTGCACGCACGGGCAGGTCCGCGGCGTGTCTTTCGTAGGCTCCTCGGCCGTGGCGCGCCACGTCTACCGGACCTGCGCGGAGAACGGCAAGCGCGTCCAGGCCCTCGGCGGCGCGAAGAACCACATCGTCGTCATGCCCGACGCGGACCTGCCGCGCGCGGTCCAGAACGTCTGCGACTCGATCTTCGGCTGCGCCGGGCAGCGCTGCCTCGCGGGCTCGATCGTCGTCGGGGTGGGGGAGGCCTACGGGAAGGTGCGGGACGGGCTCGTCGCGGCGGCGAGGTCGATCCGCGTCGGGAACGGCGCCGAACCGGGGGTGACGATGGGCCCCGTGATCTCCTCCCGCCACAAGGACCGCGTCCTCTCCTACGTCGACGTGGGGGTGAAGGAAGGGGCGCGGCTCCTCCTCGACGGGAGGGAACTGACCGTCCCCTCCCTCCCGGACGGGAACTGGGTCGGCCCGACGATCTTCGAGGAGGTCCGTCCGGAGATGACGATCGCGAGGGAGGAGATCTTCGGGCCGGTCGTCTGCCTGATGCGGGCCGAGGGGCTCGACGAGGCGATCGCGCTCGTGAACGCGAGCGAGTACGGGAACGCCTCTTCGATCTACACCTCGAGCGGCAAGCACGCCCGCGCGTACAAGCTTCGGGCGGCGCCCGGGATGATCGGCGTCAACGTCGGCATCGCCGCGCCGATGGCCTTCTTCCCCTTCGGCGGCGCGAAGGGGTCCTTCTTCGGGGACACGAAGGCGAACGGCGACGCCGCGGTCGACTTCTACACCGAGAAGAAGGTCGTGATCACGAGGTGGTTCTAGCCGGCGGCGGCGAGAGGGGCGGGGACGGCCCCGCCCCTCCGATGGAACGCTCTCGCCGGGTTACTCGACCTGCGTCACGAGCCCTGCCGTGAACGCGAGCCCCTGCGGCGCGAGCGGGTCGAGCACGATCGCCTGCGTGTAATGCGCCGTCCCGGCGAAGGCGGGGTCGTTCGGGACGCCGATCCCGAACGTCGTCGAGCCCGCGCCGGCCGCCCCCGGCGTTCCTCCGAGCGCGAAGGGGAAGAAGAGGAGCGGGGTCACGAGGGCCGTCCCTCCGAGGATCGGGGCGGAGGCCGGGGAGGCCCCGTAAGCGAGGAGACCGGGAGCCGCGCCCCGGCCGTAGGAGATCGTCCACGCGATCGTGGAGCCGATCGTCGGGCATCCGGTCCCGGCGAGGGCCGGCACGAAGCCCCCGGTCCCGAGGAGGCCCGACCCGTAGGTCGCGAAGGATCCCGCGCAGGGGCTGGGCGGGTCGAGGATCCGCAGGCCCACGCGGTAGGAGGCGTACGGGGACCCGGAGCCGAAGTGCGCCCCGGCGATCGCCGCGCTGCCGGCGGACCCGCCGGCCACGGCGGGGTTCATCTGCGGGGCGGCTCCAGCCGCGACCGCGAACCCGGTCGGGTCGAGGAGCGTCCCCGCGGCGTCCACCCGCGCGCCGAAGAGGTCCGAGCGCAGGTCGAAGAAGAGGGCCGCGTTCCGGTGGTCCTCGAACGCCGCGACGAACTCCGCGCCGTCCCACGCGAGGGCGGGGAAGGCCTGCACGTTGGCGGAGGCGTTGATCGAGAAGATCGGGAGCATCGACCCGCCCGGGAGGACGCGGCGGGCGGACAGGTTCGCGCTCTGGATGTCGGGGGAGTTGTCGGCCCACGCGACGAGGGCGCTCGCGCCGTCGGACGCGACCGCCACCGCGTTGTGGTAGACCGATCCCCCCGTCAGCGCGAACTCTCCGGGCGTCGTCCCCGACGCGGTGACGAACGCGGCGTGGACGTTCGCATGCGGATCGTCGTGGGAGAAGTGGCGCTCCCAGGCGGCGATCCACTGACCTCCGAAGGTCGCCACCTTCGGGGCGAGGGCGAAGAACTGGCCGAGCTGGACCGGGGTCGGGTCGAGGACGAGCCCGTCGAAGCCGCGCACCCGCGCGGCGAACGGGAAGCGGTACTGGGGATTCGAAGGGGCGTGCGTGGCGACGACGAGGAAGTCCCCGCCGAGCGCGGCGACGTCGGGAGCGGATCCGGGCATCACCGGGAAGGGGGAGGCGTCGAGGGGCGTCCCCGTCGCGTCGAGGCGCCGGCCGAGGACGGTCGAGCCCTCGCTCCAGACGACGAGGTGCTCGTTCCCGTCCCACGCGATCGCGGGGAAGCGGAGCGCCGTGCTCGCTCCCGCGACCTCGAAGGGGATCGCGTCGATCGCGTTCCCCGAGGGGTCGAGGCGCTGGCCGAGAATCCGGTTGCTCCCCGACGTCCGGCTCGTGAAGACGGCGAGGTAGTCGCTCCCGGACCACGCGAGGCGGGGGCGGACCTGGGCCGGCGCGCCGAGGGTGACGCACGTCGCGGCGCCGGCCTGCCCGCCCGAGGTCAGGGGGGCGGCGAAGACGTCGTAGGGGTCGACCCCTCCCGCGAGGTCGTCGGTCCAGGCCACGAGCGCCCCGCCCCCGGGCGCGGCGCCGACGACCGACTCGGTCTGCCAGGAGCCCGTCGGCTGGACGAGGAACCCGCCGGGATCGAGGACCGCGCCCGCGCCCGAGACGCGCGCGGCGTGGAGCTGCTGGGACGCGCCGGATTCATAGGTCCACGTGACGTACCACTGCGAACCGTCGGCGCAGGCGGAGGGGGATCGCCCGATCGTGACGTCGGTCGTCGCGGAGAGGAGGATCCCGGCCGCGTCGAGCACCTGTCCCGTCGGGCTCAAGCGCGCGCCAAAGACCTTGCCGCCCCCGCCGACGCAGCAGGTGTTGTAGTTCTCCCAGGCGACGAGGAACCCGCCGGGGCCGGTGGCGACCGAGGGCCAGACGTCGTAGTCGTCGTCCGCCGCGATGGGGAACGTCCCTCCGAGGGGAGCGAGAGCCGGCGTGAAGCGCCGGCCGAAGACGTCGTCGTTCCCCGCGACCGTCCAGTGGCTCCACACGACGAGATAGGCGCCGTGCCCGAAGACGACGTCGCCGTTGTAGGGCTGGCTCGGCGGGAAGGCGAGCGTCACCGGGGTCGTGTCGAGGAGGGTTCCCTGGGAGGAGATGCGGGAGCCTCGGATCACGGCCGTGGCCCCGACGAAGTCCTTCCAGACGACGAGCCAGCCGCTCCCGTCGCTCGCGACGCCGAAGAGGAGGTCCTGCCCGATGTTCGCGGGGACGGGGAGGAGGATCGGGGTCGTGTCGAGGAGGAGTCCCGCCGCGGAGACGCGCGCCGCCCGGATCGCCGGCGCGTAGTAGAAGGGCGTCGGCTCCTGGTTCACCCAGACGACGAGCCAGTCCTGCCCGTTCCACGCGGCGCGCGGGCGCGTCTGGTCGCCGAAGGTCTCGGAGACGACGATCGGGAGGAGGTCGATCGGGGCCCCGAGGGGGTCGAGCCGCGCCGCGTAGACGTCGAATCCTCCCTGGCCGGGGAGGAGATCCGCCACGAGATCGGTGCGCCCGTCCTGCCAGACGGCGAGGAATCCGCTCCCGCCGGGGACGAGCGCGGGGGAGCGCTGCTCTCCTGCGGCCGGCCCGATCGCGCCGTCGCCCGGGAGGAGCTGGAGAGGCGAGAGGACGGGGGCCTGGGCGGCGGCGAGGGCGCAGAGGATCGAGAGGGTCGCCGGGGAGAAAAAAATCCGCTTCATGGTCGATTCTCCGTCTCCAACGGGGGGGAGCGACGGGCGTCGAGGTCCGCTCCCCGTGGGTCGGGTTCCGCGAAGGGACCCTCGGGGGTCCGGGGAGCGCCGCGCAGGGATCGCGACGAGGCGTGAGCAACGGCCATGCCGCCGCGGTTGGGCACAGTCCCGCTCGTGGTGACGGGTCGGTGTATCCTCCGTCCTCCTGCGGATGCCGAACGACGAGAGAGGATCCATCTCCGGTAGGCCCGGAGGAGAACCGACCTAGATGCCCCGCACCGTCCTCGGCGGACTGATCCAGTGCAGCAACGCGGTCAACGACCCCGCCGCGCCGATCGGGAAGGTCCGCGAGGCGATGTTCGAGAAGCACCTGCCGTTCATCGAGGAGGCGGGGCGGAAGGGGGTGCAGGTCCTCTGCCTCCAGGAAGTCTTCAACGGCCCCTATTTCTGTCCGAGCCAGGACTCGCGCTGGTGCGACCTCGCCGAGGAGATCCCGGGGCCGACCGTCGAGCGGCTCGCGAAGATCGCCGCGAAGCACAAGATGGCGATGGTCGTCCCGCTCTACGAGCGCGAGATGGCGGGGGTCTACTACAACGCGGCGGCCGTCCTCGACGCCGACGGCCGCTACCTCGGGAAGTACCGGAAGACCCACATCCCTCACACCTCGGGTTTCTGGGAGAAGTACTTCTTCAAGCCGGGGAACCTCGGCTATCCGGTCTTCAAGACGCGCTTCGCCACGATCGGGGTCTACATCTGCTACGACCGCCACTTCCCCGAGGGGGCGCGCCTCCTCGGCCTCCACGGCGCGGAGATCGTCTTCAACCCCTCGGCCACGGTCGCCGGGCTCTCGCAGTACCTCTGGAAGCTCGAGCAGCCGGCGCACGCGGTCGCGAACGGCTACTTTGTCGGCGCGATCAACCGCGTCGGCGTCGAGCCCCCCTGGAACATCGGAAGGTTCTACGGTTCCTCCTACTTCTGCGACCCGCGAGGGAAGGTCCTCGCCGAGGGATCCGAGGACAGGGACGAGCTGATCGTCGCGACGATGGACCTCGACCAGATCGAGGAGGTGCGCCGGACCTGGCAGTTCTTCCGCGACCGGCGGCCCGAGACGTACGAGGAACTCTCGGAGCTCCTCCCGTGAACGCGTCGGCCGTCGCCGGCGGGAACCAGATCGATCGATTTGTCCTGAAGTCGGCGGCCCGCTGCGGCCTCGCGACGGGGCTCGTCATGCTCGCGACTTGCGTGGCGTTCGTCGCCGTCGGCTACTTCACGGACCTAGGCGGACCGACCCTGGCCGGCATGATGATCGTGGTCAGCGCCGTCGTCTGTTGCCTCGGAGGAATGCTGGGGACCCGACATTCGAGGTCAATCCGGGCCGGCGCCTTGGCGGGTGTCGTCGCGGGGACTCTCGCGGGGATACTCGTGCCGGTCGCGATCTACGCGCTCCCCTACGTGTTTCCGGAAGGCGTGCGGCAAAACCCCTTCGACGAATGGACCCGAAGCGGCGCGGAGGATAGGGCTTTCCTCTCCACGAACGAAGGTCGAAGCCTCATGTTCGATTCCTGGGTCGGGCTCATCCCGTCCCGGGCGCCGTTCTTGGCGGCGGTCGCAGGATTCCTCGGATTCCTGGGCGCCGCCTACTCCGCCGGGACCTTGAAGGAAGGACGGTCGTCGCGATGAAAACCTTGATTCGGGGCGGAACCGTCGTCACGGCGGTCGACCACTACCGCGGCGACGTCCTGATCGAGGGGGAGAGGATCGCGCAGGTCGGGACCGACCTCTCGAGGATCCAGGTCGACACGTCGATCGACGCGTCGGGGAAGTACGTGATCCCGGGCGGGATCGACGTCCACACCCACCTCGACATGCCCTTCGGGGGGACGAAATCCGCCGACGACTTCGAGAGCGGGACGATCGCCGCCGCCTTCGGCGGGACGACGACGGTCGTCGACTTCGCGATCCAGGAAAGGGGGGGGACGCTCCGGCAGGCGTGGGAGACCTGGATGGGGAAGGCGGAGGGAAAGGCGGCGATCGACTACGGCTTCCACCTGATCCTGCGGGAGTCGACCGAGGCGCTCCGGAAGGAGATGGGGGAGATGGTCCGCGAGGGGGTCACCTCCTTCAAACTCTTCATGGCCTACCCGGGCGTCTTCTACATGGACGACGCCTCGATCTTCCGGACGCTCCAGCGGTCGGGCGAGCTGGGCGCGACGATCTGCATGCACGCCGAGAACGGCCCGGTGATCGACGTGATCGCCGAGCAGGCGGTGGCGAGGAAGCAGACCGCGCCCAAGTACCACGCGATCACGCGGCCGGCGCGCCTCGAGGCCGAGGCAACGGGCCGCGCGATCGCGCTCGCCGAGGTGGCGGAGGTCCCGATCTACATCGTCCACCTCTCGGCGGCGGAGGCCCTCGAGCAGGTCACGGAGGCGCGCCACCGCGGCGTCGCCGCGTTCGCCGAGACCTGCCCGCAGTACCTCTTCCTCTCCCGCGAGAACTACGAGGAGCCGGGCTTCGACGGGGCGAAGTACGTGATGAGCCCGCCGCTCCGGGCGAAAGAGAAGCAGGAGGACCTCTGGCGGGGGCTCCGCCTGAACGACCTCCAGGTCGTCTCGACCGACCACTGCCCCTTCTGCATGAAGGACCAGAAGGTCCTCGGCAAGGACGACTTCCGGAAGATCCCGAACGGAGCGCCGGGGATCGAGACGCGGATGAGCCTGCTCCACGACGGCGGCGTCGCGGCGGGGAGGATCGGGCTCAACCGCTGGATCGAGATCGCCTCGACGGCGCCGGCGAAGATCTTCGGCCTCTTCCCTCGGAAGGGGACGATCGCGCCCGGCTCGGACGCCGACCTCGTCGTCTTCGACCCGAACGCGGAGACCGTGCTCTCCGCGAAGACCCACCACATGAAGGTCGACTACAACCCCTACGAGGGACGGCGGGTGAAGGGGGTCTCCGAGACCGTCCTCTCGCGGGGCGAGGTGATCGTCGAGAAGGGGAAGTTCGTCGGAAAGCCCGGCCGCGGGCGCTACCTCCGCCGCGCGACGTGCTGAGGGACCGGCTCGGATGTCCCCCTTGGATCCGGACCTCGCCGTTCTCCCGCTGGGCATCCCGATGGCCGCGGTCGGGCTGGTTCCTCTTCCAAAGCCGGAGCCTCCCGGGCGCCCGAACCTCCCCGGCCGGCGGCGCGTGATCCCGTTCCCGCGAAGCCCGCTCGCGGCGACCTCCCCCGGGGGGTTACCCTCTCCCCGCTTCGACCCGTTCGAGGACTCCGCCCCCTTCCGGATCCGCCCCCTTGTCCCCGACCTCGACGATCCCGACCGCGCACCTCCTCTCGCCGGTCGGGCATCGGCTGGGCTTCGCGTCGGCCGCGGGCGTGGTCGTCGTCGGTCTCGCCTACCTCGGGACCGGGATCGCGTGGCTCGCGTCGCGTGCCCCTCACCCCGTGGGCTCCGCGCTCGAGCCGTCGGAGCCGTTCCTCACGGTCCTCGAGGTCCTCGTCCTCCTCGGCGCTCCGCTCCTCGTCGTCCTGATGGCAGCGCTCCATACCTGGGCGCCGTCCGACAGGAAGACGGCGACCCTCGCGGCGCTCGCCCTCGCCTCCGTCTTCGCGGCCCTGACCTGCGCGAACCACTTCGTCCGCCTCACGGTTGTGCGGCAGGTCGGGCCTGGCGCGGAGCCGGGCGTTCTCCTCTCCTCGCGATGGCCCTCGGCGTCGCTCGCGGTCGACTTCCTCGCGTGGGGCCCCTTGCTCGGCCTCTCCTTCCTCCTCGCGTCGGCCGCGTTCCGAGGCGGGCCGTTGCGGTCGGCGATCCGGGCGAGCATGGTCGCGACCGGGGCGTTCAGTCTCGCGAGCGTCCTCGGCCCGGCGCTCGGCGACCTGCGCTACTCGGTCCTCGGGATCGCGGGGTGGATGGGGGTGATCGTCTCTTGCGCTCTCCTCGCGGTCTTCTTCGCGCGGCCGGCCGGAAGCGTCCGCCGGCTCCTCGTCGCAGCGGGGATGAGCGCTTGGGCCGAGGAGACGGTCCGGCACCGAGTTTGATCCTGCGGACGGCTGCACGGTCCGCGCGGAGGGAGACCTCCGGCCTCGGAGGACCGCGCTCTACTTCTTCTTCGTCGGCTCGTCGGGACCGCTCGGCGTCCACTGGCGGCCGACCTCGTCGATCGACTTCGCCGGCGGGATCTGCGGGACCTCGTAGCCCCAGGCCTTGCGCCGCTCGCGGATCGCCGCGCTCGAGATCCCGAACTGGGCGTCGCGCTTGTCGATCAAGGGCTTCGCGATCTGCCCGTCGCCGTTCGCCGACCACATCAAGAGCGGCTCCCCGAGCGGCAGCGCGGTCGAAGGGTCGCGCCAGGTGTGGAAGGTCTTCCCCCAGGTCGTGATCAGCCCGGGGAAGACCTCGTCCCCATCCTTCGACAGGTTCGGCGCGACGAGCTGCCCCGAGAGGATCTCGTAGGCGTGGGGGTGCCAGTACTTCCTCTCCGCCTCGGGGATCGTGCGGTAGACCCGGTCGCTCACGATGTACTCGACGCCGAGGAGCTTCGCGCCCGCCTCCTTCGAGTCGAAGACGACGCACTGGTGGACCTCCTCGGAGACCGGAGAGCAGTAGTGGTGGGCCTCGACCTGGAAGGAGGGGTTCTCCTTCGCCACGTGGAACGCGCACAGGTAAAGGTGGATCTTCTCGACCGGGGCGAAGTTCTTCTCCCCGGCCTTGGCCTCCGCGTGCTGGGACGGGGTGCGGGCGCCGAGGCCGAGGGCGACCGCGGCGGCCAGGGCGAGGCCTCCGGCGAACCCGGCGGCGCCCGACCGGATGGAAAACGAGCGGGCCATGTCTTTCTCCTTCGAGGGGGGGCGGGGAGTGTAATCGAGCCCGCCGGATTCCGGACCACGCCCGTCGCACCCCTCCCCGCGTCCTCCCCGGAGGGGTTACCCTGTCGCCTCTCCGACCTTCCCGAACCCCGAGCACCTCGCGGCCTTCGAAACCCCATGAGGAACCCCTGACGATGGACAGCCGAACCGTCCGCGCGAAGCACAAGGAGTTCCTCTTCGGGACCTTCAACTACTACGAGGAGCCCGTCGTCCTCGCCGAGGGGAAGGGGGTGAGGCTGAAGGACCTCGACGGGCGCTCCTACCTCGACTTCTTCGGCGGGATCCTTTCGATCTCGGTCGGGCACGGGAACGCGGAGGTGAACGGCGCCGTGACCGCCCAGATGGGCCGCCTCGGCCACGTCTCGACGGTCTACCCGACCCTCCCGATCGTCTCCCTCGCGGAGACGCTCGCCTCGATCACCCCCGGCCGGCTCTCGAAGTGCTTCTTCACCGCCTCCGGCACCGAGGCGGACGAGACGGCGGTGATGCTCGCCCAGGTGGCGACCGGGAACGCGGAGCTGGTCGCCCTCCGCCACGGCTACTCGGGCCGCTCGCTCCTTGCCCAGTCCCTGACCGCCCACGCCCCCTGGCGCGTCCTCCCGACCCAGGTCGGGACGATCAAGCACGCCCCCGCGCCCTACTGCTACCGCTGCCCGCTCCAGCTCGAGTACCCCTCCTGCGGCGTCGCCTGCGCGAAGGACATCGAGGAGCTGATCCGGACCACGACGACGGGGCGCGTCTCCGGGATGCTCGCCGAGCCGATCCTGGGCGTCGGGGGGTTCATCACGCCGCCGAAGGAGTACTTCGAGATCGCCGTCGAGATCGTGCGCCGGTACGGCGGAGTCTTCATCGCCGACGAGGTCCAGACCGGGTTCGGCCGGACGGGGAAGATGTGGGGGATCGAGAACTTCGGCGTCGAGCCCGACGTGATGACGATGGCGAAGGGGATCGCGAACGGCTTCCCCCTCGGCGCGACGATCGCGACGCCGGCGGTCGCCGACGCGTTCAAGGGGCTCACCCTCTCGACGTTCGGCGGGAACCCGATCTCCTGCACCGCCGCGAACGCGACGATCGGGTATCTCCGGGAACACGACCTCCCCAAGAACGCGGCCCGGCAGGGGGAGCGGCTGCGCCAGGGTCTCGTCGAGCTCCAGAAGAGGCACCCCCGGACGATCGGCGAGGTCCGCGGGATGGGCCTCATGCAGGCGCTCGAACTCGTGGTCGACGAGACGAGGAAGGACCGCACGCCCCACCCGAAAGCGGTGGCGCGCCTCTTCGAGGAGACCAAGAAGCGGGGGCTCCTGATCGGGAAGGGCGGGCTCTACGGGAACACGGTCCGGATCTCCCCGCCGCTCACGATCCAGGCCGCCGAGATCGACGAGGGATTGAAGATCCTTCGCGAGTCGTTCGCGGCGATGGAGGCCTAGGGTTGCCCGAGCCGAGCCCTCTCCCTCCCGACCGGCTCGAGCAGCGGTTCGAGGACTACAAGCCCCTCTACACCGAAGGGGAGGCGATCGCCGAGGCGAACCGCTGCCTCTACTGCGTCGACGCGCCCTGCATCCAGGGCTGCCCGACCGCGATCGACATCCCGGCCTTCATTCGGAAGATCGCGACCGGAAACCGGAAGGGCGCGGCCCGCTCGATCCTCTCGGCGAACGTGCTCGGCTACTCCTGCGCGCGCGTCTGCCCGGTCGAGGTCCTCTGCGCGGGGGCCTGCGTCTACAACGCCTGGGGAAGGCCCCCGATCCAGATCGGAAGGCTCCAGCGGTTCGCGACGGAGTCGATCCTCCGGGACCACGTCCCCCTCTTCTCTCCCAAGCCGCCGACGGGAAGGAAGGTGGCCCTCGTCGGCGCGGGCCCCGCCTCCCTCGCCGCAGCGGCGCTCCTCGCGCTCGAGGGGCACGCGTCGACGATCTTCGAGCGGAAGTCGGTCCCGGGGGGCCTCAACTCCCTCGGCATCGCGCCGTACAAGTTCCAAGTCGACGACGCCCTCTTCGAGGTCGAGTGGGTCAGGTCCCTCGGAGTCGAGATCCGCACCGGAACGGCGGTCGGCTCCGACCCCGGGAGCCTCTCCCCGGCCCGGCTCCTCGCCGCATTCGACGCGGTCTTCCTCGGCCTCGGCCTCGGCGCCGACTCGAGCCTCGGCATCCCCGGCGAGGAGGGCCCCGGCGTCCTCGGCGCGGTCGACCTGATCGAGCGGATCAAGAGCGACGCCGCCTTCCGCCTGAACGGCGTCGCCCAGGCTCTCGTCGTCGGGGGCGGCAACACCGCGATCGACGCCGCGCACGAGCTCCGCCTTCTCGGCATCCCCTTCGTCGCGATGGTCTACCGCCGCTCGGAATCCGAGATGAAGGGCTACGGCCACGAGATGGACCACGCGCGCCGCGACGGCGTCGTCCTCCTCGAGAACCGCGTCCCGCTCGCGATCCTCCGGGCGCCCGACGGCCGGGTCCGATCGCTCCGCGTCGCCGTCGCGAAGGACGGCAGCCCGGTCCCGGGATCCGACGAGCGGATCCCGGCCGACCTGATCGCCGTCGCGATCGGCCAGTCGAGGGCAACCGACATGGCGCGGGCCTTCCCCGGCGTCGAGCTCGACCCCAAGGGCCGGATCGTCGTCGACCCCGCGACCCACCGGACCGGGAACCCGAAGGTCTGGAGCGGGGGGGACTGCGTCAACGGGGGGAAGGAGGTCGTGAACGCCGTCGCCGAATCGAAGACGGCCGTCCGCGACATGCTCCGCGCCCTTGACGCTCTCCCGAGGGCGAGCACGGGTCCGTCGAACCCGGCGTAGGCGGGCGCGTCGCCGCTTGGATCGCACGAGGATGCCAAGATGCTCTACATGATCGTCGAGCGTTTTCGCGGCGGCGACGCCGTTCCCGTCTACCGCCGCTTTCGGGAGAGCGGACGGCTCGCCCCCGAAGGGCTCCGATACGTGAGTAGCTGGGTGTCCGCGGACTTGCTGCGATGCTATCAGCTCATGGAGTGCGAGGACCCGAAGCTGATCGATCGTTGGATCGTCCACTGGAGCGACCTCGTGGAGTTCGAGGTCGTCCCGGTCGTGACATCCTCGGAGGCCGTCGAGACGATCGCGCCGAGGCTCGGACAAGGCGCGACCGCGCCTGCGGGGAAGCCGCCGTGCGCCGGGCCGCCGAGTGGAGCCGAGCGCGCATGAGCATGCGCCAGCCGAGATTCCTAGGGATCCATCCGCAGTTCCGCGTCGCGGACCTCGTCCGGACCGCCGAGCACTACCGCGACGTGCTGGGGTTCCGGCTCGACGGAACCTTCGGAGATCCGCCGGTCTTCACGCAGGCGAATCGCGACGGCGTCGTGATCCAGCTCGGCAGGGCGCTCGATCCTTCCCGCGCGAGGCGCGCGCCGGACGGGGTCGGCTACAACGCGTACGTCTGGGTGGACGACGTCGACGCCCTCGCCGGCGAGTATCGGGGACGAGGCGCCGATGTCGCCGAGGGGCCCGTCCTCCGGTCGTACGGCTGCCGGGAACTCGTCGTCCGCGACTGCAACGGTCTCGTCCTCTGCTTCGCGCAGCGGGGCCCGTAGGACCTGGACCTCCGGGCCTGGGATCGGGGGCCGGTGCAGGGAAGCGGGACCTCGCGAACCTGGGAACTCGCAGGGCCGGAGGGGAACCGCGTGGATGGCGGAGGGTGGTGGTGAACGCACCCGCGGAGGCTAGGATCGCGGCTCGGAACATGCTCGGCGCGCTGGAGGGGTTTCCCTCCGGACGAGGAGACTGACCCTGGCCGACCTCTCGATCGACTTCGCGGGGATTCGGAGCCCGAATCCCTTCTGGCTCGCCTCTGCGCCGCCGGCGAACAGCGCGGCTCAGGTGCTGCGCGCGTTCGACGCGGGATGGGGGGGGGCGGTCTGGAAGACGCTCGGCAACCCGATCGTGAACGTGAACAGCCGGTTCGGGTCGATCGACTACGGCGACCGGCGGATGATCGGGTTCAACAACATCGAGCTGATCACCGACCGGCCGCTCGAGGAGAACCTCCGCGAGATCGCCGAGGTGAAGAAGCGCTGGCCGAAGAACGCCCTCGTCGTCTCCCTCATGGTCGAGACGAAGGAGGAGTGGAGGGAAATCATCGCCAAGGCCGAGGACGCGGGCGCCGACGGGCTCGAGCTCAACTTCGGCTGCCCGCATGGGATGTGCGAGCGGGGGATGGGCTCGGCCGTCGGCCAGGAGCCGAAGGTCCTCGCGGAGATCACGCGATGGGCGGTCGAGTACGCGAAGACGCCGGTCCTCGTGAAGCTCACGCCGAACGTCGGCGACATCACCGAGCCCGCCGAGGCCGCGGTCCAGGGGGGCGCGCGCGGCCTCTCCCTGATCAACACGATCCAGTCCCTGATGGGGGTCGACCTCGACCGCCTCGTCCCTCTTCCCCGCGTCGGCGCCGCATCGACCAATGGCGGCTACTGCGGCCCGGCCGTGAAGCCGATCGCGCTCCACATGGTCGGCCGCCTCGCCCGGCACCCGGGGACGAAGCGCCTCCCGATCTCCGGCATCGGCGGCATCTCCGACTGGCGCGATGCCGCCGAGTTCATCGCGCTCGGCGCGACGAGCGTCCAGGTCTGCACCGCCGTGATGCACTACGGCTTCCGGATCGTCGAGGACATGGTCGAGGGGCTGAACGACTACCTCGACGCAAAGGGCCTGAAGTCCGTGAACGACCTCCGCGGCGCCGCCGTCCCGGCGTTCAAGGAGTGGGGCGACCTCGACCTCAACTACCGGATCAAGGCGATCATCGACCCGGCGAAGTGCATCGGCTGCTATCTCTGTTACACGGCCTGCATGGACGGCGCGCACCAGTGCATCCACTTGCCAGGCCGCACCGAGGCGCAGGCTCGCTACGCCGGGCATACCCATGTGCCGGCGACCGTCCCGGCCGTCGCGGTCAAGGCTCCGGGCTCGATGCCCGGGCGGTTCGTCCCGTTCGTCGACGTCCCTGAGTGCGTCGGTTGCAATCTCTGCGCCCTCGTGTGCCCCGTGCAGGGGTGCATCACGATGCAGGAGGTCGGGGGGCCGGGGGGGTCCGAGTCGTGGAACGACCGGGTCGCGAAGGGGACGGATTGGGTGGCGGGGGGCCTTAGGGCAACAGCAAGGGCGACGAACTCAACGAGGGCAGGCATTCGAGGATCCAATAACGGCGTCGGGTAGCGAGGTGGACAGCGGAGTGTGGCGAGGGCGAACGGGGAGGAGATCCCTCGGAAGGAATGCTCGTGGGCCCCGCAATGAGGCCGAGTCCGCGTTCGCATTCTGCGCTCGGGCTGCGGTTCCAAGAACCCCAGTCTAGCGGGAGTAGTCCGCGTGTTCTGGTACCTTGTCAACCTTGTTGTGGTTTTCGGCACAGCCGCCGGGCTCTCGGTGACCCTCAAGGCAACCGCCGAGGAGCACCGGAGGAAAAGGCAACTTGAGGAACGGGAACGAGTTGTGCTTGCGCGCGAGGAGGCCTTCCGGGTTGGCTTCTGCCAGGGAAGGAGATGGTTGGCTGAATTCATTGCGGAGGTGGACCATGCAAGGGATCTCGCGCTTGAATCGGAGTTGAGGACCAAGGCGCGCCCCGCGCCGATGGTCAAGTGCAACGTAAACGGCTCTACGAAGGAGCGGATTTACCACTTGCCGTTTGATCAGCAATACGATCGAACTGCGATAGGTACGATTCCGGGCGAGTGCTATGTCGCAACTGTGCGGGAAGCGGAGCGGCTCGGGTTCCGTCGAGCTTGGCGGTTCAGGGGAGGCGAGTCCAGATAGCGTGTCATCGGCGAATCTCGCGGGCGATGCCGGGGGAAACGGCCGGCGCGGCGAATGCTGCACGCGACCCGAGGAAGGTGGGCAGGAGGGCGCATACGCGGTGATGGGCCGGGAGTGCCCCTGGATCGATTCGGTTCGGGACGTCGCGGATGGGAATCCTCGCCGTCGGGGGAGAGCCGGGCACCCGCCCGTTTCGGGCAACCCTCTTCTGACCCGTCGGTGCTGCATCGACGAGGGAGCGCGACGGTTTCACTTCGTCGTAACGGTCATTGAGACTGTTACGCCTTCTCGTAACGGTCATCAAGACCGTTACGCGGGATCGAAACCGTGGTCCCAGGTACTGTCTCGCGTCAGATCGGCACCGAGGACTCGAGGGTGAGAGGATCGAACTCGTGGATGTGTCCGGCGGCGAGCCCGGGCTTTCGAGCCACGTGGGCATCCCGCGTCGGCTCCTCCCTCGCCTTCGCCATGCGGCTCTCGGTCATTCCGAGGGTGCGGCTGCCGACGGGGACGGCGAGGTCGCGCGCGAAGTCGACGACGAGGTCCTTCCGATCGAGGAGCCCTTGCTCCCAGCTCTCCCCCTGTCCTCCGGATGACGGGCCCGGGGTGAGATTGTCCTCAGCCGCCGCCCCTCTAGGTCGCCACAAGTCTGGACCTCGCGCCGACGGCTCGTGCTCTCGCGCATGACGCGGATCCGCTCGGTCGACTCACGCTACTCCGTCTGGAGCTCCGGCGAGGCGAGGAGGTCGCCGGCCGTCGAGACCGCGAGGAGGATGGAAGGGACCACGTTGCCGAGCTTTGTGGACGATCTCCGGGGTCCCCTGTCGAGGAGGGAGAGACCGAAGACGCAACCACGCTCCGCCGCTCACGCGTTCGCGGTGGGCGCGCTGGGCAGTTCCGATCGTGCGAAATCTCTCCGCGACCCTTCCCGGGTCCCTGCTTCTCGAGATCGCGGGCCCGTTCGCTCGGCGACCAGAGGGCCGCCGGATCTTCTTGGAGTGCGGTATCCGCCGCCAAGCCGGGCACGTTGGAGGCGGCAGGCAGCATCCCGAGCAACGAAGGCGCAGCCGGCGCGTTCCTGCGCTCGGCCGTCAGTCCCCCCTCACCTACTCTCGCCTGCCCGCCGACCTGCCGGGCTCACGGACCGAGACGCGCGAGGCGCGGTGCGTGACCAGCGCACCCCGGAGGAGGGGATCGGCGAATCGGCGAAGGAGAGCGGGGACGAGGACCGCCTGCTTGCGCGGGGAGACCTGCCTCAGGCGCAACAGGCCCGAATGCGGCCGTGCCCATGCGACGGCCAGGGCGCCGAAATCCTTGTCGAAGGTGATGAGGACCCGTCTTTCGCGATGGGCGAGCTCGAGGACGTCCTGGTCCCTGAGTCCCCGCCCAACCTCTCGTACCGACTCCACATCGTGCCCCTCTTCGCGCAGGGCACGCGCGAGGTCTGGAGAGAGGCACTCGTCGACGAGGACCCTCAAGACCGCTCGCGCACCTGGAGGGCTTCCGACGGCTCCCGGGATACCAGGCGGCGGGCGTAGGCGAGACAGGCGCGGATGTCGTCCGGCTCGAGGAAGGGGTAACCGGCGAGGAGCTCCTCGACCGTGGCTCCGTCCTCGAGCATGGCGAGCACGGCCTCCACGCTGAGGCGGTGTCCCCGGATGATCGCCTTGCCGCCGAAGATGCCCGGGACGGACGTGATCCGGTCGAGGAGGCTCTTCGTCCTTCGTCGGGATCGTCGGGGGGGGCGCGCCTTCTTCGCGGGTTCGGTCACGGGAACATCTTACTCGGCGCATCTCCGGATCCCGCTCCGTCCGGACGGTCCCCATGCAGCCGCGGGGCTCTCCCCGCGGGAGGATGGGACGAACCGGCCGCGAGTTCCGATCAGGCGAGGGTTCGCGCTTCGGCCTCGACGGCCACGGCGGGGGGACGGACTTCATCGAGCCTCGCGCGCACGGGCATCTCGTCGTAGGTCCGACCGCGGAAGACCCGGCCCGTTCTGGACTTCCACCTTCCCCCCCACTGCTTGAAGAAGAAAGGCACGCCCGCGGCCCGGCATTGGTCGTAGATCGAGTCGACCCACTCCGCCCGGATCGGGCGGGCGCCCGGACCCGACTCGCCGCCCACGATGACCCAGTGGATGCCGTCCAGGGGGAGGTTTTCGATCGGGCCGAGGAGGGGTTCGCACGAGAGGAACCGGACCGCCGCAGGGACCAGTCTCAGGTCGTGGACGCGGGCCGCCGCCCGCGCGTCCTCCACGCTCACTCCCATCCAGACGTTCGCCGGCCAGGGGAGGTCATGCGCCAGGTCCCGGAGCCGGCGGCTCCGCTTCGTCAGGATCTGGAACGTGTGCTGCCGGGACCGCGCCATCGTCCCGAACACGCGCCGGATGAACTCGAGGGGGATCTCCTCGTGGAAGAGGTCGCTCATCGAGTTGACGAAGATCCGGCGCGGCCGGGTCCATCGGAAGGGCGCGTCGAGGAGGTCCTCGTGCAAGGTCAAGCGGAATCCCTCCCTGTATCGCGACGAGCCCATCGCCTGCAACCGTCGTGCGAGGCGCTCCGCGTAGCAGTTCTTGCACCCGGCGCTCATCTTCGAGCAGCCCGTCGCGGGGTTCCACGTCATCTCGGTCCACTCGATCGTCGTGGCTCCCGCCATGCCTCACCTCCCCAGGATGTCCTCGGCGATCTTGACGGCGGTAGGGGCCCCCTTCGGGTTCCCGGCCGCGAAGCAGAGTAGGTAGAGGGGCACGTTGCGGGAGTTGAGCAGGCGGAAGGGTCGCGACGCAACCCCGCAGAAGACGGTCTCGAGCCGCCCGAGCACGAACTGCCCGATCCGGTTGAGGTCTGTCGCCTTCGCCGGGGTCTCGATGGGGCCGAAGAGACCCGACTTCCGCGTAACCCGGTAGAAGGCCTCACGCCATTCCCCCGTCCCGAAGATCCGGTCGAGAGCCTTTGCCCACCCCCCCGTCGGGGGCTTCCTCCGCATCAGCATGCGATTCACGGCGACCCCCAGGGGGAAGAGGAGCAGCAGGTCGATCGCCTCCGTGCGCGCGATGGCCTCGACGAGGGACCACTCGACCTGCATGCCGAAGGGATCCAGGAGGACGAATGCCCGGGTCCGGCTCCAGTCCGTCTCGCGGCACCACCGGGTGAGGAAGACGTTCGCGTCCTCGGCGACGATCTGAATCGAAGCGGCTTTGTCCGAGAACTCGCTCTTGAGCCGCCCCAGTTCGCGGGCAGAGGCGGGATCGCGCTCGATGAACAGGTAGCGGTGAAAGCGAGGCTCGACCTCGAGCGCGATCCGCGGACTTCCCTCGAGGAACCCTCGGACCGCGGGGTCGGCGAGTTCCGGGAAGAGAGGGGGGGCCTCTGGCTCCCGCGATCCCCGCGGACGGCCGTGCCCCGCTCCGGCGAAGGCGTCGACGTACACCGTCTCGAAGTAGCGCGCCCTCCGGTTCCTCCGGAAGATCTTCGTGTAGGCGGAGATGTACTTCCGCAGAAGCTCGAGCTTCTCCTGCGTCCACCGGCCTCCGAAGTCCCCGCTCTTCACGGCTGCCCCTGACGAGAGAAAGCCCATAACCCGAGCCGATCTGTCCGCAAGGGCCAGCCGGGCGGCGTCCGGCACGCGGGATCGGGGTCATCTGGGTGTCCGGGGTGGCGGGACTCCTCCCCGGCAGAGGGCCAGACGCCGCGAGCTGCGCGGAACGAGCGGTGGACGGGAACGGGCGCCTTCCCGCGCCTTGAGACCGAGGACATCCGAGGGACGCTGAACGGCGTCGCGCTCCTCTCGGAGGAGCAGGCCCTCGACCGCTCGTCGAAAAGGCCCCCTGTCTCCGGTTCCGATCGCTGCAACCATCGACGCGCGCCGCCGCGGCTTGGCTCGCGCGGATTGGATGGGATGGAGAGGCCGCCCGAGGAGCGAGGCGGCCCTGCCCCGTTGCCGAGGAGTGAGCGCGGATCGAAGATCCGAGGGACCCTTCCGTGATTCCCGACCGCTTGCGGCCTCGAATCTCCGACGCGGAGATCTCCGACTGGACTCTCGGCAGGGGCGCTCTCCGCCGGGGTCCCCGAGCGTTCGAAGCCGAGGGCGATCCTGCGGACGGAGGCCGGGCCGTCGAGGCGGCTCGGGGTGGACTCGATCCGAAGGCCATCGCTCCTGATCCGTCGACTTGAGCTCGTCTCCTCCCACGCATCCCGGGGACCTGCGGCGCGACCTCTTCCTCGTCGCGGCGGCGGGGGTGCTCGCCTTCGTCCCGTTCCTCGGACAGACGCGGCGTCTCGCCTCGAACGAGATCCGGCACGCCGAGATCGCGCGGGAGATGGCCGAGAGCGGCGACTTCCTCATTCCCCGGCTGCTCGGCCGTCCTTACCTGAACAAGCCGCCCGTCCTCCACGCGGCGGCCGCGTTGCTCTTCCGCGCGGCGGGCCGGCCCTCGCTCGGGCTGGCCCGGGCGCCCTCCGTCGCGGCCGGGATCCTCGGCGCCCTCCTGCTCTACGGGATCGGACGGACCCTCGCCGACCGGAGGACCGCCCTGCTCGCCGCGATCCTCGTCCTCGGGGTGCCGGGCTACGGCCGGATGGCCCGCGAGGTGCACCCCGACATGATCTACGCGGCGGGGATTCTCCTCTCGTGCTTCGCGCTCGGCCGCGACATGAAGGCCGCCTCCGACCGTCCCGTGTGGCCCGTGCTGGCGGGGTTCGGGTCCGGATTGGCGACGCTGGCGAAAGGCCCTCTGGGTCTCCTCTTCCCTCTCCTCTTCCTCCTCCTCGCCCCGTCGGGCCGACCCGACCTCCGGAGGCCCCGGGCGGGCGTCTGGCTCCTCTTTCTCGCATCGTCGGCGGCCACGCTCGCCCTCTGGGCGATCCCCGTCCGACTCCGGGACGGAGGGGAGTACCTCCACGGGGTGCTCACCCAGCCGGACCTCGGCGAGGACCTGCAGGAGTCGAAACACGGGCTCCTCTGGTACCTCCCCCCGCTGTTCGCTTCGTTCCTCCCGTTCAGCCTCTTCCTCCCGCTCGCGGCGGTCCGCACGGCGGGTCGTCGCGCGTTCACTCCCCTCGCGATCGGGGGCGCGATGCTCCTCGTCCTCTCGATCGTCCCGAAGAAGCGCTCTCACTACCTGCTCCCGATCTACCCGTTCCTCTCCCTCGGGGTCGCCGAAGCCGTCGTCGGATGCGCGCGACGGCGGTGGATACCCCGGGTCGCAGGGGCGCTCGCCGCAGCCTCCCTCGCGGGGAACTCCGTCTACCTCGGTCTCCTGATGCCGCTCTTCCACCCGCAGGAGGCGGACAACGTCGCACTGGCGCGCGAGGTCGTCGAGCGAGTCGAGCCGGGCCGTCCGCTCATCGTTTCCCGCGGAATGGCGGAGCTGCTCGCCTTCGTCGGCCGGAGGAACCGGGTGTGGGAGGCGCCGGGGCCGGAGGATCTCCTCGAGCGGATCCGCGAGGGGGGGGTCGGGACCTACCTCGTCCTTCCGGAGGAGCGCTCGGGGGCGATCCTCCGGGCCCTCGAAGGCCGGGTCGCGCTGTCTCCCGTGCTCGCGAAGGATCTTGCGAGCACGCGGAAGGGGAGGCGCTGGGACGTGCTCCGGGTCGACTCGATCCGGCCGTGACCCTCCTGCGGGGCGCGGCCGCCCGGGCCCCTCTCGATTCCCCTTCCGAGGAGACGGGGTGGGCGTGCAGGCCCGCGGGGCATTCAAGAACTCTCTTCCCAACAGCCGAGAACCCTTCCTGCGACCCGGCGTTCCCCGGGGGATCCGCGGAACCGATGAGAGGACGCCTTCTCGCCTGCCTGCTGATCGTCCTCCAGGGCGGCACTCCCGTCCCCGACGTCCTCGACCTGCACCTCCCCGAGATCCTTCGCGAGGACGGGCGCCGCTTCTCGGGCCGCCTTCTGAACTGGACCCTGCAGAAGTTCGAGTTCGGGGTTTGGGAGGACGTGAGCGCGGGGACGTTCTCGATCCCCCTTCCGAGCGTGAAGCGCGGGGTGGTCGACATCCGGGTCCAGGCGAGCCCGTCGGCCCTGGGATTGGCGACCGCCCTACGAGTCATTCTCACGACCTCGGCGGAGGTGACGCTCCCGCCGGTCTTGGTGAACTCGGTTCCGTTCTCGGTCATCGCCGCATCGCCTGCGGGAACCCAAGGGCCGGTCGGGCCCCAGGGTCCGCAGGGCCCGGCGGGCCTCCAGGGTCCGCCCGGCGACACCGGTCCCGCCGGCGCTCCGGGTCCGGCGGGGCCGCAAGGACCGCGCGGCTCCACCGGGCCCTCGGGGCCGGAAGGTCCCACAGGTCCTCAGGGCCCGGAAGGGGCGCTCCGCTTCTTCGTTCCCCTGATCGTGAGCCAGGGCGTCTTCCTGAACGCTCCGGTGGCAGGCATCGAGGATCCGGGGAGCGGCGGCAGCCGATTCGAGATCGATCTCACCACGGCCGCGAACGTGGTGGGGCAGGTCGTCTTCTCGACCATCCCCTCGGCCACCGGCGTCGCGCGCTTCGAGTACTCGACGGACGGCGGCACGACCTGGACAACCCTGCTCGGCATGGGGACCGGATACACGGCGAACACGCTGAAGATCGGCCCGGCGACCCCCGTCCCGGTGCCGGCGAAAGTCGCAAACTGCCTGCTGCGGATGGTCGTCACCGGCGACGGCACCGCCGACCCGCGGTGCCAGAAGGCGGGCCTGATGTTCCGTCCGTGACCGGACCGGACGGCGAGAGCCGGAAGCAGGATCGCGCTCACCCGGTTGGAACCTCGGCCCTCACGGCTCTGTCGGCAAAGAGCGGCCGGCCGCCGAGCGAGATGTAGAAGGAGTACCAGGCGAGCCCCACGACGGCGGCGAGCGTGAGGAGCGTGCTCCCCGCGAACCAGCGCGAGAGGTCGGACGTCAACGGGCCGGAGGAGAGGAGCCCGGATACGAGCTGGCCCGCCCAGAGGGAGAGGAACCCGAAGCGGAGGAGGACGAACAGCGCGAGCGCGTAGAGGGCGAGGAGGGTCGACAGGTTGCGGACCGGGGGACCGGTGCGAGGATGGAAGAGGATCGCTCCGAGGATCACCCACAGCGCCCAAGCCGGCCACGACCTCCGCAGCACCATGCGCAGCAGGACGAGACCGGTGACCCCGATCAGGACGAAGACGGCGGTCCCCCCCGGCGAGCCCACGATCACGGACAGGGCGTGCCGCGGCCCGCGGAGGAAGACCATCTCGGTCCCCCCATCGCTGAAACCCGAGATGTCCACGGCCGGCAGGCTCAACCAGCGGGGAAGCAGGTGGTAGAGGTCCCCGATCAGCGCGCTCCCGACCCCGTAGACGGCTCCGAAAAGGAGGTCCCGTCCGACGAGCGGGTCGCGGAGGCGGCCGCTCAAGAGCCGCACCCAGGAGATGAGCTGCCCGGGCCAGAAGCGGCGGTAGGAGGGCTCGATCGCGAGGTAGAGCACCCAGACGAAGACCCCGCCGTACACGGCCTGCGACAAATTGCCGATCAGCAGGTCGAGTTCGCCTCGCGTCGCGAGGTGGTGGCCGCCCAACACCCACGAGAGGATCCGCGTCGCGAACACGAAAAGGGCGAGCCGGAGCGCGCCCCTCCGGTCTCCTCTGCCGAGACGCAGGTTGCGCCGGGCGAGCAGGGCTCCCCCGACGAGCACGCCGAGGTACCACCCCGTGCCGACGGGACCCTGGAGCCGGTCCCAGATCCGTTCCCTCGAAACGCTCTCCTCGGGGGGCGCGTCCCAGGGCCAGATCGTGTTGAAGTAGACCGCCCTCCCCTGAAAGCCCCCTGCCTCGACCCGCACGGGGATGTCCGCGGGCTCGACGTCTCTCCCTTCCCATGCGGCCTTCACGTCCCTCGGCAAGGGGATCGTTCCCTCCCATGCGGCGCGGACGTCCGTGTTGACGCTGGGCGTCGAGCGCGGCTCGACCGGTTTCAGGGAGCCCGGATCGAGCCTCGCGGCCTCGAGGAGGGGCTTCCAGTCGGGCTGCCGGAACGGCCCCTCCGCTCGCTCGTGGGCGGGTGGAACCATGCCGAAGGACTCGAGCCGCCCGTCCGTGCCCGTCCAGATCCGAACCATGCCCGGGGACGCGTTGGGCGGGTCGAACGGATCCGCGCGGACCTGCGTCTTGTCGAGAGGAACCAAGGGGAGAGGGCTCCGGCGGTACCAGAACAGGATGGCGGGCCAGAGGGCGTTCCTCATGGCCGAGAAGCCGAACGCCTCGTCCCCGGGGGTTTCCCCGTAGCCCAACCGCGCGAGGAGGCCGCGCGCCTCGGCGACGAGCACCTCGGGGGGATTCTTCAGAGGGTCGATCTGGCTCAACTGGGTCCGGGCGGAGGTCCAGAAGAGGGCGCCGAGCCCCCCGAGGAAGACGGCCAGGCACGCCCCCGCGACGCGGGGGGAGAGCCCGCGCTTCCCGCCCGCGTCGGCGACGACCTCGGGCGCCGGCGTCTCGCCGGCCGCGAGGGCCGCCGCCAGCAAGTCGCCGCCGGGGAGCGCTGCCGCCACGGCCAGGGCGGAGGCCGGTCGGTCGGCGGGATCCCTGGCGAGGCAGCGCAGGATCACGCGCTCCACCGCCGGGTCCACCCCCTCGACGAGGCCGGAGGGGGGCGTCGGAGTCGATTCGAGGCGCGCCCGCGCGAGCTCGGTCATGGAACGCGCGTCGAAGGGGGGCCGGCCCGCGAGCAGCTCGTAGAGGACGAGGCCGAGGGAGTAGAGGTCGGTCCGGACCGTCACCTCCCCGCCGTCGAACTGCTCCGGGGCCATGTAGGCGGGAGTCCCCGCCAGGGCCTGTCCGCCTCGCAGGCTCGCCTCGAGCCCGGCCAAACCGAAGTCCATGATCTTCGCTTGGCCGCGCCCGTCGAGCATGACGTTGGCGGGCTTGAGGTCCCTGTGCAGGATGCCCTGGGCGTGGGCGACCGAGAGGCCCGCGCAGAGCTGGCGGGCGATCTGGATCGCCTTGTCCCTCGGGAGCCTCCCGATGCGCCGCAGGAGGGAGGCGAGGTCCTCGCCGTCCACGTACTCCATCGAGAGGAAGTGCTGGCCCTCCACTTCGCCGACGTCGTGGACGCGGCAGACGTTGGCGTGCGTGACCCGGAGGGCGAGCCGGACTTCGTTGAGCAGCCTTCCCAGGGAATCCCGGTCTCGCTCGAGCCCTTCCGGCAGGAACTTGAGCGCCACCGCCTGGCCGACCTTCAAGTCGTCGGCGCGGTAGACCTCGCCCATGCCGCCGCGGCCGAGGAGGGAGACGATCCGGTAGCGCCCGCCGATCACGGCCCCGGGGAGGAACCGGACTTCCTCCGTCGGCCGTCCGCCGTCCGTGGGAGGGTCGAGCGACGCGCCCGGCCCGCCCGCGCGGGCCGGCCTCTCCTCCACGGGCTCGACGGAGGTTCCGCACGACGGGCAGAACCGGCTCCCCTCCGGAACCGGACTCCCGCACGAAGCGCACGGGGCCATCGGCGGGGAGAGTATGACGCCCTCGGTCGGCCGCCAGAAGCCGTCCAAGGGCAAGAGGGGCCACGTCCGCGGGGTCGTGCGGACGCCTGCGCGCGCCCGCCGCCCGTCCGCTCACCTCTTCAGGAGCCGGAAGGCGTGGGTCCAGTCGCCGCGAAGGAACCCCGGTATGCACCAGAGGATGCAGAGGGGCTCGATCGCGCGCGCGGCCTCCGCCCCCCCCATGTCCTCTCCCTCCCAGCCGAACCGCCTGAGGATCTCCTGGACCTCCTCCTTCGCGGCCGCGCTGTTCCCGCAGAGGAACATCGTCGGCTTCTCTCTCCCGAAGTCGGGATTCACCATCAGGGCGCTCCCGACGCAGGAGAACGCCTTCACGAAGTTCGCCTTCGGCGCGAGGTCCTGGAGCCTCTCCATCAGGGACTCGTTCGGCGCGGTGAAGAACCGCAGGACCCCGTTGGCGGGGGGCTCGTCGGCGATCGGGTTCATGGCGTCGAGCACGGTCTTCCCGGCGAGGTTCTCCGCGCCGCAGAGCCGCACGGAGGCCTCGGCGGCCGTCCCCTTCACCGCGAGGACGACGGTCCCTCCGAAGCGGGCCGCCTCGGCGAAGGTGCCGATCGACGCTTTCGGCCCGGCCCTCTCCTTCCAACCGGAGAGCTTTCCCGGCTCGCGCGAGCCGCGCATCACGTCGGATCCGTGCTTCAGGAATCCGTCCGCGAGGGCCTGTCCGACGGCCCCGGACCCGACGACGCCGATCCTCTTCGCTGCCATGGGGGCGTTCTCTCGGAGGTCGTCCCTCCGGTCTTCCTGCGGGCGGCGGAGGGATAGCCCAGCGCGGGCGCCCGTCCAAGGACTTCGGGCGCCCGCGGAGGGGTGGTCCCGAAGGAAGCTAGAGGACGGTGATCGGCAGCCCCTGGGTCATCGAGACCGACAGCGGGGCGGGAAAGAGGGCGGGCTGGATCACCGCGAACTGCGCGAAGACGGTGACCCCCGGGAGGGCACCCGCAGCCACGGGCATCGGGACGACCGCGGTCCCGGAGCACCCGGCGCCCGGCGACACGGGGATCGGCGAGATCAGGACGTCCATCGAGGCGAGGATCGTGCAGGCGCTCCCCGGGATGAAGAGGCCGAGCGGGATCGAGGTCGTGGAGAATCCGAGGATCAGCGCGCCGAGCGTGCCGGGCTGCGCAGCGTCGAGACCGATCGCGAAGGCGGCGTTCCCCGCGACGGGGAAGCCGATCGCGTAAATCCTCGGCGTGCAGCCGCCCGCGCTCATGCAGGCCGTCCCGTAGAGAGGGCCCGTCCCCGGCGAGGTGTCGATCGAGTCGAGGGCGTTGAGCTCGTCGGGAAGGTCGCCGGCGTCGAAGCTCCCCCCGCTCACCCAGGTTCCGGCGTCGAGGCCGAGGCTCGTCTCCTCGTGCCAGAGCCAGTTGGTTCCGAACGCAACCCCCGGGGCCGGGTTGGCGAGACCGGCCACGTCCGCCCAGTCGCCGAAGTAGGTGAAGTAGACGTCCCCGGCCTGCTGCGCGAAGCCCGAAGGGTCGAGCCCCGCCTCGAAGTCGACCGCCGACCCCTCGAGGCCGACCGAGTCGGTCGACACGGAGAAGCCGATCTTGATGCGGGGCATCGGGTAGAGGGGGTAGTCGTAGGCGTACTTGAGGAGGGAGTAGGAGAAGCCCGGGCCGGTCCGGTACTCGTCCCCCGACATCGGGGCGAACGGCGTGGGGTCGACGGTCGTCACGAGCCCGCTCATGAGCGCGCTCATCGCGATCGACATCAGGAGGTAGCGGTCGTCGGGGTGGACCAGGACGAGCAGGCCGTCGAGTTCGTCCGTCGGGTCTCCAAGGAACGTGGGGGGGGAGAGACCGAGCTCCGTCTCGTCCGCGAGGAGGAGGTTCGTCTCGACCGGGAAGAGGAACGGGTCGTTGTAGACCATGAAGACGTCGGCGGCGGCCTCGCCGGCGAGCCACTGGGTGCGGACCGCGGAGAGCGGGGCGCCCGTCGAGTTGCGGTCGACGCTGATGAAGATCGGCGCCCAGAGCCGGAGCATGTGGTTCGCGACCGACGGCGGGGCAAGGTCGCCGACGATCGTGTGGGCGGGCTCGAGGGGAATCACGCGGTCGTGCAGGTTCCCGGGCTGGAGCGGACCCGGGTAGGCGGGGGACCACGTGCTCGGATCGTTCGCGCCGACGCACTCGAGCGCGTCGAGGTCGTCCTCGAAGGGCATCATCGGGCCCGCACCCGGGGCGAGCGCGAGGAGCGGGTTGTCATGGACGAGGACGTTCCCGCCCGGCGGGAGGGCGGGGAGCGTGAGGAGGGGGCTCGCGAATACGTCCCCAGCCGCCTCTCCGGGGCTCACGTACGCGAAGCCCGCTCCGACGTCCGCGCCCCCCGACTCGACGGCGACGGCGGTCGCCGGGAGACCGGTCGCGAACGGGTCGACGCTGAAGCGGAAGGAGGTCCCGGCATCGCCGAGGACGACGGGCTCCGCGAAGGGAGCCCCCCGAAAGGCCCAGGGCATCGGCCCCGTGCTCGGAGCGGCGCTCACCTCGGTCACGCCGAAGGTGTCCTCCCCGAAGGAGAGCCCGTCGATGTTGTCGCGGGCGGGGTACATCGGGCCCCCGGCGACCAGTCCGCACTGGGCGGCGACGAGGATCTGGTTGTTCGTCCCGCTCGGCGCCGCCGCCACGGGCGCGTCCGGCTCCGACTGGAAGAGCTCGGCCTCGGAGGGGGCGAAGATCGCGGCGTAGTCGCTCACGTCTCCTGGCCGGAAGGTCGGGATCCCGGCGGCCGGAGGCACGGGCGGCACCCGCGCGGCGAAGGGCCCCGAGGGGAGGCCGAATCCTCGGGGGCTCGCGAGCCCGTCGGTCTGGAGGTCGACCGGCCCGTTCACGGAGAAAGTGACGGGGTTCCCGTCAGGCCCCATCGGGGGCGGGGCCGCCGCGCTGCCCGAGCCCCCCGGGCCGAGGAAGGGGCCGGTGCGGACGTAGATGTCGTCGAGGCCGTTCCCGTCGGCGGGGCCGAGGTTCGTCGACGCGCTCGTGAAGGCGAGGACGGTGCCGTCCCCAGAAATCGCGGGCGCGGGGTAGCCGCTCTGGCCGTCGCCGAGCGTCCCCGCGACGCTGCGGCTCGCCGCGGCGGTCGTCCCGGTCGCGAGGTCGCGCGCGAAGACGTCCGAGGTGGCGTTCGCGTCCCCCCCGACCAAGTTCGCGCCGCCGCTGTTGAACGCGACGACCGAGCCGTTCCCCGAAAGCGCGACGGCCCAGCAGGACCCGTTCGTCTGGACGCCGCCGGTCGAGACGGAGGCGAGGGCCGTCGTCCCCGCGGCAAGGTCCCGCACGAAGACGTCTTCCGCTCCGTTCGCGTCGGCCGCGACGAGGTTCGTCGCGAGGCTCAGGAACGCGACGACCTGGCCGTCGAACGAGATCGACGACCAGGAGCTGTAGCCGTTCGACCAGGCCCCGGCGCCGCTCTGGCTGACGAGGGCGACGGCGCCACCCGCGAGCGTCTTGCGGAAGATGTCGACGAACGTGCCGTTCCCGTCCGGGGCGACCAGGTTCGTCGCGTTGCTCGAGAAGACGGCGAAGAGGCCGTTGCCCGAAACGTGGGGGGTGTAGGACCCGAAGTTCCCCTGGACTCCCGCCGCGCTCGACGAGAGGAGGGAGGTCGTCCCGGCCCCGACGTTGCGCGCGAAGCAATCCTCCGACGCCCCGTTCGCGTCCGCGGCCGCGAGGAGGTTCGTCGCGAGGCTCTCGAAGACGACGACGTTTCCGTCGTCCGAGACCGCCTTCTCGTAGCACCGGGAGGGGCCGTTCGCCTGGGCTGCGGCGGGGCCGACGCTGACGCGGATCGTCGCGATCGCGCCCGCCTCGTCGAAGATGCCGTCGCCGTCCGTGTCGCGGTCGTGGCGGAAGACGTCGACGGTCCCGTTCGTGTCCCCGGCGACGAGATTGGTCGCCGCGCTCTGGAAGACGACGTAGCGCCCCGTCGCCGAGAGCGACGGGCGCCGGCTCGACCCGTTCCCCTGGACGCCGGTCGAGCTGCGACTGACGCGCGCGATCGTCCCGGTGGCACGGTTGAAGACGTAGATGTCCTCCGTCCCCCCGTTCGCATCGATGCCGGGGACGAGGCCCGTCGCCGTGCTCATGAAGGCGACGTGGACGCCGTCCGCCGAGATTGCGGCCTCCCAGGAAGTTCCGTTCGAGCCCGGGGACGCGAGCTCGATCGTCTGCGCGCGCGCGCCGGGGACGGCGGGGCCGAGGAGCAGGACGAGTCCGAGGACGAGGGAGGGGATTCTGTCCGCCACGGGATCGCTCCTTTTCAAGGCGTGCGAACCCGAGGACGGGGGAACGCCGGCCGCTCTTACTCCCGGGAGGCTTCCTCCCCTCCATGTGGATTCCAGCCACCGACGGCTTCGGGCCCGGGGATCCGGACGTGGACGGGGATCGTGCCGTCGATCCGGCTCCACGTGGCGCGGGCGCCAGGGCCTGGCGGCCCTCTTCGACGCGGGACAGGGGCAGTTTTCCTAGTCGTCCTCGCCGTCGTCGTCTTCGTCGTCCTCCGCCTCGACCTCCAGCACCCGGCCGTCGGAGGCGACCTCGACCTCGTACTCCTTCCCGTCGGCGGTCCCCTCCAAGGAATACACCGTGACCCCGTCCTCGACCTCGATCTCCGCCTCCGTGAGCACCAGCCCCGGGACGGCGCCGATCGCGGCCTCCTTGACGTTGGCGGGGACGTCCGCGAGCGCGATCTCCTGGTCGTCCCCGTCGTCGTCCGCCTCGTCCTCGAGCGCCATCGCCGGCGCTTCCCGGATGGCGAAGCTCCCCGAGGGACCCTCTCCACGGATGAGGCCGCCGCAGCCGGAGGCCGCGAGGACGAGGATCGGGGCAAGCAGCGCGAGCGGATTGTTCATCTCGATCTCCTTCGAGTTTCGATCCCGGTCGCGAGCGCCCTCCGAAGCGTTGGGCGACCGGGTCGCGGCAGGGCTCATGGTACGCGGTCCGGAGCGACGCTGCGCGGCGGCCTCCGTCGCGGAGAGGAGGATCACCCTCGGGAGGAGGCGCATGGCGGCTCCTTTCGAACCTACGGCGGGCGCGGGGCAAGGCGGCCATGAAACACCCGTTCGCCGCGCCGGTATCTCCGGCCGGGTACCCGAGGGATCCCCTCAAGTCGACCGGCGTGCCCGCCTCGGGGAGAACGGCGCGACCCCCTCGGCCCACGGGAGGCCGTACCAGAACGTCGCGTCGGGAGCGCGGCTCCACCGGCGAAGCTCCGCGAGCCCCCGGTCAAACGCGGCGCGATCGATCGCCCCGGTCGCGAGGGCGTCCTCGCGCCCGCTGCGGAGGACCCCTTCGAGGTTCGCGACGAGGGCGGAGAAGTGCGGCTCGGAAGCGCACCCCCCGAAGAAGATCCACCGGGCGCGATGCGGCCGGGCGCCGGCCTCCCGGAGGAGACCGACGAGCCGGCGCCCGACGAAGGCGTCGTTGCCGTGGCGCGCGTATGAGGCGACGTAGGCGGTCCAGACGCGCTCGAGCGGGGGGCAGGCCGGATGGAACCGCAGGAGGTCGTGGTCGTCGTCCGTCAGGACGACGCGCCCGCCGGGGCGGACCGACCGCACCATGACACGGACGGCCGCGAGGGGCTCGGGGAGGTGCTCGAGGAGGAAGCGGGCGTGCGCGAGGTCGAACGAACCCCACTCCTCGGGCGCGAGCGGCGGATCCTCGGCGTTCCCCGCGCGGAACTCGACGAGGGCCCCTTCTCCCGCCGCTCGCGCGAGCGCTCGCGCCTGCGCGCGCTGCCCGGGGCTGCGTTCGACGCCGACGACACGCCCCTCCGGTCCCGCCGCCCGGGCCATCGCCCGCGAGAACTGGCCGAGGCCGCTGCCGAGGTCGAGGATCCGGTCCCCCGGGCGGACGGAAAGTTCGCGGAGCGAGGCCTCGTTGAGGAGGTCGTTCATCCGGGAGAGGCGGCGCTGCTCGGAGGGCGCCGTCCCGTGGACATAGTGCGAGGAGCGCGGACGTTTCACGGCGCGCCCCCGAGCGCTCGCCCGCGCAAGGTCGAGAGGGAGCCTTCGGAGGGCTGCATGGACGGGATCCTCCGCCTGGAGCGATCGGAGGGGGGCCGGATGCTATTTGGACGCGATGGCGGGGGACAGCCGGGTGGACGGGCCGTCGCGGGGTTGCGACCCACGTGGGACGGACCGTTCGCGCGTTCGCCCCGGCTCCCCTCCCGATGGACCCCTCCCCTCGTCTTCCTCGGTCCCCTCGAGACTCTCCGCGGGGACTCCGGGCGCGCCCTTGGGGAGCACGGGCTCCCCTCGTGGCGGATCCGGAGGCGAGAGGGAACCCGGGACGCCTACTTCGGCCGGACCTCCGCGAGGCGGTTGTACTTCCTCAAGACTTCGCGGAGCCGGTCGTGGGGGAGGGCGACGACCTTCCGCCCGTCGACCCCCGTCATCGTCTCGGCCGCGACGAGGGCGTTCACGACCGCCTCCTCCGTCGCCTGGACGACCCCCTCGAAGAGAGGGCCCATCCCGTCGTTCGGGAGCATCGCGACGGAGGCGACCTTCTCGTTGCCCCACGCCCCCGGGTTCGCGGTCGAGAACGCGAGGAAGATGTCCCCCGAGCCGTTTCCGGAGACGCTCCCCATCCGCGCGAGGCCGAGGGGGACGCGGCGCGCGAGGCGCTTCAACTGGTGGGGGAGGAGCGGGGCGTCCGTCGCGACGACGACGATGATCGAGCCGTTCTCCTTCGGCCGGAGCGCCCCCTCGGGGATCTCGCGCCCGACGGGGACCCCGGCGATCGTGAGCTGGCCGCGCAGGCCGTAGTTCGCCTGGACGAGGACGCCGACGGCGTAGCCCCCGGCCTTCTCGCCGAGCCGGCGCGAGGCGGTCCCGATCCCTCCCTTGAACTCGTGGCAGATCATCCCGGTCCCCCCCCCGACGTTTCCCTCGGGAACCGCCCCCCCCCGCGCGCCGTCGAGCGCCTCAAAGACGTTCCCCTCCTTCACGTGGAATCCGTTGACGTCGTTCAGGTGGCCGTCCCAGGTCTCCGCGACGACGGGGAGCGACCACCAGTAGCCGTTGACGTCCGCGCCGCCCCGCTGGACGCGCCAGGCGATCACGGCGTCGCGAACGAGGCCCACGCTGTGGGTGTTCGTGATCGCCACGGGCCCCTCGAGGAAGCCCGACTCCTCGACCCAGGTCGTCCCCGTCATCTCGCCGTTGCCGTTGAGGGAGGCCCAGCCGGCGAAGACGGCGTCGTCGAGCTTCTTCCCGCGCGGGAGGACCACGGTCACGCCCGTGCGGACGGGCCCTTCGCCGACCTTGAGGGTTCCCTCCCCGCGCACGATCGTGCTGTGGCCGACCTCGACCCCCGCGACGTCCGTGATCGCGTTCAGCGGGCCGGGGGCGCCGTCGAACGGGACGCCGAGGTCGCGCGCGCGGGGCTTGCCGGCGCCCGCCGGCGGGCCGAGGGACGAGAGGACGAAAAGGCAGATGCCGGGAGTCATGGTCCTTCCTCCGGGAAGCGGGGCGGCACGGCGCCCTCAGCGGGAGACCGAATAGCGCTTGCGGACGACGCCGTCGGGGAACGGCCGGCTCGAGACCAGCCGGAGCGAAGCCGACCGGCGTCGAGGCGCGAAGAGGGGGATCCCCTCGCCGATCAGGATCGGGACGACGTGGACGACGATCTCGTCCACCTGCGCCGCGTCGAGGAGCGCCCCCGCGAGGGCGCCGCCGCCGACGAGCCAGATGTCCTTCCCCGCGGCGCCCCGCAGTGTCCGGACGAAGGCGCCGGGGTCCTCGCGGACGAACTCGACGCCCGGGCTCCCCTTGCGGCTGCGCCGGGAGAAGACGACGTTCCTCTTCCCCGCGTAGGACTCCTGGCCCATTCGGCGCCCGACCTCGTGGGTCTTGCGCCCGAGGAGGACGGTGTCGACCGAGCGGTAGAAGGCCACCATCCCGTATCCGCCGGAGGGTTGGGGGCGGTCGAGCCATGCGACGTCGCCGTCCGGGCGGGCGATGAAGCCGTCTGCGCTCGTCGCGACGTAGTAGACGACCTTGCGCATTCCGTGGCCTGCCCCCCGCGGCGCGGAGACCCCGAGCGTGGATGCCCGAGGGGAGAAGAAGCCCATACACTCCCCGCGGCGGCGATGAAAGGCCCCTCGGTCGCGACCGTTCTCCGACGAGCGGTCCTCTCCCACGCCCTCGGCGGGAGGGAAGCACGCGTTCCTCGCGCCGCTCCGCCCGTTCCGGAAGGGACGGAGGAGACGGCCTCGGGCGGTTCCCGAAACCCTAGAGGATCGTGATCAGGAGCGCCTCGGTGAACGCGACGAGGCCGCTCGCGGCGCCGAGGTCGACGACGGAAGCCTGGAGGGTGAGCGTCCCGCAGGAGAGCGAGGGGTCCGACGGGATCGGCGCGATCACGCAGCGGGTTCCGGAGCCGGGCGGGCCGGGGGTCGTGAGCCCGCCCCCGGCCGTCAGGATCCCGAAGCCCCACAGCGTGCAGGGAGGGAGGACGACGATCCCGCCGGGGGGAGTCGGGCCCACGCCGACGACGAACGTCGCGGGGGCCCCGCCGAGCGCGTCCGTGATCGTCAACCCGAAGCTCGCCGCTCCGAGGACGGGGGCCACCCCCGTCGTCCCGATCCTCGGGACGATCCCCCCCGTCCCCGGGCAGCCGAGGCCGATGTGTCGGACGGTGCCGCAGTCGCAGGGGTCGAGGAGGACGTTGCTCGAGGGGAGGGCGACGTTGGACGAGCCGGGAAGGATCGCCACCGAGGAAGTCCCCGAGGCGGACTCGACCGCCGCCGTGGCGGAGAACCCGGCGCCGACGACGCTCGAGGGGTTGTACCGGATCTCGATGTTGTCCGAGAGCTCGAGGAGGACGGCCTGCATGCTGACGCTGTCGCTGCTCGCCGCGCAGTCGCCCGAGGTGCCGGAGAAGAGCCCCATGTCCTTCCACTCGAACGTGAGGATCCGGAACGGGGCCTGGCTCCCGGCGCGCGCGCCGAGGAAGGAGGTCCCCTTCGCCTCGAGGTCGTCCCAGAACGGGGCGACGTAGAAGTTGGGGACGCCGCTGCTCGACGGGGAGGCGTTCGACTCGTAATCCCTTGCGACCGGGTCTCCGAGGACGAGGATGCCGTTCGAGTTGAGATTGAAGTTGCGGGCGACCCCCCCGAAGAGGGTGAAGGGCCAGGGAAGGGCTCCGGCCCCGCTCGCCGCGGAGCCGGCGCCCGCGGTCGGCTGGCGCATCCAGCCCGCGTTGTCCGGGCAGGGCGGGCACGCAGCGGGGTCGTTGAACCCCGGGCTCGGCAGCATGGCGAGGGTTCCCGGGAGACCTTGGATCGACGCGAAGGGGGGCGTCCCCGTCGGCGTCACCGTGTAGGTCACCGTGACGGGGGTGATCGTCGCGGGAGTGAAGCGGAGGTTGTGGCGGGGCGGAGCGGGATTCGCCGCGCCGTAGCCCGTCCCGTCGACCCCGACCGTCCCCCCCGTGTTCTCGAGGCCGATCGTCGCGCTCGGGCCCGACTGCGGGAAGGCCGAGGCGGAGCCGCAAGCGTCGGCCGGATACGGGGGGCAGGCGGTCGTGTCGGGAGGCGTGTAGGGTCCGTAGCGGAACTCGATCTCCCCGTTCGGGAAGAGCGCGGCCTGGAACGTGACGCTCCCGTTCCGGCCCGGGGAGCCCCCCGTCTCGCCGGCCGCGGAGAACTTCATGTTGTTCCACTCGACGACCATGGAGGCGGCGGTCGGGAGGTAGGCGACCGTCGAGGGATCGCCGGAGGGGCCCGTCTTGAGGTCGTCCCAGAAGGGGGCCACGACGCCGTTGGGCGAGGACGAGCTGGGGAGGACCTGGTTCGCGGCGGAGTCCCCCGACCCTCCCGAGCCGAGCTTCATCTGGCCGTTCGTGCTCGGGCGGACGGAGTTCACCGACGAGCCGAAGTAGGAGAAGGCGAAGGGGATCGAGATCCCCGACGCCGAGACCTGCGCGTTGTCCGCGCAGTTCCCGAAGGAGATCGTCACGGTCGCGGCGTCCGACAGGATCGAAGTGAACCCGGCCGCGATGGGGCAGACCGAATAGGAGTTCACCGGGGCGCCGGCCGTGCAAGGGGTCAACTGGGCGAGGGCCGGAGGTGCCAGCGGGCCAAAGGACAAGAGGAGCGCGAGGTCTCTCCGACTCATTCCATCACCTCTCGGGCGGACGCAGGGAATGCCCTTCGGCTTCCGGGCGGGTCGCGTCGCGGACCCGCGTGCAGCCTGGACGCTATCCCCCCTCCTTCGGAACCGTCAAGGCCGCCGCCCCTCGGCGTTAAAGTTCCCGCCCCGCCGCCGGAATCCCGAGGCACCCGGAATGTCACGCCTTCCCGTCCCCCTGCGCCCCGTGTCCCCCCTCCTCCTCCTCCTCACCGCCTGCGCCGTTCCGACGAGCGAGGCGCAGGCCTCGCCCGCCTCCACGGCCTCCGAGACCCTCCTCCTCCAGGATCCGACCGCTTCCGCCGAGAGGGTGGCCTTCGTCTACGCGAACGACGTCTGGATCGTCGGCCGGGGCGGCGGGACGGCGCAGCGGCTGACGAGCCACGCGGGGAACGAGTCGAGCCCGCGGCTCTCGCCCGACGGAGCGCTCGTCGCGTTCACGGGCCAGTACGAGGGGAACGCCGACGTCTACGTCCTGCCGACGAGCGGCGGGACGCCGAAGAGGCTCACCTGGCATCCGCTCCCGGACCGCGTCCTCGGCTGGCACCCCGACGGGAAGCGGGTCCTCTTCGCGAGCCGCCGGCTCGGGGGCCCCGAGGTCGACCGGCTCTATCTCGTCTCGATCGACGGCGGCCCCGAGGAGCTCCTCGAGGTGCCGAAGGCGTTCCGCGCGTCGTTCTCGGCCGATGCGAACCGGATCGCGTACACCCCCGTCCCCGACGCGTTCCGGACGTGGAAGCGCTACCGCGGGGGGCGGACGACGCCGGTCTGGATCTTCGACCGATCGACGAAGGAGGTCGAGGAGGTCCCCCACGTGATCGCCTCGGACACCTTCCCCTGCTGGCTCGAGGGAGAGGTCTACTTCGCCTCCGACCGCGACGGCGTGATGAACGTCTGGAAGTTCCGTCCCGGGACGAAGGAAGCGACGAAGGTGACCGAGTTCCGCGACTTCGGCGTCCGGAACATGTCGGCGGGGGGAGGGGCGATCGCCTTCGAACGGGGGGGCGCGATCCACCTCTACGACCCCAAGAAGAAGGAGTCGGCGCGGCTCTCGATCCTCTGCCCGAGCGACGGGCTCGAGGGCCGCCCGCGCTGGCAGGAGGCGAAGGGCTTCGTCCGGAAGGCCTCGGTGGCGCCGAACGGGAAGCGCGCGGTGTTCGAGGCGCGGGGCGAGGTCGTGACGGTCCCGAGGGAGTACGGCGATTCGCGCAACCTGACGAACTCCCCCGGCAGCCACGACCGCGACCCGGCCTGGTCCCCCGACGGCACGAGGATCGCCTGGTTCTCGGACGCGTCGGGGGAGTACCGGCTTCTCGTCCGCGACCATCTCGGGAAAGAGGAAGCGAAGTCCTACGACCTCAAGGGGGGCGGCTTCTACCACGACCCGAAGTGGAGCCCCGACGGGAAGAGGATCCTCTTCAGCGACAAGACGAACCGGCTGGCCTACGTGACGCTGGATTCCGGGGAGGTGACCGAGGTCTGGCGGACGCAGGGCTCGCTCGGGGTCGTGCGCCCGGCCGGGGTCTGGTCGGGCGACTCGGCCTGGATCGCCTTCGAACAGCGGGACGCCTCGACGACCTACGACCGGGTGGCGCTCTTCGAGGTCGCGACGGGGAAGGTGCGCGCGGTGACCGACGCCTTCGGCTCGGCCGACTCCCCCTGCTTCTCGCGCGACGGGAAGTTCCTCTTCTTCCGAGCGTCCACCGCGAGCGGGCCGAACCGCTTCGGCCTCGACATGAGCGCCGCCGCGGCGCGGCCGGGACGGGGGAGCCTCTACGTCTGCGTCTTGAAGAAGGGGGAGAAGAGCCCGATCGCGCCGCGGAGCGACGAGGGGGTGGGGGAGGAGAAGGAGGACGAGGAGGGGGACGAGAAGGGAAGTAAGGAGAAGGAGGGGGAGGGGGGGAAGGAGGAGGGGCGGGAGAAGGAGCGCGGGGCCGAGTCGCGGGAGAAGAAGAAGGAGCCCGCGAAGACGGTCGTCGACGCGGAGGGCCTCGACCAGCGAGTCCTCGCCCTCCCGCTCCCCGAGGGGGACTACGGCTCGCTCCAGTGCGGGAGGAAGGCGCTCTACTTCCTCGCCACGGCGGAGGAGGACGCGGGGGAGGAGGGGGAGGGGCCGCAGATCGGGACGGCCCTCCGGGCCTTCGAGTTCAAGAAGCGCAAGGCGAAGGAGGTCGCCAAGGGAATCGCCGAGTACGAGCTTTCCGCGGACGGGAAGACCCTGCTCCTTCGGACCCGGGAGGGGTGGTTCCTCGCCGACGCCGCTGCGGATCCGGGAATCAAGGAGAAGAAAGCGCTGGCAGTCGACGCGGTGAAGGTCCGCGTCGACCCCGACGCGGAGTGGCCGGAGATCCTCCGCGAGGCGTGGCGGATCGAGCGGGATTACTTCTACGACCGCAACATGCACCACGTCGACTGGCCGAGGATGTGGGAGCGCTGGAGCGCGTTCCTCCCCCACGTGCGGCACCGGTCCGACCTGAACGTGCTCGTCGCGGAGATGATCGGGGAGCTCTGCTGCGGCCACGAGTACGTGAGCGGCGGGCAGATGCCCGACGTGCCGAGGGAGGCGGCCGTCGGCCTGCTCGGGGCCGACTTCGCCGTCGAGAACGGCCGGCACCGGATCGCCCGGATCTTCGCGGGACAGAACTGGAACCCGGGGCTCCGTGCCCCCCTCACCGAGCCCGGCGTCGACGCCCGCGTGGGGGACCACCTGATCGCGGTGAACGGAGTCCCGGTGACCGGGGAGGAGAACCTCGAGCGCGCCTTCGTCCACACGGCGAACCGCCAGACGGAGCTGACGCTGTCGGAGAACCCGGACGGATCGAGCCCGCGGACGACGAACGTCGTCCCGCTCGCCGACGACCAGCCCCTCCGCAAGCGCGCGTGGGTCGAGGCGAACCGCAGGCGCGTCGAGGAGCTGTCGGGCGGCCGGTTGGCGTACGTGTACATGCCCGACACCGGGATGCAGGGGATGGCCTCCTTCGACCGCGACTTCTACAGCCAGCTCGGCAAGGAGGGGCTCGTCCTCGACGAGCGGTTCAATCACGGCGGGATGCTCGCCGACTACGTGGTCTCCGTCCTGAACCGCCGGGTCCTCTGCTACTGGATGAACCGCGAGGAGTGGCTCGCGCGCTCTCCCTTCGGGACGATCGAGGGGCCCAAGGTCATGGTCGTCAACGAGGCGGCGGGGTCCGGGGGGGACGCGATGCCCTACCTCTTCAAGAAGATGGGGCTCGGCCCCCTCGTCGGGACGCGGACGTGGGGCGGCCTCGTCGGGATCTCGGGCTATCCCCCTCTCATGGACGGGGGGAGCGTGACGGCCGCCTCCTTCGGGATCATGGACACCGAGGGGAACTGGGTCGTCGAGAACGAGGGGGTGAGCCCGGACGTCGAGGTCGTCGAGCGGCCGAAGGAGATCCTCGCCGGCCGCGACCCGCAGCTCGAAAAGGCGGTCGAGCTCGCGATCGGAGCGCTCGGGAAGAGCCCGCCGAGGAAGGCGCCCGTCTACAAGCCGCCGGCGGCGAGGTGAGGCGCGGAACCGCAGCGGCCTTCCGCGCTGGAGGATCGTCACCGCGAGGGCGTTCGAGAGCGTGAAGGCTCCGTTCGGACCGGCGGCGTCGAGCACGAGGCCCTGGAGGTAGACGGGACGGCCACGGTTCCGTGTCGATTTCAGTCACGAACAGCCCACGGCCTCTCGAGATGGGAGGGGCATGGGGGTCGAACGAGCGATCCGGCCGTGACTCCCGCGGTCGTCCGGGCCCGGCAGCCCTCTTCAACACGAATCTGGGGCAGTTCCTAGCGGCTCCGGGGGAGGCCCCCGACCTGGCGTAGCTCGAGGGGATGTCGGAGGTCCGCGACGACTCGGTCCGCCGATCCCCGAGGAACTCGCGCGTCGGCGCGGCGGACCTCATCCACGAGGCTCTGCAGGTGTCGGCCGGGACACTCCGTGAATCCGAGGCCGTAGGCCGCGCGCACTTCGCGGTGCGCGAACACGCTCTCCGGGTCGATCCGGTAGAGATCCTCGAGCTGGCGGAGCAGCCTGCGGAGTGCCTCCGTCTGCTCGGGGGTGGGGCGCTGGACCTCGAAGTTCCCGAGGAGGCAGACCCCGATGTTTCCGCGGTTGGCGGCGTCGCTGCCGGCGTGTGCGCCCTGCGAGGAGAGGGGCCGTCCCTCCCAAAGCCGCCCGGCTCGATCGATGAGGAAGTGGTAGGCGATGTCGGTCCATCGGGCTCGATCCTGGTGGTGGCGCTGGATGCCCAGGATCTCGGAGGCCGCGGCCGCGCCGGCCACTTTGGAGGAGAGACGCCCCGTGTGATGGACCGTGATCCGGCGCGGAACGACCATCGGCTTCGCGGCGGCGCGCGGGGGGGCCGCGTTCCACGCTCCTCGCGAGAGCGGCTGCGGTCCCACGGCTGGCTCCGGAGCGGACGCGGAGGCCTTCCCGGCCTCCTCCGTCCGGAGGGCCCCTCGGTTGCACGCGAGCGGGGCGACCGGCATCGCGAGGATGAGCGTCACGGCACGCACGGCAAGACCTCCTCCCTTGGACTGCCGCGCGCCATCGGCGACCTGGAATGGGCCTCGGGCTCCTTCGCGACTCGGTCTGGGTCTTCTTTCAGGGGCATTCACTCGAGGACGTCGCCGTCGAAATCATCTCCAAGGATCGAAGCCCGCCCTGGACACGACCTCGCGACCATCGGCCGGGCTCCCTCCTGTGAGTGCCCATCCCACTAGGCTTTTTGGAATCTCGGTTTCGGGGGAGACTCGAGCACCGACCGCCGCGCACGGTCGGTCGGACCTCGGTCGATCTCTCGGAAGTCCTGTTTGCGGCAATCCTCCCGTGCGTGCCGTCTCCACGAGTCCACGGACGCTGCCCGAGGAGTCGACTCGCAGGCGGTCGAGGTCGCCGAGGGAGGGGAAAGAGGGGGGCCATCGTGGCAGAGTGCGTGGTAGGAAGAGGAATCTCCGGGGACGACGGCCCCCTCTCGCGAACGATCTCGAAAACCGCCCACCGGGCGGAGAAAACACAACGGCCCGGCGGAGCGGAAGGACGTCGACCATCGCCCTGGATTGGACGGGCGCACCGGTCCCCCTTCCCGGACGAGCCCGGGGGCGGGGAACACAGCATGGCGAGGGAGCGCTCGTTCAAGCCCGCGCGCCCTGCCTTCGATTCCGGAGGGCTCCGCCCCGTCCCGGGACCGGCGCGCCTTCGAGTTTCACCGTGATCATCTCTTGCACGGGGGCGGCTAGGTACGGTCCCGCCAGCCGGCCCACAATGCGCAGAAGTACGCGCGTAATCACGCGTACGTGGATCTACGCGGCGACTCCGGAGAGGAGCCGGGCGAGGGCGGCCGCCGGGGAGACCTCCATCTTCCGGGGGATCGCCCGCCGGTGCCCCTCGACCGTCCGCGCGCTCCCCCCGAGCGCCGCGGCGATCTCCTCCGACGTCTCCCCTCTCGCCACAGGCGCCGCCCCCTCGTGCTCGCGCCGCGTCCGGCGGACGAGGCCCGTTGGATGGCCGAGATCTGGGAGGCCGTGTCCACGTCGGCGGCACTGAAGAAGGGACGCCCCGTGAGTGGGACCGTGATCCGGAACGGGACGCCCATCGGCTTCACGGCGGGGTGCCTTCCGGCAACTCCACCATCGTCTCCGCGCCGCACGGACAGGAGCGCGTCTGAAGCCGATGCTCGGTCACCCGCGGCACCTCCCAGACCTGGTGGCCCCGGGGGGCGGGATCCTTGCCCGAATGGGCTCGACCGCAACGGCGGCAGCGGCGGGGCTTCACCGGGACGACCTTGTTGACCCCCGCCATGGGGAGGCTGGCGTCCCTGCCCCTCGTGCCCGGGCTGTCCTCCGGGGCCTCGCCCGGAGGGGGGCTTCCTCGGCAACCACGAGACCTGGGGCGGATCGCTCGAGGGGGGACGGGAGGAGTTCTGGGAGTCCCGGCGCAGTCGGGCCTCCAGGGCCGCAACCCGTTCCTGGAGGACGGCGTTCTCCCCGATCCGCCGCACGATCTCGCGCCCCAGCTCCCCCTACTGCCGGATGACATCGAGGGCCTCCTCGAGCATGCGGGGCCGGAGGGGAGGCTGCATGAAGTCGAGTGCCACGCCGCTCCCCCTTCTCCGTCCGCTCCCCCCCGTCAAGAGGGAAGATGCCAGGGGGAGCGAACGGCCCCCGAGCGCAACCCGCCGAATCGGCTTCCCGCTCGAGCGATCACGCCTCCACCCCCTGAACGGTTACGAGAAGGCGAGCGTCTCGGGCGCGGGGCCGAGCCGCCCTACACAGCCGGCAGGATCTCTGTCAGGGGCTGGGGCCGGCCTATGTAGTAGCCCTGGGCGAAGTCGACGCCGCTCTTCTCCAGCAGTCGGGCGGTCTCCTCGTCGGCGACGAACTCGGCGATGGTCTTCTTGCCCATTCCCCGGGCGATGCCGACGATGGCTCCAACCACGAGCTGGTCCATGGGGCTTGCGACGAGGCCACGGATGAAGTCGCCGTCGATCTTGAAGAAGTCGAAGGGGAGGGTCTTGAGGTAGTAGAAAGAGCCGAAGCCCGCGCCGAAGTCGTCCAGGGCGAACCGGCAGCCGCGCGCGCGCAGGCGGTGGGCGAAGGCCTTGGCCTCCTCGATGTTGGCGATCGCGGCCGTCTCGGTCAGCTCGAAGATCAGAAGTGCGGGATCGATGCCCGACTTCGCCAGGGCATCCTCGATGACCCCGGCAACCGTGGAGTCGCCGATCGACTTGCCCGAGAGGTTGACATGCAGCACGAGCCTTCGACCGGCGCGCGCGTGCTTGGCGATCAGCCCGATCGCCTGGAGCGCGACCCAGGCGTCGATCTCCCGGATCAGGCCGAAGCGCTCGGCCACGTAGAGGAAGCTGCTGGGGGGGAGCGGCTCCGCATCCTCGTCGGTGCGGAGCCGCAGGAGGAGCTCGTACTGGCAGACCTCCTTCTCCTTGAGATCGAGGATCGGCTGACCGTAGAGGAGGAAGCGGTCCTCCGCGAGAGCCTTGCGGATCCGCTCCGCCTCGGCCAGCCGCGCCGAGATCCGCTCGCGGCTTCGGTCGCCCCGTCGGTAGATCGAAACCCGATTCCGCCCCGCTCCTTTCGCCTCGTACATCGCGAGGTCGGCAACCGCGAAGACCTCGATGGCGTCCATGCCATCGAACAGAGCGATCCCAACGCTCGCCGTGGCGCGGATCGACTGCTCGCCGAGCATCGCGACGTGCTGGCCCACCGTCTTGACGATCGCGTCGGCCACGAACTGCGCCTCCTCCGCATCCGTCTGGGGAAGGAGCACCGCGAACTCATCTCCGCCCACCCGGGCCAGCACGTCGGTCTGACGCATGCGGTGCTTGAGGGCGCCGGCGACTCCCTTGAGGAGATCGTCGCCTGCCTTGTGACCGAAGGCGTCGTTGACGTCCTTGAAGTGGTCCAGATCCAGCAAGAGCAATGCGCCGGTGCCGCCGTAGCGAGAGATCCGATCGACCTCCTTGGCCAGTTCCTGCTCGAAACGGCGTCGGTTGAACAGGCCGGTCAGGAAATCGCGATCGACGAGGTGCTCGAGGCGTCCTGCCAGCTCCTTGCGCTCCGAGATGTCCTGGACCTGTGAGATCACGTGGAGCGGTTCGCCGTTCTCATCGCGGACGAGCGAGACGGTCAGGAGAACCCAGAAGTAGTGACCCCAGGCATGGCGGTACCGCTTCTCGATCTGGTAATTCGGGATCTGGCCGCGGAGCAGCTCGCGAAGAAAACGGGTGTCGAGATCGATGTCGTCGGGATGTGTGATCGCTGGAAGGGTCGTTGCCTTGAGACTCTCGCGGGGATAACCCGTGATCCGGCAGAGCGCGTCATTGACCTGCAGCCAGCGGCCCTTCATATCCACCAGGGCCATGCCGATGGGAGCGTTGGCGAACGCGCTCTCGAACGTCGCATGCACCTCGCGCAGGGCCCGCTCCTCATCCGGGCGCTCCTCCTCCAGCCGTTCGCGCTCGGCGATCTGGCGGTGAAGGGCGAAGCCGGCGGCCGCCAGCGTCCTTTCCGCTTCCTCGTGATCGTGGATCTTGCGGACGAGCACCGTCCGGGCAGGGGCCAGCTGGGGGGTGCGCGCGCGGGCGCTGTCCTTCGGCTTGTGCGGCATCCGAGGCCTCGAGGGGAGGCTTAAAGGGTCCCGGGGCGAGGGCCACAAGGCGTGAGAGTACGCGCGCAATCTCGCGTACGTAGCTCTACGCGCCCGTTCTGGGGAGGAGGCGGGCGAGGGCGCCGAGGAGTCCTCCATCTTCCGGAGGACAGGCCGCCGGTGCCCCTCGACCCTCCGCGCGCTCCGCCCTAGCGGCGCGGCGATCTCCTCCGACGTCTCCCCTCTCGCCAACCACCCCGCCACCTCGTGCTCGCGCCGCGACCGGCGGACAAGGCCCGCCGCCTCGGGCTCCCCCGGCGCGGTCGGTCGTCCCGGAGCCGTCGACCGGGGCCGGTCCGCGTCCTACGCGCGTCTTCCCCTCCCCGCTCACGCCTCAGCGGCTCCGGGGGTGGGCCCCGGCCTTGGGAAGCTCGAGTGGGAGTTGTAGGGAGAGGTCCCGACCCTGCCACAGTCGTCCAGCTCGGTCGCCGCGGAAGTGGTAGGCGACGCCAAGGATCCTCCGATCTCATCTCGCCACGGTCCACAAGCTTCCGTCCTACCTCGCTGGCGGCGGGGTCTGTCGGGCCGCTCAGGGACAGGGCCGTCGAGGAAAGGTCCAAGTACGGAGAACGGCGCGCCTCCGGGATCACGTCCGGAGGCGCGCCGCAGAGACTGGAGGAAGAGCAACCTGATCGCGAGCGAGAACGCGCTCGGGATCGCCTCGATGGGCGCCGGTCTGCTACTGCAGCACGACGATCGCGAGGGCGTTCGAGGCGGAGATTCCCGTGGCCGGGCACGGCGGCGGCGAGGAGGGCCCGAGCCACGCGAACTGCATGAAGGCCTGGCCCCCGACGAACGCCGGGTCGTTCGGGATCGGGGTCGGGATCAGCGCGGCGCCGGTCGGGTCACTCGCGACCAGGACTCCGAAGAAGGACGACGAGCCGATGTCGATCCAGATGTCGATCCCGAGGGTCGAGACCGGCGAGGCGAGGGGGAAGAAGCTCACTCCAAGGATGCCTGCCGCGCTCGGCGGGGCGTTGTCGCAGGTGATCGCGAAGGAGGCGTTCCCGACCTGCGGCACCGAGGTCGCGCCGATCGCGAGCGGGCCTGCGCACCCGGGGCTCGAGGTGCCGTACGGGGAGGCGCCCGCCTGCAGCGTCAGGGTCACGACGTTGGTGTCCATCGTCACAGCAGCCGTACGCGCCAAGACCCTCCCCGTGACGCTCGCTCCAGTGGTCAAGGTGACGCTCGCCAGCGCGACAACGTTACCCACGAACGCCGTGCCCGTACCGAGGGTCGCAGAACTTCCCACCTGCCAGAAGACGTTGGCCGGCTGCCCGCCGTTGATCACCTGAACCGACGAGTTGATCGCGGTCGTGAGCGTGCTTCCGATCTGAAAAACGAACACCGCGTTGGGGTTTCCCTGGGCGTCGAGAGTGAGTGCTCCCGAGATCTGTGCCGTCGTCGCAAAACAATAGACTCCCGGCGCGAGCGTGAGTCCACCCAGGTCCTGACCCGTCAAGGTCGTACCGCACGCCATGCCGGCGAGGTTGTTGTACGCGAGGGTGAGATCGGCCTGAGCCTGGAGCGCGACCGGATCCCCCGCGTGGAGGGTTCCGTTGAGGATGCCGGGCGGGAAGCCGGTGACCGTGGTGCCCGGGCTGACCCCCAGACCTCCGGTGATGATGGTGGCGCCGGTATTGGTCACCGTCGAGGCAGCCAGGACCGCGAAGTTCTGCGCCGACCCGAGGGACGGCACGAGGGACACCAGCGGAAGGCCTCCGGGGCCGGAGAAGAGGTTGGAGGCGGCGACCTGGACTCCCGTCGCTGCGCTTGCCGCGAGGGGAGAGGAGAAAGAGCCCGAGGCGAGCAGCGCGCCTGCCCCGAGGAAGGGAAGAAGACCGTGGCGTTTCATGAAGTCACCTGTTGGAGGAAGAGGAGGACGAGTGGAAGCGAGGGGAAAGCCTCCGCGGGATAGACTGGCTTGAAGTGGTAGGAAGAAGAAGACATTCCCTCGAGTCCGCCCTTGAACATTTCTTGCACGTTGGAGAGGAGACCCTAAGGCTCCGGGCTCGAGGGCCCAAGACCGGTTAGTACGCGCGTAATCCCGCGCGCGCGGATCTACGCGCCGACTCCAGAGAGGAGCCGGGCGAGGCCGGCCGCCGAGGAGACCTCCATCTTCCGGAGGATCGACCGCCGGTGCCCCTCGACCGTCCGCGCGCTCCCCCCGAGCGCCGCGGCGACCTCCTTCGACGACTCCCCTCTCTCCACCCGCAGCGCGACCTCTTGCTCGCGCGGGGTCAGGCAGGCAAGGCGCCTCGCGACCGAAGCGTGCACCCCCGCGGCCTCGCGCGCGCGCCGGTCGCTCTCGAGCGCCTCGCCGACTCGCGCGAGGAGGGTGCTCGGTCGGATCGGCTTCTCGAGGAAGTCCATCGCCCCGGCCTTGAGCGCGCGGACCGAGGCGGGGACGCTCCCGTGGGCCGTGATGAAGATGACGGGCAGGGTCGCCTGCCGGCGGCGCAGCTCCTCCTGAAGATCGAGGCCGCTCTCGGCGCCCAGGCGCAGGTCGAGAACGAGGCAGCCCGGCTGGTCGGGCCGGTAGGCCTCGAGGAACTTCGAGGCCGAGGGGTAGGTCTTGGCGCGGAAACCGGCCGACCCGAGGAGCGCCTGAAGCGAACGCCGGACGCTCGCCACGTCGTCCACGACGAAGACCGTCGGTTCGGCCGTCACCGGGGGCGTGCGCTTGGCTCGGGACTCGCGCCCCGCAACGGCAGCGCCAGACGCACCGTGGTCCCGTGCTCCCCGGGCGCGAGTCCCATCCCGAGTCCTTGCTTCTTCGTGGTGAAGAACGGGTCGAAGATGCGCTGGGCCACGGCGTCGAAGAAGCCCCACCCGGTGTCCCGCACGGCGACCTCGGCCATCCCCACTCTCGAGGGGGTTGGTCGAGTGGATCTGCCTCCCGTGCTCGGCGGGGAAAGCCATCGGGGCGAGCCCTTCCGCCTCGGCCTCGAGGAGGAGGTCGGCGGCCTTCGGGTACTTCGGCCGCACGGCCCGCGCGAGAGGGCGGAGCTGGCGGCGCGCCTCGGCATGCGCGATCTGGGCGAAGATCGTCTTCACCGCCGCGAGCACCATCGCCTGCTGGGGCCGGGGGACGTGGGCGAGAAGGTTTCGCATCCGGCGCACCCGACGGCGCTGCCGGACCGCTCCGGTGAGGACGCGATCGATCGGCTTCTTCCGTCGAGTCCCGGCGGCATCTCAGAAGCGGCGCTCGAAGAAGGCGACGGTTCCCGACCGGATCCCGGAGGGCTCCTCGCCCCCGGACGCGGCTGTGAAGACGGGGATCGTGTTGAAACCGACGCCGGTTCCCGCCGTCAGGCGGAATCGCCACTGCCCGCCGAGACGGCGGACGACCTCGATCCGGGCCTCCGGCCCGGCGTCCCCGTAGTCGAGGTTCCCGCGGAGCGCGATCCGAAACCCGGCGACCTGCTGGGACAGCCGGATCCGCGCCTGCGTCGGGTAGACGTCGGCGCGGAGGAGGCCGAGGGAGTAGCGGAGCGCGACCATCTGCGAGGGGGAGCGGAGGGAGCCTCCCATCGTGCCCAAGCGTAGCTCGCCGAGATCGAGGGCGTCCTCGTCGCCGGCGACGTCCTCGACGACCGACTCGATCGCCTGGATTCCGTTCTGCGGCAGGCGCTCGATCCCCAGGACGATGGGGCCGATCAGGTCGGTCTCCTCGACCGCGTGCCGCAGGAGCGAGGTGACTGCGCGCTTCGCGCGGTCGTGGAAGTGGCGATTCCGATCCTCGCGCTCCAGGTCCTCCCGGGTCGCCTGGAGAGGGTCGCTGGCGGCGGGGGGCCGGGCGTGGAACCGATCGAGGAGGCGGAGGAAGGTGAAGCTCTTCAGGTCCTCCGTGCCCCGCACGAGGCCCCGTCCGAACCTCTCCGGGGTCCCCCCGAGAGGAGCGCGGTCGGCCGCCAGCCCGTCGGCCTCGGTCGGGCGCGGGAGGGGTTCGGCCCGGGCCGGGGCCGCCACGGGGAGGGGGGCGACGGCCGTCGCCGTCGGATCGGGCCGCGCGGGGAGGAGCCGAGTCGGCCTCGCAGGCCTCGTGAAGGGGCGAAGAAGGATCTCGGGGACGCGGTCGACCCGGCGGCGCTCGTCGATGTCCCGGGGATCGAGGAGGTGGAGGCCAATGAGGCGGGGGGGAAGCGCCCGTCTCTCCACCGATTGCGCGGGCGTCTCCCGCGGGAGGATCCTCCGGGAAGGGGTCGAGGCCGACTCTTCCCCGCCCGGCGCCGCCGCTCGACAACCGGTGAAGAGTGCGAGCCACCACCCCGCTCTCCTTCGCAGCGCCGTCCCGGCCTCGGCCCGGCGCATCGGCGCATCCATCATGACAACCGGTGGGGTCTTCTTGAGCCCCCTTCTTCGAGTGCGCCGGTGACCATTCCCTGGACCTTGTGCAGGAGACGCTAAGGCTCCCGGCGAGGGCCACCAGACCGGAGAGTACGCGCGTGATCCCGCGCGCGTGGAGCTACGCGCCGATTCCGGGGAGGAGCCGAGCGAGCGCGGCCGCCGAGGAGACCTTCATCGGGGTCATCGGAGACTTCCGTGGGTGACCCCGCCGGAAGGGCTCCCCCCACGGACGAGCCACGATGGCCGGAGGGACGACCCGCGTGGGTCGGCTTCGTGACGTGCGCCGATCCCATGTGCGTCCGGCTCAAGCCATTCCTTCACCCTGAAGCCGGGGCCCTCTCCCGGACGGTGGCCCCGGCGGTAGGGCGGGGACTATCCCGGTCTACGCACGCAGAGGTCCGGACAACCTCGCCGGGCGTCGAGGTGCAGGGGGAAGCTCCGCTTCAGGCTCCTTGAGCAACCCGTTCGGGCAAGCGGATCGCCCTCTTCGTGCATGCGTGGGGATCCGAAAGCAAGGAGCCCGCAAGTCCGCCGTCTCGGCGGGCTTGCGGGCCCTCGCTCGGTCCGAAGAATCAGCGTCCCGTCAATGTCACGCTAGAGCTGCACAGTAATCGCGAGCGCGTTGGACGCGGAGATCCCGCCCGGCTGACAGGGGGGCGGCGACGAGGGCCCCGCCCAGAAGAACTGCACGAAGAGCTGCATTCCGGCGAGCGCCGGGATGTTCGGAATCGGGATCGGGATCACGGCCGCGCCCGCCGTATTGCTCCCCGCGATCACCGGAAAGTGCGCCGCCTGGGATCCGTCGACCCAGACGTCCGCCCCGGCGATCGAGACCGGAGTGGCGAGCGCCGCGTTGCTGATCACGAGGAGTCCCCCCGGACCGGCCGACAGGTTGGGCGGGGCGTTGTCGCAGGTGATCGCGAAGGAGGCGTTCCCGACCTGCGGGACCGAGCTCGCGCCGATCGCGAGCGGGCCTGCGCATCCGGGCGTCGAGGTGCCGTACGGGGACGCGCCCACCGGCAGCGCCGGGGTCACGGCGTTGGTGTCCATCGTGATTGCGGCCGTGCGCGCCAAGACCCTCCCGGTGACGTTAGATCCCGCACCCAGGGTGACGCTCGCCAGCGCGACAAGGTTACCGACGAACGCGGTGCTCGCACCGAGGGTCGCAGAGCTCCCCACCTGCCAGAAGACGTAGGAGGGTTGCCCGCCGTTGATTACCTGAACCGCCGAGGCGGCTGCGGTCGTGAGCGCGGTTCCGATCTGGATCACGAAGACCGCGTTGGGGTTGCCCTGGGCGTCGAGAGTGAGCGTTCCCGTCAACTGTGCCGTGCTCGCGAAGCAATACACTCCCGGCACGAGCGTGAGTCCACCCAGGTCCTGGCCCGTCAAGGTCGTACCGCACGCCATGCCTGCGAGGTTGTTGTACGCGACGGTGAGATCGGTCTGAGCCTGAAGCGCGACCGGATCCGCTGCATGGATGGTTCCGATCACGATCCCAGGCGGAAAGCCGGTGACCGCGGTGCCGGGACTGAGGCCCAGATTCCCGGTGACGGTGGTCGCGCCGGTATTGGTCACCGTCGAGGCAGCGAGGACCGCGAAGTTCTGCGCCGACCCGAGGGACGGCACCAGGGACACCAGCGGAAGTCCGCCGGGGCCAGAGGGGAGGCTGGAGGCGGCGACCTGGACTCCTGTCGCTGCGCTTCCCGCGAGGAGAGAGGAGAAAGAGCCCGAGGCGAGCAGCGCGCCCGCCCCGAGGAAGGGAAGAAGAACGTGGCATTTCATGAAGTCACCTGTTGGAAGAAGAGGAAGTTACCTGTTGGAGGGAGAGGAGGAGGAGTGCAAGCGAGGGGAGGCCGTCGCGTGATAGACCGGCGACTGCGGCCGTGACCCTTTCTTGCACGTTGGAGAGGACACTTAAAGGCTCCCGGGTCGAGGGCCACAAGACCGAAGAGTACGCGCGCAATCGCGCGCGCGTGGAGGTACGCGCCGACTCTGGAGCGGAGCCGTACACCGCGGCCGGTCGCATCCAACCCGCCCATTCCCTTCCCCGCTCCCACTTCAGCGGGTCGGGGAGGAGCCCCCGGCCCGGGGGGAGCTCGAGTGGAAATCCGGGGCCGATGGCGACTCGATCCGCCCATCCCCGAATACAAGAAGCCCGCAAGTCCGCCGTCTCGGCGGGCTTGCGGGCCCTCGCTCGGTCCGAAGAATCAGCGTCCCAGGAATGTCATGCTAGGCTTGCACCGTGATCGCGAGCGCGTTGGACGCGGAGACCCCGCTCGGCGGGCAAGGGGGCGGCGACGAGGGCCCCGCCCAGAAGAACTGCAGAAAGAGCTGCAGCCCGGCGATCGCCGAGTTGTTCGGGATCGGGAGCGGGACCACGGCCGCGCCCGCCGCATTGCTCCCCGCGATCACCGGAAAGTGCGCCAGCTGGGAGCCGTCGACCCAGGCGTTCGCCCCGGCGATCGAGACCGGAGTGGCGAGCGCCGCGGCGCTGATCACGAGGACTCCCCCCGGACCAGCCGGCACGTTGGGCGGGGCGTTGTTGCAGGTGATCGCGAAGGCGGCGTTCCCGAGCTGCGGGACCGAGGTCGTGCCGATCGCGAGCGGGCCCGCGCACCCGGGCGTCGACGTGCCGTACGGGGACGCGGCCGCCGGCAGCGTCAGAGTCACGACGTCGGAGTCCATCGTCACTGCAGCCGTGCGCGCCAAGACCCTCCCGGTGATGTTTGATCCCGCACCCAGGGTGACGCTCGCCAGGGCGATCAGGTTTCCCACGAACGTCGTGCCCGCACCGAGGGTCGCAGAACTCCCCACCTGCCAGAAGACGAAGTACGGTTGCCCGCCGTTGATCACCTGAACAGCCGAGGCGGCTGCAGTCGTGAGGGCGCTTCCGATCTGGATCACGAAGACTGCGTTGGGGTTGCCCTGGCGTTGAGAGTCAGTGTTCCCGTCAACTGTGCCGTCGAAGCGAAGCAATAGACTCCCGGCGTGAGCGTCAGACCACCCAGATTCTGACCCGTCAAGGTCGTGCTGCACGCCATGCCTGCGAGGATGTTGTACGCAACGGTGAGATCGGTCTGAGCCTGAAGCGCGACCGCATCCGCTGCGTGGATGGTTCCGTTCACGATCCCAGGAGGAAAGCCGGTGACCGCGGTCCCCGGACGGACGCCCAGATCTCCGGTGACGGTCGTGGCGCCGGTGTTGGTCACCGTCGAGGCAGCGAGGACCGCGAAGTTCTGCGCCGACCCGAGGGACGGTGCCACGGCCGCCAGGGACGGCAGCGAAACGCCTCCGGGGCCGGAGGGGAGGTTGGGCGCGGCGACCTGGACTCCCGTCGGTGCGCTTCCCGCGAGGAGAGAGGAGAGAGAGCCCGAGGCGAGCAGCGCGCCTGCCCCGAGGAAGGGAAGAAGAACGCGACACTTCATGAGGGCACCTGTTGCAAGAGGTGCCGTTCTTAAAGGCTCCCGGGTCGAGGGCCACCAGACCGGAGAGTGCGCGCGTAATCCCGCGCGCGCGGACCTACGCGCCGACTCCGGAGAGGAGCCGGGCGAGGGCGGCCGCCGAGGAGACCTCCATCTTCCGGAGGATCGACCGCCGGTGCCCCTCGACCGTCCGCGCGCTCCCCCCGAGCGCCGCCGCGATCTCCTTCGACGACTCCCCTCTCGCCACCCGCCGCGCGACCTCTTGCTCGCGCGGGGTCAGGCAGGCGAGGCGCCTCGCGACCGAAGCGTGCACCTCCGCGGCCTCGCGCGCGCGCCGGTCGCTCTCCATCGCCTCGCCGACCCGCGCGAGGAGCGTGTTCGGTCGGATCGGCTTCTCGAGGAAGTCGATCGCCCCGGCCTTGAGCGCGCGAACCGAGGCGGGGACGCTCCCGTGGGCCGTGATGAAGATGACGGGCAGGGTCGCCTGCCGGCGGCGCAGCTCCTCCTGAAGATCGAGGCCGCTCTCGGCGCCCAGGCGCAGGTCGAGAACGAGACAGCCCGGCTGGTCGGGCCGGTAGGCCTCGAGGAACTTCGAGGCGGAGGCGTAGGTCTGGGCGCGGAAACCGGCCGAGTCGAGGAGCGCCTGCAGCGAACGCCGGACGCTCGCCACGTCGTCCACGACGAAGACCGTCGGTTCGGCCGTCACCGGGGGCGTGCGCTTGGCTCGGGACTCGCGCCGCGCAGCGGCGGCGCCGGGCGGACCGTGACACCTTGCTTCCCGCGCTCCCCGCGGGCGGGCGGTGGCCGCCGCCCGTGCGCTCCGACCCCCGCGCCCCGCAACGGCAGCGCCAGGCGCACCGTGGTCCCGTGCTTCCCGTGCTCCCCGGGCGCGACCCACAGCCGGCCCCCGTGCGCCTCGACGAAGGTGCGGCTGATCGCAAGCCCCATCCCCAACCCCTCCTTCTTCGTGGTGAAGAACGGGTCGAAGATGTGCTGGGCGACGGCGTCGGAAAAGCCCGTGCCGGTGTCTCGCACGGCGACCTCGGCCATCCCCTCTCCGGTGACGGACGCCCGCAACTCGATCTCGCGCCTCCTTCTCCCCGCCTCCGACACGGCGTCGATCGCATTCTGCAGGAGGTTCACGAGCACCTGCTCGACCTGGATCGGGTCGACGCGCACCGGGAGCGGCCGCTCGTCGAGGTCGAACCGCAGCCGGATGGACTTCTCCCGGGCCTCCCCGGCCATCCCCTTCCCGACGCGCTCGACGATCCCGCGGAGGTCGGCCGCCTCGAACCGCGGGGCGTGCCGGCGGACGAAGTCCTGCATCCGCCGCATGATCTTGCCCGCGCGCTGCGTCTCGAGCCCGGCCTGCCGGAGCATCGCGAACAGCGCCCGCGGCTCGGCCTTGCTCCTCCGCAGTTGCCGGACGCAAGCTTCCACGCTGTTCGCGATCGCGCTCAGGGGCTGGGCGAGCTCGTGCGCAAGCCCGGTCGCGAATTCTCCCATCATGCCGACGCGGTGGACCCGCGCGAGCTCCGCCCGGCGGGAGCGCGCCTCCTCCTCGAAGCGCCGGCGCTCGGTGAGGTCGCGCACGATGCCGGTAAGGAGACGCTCCCCGGCTTGGCGGGACTCCCCCACGGCGAGGTCGAGGGGGAAGGTCGTCCCGTCCTTCCTGCGGCCGACGACCTCCCGGCCCCCTCCGACGAGCCACGCCGCGGCCGACCCCTCGCCCTCGCCCCGTTCGGGGGGGGGAATGAGGGTGTACACGCTCCGCCCCACCACCTCGCCGGCCGCGTGGCCGAAGATCCGCTCCGCGGCCGGATTGAACGAGAGGATCGCGCCCTGCTCGTCGACGGTGACGATCCCCTCCGCCGCCGTGTCGAGGATGGCCCGCGTCCTCCCCTCGCTCTCGCGGAGCGCCGCCTCGTGCCGGTTGCGCTCGGTGACGTCCTCGATGCCGAGGAGGATCAACCCCGGATGCCGCTCGTCCCGCGCGAGGGCGCGGGCGTTGAGGCGGAGGATCCGCCGGCCGATCCGTTCGAAGTCCCGCTCGATCTCGAGATCCTCGATCCGCTCCTCGTCCGGCAGGACCTTGCCGAGCCGCGTCCGGAGATCCGGGACGTCCCACTCCCCCTTCCCGATCTCGGGGAGGAGGCGTCCCTCGGTCTCTTCGGGCGTGAGGTGGAAGAGAGTGTAAAAGGACCGGTTCGCCGAGCGCACGCGCAGGTCGCCGTCGAGCACCGCCAGCGCCTCCCACACCGTGTCCACGATCGCCTCGGCGTTGCGCCGCGCGTCCTCGAGGACCTCGGCCGCCACGTTGGAAAAGGTGACGACCACCCCGTCGATCCGGTCGTCCTGCGTGCGGTAGGGGAGGATCTGCCGCATGAACCAGCGGCCCTCGGAGGTTCGCACCTCCTTCGTGGCCGGGGCGAGCCGGTCGAGCACGCCCCGCGCTTCCGCGAGGAAGTCCGGATCGGAGAACTTGGGCGCGATGTCGGCGATCGGCCGGCCCAGGTCCGAAGGGAGCAGGTTGAAGAGGCGGGTGGCGGCGGGCGTGAAGCGCCGGAGGCGGAAGCCCGCGTCGAGGAAGACCGTCGGGATGTCGGTGCTGCTCAGCAGGTTGGCGAGGTCGTTGTTGACGCGTTCCAGCTGCTCGACCTTCGCCTCGAGCTGGGCGTTCACCGTGTTCAGCTCCTCGTTCAGCGACTGGAGCTCCTCCTTCGAGGTCTCGAGCTCCTCGTTCGTCGATTGCAGTTCCTCGTTGACCGACGTGACCTCCTCGTTCGCCGCGTTCAGTTCCTCGTTGGCGGTCTCGAACTCCTCGGTCGTGCTCTGCAGGTCGTCCCGCGCGCCCTTCAGCTCGTGCTCGAGCTGCTGGACGACCGACTCCTCGGCGGCGGTCGGCGGCACCGGCGCCTGCGGCCCCTCGCGCTCGTCCCGGAAGGAGACGAGGAGCAGCCCTTCGGTCTCGGGCGGCGCGCGCAGGGGCTCGACCGTGAACTCCACCCGGTGGAACGCCGTCCCCCGCCGGACGCGGACGCCGCGGGCGGCCACGACGCGGTCGTCCCGGATCGCCCTGTGCAGGGCCCCGCGGAGCTTCGACTGCAGCCCCGGGCGTGCCTGGGCGAGCAGGTCGTTCGCGGGAAGGCCGGTGGGCTGCGCGAGGTAGTCGTGGGTCGGCCCGCAGAAGTAGAGGATCTCCCCCTTGCGGTTGACCACCACGGAGGCCGGCGCGAAGCGATCGAGGAGGACCTGCTGGACGAGAGAGGGGAAGCGCCCCGCGCTCGGCACGCCCGGAGGGCGCGGCTCCGCGGCGGAACTCGGCTCGGACGCCGCGGCGACCGGGAAGGCCACCCGGTCGTGGCGCGTCGGCCCGATGCGGCGGTAGAGGCGCCACTTCTTCGAGACGACCTCGAAGAGGTCGTCCTGGACGCCGATCGTCTCCGCGGTCCCGAGGAAGAGGTATCTCCCTTCGACGAGGGAGAAGTGGAGGAGCGTGAGGGCCCGGTTCTGGGCCGTCGGCTCCAGGTACATCAGGAGGTTGCGGCAGCTCACGAGGTCGAGACGCGAGAAGGGCGGGTCGGCGAGCAGGTTCTGCTGCGCGAAGACCACGCACTCGCGCATCTCCTTGCTCACGCGATAGCCGTGCTCCTGCTTCGCGAAGAATCGACGCAGGCGCTCGGGCTCGATTTCGCTCTCGATGCTCTCGGAGTAGACGCCGGCGCGGGCCACTTCGAGCGCATCCGGGTCCACGTCCGAGGCGAAGATCTGGATCGGACAGCTCTTCTCGGCGGCGTGCATCCCCTCGATCAGCAGCATGGCCACCGTGTAGGCCTCCTCCCCCGTCGCGCACCCCGGGACCCAGGCGCGAACCAGTTCTCCGGGCGCCTTCCTCTCGAGGAGACGCGGGATCACCTCCTTCTGGACGGCAGCCCACCCCTTCGGGTCGCGGAAGAAGCGCGTCACGCTGATCAGCAGGTCCTTGCGCAGCGCCGCGAGCTCCGCCGGGTCGCCGCGCAGGAGCCGCAGGTACTCCGGCATCCCTTCGACGTGGCGCAGGCTCATGCGCCGCTGGATGCGGCGCTGGAGCGTCGCCCTCTTGTAGGCGCGGAAATCGAATCGGGCGCGGGTGCGGAGGATCGCGAGGATGCTGCCGAGGTGATTCTCGGCCTCCTCCGGGGTGGCCGGCGCCGGCGCGCCCGCGGCGTAGGGGTGCCGGACGTAGCGGAGCAGCGCCTCGGGCATGCCCTCGACGGGGAGGACGTGATCGACGCCGGAGTCGATCGCGCTCCTCGGCATCCCGTCGTGCTCGGCGGTGGCGGGGTCCTGCGCGATGGTCAGCCCACCCGCCGCCCGGATCTCCCTCAGCCCCAGGGTGCCGTCGGTCCCCGTGCCGGAGAGCACGATCCCGATCGCCCTCTCCCCCCGTTCCTCGGCGAGCGAGCGCAAGAGGAAGTCGACGGGCATGCGCACGGCGCAGCGCTCGGCCGGCGGGCGGACGCGCAGGGTGCCCTCCTCGATGCTCAAGTACCGGTTGGGCGGGATCACGTAGACGCGATTCGCCTCGATCGCGGTGTCGCGCGCGACCTGGACCACCGGCATCCGGGTGTGTCTCGCCAGCAGCTCCGCGGTGAGGCTCGCCCGGTTGGGATCGAGGTGCTGGACGAGGACGAAGGCGATCCCGCCGTCGGCGGGCATGGAGTCGAAGAAGCGCGTGAGCGCTGCCAGCCCGCCCGCCGAGGCGCCGATCCCGGCGACGGGACAGGGACCTGCGGAAGGGACCGCGAGGATTGCGCCGCCCTGGACCCTCGAGGAGGGTTTCGTCGGATGCACCGCGCGACGGCCGATTCTTCGCCTGGTCATGTCGCCTCCAGCTCGCCGCCCGGATGCGGAGGAGGGGGATAGGCTACTGCGGGCCGCGTGAGCAACGCAAGCGGGGTCGATCCCTTCGACGAATTCGTCGGGTCGGGCCACGAGGAGGGGCGCGTGCCGATGCGGCCCGGTGCCGGCGGATCGCCCCCGCTCCTTGCCCCGCGCCGGACCACTCCGTAGCCTCCGCCTCCCGCTTTACCCGAAAGGAAGTCATGAGAAACGCCGGATTCTTCGTCGTGGTCGCCGCGCTGGCCGGTCTCGCGGCCGCGTGGTCGACGCGGACAAGTGCCGAGAGCCAGGGGGAAAAGAAGGGGACGATCTTCGCCTCCGCCGAGAAGGCCGAGTTCAAGGAGTTCGTGCCGGGCGCCTCCCGGGCGACGATCTGGGGCGATCCGGACAAGGGCGCCTACGGGGCCTTCACCAAGTTCAAGCCGGGGTTCGACGCGGGGATGCACACGCACACGAACGACGTGCGGATCGTCGTGCTCCACGGGGCGTACGTGTACCGGACGGACGCGGGCGAGACCCGCGTGGAGCACGGCTGCTTCTTCTCCATCCCGGGCGGGACGAAGCACTGGAGCGGGGGGGACGCGAAGGACGGCGCGCTCTTCTACCAGGAGGGCACGGGCAAGTTCGACCTGAACCCCGCGAAGTAGGCTCCGCCGCCTGCGCGCGGTCGGTCACGGTCCGGGGCGAGGCGGCCGGCGGTCCTCGAATCCGCGCCTTTTCGGGGGGATCCCCCTCTCGCCGCGAGCGGGATCCCCTTCCTCGGCCACGCTCGGGGAGCCGGGCACCGGGACCGCGGGCCCGGACCGGAGGAGAGGGAGGCCCCGTCGATGTCCCTGACCAACGCCGACCTCGCGCCGACGCCCGCGTCGGCGCGGACCTGGACGGCGAAGCACTACGCGGCCCTCTGGGTCGGGATGGCGGTCTGCATCCCGACCTACACGCTCGCCGCGAGCCTGATCGACCAGGGGATGAACGCGTGGCAGGCTCTCGCCTGCGTCGCGCTCGGGAACTCGATCGTCCTGGTTCCGATGCTCTTGAACGCCCACGCGGGCGCGAAGTACGGGATCCCCTTTCCGGTTTTCGCGCGCGCGGCGTTCGGGGTGCTCGGGGCCAACGTCCCGGCCCTCCTCCGGGCGCTCGTCGCCTGCGGGTGGTTCGGGATCCAGACCTGGATCGGAGGGCTCTCGCTCTACCAGCTCGCCCGGACGGCGGCGCCCTCCCTCGCGAACGTGGAGGCGCCTCTCTCCTCCGCGACGGCCCTCCTCGGGATCACGCCGGGACAGCTCCTCTGCTTCGCGATCTTCTGGACGATCAACCTCTGGTTCATCCTCCGGGGTACGGACTCGATCAAGTGGCTCGAGACCTTCTCGGCCCCTTTCCTGATCGCCGCCGGGCTCGCCCTCCTCGTTTGGGCGCGCGTCCGGGCGGGGGGGTTCGGGCCGATGCTCTCGGCCCCCTCGAAGTTCGCGACTTCCGGCGAGCTCCTCAAGGTCTTCGCCCCGGGCCTCACCGCGATGGTCGGATTCTGGGCGACGCTCTCCCTCAACATCCCCGACTTCACGCGCTACGCTCGAAGCCAGAAGGACCAGGCCGTCGGCCAGGCGCTGGGGCTCCCGACGACGATGCTCCTCTTCGCGTTCATCGGGGTCGCCGTGACCTCGGCGACGCCGCTCCTCTTCGGGAGGACGATCTGGGACCCCGTCGAGCTCCTCGGGAAGGTGGGGGGGCCGCTCCTCACGCTCTTCTCGATGCTCGCCCTCTCGGTGGCGACGCTCACGACGAACCTCGCGGCCAACGTCGTCTCCCCGGCGAACGACTTCTCCAACCTCGCTCCATCGCGGATCTCCTTCAAGACGGGGGGCGTCCTGACGGCCCTGATCGGCGCGCTGATCCTCCCCTGGAAACTGATCGAGACTTCCCACGGCTACATCTACAACTGGCTCGTCGGGTATTCGGCCCTCCTCGGCCCGATCGGCGGCATCCTGATCGCCGACTACTTCTTCCTCCGCCGAAAGCACCTTGAGGTCGGGGACCTCTACCGGCGCGGCGGCGCCTACGAGTACCGCCGGGGGGTGAACGGGGTCGCGATCCTGGCGCTCGCCGTCGGCGTCGCGGTGAACGTCCCGGGCTTCCTCGGCGAGGCGATCCCCTCGTGGAAGGCCTCCTTCGACGAGAGGCGGAGGTTGATCGAGGCGGGCTCGGCCCTCGCGACGGGAGGCGACGCGCTGCGGGAGACCTTCCGCTCGATCTACACCTACGCCTGGTTCGTCGGCTTCTTCCTCTCCGGCGCCCTCTACCTCGCCGGAAGCCGGCTTCGACCCGCCCCGCGGTAGTCGTTTCCGGGCGCGTCCTTGCGCGTGCGCCCCGGCGGGCGAGATCGAGGCGGGCGACTCCGGTGTCGGCTGCCCCGACGGGCAGGCGTCCGCCCGGGGCTCCCTTGGGCGCTCTTCGATCGACCGAGCCGGGCGAGGAGGGCTCGCAGGCGGTCGGGTGGCGCCGGGGCGAGGAAGAAGGGGAGCGGGTCCGTTCCGTAGAGCTTCTCGGCGAGGGTCCAGGCGAACGCCCTCGCGTTCCGCGTCGCCCTCTCGCCCAGGCCCAGGATGTGGACCCACGACCGGACCGTGGGATCCCCCGCGCGGCGATACGGCTCGACGACGACCCGGCTTCCGCGCCAGCGGGATTCGAGGACCTGCACGAGGGCGGTGAGGCGAACATCCCGCACGGTCTCACCTCAGGCGTGGATTCCTTGAGCCCTGGCTCGGCCCCGGATCCTGCGGGGGGTTGAGCGGCCTCGAACCGACCGTGTCCGGCCCGCGCCCGCGGGCTTCGTCCGACGAAGGCGAGCCAGGATCCTCCGCGCGCTCGCCGGCGATTCGGCGCTCATGAAGAACGACATCGGCTCGTTCCGGAAGAGGTCGCGGGAGAGCTCCCATCCAAAGTCGATCGCAGCCCCGGCTTCTGGGTACCGGATGCCGAGGATGTACACCCACCAGCGGATCAGGGGATCGTCCGGAGAGCGATAGGGCTCGACGACGACCTTGCTTCCCGGCCAGCGCGACTCGATGGCGCGCCCCAGGGCCGCGACTCGGACGTCCGTCATTCCGTCACCCCGCGGACAAACCTTTCGACGTCGCGCTTCCTACGCTCGAGCTCGCGCCGGTCCACCGGCCCCTCCTGGTAGTCAGCCCGCTCCCGAAGCGAGCGTAGCTCCCTGAAGAGGCGCCCATCATCCGGTTCACCGCGCAGGAGCGCAATTCGGTCCCCGATGATCCGGTGGTCCCAGACCGCAGCGCTGCCGCGGGACTCCGAGGGGAGGCGCCCCCCGCGCCCGAGGGCATAGGCCGCTGCCTGGAACACCGCGTAGTAGAGTCGGTTCGCGGCGGCGTCGACGAACCCCTCCTCGAGAAGGCGGAGCCCGACTTCGAGGTTCTCCCTCGCCTTTCCCTTCATGCTCCGGTGGAGAGGCGCCGAACCGGGGGACGACGACCCCACTCCATACTGACGAGCGAGTTCGATTTGGTTACACCCCTTCCCGTTCCGGCTCCCGCCGTCCCCCCGAGGAGCGCGAAGGATTCGCCCGTCTTCCTGCACCAACACTTCGGGTCGGGTTCCCCCCAGCCCGTCGGTTAGCCTTCCGCCCCCGTGATCCAGACGGCCGCGCTCGTCGTCCCCCTCCTCGAGGTCAAGGACCTCGCCTTCTCCTACGGCGATCGCCCCGCCGTCCGGGGCGCGAGCTTCTCGATCCGGAAGGGGGAGATCTTCGGCTTCCTCGGCCCGAACGGGGCGGGCAAGACGACGACGCTCGCCTGCATCGCGGGGCTGCGGCTCCCCTCGCAGGGATCCCTCGCGTTCCTCGGGGAGCCCTTCGAGCCCGCCTTCTCCCCCCGCGACCGCGCGCGCCTCGGCCTCGTCCCCCAGGAGATCGCCCTCTACGACGAGCTGACCGGCCGGGAGAACCTCGAGTTCTTCGGCCAGCTCGCCGGCCTTCGAGGCGGGGGGCTCGACCGAGCCGTCGGCGAGGCCCTCGAGCTGGCGGGCCTCGTCGAGCGCGGGGGCGACCGGGTGTCCTCCTATTCCGGGGGGATGAAGCGGCGCCTCAATCTCGCCGCCGGCGATCTCCACCGTCCCGAGCTCCTGATGCTCGACGAGCCCACCGTGGGGGTGGACCCCCAGTCCCGGAACCACGTCTTCGAGTCGCTGCGGGCCTTGACCTCCCGCGGCCGGACCCTCCTCTACACGACCCACTACATGGAGGAGGCGCAGCGCCTCTGCGACCGGGTCGCGATCCTCGACCAGGGGCGCGTCCTCGGCGTCGGCACGGCGGCCGAGCTCGCCGCCTCGGCGGGGATCCCCGGCGCCGACCTCGAGCAGGTCTTCCTCAAGGTGACGGGCCGCCGCCTCCGCGACGAATGAGCCTCCTCTCCTCCGCCTGGGCGATCGCGCGGAAGGACCTCCGCATCTACTTCCGGGACCGGACCGGGCTCCTCCTCGGCTTCGCGCTGCCGATCGCCCTCGTCGGGGTCTTCGGCCTCGTCACGAAGTACTTCTTCGGGCAGGAGAGCGGCCTCTCGAAGACGACCCTCTGGGTCGGCGACTTCGACGGGTCGGCCCGGAGCAAGGCCTTCGTCGACGCGCTCCGGGGGGCCGCGACGGTCCGGGTGAAGCCCGATCCGAAGGAGAAGGCCGAGACCGCGGAGAGCCTGCGCAAGAAGGTCGAGGACGGCGAGGCCCATCACGCCCTCGTCGTCGAGAAGGGCTTCGGAGAGGCGCTCGCCGCCGGTCGACTCCCGACGCTGCGCATGTACCGCGACCCGGACCGGCAGATGGAGGCCCAGATGGTCTCCGTCGGGCTGATGCAGGCCTTCTTCTCCGCGGCGGGGAGCGATTCGGCCCCGCTCCTCACGGCACGCGCCCTCGAGATCCTCGGCCTGCCGGAGGAGTGGCGCGAGCGCACCCTCGCCGTCGCCCAGGCGTTCTCGACCGGGATCGGGGCGCTCTTCGGCGAGGCCGAGAAGGAGGGAAAGGTCGGCGCGGACCGAGCCGGCGACGGCGCCGGGAAGGACGACGGGGGTCCGGACTTCCAGTCCGTGATGCTCGACCTCGTGCCCGTCGAGCGGGTCGACCTCAAGCCCCCGAAGCGTCCGAAGCAGCTCTCCTACATGCTCGCGCAGAGCGTCTCGGGGACCGGGGTGATGATGCTCATGTTCGGCCTGGTCGCCTGCGGGGCCCTGATGATCCGCGAGCGCGACCAGAAGACGCTCGATCGCATCCGGATGTCGCCGGCCCCCTCGACCGCGCTCCTGTGGGGGAAATACCTCTTCGCCGCGATCTGCGGAGCGATGCAGCTCGTGCTCCTCTTCGGCTTCGGGAGGCTCGTCTTCGCCGTCGACATCCTCGCCGATCCGGTCACGCTGGCCGTCGTCAGCCTCGCGACGCTCCTCGCCGTCAGCTCCTTCGGGATCCTCGTCGCTGCCTGGGCGAGGACGCAGAAGCAGGCCGACGGCGTCTCGACGCTCCTGATCCTCGTCATGTCCGCGGTGGGAGGGGCCTGGTTCCCCGTCCAGATCATCGACCTCCCCCTCCCCGCGAAGATCGTCAGCCGCTCGACGATCACGCACTGGGCGGTCAGCGCCTACCAGGGGCTCTTCTGGAACGGGAAGAGCTGGTACGAGCCTCCGATGCTCCTCTCGATCGGCGTGCTCCTCGGCTTCGCCCTCCTCGCCGGCCTCCTCGCCCGGCTCCTCTTCCAGCGCCGCTACGTCGGCGTCTGAGCCCGCGGCTAGAATCCCCCCCGCCTTCGCGCCCGGCGCGCAGGAGGGTCGGATGCCGAGGTCGAGCGTCGCGATCGGGGTCGGGGCTCTTCTCCTCGCCGTCGGGGCCGCCGGCGCGCTGCTTCTCGTCGGCTCGAGGCCGACTCCCTCTCCCTCGGGGGAGACGGCGGCACGGGCGGAGGCGGTTTCCCCCGACGAGCCCGAGGCGCCTCCCCTCCCTCCCGTTCCGGCGCCGCCCTCCCCGGAGACCCGGGAGCGCTCCACCTCGATTCCCGACTTCGCTTCGCGGCAGACCGCGTCCGTTCGCGGGCGCATCGTGATGCGGGGGACGGGCGCGCCGGTCGGTTCCGCGACGGTCAGCCTCCGGACGGGGAAGAACGCCGTCGACTACCCCGAGACGACGGCTGCGCTCGGAGGGGAGGAAGGGATCGACCGCCTCTGGAAGACGGGGGAGTTCGACGCCCGCCTCGCCGCGATCGGGGGCTGGAAGCACGCGTTCAAGACCGAGTCGGCCCCCGACGGGTCGTTCGCGATCGCCGCCCCCCCCGACGTTCCGCGCTTCCAGTTCCGCGTCGTGGCGGACTTCGCCCTCTACCGGGACAAGGAGGCGTGGTTCACGCTCGACTCCCCCTCGGTCCGCGACGGCGTCACCCTCGAGCTCGACTCCGCGGGGAGGGTCGAGGGGACGGTCGCCGACCGCGAAGGGAAACCGGCGGGCGGCGCGCGCGTCGCCCTCGTCCGGGAGCCGTTCGACCCGAGGGACCGGATCGACCCCGTCGTGGCCGACGCCGACGGACGCTTCGCGTTCCGCGCAATCCCCCCCGGACGGTTCGCCGCAGGAGCGCTCGCGGAGGGGACCGGCCCGCAGGTCCGACCGGGGGTCGACGTGCGTCCCGGCGAGACGACGAGGCTCGACTTCTCGCTTCCCACGGAATGCTTCCTCGCCGGAAGGGTCGTGGACGAGACGGGCGCGGGGGTGGCCGGCGCGCGACTGAACGCGTTCTCGGAGGAGAACCGCGCCCCGAACGCACTCGCCTTCGTCGGCTACGGGAACGCTCGGAGCGCGGCCGACGGGTCGTTCCGGATGGGCTCGCTGCGCGCGGGCCCCCATCGACTCGCGGTCCGGCGGGAGGGGATGCTCGCGCCGGAGCCGACGACGGTCGACGTGCCCGAGACCGGCGAGGTCGCGGACCTGAGGCTCGTCCTATCGAAGGGCCACGCCGTCGCCGGGCGCATCCTCGACGCGGGACGCCATCCGATCGCGGGCGCCTCCGTCCGCGCGAGCCCCGACTTCTCCTCGTCGAAGGCGAAGACCCGAGCAGGGTCCTTCGGCCACCAGTCGGCGAGAACGGCCGAGGACGGTTCATTCCGCCTCGCGGGACTCTCGGAGGGCCCGCTCGTTCTTGAGGCGCAGGCCGAGGGACGCGGGAGCGCCGAGCTCCGCGAGGTCGAGGCCGACTCGGAAGGGGTCGAGATCGTGCTCCTCGGCCCGACGGGCGTCGCCGGCGTCGTGCTCGAGGCCGACACGGGGAAACCAGTCCCGAAGTTCACAGTCGGCGGCCAGCGCGTGACCCGCCGGATGGGGGAGTTCGCCATGTCCTCCGAGGGGCTCCCGGAGAAGGCCTTCCAGAGCGTGGACGGCTCCTTCGAGCACCTCGACCTCAAGCCGGGGAGCCTCGACCTCACGTTCGACGCGGAGGGGTTCGTTCCCGAGGTCGTCCAGAAGGTCGAGGTGAAGTCCGGGGAGGTCCGGCGCGATCTGGACGTTCGACTCCGGCGCGGCGCGGCGATCCGGGGAAGGGTCGTCGCCCGCGACACGGGAGAGCCCGTCGCCGAAGCGACCGTCGACCGCGTCGAGGAAGGGAAGCGACCCTTCGGGCCGATCCTCCACCGGCTCCGTCGCGGCGACGCCAAGTCCGACTCCGACGGGGCCTTCGAGATCCGGAGTCTCGAGCCCGGGAGCGTTCAACTGCGCGTTTCCCACGAGGCGTTCGCCGTCACGATCTCCGATCCGGTCGAGGCGAAGGGCGGGGAGACCGTGGAGGGGATCGTGATTCCCCTCTTTCGCGGTGGAGCGCTCGACGGCTACGCGATCGGGGAGGGGGGGGCGCCGCTGGCGGGGGGAAAGATCCAAACAAGGCCGATGGGCGACTTCCGCGAGCGATGGTCGCAATCCAAAGAGAGCCCGATCGACGAGGCGGGCTACTTCAAGCTCGAGGGGCTCTCTCCGGGTTGGTATCGGGTCGAGGCGCGGCCTCCCTGGCCGGGGAGGGGCGAGGACGCCTTCGGGACCCTCGAGGGGAAGACGCTTCGAGCGCTCGCGGAGGTCGAGGAGGGGCGCACGATCCGGGTCGAGTTCCCTGCTCTCCCGAAAGGACGCTGCACGGTCCGCGGCCGGGTTCTCCGCGGGGACGCCGGAGTCGAGGGCGCGCAGGTTTCTGTGACGCCGAGCGTTCGGGCGGCGGGCGCCTTGTCCGATCCCTATGGCGACCGGATGAACGCGCGGACGAAGGCCGACGGCTCCTTCGCGATCGAGCATGTCCCGGCCGGTTCGGCCACCCTCCACGTCCAGGCTCCCTCCTCGCGCGAGCCGGGGGAGTCCTCCGGGTCGAGCCAGCGCTCGATCGAGGTCCCGGACGGGCCGGAGCTCGTCCTCGACGTGACTCTCTCCGGAGGCGCGATCGCGGGCCGCGTCGTCCGCGCATCGGACCGCAAGCCTCTCTCCGGCGTGAGCGTGGGGATCTTCCCCGCCGACCTCCCGCCGGGCCGTGCCAATCCCAAGGGGCACGGCTGGGCGCACACCGACGAGGAGGGTCGGTACCGGGTGATCGAACTGGAGCCCGGGACCTACGTCGTGAGGGCCGGGGGAGGCGTGGGGATTCCCGCGTCCGGAGAGGAGGGTGCGTTCGCGGGGGAGACCCGCGACGGCGTCGAGGTCCGGGAGGGGGACGAGGTCGCGCTCGACTTCGCCCTCTCGGCGGGAGGGACGGCCGTCGTGACCGTTCTCGACCCCGGCGGAAGGCCCGTGAAGGGGGCCTTCGTCGGTCTGATTGCGAGCGGGAGGGCGAGCGGCGTTCGGAAGTTCCTCGGAGGAAGTCAGGGGACGACGGACGGGGAAGGGGTCGCGCGCGTCGACGGCCTCTCGCCGGGCCTCTACTACGCCACGGTGTACTGGGCACAGTTCGCCGGGGCGGAGTCGGAGGAGGCGGCGGTGCGGGCCGGATCGGAGACCTCGTTCCGCGTGGAACTGCGAGAGGGAACGCGGGTCCGCGCGCGGGTGCAGGACAAGAACGACGCGCCCGTCGAACTCCTCCCGCTCTTCGTCGACTCTCGCGGCCGCGAGCGAATCGCGGCTCCCTCGGGGATGCGAGGTTCCCCCCGACCCGGCGAAGAGGGGATGGGGATCGCGGTCCTCCTTCCCGGCGAGTACACGGTCCGGATCGGAGGGGGGGGGTGGATGGAGCAGACGACGACGATCCGCGTCGGGACCGATTCGCCGCAGGACTTCGTCCTGCGGGTGGAGCGGGAGGAAGGCCCAAAGTAGCGGAGTGCCGGGGGCGGCCTCCTTACAATCCGCTCCTCCCCCGAGCGGTGCGCCGGGGGGAATTCGATGTCCAGAACGGGCGTCGCGGTCGGGCTCGTCGCACTCCTGATCCTCGCCGGAGGGATCGCGGGGGCGCTCTTCTCCATGAGGTCGGGGACCCGACGGGTCGCGAGTGCCCCTCCCCTCCCCCAGTCCGGAGCGCCGGAGGGCTCGGGCTCGCCCGAGAGCCCGACCCTTCCCCCGCCGACTTCCGTAGCGCCCGAGCCCCCCGGGGCTCGCGTCGCGATCGAGGCAGCGCCCAAGCGAGGATGCAGGGTGCGAGGAAGGGTGCTGCGCGGGAACCTCGCCGTCGCGGGCGTCTCGGTCCACCTGCTCCCGAGAAACGCAGAGGTGCGTCCGGACCTGCTCGCGTCCCACGCGCGGACGACGGCGCGCGACGGCTCCTACTCGATCGAGGACGTCCCGCCCGGGCCGGCGGTCCTCTCCGTCGACGTCCCGGATTCGGAACAGGGGGGGTCCGTCCCTCGGCGGCGCACGATCGCGGTGCCGGACGCGGCGGAGCTCGTGTTCGACGTCCAGCTCGCCGGGGGAAGGATCCGCGGCCGCGTCCTCCGGGCCTCCGACGCGTCGCCGGTTCGCGGGGTGCTCGTGATGGCGCTGCCCGAGGAGGCGTCGGCGGGGGAGGGGCCCGGCGCGTCGACCGAAGTCACGTTGACGGACGAGGAGGGGCGCTACCGGGTCGAGGACCTCGAGCCCGGCCGCTACCACGTCCGCGCCCAGATCCTCCCGGAATCGATCGGAGCGCTGCCGGTCAGGTCCGACGACAAGGCTTCGCTCGCCGGCGAGACGCGCGGACCCTTCGAGGTGGCCCAGGGGATCGAGGCGATCGCGGACTTCTCCCTCCGTGTCGGGGGGACGGCGATCGTGAGCGTCGTCGACCCGAAGGGGGAGCCGGTCCCGGACGCCTTCGTGCGCGTCGTGCCCGCCGCGAGCGGGAACGACGACCGCGCGGCGATGGAGTCGAAGCAGTGGCAGACGGACGGCAACGGGATCGCGCGGGTGCTCGGCCTCTCGGAGGGAGCCTACTACGCCGTCGCGCTCTTCCAGGAGTGGGCCGGCACGTGCTCGCAGGACGGGACCGTCCGCACGGGGGAGGAGACCGAGTTTCCGATCTTCCTGCGCAAGGGCACACGGGTGCGCGTCCGGATCCTCGACGAAGGGGGCGCCCCCGTCCGCCGGGCGTTCGCGCAGTTCACGGACGCCGGCGGTCATCTGCTCCAACCGACCCCCGTCGCCTCGGAGCGCCTGACCGCGTCCGGTGAGCGGGGAGCGTCGGTCGCCGTGCTCCTCCCCGGCGAGTACACGCTGAAGGTCGAGGCCGAGGGGTATCTCGGGAAGTCGATCCCCGTCCGCGTCGGCGCCGACTCGCCGCAGGACCTCGTCGTGCATCTCGAGCGCGAGGGGAAGCCGCGGTAGGCCCGGCTACCCGAGTTCCAGCTGGCTTCGCGCGTCGACATCGTCGCGGCAGATCTCCTCTGTCGCGTCTCCCAGATTCATGTGGAGACCCTCGGGGGGCTTGAGGACGGCAACGCTTCACCGTCATGGTTCACGAACCGTCTCTCCCTCCGCCGTGAGCCGAATCCTCCCCACGCAGGGGTGAACGAGCTCTTCGATGTCGGGAACGCGGCCCTTCGTTCGGACAAGGGCGAAGCCCCGCACGTCGGCCTCCGGGTACGCGCTTCGGACCAGCGAGACGGCCGCGAGGAGGGTCGCGCCTTTCGTGACGAAGTCGTCGACGACGAGGATTCGATCCGAGGGGACGAGCCTCGCTTCGATGCTCATCGAATCCAGGTGAATCCGAGCCGTCGGGCGGTCTCCGGGCGGAGCGAACGCCGACTTGGGGACCGCCGTCTTCCGCTTCAGGCAGGGGACGAGCTCTCCGGCGAGGCCCGCGCGGAAAAGCTCCTCGCAGATCCGGATCGCGGGCCAGAGCGCTCCGGTCTTGAGCGGAGCGCTTCGGGGTGTCGGAACCAGGGCGACGTCTCCCCCGAAGAACCCCGAAAGTCCGACCCGCTTCGACGACGGATTCCGCCCGATCTCTTCCGCCATCCGTTGGAGCACCCCGGGCGCGTCCTGCTTGATCGCATCCCGCCAGCGTCGGGAGAGGATCGAGACGGTTCCCCTTCCCCGGGGGGAATAGGAGAGGAAGGCGCCGAAGGTGATCTCAGAGAGTAAGCCGCGCGCGGTCGCCACGATTCCCCTCCGGGAGCATCTCGAAGAAGGGCTCGAGCGTCTTCGGCGACAGCACCTGGGCTCCGTACGAGAGCATCTCTTTCGGCCATCCGAGCCCTCGCCGACGGAGGAGAGACTCGATGAGAAAGAGAGGCCGACCGAGGCGGATGGCCTCCCAGCCTTGGTGGAGGGACCCGCTTGACTCTCCCGCTTCGACGATGACCGTCGCGTCGGAGAGCAGGGCCATGGTTCGGTTGCGCATCGGAAAGCGCTCCCGACCGCCCCGAGAGCCGGGGGGAAACTGCGAGATCGCGAGGTGAAGCTGGATGATGCGCGCCTGCAGGGCTCGGTTCTCGGGGGGGTACACCTGGTCGAGGGGAGTCCCGAGCGCGGCGATCGTCCGGCCCCCGGCCTCGATGGCGATCTCGTGCGCCACGGTGTCGATCCCGGCCGCGAGTCCGCTCACGACGACGACGTTTCGTTCGGTGAGCGCTCGAGCGAGCGAAGCGGTCTCGTCGCGCCCCTCCTCGGACGCGCGTCTGGACCCGACGACCGAGACCCGCGCTCCCTCCAGCAGCAGTTGTCTGTCCCCCGCCAGGAAGAGCTCCTTCGGAGCGTTCTTCCTCTCGACGTCGTTCAGGGGGCCGAGGAGTTGCTCGGTCGTGTAGCGCTCGATCCGCACGGTGGCTCGAATCGGATTCTGGCAGAGGTCGCGCTGGCTCCGCAACCGCGGCGCCGTTCGTCCAGGGCCGCCTCTCGAACCCATCGCTCCCACTGGGGTTGCCAAAGCCCTCGTCGAGTCCTCTCGGCGGACTCGTTCGGGGACGTTCCCTGCTCTCGCGGCTCTCCAGGTGGAGCGGTTCCGGCCGCACGTGAGCCAAGGGCTAGAATGCGGTTCCTTCCCTCGGGCCGCTCAGGAGGAAGGATGGCGAGGTCGAGAGTCGCGATCGGGCTCCTTGTCTTGCTTGCCGTCGTCTCGGCCCTCTGGGGGGCTCTACGGATAGGGGGCAGAAAGGCTCTGGTCCCACCCTCGGGGCGCTCCGCAGAGGGGAGCGAGGAGACTCGCTCGGGTCCGTTCGTGGTGCCTTCCCTGCCTCGGCCTTTCCCGATTCCCGAGTCCGTTGTCGCCGCCGGCGGGGGGGAGGAGAGAAGCCGGCGCGCGGTCGCCCTCGCCGCGGGTGTCGTCGAGACGATGCCATCGCCTCGGACGGGCATCGCGGGGGTCGTTCGCGATGCCGAGACCGGGTCGCCGGTCCCGCGGTTCACCGTCCGGGGACGATGGTGGGCCGAGAGTACGCGACGCCGGGAGTCGGACGGGACGGAGATTCGGGAGAGGGGTTTCGTCGCGCCGGACGGACGATTCGAGGTCGTGGATCTCGAGCCGGGGAGTCTCGATCTCGAGATCAAGGCGGAGGGCTTCGTCCCCGAGGTCGTCGTCATCCTCGAGGTGACCAAGGGTGAGATCCTCCGGGGCACCGAGGTTGGGCTCCGGCCCGGGGCCACTGTGCGAGGAGCCGTCGTCGAACGCGGTACCTCGATCCCCGTGGCGGACGCGACCGTCTGGGTCGTCGGGGAGCGTGGGTTTCCCTTCGCATCCCATCTGTTCGGGCCCGATCGCATCTCGACGGATTCGGGCGGAGCCTTCCAGTTCTCGGGGCTCGAGCCCCGCACCCTGCGATTCCGAGTCGCTCACGGCTCGTTTGCCGATGCCCTCTCGGATCCGATCGAGACGAGGGGCGGGGGCGCGGTCGAAGGAGTCCTGATCTCGTTGTCGCTCGGGGGAGCCCTCGACGGGTTTGCCATTCGGGAGGGCAAGCCGCTTCTGCCGACCACGAGGGTCCAGGTGCTCCCGGCGGGCGATGAGATGTGGGCCGAGCCGCGGACTGTCCAAACCGACGAGACCGGCTACTTCAAGATCGAACGTCTGCGGCCGGGACAGTACTCCGTCATCGCGTACTCAACAGTCCGCGCGGGCGAGGCCATCGAGTCGGGGGCCGCGAGGGACGGGCTGCTCTCCGCACTCGCGTTCGTCGAGGAGGGAGGCACGACACGGGTCGAGTTTCCTGGACCTCCCAAGGGGGGCTGCACACTCCGAGGCCGTGTGCTCCGCGGGGGAAAACCCGTCGGGGCCGCGACGGTTCTCGTGTTCCCGGATCGTCCGCCGGCGGACGCCGCCGATCCGGATCGCGGATCGCCGAGCGCGACGACCCTGGCCGACGGATCGTTCACGATCGAACATGTCCCTCCCGGTGGCGCGCTCCTCAATGTCCGGGCTCACTTGCGAGGCGAAGCGATGGGCTCAGCTCTGGTGGAGCGCCGGATCGAAGTCCCCGACCGGCCCGAGTACGTTCTGGACGTCGTCCTTGCAGGGGGAGCGATCTCGGGTCGTGTCGTCCGCGCCTCGGACGGGACACCCGCCCAAGTGATTGGCGTAGCAATCGTCCCGTCCACCATCACGGCCAGAGCGAACAGCCTCGGGTCGTCCATCGTCTGGGCCTCGACCGACGAAGAGGGGCGGTATCGCGTCCTGGACCTCTCGCCGGGTCCCTACTGGGTGGGAGCGGGCCTCGCATGGGGAGGCGAGGTTGCAGAGGAGGATGGGGCGGTCGCCTCGGAGAGCCGAGGACCGATCGAAGTGGTCGATGGAGGGGAATCGGTCGTCGACTTCGCGCTCGCGAGCGGCGGGATCGCAGTCGTGCGGGTCTCGGATCCCGACGGACGACCGGTGGAGGAGGCGGGGGTCTTCGTCGTGCCCGCCTCGTACTCCACAGGGGTTAGGCGTGTACTCGCGGGTGGCATGGGAGAGACAGACGGGGAGGGGGTCGCCCGGATCGTCGGACTCCCGCCGGGGAGGTACTACGCGACGGTTTCCGAGACCGAGTTCGCCGGGGCCGAGTCGGACGAGGCCGACGTGCAGCGGGAGGCCGAGACTCCGTTCCGCATCGCGCTACGGAAGGGAACGCGGGTTCGGGTGAGAACGCTCGATTCGACGGGGGGAGCGATCGATCTGCTCCCGCTCTTGATCGACTCGCGCGGGCGCGAGCGGTTCGCCTCGCCCCCTCCGTGGAGAACGACCTCCTGGCCTGCCGAAACGGGGATGACCATCGCCGTCCTCCTCCCGGGCCAGTACACCCTCCGGATCGGGGGGGACGGTTGGAAGGAGCAGACCACGGTTGTCCAGGTCGGGACCGAGTCGCCGCAGGACCTCGTCCTCCGCCTCGAGCGCGAGAGGAAGCCGCGGTAGCGCGCCGTCAGCCGAGCTCGAGCTGGCTCCGCGCGTCGACCTCGTCGCGGAGGATCTGCTCGATCGCGAGCCCGAGCGATTCGTGCAGGGCGTAGTTCGGCGGGAGCGCCTTCCGGAGCTGGCGCAGCAACTGGATCGTCATCCGGAAGGTCCGCACGAGGTCGCCCGGCGGGACGTTCGAGAACTCGCCGAGCTCCTCGAGGTGCTTGCCGCTCATCCAGGCGTCGAGGACCGGGGCGAGCCGCCAGGAGGGGGTGCGGATCGAATCGGGGATCCCGTACTTCCCCTCGAGACCCATCAGGCGGCGCACGATCTCGTCGGCCCGGTCGCGGTGGGAGCCGAGGAGCCTCGGGTCGAGCCGGCCGAACTCGTCGGCGGGGCGCTCCTCGTAGACGAGGGCTGCGGCCGTGGCGGCGAGGGCGACCGGAGGCATCGGGTCGAGGACCCCCTCGAAGAGCATCTCCGTCCACTGCAACTCGTAGCCGTTGATGCGGCGCGCGATCGCCCCGCGGTCGAGGATCCCGGCGTCGTCGAGGTAGTGGAGCTCGCGGAGGAGGTCGAGCTTGGCGTGGAGGAGGCTCAGTTGCCGCTCGCGGTTCTTGTCGGACTTCTTGGGCCCGAGGTCGCGGAACTGGAAGGCGTTGAAGGAGCGCTCCCACGCCTCGAAGATCCGCTCGCCGAGGCGCTCGTGGAGGTTCAGGAGGGTCGAGTAGGAGAGGTTGAAGCGCGAGCGGATCGGCTCGACGGTCCCCTCGAAGAGCCGGTCGAAGGGGGCCTCGCGCAGGTCGCGCGCGTCGATGACGGAGAAGACGAGCCCCTCGTGGTCGATCCCCTGGCGGCCCGCGCGGCCGGCCATCTGCCAGTAGTCGCGCGCGCCGAGGTAGCCGAAGGAGACCCCGTCGAACTTGCGCAGCGAATGGAAGACGACGGTGCGCGCCGGCATGTTGATCCCGAGGGCGAATGTCTCCGTCGCGAAGAGGAGGCGGATCAGCCCCGAAGTGAAGAGGCGCTCGACGAGCTCCTTGTGGAGGGGGAGCATCCCGGCGTGGTGGTAGGCGATCCCGCGGCGGGCGAGGTGGCGAAGCTCGTCGAGCTCGGGGGTCCGCTCGATCTGGAAGGTCGCGCAGATCTCGTCGAAGAGCGTCTCGGCCCGCTCCCGTTCCTCGGGGGCGAGGAGATCGCGGAAGGCGTTCCCCTGCGCGCGCCGCTCGACCTCGCGGCGGCTGAAGCAGAAGCAGAGCGCGGGGAGGAGGCGGCGGCGGACGAGGTCGTCGACGAGCCGCTTCGCCTCGCGGCCCCCCCGGTGGCCGTCCCGCACGTGCGCGCGGGCGCGCCCGAGGGCGCGGCGGCGCTCCTCGACCTTGAGGACGCCGAGGGAGGGGTGGAAGAGGAAGTGTCGCAGCGGCACGGGGCGGCGCTTCGAGGCGATCACGTCGAGCTCGTGGCGCCGCACGGAGCGCAGCCACTCCGCGAACTCCTCGAGGTTCGAGATCGTCGCGGAGAGGCCGACGATCCGGATCGAGGGGGGGGCGAAGAGGATCGTCTCCTCCCACACCGTCCCCCGCTCGAGGTCGTCCATGTAGTGGACCTCGTCGAAGACGACGAAGTCGACGTCCTCGAGCCGCTCGGGGTCGTCGAAGATCGTGTTCCGGAGGATCTCCGTCGTCATGAGGAGGAGGCGCGCGCCCGGGTGGATCGTCACGTCCCCCGTCATGATTCCGACGTCGACCTCGGGGTCGGCGCGGAAGTCGCGATACTTCTGGTTCGAGAGGGCCTTGATCGGCGCCGTGTAGATCGCGCGGCGGCCGCGGGCGAGGGCGTCCTGGATCGCGTACTCGGCGACGAGGGTCTTGCCCGCGCCGGTCGGCGCGGAGACGAGGACGGAGCGGCCGAGGCGGATCGACTCCACCGCCCGCCGCTGGAACGGGTTCAGGACGAACCCCTTGAAGGTGTCGACAGCCATGGCTCCCCTTCCCCGGGGCGCGGGCAAGGTAGAGAACCGGGCCGCAGGTTCAAGGGGCGGCCTTGCAGAGGAGGGCGGGACAGGTAAAAGGATCCCCGCCATGCGGGCGAAGGCGCGCGCCGTCCCGGGGAGCGCGCTCCGCCGGGTCCTGATCGGCGGGACGCTCGCTCTCGTCGTCGTCTTCTACCTCGCGCGCGCCGCGACGGAGGAGGCCGGCGCGAGCCCCACCTTCTTCGTGGATCCCTCCCGGGTGGCCGTCGAGGAGGCCCCCGCGTGGCTCCCCCCGGAGTGGGTCGGGGAGGCGGAGACCGTCCTGCGCGGCATCGAGCCGTTCTCGGTCTTCGACGCCCGCGGGACCGAAGGGGCGGAGCGGGCGCTGCGCTCCCTCGGCTGGGTGAAGGCGGTCGAGCCCGCGGGCCGCTCGTTCCCCCGGACGGCGCGGATCCGGATCCGCGTCCGGCGCCCCGCCGCGGTGGTCGAGGGGGCGGGCGGGGGGACGCTGGTCGACGAGGCCGCCGTCGTCCTCCCCTCGCTCGCCCCCGAGCGCGCGGCGCTCCTCCCGCCGCTGCCCCGGGTCGTCGCGCCGCACGGAGACCTCGGCACCGAGCCCGTGGCGGGCGCCGACTGGAAGGACCGCCGCGTCCGCGCGGGCGTCGCGGTGGCGCTCGAGGTCCGACCGCTCGTCCGGCGGGCAGGGCCGACGCGCGTCGTCGCGATCGACGTGACGAACGCGGACGGGAGGGCCGATCCCCTCGTTTCTTCGATCGTCCTCGTGACGGAGGCCGGGGCGCGGCTCCTCTGGGGCCGCCCCGCGGCCGAGGGCGCGTTCGGCGAGCTTTCGACGGCGGCGAAGCTCGAGGCCCTCGAGCGAGTCGTGGGGGCCTACCCCCGCCTCGCGGGGGTGCGGGAGGCCGACCTGCGCTTCGACCGCCCCGTCGTGTTCGCGGACGGCGCTCGCCTCGCCGAAGCGCGCTGAGCCCCCGGGCAGGGATCCCCGGGACGAGGAACTCGAGTCTGGTTCCCCCCTTCGGGTTCCTCGCCGCCTGGGTCGGGGTCCCGGGCCTCGCCCTCGCCCTGGCGCTCGGGGACGCGTCGCCGCTCCGCCGGATCGATCCGGGGGCTGCCACGCGGTTTCTCGAGGTCTCCCTCGCCCTCTTCGCCTTCCCCTTCGCGGCGGGCGACCGAGCGGCCGGGCGCGCAACCGTCTGCGCCTTCGTCGGGGCGCCCCTCGCCGTCCTCGCCGAGCGGCTCGCCGACCGTCCACCCTTCGGCCTCGAGGTCGTTCTCCCTCCCCTCGCCCTCCTCGCCGCCGCGGCGAACGCCCGCGTCGCGGGACGTGGAACCTGGCTCCTCGCGTGCGCGGCCGCGTGTTTCGGCCTCCCCTGGCTCGAGTACCTCGCGCTCGACTTCGGCGGAATCCCGCCGGCGCGCCTCGGGGCCCTCTCCCCTGTTCTCGGCGGCGGGGGTGCTGCCGCGGGGCTCCTCGGGGCGGTCTCCCTCGCCGGGCTCCTCGCCTCCCGACGGAGGGAATGAGCGGACTCGCGATCGTCGCGTTCGCCGCGGGGGGCCTCCAGCTCGCGCCGCTCGATCCTCTCCCCCCGCGCCCGGACCGGTGGTACCCCCTCGTCGCGTCGAGCGGGGAGGGGATCGCGGATCCGATCTCCTTCACGACCGACTCCTCCTCCGTCCGCTGGACCGCGCGGCCCGACGGGGGATCGAGGGTGGAAGGCGCGGTCCTGCCGCGGCGCGGGGACGCGGCGGCCTACGCGCTTCGGGGAGACGAGACGGCGGCGAGCCTTTCTCTCCCGCCTGCGCCCGGGAGGCCCGTCGCCCTTGGGGTCGGGATCTCGGATGGGGAACGCGGAGAGCTCGAGGCCGGCGGGTGGCTCGTCCTCTCTTTCGAGGGGACCTCGGAGCTCGACCCTTTCCGGCTCGACGGAGCCGACCTCGTCGTCTTCGGGGAGCGCCTCGACCGCTCCCGAGCCGCTGGGATCGAGGTCTGCCTCCGCGCGGGACTTCCGGTGGCGGTGGGGGAGAGGACGGCCCGGACCCTCTTCGGCGATCGTCCTCCTCCCGGCATCCGTCCGGTAGGAGGGGAGGCGCGGCAGAAGGCTCCTCCCCTCCGGATTCGGGCCGGCGCGCTCGCTCCCTCGACGCTCGCCTTCTGCGGCCTCTCGGGGGCCGCCGGCGCGCTCCTCCTCGGGCCGGTCGCGCTCGCCCTCCTTTCTCTTCTTCTGCGGGGCCGAGCCGGCGGCCGGACGACCGCGATGCTTCTCGCCGGGGGGGGAGCGGCGATCTCGGTTCTCGCGGGCGCCGTGCCCCTCCCGCGGCCCTCGGAGGTCCGCCTCGTGCTCCTCGACCTCGGTTCCGGCGGGGCACGGCTGGAACGGATCGTCTTCGGCGACGGCAACCAGTCCTTAACGTTGCCCCCTTCCGCCGTCGCTTGGCCCGGAGGGGAGTCGGACCGGCTCTCTGTCGAGCGCGGCGCCGGGGGGACGAGCGTGCGGATCCACGGCGCGGCCCGGATCGCGGGGGGCGAGCCCGCCGGCCTCCGCGTCCTCGCTTCCGAAGGGGGGAGCGGAGTCCGTCCGCTCGACCCCCTCGGGCCCGCCTGCCTCCTCCGCGACGGCCGCCTGGCCGGAGCGGTCCGCCCTCCGGCGGTCGGGGAGCCGATCCTGCTCTCGGGGGAGAGAGGGAACTCCGTCCCGTCGCGGCGTCTCCGGGCCCTCCTCGACGTGATCGAGCCCCCGCGGGGGGAGCTCTTCCTCGCCGAAATCCCGCCCCCTGCGGGAGGGGCGACCACCTTCCTCCTCGCTCGCGCGGGCGGGGATTGACCCACCCGGGCGCTCCGATACACTCCTCGCCCTTCCTTCCCCGGGAGGCCCGATCGAATCGGGGGGACCGGCGGGAGGTATTCCGATCGACCGGTCCCGACCTCCGGAGGGTGCTTGCCTTGCCGGCCCCGATGAACCGCACGATCAGCGCCAAGGCACCCGAGGTGCCTCGGCGCTGGTTCCTCGTCGACGCCTCGGTGGAGCCCCTCGGCCGGATGGCCGCGCGCGTCGCGCGGGTCCTGATGGGGAAGCACCGGCCGCTCTACACCCCCCACGTCGACACCGGGGAGTTCGTCGTCGTCGTCAACGCGTCGAGGACGAGGCTCACGGGGAAGAAGGCCGCCGAGAAGATCTACCAGCGCTACTCGGGCTACCCGGGGGGCCGGAAGGAGGTCCCGTATCCGCGGTTCGCGGCGAAGGATCCGACCCGGCCCGTGCGCGTCGCCGTCGCGGGGATGCTGCCGAAGGGTCCCCTTGGGAAGCGCATGGCCCGCAAGCTCAAGGTCTACGCGGGCCCCGACCACCCGCACTCCGCCCAGGGACCCAAACCGCTCCCCGCCTGACATGCTGGAAACGACCCCCCCTGCCGTTCCTGCGCCGGCGCCCGAGGCCGCGGCCTCCGCTCCTGCCGCCGAGGCGCGCCCGGCCCCCGCGCCTGGGCCTGCTCCGACGCTCCCCTCCCCTCCGCCTCCCCCTTCCGGCGAGGGTCCTTTCCTCGGGACCGGGAGACGGAAGACTGCCGTCGCCCGCGTTCGCCTGAAGGTCGGGTCGGGCTCGATCCGGATCAACGAGCGGGAGATGGACGCGTTCTTCCCGGCCGAGCAGGACCGCAACATCGTGCTCGGTCCGCTCAAGGTCACGGGGATGGGCGAGCGCGTCGACATCCGGGCCAAGGTCGAGGGGGGGGGGAGCACGGGTCAGGCCGGAGCGGTCTGCCTCGGAGTCGCCCGGGCCCTCCGCCGCTACAGCGAGACCTTCGAGCCCGTGCTGCGGGAGGCGGGGCTGCTCACGCGCGACGCGCGCCGGAAGGAGCGCAAGCATTACGGGCGCAAGGGAGCCCGGCGCTCCTTCCAGTGGACGAAGCGGTAGGCGGGCTCGGGACGCGCCCGCCGTCCTTCCGAGGCCCTTCGGCGGCGGCTATAGTGCCCGCGCCCACCCCGGGTTGTCGGTTCGCGGGTGAGGGCCGGACGGGACTCGCCATGGCCGGTCATTCGCACTGGGCCCGGATCAAGCACCAGAAGGGGGCGGCCGACGCCAAGCGTGGCCAGCTCTTCTCGAAGCTCGCGAAGGGGATCATCTCCGCGGCCCGCCACGGCGGCGGGGACCCCGACGCCAACTTGAAGCTCCGTTACGCGATCGACAAGGCGCGGGCGTCGAACATGACCCGCGACTCGATCGAGCGGGCGATCAAGCGGGGAACGGGGGAGCTCGGCGGGGCGGCCTTCGAGGAGATCCTCTACGAGGGGTACGGGAAGGGAGGGGCCGCGATCCTCGTCGAGGTGCTGACGGACAACCGCCACCGGAGCTCCCCCGAGCTGAAGAAGATCTTCGAGCGACACGGAGGCCACCTCGGGGCGAGCGGCTCGGTCGCCTGGATGTTCGAGAAGAAGGCTCTCTTCACCGTGAAGGCCGGCGCCGTGCCGGAGGAGCGGGTGTACGAGGCGGCGATCGAGGCGGGGGCGGAGGACGTCACGAACTCGGACGGCGCCTTCCAGGTGACGGGGGAGCCGACGAGCTTCCCCTCGATCAAGGCGGGGCTGGAGAAGGCGAAGATCCCCCTCGAGCTGTCGGAGATCGGCTATCGGCCGAAGACGACCGTGCCGCTCGACGCGTCGGCGGCGCGTCAGGTCCTCGCGCTGATGGAGGAGCTCGACAACAACGAAGACGTGCAGAACACCCACTCGAACTTCGACATCCCCGACTCCGTGATGGCGGAGATGGAGGGGGCATGAGCGCGGCGGGGAAGCGTCTCCTCATCGTGACGGCGGACGACGCCGCGGGCGCGAGCCTCCTCTCCGCGGCGAAGGCCACGGGGTGGAGCGCCGAGCGGCGCAGGAGCGCCGAGGGGGGGGAGGCCCTCGAGGGGGTCGTCGTCCTCGACGACCGCCTCCCGGGCCGCAACTGCTACGAACTCTGTCGGGCGCTCGCCTCGAAGGGGCGCGCGCGGGTCTTCGTGGCCCACCGGGCGGAGGACGCCTCCGCCGCCTCGATCGCGCGCTTCTGCGGCGCGGAGGGGACGATCGCGCTCCCCGCCGAGGAAGGGGCGCTCCGCCGGCTCCTCGCGCGCCCGAAGGCCCCTCCCCTCCCGCCGGAGTCGAACCGGGGAGGGGAGCGCTCGCTGACGCTCCCCCCCGCCCTCGCCGAGCGGATGCTGCGGGAGCGGCCCGCCGGGGAGGAGGACCCGACCTCCGCGTTCGTCGAGTTCCTCTGCGACCCCGAGACGAAGCTCTTCAACGCCCCCTACCTGCTCTTCAAGCTCGACGAGGAGTTCAAGCGGGCGATCCGGTTCAAGATGCCCCTCGCCTGCCTCGTCCTCGGCTTCGAGGGGGAGGCGTCCGCGGAGGCGCTCCTCGACCTCGCCTCCGTCTTCCTCCTCGAGTCGCGCGACGTCGACGTCCTCGGGCGCTTCGACCTCAACCGCTTCGTCTTCCTCCTCCCGAACACGGGGGAGGAGGGCACGCGCCGGATGGCGACGAGGATCGTGGAGGCGGCGCGGGGCCGGGAGCTTCGCGACCTCGCGGGGGACCCTCTCCTCCTCTCCGTCGGGTTCGCCGTCGCGCCGGGGACCGGATTCGAGTCGCGCGACGACCTGCTTCGGGCCGCGCAGGCGGCCTTCGAGAGGGCCCGGGAGGAGGGAGGAGGGATCGAGACGGGCGGCCCCTCCGAGCCGCCGGGCGAGAGGAAGTCGCGGCGGTAGGAATCCCGGGGTGGCGGCGGCGCGTGGCCGGCCGCATAGTACTCGCGCACGGCGGAGGTGATGGGACCGCCGGCAACGAGCCCGTTCCCGGTTCGATTCCCCCCCGGTCCCCATCGCGAAAGGACCCCCTTCCTCGGAGGCAGATCGATGATCCTTCCGATCGCGTCGAAGGCGCTCGCGCTCGCGCTTCTCCCCCTCGCGGCCTCCTCCGGCGCGGAGCGCCGCGCCCTCGAACGGGCTTTCGAGGCGCGGTACGGCCCCGGATGGACCTTCGAGTGGGACGGGGAGACGGAGACGGCGTCGGCCGTCTTCGGACCCGGCGCGCCGCTCGCTCCTCCCGGAGGGCTGAGCGACGAGCAGGCGCTCGCGCTCGGGGCCTCGCTCCTCGACGCGAATCGCGAGCTCCTCGGGGCCGGCGCGGACTCCTTCGTCCCGGTGATCTCCCGCCGCGCGCGCGACCTCTACTATCTCGTCTACCGGCAGGTCCACGGCGGGCTCGACGTGGTCGACGGGCGCGCCGACGTCCGGATCCACGTCCCGACGGGGCGCCTCGTCCTCCTCGGCGCGCGGGCGCTCCGCGACCTCAAGGTCCCGGCCTCCCCCTCGATCTCGGCGGAGACCGCCGCCTCCATGCTCTCCGGCCTCGGCTTCGTCGCGGGCCGGGACCGCGTCGAGGGGACGCGCCTCGTCGTCTTCCCCGTCGCGGGGGAGGGCCGCCTCGCCTGGGAGGTCGACGCGCGGATCGAGGAGCCCCTGGCCCACCCGCTCGTCTACGTCGACGCGCAGAGCGGAGAGGTCCTCGACGTCCGCGACCAGATCCACCACGACTACAACGGGAACGTGAGCGGGAACGGGACGACGGGCCTCCTTCCGGACACCGTGACGAATCCGCCGGTCCTCCAGCCGATCGAGGGGGTGACGGTGACGATCTCCGGCGTCGGGAGCGCGACGACCGACGCCCTCGGCAACTTCTCGATCCCCTCGGCGTCGATCGCCCCCCAGACGGTGACCGTCGGCCTCGCGGGGCCGTTCTTCGACGTGAACAACAACAACGCGACGACCTCCTGGAACCCGGCCGACGACCTGACCGAGACGCAGACGATCCCCGGCGGGGGCTCGGCGAACTTCGTCTTCAACGCGGCCCCCGCCGAGTTCACGACCTCCCAGGTGAACGGGGCGATCTTCGCGCGGAACGTCCACGACTACGTCGCGGGGATCCTCGGGCCCACCGGCATCGACACCGCGGTCCCCGTCTTCGTCAACCGGAGCGCGACCTGCAACGCGTTCTTCACCTCCGCGGGGGGAGGGAGCATCAACTTCTACAACGCGGGAGGAGCCTGCCCGAACACGGCCTACTCGACGGTCGTCTACCACGAGTACGGCCACTTCGTCGACTTCGAGATCGGCGGGATCGCGCTCGGCTCCCTCTCCGAGGGGATCGGCGACTTCGTCGGGGCCTTCCTCACGGGCCAGCCGATCACGGGGCAGGACTTCTCGGGGCCCGGGTCCTTCATCCGGACCGCGGACAACAATCACGTCTGGCCGGCGCCGAACTGCTCCTCCTTCGAGGTCCACTGCGTCGGCAACCTCTGGTCGGGCTTCACCTGGCACGCGCGCGCGAACCTGATCGCCTCCCTCGGCACCGCCCCCGGGATCGCGCTGGCAGAAGACCTCTGCTTCAACTCCCTCTTCGGGAACGCCTCCCGCTGGCCGAACGCGATCCGCGAGGTCTTCCTCCAGGACGACACGGACGGGAACCTGAACGACGGGACGCCGAACCAGTCCGCGCTCGGGAAGTCGGCGCTGCGCCACGGCTTCCTCGCCGGGGAATTCAGCCCGACGGTCTTTTCCCACACCCCCCTTGCCGACACGACGGTGACGACCGTCCCCTATCCGGTCTCCGTGACGGTCACGTCGAAAGCCGACTCCGGGGCGACGATCACGGGGGTGACCCTCTTCGTCTCGACGAACGACGGGGTCTCGTACGCGCCGACGCCGCTCGCGAACGCGGGAGGCGGCCTCTGGACCGGCTCGATTCCGGCCCAGACGGCGCCGAAGGTGGTCAAGTACTACTTCGAGGCGACGAACGACCAGGCGTACACGCGCCGCCATCCCGCCGTCCCGCAGGGCGGAACCCTCGCCTCCTCGTGGCCCGCGATCTCGGCCTTCGTCTTCGACGTCGGGGTGAAGTCGGTGATCTTCGCGGACGGCTTCGACGGCGGGGCGAACGGGTGGACGGAGGCGCTCGTCGCGGGAGCGAGCGAGGACTGGATGCAGGGGCCGCCGAACCAACTCGCGAACAACGACTTCGATCCGACCGCCGCCGTTTCGGCTCCCAACGTCCGCGGGACCGACCTTTCGCCGGCGGGTTTCAACGGGAACTACCCCAACTCGACGACGGAGGACCTCCTCTCCCCCGTCTTCAACCTCTCGGGGCTCACGGGGACGCGCCTTCGCTACCAGCGCTGGCTCACGGTCCAGACGAACGACACGGCGCGCGTCCAGGTGAACGGGACCGACGTCTACGCCTCGACGACCGCGGGGGGCTTCGGGGAGAACAACTGGAGCACGATCGACACGTCGATCGCGTCGCTCGCGGACAACAACCCCTCGGTCCAGGTCACGTACCGCATCGAGGCGAACACCTCGACGAGCACCGGCTCGGTGATCGGCGGGTGGAACCTCGACGACTTCGTCCTCTACCGCCTCGAGCCCAATCCCCCCTGCCCGCCGCCCCTCGTCCTCGGAACGGGGACGGCCGGGACGGGGGGCTTCGTGCCGACGCTCTCGACCTCGGGCGGGGTCGCCCAGATCGGGAACAGCGCCTTCGGCCTCGCGATCGCGAACGCCCGCGGCGGGGCCTTCGCGGTCCTCTCCCTGAACCCCGTCGAGACGAGCGTCCCCTTCGCGGGGGGGACGATCTTCGTCCTGCCGGGGATCGCGTTCGGCTTCTCGCTCGGCGGGGCCGCCGGGGTCGGTGGGGCGGGGTCCGGGACGCTCCCGATCCCGATCCCCTACGTCCCCGGGTTCGTCGGCGCCACCGTTTCCGCGCAGGCCGGCATCCTCGACCCGGCGGCCAACTCGGGAGTCGCCTTGACGCCGGGCCTCCGGGTCACCCTCTGCCTGTAGTTCCAAACGCCCGACCTTAGGGGACCGGGACGTCCCCGGTCTCCTTCTCGCTTCTCCGGCTCGCCTCCGTTGAGTCCGGCCGGATTCCCTTCCACGATCCGGACCCACCCCATTTCCCGGGAGTTCCCATGTACGCCGTCGCAGGAGTGTCGGGAAACACCGGCTCGGTCGTCGCGGACACGCTCCTCTCGCAGGGGAAGGCCCTTCGCGTCCTCGTCCGGAACGAGGCGAAGGGGGCGCTCTGGCGCAAGCGGGGCGCGGAGGTCGCGGTCGCGTCGCTCGACGACGCGAAGGCGAGCGCCCGCGCGCTCCGCGGGACGGAGGGGGCCTACCTCCTCCTCCCCCCGGACTTCGCCTCCAACCACGTCCTCGAGGACCGCAAGCGCATGACGGACGCGCTCGCGGCGGCGGTCGCGGAGAGCGGGTGCCCGCACGTCGTCTTCCTCTCCTCGATCGGGGCCCAGTACCCGAAGGGCACCGGCGTCATCCGGTCGACCCACTTTGCGGAGAAGAGGCTCGGCGAGGTCCAGGCGGCCTTCACCTTCCTGCGCGCCGCCTACTTCATGGAGAACTGGGGCGCGGTGCTGAAGCCCGCGCTCGAGAAGGGGATCCTCCCGACGGGACTCGCGGAGACGCGCAGGATCCCGATGGTCGCGACGCGCGACATCGGGCTCACCGCGGCGAAGAGCCTCGTCGAGCCGGGGCCCCGGCGCCACGTGATCGAGCTCTCCGGGCCCGCCGAGTACAGCCCTGCCGACGTCGCGACGACGCTCTCGAGGATCGTCGGGCGGACGGTCAAGGTCGCGCCGATCCCCGAGGCCGAGCTCGTCCCCGCGCTCACGGGGATGGGGTTCACCCCCGATCTCGCCGAGCTGTTCCGGGAGATGCACGCCGGCATCAACGCGGGGCTCGTCGCGTGGGAGGGGCGCGGCGCGACGGCGCTCCGCGGGACGACGACCCTCGAGACCGTGCTGAAGGGCCTCGTCGAGCGCGCGAAGAAGCCGTAGGCGCGCCCCTCCCGCCGGGCGGGGGTTCCGCGGAAAATAGATCCCCTTCCGGCCCGAATGGGCCGGCCGCTCCCATGCTCGGGCGGTGGATCCGTCTGATCGAGGCCGAACGCGCGCTCGCGGCGGCGCGCTTCGCGGAGGCTCTCGACCTCGCCGGGCACGAGAGCGTCCGGGCGCACCGGCGCGCCGACACCGTCCGGCGCAAGGCCGCCGAGGCGATCCTCGCCCGGGCCCGCGCGAGCCTCGACCGCGGCGACCTCTCCTCCGCCGTGAGCGACCTCCGCCTCGCGGGTCGGGCGGGCGCGAACCTCCCCGAAGAGAAGGCGCTCGAGCGGGCGATCCGGCCTCGGCTCGAGGAGAAGGAGGGGAGGCGCCGGCTCGTCGCGGAGGCCCTCGCGGCCGCCGGGGCGGCCGAGAAGGAGGGAGACGTCGTCCGGGCGCGGGACCGCCTGCGGTCCGTCCCGGCTCCCCCTCCCCCGATCGCCGAGCGGCTCGCGGCGGTCGAGAAGCGGATCCAGGAGCAGGAGAGGGCCGCCGAGGAGGCGACGCGCGCCTGCGAGAAGGGAGATCCCGAGGCGGCCGAGAGGGCGCTCGAGCGGCTGCGCCGGCTCTCCCCGCGCCACCCCCTCCTCCCCTCGCTCGATCGGGCTCTCGACACGGCGCGGCGGATCCCGTCGCTGCGGGCCGAGGCCGAGCGGGCGGGGGCGGGGGAGGCCTCGCGGGCGTTCGCGTTCCTCTCGCGGCACGCGCACGTGCGCCCCGACCTCCTGCGCACGGCGGAGGCCGGAGCGATCCTCCGGGCGGTCCGTAGGGCGAGGCGCGCGCGGGTCCTCGAACACCTGCGGGCCGGGGAGTTCCGCGCGGCGGCGGCGCAGGCGAGGCGCTTCCGCGCCGCGGGGGAGGAGCCCGCGGACCGCGGTCTCGTCGACGGATCGCTCTGCGCAGCCCGGGGCGCGGAGGCCCTCGCCCGCGGCGAAGGGAGGGTCGCGCGCGACGCTCTCGACCGAGCCGCTCGGGCCGACCCCGCCGTCGCCGCCGCGTGCGAGCCTTTGAAGGCCTCCCTCGGGCCTCCTCCCCCGCGGCCGAGCGCAGTCGAGGAGGCCGAGGTCGACGCGGCGCGCCGCCCGTGGGACGCCGCGGCGCTCGACGGCGCCCTCCGGGTCGCGGAGGTGGAGGAGAAGCGGTCGGCGGGAGAGGCCGAGGTTCGCGCCGCGGCGGGGCGCATCCGGAGGTTCCGGTCGATCGCGCAGCGGCACAGGGGATTCCGGGAGGCGCTCGAGCGAGGTCTCCTCGCCCACGCCGCGCGGGAGCTCGGCGCGGCCGTCGATCACCTCCGGCGCCTCGAGGAGCTCGAGGCGGGAGAGGACCTGCGGGTCGAGGGGGCGTCCGAGCTGCTCGAGGCGATCGAGGCGAGGCTGCGGGAAGGAAAGAAGGACGGGCTCGGCGGCGCGATCCACGACTCCTCGCTCGAGGAGCTGTGCGCGGGCCTCTTCGAGGACCGCCTCCTCGGCCTCCGGGATGCCGCGCCCGCGGAGGGGATCCCTCCGAAGGCCGAGGGGGCGAAGGGGCTGCGCCGGAGGGATCCGTTCCCGCTCCGGTTCGTCCTCCGGATGGACGAGGCCGGCGACGCGCTCGTCCTCGCGCGAGAGACCCTGCGCATCGGCCACGCGCGGGAGCCGTCGAACGATCTCTCCCTCCTCGCGCGGGTCGCCGCGGCGCACGCCGAGATCCGGCGCAAGGTCTCCTTCCACGAAGGGGTCGCCTACGAGCTCCTCCCTGCCCCCGGCCGTCCCGTGGCGAGGAACGGCGAGGCCGCCCGCGGTCCCGTCGCGTTGCGGGACGGGGACCGGATCGGACTCGGCGAGACCTTCGCCTTCGAGTTCCGGCTCCCTTCCCGGGAGAGCCGTTCGGCGCTCCTTCTCCTCCAGCCGGGCTCCGACGTCGGCGGCGCGAGCGCCGTCGTCCTCCTGAAGCCCGGCGTCGACGGGCGGATCTCGATCGGCGGGGGGCCCGACGCCCACCTCGGCGCCGGCCGGTCGGAGGAGCGGGTCGAGCTCTTCCTCGACGACCGGGGATTCCTCGTGTGCCGGTCGGATGCGCCCCTCCTCGTCGACGGATCCCCTGTCGAAGGGGAAGTCCCGCTCTCGGGCGGGGAGGAAGTGGCCGCGGGTGGCCTGCGCTTCTTCGTCGCGAGGGACTGAAAATAAACCCGGCCCCCCGGGGAATAGCGCCCCCGCCCCGCTCCCCCCGAACGGCCTGGAGCGATCCCGATGAGCCCCCTGCTCCTCCTCGGCCTGCTTCTCACCCCGGGCGACTCCGAGCTCCCGCTCTCCCCGGACCTCGACAGCGCGGCGAGGGCGGCCGTCGCGGAGGTTCGATCGATCCTCTTCTCCGTGGCGGAGCCGTCGGGCGCAGCCTGGACGATCCGCCTCGCGGGGGCTGGGCCGACGGAGGAGGTCCGGGCGGCCGTCCTCGCCGCCCTTGCCTCCGACGGGGTCGCCGCGGTGGCGGGAGGGAAGCCCTCGGGGGTCTCCCTCGAGGTCGGACGCCTCGCCGTGGGGGGGCACGAGGCCCTCCTCCTTCGGGTCGAGGCGCCTGCGGCCGGCTCCGTCCTCGCCCCCTTCGTGCGGAAGGAGTGGGTGCGCGGCCCCCCCCTCGCGCCGGAGGGAGGAGGGATCGCCTGCAAGGGGGGCTCGCAGCTCGAGGAGAACGAGGAGCGCGCGAGCGCCGCCGCGGTCGCGGCCGGGGCCGCTGAACTTCGCGAACGGCTGGTCGCCTGCGGGATCTCCCGAAGCGGGATCGAGCGGCTCCTCCCCGAGGGGGAGGCCGCGAGGCGGTTCCTCGAGGACCTCTTCGTCCGCCGCGAGGGGGGGGAGGCCTGGCGCGCCCACGCGCTCTTCCGCGTCGAGGGGGAGGAAGTCCGCTCGCTTTCGCGGGAGGCCGCCTGCCTCGATCGAGAGGCGCGAGGGGCCCTCCGAGCGAAGTTCCTCGCCCTACTCGGGATCGCGGCCGGCGCATTCCTCGTCTACCTCTGGCTCGACTTCGCGACCGCCGGGCGCGCCACGGGGGGAGCGAGGCTCCTCGCCCTCGGCCTCGCCGCGGCGGGAGCGGCCCTCGTCCTGTGACGACAGCGGGAGGAGGAGGCGCTACCATGGCGGCGGAGGATCGGAGCGAAGCGAGCGCGGACATGCCGGAGCCGGGAGAGACGAACGCGGGCGCGCCGGACCGAGTCTACGCTTCGGTGAGCGCGTCCGACCCCGCGCGAGGGGGGATGGGCTGGGAGGCCTTCTACCGGAACTACCGGACTCCCGGGTACGTCCCGGGCTTCGAGATCCTGAACCGCCTCGGGGCGGGGGTCTTCGGCGTCGTCTTCAAGGCGCGGAAGCTATCGATCGGGAAGCTCTACGCGATCAAGTTCCTCAAGGTCGACGACGACTCCGTGAAGGAGGCCGTCCGCCGGGAGATCGAGTCGGTCCGGGTCTTCGCCCAGATCGACCATCCGAACCTCGTCTCGATCGAGGACCGAGGCGAGGTGGACGGGATCCCCTACATCGTGATGGAGTACGCCGGCGAGGAGACGCTGCGCCGGCGGCTCGAGTCGGGGGGGATGGCTCCCGGGGAGGCGTGCCGGATCTTCGCGCAGGTGGCGCGCGGGGTCGACGCGCTGCACGGACGCGGCCTCGCGCACTTCGACCTCAAGCCCGCCAACGTCTTCTTGAAGGGGGAGACGGCCCGCGTCGGGGACTACGGACTCTCGAAGCTGATCAGCGAGAGCCGCCAGACCCTCTCCTTCGGCCGCGGCACCCCCTACTACATGGCTCCCGAGATGCTGCGGCGCCACGGGGACCATCGCTCCGACATCTACTCCCTCGGCTGCCTCCTCTACGAGATGCTGACGGGGGAGGTGCCGTTCAAGGGGGAGACGGAGTGGGAGGTGCTCCGGCGCCACGAGAGCGAGCCGGTCTCGTTCCCGCCGGGGTTCCCCGATCGATTCCGCCCCGTGGTCGAGCGGTGCATGGAGAAGGATCCCTCCCGGCGGTATGGCGACGTCTCCGCTCTCCTCGCCGACCTCGACGGGGTGGGGGGGGAGGGGCCGACGGCGTCGACGGAGTCGAGCGCGAGGCGCCCGACCGTGGCGCAGGAGCGGGTCCACGGCCCGCCTTTCGGGCCAGCCGGGATGGGGCTTCGCGACCGCATGAACGTTATGGCCACCGACCTCCGCGCGCTGCGCGACCGTGTCCGCGGGCGGGGTGCCCCTCCGAACGGGTCGGCCGGTGCGCGGGAGGACCTCCCGGGCGCGGGCGTCGGCGCGACGGCGGCCTCCCCCCCGCGCGGCACGGAGCGGATCTTCGAGGGGCTGGCGGTCGGGATCGGCGGGGCGGCGCGGGGGCTCGGCCGGGGTCTCTCCTGCCTCGCTCTCCTCCCCTTCCGGGTGCTCGGCGTGCTGGTCCGCGTCGGCGTCTTCGTCTTCGGCGTCTTCATCGCCTTCTTCGTGCTGGCCCTCGTCTTCAAGATCCTGAAGAGGGTGATCCTGGGGATGGCGGGAGGGTTGTGACCGGCCCCGTCGATCCCGACCCGGGAAAGCTCCAGTCGCGGGACGAGCCGGAGTGGGACCGCGCGATCCGGGAGTACTGGCCCCGCGTCTTCCGCTACGTCGGCAAGCACATCCCCGACCGGGACGCGTGCGAGGATCTCACCCAGAGCACCTTCCGCGGGGCGGTCGAGGGGATCGGGCGGTTCGACCGCAAGTACAACTTCGAGCAGTACCTCTTCGGGATCGCGAAGAACCGGGTGATCGACTTCCTGCGGCGCAAGCGCCCGCTCCCCTGGAGCCCGATGACCGACCCCGAGGGCTCGAGCGTCTTCGCCGGGCTCGAGGCGAGGAAGCGCGACGAGGAGACCCCGAGCCGCGTCCTGATCGGCCGGGAGACGACGGACCGCCGCCGCCGGGCGCTCGTCGGCGCGCTGCGCCGCTTCGTCCAGGAGGAGTGGGAGGCGGGGCAGTACCGCCGGCTCGCCGTCGTCGAGGCGCTCTTCGTCGCGGGCGTCCGGAACAAGGACGTCTGGAAGCGCTTCGGCCTGAAGGACGAGGTCGCCGCGGCGGGGATCAAGTTCCGCGCGATCCGGCGCGTCCGCGAGCTGCTCCGCGAACGCGATCCGGGCATGTCCCTGTTTCCCGACCTCCACGCCGGGGTAGGGGGGGAGAGGGCGGACTGACCCCGTGGAATGGGAGGAGTTCTTCGCCCTCGAGATCGGCCGCCTCTGGCTGGAGGAGCGCGTCTCCTGCCCGCACCGGAACCTCCTCCAGGCCTTCGTCGAGGGGCGGGGGTCGATCGAGCCGGCGGCGCGGGAGTTCGTCGCGTTCCACGTCGGGGAACTCCCTTGCCCGGCTTGTCGCGTCGAGGTCGAGGACCTGAAGGGCGCCTCGCTGCGCCCCTCCCCTCCCCTCCCCCGCGTCCCGCCGCCGCCGGCCGGGACGGCCAAGCGCCTCCTCACGGAGACGCAGCTCCGCGAGCGCTCCCGCGGGAAATAAGGCCCGAAGGCCCCGTAATCCGGCCCCGTTGCCCGGAGGCGGTGCGCCGGAGCGACCCCGAGGACTCGCACCGCAAAGGAGCGTTCGCGATGTTCCGGATCTTCAAGTGCACCGCGTTCGGGGTTCTCGCGCTCCTCGGCGCCGGCTTCGCGATCTTCGGAGCGCACTTCCCCTCCTACGTCGGCACGAGCGTGTCCCTCGCCTCGAAGGCCGGGAAGGATCGCATCCCGATCGAGTTCGAGCTGCGCCGGGCCGAGGGGCTGATCGACGGGATCCTCCCCGAGATCCAGGCCTGCAAGACGGTGATCGCGGAGGAGGAGGTCGCGATCGTCTCGCTCAAGAAGGAGATCGGCTCCCTCGAGAAGGCGCAGGCCCGGGGCGAGGAGAAGGTCCGGGCGCTCCGCGGCGCGCTGGGAGGTCCAGGGGAGCACTTCCGGTTCGCGGGGGCCGAGTATTCCCGGCCGGCCGTCGAGAACGAGCTCGAGCGCTCCTTCGACGCCTTCCGGAACGAGGCCTCCCTCCTCGAGAGCAAGCGGCGGCTCCTCGAGAGCCGCGATCGGTCCCTCGCGGCCGCCCGGGCGAAGCTCGACGCGGTCCGAGGGGAGAAGGGGAACCTCGAGACCCACCTCCAGGGTCTCCACGCGCAGCTCCGCCAGGTCCAGGCGCTCGAGTCGACGACGAAGGTCGCCCTCGACGCGGGACGCCTGCAGCGCGCGAAGCAGGTCCTCTCCGAGTGCCAGCACCGGCTCGACGTCGCGCAACGCGTGATCGAGCAGGACGCGGTCGAGGCCCCTTCGATCCCCTTCCCCTCGGGCCCCGACCGCGACCTCGTCGCCGAGGTCGACCGCTTCCTCGGGGAACGCGCGGAGGCGGGGAAGGGCGCGGAGGCGACCCCTGCGCTCGCCGCGGCGAAGGGGGCGTCCCGGTAGGGAGAGGATTCCGCGCAGGGCTCGCCGCGCGGCCCCGCCCGGAGGGGCCGCGCGGCGCTTCGCGCCCCCGGAGGCGAGGGGAGGAGCGACCCCCCCGGCTCCCCCGATCCCGCAAAAAGCGACATCTTGCAAGGAGGGCGGGGCCGGGGAAGGAACGGCCAGGTAGGTTCACGGGGTCTTGACAAGCCGGGGGATCGGGTATCATCCCGGCCGGCGGGTGCCAGGGAGAACGTGGATGGCGAAGTCCCGCAGCCCGAAGGGCCGTTTGGTTGTGATCTCCGCGCTGATCGGCGCCGCCGCGGGACCGTCCTCGCCGCGGACGCAGGAAGGGGCGGGGCCCGCTGGCGCGTTCACCGTCGCCGTCGGGGCGAGCGCGACCTCCCTCGGTTTCTTCGTCGTTTCGGAGGACGGCTCGGCGGTCCCCTTCCCGTCCGCGGGGGGGGCGGGCTTCTCGATCCTCCCGATCGATCTCGCGGGTCGGCTCGAGCTGCGGCGGTTCGACCCGGGGCGGCCGCGGCGCGTCCTCACGGGGGACGGCCTCTCGCGGATCGTCCTCCCCGGCGGGACATCGGTTTTCCACTACCGCCACGGCCCGAGCTTCGGCTTCCTCGCGGTGGGCGCCGACGGGGTCCCCCGGATCCTGCTCGACCTCCCCCCGGTGAGCGGGGACTCCGGTCCCAACCCCTTCCTCCCGTTCGCCGCCGCCTCCTCGGACGGCCAACTCCTCGCCGTCGCGACGCGTCCCCAGGCCGGAGGGGACGTGTGGCTCCTCTCCGTCGACGGGAGTCCGCTCGCGGACGGATCGACGGCGTTGAACCTCGGCGGCCCGGGCGCGCTCGAGGTCGACCCGGGCTCGCTCGCCTTCGCGGAGGGGACGCTTTTCTTCACGGTCGGCCAGGTGGCGGTCTACCGAGCCGCGACAGGCGGGACGGCTCCCGCCCTCCCGCTCGCGCTCCCTCCCTCGGGATGCTGCGTGCCCGACGATGTCCTCCCCGAGATCGCCGTCTCCGAGGACGGCGGAACGGTCGCCTTCGTCGCGGGCGACGAGGAGGAGGGGGAGGGGGAGCTCGAGATGGACGTCTACCTCCTCTCCCCGCCGGCCGGCGTCCCGGTCAACCTCACGCAGGACCCCGGAAAGTACGCCGGAGCCGGGTACGCGCCCGGGTCCGCCGTCGGGCCGACCCTCGCCCTCTCCCCGGACGGCTCGACGGTCGCCTACGTCCGCCGGATCTCGGGAGAAGAGGAGCTCTACGTGTGCCCCGGGGCAGGGGGACCTCCGGTGCACCTCACCGACGACTCGATCTTCGAGCCCTACATCGACAACGTGGTCGTCATCACGATCGGCTACGCCGGCGAGATCGAGTTCGCCGCGGGGGGGGAGGGGGACGAGGGAGGCGATCCCCTCACGCACCTCGACTTCTACCGGGCGACGGTCGGCGCCGGCGGCGTCACGGTGGAGAACCTGACCGCGACGTCCGGATCGGCCACGCCGCCGTTCCTCGACACGGGAACGCTCGCGATTCTCGACGCCTTCGCGCTTCCCGGGGGCGCGGGTAGGGCCGTCGTCTCGCCGACCCCGGGCGGGGTCGCGCTCCGCCTCGTCGGCGGGTCGCCGGGCGCTTCCAACGTCGCCTACGAGGGGCAGGCGTGGTTCGGCCCCGGCGTCGGGCCGGCCGGCGGGCGGCTCTTCTTCCCGGCGCAGGGGACCTCAGGCGCGCCGGAGATCCTCATGATCGAGGCGGGCGCGCCGGCATCGGTGACGTCCCTCGTCGCGGGTCCGAGCGGCGTCTCCCCCGTGTCGCTGACGGTCGATCCGTCCGGGACCGACCTCTCCCTGATCGCAACGGCCGACGCGGGCGGCGACCTCCTCGTGCGCATCTCCATCCCCTCCGGGCAGATCTCCTACCCTCTCCTTCCCTGGACCTCGGTCGCGCGGTCGCTCGCCCATTCCCCGTCGGGGCTCCTCGGCTTCGCGCTCGGGGAGGGCCCGGCGGGGCCGTTCCAGTTCGGCCTCTTGAGCGGCGGGGACATGGTCCCCTTCCTCGTCCCGGCCGGGGCGGGGTTTTTCCTCCGCTAGCGCCGGCTCGCCCTGCGGACCCGCACGGGGCCACGCGCGGCGCGCACCCGTTCGTTCTCCGCGAGCGCCGCCTGTGCCGCGGCGAGACGCGCGATCGGCAGGCGGAAGGGGGAGCAGGAGACGTACTCGAGCCCGATCTCGTGGCAGAAGGCGATGGAGGAGGGGTCCCCGCCATGCTCGCCGCAGATCCCGACCTTGAGGCCGGGGCGCGCCGCGCGCCCCTCCTCGACGGCGAGGCGCATCAGCCGGCCGACCCCCTCCCGGTCGAGGGAGACGAAGGGGTCGCGCTCGTAGATCTCCAGGTCGACGTAGCGGGGGAGGAACTTCCCCGCGTCGTCGCGGGAGAGCCCGATCGTCGTCTGCGTGAGATCGTTCGTCCCGAAGGAGAAGAACTCTGCCTCCTCGGCGATCGCGCTGGCGGTGAGCGCCGCCCGCGGCACCTCGATCATCGTCCCGAGAAGGTGGGGAACGCGCCGCCCCTTCTCCCGGAAGACCTCCTCGGCGACGCGGCGGACGACGCCGGCCTGGAGCGAGAGTTCCTTCCGCGTCCCGACGAGGGGGATCATGATCTCGGGGCGGACGCGCCCTCCCCCGGCGGCGACGTCGCAGGCGGCCTCGAAGAGGGCGCGCGCCTGCATCTCCGTGATCTCGGGGAAGACGATCCCGAGGCGGCAGCCGCGGAAGCCGAGCATCGGATTCCCCTCGTGGAGCGCCTCGATGCGCGCGGCGACTCGCGCGGGGCTCGTCCCCGCCTCGGCCGCGACCTCGGCGATCCCCCTCGCCTCGTTCGGCAGGAACTCGTGGAGGGGGGGGTCGAGAGTGCGGACCGTCACGGGACGCCCGCCCATCGCCCGGAAGATCCCCTCGAAGTCCGCGCGCTGGAGCGGCAGGAGCTTCGCCAGGGCGCGCCGGCGCCCTTCGACGTCCTCGGCGAGGATCATCTCCCGCACCGGGCCGATCTTTCCCGGCCCGAAGAACATGTGCTCCGTGCGGCACAGGCCGATCCCCTCCGCGCCGAACGCGACCGCGACGGAGGCCTGGTCCGGCTGGTCGGCGTTCGCGCGCACGCGCAGGCGCCGCGCGCCGTCGGCCCACTTCATGAGCTTCGCGAAGCGGCCGTACGTCGGGGAGCGCGCGGGGGGGAGCGTCCGGTCGACGAGGACCTGGAGGACCTCGCTCGGCCGCGTCTCCAAGCGACCGGCGATCACCTCCCCCGTCGTCCCGTCGAGGGAAATCCACTCCCCCTCGCGGATCCTCCTCCCGCCGGCGCGCATCGCCCGCGCCGGCAGGTCGATCTCGATCCCTCCGCAGCCGACCACGCAGACCTTCCCCATCTGCCGGCCGACGAGCGCGGCGTGGGAGGTCATCCCGCCGCGGACCGTGACGATCCCGGCCGCGGCCGCCATCCCCCGGATGTCCTCCGGGCTCGTCTCCGTGCGGGCGAGGATCACCGTCTCCCCGCGGCGCGCCCACTCCTCCGCGTCGTCGGCGTGGAAGACGACCTTCCCCGTCGCCGCCCCGGGCCCGGCGTTCAGCCCCTTCGTGAGGAGGGCGCCCTCGCGGATCGCCCTCCGTTTCGGCTCGGCGTCGAAGACGGGGCGGAGGTACTGGTTCAGCGACTCCGGGTCGACCCGCCGGAGCGCCTCCCCCTTCGTGAGGAGCTTCTCGTCCACCATGTCGACGGCGATCCGCACGGCCGCGAACCCGGTCCGCTTCCCCGAGCGGCACTGGAGCATCCAGAGGCGCCCCTGCTGGATCGTGAACTCGACGTCCTGCATGTCGCGGTAGTGGCGCTCGAGGATCCGGCGGATGCGCTCGAGCTCGCGGGAGCAGGCGGGCATCTCCCGGGCGAGCCCCGCGATCGGGCGCGGGGTCCGCGTCCCCGCGACGACGTCCTCCCCCTGGGCGTTGCGGAGGTACTCCCCGTAGAGGACGCGCTCCCCCGTCGCCGGGTCGCGGGTGAAGGCGACCCCCGTCGCCGAGTTCTCCCCGAGGTTGCCGTAGACCATCGCGACGACGTTGACCGCGGTGCCCAAGTGCCCCGGGATGCCGTTGAGCTTCCGGTAGGCGACCGCGCGCGGATTGTTCCAGGAGCGGAAGACCGCGCCGATCGCGTTCCAGAGCTGCTCCTCCGGCTCCTCGGGGAAGGCCTTCCCGGTGCGGCGGCGGAGCTCTTCTTTGAAGGCCTTGACGAGGCCCCGGAGGTCCTCGGCTGTGAGCGCCGTGTCCTCGCGGATCCCCTTCGCCGACTTCGTCCGTTCGAGGATCGCCTCGAAGGGGTCGGCCTCCTCCCGGCCCGCGGGCTTGAGACCCATGACGACGTCCCCGTACATCTGGACGAAGCGGCGGTAGGAGTCCCAGGCGAACCGCGGGTCGCCGCTCACCGCCGCGAGCCCCTCGACGGTGCGGTCGTTCAGCCCGAGGTTGAGGACCGTGTCCATCATCCCGGGGAGGGAGACGGGCGCCCCGGAGCGGACGGAGACGAGGAGGGGGCGCTCGGCGTCGCCGAAACGCGCTCCCATCGCCTCCTCGACCCGCCGCATCGCGCGGGACACCTCTCCCTCGAGCCCCTTCGGAAAGCGCTCCCCGCGCGCGAGGAAGAAGTGGCAGACCTCCGTCGTGATCGTGAAGCCGGCGGGGACGGGGAGGCCGAGGTTCGTCATCTCGGCGAGGTTCGCCCCCTTCCCGCCGAGCAGGTCGCGCATGTGGCGATCCCCCTCGGCGCGGCCGTTTCCGAAGAAGTAGACGAAGCGAGGCTTCACGGGCTCGTTCCGGAGGACGCGGGCGGGCCGACGTCGAGAATCTTCCACTCGGCGCCGACGAGGAGGCGCTCGACCTCCTCGAGGGGGAGGTCCCGGAAGCGGGGGTCCGCGAGGTCGAGGCGCAACCGCTCCCCTTCCGCCGAGAGGTGGGCGCGGAGGGGGCGCTCGAGGTAGTCGTCGATCCGGGTCCCGTCGGCCCTCGTGAGCTCGAAGAACTCCTCGCGGACGAACTCGACGCGGAAGCGCCGGCCGAGGACCGAGGCGATCCCCGCGCGCCGGTCGGGGGCGGGGCGGGTCGTCTCCCGAAGGCGCGCGCGGGCGACCCAACGGATCTCCGGATGCTCCCGGAGGATCCTCGCCCGGGCGATCCGCCAGCTGTCGGCCCCCTGGAGGCCGTAGTTCTCGCGGAACGCCTGCGAGAAGCAGCGGTACTCGAGGGCGGGATCGTCCGCCCGCAGCGCCGCCCGCAGCGTCTCGAAGGCCGCCTCCGGCGTCTCGAACGAGGGGAACCGCAGAAACCTCGCGTCGGGGGCCGGGGCGAGGCAACACCCCGATAGGAGGAGGGAGGCGGCGGGGGAGAGGCGGACGGAAGGACCGATGGGAGACCGGCTCCGGCCGGGAAGGGGGGGGAGGATAGCGGGGGGAGGCGGCACCCGGAACGGGGGTGGGGCCCCGTTTTTCCGAACCGGGCCCCGCCCCCGACACTTCGTGGGTGCCCTCGCCCCGGTCCAACTCGCATCGCGCCGCGGTAGAATCCCGACGGACCGTCCCGGATCGGTCGGATCGGCCGGTTCGGTCCGGATCGAGTGCCTCGGCCGCTCCGAGTCGGCCGGCTCCGGCCCGCCCGGGCGGGCCCTACGACAGAGGAAGGACTCCATGAATCGCGCTCTCCTCGTCTTCGCCCTTCTTCCCGTCCTCGCCTGCGGCGGGGACTCGGGTTCCGCGCCTTCCGGAAAGGTCGGGTCGTCTCCGCCGGCCGTGTCCTCCGCCGGAGCGGCCAAGGCCACGGCCGATCTCCCCCCGCTTCCTCCTCCCACCCCCGCCGCCTCCGCCGCCTCCCCCGAGAAGGCGGCCAGCCCGTCAGCCGGTCCGAAGGCGGAGGAGGACCCGATGGTCGCGAAGGCGAAGGCGTTGGAGGAGATGCGCACGGGCAAGGCCCCCCCGACCCCGCCGCCCGTCGCGCCGACGGGCCCGCCCCGCGCGGCGCCGCGCCTCGTCTTCCAGAAGAAGGAGGTCGACTTCGGCACGAAGCTCGAAGGGGACTTGTGCGAGGACGACTTCGCGTTCGAGAACGACGGGGACGCCCCCCTCGTCATCACGAAGGTCCAGCCCTCCTGCGGCTGCACGGTCTCGCACATCAGCGTGGGAGACGGGCGAGCCGACGACGGCAAGCTGACGGGGGAGAGCCGCTACGACTACGGGAAGGCGATCCCGGTCGGCGCCCAGGGGAAGATCCACGTCGCCCTGAACCTGAAGGGGTTCCACGGGCCGAAGGCGTCGCAGGTCTCCGTGTTCACGAACGACCCGGCGGGGCCCGCGACCCTGCGCGTCCAGGCGAACGTCGAGGCCTTTTTCGTCCTCGAGCCCCAGAACCTCAACCTCGGCGAGATCTCCCGCAAGGAGGGAAAGAGCGGCTCGATCAAGATCACCTCGGTCCGCGTTCCCGCCTTCAAGATCACGAGCTGGGACCCGCTCCAGCCCGGGGTCTCCCTCCAGGTCGAGGATCTTTCGGAGGAGGGGAAGCCCGCGGCGAAGCTCACGGTGACGGTCGGGGAGGGGGCGAACGAGGGGACGTTCAGCTCCCGCGTCGTCCTCCACACCGACGTCGGCCGGACGATCGACCTCTTCGTCACGGGCCAGGTCTACGGGGCGCTCGAGATCAAGCCGGGCCCGTACCTCATGTTCGGCCTGATCCAGAGAGGCACGAAGACCCCGCGCAAGATCGAGGCGATCGCCCGCGACCCCGCGCAGCCGATCCACGTGACGAAGGTCGAGATCGAGGCGACGGAGGGGGGGAACCAGAGCCCGAAGAGCCTGAGCGAGTTCTTCCAGGCGGACCTCCGGCCCGTGGAGGACGGCAAGAGATACGAGGTCGAGGTGACGGCGCTCGAGACGCTCCCCGCCGGGGTCTTCCGCGGAACGGTGCGGCTCTATACGGACCACCCGGAGGTCAAGACGAAGGAGATCGTCCTCTCCGGGTTCGTGCGCTGACCTCCCCGGGGGAGGGGCTGGCCCCGTAGCCTTTCCGGGGCCGGTCCGCTAGAGAAGACCGCCCCCGAGGGCGGGAGGCGTCCCCCTGCCTCCCGCCGCCGGCCGCCGCCTTGCCTGGATCCCCCCCGACCCGACCCCCCGGCTCCCCCCGCAAGCGGCTCGGCGAGATCCTCGTCGAGATGGGCGCCGTCACGGCCGCCCAGGTCGAGGCGGCCCTCGCCCACCAGCGCGGGCGGGCGATGCGGATCGGGGAGGCCCTGGTCGCCATGGGCGCAGCCGACGAGTCGGCCGTCGCGCGGGCCCTGGCGAAGCAGGCGGGGCTCCCCTTCGTCGACCTGGCGAAGGGGAAGGTCTCGAAGGCGATCCTCGACCGCGTCCCCGGCGAGCTCGCCCGCGAGTACGGGGTCCTCCCCGTCCTCGAGAGGAACGGCCGCATCACCGTCGCGATCGACGACCCGCTCAAGGTCCACCTCGTCGACAACCTCCGGTTCGTCGTCGCCGCGGAGATCGACTGCGCGGTGGCGGCGCCGGCCGCGCTCAAGCGCGCGCTCGCCGCGGCCTACGGGAAGGAGGAGGCCCCCGCGCCCCCCGGCGCCCCCGCCGGCGAGGCCAAGGAGGAGGGGGAGGACGCGCCGATCATCCGGCTCGTCCGGAGGATGGTCGAGGAGGCGCTCGAGTCTCGCGCGAGCGACATCCACGTCGAGCCCTTCGCCGACCGCCTGCGCGTGCGCACCCGGATCGACGGGCTCCTGCGGGAGGTCGCCGAGCACCCCCCCTCCCTCCACCCCCCGCTCCTCTCGCGCCTGAAGATCATGGCCTCGATGGACATCGCCGAGAAGCGCCGCCCCCAGGACGGGCGCATCGCGATGCGGGTCGCCGGACGCGAGATCGACATCCGGGCCTCCGTGCTCCCGGGCAACCACGGGGAGACCTTCGTGATGCGGCTCCTCGACCGGGAGGCGAACCTCCTCACCCTGGCGGACCTCGGCCTCCACGGCGACGACGAGGCGCGCCTGCGCCGCATCCTCGCCCGGCCGAACGGCCTCGTCCTCGTCACGGGGCCGACCGGCTCGGGGAAGACGACCACGCTGTACGCGGCCCTCTCCTTCCTGAACCGCCCCGACGTGAAGATCCTCACGGCCGAGGACCCCGTCGAGTACCACATCCGCGGGATCAACCAAACGCTCGTGAAGCCGAAGATCGGCCTCACCTTCGCCCGGATCCTGCGGGCGATGCTGCGCCAGGCCCCGAACGTGATCCTCGTCGGGGAAATCCGCGACAAGGAGACGGCGGAGGTCGCGATCCAGGCGGCCCTGACCGGGCACCTCGTCTTCTCGACGCTCCACACGAACGACGCCCCCTCGGCGATCACCCGCCTCGTCGACATGGGGGTTCCCCCCTTCCTCGTCGCGGCGGGGCTGCAGGCAATCCTCGCGCAGCGGCTCGTGCGCCTCCTCTGCGAGACGTGCGCGCAGCCTCTCCCCCCCTCCTCCTCCCTCGCCCGCATCCTCGGCGTCCCCCCCGGCTCCCTCGAGGGGAGGAAGCTCCGGCGCGAGAAGGGGTGCGCGTCGTGCGGCGGGACCGGATACTTCGGGCGCAAGGCCCTCTTCGAGATCCTCGAGGTGGACGCCGGGCTGCGCGAAGGCATCTACGCGGGCGAACCCCTCTCCCGGCTGCGCGACCGCGCGCGGGCGGCGGGGCGCTACTCGACCCTCTACGAAGACGGCGTGCGCAAGGTCCTCGAAGGCCGGCTCACCGTCGAGGAGCTGCTGCGCGTGACCCGCGCGGCGGAGGAGGCCGCGCCGGCGGCGGCTCCCGCGCCGGGAGAAGCGGGCCCGACGGGGGCGGAGGCCGGTCCGGGAGCGGACGGAGGGCGCTGAGTTGAGGACGATCCGCGATCTGCTCGACCGGACGATCGAGAAGGGGGCCTCGGACCTCCACATCGAGGCGGGCAACCCTCCGATCCTGCGGCTCCACGGGAGCCTCGTCCCGGAGGGGTCGGACCGTCTCCGGCCCGAGGAGACGCAGGCCCTGGTCCAGGAGCTCTGCCCGGAGCGGTACTGGAAGGAGCTCCAGGAGGTCGGCGGGGGGGATTTCGCCGTCTCCTTCGACGAGCGCGCCCGGTTCCGGGTGAGCGTCTTCCGGGAGCGGGGCCACCTCGGCGCGAGCCTGCGGCTCCTCCCCTCCCGGTTCTTCACGTTCGAGGAGATCGGACTGCCGGGGTCGATCCGGGAGTTCCTCACGCGTCCCCGGGGGCTCGTCCTCGTCACGGGGCCGACCGGCTCGGGGAAGACGACGACGCTCGCGACGATGATCGACTGGATCAACGAGAACGACGACCGCCACATCGTCACGATCGAGGACCCGATCGAGTACCACCACCGCTCGAAGAAGTCCCTCGTGACCCAGCGGGAGGTGGGGACGGACGTCCCCACCTTCTCGGAGGCGATGCGCCGCGTGCTTCGGATGGACCCCGACGTGATCCTCCTCGGGGAAATGCGCGACCTCGCGACGATCTCGGCGGCGATCACGGCGGCGGAGACGGGCCACCTCGTCTTCGGGACGCTCCACACGACGGGGGCCTCCCGCACGGTCGATCGGATCGTCGACGTCTACCCCCCTGATCAGCAGGAGCAGATCCGGACGATGCTCTCCGTCTCCCTCCTCGCCGTCGTCTCCCAGGTCCTCCTGCCGCGGGCGGACGGGAAGGGGCGGGTCGCCGCGTTCGAGGTCATGGTGATGACCCCGGCGATCGAGAACCACATCCGGAAGAACGAGAGCTTCAAGATCCTCTCGGCCATCCAGACGGGGAAGCGCCTCGGGATGTCGCTCCTCGACGAGCACCTCTTCGAGCTCGGCCGGCGCGGGGTCGTCTCCCGCGAGGAGGCCCTCGCCTTCGCGACCCTCCCGAACGAGCTCGCGGCCCGCCTCGGCGCGCCGCTGCCCGCGTGAGCGGGGGGAGGAAGCTCCTCGGCCGGATCCTGCGCGAGCGCGGGGTCGTGAACGAGGGGGCGATCCAGGAGGCCCTCGAGGTCCAGCGCCGCCAGGGGGGGCCGATCGGGGCGATCCTCGTCTCCCTCGGCCATTGCTCGGAGAAGGACGTCGCCGCGGCCCTCGCGATCCAGGCGGGGATGGAGGTCGTCGAAGCCGCGGCGCTCGTCCCCCCCCCCGAGCTCCTCGCGCGGATCGACCCCTCGACGGCCACCGTGTTCGGGGTCCTGCCGCTGCGGGAGGAGAAGGGGGAGCTCCTCGTCGCCGTCGCCGACCCCCGGAACACCGCGATCCTCGACGACCTGCGCTTCCTCGTCGGCAAGCCCGTGCGCGCCCTCCTCGCCGAGGAGAAGGCGCTCCGGGCGGCGGTCGAGCGGGCGTACGGGGGGAAGGGGGGGAAGAGCGTGGCGGAGGCGGTCGCGGCCGCCGGGGCGGTGGAGAAGCTCGCGGGTGACGCGGAGACCCTCGCGCACGCCGCCCCGGTCGTCCGCCTGCTCAACGCCCTCCTCCACCAAGCGATCCGGGACCGGGCCTCCGACGTCCACCTCGAGCCCTTCGAGGACGAGTTCCGGATCCGCTACCGCGTCGACGGCGTCCTCTACTCGATCGAATCCCCGCCCCTGCACCTCGCCCCCGCCCTCACCTCGCGCGTGAAGGTCCTCGCGAACCTCGACATCGCCGAGGCGCGCCTCCCCCAGGACGGCCGGATCGAGCTCTCGATCGACGGGCGGTCGGTGGACCTTCGCGTCTCGACCCTCCCGACGATGTTCGGGGAGTCGTGCGTGCTGCGCATCCTCGACCGCGGCGCGGTGCGCCTGGAGCTCGCGGCCCTCGGGCTCCGCGCGGGGGAGGAGACGGTGATCCGGAGCCTCCTCGACCTCCCCCACGGGATCGTCCTCGTCACGGGGCCGACCGGCTCGGGGAAGACGACGACCCTCTACGGGATGCTCGCCGCGGCGAACGACCCCTCGCTCAAGATCATCACGACGGAGGACCCCGTCGAGTACGACCTCGCCGGGATCGTCCAGATCCCGATCCAGGAGGACATCGGCGTCTCCTACGCCGCCGTCCTGCGGACGATCCTGCGCCAGGACCCCGACGTGATCCTCGTCGGGGAGATCCGCGACCGCGAAACCGCGCAGGTCGCGATCGAGGCCTCCCTGACGGGTCACCTCGTCTTCTCGACCCTCCACACGAACGACGCCCCGGCCGCAGTGACGCGGATGATCGACATCGGGGTCGAGCCCTTCCTCCTCTCGGCGACCCTCGAGGCGGTCGTCGCGCAGCGGCTCGTCCGCCGCATCTGCGGGAACTGCCGCACGCCGCTCGAGCCCGATCCGCGCCTCCTTCGGGAGCTCGGGCTCCCCGACGAGGTCCTCACGGGGGCGAAGTTCGCCTACGGGAAGGGGTGCGAGGCCTGCTTCCACACGGGCTTCCGCGGGCGGACGGCCATCTTCGAGATCCTGCGGATGACGGAGCGGGTCCGGTCCCTCGTCCTCGAGGGGGCCTCCCACGAGCGGCTCCGCGAGGCGGCGCGGGCCGAGGGGATGGCGACGCTGCGGGACGCGGGGCTCCTCCTCGTCGCCGAGGGGGAGACGACGATCGAGGAGGTCCTGCGGGAAACGACGGCGATCGAGTAGGGAACCGGGAGCGCTCATGCCCGCCAAACTCCAGCGACAGGTGGCCGCCCCGCCCCGACCCGCCGCGGCAGCCGGGGGGGCGGCGCGTCCCGCGGCGAGGGGGAGCCTGCGCGGCCGCGCGGTCGGCACGCGGGTCCTCGTCCAGTTCACGACCCAGTTCGCGACCCTCCTCGAGGCGGGAGTCCCGGTGCTCCGCGGACTCCAGATCCTGGAGGCGCGCCTCGAGGCGGGGGCCTTCAAGAGGGTCCTCGGCGCCATCGCGGAAGACGTCGCCTCGGGGACGCCGCTCTCGGAGGCCTTCGCGAAGCACCCCCGGATCTTCGACCGGCTCTTCACGAACATGGTCCGCGCGGGGGAGGCGGGGGGGGTCCTCGACACGATCCTGAAGCGCCTCGGGGAGTACCTCGAGCGGATGCAGTCGATCCGCGACCGCGCGAAGTCGGCCCTCCTCTATCCCTGCGTCGTCCTCGGGATCGCGGCGCTCGTCCTGACGGTCGTCTTCCTCGTCGTGATCCCGAAGTTCGAGGAGATCTTCCAGACCCTCGACACGGAGCTGCCGGGCCCGACCCGTTTCCTGATCGACTCCAGCCGCTTCGTCGTCCGGGACGGGTGGATCGTCCTCCTCGCGCTCGGCCTCGTCGGGATCTCGCTGCGCCTTGCCTACCTCCGGGTCCACGGCTTCCGGCGCTTCCTCCACGGGCGGATTCTGCGCCTCCCCCTCGTCGGGCGCCTCGTCTCCCGGGCGGTGATCGCCCGCTTCAGCCGCACCTTCGGGACCCTCCTCTCGAGCGGCGTCCCCCATCTCGACGCCCTCGGGATCGTGCGGGGGTCGATCGGCAACGAGGTCGTCGGCGAGGCGGTCGACCACGTCCGGGACCGGGTCCGGGAGGGGGAGGGCCTCGCCACGCCCATGGGGGCCACGGGAGTGTTCGACGAGCTCGTCGTCAACATGGTGGACGTCGGGGAGCAGACCGGGGAGCTCGACCGGATGTGCCTCAAGGTCGCCGACGCCTACGACGTCGAGGTGAACCGCAGCCTCGAGGGGCTCTTCAAGATCCTCGAGCCCCTCCTCCTCGTCGGGATGGCGGTGGTCGTCGGGTTCATCGTGATCTCCCTCTTCCTCCCGCTCCTCTCGATCCTCGAGAAGCTCGGCCAGTAGTGTCGCTGCGCGCGAAGGTCCTCGTCGGCTTCGCGGCGACGAACCTCGTCGTCTTCGGCGTGCTCGCCGTCCTCGTGGCGCGGGCGAGCGCCCTCGAGGACGAGCACCAGCGGGCCTACCGGCGGGAGGTGGAGGCGAGCGTGGGGGCGCTCGCGCGGACCCTCGCGGGGTTCCTGCGCGTGCTCTCCGGTCCGGAAGGGGGGGCGATCGCGGAGATCCAACGGTGGCCGGGCTGGGGCGCGATGCGCGACGCCGTGATCCTCAACCGCTACGTTCGGCTCGGGGAGACGCTGGTCCCGACGGCCGTCTACGTGAATCCGCTCGGCGCCCGACACCGCTCTCCCGACTTCGACGCGGCCGCAGCGAGCGCGCGGATCGCCGATGCGATCGATCGGAAAGCCACGATCGCGGACGGGGAGGCGATCGCCGAGCCCGTCGTCTCGATCGATGGGGAGGGAGAGAGGATCTGGGGCGGGGCGTACCTGCTCCCCCGGCTCCCCCCTCCCCCTGCGGCCGGGGTCACCCTGCGCAGCCTCGCGATCGGTCTCGTCGCCAGCCTCGCGCTCGGGACCGCGCTCACCTTCCTCGGCCTCTCCCGCTGGGTGCTGCGCCCCGTCGAGTCGCTCGCCGCGACGAGCCGCCGGATCGCCCGGGGGGAGGACGCACGGGTGCCGGCGGCGCCCCCCCGGCGCGACGAGATCGCGGACCTCGTCCGCTCCTTCGGCTCGATGGTCGTCACGATCCGGGGCCACCGCGCCGAGCTCGAGCGCGAGGTCCGGGAGGCCTCCGCCCGCGCGGGGAAGGCCGAGCGCGACCTCCTCCTCGCGCAGCGCCTTGCCGCGGCGGGCACCCTCGCCGCGGGGATCGCCCACGAGATCAACAACCCCCTCGGCGGGATGCTGAACGCCGCCCGGGCGCTCCGCGCCGGCAGGCCGGAGCGGCGGGAGGAGTACCTCGATCTTCTCCTCGAGGGGCTCGACCGGATCCGGGGGATCGTGGGGCGGCTCCTCGAGATGACCCCGCACGGCGGGGAGCCGGAGCGGGTCGATCTCGCCCGCCCCCTCGAGACCGCGCTCGCCTTCGTCGCGCACCGCTTCCAGAAGTCGGGGATCGAGGTCCTCCGGCGGGTCGAGGAGGGGGCCGCCGTCCGGGGGGACGCGCGCGCGCTCGGGCAGGTCTTCCTGAACCTCCTCCTCAACGCGGCCGACGCCCTCGAGTCGGGCTCCGCCCGGGCGAGGCGGATCGAGGTGACGATCCGCCGGGAGGGAGGGACGGTCCTCGCCTCCGTCTGCGACGGCGGACCCGGGATGGACCCCGCCGCCCTCCCGCGCGCCTTCGACCTCTTCTTCACGACGAAGCCGAAGGGGACGGGGCTCGGCCTTCCGATGGTCCACGCCGTCGTCCGCGACCACGGAGGCACGATCGAACTCGCAAATCGGCCGGGGGGAGGTTTCGAGGTCGCGATGCGCTTCCCCGCCTTCCCCGGGCCTCCTCCGGCGGCCTCTTCCCGGGGGACCGTCGTCGGGTAGACTCTGCGCTTCCCCGGCCGCCGGACGGGGCTTCCGCCCTTGACCTCCCGGATTGCATTCCTAACCCTGGCCGCGGGCGCGGCCGCGATCCCGTTCGTCCTCCCCGCGTCCCGCCTCCCGGTCCCGCTCCAGGGGTCGGCGGGCGCGCCGGCTGTGCCGGAGGGGGGCCTTCCGCTCCTCCCGCCGACGGCTTCGACGGCCGACTCGAACGGGGACATGATCGCCGTGACCGGGGTCGACCGGATCGGGGACTCGATCCTCTACCTGATCGACACGAAGCGGCGCCAGATCGCCGTCTACCAGGCCTCCGGCGGAAGCCGCTCCGCGCGGGGCCTCCGCCTGATCGGGGCCCGGCGGATCGACCTCGACCTCTGGCTCTACGGGTACAACGACGAGTCGGAGTACTCCTACCGCGAGCTCGAAAAACTTTTCCGGAAACGCGAAGGGGCGACCCCCCCGGCCTCCGGCCTCGACGTCGGGGAGGGGGGGAGCGTCCCCCGCTGACCCCAAGGAGAAACCAGCCGTGGCCGAAGAGTTCTATTCCTTCGAGCGGGCCCTCCGCGAGCTGCAGATGCGCGAGGAGGAGCTGAAGCGCCTCGTCTCCGCCGGCGAGATCCGGGCGTTCCGGGACGGCGACCAGATGAAACTCCGCCGCGAGGACATCGAGCGGATGCGCGCGCGCAAGGGGGGCGCGGGGGACATCGTGGATCTCGGGGAGGAGATCCCCGTCGTCTCGGAGGAGGAGCCCGGGATGGCGACGGCGCAGATCTCGGAGGCGGACACCCTGCTCGAGGAGGAGGCCCCGGTCGCGGAGGCGATCGAGCTTCCCGTGGAGGAGGCCCTCCCCGCCGCGGCGCCGGCCCCCGCCCGCGCGCGCACCCGGGCGCCCGCCCCCGTCGTCGAGCCGGGCGGGGAGGGGATGGGGATGCGCCTCTGTCTCGTCGCGACGACCGTCCTCCTCGTCCTCGCCGGCTTCGTCGCCTACGGCGCCTCGAACGTCGAGGCCTCGGGGATCGCCGGCGGCATCGCCAGCATGGTCAAGGGAGCGTTCGAGTAGGCTCGCCGGGAGGCCGGAGAAAGAGGAGATCCATGCCCGTGAACGTCCCGACCGGCGCCGCCGCGGCGCTCTCCCTCGTCCTCCTGCTCGCGCCCGGCTGCATCACGCGCGAGCAGTACGACAAGCAGCGCAACGCGACGAAGCACTGGGAGGAGATCGCCCGAAACATGGAGGCGAACCAGCATCAGATCGAGAGCGAGAACCGCTCCCTCAAGGGCCGGATCTCCGAGCTCGAGCTGGCGGCGACGGGGGCGAGCGGCTTCCGGGAGGCCTCGGCGCTGCGGGAGGAGTACGAGAAGCGCCTGAAGGAGCTCGAGGCCCGGCTCACGGGCCTCCCCGGCGTCGAGAAGGGGGACATCGAGTACCTGACGGGCCCGGAGGGCCCCGTGCTCCGGATCAAGGACTCCGTCCTCTTCGACTCGGGGAGCGAGGAGGTGAAGGCGAGCGCCGCGGCCATCCTCAAGCGGATCGCGGAGGAGATCGGGTCGAAGTCCCCGAAGGGAATCCGGGTCGAGGGGCACACGGACAACGACCCGGTCAAGCGGACGATCGCGCGCTATCCGCTCGGAAACCTCCAGCTCTCCGTCCAGCGCGCGCTCCGCGTCGCCGACGCCCTGATCAAGGGAGGGGCGGTCGCCGCGGAGAAGGTCTCCGTCGCCGGCTTCGGGGAGCATCGTCCGATCGCGGACAATGCCAGCGCCGACGGCAAGCGCAGCAATCGGCGCGTGGAGCTCGTCCTCGTCGAACGCTAGGGGAGGAGAGAGGGGGGCACGCGCGCGCGCGGTCGCGGCGGTGCTCGCCGCCGCGCTCGGCGCTTGCGGGGAAGGGGGCTCGCCCGACGCCGCGGCGGCGCTCGACGCGCTCTTCCGGGTGGCCCTCGTCCCGCCCGGGGGCGTCGCCGTCCCGCCGGGCGAGGCCTCGCTCGAGGGTCGGATCGAACGCCCCTTCGTCATCGACCGCTTCGAGGTCACGAACGGGGAGTACGCGGAGTTCCTCGCCGCGACCGGTCACGCGGATTCCGCCGGCGGGCCTCCCCGCGACGGGCTCGGCCGGCTGGCGCCGCCGCCCGGGCGGGAGGACCACCCGGTCGCGTGGGTGAGCCGCCCCGACGCCGAGGCCTTCGCCGCGTGGCGCGGCATGCGGCTCCCGACGGCGCTCGAGTGGGAGCGCGCGGCCCGCGGCCGGTTCGGCTACCGGTACCCGTGGGGAAACGACTGGTTCCGCCTCCGGGCGAACACGCTCGAGCTCGAGCTCTTCGACACCACGCGCGTCGGGACCTTCGAGAGCGGCCGCTCCCCCGACGGCTGCTACGACATGGAGGGGAACGTCTGGGAGTGGACGGCCGAGCCCGAGGGGCTTCTCAAGGGGGGGTCGTTCTGGAGCCGGCGCGAGCGCAAGGAGGAGCCGTGGGTCGTCCGGGAGCTGCGCCTCGATCCGGGCGTCCGGGCCGTCACGATCGGCTTCCGGTGCGCCGCGGACGCGGAGGCCTACCTCGAGCGCACGCTCCCCCTCGCCGCGGGCGCGGGGTCGGTGGAGCGAGCGCCCCTGCGGAAGATCGCCGCGCGCTGGGGGCCCGACGCCGCGCCGGTCCTCCGGGCGCTCGCCGAGCGTCCGGGCTTCCCCTCCTCGCTCCTCGAGGAGATGGCCGGCGCCGCGGAGGCCGGACGCCCCCGATGAGCGGGGGAGGCGCCGCGGGACTGCGGGAGGCCCTCGAGCGGCACGGGTTCCGTCCCTCGCGGTATCGGGGCCAGTGCTTCCTCGTCGACGAGAACCTGGCCGACGCGATCGTGCGGGACGCGGGGCTGGCGCCCGGAGAGAGCGTCCTCGAGGTCGGCTGCGGCCCCGGGGGCCTGACGTCCAGGCTCGCGGCGGGCTCTCGCCGGGTCCTCGCGGTCGAGATCGAGCCCGCCCTGGCGGCCGCCTGCGCGGAGGCGCTCGGCCGCGCGCCCGGCGTCGAGATCCTCCGGACGGACGTCCTCGCCGGAAAACGGCGCCTCGCTCCGGAGGTCGAGGAGCGCCTCTCCGGCATCCGACCCTACGTCCTCGTCTCGAACCTCCCCTACGCCGTCGCGGGCCCTGTCCTGGTCGAGCTCGCGAGCGCGCGCGTCCCCCCCGAACGCATGGTCGCGATGGTCCAGGAGGAGGTCGCCCTCCGCGTGGCGGCCCCCCCGGGCTCCCGCGCGTACGGTCCCCTCTCCGCCTCCCTCGGCATCGGATGGTCGGCCGAGGTCCTCCGGCGCGTCCCGCCCGAGGTCTTCTGGCCCCGGCCGCGGGTGCGCTCGGCGGTGGTACGCCTCCTCCCGCTCGCGTCCCGCCCGGACCCGGCCGCCTACCGGCTCGAGCTCGTCGGGGTCCACCTCCTTTTCCGCTGGCCTCGGAAGACCCTTAGGGCCGTCCTGCGCCAGGCGGGGGCGGCCGACCCGTCGGGGCTGCTCGCGACCCTCCGTCTGGATCCCGGACTCCGGGTCGGGGAGCTCGAGCGCGCGGACCTCCGGCGGCTCTCGCATGCCCTCGCGGAGGAGAAACCTGCGGATCCTCTCTATCCCGGAGCGCGCCCGGACCGCCGGTCGCCTTGATCCGAGCCGTTCCAGGAGTATGATTTTATGCTTCTTCAGTCCCGACCCCGTCCCGGTCCGGGGAACCCGACCCCGGCCGGCATCGTTCCGATCGTTTGCGGGGAGAGTCCCTAACCCGCGAGAGCTGGTGTCCCCGATCCCGTCTTCCCGCCTGGCGGGCGACGATGTCGTGTCCCGCGTCAAGGCGGCGACCGACCTCGTCACGCTCGTCGAGGCCTACGCTCCTCTCCGGCGCCGAGGTCGCCACCTCGAGGGCCTCTGCCCGTTCCACGAGGAGCGCACCCCGTCCTTCAAGGTCCACGCGGAGGAGCAGTTCTTCAAGTGCTTCGGGTGCGGGAAGGGGGGGGACTGCTTCTCCTTCGTGGAGGAGATCGAGCGGGTGTCCTTCCGCGAGGCCCTCGAGATGCTCGCGGAGAGGGCCGGGATCCCGCTCCGGTCGGGGGCGCTCGCCTCCGCGCCGGACGAGCGGGCGGGGATGCGGGAGGCGCTGCGCTTCGCCCTTGAGCGGTTCCGCTCGAACCTGCTCGGGACTCGGGGGAAGGAGGCCCGCGCCTACCTTGAGTCGCGCGGGATCTCGACGGCGACCGCCGAGGAGTTCGCGCTCGGGTGCGCCCTCCCCGGCTGGGACGACCTCCTCGCCGCCGCGCGCGGGAAAGGGATCGCGATCGAGGCGCTCGAGAGGGCGGGGCTCGTGGTCCGCAACGAGGAGGGGCGCGTCTACGACCGCTTCCGCGACCGACTGATCTTCCCGATCCTCGACGGCCTGGAGCGCCCGGTCGGCTTCGGCGGCCGCGTGCTCCGGGAGGGGGAGAAGCCGAAGTACCTGAACTCGCCCGAGTCCTCCCTGTTCGGCAAGGGGAGGCTCCTCTACGCCCTCGAGCGGGCCCGCAAGCACCGCGCGCCGTCGGACGGTGGCCCGACCTCCCTCGCCGTCGTCGAGGGGTACACGGACGTCCTCTTCCCCCACCAGGAGGGGGTGCGCAACGTCGTCGCCACGCTCGGCACCGCCCTCACCCCCGATCACGCCCGGCTCCTGCGCCGCCACGCGGACACCGTCGTCCTCGTCTTCGACAGCGACGAGGCGGGGGCGCGCGCCTCCGCGCGCGGCGTCGAGGTCCTCCTCGCGGAGGACCTCGAGGTGCGCGTCGCGGTCGTCCCCGAGGGGAAGGACCCCTGCGACTTCGTCCGCGCTCGGGGGGGGGCCGCGTTCGCGGACCTCCTCGGGGGCGCCGCCGACTTCTTCGAGCACGCCCTCGCGGGGCTCGAGGCCCGCGAGGACCTCGCGAGCGTCCCCGGCCGCGTGCGGGCGGCCGACGCCCTCCTCGTCCTGCTCGCGAAGGTCTCGTCCCCGGTCCGGCGCGGCGAGTACTTGAAGCGGATCGCGTCGCGGCTACTTCTGTCCGCGTCGGACCTCGATCGGCGGCTCGGGGATCTGCTCGATCGCGCCTCGAGGCCCGCGGCGCGGCCCCCTACTCCCGGAAGCCCTCCGGCGCAGCCTCCTCGCGACGCGCAGATGCGCGCGGAGGAGGACTGTCTCCGTTGCTGCGTCCAGGATCCGGGGGCGTTCCCGGCGGTCGCGGCCGTCTTCGGGACGGAAACGTTCACGGATCCCTGGAACGCGGAGATCTATCGCGCGATGGCGACCCTCGAGGAACGGGGCGAGGAGGTCGAGGCGGGCCGCCTGATGCTCGTCCTCGCCGGCCACCCCGCTCGGGCTCGGGTGGCGGGCTGGCTAGCCGCCCCCCTCGCGCAGCTCCCTGCGGCGCTCCACGGCTCGCTCGAATTCCTGCGGCGCGCGCGCGCGGGACGGGAGGCGGAAGGGTTTGCGGAGGCGTACCGGCGCGCCCGCCTGGCTTCGGACCCCGTCGCGGAGCGGGGCGCCCTCGAGGCGCTCCACGCTCGAATGCGGGAGGCAAAGACGATTGGACGTTGAACGCATCGAACCGAGCGTGAAGCTCCTCCTCGAGGAGGGGCGCCGCAAGGGGTATCTCACGTACGGGGAGATGAACCGCATCCTCGCCGAGGAGTTCATCTCGCCCGACAAGATCGACCAGATCCTGACCGTGCTCGACGAGAACGGGATCGACCTGGTCGACGAGGCCGAGGCCCCGGACTCCTCGGAGGAGGACTCGCCGGCGGACTTCGCCGCGGGGGGGGAGGAGGAGGAGGAGCCGGTCGCCGACTTCCAGGACGAGGACCCCTACTCGACCGGGCCCACGGAGAAGATCGACGACCCGGTCCGGATGTACCTCACCCAGATGGGGGAGATCCCCCTCCTCACGCGGGAGGAGGAGATCTCGCTCGCCCGGCGGATCGAGGTCTCGCGCAAGCAATTCCGCAAGAAGGTCCTCGGGTCGGGCTTCGCGATCGGGGAGTCGATCCGGATCTTCGAAGAGGTCTCCTCGGGGGAGCTCGCCTTCGACCGCACCCTCAAGGTGAACCCGGCCGGGACCCAGCCGGGGCTCCCGGGGATGGAGGAGGAGCTCGGCAAGCAGGATCTCTCGAGCCGGCTCCCGGAGAACCTCGCGACCCTGCGCCGGCTCTACGAGGCCGCGCGGGAGGACATGCGCCGGCTCCTCGGGGAGGAGCTCTCCGACGGGGAGCGCTTCGAGATCCTCCGGCGCATCCAGAGCCGCCGGCGCAAGTGCACGATCCTGATCGAGGAGCTGCACCTCCAGGTGAAGAAGGTGCGGCCGATGATCGACCTCCTCCAGCAGAAGCTGGTCGAGATGCGCGCCATCGAGAGGAAGCTCGGGAGCGCGAACGGCCCGAAGCGGGGGACCCTCTCCTGGAAGGAGTGGAGGGGGCGCCTCGACCAGCTCCAGGAGGGGGCGCTCGAGTCGACGGCGAAGCTCGAGCGGCGGCTCGACCAGGTCTCGCGCGCCTACGCCGACTACGAGGACGCCAAGCGCAAGCTCTCCTCCGGGAACCTCCGGCTGGTCGTCTCGATCGCGAAGAAGTACCGGAACCGCGGCCTCTCCTTCCTCGACCTCATCCAGGAGGGGAACACCGGGCTCATGAAGGCGGTCGAGAAGTACGAGTACCGCCGCGGCTACAAGTTCTCGACCTACGCGACCTGGTGGATCCGCCAGGCGATCACCCGCTCGATCGCGGACCAGGCCCGGACGATCCGGATCCCGGTCCACATGATCGAGACGATGAGCAAGCTCCGCAACGTCCAGAAGCGCCTCCTCCAGTTGAAGGGGCGGGAGCCCTCGATCGAGGAGGTCGCGGAGATGGCCTCCGTCTCCGTCGACGAGGCCAAGCGCGTGATGAAGATCGCGAAGCAGCCGATCTCGCTCGACCGACCGATCGGGGACTCGGAGGACTCCTACTTCGGCGACTTCATCGAGGACGAGAAGGCGGAGAACCCCGTCTCCTCCGCCACGCACGAGATGCTCCGCGAGCGGATCGAGGAGGTCCTCGGCACCCTCACCTTCCGCGAGCGGGAGATCATCAAGCTCCGCTACGGGATCGGCGACGGCCTCACCTACACGCTGGAGGAGGTCGGCCGGATCTTCCGCGTGACGCGCGAGCGCGTGCGCCAGATCGAGGCGAAGGCGGTGCGCAAGCTCCAGCACCCGGTCCGGGCCCGAAAGCTCTACGGCTTCGCGGACGGGAGCCTCGCCCGTTGAGGCCCCCCCGCCTTCTTCTCCCCGCCCTCCGAGGGCCGTCCGCCGCCCGGACGGCCCTTTTCCGTTCCCGGAGGCGGCCGTGAACCCCATCGTCGTGCGGTTGCGCGAGGTGCAGGAGCTCGACCGCGAGCTGCGGGGGCTTCGGGCGCAGCGCGACGCCCTGCCGCGGGAGGCGGCGCGCCGGGAGGCGGAGGTCGCGCGGCTGCGGCAGGAGGTCGAGCACGCCCGCGAGGAGCACCGCCGCTCCCTCGCGCGCGTGAAGGACCTCGAGAACGACGCCCAGGAGCGGCGGGATCGGATCGCCAAGCTCGAGATCCAGTCGAACATGGTCCGCCACACGGCCGAGCTCCTTGCCCTGCAGCACCAGGTCGCGACGCTGCGGGAGGAGATTTCCCGGCTCGAGGACGAGGCGATCGGCCTCCTCGACCGGATCGAGGAACTCGGGGGCCACGAGCGGCGGGCGCGGGAGCGCCTCGGGGAGGAAGAGAAGGTGTTCGCCTCCTTCCGCGAGGCGGCGAAGGCCGACCTCGCCGCCTGCGAGGCGCGGCTGCGCGAGCAGGAGGGGCGCCGGGGAGAGGCGGTGCAGGGCCTCGACGCGGGGCTCCTCTCCCTCTACGAGCGCATGCTCGGCGCGCGGGACGGGGAGGTGATCGCCCGGGTCGACGGGGAGCGCTGCCAGGGGTGCTTCGTCGAGATCCCGCCGAACGACTTCGTCCGCCTCGTCCGCGCGAAGGAGGTCGTCTTCTGCCGCCACTGCCAGCGGATCCTCTTCCTCGGCGAGGAGCCCGAGGCCGCCCCGCCGCCGGCCTGATCCTCCTCGCGGCCGAGCCCCCCGTGCCGAAGATCCACACGATCGTCCTCGGCACCGCCGGCCACATCGACCACGGGAAGTCGACCCTCGTCGAGAAGCTGACGGGGGTGAACCCCGACCGGCTCCCCGAGGAGAAGGAGCGGGGGATGACGATCGACCTCGGGTTCGCCCCGCTCGCCCTCTCCGACGGCACGCGCGTCGGGATCGTCGACGTCCCCGGCCACGAGCGCTTCATCAAGAACATGGTGGCCGGGGCGACGGGGATCGACGTCGTCCTCCTCGTCGTCGCCGCCGACGACGGGGTGATGCCGCAGACGCGGGAGCACCTCGAGATCATGGAGCTCCTGGGGCTCGAGCGGGGGATGGTCGCCATCACCAAGGTCGACCTCGTCGAGCGCGACCTCCTCGAGCTCGTCCTCGAGGACGTCCGCGCGCTCGTGGCGGGGACCTTCCTCGAGGGGGCGCCCCTCCTCCCGATCTCCTCGACGACGGGGGAGGGGTGGACCCCCTTCCGCGAGGCGCTCGAGCGGCTCCTGCGCGAGACCCCCCCCCGCTCGTCCGAAGGGGTCTTCCGGATGCCGATCCAGCGCGTCTTCAGCGCCCGCGGCTACGGCACGGTCGTCACCGGGATCCCCGTGAGCGGGAAGGTCCGGCTCGGGGACCGGGTCGAGATCCTGCCGATCGGAAAGAGCGGCCGGATCCGCGGGATCCAGGCCTACCGGGAGACGGTCGAGGAGGCGCGCGCGGGTCATTCGACGGCGCTCAACCTCTCCGACGTCGACTACCGCGAGGTCCGCCGCGGCATGACGGCGGCCGTCCCCGGGTTCTTCAAGCCCGCCACGATGGTCGAGGCGAAGTTCCGCTACCTCCGTCGGAACCGCCGCCCGCACCTCGACCGGACCGAGCTCCGGTTCCACGCGGGGACCGGCGAGACGATCGGCGTCGCCGTCCTCCTCGACCACGCGGCGCTCCAGCCCGGGGAGGAGGGGTTCGTCCAGTTCCGCCTCGAGGAGCCGGTCGTCGTCGTCCCCGGCGACCGCTACATCGCGCGGCTCGCCTCTCCTCTCGTCACGGTCGGAGGGGGGGTCGTTCTCGCGGAATCCGAGCGGCGCCTCAAGCGGTTCAAGGGCTTCGTGCTCGAGGACCTGGCGAGGAAGGAGGCGACGCTGGAGGACGTGCGCGGGAGGCTCGAGCAGACCCTCCGAGGAGCGGGGATCCGCCCCCAGCGCGCCGACGCGCTCGCACGGCAGGCCGTGATGCCGCTCCCCGAGGCCTCGGCCGCGCTCGCCGCGTTCGCGACGGAAGGGAAGGCGAGGCGGCTGCGCGGGGACCTCTGGATCCACGTCGAGGGGTGGGCCGAGGCCGCCGCGAAGGCGAACGCGGCGATCGACGCCGCGTTCGAGCGCGCTCCGCACCGCTCCCTCGTCGAGCACCTCGCCGTCCGCGAGGGCTCGAAGCTCGAGCCCGACGTCCTCGACGCGGTGCTCGAAGAATTGTCCGCGAAAGGGGAGATCTCCCTCGACCGCCGCGCGCGGGTGCGGAGGAAGAATCGCGCGCCCCGGCTCTCGGCCGAGGCCGCGCGCGTCCGCGGCCCCTCCCTCGGAGCGCTGCGGGAAGGGCACTTCTCGCCGCCGACGGTCGAGGACCTCGCCGCGCGCCTTCGCGCGTCGGTTCCGGCCCTCCGCGAGGCGCTCGAGTCCCTCGCGGACGAGGGGGAGGCGGCGGCCGTCTCGCCGGAGCTCTTCTTCTCGGCTGCCGCGATCGCGGCGGTGAAGCGCGAGGTCGCCGCGAACGTCGCCGCCCACGGCGAGCTCGACATCCCGGCCCTCCGCGACCGGCTCGGGACGACCCGGAAGTACCTGATCCCTCTCCTCGAGCACCTGGACGACGAGGGGTTCACGATCCGGCAGGGCGCGCGGCGGATCCTCCGGCCGGGGGGGGAGGGAACCGAGGTGCCCGGTCCCCGTTCCGAGGGCGGGGGGAAGGGCTGAGCCGGGGGTCGCCGAGAAGCGTCTTACTAGACGCCGCCCGATGAACCGATGGTATGGTTCCCTCGTGCGGGGGGGGGCATCCGCGAGGCCCCATGAAGTTGCACGCTCCGCTCCTGCCGTCTCTCCTGGCGCTCGTCGCCCTCGCCCCGCCGGTCGGGGGGCAGGCGGCGGTCACCCGCGGGCCGGCCGTGGCGAAGGTCGGCACGACCGTGGCCACGGTGCAGTGGACGACCGAACCCCCGTCGGCGGGCGCCGTCGAGTGGGGGCTCACCCCGGCGCTCGGCCAGTCGACCGCGCCGACGGCGGTCGCCTCGCTCCACGAAGTCGAGATCGCCGGCCTCCTCCCGAACCAGGTCTACCACTACCGGCTCCTGGCGGGAGGGCTCCCCGCCTCCTCGATCTTCTCCTTCGAGACCGCGGAGAATCCCCTCCAGCCTTCCTTCCGCTTCGCCATGTTCGGGGACAGCGGGAGCGGGGACGCCGACCAGACCGGGGTGGCGACGCTCCTCGAGTCCCTCGATCCGGACTTCGTGGTGATCGCCGGGGACGTCGTCTACCCCTCGGGCGCCGCCTCGGGGATGGATCCCCGCTACTTCGTCCCCTATGCCGCGCTCCTCCCCGAGCGCCCCTTCTACCTCGCGCTCGGGAATCACGACTACCAGACCTCCTGCGCCCAGCCGTACCTCGACGCCTTCTGCCTGCCGGAGAGCGGGCCGGGGGGGGAGCGCTACTACTCCTTCGATCGCGGGAACGTCCACTTCGTGTCCGCCGACTCGATGGCCCTCGACTTCGTCCCTTCCTCGTGCGCGCCGGACCCCGCCTTCGACGCGCAGCTCGCCTGGCTCGACGCCGACCTCGCGGCCTCGACCGCGCAGTGGAAGGTCGTCACCTTCCACCACTCCCCCTACTCCGACTCCAACCACGGGAACGACTCCACCGTCCAGGCTCTGTTCGTGCCGATCTTCGAGGCGCGGGGGGTCGACCTCGTGCTGACGGGCCACGACCACTGCTACCAGCGCTTCCCGCAGATGCTCGGCGGAGTCCCCGCGAGCGGAGGGGTGCGTTACATCGTGGCGGGGACGGGAGGCGCCTCCCTCTACGGGATCTCGCCGGGGCCCCTCCTCGAGGTCGGGGTCGTCTCGCACGGCGCGCTGATCGGCGACGTCTGCGGGAACCAGATGCGCCTGCGGTTCTACGGTTCCGATCCGGGGAACTATGGCCAGGTCCTCGACGACCTCCTCCTGGCGAAGGGACCGCCGACCCCCTGCGCGCAGGGCCCGACGCCGATCGCCCTCGGCAACCGGTTCGAGGGCTCCTTCTCCGCGGGAGACGACGTCGACGAGATCTGCTTCGAAGGGGTCGCGGGGATGCTCGTCTCGATCGATGCCCGCCGCACGATCGGGCCCGCGCGGCCCGACTTCGCCCTGACCGCACCGTCGAGCGCCGTCGTCGACCTCGCGCCCTACGCGCGGGCGAGCGAGAAGGGGACGAAGGCGACGAACGTGCCGCTCCCCGAGACGGGGACCTATCGCGTGACGCTCCACTCGGCGAACGCGGCGGGAGGCCCTTACGCGGTCCGGACGAAGGGGAAGGCCTCGCCCGGCTTGAAGAAGGTGACGGCGGCGGGCTCCGTGGCGACCCCGGGTTCGAGCGTGGACGTCCCGTTCCTCGCGATCGCCGGGTCGACCTTGAAGGGGAAGGTCCTCTCGGGCGGCAGCGGGCTCGACCCCTCGGTCGCGCTCCTCGGACCCGGGGGCTCCCGGATCTCGCTCGACGGACTCGCTCTCTCGAAACCCCTCGTCTCCGTCACGCTGACCGGCGTGCCCCTCTCCTCGACGGGCGCGCACACGCTGCGGGTGAGCGGAGCGAACGGGACGACGGGCTCCTTCACGGGGAAGTTGTCGGTCCGCTTCCCGAAGGTGGCGCCCCTCGTCGTCCTCGAGCCCTGATCGAGGGGGACCCCGGGACGACCTCGCCCCCGTCCCTCGGGTTTGCGATCGACGCCCGGCGCTCTCCCATCGGATCGGGCGACTCCCTCCGCGCTCCGGGGGGGCTCCCCCTCCGATAGGAAGTTGCAATTATCGGCCCGGCCCGCACGCGCGGCCGAGCGGGGGAAAGGAGACCGCGCGCTCCGGGCCGCGCGGGGCGGCCGCGTTCCTCGAAGGGCGTCGTCGCCCCCTCGCGCCGGGGGGAGCCTCGGGCTCCGCGCCGAGCGCCCCGCTCCGACCTCCGCGAAGGGGCGGGGGGCTTGCGCGAGGCGAGTTCGCCCTGGGTCGCGCTCGGCGCTCTCGAGAGACTCCGCCGCCGTCCGCAGCGGTAACCCACGATTCAGCAAGGATATGAGAAGATTCACGCGTGCGACCCGGACCTCGCGCTCTTCCCCGAGGGGGGGAGGGGTCTAGGAAATCGGAACGGGGGGAGGGGCTCGCGCGCCCTTCGATCGGGTCGGTCCGAAGGACGGCGCCCGCGCGCCGCGGGACGACCCGAAGGCGCGGTTCTCCGTTTGCAGATTTGTAAGAGCGTGCGAAGAAACCGTTGCAGCGCCTCGAATACCGGACCATAATGCGCGGGCTTCCGTGGCGCGGGAGGGAAGCCGAAGGAGTCTCAGGTGGGAGCCGCCGGTCGACGGCGACTCGTGGGCGTCGAGTGGGGAGGGAGGAGCCTCCGGCTCGGCAACGCCGCAGCTTCACCGCCGGGGTTTCCGGAGCGCGGCGGCCTCTCCTCTCCGCGCATCCGGGGAGGCGCGCTCCGTTCGATCCGCGGCGAGGACTTCGGCTCCCTCTCGCGCGGGCGCGGCGACGCGATCGAGCGGCCTTGCGCGGATCCCGGGAAGATCGAGATCGAGGACGCGCTCCTCCTCGACCGCGGCCGGGCTGCGGAGGCGAGCCGCCGTTTCTGCTGGAGGAGGTCGAGACCGTGAGGGAGGCGCTCTCGGCCTTCACGCGACGACCGCACGGCCTGGCCCTCCTGGGCCAGGCTCCCGATCGCGGCCGCGAAGGACGCGTCCGCGGGCCGGCCGCGTCCGACGGGAAGGTCGCGACCGAGCTCCCCGACCCGGTGGGAGGAACCGAATTCCGGAGGTGCTCGTAGCGGGCATGCCATCCGTTCGTCGTCCATGGACCCGAGGGCGGTCGAGGTCGTCGAAGACCTTGGGAGGGAGGAAAGAGGAATCACGGTGGGTGGGATCCGTTTGGCTATCGCTGGCGTCGGCAATTGCGCCAGCTCCCTGTTGCAAGGGATCGAGTACTACCGCGACCGCGCGCGGGACGGCACGGCCGGTCTGCTGCACGCCGATCTCGGCGGCTACGTCGTGGGCGACATCCGGCCGGTGGCGGCCTTCGACGTCGACCGAAGGAAGGTCGGACGGCCGCTGCAGGAGGCCGTGTTCGCGCCGCCGAACTGCACCACGGTCTTCCAGGAGACGCTCCCGGACTACGGGGTGAGCGTCCAGATGGCGCCCGTGCTCGACGGAGTCCCCGAGCACATGGCGGGCTATCCGGACGAGCGCGCCTTCCGCCCCGCCGACCTGCCCCCCTGCGACGTCGCGCGGGTCCTGCGCGAGACCGGGGCGGAGGTGCTCGTCTGCTACATGCCCGTCGGGTCCGAGCAGGCGGTGCGCAACTACGCCGACGCGTGCCTGGAGGCCGGGGTCGCGATGGTGAACTGCATGCCCGTGTTCATCGCCTCGGATCCGGCCTGGGCCGCGCGCTTCCGCGACCGGGGCCTCCCCATCGTCGGAGACGACATCAAGAGCCAGCTCGGGGCGACGATCGTCCACCGCGTGCTCGCGCGCCTTTTCAGCGAGCGCGGAGTGAAGCTCGAGCGCACGTACCAGCTGAACACCGGCGGGAACACGGACTTCCTCAACATGCTCGAGCGCCACCGCCTCCTCTCGAAGCGCATCTCGAAGACGGAGTCGGTCCAGTCCCAGCTCGACACCCCGCTCCCCGCGGACCAGATCCACATCGGGCCCTCCGACTACGTCCCCTGGCAGAACGACAACAAGATCTGCTTCCTGCGCATGGAGTGGCGCGGATTCGGCGGCGTCCCGATGAACCTGGAGCTCCGCCTCTCCGTCGAGGACTCGCCCAACAGCGCCGGCATGGCGATCGACGGGATCCGCTGCGCGAAGGTCGCCCTGAACCGCGGGATCGGCGGCCCGCTCCTCGAGGCCTCGGCCGTGATGATGAAGCGTCCGCCCCGACAGATGCACGACGCCGAGGCCCACGCCCTCCTCGAGCGGTGGATCGCGGGCGGGATCAACGGGAAGGCCAGCGCCGCCGCCGAGGCGATGACGGTGGAGCCGGCGCGGATCCCCCCCGAGCGGCTGCGCGTCGCGGAGAGGGAGCCCTCCCCGGACCGCCTCGCACCGGTGAATCTCGCCCCGGCGGGCCCCGCCCCCACGGGCTTCGCCCCTCCGGTGCACGCCGAGGGGAACGGCGGCGACGGCGCCGCCGCCCTCGCCCCGCGGATCACCCCTTGAAGCGGGACGGGTTCGGGGAGGCGGAGCCGCGCGAGGCTCCGCCCGGTAGAGCGTTCGTCGACGGCGCCCCGCGGGGCGCGCCGATCGGCTACCTCCTCAAGTGTTTCCCGCGCCTCTCGGAGACCTTCATCCTGAACGAGATCCTCGAGCTCGAGCGCCAGGGCGTCCCGCTGCGGATCTATTCGATGAACGAGCCGCAGGAGCCGGTGCGGCACCGGCTCTGTGCGCGCGTGCGCTCGCCGATCGCGTACCTCCCCTTCCCCCTCCTGCGCGCGGCGCCCGCGTACCTCTCGGCCCACCTCCGCCTCCTCCTCCGCCATCCCCTGCGCTACCTCGCCACGCTCGCCTCCGTGCTCGCGTCGCTCGACCGGGACCTTCTCGAGCGCTTCGTCCAGGCGGGGGAGCTCGCCCGGCTCCTCCGGCGCGACGGCGTGCGGCACCTGCACGCGGGCTTCGTGCACTACCCCGGATCGGTGGCCTGGCTGGTGCACCGCATCACGGGCCTCCCCTTCAGTCTCGCCACCCACGCGCGCGACGTGGTCCTCTCGAGGCCCCGGCTCCTGCGCCGCAAGCTCGCCGCGGCGCGCCTGGTCCTCACCTGCAACCGCTACAACGTCCCCGCGCTCGAGGCCCTGGCCGGCCCCCGCGGCATCGCCCGCCTCCGGCAGATCTACCACGGCGCGGACCTGGAGAACTTCGGCTTCGAGCCCTGCGGCCGGGCGGACCCGCCCCTGGTCCTGGCGGTCGGCCGGCTCGTGGAGAAGAAGGGGATCGACGACCTCGTCTCCGCCTGCGCCCTGCTGCGCGAGCGCGGCCGGCGCTTCCAGTGCCGCATCATCGCCGGCAGCCGGGATCGCTGGGAGCAGATCGCGGGCCAGATCCGCGCGCTCGGCCTCGAGCCCACGGTCGCCCTCGACGGACCGCTCGACCAGGAGGAGGTGCGCCGCTGGTACCGCGAGGCGAGCGTGTTCGCCCTCCCCTGCCTGCTCGCCAGCGACGGCGACCGCGACGGCATCCCGAACGTCCTCGTCGAGGCGGCGGCGTCGGGCCTTCCCATCGTCTCGACGCCGGTGAGCGGCATCCCGGAGCTGGTCCGGGACGGCGAGACGGGGCTCGTGGTGGCGCCGCGCGATCCCGCCGCCCTGGCGGCGGCCATCGAGCGGCTCCTCGACTCGCCCGGGCTGCGCGCGCGCCTGCGCGAGGGAGCGCGCTCGCTCGTCGAGGAGCGCTTCGACCTGCGGCGCAACGGGGCGATCGTGGCCCGCGAGCTCTTGGGCGCCGCCGATCCGCGCGCCCACGCGGCCCCCTGCGAGCTGGAGGCAGTCCCGTCATGAGACCCGCATTCGCCGACCGCATCGGCGTCCAGGTGCACGGGGTCACCCTGAACCTGCGCTGCTCGAACCCGGATCAGCTCGCGTACGTGCGGGCGCTCCTCGGAGACCACGTCCGCGAGCCGTGGGAGCGCCCGGACCTCGAGGTCGCGGCGCAGTGGCTGGTGCGCGCGCCCGAGGACGACCTCCAGCGGCCCGTCTTCGACGTCACGGGCCTCGACGCCTTCGGCAAGCGCATGCACGTGGGGGAGGACTCGCTCGTCTGGACGGACACCCATCGCGACCCGAACCTCCAGCTCCGCTTCCGCCGGCTCCCTTCCGGTCCCGCCTTCGACGTCGCCTACCAGTACCGGCCGTCGGGGAAGAAGCTCGCCAAGTACCCGGACTTCGAGCGCAAGAAGTTCTTCGACCTGATGCGCTACCTGGTCTGGTTCCCGATCGCCTGGCACCTCCGGCGCACGCGGGGGTGGGACATGATCCACGCCTCGGCCGTGAGGGACGGCGAGCGCGGCATCCTGATCGCGGGACCGGGCGGCGCGGGCAAGACCACGACCTCGATCGCCCTGGCGGCGCGGGCCGGCATGACGCTCCTCACGGAGAACCTGGTCTTCTGCGACGGCGAGCGCATCTACCCGGTCTACGAGCCGATCCGGCTCACGGACGAGAGCCTGGAGCTCCTGGGGGACGCGGCCGGCGTGCTCCGGCCCCTCGACGAGGGGGGCGCGCTCAAGAAGAAGACGATGTTCGTCCCCCCGGCCGACCCGGATTCCTCGGGCGTGCGGCCGGCCCTCGTCTTCCTGACCCGCTTCTCATCGGAAGGATTCGCGCGCGTCCTTCCGCCCGACGTGGCCTGCGGCCTCATCCGCGCGACGAACCAGCTCACGCTCGAGCTCAACGACTTCTACTGGTACGCGGCCGCCCTGGACCTCCTCTTCCCCGGAGGGAACGACGCCGCCGAGCGCGTCGTCGAGAGCCTGACGCGCAGCGTGCCGTGCTACTCGCTCGGCATCGATCGATCGGCGGGAGTGGGAGCCGTCGTCGACCAAGTCCTCGCCTGCCTTCGCCGCCCGTCCCGACCCGCCCTGAAGGTGAATGCGCCATGAACCCCGAAGCCGCAACCGATCGTCCCCCGGCCGTCGATCCCCCCTCGAACGGGCACGCGCCCATCCGATGGTTCGTCGACGAGGTGCTCCCTCCGGACGATCCGGCGCACCGCCAGCTCGAGGAGCTCGCCGCGATGCCGGGCGTGGAGCGGCACATCGCCGTCCTCCCCGACGTGCACTACAAGAGCCGCAACCCCACCCCGAGCGGCACGGTGGTGGTCACCTCCGACGTCGTCCTGCCCCGGGCCATCGACGACGGGATCAACTGCGGGATGCGCTCGATGGTCACCTCGGTCGCGGCAAGGGACCTGAGCCCGGCCGTGCTCGACCGGCTCTTCACCCGCCTGCTCGAGGCCGTCCCGTTCAAGCAGCAGGCGCAGCCCCACCTCGGCGAGGCGGACTGCGAGGAGGTGCTCGTCCACGGGCTGAAGAAGGCGGTCGAGCCCCTCGGGCTTCCGCCCGACGAGGTCGCCCGCACCGAGAACGGCGGGACCTTCGACCTCGGGATCGACCGGGAGGCGATCCGCGCCGCCCTCCCCCGCAACCCGATCCGCAAGGAACGCGTGTCGATCGGCTCCCTCGGCGGGGGGAACCACTTCCTCGAGCTGCAGGAGGTGGTCGAGATCCTCGACCCGGAGGCCGCGCGCCGCCTGGGCCTCCCCCTCGGCGCGGCCATGTTCATGATGCACTCGGACTCGCGGCGCCTGGGAAAGAAGCTCCTGAAGAAGGTCCAGCGCGAGGCCGAGTCGGCCCACCGGAAGCCGGGACAGAGCGAGCTCTGGTCGCTCCCGGTGGGCTCCGACCTCGGCCAGCGCTACCTCGCCCTCCTGACGGCGACGATGCACGCCGGCTTCGCCAACCGCGCCATGATCACGCACATCGTGCGCCACACGATGCGCGAGGTGCTCGGCGATCCTTCCTTCGAGCTCCGGCTCGTCTGCGACAGCGGCCACGAGACGATCCAGCCCGAGGTGCACGGCGGCCGCCGCTACTGGGTGCACCGCCACGGCGCGAGCCATCCGGTGCCGCCCGGCGCCGGCGTCCCCGATCCCGCGCTCGCGGACCTCGGCCAACCCGTGCCGCTCGCGGGATGCCTGGGGATGGACTCCTACGTCTGCCTCCCCCTGCCCGGGATCGACCGGACCTTCCACTCGGGACCCCACGGCGCGGGGCGGGTGATCTCGAAGGGCGACGCGGCCGCCCAGTTCGATCCGGCCGAGGTGGAGTCCGAGGTGCGCGACATGGGCGTCCGCCTCTACCGCTACCACTCGGACAACATCGCCGGCCAGGCGCCCCGCTCCTTCAAGAACGTGGCCCGCGTGGTCGGCGCGATGACCCGCCACGACCTCCTGCGGCCGGTCGTGCGCCTGAAGCCCCTGGCCGCCCTGAAGGGGTGAGGGCCCGTGGGCGCGGGATGCTCTCGCGGGCGCTGAGGACCGGGAGGAGGCAGCCACGGCCGTGACGGGTCCGGCGCGCATCCTGATGTACACCCAGGACAGCTTCGGCCTGGGGCATCTGCGTCGCGCCACGAACCTCGCCAACGCGCTGGTCGCGCAGCGCGAGGCGCTCTCCGTGCTGATGGTGGTCGATTCGCCCGTGGCCCCGTTCTTCGACCTCGCTCCGAACATCGACTTCGTCAAGTTGCCGACGGTCGTCAAGGTCGCGGCCGGCGTCTTCCGCACGGGCCGGATGAGCGTCGGCTACGAGGCCGTCCGGACGATGCGGTCCAACCTGATCCGCGAGATCGTCCTCCGCTTCGTCCCCGACGTGCTCCTCGTCGACCACATGCCCGGAGGCGCCAATCGCGAGCTCGTGCCCGCCCTGATGGCGATCCGGCGCCGGGGGCTGCCGACGCGGATGGTGCTCGGCCTGCGGGACATCATCGACCGGCCCGCGGTGACGTGCGAGGTGTGGCGGCGGGAGGGCGTGTACCGGGAGCTCGCGAGGAGCTACGACCGCGTGCTCGTCTACGGCGCGCCCGAGGTGTTCTCCACCGCCGAGGAGTACCGCATCGCGGAGGTGATGGGGGACCGCGTGCAGTACTGCGGCTACGTCTGCAACATGGACGCTGTCGAGGAGCCGAGCCGCGTGCGCGAGAGGCTCGGCCTGGCGCAGGAGCCGATCGTCGTCGTGATGGCCGGCGGCGGAGCCGACGCGGCCCGGCTGATGCACACCTACCTCGAGGCGCGCAAGCTCCTCGGCGACGCCCACCCCTTCGCCACGCTCATGGTGACCGGCCCTTTCATGCCCGAGGTCGAGCGCAAGGCCGTGCGCGACCGGGCGCGGGATCTCGGCGTGCGGGTGCGCACGACGGTCGGGGACACCCTGAGCCAGATCAACGCCGCGGACGTGGTCGTGAGCATGGCGGGCTACAACACGCTGAGCGAGATCCTGCGCTTCGGGAAGCGCGCGATCGTGTTTCCCCGCCCCGGCCCCAGCGCCGAGCAGACCATGCGGGCCCGCCTCCTCTCCCAGCGGGGCCTGATCGACGTGCTCGAGGCCGGGGAGCTCGAGCCGCGCCGCCTGGCCGAGCGGCTCGACCAGGCGCTCCTCGGCCCGCGGGAGACGCGCCCGCGCCTGCCCCTCGCCCTCGACGGCGTGGCCCGCGCGTCGGCCGCGCTGCTGGCGGAGATTCCCGGCGGAAGGGAAGCGCAGGTCGCGTTGCCGCCGGCCCCCGCCGTCCTCGAACCGCGCGCCCAGCCCCGATCCGCCTGATGGGGAGGCCCATCCCGACCGCGCTCGACGGGGCGCTCGACCCCTCGACCGTGGAGCCGGTCCTCGTCGAACGGGCGCGCGCTCGCTTCGGACCTTCGACGGCGGTCCGCGGGATCGAGGCCGAGCTCGTGAAGCGACGGGTCGTCTGCTACACGATCGACCTCGTCCGGCCTGGAGGGGGCGCGAGCGAGCGCTGGCGGGTGATTGGCAAGGCCTACGAGTCCCGGGAACGCGCCGGGCAGGTCTTCCGCGCACAGCGCGCGCTCTGGGAGCGCGGTTTTCCCGGCGCGGAGCCCACCTCCGCCTCCATCCCAGAGGCCTACGCCCTCTTGCCGGACGCCCCGATCGTGCTGATGGAGCCCGCCGGCGGGGAATCCCTCAAGCGCCTGTGGAGGACCGGTCGGGCGCGGCCGGAGCACGCGCGCCTCTTCGCCGAGGCGCTGGCCAAGCTGCACGGCTTCCCGGCGGACTCGGAACCGCCTTTCGCGCTGGAGGACCACCTCGCGCAGCGCTGCGCGGGGCTGTGCCCCGCCCTGGCAGCAGTCTTTCCCGCGCTGGCCGACTCGATCGAGACGATCGTGGAGACCGCGCGCCGCCAGCCCCCCTGCGCGCCGGCCCTGGCCCACGGGGACTACCATCCGGGCCAAGTCCACGTCGACGGGGAGAAGCTCTGGATCCTCGACCTCGATCCGCTGCACCGAGGGGATCCGGCCTACGACGTCGCCATGGCCGTCCTGACGCTCCGGCTCCTGGAGCGCGGGCGCGCGCGGGCGGGAGCCCTGCGGTCGATCCTCGCGGCCTTCCTCGACGCCTACTTCGTGCGCATGGACCTGGAGATCGCGTCCCGCCTGCCGGTGAACCTGGCGCTGATCCTTCTCAAGCGAGCCTGCAAACGCTTCCGCTGGCAGGACGAGCGGGGCTGGGAGGACACGGTCCGCCTGCAGGTCCGCCGCGGGCTCGATTGCGCGCGGATCCAGGGGGAGCGGACTCGGCTCCGCGGCTTGGACGACGTCCTCTCGCTCTGCGAGCGCTGTCCGGTCGCGTAGGGGGGGTCCGCCGGAGACTGCCCCTGTTCCGTGTTGATTTCCGTCACAAACCGCGACGGACACATGGAATAGGAGGGGAAGGGGGGTCGGCCCGGGGATTCCGGCGCAAGTTCCTTGGAGGCCTGGACCTCGTGCACCAGATCAACACGGAATCGGTGCAGCTTCGCACTCGCGAACCGCTCTAAGGAGCGGGCGTCGCGGGAAGCGAGTGAGACGGATGACCGCGCTGCCCCGATCTCCAGGCCGGGGACTTGTGCCGCTAGATGAGCCCCGGTAAATCGACGCCGGAGAATCGCTCGGCACTCTGAACTCCCTGACGAGTCCCTCGGGCTTGCAGGGCGAAACTCGAGATGAGCGTTTCTCCTTTTTTCTCGAGGCTTACGCCCGTCCGGAAGTCACGAACCCTGATCGACTCCGGCCTCCGCCGAGCCCGCCTTGTGTGCCTCTTCCCTTCACGCCTCCACTCGACGCTCGCGGCTCCGCGCCCGTTCTCGATCCTCGCCGGCCTCTTCGCCCTTGCGATCCTGTTCCTCGGACTAGGGACGCTGCCGCTGCTCGATCCCGACGAGGGTCGCAACGCGGAAGTGGCGCGGGAGATGGCCGAGTCGGGAGCCTGGCTTGTGCCGACGTACGACGGATTGGCCTACCTCGACAAGCCGGCCCTCTACTTCAAGGCCGTCGCGCTCTCCCTGTCCGTCCTTGGGGACTCGGAAGGGGCGGCTCGCCTTCCGTCGGCCCTCGCGGGGCTCGCCGTCCTGGGCCTCGTGTTCCTCTTCGTCCGGAGAGGGTACGGCGAGCGCGCGGCGGCGCTGGCCGTCCTGGTCGTCGCGACCACGCCGCTCTTCTTCGTCTTCGCGAGGATCGTGATCCTCGACATGACGCTCGCGTTCTTCGTGTGCGCCTCCGTGATGGCGGGGACCGTCGCGGAGGAGCGGGAGGGGCGGGCGAGGCGGCGATGGCATCTGGTCGGGGCTCTCGCGGCCGGAGTCGCGACGCTCGTCAAGGGCCCGGTCGGCTTCCTGCTCCCGTGGATCGTGCTGACCGCTCTCGCGATCGCCGAGCGGAGGCCCGACGCGGTCGGACGCCTCTTCGCTCCGCGGAACCTGCTCGCTCTCGGCGCCGTCGTCCTCCTCTGGTTCCTCGCCGTCGCCCGCGAACGACCCGACTTCCTCCGTTACGGACTGGTCGAGGAGTCGCTCCGCCGCTTCACGACCCGGGCGTTTCGCCGCAACGAACCCTTCTACTTCTACGGGCCGGTGGTCGCGGCTGGATGCTTCCCGTGGAGCCTCCTCCTTCCCGCGTCGGCCGGCGCCGCGTGGATCGCGCGGAGGCGGTGGTCCCGCGCCGACCGCCTCTCGGTCGTCTGGGCCGTCGCGGTCGTCCTGTTCTTCTCGATCTCGCGCTCGAAGCTCGCGGGATACGTGTTGACCGCCGCGATCGCGTGTGGAGTTCTGACCGCCCGCGTCTTCGACCTCGCCTTCTCGCACCGGGAGGGGGCCGCCGCGAGGATCGTGAGGCGCGCAGCCGGCGGACTCGCGCTCCTCGCCCTGCTGGGCGCCGCAGCGATCGCGGTCGAAGGACTCCGTCCGGGAGCGGTCTCCCGGACCTTCGGGCGCCCGGCCACCGAGTCGGAATGGATCCGCCCCTCCCTCCTGCCCGCGGCTCTCGCGCTGCTCGGGATCGCCGGCGCGGCCCTCGCCGCTTTCCGCCTGCGCGACCCTCGACTCGCCTTCGCGACCTTCCTGTCCTTCCCCGTCCTGGCGGCCGCGGCCTGCTTCGGGACCGCGCGGAACCTCGCCGAGTTCGATTCGTCCCGCCAACTGGCAGCCCGCGTCCGAGAGGTCGCCCCCGCAGCCGAGGTCGCTTGCCTCCGCTGCTTCGCGAAGGGGCTTCCCTTCTATCTTGGGCGCCCCGTCTGGCTGATCACCGAGGACGGCCGCGAGCTGAAGAGCAACTACGTCGTCTACTCGTTGAAGAAGCAGAGGCCATGGCCCGAGCCGCTCGTCCCGCTGGACGAGCTGGAAGCGTGGCTGGCCTCGCGGACCCGCGACGTGTTGCTCCTCGCCGACGACAAGCATCGGAGGCTGCTCGACCCCGTGGCGGTCGCCCGGGGCGCACCCGTCCGCGAGATCGGGCCCGGCTGGTGGGAGGCCGTGATCGAGCCCGGGAAGCAATACTAGGATGTGCGGCATCTGCGGGATCGTCCAGCGCGGAGGGAGGATCGTTCGGCCGAGCGCGGCGGCGAGAATCGAACGAATGGTCCGCGCGCTCGACCACCGCGGCCCGGACGACGTCGGGATCGCGGTCTCCTCGAGGGCGGCTCTCGGAGCGACCCGGCTCGCGATCCGCGGCGTCTCGAACGGGCACCAACCCTTCGTCGATCCGCCGACCGGCGTCACGGTGGTGTGCAACGGCGAGATCGACAACCACGCGGAGCTGCGGGCCTGGCTCGAGGAACGGGGCCGCGCCGTGCATCTTGCCACCGACGCCGCGGTGATTCCGGGACTCTACCTGGAGCTGGGGGAGGCCTTCGTGGAGCGACTGGTCGGAGCCTTCGCGGTCGCCGTATGGGACCCGCGCGCCGACCGGCTCCTTCTGGCGAGGGATCGAACGGGGGAGCGACCCCTCTTCTTCTTGCGGCACCCGGATTTCGTGGTCTTCGCGTCGGAGCTCGCCGCGCTCGCCTCCGACCCGACCCTCACGCTCACGCGGGACCGGGACTCCTTGGGTGCGTACCTCCGGTCCGGGCTGTTCGCCTCGCCCTCGACGCCGTTCGCGGAGGTCCGCAAGGTCGCGCCGGGGGAAACGGTCACCTTCGACGCGGCCGGCGTGCGCCGCCGGCGCTACTGGAGGTGGAGCGTCGGGACGACTCCCAAGGGCCCGCCCAATGAGGAACGCTTCGACGCGATCTTCCGCGAGGCGGTCCGGCGGCAGACGGAGGTCGACGTCGACTTCGGCGTCTTGTTGAGCGGGGGGCTCGACTCCTCGCTCGTCGCGACGGTGGCCCGGAGGCTGCGTCCCGAGCGCCCGCTGCTGGCGTACACGGTCCGCTTCCGCGAGGCCTCGTACGACGAGGGGCGCGTCGCCGACCGCGTCGCCCATCGCCTCGGAATCCGTTCCATCCCCGTCTGGATCGAGCCGGAGCAGTTCCCGGAGCAGATCCGCGAGCTCGTGGCGACGGTCGGCGAACCGCTCGCCGACCCCGCCTGGGTCCCGACCGCGATGCTCTGCCGGCGCGCGGCGGCGGACGTGAAGCTCGCGCTCACCGGCGAGGGAGCCGACGAGATCTTCGGGGGCTACCCGACGTACCTCGGCGCGCGGTGGGCCTCCCGCTACGCGCGCCTTCCCGGGCCGCTGCGCGCCCTCGTCGCCCGCATCCTTCGACGCTGGCCTCCGAGCGACCGGAAAGTGGCGCTCTCCTTCCTCCTGAAGCGCTTCGTCGACGCCGCGGAGATGGAGGGGCTGACGAGGCACGTCCTCTGGACGTCGCAGATCTCGCCGGTCCTCCTACGGCGGCTCGGAGCGACGCGTCCCTTCGAGCCGCCGGAGGACCGCCCGCAGGGAGATCTCCTCGACCTCGTCCAGAGGGCCGATCTCGAAGGCTCCCTCGCCGAGGGGCTCCTGACCAAGGCCGACCGCGCGAGCATGGCCCACGGCATGGAAGTCCGGGCGCCCTTCCTCGACGTCGGCGTGATCGAGTATGCGGCGTCGCTGCCGCCCGAAGCGCGCGTCCGCGGCCTCTCGACCAAGGTCTTCCTCAAGCGCTACGCCCTGCGTTACCTCCCGGGGTCGATCGTCCACCGCCGCAAACGCGGCCTCTCCGTTCCGCTCGCGAGCTGGATGCGCGGACCGCTCCACGGGTGGGTCCGGAGTCGCCTCGCGGACGAGCGCCTCGAGGCGGCGGGCGTGCGACCCGCGGCCGCTCTCGATGTGCTCGAGGAGCACCGGCTCCGGACCGCGGATCACAGCCGCGCCCTCTGGACGCTCGTCGTGCTCGTCGAATGGCTCCGATGGACGGCGGAGAGATCGTCTCGGGGGGAGGAAGGGGGGGCGGATCGGCCCGAGTCCCACGCCGTCGTCCTCGTGCCGGTCCCCCCGGGCCCGGGAGGGAGAAGGACGGCCTCCAGGGAAAGAGGCTCCGGGGGACGAGCCCCCACCCCGATCCATCCCTCGACGTGACCCTCCTCTCGATCGAAGCCTCCCGTCGTGACCCGAATCGTTGCGCCCGCGCCGGGAGGACGTAGGTGCCCGGATCGGCCGTCAGCGCGTCCGCAGGAGCCAGGTCGAATGCTCCTTGCCGGGCCGGTTGCTCGAGCCTCCGTAGATCATGGTGCCCCCGTATTCCGGCACGAAGACGCCGACGTGGTCGTACATGGGGCGGGGGTAGGGCGTCCGGTCCGACCAGAGCCCGGTCTCGAGGTCGAGGACCCAGACCTGGTTGACCGTGAAATGCTCCGCGCGGCTCGGGCCGAACGCCACGAGCACCTCGCCGCCGAAGACGGTCAGCGCGTTCGCGCGCGGGTCGTAGGCGAACGCCATCTGGCGGATGGGGTCGGGTCGCTCGCCGCGGGTCTCGATCTCGCGCCAGGTCCGGCTCTCCAGGTCGAGGGCCCAGACGTCGTTCAGGAAGCTCGTGCTCGAGCGCTGGCGGCCGCCGAAGACGATCAGCCGGTGGCGGACCGGATCGTAGACGCCCCTGTGCTCCCGGCGGGGGCTCGGCCGGTTCTCGCCGACCGGAAGCACCGACCAGGCTCCATAGCCGGGCGAGTCGTGGTTCAGGTCGAGGACCCAGGTCTCCTCCTCGAGGGTCTTCTCCTTCTTGTCCTTCTTGACGAACTTCACGGCCATCCCGCCGAAGACGATCATCCGCCGGCCCCGTGGATCGTAGACGGCGACGTGGCCCTCCAGGGCCGGAGTCGTGTCCTGGGTGATGTCCGCCCAACGATTGGCGCGCAGGTCGTAGGTCCACGCCGCGCGGCTGGTCGCCCCGCTCTCGCCGCCGAAGAGCACGAGCTGTTCGTTGGCCGTGTCGAGGACGAGCGTGTGGTCCTCGCAAAGCGGCGGCGAGGGCCCCTCCGGATCGATCCGGGTCCAATGGCGCGTCCCGAGGTCGAACGACCAGAGCTCGTTTCGGGTGGCGTCGTCGTCCCCCTTCCCTCCGTACAGGAGCACGCGGTGGCGCGCGCCGTCGTAGGCGAGTGCCGCGTCCTCGCCCGCCGCCGGAGAGTCCCGGCCCGCGACCCCTCCGGCGTGGATCTTCTCCCAGTCCGCCTGTCCCGCGGCGCGGGGCGGCTGCGAGGCGGGCTCGGGGGGAGCGCCGGAGCGGGATTCGGCGGCGCCGCTCGGGTCGAGGTCCGGGCCGCAAGCGCCCAGCCAGAGCGCGAGCGGGAGCCCCCCCTTGACGAGGATCCTCGCGTTCACCAGATCGTTCTCCTCCCTCGCCCGTCGGCGCGCGGGATCTCCCGGTCGCGCCCGGCGGCGCGCGACGGCGAGCCCCGGGCGGCGGCCGAACGTCGCTCGCCGGAGCCCGCAGCATCGCCCCTCGCCGGCGCCCTGTCAACGCTCCTCCGAAATGGGAGATCCTAGCGCCCGGGACAGGCTCGGGGAGGGGCGCGCGCGCGCCGCGGGGGGTTGCGGAGGTCCGCCGGCGGCTCCCGATCCGGCCGGTCCGCGTCCTGCGGACGCCTCCGCGGCGGTCGACTCAGCGGCGAGGCGCGTCCGGTCCCGGCGGGGCGTCCCCGCGAAGGAACCGCAGCCGGAGGGTGGCCCCCGCGCGGTCGAAGCTGATCACCGAGCGTGCCTTGGCGTAGCGCCGGAACCCCGAGCCGCTGTGGGCGAAGTACGCGCGCCCGTTCCGGAAGCGCTCCAGGGTGCCCGCCACGTCGAAGCCCCCTCCCTCGTCGGAGACCTCGAGGAAGGCGCCGGCGCTCGTGACGAGGACCTCGACGGTGATCCACTTCCCGGGGTCGCGCAGGTTGCCCCGCTTGTGGGCATTGCCCACGGCCTTCTTCAGCGGCCCGAGGAGGTCCCGCTCGAGACGCTCCGGCGGGACGTCGGCGAAGCGCGCGGAGAGCGCGGCGTTCAATCCGGGCAGGATCTCGTCGGGCGCCTTCCCGCGGGTCACGGCGCGCGCGCGCTCGCTCGCGAGGTCCGCGCCCGGGAGCGCCCCGTCCGAGGCCTGGAGGTCCGCGAGCATGCGCTCGCGCGAGTAGCCGAGGTCGATCACGCCCGATCGGTCACGAAGGCCGGGCGCCCTTCCTCCCGGCCGCCGCCCCCAGGCGCTCCCAGGCGGCCGCGACCTGCCCCTCCGCCCACGCGAGCCAGCTCGCCTGGTGGCTCTGCTTGCGGAAGTTGCGCAGCACGTAGGCCGAGAAGTCGAGCGCCTCGTACAGGGAGAGTCGCTCGGCGGAGGCCTCCGGGGCGAGCGCGAGGTAGCAGTCGCGGAAGCGCTCCCCGAGCCTCGTCACGTGGGGCATGCGCCGGGGATGGCGGATGCCGAACGACCGCATGTGGGTCAGGAAGTAGGCGACGTCGTAGACCGGCTCGGCCGCCCCGGCCTTGTCGAAGTCGATGATCCCGACGCGGTCCCCCTCGATGAGCACGTTCCCGTGGGCGAAGTCGCCGTGGGAGAAGACGAGGGGGGCGGGCGCGGTCTCGCGCGCCAGGCGCTCCACCTCCTTGCGGATCGCGGCGAGCTCGGCGGCGAGCCGCGGCTGCAGGCCGCCCATGTAGCGGAGGTTCCGCTCCTGGGCGGCGAAAAGGCGCTCGAAGGTCATCACCGGGCCGTCGGGGATCGGGGCCCGCTGGACCCCGCGGATCGCGCGCGCGATGCCGTCGAGCAGGCCCCCGATCCGCTCGAGCTGCGCCGGGGTGACGTCGTCGGGAGTCAGCTCGGCGAAGACCAGCCGGAAGTCCCGCCCGGGCACGGCCTCCTGGAGGAGGAGCCGCCACCGAGGCACGTAGCCCACGGGGCGGGCGGCGCGCCACAATCCGCCGCTCGCGAGCGCCGCTTCCCAGGCGGAGGTGAGGAGCCGGTGGTAGCGCACCCCGCGGTCGTCGCGCGAGAGCTTGCCGTAGACGCGGCAGGCCGCCGGCTCGGACCCGTCGCCCAAGTCGACGGTGTAGTGGATCGTGCAGGAGCGGCGGGGCTTGTAGTGCAGGATCTCGTGCGTGAAGCCGCGCGGCGCGCCGCCCGTGCGGCGGCAGGCCTCCAGGCGGGAGGCGAAGAGGGACTTCATCTCCTCCCCGTCGGTCGCGGCGGCCAACCCGGGGAGCGCCGGGTCCACCGGGAAGAGGCGCACGATGATCGGCGGGTCGCCGAGCACCGCCACCGGCCGGGCGAACCCTGCGGCTTCCAACCTCCGCCGCGTCGCCTCGTGCAGCGCGTTTGCCTCGTCCTCCCCGTACTTTAGGCGGCACGCCTCCGGGGAGGCGAAGAGCGTGCAGGAGAGTCGCAGAGGCGCGAGCGCGGCTCCCGTGGGACCGGCGAGGCGCGCCCGCAGGGCGACGTTGATGTCCCGGTTGGGCTTGATCTTGCAGTAGTCGATCTCGTAGCCCGCCACCTTCGGCCCGGCGGCCGTCATCTGGGCGAGCGCCGACTCGAGCACGGGGCCGAACCAGCGCTCGTCGCGCAACTGGTCCAAGCGCCGCGCGAGGACCCCGGACACCTCGCCCCCGTCCTCGGGCTCGAGGTCGTCGTCGCTCTCGTCCTGCAGCGGATCCAGAGGGGGGGAGGGGCTCATCGCTTCGTGGGCTCGGGTCTCTCGGGCCGGAAGGTCTCGAGGCGGGAGGGGGGGGAACCGTCTCCGTCGGACTCGAGCGCCGTGGCCCGGACCTGCGCGTAGAGCCCCCCGGCCCGGAGGAGCTCGGCGTGGGTCCCGGACTCGACCAGCCGCCCGCCGTCGATCACGAGGATGCGGTCGGCGCGCTCGATCAGGCCGAGCTTGTGGCTCACGAGGACCGTGGTCCGGCCCTCCATGAGGCGCGCGAGGCCGCGCATCACGAGCTGCTCGCTCTTCGCGTCGAGCCCGGTCGTGGGCTCGTCGAGGAGCAGGATCGGTGCGTTGCGCACGATGGCGCGGGCGATCGCCACGCGCTGGCGCTCGCCGCCGGAGAGCGTCGCCCCCCGCTGGCCGACGACCGTGTCGTAGCCGTCGGGGAGTCTTCCGATGAACAGGTCCACCCCCGCCGCCGCGGCCGCCGCGGCGACCTCCGCGTCCGTCGCGCCGTCGCGGCCGTAGAGGATGTTCTCGCGGATGCTCGTCTGGAGCAGGATCGAGTCCTGCAGCACGACGCTGATCTGGTCGCGGAGCGTGGCGAGCTGGAGGTCGCGGAGATCGTGGCCGTCGAGGAGGATCCGGCCCGCGGTCGGATCGTAGAGGCGCGAGAGGAGGGAGAGGATCGTGCTCTTCCCGGCCCCGCTGTGCCCGACCAGCGCGATCCGCTCGCCCGGCTCGATGCGGAACGCGACGTCCCGCAGCACGGTCCTGCCGGCCGCGTACTCGAAGCCGACCCCCTCGAAGGCGATCCGCCCCGAGAACCGGGGCGCGGGCCGGGCGCGCGGCGACTCGACCACCGCGGGCTCCTCCTCGAGCAGGTCGATCACCCGCTCGAGCCCGACCTTCCCCTTGGCGATCTTGGAGCTCTGCTTGGCCAGGTCGCGCAGGGGCCCGTAGAGGTTCTTGACGTAGTACGCGAAGACGTAGAGGTCGCCGATCTGCAGGTTCCCGGCCCACACGCGGTGGACGCCGAGCCACACGACCGCGCAGGTCACCAGCGCCACGGCGAAGTCCACGGAGCGCACGTAGGCCGCCTCGAGCCGGGCCACCTCCAGGCCGATCTGGGCGCTCTCGGAGCTCTGCAGCCCGAAGGCTTTCTGCTGGTGGGCCTCGCGCCCGAGGGTCTTCACCAGGCGGATCGAGCTCATCGTCTCCTGGGCGACGGAGGTGAGCTCCCCCTCGCGCGTGCGCCGCTGCCGCGAGGCCCGCTCGATCCTCCTCTTGTAGTACCAGACCATCGGACCGACGATCCCCACCGCGAGGATCCCCACGAGGGCGAGCGTCGCGTCCATCAGCACCATCGTCCCGAGCATGCCCGCGACGCTGACCAGGGCGGTGGCCACCTGGAGCACGGAGGTCGTGGCCAGCTCGCGGATGGAGCGGGTGTCGTCGGTGATCCGGGTGATCGTGTCGCCCAGGCGGCTCGAGTCGTGGAAGGCGAGTCCCAGGCGCTGGACGTGGCGGAACAGCATCCCGCGCAGCTCGAAGGCGAGCTCCTCCCCGACGCGGTTCAGGAGGAACTCGCGGCAGTAGGCGGCGGAGGAGGAGATCGCCGCGGCCGCGACGATCATGGCGCAGATGACGGCGAGCATCCAAGTCGTCTCGCTCATGCCCGGCATCTGCGCCCAGGCCGGGAGGAACGTGACGCCCTTCAGCAGGTAGTCGAAGACGAACTTCAGCGGCCAGGGCTTGAGGAGGTCGAACGCCACGCCCGTGATCAGGGCCAGGGCGGCCACGAGGAGCATCGTCCAGCGCGGCAGCACGAGGGGCGCCAGATGGCGCGCGGCCCGACGCCAGATCGGCCTGTCGGAACGACGCGCGCCCGGATCCTCGCTCGTGCCGGGGTTCTGGCTCATGGCCCTTTCGCCTGCGCCCGCTCCCCTCGCCCGAGGCCGCAATGCGAGGTCCTAGTGTAACCGGAGCGGGCCGCCGGGCGCCCGCCGTCGCCTTCCCTTCGCCTCATGCGGACGGCCCGGATGCGCGTCGCGCGAGCGCGCGTCGCGCGAGCCCCTCGACGCGCTCGGCGTTGCGCTCCCAGGTGTGGTGGGCGAGGACCACCTCGCGCGCGGCGGCCCCGGCCCGCGCCGCGGCCGGGCGGTTTCGCGCGAGCCAGCGGATCGTCGCGGCCGGCTCCCCGCGTTCGTCCGGCGAGTAGAGCCAGCCCGTCCGGCCGTGCTCGACGATCTCCTCGGCCTGGCCGTGGCGGGCCGCCACGACCGGAAGCCCCATCGCCATGTACTCGAACAGTTTGACCGGCGAGAAGTAGGGCGCGGCGGAGGAGTCGCAGGGGACGAGCGCGACGTCGACGGCGCCGAGCCAGGCGGGGGCGTCGTCGTGCGGCACCGAGCCCGGCATGTGGACCGCCTCGTCCAGGCCCGCGTCGTGCACCTGCCGGCGGACCGCGGGAAGCGCCGGCCCGTCGCCGACCAGGAGGAGACGGAAGGGGGACGCGGGCGCCTCGAGCTCTTTCAGCGTCTCGACCAGACCGGGCACGCCGTGCCAGGACTTCATCGCGCCGAGGAAGCCGAGGACGACCCGATCCTCCCAGCCGAGCCGCCGGCGGATCTCGGAGGCTCCGGCGCGCGGATGGAAGACGTCCGCGTCGGCGGCGTTGGGCACCACCGCGATCCGCTCGCGGTCCGCCCCGTGGCCGGCGGCGTATTCCTCGAGCCAACGCGAGACCACGATCAGCTCGTCGGCGCCGCCGAAGACGATCCGCTGGGCGGCCCCCGCCACGCCGGGCAGGCTGAGCCCGCGCTGCTCGCGCTGTTCCTCGACCAGCGGGGCGTTGACCTCGAGGAGGAGCGGCACGCGGAGGCGCCGCGCGAGCTCGAGCCCGGCCGTCCCGAAGAGCGCGTAGCGCTCATAGAGGAAGTCCGGCCGGAACTCCTCGAGGAGGGGCATCGCCCGCCCCTCCACCCAGAGCGAGTAGAAGAGGTTGCGCAGGTCCTGCGCCAATCGATTGCCGGAGCAGATCGCCTCCGCCTTCAGTTGCTCCTGGAGGAGCGCGGGGATCTCCGCGAACGGCAGCGAGGCGATCCGGAAGGCGGCCGCGGCGGGCGCCTCGCTCCCCGCGGCGGGCGAGAGGACGAGGACCTCGTGGCCGCGCCCCGCAAGCGCCTCGACGAGCTTGCGCAGGTGCACCGAGGCGCCCTTCGTGCCCCGCACGGGCACGCCGAAGTCGGTCGACAGGTAGGCGATCCTCACGCGCGGGCCTCGAATGCCGGCGGGTCCCCCTCCGTCCGGCTCGAGAAGGCGCGTCGCCTGCTCGCGTCCGCGATCGACTGGGTCGGAGCGGCAACCTCCCTCGTCTCCAGGCGCGACCCGTACGACATGCACGTGGGGTTCGACCGGACGGGGGAGGGCGCACCGGGCTCGGGATCGACGAAGGGCGCGTGGTTCGAGGCGAGGGGAGCGAAGGAATCACTCGGAACCACGCGCATCGCGATCCGTCCGCGCTAGCGCAACCGCAGCAGCCAGGTCGAGTGTTCCTTCCCCGGACGGTCGCCCGACCCGCCGTAGACGAGGGTCCCCCTGTAGTCGGGCACGAAGAGGCCGACATGGTCGTACATGGGGCGTGGGTAGGGCGTCCGGTCCGACCAGAGCCCGCTCTCGAGGTCGAGGGTCCAGATCTGGTTGACCGTGAAGCGGTCCTCGTCCCTCGCGTCCAGCGCCACCCGCACCTCGCCGCCGAAGACGGTCGCCACGTTCGCCTGCGAGTCATAGGTGAACGCCATCTGGCGGATCGGGTCGGGGCGCTCGCCGCGGGTCTCGATCTCGCGCCAGGACTGGCTCGTGAGGTCGAGGGCCCACACGTCGTTCAAGAAGCTCGCGCTCGAGTGCTGGCGGCCGCCGAAGATGATCAGCCTGTGGCGGACGGGATCGTAGACGCCTCTGTGCTCGCGGCGCGGCCTGGGCCGGGGGTCGCTCGCAGGAAGGACCGACCACGTTCCGTACCCGGGCGAGCCGCGGTGGAGGTCCAGGGTCCACGTCGCCTCCTCGAGCGACTTCTTTTTCTTGACCTTCTTGTCCAACACGCGCCACCCCCCGAACACGACCATCCTCCGGCCTTGCGGATCGTAGACGGCCACGTGACCCTCCAGAGCGGGAGCCGTGTCCTGGGTGATGTCCGTCCAGCGGTTGGCGCGCAGGTCGAAGACCCAGGTGGCGTTGCTGGTGAGCCCGTCCTCGCCGCCGAAGAGCACGAGCTGGTCGTCGGCCTCGTCGAGGACGAGCGTGTGGTCTTCGCAGGGCGGGGGCACGGGCCCTTCCGTCACGATGCGGGTCCAGCGGCGGGTCTCGAGGTCGAACGACCAGAGGTCGTTCCGGTTGACGTCGTCGTCCCCCTTCCCTCCGTAGAGGAGGACCCTGTGCCGGGCGGCGTCGCAGGCCAGGGCCGCGTCCTCGCCCGCTGCCGGGGAATCCCGGCCGGGGACGCCCCCGGCGTGGAGCCTCTCCCAACCGGCCTGTCCGAAGGCTCGGGGCGGGGGCGAGGCAGGCTGGTCGGGAGCGCGGACCCCCACCTCGGAGGCTCCGATCCTGCTCGAACCCTGGCTGCAAGCGCCCAGCCAGAGCCCTGCGACGAGCCACCTGCTCGAGCGGAGCCGCGCCCGGAACGGCACGCCGCCGCCCGTGACGGCGTTCCTACTCCCCACGCTCCAACCGGTCCCGGAACTCTCCCGCGAAGAGGTCTCCGATCCGGATCCTCGATCCCGCTCGAAGCTCCGGGAATTGCGCCGGGAAAGGCAGACCGTCCTTGGCCGAAGGCTTGTTCGAGAACTCGATCTCTCCCTTGCCCTCTAGATCGATGGTCAGGTCGGCGATGGGGACCTCGTCCAGAGTCACGGCGTGGAGGGTCTTCGCCCGCGCGCCCGAGATCCTCAGCTGGAACTCGCGGGTGATCGACTTCCCCAGGCGCTCGACTTTGAAGCTGATCTTGCCGGAGACCGGCCCGGCGCCCGCGATGAGGGACTCGAGGTGGGCCACCCTCTCGAGCGGCTCGAGTCGGAGCTCCAGCAACTCTCCGACCCGGACCACCGAGCCCGGCTTCGGCTCCGGGAAACCCTCGGGGAAGAAGCTCTTGCGGTCTTCGATGAGCTTGAACTTCGCCTTCCCCTTGGGATCGACGACCATACGGGCGAGCTCGAAGCCATCCACCGTCAAGGTGTGCGACGCGCCGGGCGTCGCGCCGTGCACGTCCACCTTCAGCTCCTTGGTGAGCGCCCCCTTCTCGCGCTCGACCTTGTAGACGGCCTCGCCGGCCAGGGAGCCCCGGCTGCCGAACCGGCCTTCGAGGTGGAAGACCTTCTCGATGGCCGGCGGGTCCATTGCCGGGCGGCTCGCGGCGGGCGCCTCTCCGGCCTGCGCCGGGTCCGAGCGCCCCTCTTGTCCTCGGGGAAAGGCCGCGCCAGTCAAGGCGAGCGCGACGAGGACCCCTTCCAGGGCGGCTGCTCTACGATAAGGACGAGTATGCATGGCCCCGACCCCCCCTAGGAAATTGATTTTCTAGAGGCCGGGAGGGAAAGTCAAGTTCGAGGCCCCGCGCCGCCCGCAACATGCCCTCCTCCCGGAGGTGGACCCGGGCCTCGTCGCGGCGCCCGGCCCGCGCCTCGACGAGCCCGCGCAGGCGCGCCGAGGTGCCCTTCGCGCCCGCCTCGGGCACGCCGAGGTCGGTCGACAGGCAGGCGATCCTCACGCCACGGCCTTGGACCCGGGAGGGTCCTCGACGGGGCGGGCGCCGGCGAGGTCGAGCATCTCCCGCGCGGCGGCCGCAAGGTTGCGGATCCGCCGCGGCATCTCCCCGTCGCGGGTCGCGCGGCGGAAGGAGCGAAGGAGACGCTCCGTCAGCACCACGGCCTCGTAGAGCGCGAGCCGGCCCGGGGAGACCGCTGGCCGCCGCGCGAGGAACTCGCGGCGGAAGGTCTCCGCCAGTCGCGCCATCTCCGGGGCGTTGCCCGGATCCCGCACGGGCTCCTGGCGCAGGCGGGCGAGGAACGTCGCGGGGTCCAGGGCGGAATCCCCGCGGCACAGGCCGTCCCAGTCGATCACCGTCAGGGAGCCCTCGTCGCCCACGGTCTGCTTGTGGCGGAAGCCCCCGTGCGCCGGGAGGAGCTCTTCCTCCGAAGGGGCCAGGGCCTCGAGGCGTGCGAGGAGCTCCTCGGCCGACCGCACGAGCTCGTTCCGCGGCAGCTTCGCGCGCAGGGCGTCGAGGTCGCGCTCGAGGGCGGCCAGCGCGGAGCGGAAGGTGCGCGCGCGCGAAGGCCGGATTCCCGAGCGCTGCAGCTCCGCGAGGGATTCCGCGGCGACGACCACGCAGCGCTCGACTCGTGCGAGGTCCACGCCCGCAGGCAGCGGCCGGTGTTTCTCCAGGCACTTGATCCATTCGATCAAGTGGCCAGGGCCCGCGGCCTCGCTCATGAGGAACATGCGCCGCTCCGCGTCGTAGCCCAGGGACTCGGGCACGCGGAGGCTCCGCGCGCCGCGCGCCGCCGACGAGAGGGCGGCGAGCTCCGCGTGGAACTTCGAGCCCCGGTCGTCGTGGAAGAGCTTGGCGTAGAGCGGGCGCGGCGGGGCGTTCGGCCCCGAGAAGGAGGCCGTGATGCGGAGCACGGCGCGCTTGAAGGGCTTGTAGTGGCGAAGCTCCCACTCGACGCGCTCGACCGTCGCGCCGGCGCGGCACTCCCTCATGTAGGGGGAGAGGAGGGCCGCGCCGCCGGAGCCGGTGAGCTCGGCCAGGGCCGGCAGGGCGGGATCGAGCGGGAAGAGGCGCAGCGCGAGCTCAAGCTCGCCCACGTGCACGGCGACCTCCCGGAAGGGCGCGACCGCGGGGTGGCCGCGCAGCGCCCGGCAGCGCCCCTCCTCGACGCGCAGGAACTCCGCGGTCTCCGGCGCCGTCCCGAGCAGGACGTACTCGCGCTCGCCCTGCCCTCTCCGTTCGACCAGGACCCTGTAGACGACCTCGAGCCGCCCGGCTTGGTCGGCCGCGCGCGTGCGGCGCAGCTTGGTCTTCACCCTCGTCACGCGGATCGGCTCCTCCGTTGCTCGTCCGAGCTCGCGCTGCAGGACCTCCAGCATGTGGGCGGGGTCGCCCAGCCGGCGGAAGAGCTCGATCTCCCTCGCCGAAGCGGTCGGCGGCGGACCCTTGGGGCCCCTGGTTCCCTGGCTCATGCGCCCCGCCCGTCCCCGGCCCGATCCAGCGCCTCGCTCGCGGCCTGCGCCTGGTTTCGGATCCGCCGCGGCTTCTCCTCGTCGCGGTTCGCGCGGCGGAAGGAGCGGAGCATCCCCTCCGTCAGGACGAGCGCTTCGTAGAGGGCGAGCCGGCCCGCGGGGACCTCCGGCCTGCGCGCGAGGAACGCGCGGCGGAAGGCCTCCGCCAGCCGCTCCATCTCCGGGGCGCTCCCCGACTCGCGCAACGGCTCCTGGCGGAGGCGGAGGAGGAACGTCGCGGCGTCCAGGGCCGGATCCGCGAGGCAGAGGCCGTCCCAGTCGATCACGGTGAGGGAGTCCTCGTCGCCCACCGTCTGCTTGTGGCGGAAGCCGCCGTGCGCCGGGAGGAGCTCCTCCCGCGAAGGGGCCAGGGCCTCCAGGCGCTCCACGAGTTCCTCGGCCGCGCGCACGAGCTCGGGATGCCGGCGGCGGGGGGATCCGCGCAGCACGCGGCGCTCCTTCTCCAGGCGCGCGAGCTCGCGGGCGAAGGGACGCCGCGTCGCCGGCCGGAGCCCCGAGCGCTGCAGCTCCGCCAGGGCTTCCGCGGCGACCGCCATGCAGCGCTCCGCTCGGGCGAAGTCCACGCCCGGTGGCAGCGCCCGGTCGTTCTCGAGGGACTTGATCCAGTCGATCAGGTGGCGCGGGCCCGCGGCCTCGCTCAAGAGGAGCATCCGCCGCCCCGCGTCGTAGCCCAGGGGCTCGGGCGTGCGGAGGCTCCGTGCGCCCCGCGCCGCCGACCAGAGCGCGGCGAGCTCCGCGTGGAACCTCGCGCCCCGGTCGTCGCCGAAAAGCTTGGCGTAGAGCGAGCGCGGCCCCGCGCACGGCCCCGAGAAGGAGGCGGTGAGGCGCAGCACGGCGCGCTTGAAGGGCTTGTATTGACGCAGCTCCCATGCGACGCGCTCGATTCTCGCGCCGGCGCGGCACTCGCTCAGGTAGGGGGAGAGGAGGAGAGCGCCGCCGGAGCCGGTGAGCTCGGCGAGGGCCGGCAGGGCGGGATCGAGCGGGAAGAGGCGCAGCGCGAGCCCGAGCTCCTCCACGTGGGCGGCGGCCTGGCGGAAGGGGACCACCGCGGGGTGGCCGCGCAACGCGCGGCAGCGCTCCTCCTCGGCCCGCAGGAATCCCGCGCTCTCCGGAGCCGTGCCGAGAAGGACGTACTCGCGACCGCCCCCGCCTCCCTGCTCGACGCCGACCTTGTAGACGATCTCGACCCGTCCCTGCTCGAAGGTCGAGCGGCGCCGGCGGAGCTTCGCGTTGCAGCGCGTCACGCGGATCGGTCCCTCGGCGAGCCGGGGGAGCTCGCGCCCGAAGACCTCCCGCATTTGTTCGGGATCCGCCAGGCGCTCGAGGAGACGGCGCCGGCCGCCCGGGGTCGCCAGCGGCAGGACCGCGCGTCTCGCCGGGGTGCCTCCCGTTCTCCCTTCTCCCTCTCCATCCCCGCGACGATCCGTCTCGTCCAGGTGCCCGGTCACGGACTCACCCCCGCGCCGATCGCGATCGCCCCGGTACGCCGGGACGTTCCAAGCCGCAAGGGATGCATGCGCCCCACCTCCTACGAAGACGGATTATCCGGGGCGCCGAAGTTCCGTCAAGGGGGGGCGCCGCGAACGGGGCGCGCCATGCGACTCGCGCGGAACGCGAGTCGCGCGGAGGCCGATTCTCTAGAAATGCTCTTTTCCGTGGAAAGGGGAGTCCGGACGTGGCATCCTTCTCCATTGTCCTGCGGCGGGCCCGGAGCCTCGGGCCTGGAGGCGATCCCCGGTCATGAAACTCGCGGAATCCGAGAAGCCGCTCGGCGGCGGGCGATCCGAGCGAAAGGGGCTCCGGCCGAGGCTCCTCTACGGGGGCGCGGCGCTCCTCGTCGCCGGGCTCGCCTTCGGCCTGACCCGGCGCGGATCGGTGGATGCGAACGGGAAGGTGATGGCGCACACGGTCCAGGCGATGGACCTCCGCGTCACGGCGCTCGAGAGCGGCACGGTCGAGAGCGCGAGCAGCGTCAACGTGCTCTCCGAGGTCGAGGGGACGACGGGGATCCTCAGCCTGGTCCCGCAGGGAACCACGGTCGAGCAGGGGCACGTCGTCGTCGAGCTGGACTCCTCGGCGCTGAGGACGCGCCTCACGGAGCAGCAGATCGCCGTGGAGCGGGCCCGCGGCCTCCACGCCCAGGCGCAGGGGCAGATCGTCGTCGCGCGCAGCCAGGCCGAGAGCGACATCCGGGTCGCGGAGAACGCGGTCGAGTTCGCCCGGCTGGACCTAAAGAAGTACCTCGAGGCGGAGCACCCGCTCCTCCTCCGCCAGCTCCAGACCGAGACGTCCCTGGCGGAGGAGGAGGTCAAGCGCGCGCGCGTCCAGCTCAAGGTCTCGGAGGAGCTGCGCCGCGACGGCTACATCTCGGACGGAGAGCTCGACGCGGACCGCCTCCGCGCGACGCGCGCGGAGTTCCGGGTGGACATGGCCAAGGAGCAGGAACGGAAGCTCCGGGACTACGACCATCCGCAGGCCAAGCGCGTGTGGGAGTCCAAGGTCGCCGAGGCCGAGAGCGCCCTGGCGCGGACCCGGACGCAGGCCGAGGCGACGGTCCAGCAGGTCGAGAAGGGCCTCGCCACCGAGAAGTCGACGCTCGCGCTCGAGGAGGGGAAGCTCCGGAAGATCGAGAGCCAGATCGAGAAGTGCACGATGCGCGCCCCCCAGGCGGGGGTCGTCGTGTACCCCTTCCCGGAGGACAACGACCGCGTGGAGCTGATCATCAAGCAGGGCACGAGCATCGCGCTGCGCCAGCACGTCTTCAGCATCCCCGACACCGACGTCCTGCAGGTCCGCACGAGCACGCACGAGGCTCTGGTCAGCCAGGTCAAGCCCGGCATGCCGGCCCGCGTCTGGATCGACGTCCTGCCCGACGTCGTGCTGCGCGGCGACGTCGCCGACGTCTCCGGGGAGCCCGACCCCGCGGACTGGCGCCGGACGACGGTCAAGTTCTACGAGACCAAGGTGCGGCTGCTCGACCGGGCCGAGGGGCTGAAGCTCGGGATGACGGCCCGGGTCGAGATCCTGATCGACGAGCTGCGCGGCGTCCTCGCCCTGCCCGTCCAGGCGCTCGTCCAGCGGGGCGAACGGGGGGTGTGCTACGTCCTCCGCGGCGGGAGCCCGGAACTGCGGCGCCTCCGCCTCGGGAAGTCGAGCGTCGAGCACGTCGAGGTGAAGGAGGGACTGGTCGCCGGCGAGCGGGTCGTCCTGAGCCCCGACGCGTTGGGCATCCCCGCCGACGCCTTCGAGGAGCCGGCCGCCGCGACGCCCGCCGTGGCGAGCCAGGCGGAGACTCCTCCGCCGGATCCCGCGGCGAGCCAGCCGGCGCCGCCGGAGGAGCCGCTGGTGGAGGTCCAGTACGAGGCGGCCCTGGTCGGCCCGGGCGGCGGCACCGCGAAGGTCGAGTTCGAGATCCAGACCCAGGGGGGGAAAGAGGTCAAGCGCAAGTTGGATGTCGAGGTCGCGGGGGGCCCGCCGGACGCCACCCTGGAGGTGAGCGCGGGCGGGGTCGTCATCGGCACCGTCCTCCTTGATGCCACAGGGAGCGGCATGGCGAAGTGGACGACGAAGAGGGGGACCTTCCCGCCGAACTTCCCGGCCGACGCCGGCCCCGGCATGGCCGTGGCGATCGGCGGGGATTTCCAGGGCGTCCTCGGGAACAACACCAAGTAGGCGCCCCCATGTCCGGCACCGGCAGGATGTGGTGGCAGCTCGCGCGCATGGGCGTGCGCTCTCTCCGCCAACACAAGCTGCGCTCCGCGCTGACCGTGCTCGGCATGGTCTTCGGCGTCGCCTCGGTGGTGTCGATCCTCGCGATCGGCGAGGGCGCGAGCCACGAGCTCCAGGAGCAGCTCCGGCGACTGGGACCGGACCGGATCCTCCTGAAGAGCGTCCGGCCGGCGGCGTCCCTCTCGGGCGGCAAGGGCCGCCTCGACTACGGCCTGAAGCTGGCGGACCTGCAGCGGATCGAGTCGCTCGTCCCGGACCTGCTCGCGGTCGCGCCGAGCTACGAGCTCGTGAAGGACGTGGAGGCCGGATCGCGCTTCGCCACCGTGCCTCTCGTCTGCACCACGCCCGGCTTCCTCGACATCCACCGCCTGGAGGTCGCGCGCGGTCGCTTCCTCGCCTCCCCGGACCTCGAGGCGCGCGCCAACGTCGCCGCGCTCGGCGCCGGGGTCGCGCGGACGCTCTTCGGCGCGGTGGACCCCGTGGGCCAGGAGATCAAGCTCGGGGCCGGCCGCTTCCGCGTCGTCGGCCTGTTGAAGCCGCGCGCGGACGCCAGCGCCGCGATGAACGATCCCGACGCGAGCATCTTCCTGCCGCTCACGACCGGGAGGCTCCGCCTCGAGAACGTCATCCGGATCGAGGGCGGGGGGGGGCGGCGCTTCGAGGTCGTCGAGCTCCACCAGATCGGGCTGCGCTCGGCGAGCCTCGACGCGATCGACCAGCAGGCCGGGATGCTCCGGCGTCTCCTCGCGCGCGAGCATCCCCTCCCCGACTACGAGGTGATGGTGCCCTACGAGCTGCTCCGCCAGGCGCGGCGCACGAAGCAGGTCTTCAGCTGGGTGCTCGGCACGATCGGCGGGATCTCCCTGCTCGTGGGCGGGATCGGGATCATGAACATCATGCTCGCCACGGTGACGGAGCGGACGCGCGAGATCGGCATCCGCCGCGCGCTCGGCGCGAGGCGCAAGCACGTGCTCCTGCAGTTCCTGGCCGAGACGATCGTCCTCTCCGCCGTCGGGGGGACGCTCGGCCTCGGGCTCGGTCTCGCCATCCCCTCCGTCGTGGAGTCCCTCACGCAGGTGAAGACCGTGGTCACGCCCGAGTCGCTCGTGCTGGCGCTCGGCATCTCGATCGCGGTGGGCATCGTCTTCGGCCTCTACCCCGCGCGGCGGGCGGCTTGGATGGACCCCGTCGAGGCGTTGAGGCACGGGTGAAGGCCTCGGAGGGTATCGCGCGTCCCGCCGAGGGCGATCGGAGGGCGCGACCGGCCATCCTCGTCGCGCTCGCGGCGACCGCGCTCTTCCCCGCCTGCCAGACGCCGTTCGAGGCCCGCCGCCGGGCGGACGAGTTTGCCTACGAGGTGATCGAGAAGGCGCAGCGGGGCGCGCTCGGGCGCGCGGAGCCGTTCACGATCGAGGCGCCCGCGGACACGCTGCGCCGCCGCCTCCTCCTCGGCCAGGACCTGCCCCGCGTGGGGCCCGCGTCGCTCGGCTCCAAGGACGTGCAGCCGATCGAGGAGTGGCCCGACCCCTCCTACCTCGCGTCGCGACCCGCCGCGGAGGCGCAGCCTTGGGCGGGGGACAAGCCCCTGGTGCTCGGCCTCCTCGACGCGCTCCAGATCGGCGCGCGCAACAGCCGCGAGTACCAGACCCAGAAGGAGCGCGTGTTCCAGGTCGCGCTCGGCCTCGACCTCGAGCGCAACGCCTTCCGCAACACCTGGGCGGGCCTCCTCTCCTCGGGCGTCGAGTGGGATACGCTCGCGGATCCGACGACGACGACCGTCCCGAGCAGCGGGGACTTCGGCGTCTTCCAGCGCCTGAAGAACGGGACGCTGCTCACGCTCAACCTGGCCGTCGACCTGGCGAGGCTCCTCACGGGGGCCGACAAGTCCTCCTACGGGGTCCTCGGCGACGCGACGATCTCGATCCCGCTCCTCCGGGGCTCCGGCGCCTTCGTCGTGGCCGAGCCGCTCCGGCAGGCCGAGCGCGAGGTCGTCTACGCGATCTACGCCTTCGAGCGCTTCAAGCGCGTCTTCGCCGTGCAGATCGCGACCGACTATTACGGCGTGCTCCAGCTCCTCCGGGAGGTCGAGAACCAGGAGGAGAACTACCGCTGGCTCGCCGGCGCGACGCGCCGCGCGCAGCGCATGGTCGAGGCGCAGCGGCTCGAGCGAATCCAGAAGGACCAGACCCAGCAGGACGAGCTCGACGCGCGCGACGCCTGGGTCCAGGCCATCACCGCCTACGAGCGGGCGCTCGACCGGTTCAAGCAGCTCCTCGGCCTCCCCGCGGACGCGGCGATCACGCTCGACCGGACGGAGCTCGAGGCGCTCATGGCCGCCGTGCCGGCGCCGGAAGAGGTCGAGCCCGAGCACGCGGCGGCCGACGCGCCGGTCGTGGTCGTCCCGCCCGGCCGCGAGGGGGCGGGGCCGCTCGAGCCGGAACCCGGAGTGGCGGTGGCGCTCGCGGTCGAGAACCGCCTCGACCTGCGCGTGGCGGTGGGGCGGGTCCTCGACTCGCAGCGCAAGTCCGCCGTGGCGGCGGACCGGCTGCGCGCCGACCTGACCTTGCTCGGCAGCGGGACCGTCGGCGAGCGCCGCTCCTCGGCGGCCGACGCGGCGCTCCCGGACGGGGACTTCCGGCTGAACCAAGGCCAGTACTCCGCCCTCGCCTTCCTCAACCTGCCTCTCGAACGGACCGCGGAGCGGAACGTCTACCGCAACAGCCTGATCGCCTTCGAGCAGGCCGTGCGCGCCGTCCAGGAGCTCGAGGACCTGGTCAAGTTTCAGGTGCGCGACGACCTGCGGCTGCTGCTCGAGGCGCGCGACCGGAGGCGCGTCCAGGCCCTGTCGCTCCGGCTCGCCGAGCGGCGGGTCGACAGCACGAGCCGCCTGCTCGAGGTCGGCCGGGCCTCGGCGCGCGACGTGCTCGAGTCGCAGAAGGACCTCGTGGACGCGAAGAACCGGCTCGCCCTCGAGGTGGTGCGCTACCGGGTGGCGGAGCTCTCGCTGCAGCGCGACCTCGACCTCCTGCAGGTCGACCCGACGGGCCGGTGGAAGGAAGTCGACCCCAAGGCGCTGCGGGCGGGCGGGAAATAAGAGCCTCGCGAAACCCGGCCCGCCGGCCGGCAGTTCCTAGCCGCGGCCCAGGGGAAGCCGTGGTTCCCATCGCTCGGGCTTCCGCGCGATCACCCCGATCGAGAAGCAGGTGTGGAGCGCCGCCCGCCTGCGTAGGAGCGCCTCGCGGATCCGCCGGCGGACCTCGCCGATCACGGGCACCCTCGGGGGATAGAGCGGGAGCCGAAGGCCGAGCTTCTTCAGCCCCTCCCGCAGCACCCGGTACGGGAGGCTCGGGACCATCCAGACGCCGTACGCGCGGACGGGGACGACCCCGGCGTCGCGGAGGTCGCGCTCCAGCTCCCGGACGCTGAACTCCCTCTCCCACCCGGCGAACCAGGCGTGGAACGCGATCAGCACGTGTTTCAGGATCGTGTAGGGGTGGTACCTCTGCGGAACGTCGACGAGCAGGAGGCCGCCCGGTTTGAGGACCCGGACGTTCTCGGCGAGGAGTCGTCCGGCCTCGGGCGTGCGGAAGTGCTCGAGCAGCCCCTGGTGGAGAACGACGTCGAAGGACCCGTCGCGGAACGGTAGGGCAAGGGCGTCGCCGGCGAGAAGGCGAACCCGCGCCCCTGCGCGCGTGGCGACTTCCCGGGCGAGTCCAAGGGCCTGCATCGAGTAGTCGAGTTGGAAGACGAGCGCTCCGAGCCCCGCGAGCCCCACGCTGTCCCGCCCCGTTCCCGCGCCGACTTCGAGAACGCTCAAGTCCCGAGGATCGACAAGTTCGAGCAGGCATCGGAGCAGGCGCCCGTCGTTGGAGTAAACCTCCTCGGGGTCGCGGGTGCTCTTCCAGAAGGACTCCCACATCGCGCTCGGAGAGGGCTTCACGGCATGACTCGGCACGTGCCTTGAAAGCTAGCGGATCGTGCGCAGGATTCCTCTTGGGGCGTAGGACGAACGGGTGAGCGGCGGTGCGGTTCCGCACGGGCGGGCCTGGAGAGAGGTGGCCTGGCGGGCCGCGCCGCGCGATCTGGCCTCGTCCTGGCCCAGGCGCAAAGGCTTGCACAGGAAGCAGGTGGGTAGGACGCGAAGATTGTTTCCCCGCTCACGAGCGAACCTACGAATCCGAGGTCGACCGAAGGACTAGGTCATGTTGCGGCTGGAAAAGGCGAGCCTCGAAGCCCCCCTCCGGGGGGATCGTGCCCGAAGCTCGCGGAGGAAGTCGCTCTTCTCCCTTAGCTTGCGCGGGTGGTTCAAGAAAAGGAGAGAGCGATGCCCGAGGGAATCCAAGATGAAGGAAGGCCTACCGACCCCCTAAGGGACCCGACGCCCACCGAGCCCGCTCGGGTGAAGTTCGAGAAGGTGCCGCTTCACCTCATCGACGTGGACCCGCGTATCCAGCTCCGGGCGAAGCTCCGGGACTCCAGCATCGACGAGCTCGCCGCGTCCGCCAAGAAGATCGGGATCCTGCACCCCGTCCACGTCGAGCGGAAAGGCCATCGCTTCCGCCTCATCATGGGCCACCGCCGCTTCGTGGCGGCGCGCCGGGCCGGGATGACCGCCATCGACGCCTTCGTGGTCGAGAGGAGGTCGGACGAGGAGGCGGTCACGATCGCCCTCAGCGAGAACGTGCTCAGGGAGAACCTCTCGCCCCTCGGGGTGGGACTCGGCTGCCTTCTCCTGAGCCGCGAGCACGCGTGGTCCTACGCCGAGCTGTCGGAGCTGATCGGCATCTCTCTGAAGTCCATCCAGCGGAGGATCCGAGTCGCGGATCGCGCGAGTCCGGCGGTGAAGGCAGCCCTCCATGAGAGGAGCATCAGCAACGCCCATGCCCTTGCGATCCTGCGGCTCCCCTCCGAGAAGCAGGAGGCCCTCCTTCAGGAAGTCCTCGCCAAGGGGTTTCCGTCGCGCGAGACCGAGCGCCGAGTGAAGGAAACCCTTCGTTCGGGGCGGGAGGAGCAACGCGCCGAGATCGTGAAAGAAGTCGGCCCGCTTGCTCCCTACGCGCGCGCCGGGAGGACGAACCGCGCCGACGAGCACGAGCTCGCCATCCGGTACCACTCGCTCGAAGAACTCCTCGAGCGGCTGCGGGGTGTGTCGGATCGTCTGCGCGACCGCTCGGGCCTTCCCGTCAAGACCCTGAAGCCCATCTCCGCGCGGCCGCGCCCGAAGAGCGGCAGGTCCACGACCCGCCGCAAGTCGAGGTAGGCGATGGGTGGACACCGGTGTCCAGTCGGCGCGCGCGAGCGCGCAGCCAAGGAGGGCGGGTGGACACCGTTGTCCAGTGCCCGCTCAGCCCTTCGACGGCCGGTTCTCGAGGGTCTCTCGGAGGAGGACCTGGCTCTCGGCGTGGAAGCGCGACGCCCCCTCGAGGAGGTTCACGAAGACGGGCTCGCTCGGGCTCCGGTTCCTCTGGAGGGTGCGGGCCCGCGAGAACTGCTCCGCGGCGAGGGCGACGAGGCGCTCCGCGATCTGGGCGCGGGCTTCCGCCGAGACCGTGGAGGGGAGCGCCTCGACCTGGTCGACTGGCCCGAGGCCGAGCTCGAACAGGCGCTTCTTCTCCCCCTCCTCGAGGTCGCGCGCGAACATCCGCTCGATCCCCTCCTCGAGACCCCTCGCGCGCCGGAGGAGTCGGTCCGTGTACTGGGTCAGGTCCTCGCCCCGCCGCAGAAGCGCCACGGCGCCCTCTCGCTTCGGTCGCTCGGCCGCGGGAGGCGTCGCGGGCAAGGGAGGGGCCTCCGCGACGAGATCCGGTCCGACCCCCTCGGCCGGGGGGAGCCCGGCGATCTTCGGCCCTCGATTCCCGACGACGGTCAGCGCCACGGACCCGAGCAGGAGACCCGCGACCGTGAAGACGATCGGCAGGATCGGCCGCGCGAAGGGAGTCCCGGGCGCCCGGGCCTTCGGATCGCTCCAGAGGAAGCGTTTGGAGGTCATCGGCCATGAAGGTGCACCCGGCGAAGACGGTTCGCAAGATCCCCTCGATCCAGTTCCTCGATGTGGCGGCCTTCCTCCTCCCCTTCCTCGTCTACCTCCGCACCGCAACCCGCGTCCTGCCAGGGGAGGACGCCGGCGAGCTCGTCACCGCGGCCTACGAGCTCGGGGTGCCCCATCCGCCGAGCTACCCGCTCTGGTGCCTGCTCGCGAAGGGATTCACGTTCCTGCCGGTCGGCTCGATCGCCTTCCGGGTCGCCCTGCTCTCGGCGGTCTTCGGGGGGCTCACGAGCCTCGTACTCGCGCGCTACCTCCGGACGTTTGGGGTTCGAGCCGCCCTCGCCCTCGCCGCGGCCCTCCTCTTCGCGTTCTCCCGCACCTTCTGGTCCCAGGCCGTCATCCCCGAGGTCTACACGCTCCTCGCCTTCTTCCTGATCGCGATCCTCTACGCGCTGCGGCGCTGGTCGCTCGAGCCTCGGGCGCGGTGGCTCTACGGGGCGGCGGTCCTCTTCGGGTTCGGGGCGAGCCACCACCCGGTGGTCCTCTATCTCGGGCCGCTATTCCTCGGATACGTCGTGGTGACGGCGCTCGGGCGCGCGGAACCGAATGCAGAGGTTCGCCGGATCCCGCTCGCTCTCCTCCTGGCCGCTCCGCCCTTCCTCCTCTACGCCTACCTCCCGCTTCGCGCCCGCACGAGCCCCTTCGTGAACTGGGGGAACCCGCGGACCGTCGAGGGCGCCTTCGCGAACTTCCAGCGGAAGGTCTATGAGCGCGGGCCTGACGAGCCGGCCTCGCCCCGGACGGTCGAGCGCACGGCCCGGCAGGTCCTGATCTTCGCGAAGACCGCCTCGACAGAGTTCCTGCCTCCGGCCCTGCTCCTCGTCGCCCTCGGGCTCGTCGGGTCGTTCCGGCGGACCTGGCGCGACGCGACCATCCTCCTGCTGCTCGCGGGCGCCTGCTCGTTCGGCTTCATCTGGTACACCAACTTCGATCTCGTCTACGAGCACATCCACGCGAACTCGATCTTCTGGATCCCGGCCTATCTGGTCGGGGCGATCTGGTTCGGAATCGGGGCGGAGAGGCTCGTCACGGGCCGGCCCCGCCTGCCGGACTTCCTGCTCCGCTGGTTCTCGCCTCGCCCGGTCGCGGTCGCATGCCTCGCCTTCTCGGCCGGCACCCTGCTCCTCCACTTCCGCGAGAACGACCGCTCCCGCTGCTTCTGGACCGAGGACTACGCGCGGAACCTCTTCGCCACGCTCGAGCCCGACGCCGTCTTCCTCGGCTCCGGGGACCACAACTCCTTCCCTCCGATCTACCTCCATCGCGTCCTCGGAGAGCGCCCCGACGTGCTCCTCGCCGACAAGTACGGCTACTTCGAGGAATCGGTCTTCGAGGGCATGGCGCCCGAGGTCAGGCGCCACCGGGACCACCTCTCGGGAAGCGCGAGGAAGCGCTTCGAGGAACGATGGATCGTCGAGCGCTTCGCCCCGCGCCCGGTCTACTTCACGCAGCGGCGAGACATGGGGGACCTCCCGGGGTGGGCGATCGTTCCGGTGGGGCTCACGTTCAAGGTGGTCCGCGACGCCCCGGAGGATCGAGCCAAGGCTCTGCAAGAGAGCGAGGCCGCATGGGGGCGCTACGCCTGGCGGAACCGGGAGGGCGAGTCCCTCGACTTCACCGCTCGGATCATCGTTTCGGACACCCACTACGCGCGGGGCTGGCACTTCCTCGCGAAGGAGGAGAAGGAGGCCGCGCTCGCCGAGTTCTCGACTGCCGTATCCTCGGAGGCCGCGATCAAGCAGCTCTGGAACAACTGCGGAAGCGCGCTCGCCGAGCACGGGATGGCCGACCTCGCCGTCGCCTTCTACGAGGGGGCCCTCGGGGTCGATCGCGACTACGAGTCCTCCCGGCGAAACCTCGCCGCCTCGTACCTGAACCTCGGGCACTACGCCCAGGCGCGGGCGATGCTCGAGGACTTCCTGAAGGAGTCGCCCCGCGACCGGACCTGCCTGCTGCTCCTCGCGGCGACCTACGAGAAGGAGGCGAAGTTCCAGGAAGCGGTGAACGTCTTCTCCGAGGTCGCCCGCCTCTACTCGGACGACCCCACCCCCTGGGTCGAGGCCGGGCGCGTGCTACTGCAGAGCCTTCACGACAACGAGCAGGCCCGGAAGCTCCTCTCCCGCGCGCTCGAGATCGACCCCGACCGGCACGACGCGCGGATGCTCCTCGACTCCCTCGAGGGACGCACACCTGGGCTTCCCGAGATCCCGGGCCTCCCGAAGCCCGGTGAGCTGCCCGGTCAGGAGTTCCCCGGGCCCCCGGTCATCCCGCGGCCCGAGAGCCCGCAACCGCCGCAGCCACCGCTTCCTCCCGGTCCGCACCGATAACGCGCCTTGGGGCCGCGGGCGCGGTCACTCCCGGCAGCCAGTCGCCAGAAGCCACCTCTTCGAGGATCTCGAGCGTCCGCGCGGCCGTCTTCTCCCAGTCGAAGAACTCCGCCCACGCGCGGCCGGCGATCGAGAGGATCCGCCACTCCCGCTCGTCGGTGAGGAGACGATGGGCGAGGCGGGCTAGAGCCGCGGCGTCGCCCGGCGGGAAGAGATAGCCGCCCACCCCCATCCGCAGGGAATCGCGATGCCCCGGCGAGTCCGTCGCGAGCACGGGGGTGCCGAGGGCGTTGGCCTCGATCACCGTGAGCCCCCACCCCTCGACCTCGGAGGCGGTGCAAAACACGTGGGCACGGGCGAGCAGCCGCCGCTTCCCTTCCTCCGATACATGTCCGAGGAAGGAGACGCAGTCCTCAAGGCCGCGTCGGCGCACGAGCCTCAGGAGCCTTGCTTCATCGGTGCCCGTCCCCCCGATCAGGAGTCGCGCGCGAGGGAGCCGCTCCCGAAGAAGTGCAAGGGCCTCGATCACGACGTCCACGCGCTTGTAGACGCGGAGCCGGGAGACAACGAGGAGCAAAGGATCCGCATCTCGAGGAACACCAGCAGGAGCGAGGTACGCGCGATCGAGGCCACATTCGACGATCTCGACGTGCGAGGAGGGGATTCCGACGTCGGTGAGGGCCGCCTTGGTCGAGGCCGAGATCGCGACGATGGGCGTCGACCCGTAGACGGCGGGGATCCTCCGCTCGAGGGCGAGGTAGTAGCGGCCCCGGAGCCAGCCGAAGTCCCGCTCGATCGTCTTCCCGAAGAGGTGGTGGACGAGCGCGAGGACGGGGACCGGTCCCGCCCATCGAGGCGAGAAGAAGGGGAGCTTGTTCACTGCGTCGAGGACGACGTCGTAGCGCCGTTCGTGCAGGAGCCGGCGGGCGAGCCGGGGCACCGCGAGGTGGGTCAGGTACCAGGGTCCGGAGCGCAGGATCTCGATCCCTCGATCGACCTCGCGGTGGGTCCGGTCGCGGAGGTCCCTGAGCCCTGCGTGGAACCCGCAACCGAGGGTTACCTGATGCCCCGCCTCGACCCACCGGCGGAACATTTCAAGGAGGTGGACCTCGGAGCCTCCGGCCGTCCGCGAGCGCCAGTCGGTCCAGTTCAAGGCGAGGATGCGCATGGGTCACGCTCTCGCCCGGCGCCCGCCGAGCGCCTCGACCGGGGGGGTGGACACCGGTGTCCAGTCGGGCTCGAAGCCCCGCCCGCGCGGAATCTCGACTCGCCGAAGGCGGGGCACGGTCCGGAGCGCCTCGAGAACGATCCACGGGGAGAGCTTCGAGCGGCCGTGGACGCGTTCCCGGAAGGTGATCGGGACCTCGGCGATGCGAAGGCCCGCGGCATGCGCCCGGACGAGGACCTCCACCTGGAAGGCGAAACCCCGGCTCTGGATCGAAGGAAGGTCGAGTGCAGCGAGCGTCGAGGCACGGAAGGCTCGGAAGCCGCTCGTCGGATCGTTGATGGGGATGCCGGTCCAGAGCCGGGTGTAGAGACCGCCGAAGCGTGAAAGGAGGCGCCGTCGCAGAGGCCACCCCGGGGTCGATCCCCCGCCCACGTACCGTGAGCCCACGACCAGGTCGGCGCGATCGAGCGCGGCAAGCAGCCGCGGGATCTCGGCCGGGTCGTGGGAGAGGTCGGCGTCCATCTCGACCACCCGCTCGAAGCCGCGCTCGACGGCGCGTCGGAATCCCTCGACGTAGGCCGTGCCGAGGCCGAGGAGGGCTGGGCGGTGGAGGACGGAGAGGCGCGGCTCGCAGGAGGCCAGGCGATCGAGGTACTCGCCGCTCTCGTCCGTCGAGGCGTCCTCGACGAACAGCATCGAGAGCTCGAGGCGCAGAAGAGAGGGGACGAGGGCCTCGAGGTTCTCCCGCTCGTCGTGAACGGGCACGACGACCACCGTGCCTGGGGAAGCGACCCTTCTCTCTTCCTGCGCGCGTCGGTCGGCCTTCGTCTTGGTGAGCATTCGACCGGCAGGCTACGCGGCCGATTGCGCGCGCCGCAAGAGACCTCGCAGGAATTGGGGCCATTTTCTTCAGAATTTGGGGGCTGTATTTCCAGGAACTGGGCCCTGTTTTTTCAGAAATGAGGCCCTGCTTTTTTCGAAAGTGGGGCCTGTTTTTCTTGGTTTTTGGGGCCACCGTTTTGAGCTTTGGTCTTGACTCCCCCTTGGCAGGCCGACTAGTCTCCCAGGCAATGCACGGCAGACGATGCTCGTGAAGGAAACGAACGCGAAGTCGAACTCCGCGATCTCCGTCGCGCGGTCTTCCTCCGGAGAGTGGCCATGAACCGGAAGAGCAGGATCCTCTCGTACGTGACGTCCGCCCTGATGCTCCTCCACCCCTCGGCGGTCTACGCCGCCTCGCGGACGAGCACCTTCACGGCGGCGTCGCCGCAGGGGTCGTTCCAGAATCCGGCGACGACGAACCACTTCGGCAGGCTGGCCCAGGGTGGCGCGCGGCACGGAGGCGCGGGAGGCTCCTGCCCCACCTGCCCCGGAGGGACTCGCTCCGGGGGATGCGCGACGTGCGGAGGCGGTGCGAGCGCTTCGCACCCCGAGGCGCCTTGCCCGACCTGCCCCGGAGGGAGCCGCGCCGCGGGTTGCCCGGACTGCCCGAACGGGGGAGGCCTCGAGGCCGGCGACTGCCCGACCTGCGGACGGGGCCCGAACCTCAAGGTAGCGGGATGCACGAAGTGCGGGGAGCCCGAGGGGCTCTTCGCGCCCGGGGGCGAGTTCTACTACTCCAGGACCGACCTCGTGGTCCCGGGCGTGGGGCTCGACTTCCGGATGTGCCGGATCCACCGGTCGGGGATCATGTACGACGGGCCGCTCGGGAAGAAGTGGGAGTTCTGCCACAACGTGCGGCTGACCGAGTACATCGTATCGATTGGCGAGGCGATCGACCTCACCACGGCGAAGTGGGTCGGGATGGGCCGGGAGGACAACTTCTCGAGCCAGGGGAGCGGCTTCACGAACCCGACGGGGTGGTTCGGGACGCTGACCAAGCCGAGCTCGAGCGAGTACAAGTTCGTCGAGCCCCAGGGGCTCACCTGGCGGTTCGAGGCGGACGGAGCGGGGGGGTGGTTCCGGCTCCTCGAGAAGAAGGACCGGAACGGGAACCGCCTCGCCTACTACTACGACAGCGGCTCGAAGCTGACCCGGGTGCGGGACACGCTCGACCGGGACTTCACCTTCACCTACGACGGGAACGGGAGGATCGTCACCGCGACCGACTTCGGCTCACCCGCACGGTCGGTCGTCTACGGGTATGACTCGAGCGGGAGGTTGACTAGCGTCCGGACGCCGACGGTGGACGCGGAGGGGACGGAGGACGACTTCACCTCGGGGAAGACGACGCTCTACACCTATGACTCGAACGACCGGATGGTGACGGTCCAGAACCCGCAGGGCTCGAGCGTCTACCTCATTAATTCCTACGACGGGAACGGGAAGCTCACGGCGCAGCGAGCCGGGCCTTCGGGGTCGGACTACGCGATGACCTACGACGGCACGAACCGGAAGGTCACGGTGACGGATCGGGAGGGGAACAAGACCGTCCACTGGTACGACACGTCGAACCGGATCACGAAGGTGGACATCCGGGGGACCTCGCTGTCGGAGACCCCGAAGACGTACCAGTTCGCCTACGGATCGAACGACCTGATCACGAAGGTGACCCTGCCTCGGGGGAATCTGATCGAGAGCACGTTCGACTCGAGCGGGAATCTCCTGACTAGGAAACTCAAAACGGACGCGGGGGACTCGGGGCTCGCGACGATCTTCACGTGCACGACCGATTTCAACCAGATCTCGACGATCACCGATCCTGAGGGGAGACTTACGGACCGCGACTTCGACGCGAGCGGCAACCTGACGAAGGTGACGATGCCGACGGTGACGAGCCCGTCGGGGATCTCGACGACCGACAAGAACGGTAACTCGATCAACGACGGCGTCATCACGTCGACCTACACCTTCACCTCGAACGGGCAGGTGAAGACGGTGATCGACCCGCGCGGGACGACGACCTCCTACGACTATAGTCTCGTCAACTCGCTCACCGCCTACCGGACGAAGCAGACCATCGACTCGGCCGGGCTGAACCTCACGCGCCAGTGGGCGTACGACCAGTTTGGGAACGTGACCTCGGCGACGGACGGGGAGAACAAGACGACGTCCTACGTCGTGAACGAGCTCAACCAGGTCCTCAAGGTCACGAACCCGCTCGGCTTCGTCACGAAGTACCACTACGACGCGAACGACAACGTGACGAAGACGGAGGTCGAGAACGACACGGAGGTCGGGAACACCTGGTTCGTCACGGACTACCAGTACGACCTGCTCAACAACGTGACGAAAACAATCCAGGACGTCGACTCGACGAACCGGATCACCACGACCTACGGCTACGACAAGAGCGAGCGCCTGACGAAGGTGACGAAGCCGGCGGGGAACGAGGTCGTGACAATCTTCGACGAGCGGGACCTGGTCGTTACGCGGACCCGGAAAGCAGCGTCCTCCTCGGACGACTCCTCGGAAATCTTCGTTCTCGACGACAACGCGAACGTGGTCACGCAGAAAGACGGCCGCGGGAACGCGACCATTCACGGCTACGAGCTCTACGACCGGCGGACGACGACGACAGGTCCTCTCGGGCACTTCGTAGTGTTGGCGTACGACAAGAACTCGAACCTTACGAAAAGCTCGCGGAAGAACGGTGCCGGGGCGCTCCTCTCAGAGGAGACTCGGTACGTCGACGAGGTCAACCGGGTCTGGAAGACCGAGGAACTCGCGAAGGACTCGGCCGGAACGAACCTCGGGGACGGGCAGCGGACGACGACATTGTGGCGTGACGAGCTGGGCGCGGTCCTCGAGACGACGGATGAAAGTGGGAGCGTTCGGTCCGCCATCTACGACAAGGCGGGGAGGGCGGTCACGACGAAGGATGCACTGGCAAGCGGTCAGAACAAGGTGTACACCACCTACGACAAGCGGGGCCTCGTCGTGACTAGGATCTCGGACGAGAAGAGCCAGGACACGGGGGTTGAGCCAGACCGGACGATCCAAACGCTCTATGAGTACGACTCCGCCGGCCGTCTCACGAAGGAGACGAACCAGAACGGGGACTATCGGACGACGAGCCTGAACAAGCGGAACTTCGTGAGGGACGTGGTCGACGAGAACGGGAAGAAGCAGATCTGGAGGTACGACGAGCTCGGGCGGGTTCTGACGCAGGTGCAGGAACTCGTCGCGAACGGAACCACCTTCACGGACGACGTGACGACTGAGTTCTTCTACGACGCGAACAGCCGCCTCGTGACCATGCGGGGGTGGAACTCGACGACGGGGACCCAGGATACGATCCGATCCTACGATAATCTCGACCGCGTCATCACGACGACCTACCCCGACGCTTTCAAGTACCTCTACACCTACGACAAGGCTGACAACCCAATCACGGTGATTGACCCGAACGGAAGCACGATCGTGGGGACGTTCGACGCATCGAACCGCCGTACCCAGGTGGACATCACGCGCGCTACGGGTGTCGAGGGGGTGACAAAGGAGACCTTTGCCTACGACGGACTAGACCGCGTCACGAACGCCTACAACGAGATCAACCCAGGGACGCTCGAGTTCAAGACCGAGGTCAAGTTCGTCTACAATACCCTCGCCCTGGTCGAGAAAGAAACCCTTGTGACGAACGGGTACAACTCGAACAACGGGAGAGACACCTCGTACACCTACGATGCGGAGGGGAGGGTTCTCACGCTATCGTATCCGGACGCGACTGCGGTCACATACACCTACGACGCGAACGACCGCCTTGATGTCATCTCGCGTGGCACGACAGTCGTGTGCGACTACGCCTTCGCAGGTCCCCTACGGCCTATCAAAAAGGATAAGCCTGGGACCCTCTCCACCTACAAGTACGACGTGGTGGGTCGTGTCACCGAGATTCTCCACAAAAAGGACAGTAACGCAAACAGCTTGTTTAAGGTTGCCTATGGCTATGACAAGACGATCAACCCAGAATACGCCGATCTCCAGAACTTCGACAACAGTAACGGCCGCATAACATCCGGGATCGACGACGAGGGGCAGCAGTACTACTACGATAATGCTTACCGGCTGACAAAGGCGTTTCGCGACATACCGACGAGCCAGATCACGACGAAGCCGCCTACGACGTACAGCGGGAAGTACGAGTACGCCTACGATGTCTCGGGGAATCGGACAACGAGGAAGGTGAACGACGAGGTCGATACGACATACAGCCATGACAAGACGAACGCGCTAACGTCGATCACCGGCGACACTTTCACGTACGACAAGAATGGGAACGGGACAGATCACCGGGATGGGCGGTTCTCTTGGTACGATTATAGAAACCGTCGAGTCCGTATCAACAATGATGGGGTCGACCCTACCACAAAGGCCTGCTACGACGCCCTGGGACGGCGGGTGCAGAAGGAGCAGATCGCGACGGGGAACAACTGGATCAAGCGGTACTATTTCGCCGGCTGGAAAGCCCTGCACGAGGTCTCGTGGGCAAGTGCGACCGAGAGCATCTCGCACCGGTGGGTGTACGGTTCGTGGATCGACGAGCCGCTTGAGTACACGGACATTGGGGCAAATCCAGACAAGTTCTACTACTATCACGAGGACCAGGTGGGGTCAATCCGGGTGATCGCTGATGACCAGGGGGTGATCAAGGAATCCTATCGATACTCGGAATGGGGGCAGACTTCGACGTATGATGCCACGTTTGCAGCGATCGCTGATTCATCAATGTCTCCCGTGGGAAACCGTTGGGCGTTCACGGGAAGACAGCTAGAGGAAGATAGCGCGGAGGCGGCATACTTCTACCGTGTGCGCCATTATGACCAAGAGTGCGGGAGATTCCTACAGAGGGATGGAGCGATAGCCTCGGATCCGATGTACAATCTGTATCAGTATGTGGCGAATGCGCCGGCGTCTCTTGTGGATCCCTTTGGCGAGCAGTATCTGGGGCTTGCCAACGCCTATGCGAAGCAGGCGGCCGCCCAACAGTCTCCATATTATATTCCGCCTCCGTCTGGCCTCCCAGCCCCACCGACACAGGGTGGGAGTCCACTTCCATTTAATCTGCCTCCGTTTTCGGAGCCCCCGTGCCCGCCAGGATTGGTCATCGCAGACGTGTTGGGTGCGGACGTGATTGTTGGTCCACCTCCTAATGGTTTTGGGGGAGCGGTCTATTTTTGCTGGAAGTGGGGTGGTCCAAAGAAGTAGGAAGTAGAAAAGGGACGCGTGCGTAGCGGTGAGAACAGACCTCTTCCCTCTGGGAAGGACTCGGGATCGGGAGGAGGTCTGGCAGCTGGGGCCGTAGCGGGGTGGCGGCTCGGGAGGGAGCCGACTCCCGAAACGGCGCAGGGTTCTTCCGGGTTTTGCGTGAGTAGCCCGGGGTAGTTCCCGCCCGTTCGCCGGGGCCCCCGCCCCGGTGAGGGCCCCGGCTTCAGGGCGAAAGACTGTCTTCAAAGACATGGAGTTGCGTTCGCCCGGGGTGTCCGAAACCGGGCTCCCGCGAGGCCCAAAATCGAGGATGTGGTCTCCCCGATCCCGAGCCTTCCCCATGGGGTTACCCACGGAATTCCCGGATGACCCCGTCGGAGAAACTTGTCGAAGCGCGAGGGCGGGCATTCGTGGTAGCGATCGAGGAAGCGGTCGTGAACGAAGTCGATGCGGATGGCATGCCGTCTTCGCGGGCCCTTGCGTGCGGCTTGAGCGCGGGGCGCTCGAGGAGGCGGCTAGGCCGAAGTTCCGGGGGAGCGTAGTTCGCAAGAGGTGATGGTTCCCAGGGATGGGGCCGTTTCACGGCCCATCGTGTAGGTATGTACGGAGACTTGACTCCCTTGGATGGAGACTTCATGATGAAGTCATGTACGTGGTCTCCATCCCCAACCGCAGCTCCCCCCCGGCGATCCTCCTGCGCGAGAGCTTCCGCGAAGGCGCGAAGGTCAAGAACCGCACCCTCGCCAACCTCTCCCACTGGGCGCCCGAGCGCATCGAGGCCCTCCGCCAGATCCTCAAGGGCAAGACGCCGCCAGCCGCGGCCCTCGAGGATTCCTTCGAGATCCTGCGCTCCCGCCCCCACGGCCCCGTCGCC
>DASRRH010000020.1:0-41054 GCA_035695825.1 Planctomycetota bacterium | reverse complement strand
GAGAACGGCTCCTGGGACCCCCTCGGCGCCTGGGGCAAGGACGGAGGGCGCGTCTACATGACCGCCATCGGCGCCCTGTGCATGGAGGTCTACTTCCGCTACAGCAAGGTCCTCGGAGCGCGCTGAGCCCGCGCGCGTGCCTCCGCGACGTCGGATCTCCCTCCCGGTGCTCGAAGGCGTCCACCCCACCGCCGGCTCCCCGAGGCGGGAGGCGTTCGGCCGGGGAAGGGGGGGCCGGAAACGCACCCCGTGAAACGCTCCTTCTTCGTCCCCGCGGCCGGGCTCCTCCTCGCCGGCGCCGCCCCCGCCCAGACCGCCCGCGCCCTCGGCAAGGACGACGCGCACTTCGCCCGCCTCCTCTTCCGGAGGGGCTACCCCGACCTCGCCGAGGACTTCGCCCGCCTCGTGAAGGGAAAGGGGAAGTCGAACCCGCGCGACCTCGCCGAGATCCGCGCGCTCGAGCTCGACCTCCGTCTCGACAAGGCCTCCCGGGAGCCGGAGGCGCTCAAGAAGGCGGACCTGATCGTGGAGCTCGTCGGCCAGATGGAGGAGTTCGTCCGGACGGATCCGAACGGCGAGGACGCGGACGAGGCGCGGGACCGGCTCCCCGAGCTCTACCGGATGCTCGCGGAGGGGATGGCCGCCGCCCTCCAGCAGGAGAGCGACCCGGAGAGGCTGAGGAAGCTCCGGGAGGAGGGGGACGACATCCTCACGCGCGCGGAGCGCTCCTTCAACGAGCGCAGGAGCGCCCTCGAGGAGATCCGCGCCGAACAGCCCCGCGCCGAGGGGCAGTACCTCGGCGCGTCGTTCGACCGGGCCCGCACGATCTTCTACCACGCGCTCTTCTGCGCGCCCGAGGACCCCCGCCGGAAGGACCTCCTCGAGAAGACGATCGAGGCCTTCCAGGACTTCAGCATCGAGTGGAGCGACCACCTCCTCAACTACCACGGCCTCATCTTCCAGGGCCTCGCGATGAAGGAGCTCGGGCGCAGCGACGAGGCGATCCAGGTCCTCGACGAGGCGATCCGTCTCCGCGAGAGCTACGGCCGCGACGCGAGGGGCCTCTGGGACATGGCCCCCGATGCGGCCGACGTCGTCTCGGCGGCCGTCCTCCACAAGGTCCTCGTCCTCACTGCGAAGCAGGACTACGCGGGGGTGGCGGCGACGGCGAAGGACTTCTTCGAGACGACGCGGGACTTCGCCTCGACCTCGCAGGGGCTTCCCGTGATGGGCGCGCTGGCGCAGGCGCAGCTCGCCGCGGGCGACGGAAAGGCCGCGGCGGCGACGGCGCAGAAGCTGATCGGCCTCGACCCTCAGGGGCCCTGGGGCGGCCTCGGGAGCCAGCTCCTCTCGGAGGCGCTCGGGAAGGGAGGCGGAGGAGGGGTCGGGCCGGAGCAGATGCTCCGGCTCGGGGAGAGGATGGTCGAGCGCGGCGAGTACGCGCGGGCGGTGCAGGCCGCGCGCCAGCTCCTCGCGGCGACGCGCCGCACCGAGAAGGAGGCGAACTACGGCGTCGAGGCGTTCCTCCTGATCGGCCAGGCGTACGCTTCGGAGGGGCGCCTGCACGAGGCCGCGCTCGCCTTCGACGTCGGCGCGGAGAGGTTCCCCGCCGGAGAGAAGGCCCCCGACGCGCTCTGGGGCGCGGTGAACGGCTACCTCGAGCTGAACGCCCAGGAGAGGTCCCCGTTCTACAAGAAGCGCCTCGACGACCGGATGGCGCAGCTCGCGCGGAAGTACCCGAAGAGCCCGCACGCGGCCTACGCCCAGCTCGTCGAGGCGCGTCAGGCCGCCGCCGAGAAGAACTACGTCAAGGCGGCCGAGCTCTACCAGTTGATCCCGCCGGGCTCGCCCGCCTACGAGCAGGCGGAGTTCGGGATCGGAGGGTGCTATTTCAACCAGGCGCGCCGGTTCGCCGAGGAGAGGAAGCCCGAGGAGGCGAAGGGGTACTACGAGCGCGCCGAGTCGGCCCTCCGGAAGACCCTCGCCGACCTCGACAAGGCCCTCCAGAAGACGCTCGACCGGACCGCCCAGGCCAAGCTCGACGCGCTCGCCTTCTCGGCCCGGATCACGCTGGCCCAGATCTACCTGGCGGACCCGATCCGCCGGCCGGCCGAGGCGCTGGCAATCCTCGAGGGGGCCGAGGAGAAGGCCGGGGGGGACGCGGAGAAGTCCGCGCAGGCCTGGGACCTCCGGATCCGGGCCCTCGAGGCGCAGGGGAAGATCGACGAGGGGGCGAGGCTCCTCGAGTCCCTCCTCGAGAAGAACCCCGACCCGCGGAGCCTCGTCGGGGCGCTCCGCACACTCGGTCGGGCGCTCGACATGCGAGCGACCGAGGAACGGAAGAAGGACCCCCGCTCGGGGCGGCCCGACGAGCTCTGGAGAAAGGCGGCGCGCTACTACTTCCTGAGCGCCCAGCCGATGCTCTCCGGCTCGTCCCGGACGAGCGAGATCGAGGAGATCGCCAACCGCCTGCTCGTCCTCGGGCTCCACTTCAGCGGCGTCCCCGAGGAAGAGACGACGTTCGCCCTCCCGAAGCCGGCGACGGTCCGGAAGGAGGGGGGCGACCTCCTCGAGCAAGCCGCGCGGCTCTACGAGGCCGTTCTCGGCCTCACCCCTTCCTACCGCACGCGCATCAGCCTCGGCCGGGCGTACGGCTTCCTCGGCCGGTGGCCCGACGCCGCCCGCGTCTACGGGCAGCTCTTCGACCAGGAGCCGCTCGTCGAAAAGGGCTCGAAGCGATTGAACCCCGCGGTCCTCGCGGCCAAGCCCGAGCTCCTCTCCGCCTACCTCGAGTGGGGGTACGCCGAGCACCAGACCGCGGCCGCGCATAAGGAGACGGAGAGGGAGCGTTTCGAGCGGGCGCAGGGGATTTACGGCACAATCTGCAACAGCACGACGGAGGAGCAGAGGCTCTGGTGGGTGGCCAAGTACTTCCTCATCCGGTGCCTGATCGACGCCGGGAACTACGTGGAGGCCGACGTCGCCCTGCGCAGCGTCGAGCGGACCACCGAGGACTTCGACGGGGGGAAGTTCGGCTTCAAGGATCTCTTCCTCGAGTTGAAAGAGCAGCTCGGGACGAAGGTGTTCCGCATGCAGAAACCGGGCTCATCGGAGAAAAAAACCCGACGATGACTGCGACCCTTGCGCGCCTCCGCCTCCTCCTCGTTCCCCCCCTCCTCCTCCCCCTCCCCGCCGCGCAGCCGGAGGTGAAGGACTCGGTCTTCCTGAAAGACGGGAAGTCGGAGTCGGGCCGGATCCAGAGCGAGGAGTACGGCGCGCTCACGCTGGCCGCGGCGAAGGGGCCCCCGAAGAAGATCCCCTGGGATAGCGTCCGGTCGGTCCAGTACGGGGGCTCCGCCCCCTTCTCGAAGGCCTCCGACGCCTTCTCCGCGGGACAGGTCGAGGAGGCCCTCCCCCAGCTCGAGGGGCTGCGGCAGGACGCGAAGCTGAGACCGGTCCTGCGCCAGCAGGTCCTCTACTTCTGGGCGCTCGCCCAGCAGCGGCTCGGGAAGGTCGACGAGGCCCTCGCCGGCTACCAGGCGCTCCTCAAGGAGTTTCCGAAGTCGCGCTTCCTCCGGGCGGTGGGCGAGAACCTCGTCGCCGGACACCTCGCGAAGAAGGACGCGGCGGGCGGGGAACGGGCCGTCGACCAGTTCCTGGCGGACGCGCTCGCCGCAGGAGTCGACTCGGGCTTCCTGAACGAGCTCCGGGTCCTCAAGGCCCGGCTCCTCGAGGGGCAGGAGAAGTACGCGGAGGCGATGGCCTCCTACTCGATCCTGGCCGGGGCGGGCGGCGTCTCGGCGGCGGCCGTGCAGGAGGCGACCCTCGGCCAGGCGCGCTGCCTCCAGAAGCAGGGGAAGGCGACCGACGCGGAGCCCCTCTACCGAAAGCTCCTCGGCGAGGACGCGCCGAACTTCGTGCTCGCCGGGGCCTGGAACGGCCTCTCCGACATCCTGTCGAAGCAGGCGAAGGACAAGCGCGACGCCGAAGCCCTCCGGGACGCCCTGTTCGGGTACCTGCGGGCCGTGATCCAGTACGGCCCCCTCGCGGGGGAGACGACGATCGAGTACGAGCGGGGGCTCGCGGGGGCGGCGAAGTGCTTCCGGTTCCTCTCGGAACTCGAGACGAACGCGGACCGAAAGAAGCTCTACCTCGACCGCGCCCGGGAGCGCTTGAGCCAGCTGAAGAGGGAATTCCCCGGATCCCCGTTCCTTCAGGACTGAACCGCGGAGAGGGACGAGCCTGCCATGGCAACCTGCGAGAAGTGCGGGACAAGCTTCGCCGGATCCCCCCGATCCGGCGAGGTGAGCTCGGTGCGCGTCCTCTGCCCCTCCTGCGACGCGGAGCGAACGGCGGCCCGTGCGTCGGGAGCCTCTCCGGGAGCGGGAGCGCCCGTCGCTCCGCGCGGCGCGGCCCCCCCCGTGCAACGGCCGCACGCCTCCCCTCCGCCCGCGGCGCGCCCCGCTCCGGCCGCCGTTCGGCGCCCTCCCTCCGCGGTCGGTCCCCACGCCCTCGCCCGCCGCGGCGCCTCGAAATACGCCTCCCACGCCTCCCCCGTCCTCGCCACGCAGCGGGTGGAGCAGCGCACGATGCAGATCGCGTGGGTCGTCACGGTCCTCCTCGTCGTCGCCGCGGGGATCGCCGTCCTCGTCGCGAAGCAGAAACGGGACGTGCGGGTCGCCCGCGAGCAGACGCTGCGCAAGGCCCAGACCGAGTTCACGGACGCGCTCCGGACCGCCTCGAAGGGAACGAACGAGGCCGAGTGGGAGGCGGCGTTGCGGCTGATCCTCGACAAGCCGGCCCTCGCGAACGACCCCGCGATCGCCGCGGACGTCGGCATCCTCCAATCCCAGCTCCGGTCGAAGCTCGACGCCGCCCAGGAGAAGAAGGGGACGATGGACGGCTTCGCGGCGATCGAGTCCGCGCTCGGGAACCGCGAGGCGCTCACCGTGGGCGCGATCGAGGAGCTCCGGCGCAAGCTCGACGACCTCGGACCCAAGGCCATGGGGGTCGGCCCCGAGTTCGTGGCGCGCTTCGGCCTGGCGCGGAAGACCCTCGACCAGGTCTACCTCGAAAAGGCGCGCGAGGAGCCGAAGGCGTTCGCGGCGGCCAACCCGGACAAGGGGCGGGTGGCCCTGGGGAAGTACGCCCACGCGGAGGACGTCCTCCGGCAGCTCCTCGAGAAGGCGATGCGCGACCAGGACAAGGAGATGGGATCCCTCGCGGAGCGCCTCTACAAGGAGACGATCCAGGAGTCGGACGCCCTCTGCGCCCGGGTCTTCACGCGGGACGCGATCGAGAAGACGCCGTGGAGGGACCTCCTTTCGGGCGAGGGCGCGCAGAGCTGGGCGTCGAGCCCCCTCAAGGGGTTCTCCCACCGCATCGACGGTGGGGTCCTCACGATCACCGGCCCCGACCCGGGCGTCGGGAAGGAAGGCGTCCTCAGCATCGGGGATCGGGAGCAGTGGCGCGACTTCGTGCTCGACATGGAGTTCACGCTCGACCAGGGCGAGCCGACGCTCTTCTTCCGGATGCCGCGCGACACGCGGGCGGTCGAGAGGTCCGCGCAGTACCCCTTCGTGATGGGCGCGAAGGGGATCGCCCCGGGCAAGAGCTACACGCTCTCCGTCTCCTTCGTCGGGAGCCGCCTCCAGGAGCAGATCGCCGGGTCGGAGATCGCGCCGACGGAGGAGGAAGTGAAATGGGGCCTGTCGCGCAAGGGGGCCGTCGCCTTCGCGATCCCGGAGGGGACCCGGATGAGGATCACGCGGATGCGGATCCGGGAGCTTCGCTGAACCCGCCGCCGGACGGCGCGTCGAGATAGCCCGCCGCCGTCTGCGCATCCGTGCGCGGCCCCCTTCGCGGGTGGCCACCCCCGACGCCTCCACAGGTAGGATGGGGACTCCCTATGTCCTCCGAGGGAAGAGAGATGGATCCGGGGGTGCGCACCCTCGGCGACTTCACGCTGATCCGCGAGATCGGTCGCGGGGGGATGGGCGTGGTCTACGTCGCCGAGCAGACGACGCTCCGGCGCACCGTCGCCCTGAAGGTCTTGCCCGTCGACCTCACGGCCTCGCCTGCCCGGGTCGAGCGCTTCAAGCGGGAGGCCGAGGCGGCCGCGCGCCTCCACCACCCGAACATCGTTCCGATCTTCGCCGCCGGGGCCGAGGAGGGGCAGCACTGGATCGCGATGGAGTACGTCGAGGGGACCTCGCTCGACCGCCTCCTCGAGGGGATGAGCCGGCCCGCCGGGGCTCCGCGGGAGGACGACGTCCCCCTCGTGATCACGGAGGCGAAGGGGGACCTCCTCGACGCGGAGGGCGAGCCGTGGAGACCGGGGGCGCCGGCCCCGCCCCCCCCTCCCGGGACGGTCGAGCGGGAGATCTCCCCCTCGGCGCTCCAGCACGCCCACGTCCAGCGGATGGCGGAGCTCTTCGAGAAGGTCGCGCGCGCCCTCCACCACGCGCACGAGCAGGGGATCATCCACCGGGACGTCAAGCCGGCGAACATCCTGCTCGACCGCGAGGGAGAGCCCCGCGTCACCGACTTCGGCCTCGCCCGCGAGGAGGGGACGGCCTCCCTGACGCGGACGGGGGACATGCTCGGGACCCCCCTCTACATGAGCCCCGAGCAGCTCACCGCGAAGCGCGTCCCGATCGACCGGAGGACGGACGTCTACTCCCTCGGCGTCTCCCTCTACCAGGCCCTCGCGTTGCGCCCCCCGTTCGACGGGGACTCCTCCCAGGAGGTGATCCGCCAGATCCTGTTCGCGGAGCCCGCCGCCCCGCGGAAGAGGAATCCCCGCGTGCCGCGCGACCTCGAGACGATCGTCCTCAAGTGCATCGAGAAGAACTCGGAGCGGCGTTACCGCACCTCGCTCGAGGTCGCGGAGGACCTCCACCGCTTCCTGCGCGACGAGCCGATCCAGGGGAAGCGCGCGTCCCTCCCCTACCGGCTCTGGAAGAAGGCGCGGAGCGCGCGCGTCTCGATCGCCGCCTCGATCGCCGCCGGGGCCGCCGCGGGGCTCTTCCTCCTCGTCGTCCTCGCCGTGACCCTCCTGCGCGGGGGGGACTCGGCCGGCCTTCCCCGCGGGAACCCCGCGGCTCGGGAGGCTAACGAGAGGGCGACCCGGTTCCTCCAGGACGGGAACCTCGCCGCCGCGCTCGACGAGGCGCGCCGCGCGGCCGACCTCCAGCCCGACGCGCCCGCCTTTCTCGAGACGCTCGGCGAGGTTTACGAGAAAGCGAATAACCCCAAGGAGGCGGCGAACGCCTACGGCCGGGCCCTGGAAATCGAGCGCCGCGGCTCCCGGTTGGGAAACCTTGACCTCAGCAAGCGCCACGCCTCGCTCCTCGCGGACGCCGGCAAGACGGCCGACGCGGTCCGCGAGTGGACGGCGATCCTCGAGGTCCGCCCCGGAGACTTCGAAGCCCTGCACGGACGCGGGATGGCCTACGAGGCCCTCGAAAAGCACGCGGAGGCGATCGCGGACCTCGAGGCCGAGGCGGACTCGCGCCGCGCGGTGGCCGAGGAGCTGCTCCGCCCCCTTCCGGCCGACCCCGCCTCGCCGATCTCCGCCGAGCAGGTCGACCTCGCGCGACGGGCCGAGGTGGCCGACGACAAGAACATGCGGGCGATCCTCCACCTCGCCCACGCCTTCCTCCGGGAGGGAAAGAACCTCGAGGCGAGGGGGAAGTTCGATCGGGCGATCGAGGTCGATCCGATGTCGGTCGCAGCCCACCTTGGTCGGGCGCGGGCGCTCGACGCCCTGGGAGAGCCCGGAGGAAAGGACGAGACGAACGGAGCGATCTTCTCCGTCTCCGAGGCCCTCTCCCTCGCGCCCGAGAACGTCGAGGCCCTCCTTCTCCGCTCCGAGATCCGCACGCGAATCGGCAATCCGAGCGGCGCGCTCGCCGACGCGGAGGAGGCGGTCCGGCGCTCCCCGCGATCCGTCGGCGCGCTCCTGCGACGCGGCGCGGCCCGATTCGACCGCGGCGATCTCCCCGGCGCGAGAGCGGACTTCGAGGCCGCCTCGGTCGACACCGGTCCGACCGGTTCCCGGGCGATGCGGGCGGCGGGGGTCTGCGCTTTCGCCATGGGCGACCTCGAGGTCGCCCGGGCCGGGTTCGAACGCGCCCTGCAGGCGGACCGCACGAACCCTTCCGGCCTCCTCCTCGCCGGCGTGGCCGCCGCGGCGGCGGGGGATCACGCGGCGGCGGTCTCCGACTTCTCGGCCGCGCTCGCGACGCCGGCGAGCCCTCCCGAGGCGCGTGCGCGGCGGGCCTTCTCCTTCCAGAGGATGGGGATGCTCGCCGAGTACTGGGACGACCTCGACGCGGCGCTCGACCGGAGCAGTCGCCGGTTCAAGGAGACCCTCGACTTCGTCGTCCATGGCGGGGAACGCGAGCACCGGGCCCTCCTCGCCCTCGCCCTCTCCGAGAAGAGAGCGGCGGACGCCCCCGGGAACGACGCGGCCGCGGAGGCGAAGCGGCTCCGGAGCCTCCGCCTGGATCTCGATCCGCGGGAGACGGTGGGAGCCGAGTACCTGGTCGACCGGATCCCCGACCTCGCCCCGGAGCGCCGGACGGAGCTCCTCGGCTACGCACGCGCCCTTGGCCTGCGCGGCGGGCCGCGAGGCATCGCCGAGAAGCTCCTCACGGAGGCCGGCGTCGCCGCGCTCCCCGTCCTCCGGGAGGTCGCCCGCGACAGGAAGGGGAGCGCGGAGGTCTCGGGATTCGCCGAGCGGCGCCAGGCGGAGCTCGACCAGGTCGCCGACGCGCTCGTCGGGGAGTGGCTCTGCACCGCGACGGAGCCCCTCCCTCCCGCCGTCGCTGCGTTGCACGAGCGCGCGCCCCGCTGGCTGGTCCGCGCCCTCCGCAGGTCCCCCGACTCGATCGTCGGCTCGCGGGCGCGGGAGGCGATCCTGCATATCGGGGGGGACGCGGCGGCCCGCGCCTTCGAGGAGACGCTCTCCCCCCCGCGGACGGAGGCGTGGCTCCACGCGCTGATTGGCCTCGCCGACCTCGCCGACCCTTCCACGGTCCCCGCCATCGAGCGCCGACTCGCCGACGAGGACGCCATCCTCCGCGCCTACGCGGTTCACGCCTTCGCGAGCGCCGCCGGGCGGAGCGGGGCGACGCGGCTGCGCGAGGTCGTCCGCGTCGAGGCGGACCCGTTCGTGCGGGAAACGGCCGTCCGGGAGCTCGCCCTGGCCGGGGACCGCCAAGGGCTGATGCTCCTCGCCTTCCTCGAGAAGCGCCCCGCGGACGCGGGTCTCGGCCCGCCGATCGGTTTTTCCCTGTTTGGCGGGTCCCCGCTTCCGCCCGAGGAGCGGACGGAGGCTTCCGAGGCGACGCGCCTCGCCGCCGACCTCGCGGTCCCCTCCTACGTCGCTCGGGCGCTCCGCGACCCCGACGTCCATGCACAGGCGGGCGCGGCGCGCACCCTCTCGGAATTCTGGGGCGGCCGGAGCCTCCGCGGGGGGGAGGGTTCCGCGGTGTCTCCCCTCGGCTCGCTCGTGTTCGACTTCGCGGGGCGGATGCTGAAGGGGGACCCCCGGGTCCGGATCGCGGCCTTCGAGACCCTCGCTCGCGGAGGGGACTCGAGCGCGTTCGGCAAGCTCTCGCGGCTCGCCTCGGAGGGAGAGGCCCTCGAGACGAAGCTCGCCGCCCAGGCGCTCGCTCGGACTTGCGGGGCCGCTCGCCCCTCGGAGGCCCCGTTCGACCTCGATTCGCTCCCCCCGCGCGCCCGCCGCGCGGCGGCGGAGGCCCTCTTCCTCGAGGGGGAAGGGGTTCCCCGAGACCGCTGGAAGGAGGCCCTCCCGTTCTTCGACCGCTCGGGGGAGCTCGCGCCCGACTGGCTGCTTCCCCGCCTCCGCGCCGCGGTCGCGCGGTCGGAGCACGGGGAGGACGAGGCGGGCCACGCCGCGATCGCCCGGGTGGCGGGAGAAGGAGCGCTCGACGCCGGGAGCCTCTCTCTCCTCGGCGAGCACGAGCTCCGGTGCGCGCGGCGGTGCGGATCGGCGTCGGAGTGCTTCGCGAGACTCGTCTCCCTCCGGCCCGACGACTCCGTCGCTCACGCTCGCCTCGCCCGTGCGCTCGCCAAGGAGGGGAAGGACGCGGAGGCCCGCCCCCACGTGGAGCTCGCCCTCGCCCGCGACGGAAACCGGCCGGAGACGATGGTCGCGTGCGCGCGGGCCCTCGGCGAACTCGGGGACAAGGAGCGGGCTCAGGAGCTCCTGCGAAAGGCCCTCGACGCCGGCTATCCGCCGGGCACGCTGCTCGGTCAGGACTTCGGGCGGCTCGACGAAGGGACGCTCGTCGAACTCCTCGGGCGACGGTGAGAACCCTCCTCGAATTCCTCGCCGCGATCCCCGTCGGGACCCTTCCGCAGGACTCCCCCGCGCTCGACCCGGCCGCCCTCCTCCCGAAGGAGACGTTCGTCTACCTCCTGCTGAAGCACCCGGCCCGCTCCGCGATGTCCGCGTGCGAGTTCGGGCCGGGATCCGAGAGGCGGAACGCGGCCGACGCGTTCCGGGACGCTCTCGAGATCGCGGCGGGGTGGGAGCTCGGGATCCCCCCGGAGGAGATGGAGCGCCTCCGGGATCGGATCTGGATCCACGAGGCGGTCCGCCCCACCGAGGAGGGATCGCCCTTCGAAACGCGATTCGCCCTCGTGATCGTGGGGTTTCCCCGGGAGCGCCTGCAGCGCCTTCCGGCGGACGAGCCCCGGACCTTCTCCGGAGAGTTCGCCTACGCCGTCCACGGGGACCTCGTCCTCGCGGCGAACGATCGAGAGGGGCTCAACCAGATGCTGCGCCGGGCCCGCGGCGAGGAGAGCGCGCCCTCGCTGCCGGACGACCCGGGCTTCCGGCAGGCGCGGTCGGAAGCGGGCCCCGGCTCGGAGTTCCTTCTCCTGCCCGGGACCGCGATCCACACCTTCTTGCGGAGGGCCTTCCGCCGCGCCCCGATCGAGGGGCGAAGGCCTCCCGAGGAGACCCTCCGGAAGGTGGACCGGCTCATCGATCTCCTCGTCGGAGCGCTCGTGACGTTCGTCGAGGAACGGTCGGGGGCGATGCGCACGGACATCCGACTCCTTTTCGACGGCCGCCACCCGCTCTTCCCCCTCTATCAGGCGTTTCGGCAGGAGCCCGCCGGTCCCGGCCCCGTCGACCGGATCCCGGCCGAGGCCGGTCTCGCGGCCGGATTCCAACTCGACCTCCCCGCCTTGCATCGTCGGCTCCGTGGGCTCCGGGCGCCGGAGGAGGGGAGCGAAGGAGACCCCGCGGTCGAGATGGCTCGCGCCGCCGTCGCCGGTCTCGCTTCCCTCCGTTCGGGGCCCGAGGTGGAGGAGGGTCTCGACTGGATCGCCTCGACCTTCGCGGGGCAGGGGGTCGTCTTCACCCGGCAGGCGCTCGCGGCCTTGTTCGTCGGGAATCACGACCTTCGCGGGTGGGGCCTCGCGCTCTCCCTTCGCGCGAGCGCGCGTCTCGACTCGATCGTCGAGAGGCTCGGCCGCTGGGGGATCCCGGTCGAGGGGGTCGACGAGGGGCTCGCCGTCGCCCGATTCCGAGGCTGGCCGCCGGTCTTTCTCTCGATCGACGGAGATGCGCTCCTCGCCGGATTCGCCCCGGACACGATCCGCCGGATGCGAGAGGCGAGCCCTTCGCGCTCCTCCCTCGCGACCGATCCGCTCTTCCAGGAGCTCTTCCCGGCGGGACGGCTGCGTTCGAAGTGGATCTTCGCGCGGATCGAGGCGATCCAGGGCCTTCTCCGTCCGTTCGCACTCGGTCTCGCCTCGCGCTCGAAGCCGATCGAGAAGCTCGCCGTCGGCCTCGAGACGAACGAGGCGCCCGAAGCCCTCCACTTCTGGGCGGGGACGTCCCCCGTCCCCATCTTGGAGCTCATGAGCCCGGAGAACATGCTCCCGATCAGTCCGGGGGGACGGACGGAGGGATTCCGCGGATCGGAAGAGAAGGCGCTCGCCGCCCTCCTCGCGCTCCGCGAGGCGCAGGAGGATTTCCGGGCGCGGGGGATCCGCGACCGGGACGGGGACGGGCTTCCGGAGTACGGAACGCTCGCCGACCTCGCCGCCGCCTCCCTCCTTCCGCGCGGTCTCACCCCCGGCGCGGACACGGAGGAGGCCGAGGGTGCGGGCTACCTCTTCCGGGCCGACGTCCCGTTCGAGACCGACGTCGCGGAGCGACACTGGGCCGGCTACGCCTGGCCGAGGGAGTACGGCACGACCGGGGTCAACTCCTTCTGGATCCGCCCGAAGGGGCTCCCCCGCCGCATGGCGAACGCCGAGTTCGCGGGTCCGGGGCGGGGACCGCGGCCCGAGTCGGCCCTCCTCACGCCCCGTTCGTCCGACGTCCCGCTCGTCGAAGAGTACCTCTGGACGCCCGTCGGGAAGTGATCGCGGCCCTCCTCCCCTTCCTCGCGGCGGGCGACCTCGAGGAAGGGAGGGCCTTTTTCGAGGCGGGGAAGCTCCACGCCGCGCTCGAGCGGCTCGAGCGCGCGGCGGCGGCCGACCCACGCGACGCCCGCCCCCTCCTCTACGCGGGGCTCTGCCTCCAGGACCTCCACCGACTCGACGAGGCCGCCTCGAGCCTCGAGAGGGCCCGCGCCCTCGACCCCTCGGACGCGGGGGTCGCCAACGCCCTCGCGCGCGTCCTCCTCGACGCCGATCGGCTCCCCGACGCGGAGGCGCTCCTCCGGGAGGCCCTCGCGAGACATCCGGAGGAGCCGGGCCTCCTCTTCGCGTCGGGGCTCGTCTCCTTCCGCGCGGGCCGGGCCGACGAGGCGCGCGACCCCCTCGAGCGGATGATCGCGCGCGCCCCCCACCATCCCGACGCCGCTCGCGCCCACGCGATGCTCGCGCAGATCTGGTCGCGCGCAGGCGAGCCCCGGAAGGCCCTCGAGCACCGCCGCCTCCAGGAGAGAAAGGACCTCTGGCACCGGACGCTGAGGACCCGACAGGCCCAGATCGCGGAGTACCCGCGAGATCCCCTGGGATGGCTCGGCTTGGGTCTTCTTTGGATGGAGGTCGGCGAGTGGAACCGCGCGGAAGAGGCATTCGCGAAGTCGGCCGAGGCGGACCCGAGCTTCGCCCGCGCCCGGTTTCACCAGGGCGAGGCGCGGCGCGGCCGAGGCGACCTCGCGAGCGCCGCCGAGGCGTACCGCGAGGCGATCCGGCTCGATCCCCGGTACACGCGCGCCCACTACCACCTCGGCCTCGCCGCCGCGAACCTCGGGCGGTCGGCCGAAGCGGCGCTTGCCTTCGAGACGGTCCTCGCCCTCGACCCCGAGTCGAGGGAGGACCCCATCTACAAGGAATGCTGGAAGCACCTCGGCCGCCTGGCCGACTGCACCGGCGACCGCGCGAGCGCGCGGCGCTGCTACGGCGAGTACTTGAAGCGGGGGGGGACCGATCCCGAGGTTCCCCTCCGGCTGCGGGCGCTCGGCGGCTAGCGCCCGGACGAAGCCTCCCGCGCGACCGCCTCCCCCCCGTCCGCGCCGGGGAAGGCGATCGCGTCGCGATCCCGCCTCGTCCGCCTGAATTCCAGAAAACGCCCCCCCCGCGCCGATCCTCACCCCTACTTTGACCCTTCTTTACCCTGCTCCGATAGGCTCACTCACTCCTCCGGCGAATCCATGACGACGACCCGAGCCTTCTCCTTCTTCGCCACGGCGGCGATCCTCTGCGGCTTCACCGGGGTGGGCTTGCAGACCCCCTCCCCCCCGCCCGCGGCCGGAGCGCAGGCCTCCTCCCCGCCGATCGCGGCCGGCGCGCGGTTCCTCGACGAGCGGACGATCGAAGGGGAGCGCAACTTCCTCACCGGCTGGGAGCCGCGCACCGAGGGGGGTGGCGTGCGCGCCGTGGTCGAGATCCCGGCGGGTCGGCTCGACAAGTGGGAAGTCAAGAACGAGGACGGGCTGCTCCACTGGGACATCAAGGACGGCAACCCGCGCGTCGTGAAGTACCTCGGCTACCCGACGAACTACGGCATGGTCCCGCGGACCGTCCTCTCCAAGGAGCGGGGCGGCGACGGCGACCCGACCGACATCCTGGTTCTCGGGGCCTCGCTTCCGCGCGGCGCCGTCGTCGAGACGCGCGTCGTGGGCTTGATCCGCCTGACGGACAGCGGGGAGAAGGACGACAAGATCCTCGCCGTCGTCAAGGGATCGCCGTTCGAGGCGGTGCAGGATCTCGCCGACCTGGATGCGCGCTTCCCGGGAGTGACGCAGATCCTCGAGACCTGGTTCGCGAACTACAAGGGGCCCGGCAAGATGGTCCCCGGCGGCTTCGCCGGACGCGACGCGGCTCTCGCGTTCCTCGACCAGACCATCGCGGACTACGCCGCCGCCCACGCGGCCGCGCGATAGGCCGCGCCCCTCACGGCGCGGATCGCAGGGGCCGGGCGCCGGAGACCCCGATCTCGGCGAGGAATCGCGAGAGGACCCGACGCGCATCCAGGTGCTCGCGGGCGAGCGCGCGGGCGGCGCGCGCGTGACGCCGCCAGTCGCCGGCGATCGCCTCGAGCGCCGCGGCGGCGTCCTCCGGGCCGGTCACGGCGAAGAGTCCCTCGCCGCACGGCAGGTGGGCGCTGAAGCCGGTGTCCTGGAGGACGACGGGGCGGCCGCTCGCCAGGTACGCGGCGCTGCGGTCGCTGAACCAGCCGCTGCAGGTGGCGACGAACCCGTTCTTGCAGACGCCGAACTCGCCGAGCGACCCCTGCACGTAGGCGCGGAAGGAATCGAAGCTGCGGGTCACCCGGTGGGACGACTGGACGCGCCAACCGAGGTCCTGGAGCCTCGCCTGCGGCAGGCCGCGGCCCGAGACGGCGATCTCGAGGGGCACGCGCGTCCGGCGAGGAAGATCCGCGAACTTCTCGAACTCGACGTCCTTGTGTCGCAGGCGCAGGTCGCCCCATACGACCGGCTCGTAGGACTGCCAGTTCATGACCGTCGTGAACGGGGCGTCGGCGGGGGGGGCGCTCGGCGGGAACAGGTCGACGTCCACCGGATGGAAGATCGCCCGCCAGGCGGCGCCGGCGGCCGGCGCCGTGCTCCCCCCCTTGGCGACGTTCTGCCCGGTGGTGTAGTGGAAGTCGAATCCGGCCATTGGCCGGCCGGCGGCGAGCGCCCGCGCCCGCTTGACCTGGGTGAAACCCGGCTCGCCGTCGAGGAGCACCCGCACCTGCGCGCGCTCGGTCTCGGCGTCCCAGTCGCCGTGGGCTCCCATGTCGACGTAGAGGTCGGCGCTGGCGCAGACCGCCTCGGCGCGCTCCCGGCTCATGCCGTGGTACCGGCCGGCGGCGTCGACGAAGCACCAGCGCTCGCCGAGCCCGAATCGCGCGAGCAGCTCGCCGAGGGCGCGCGTGCCGAAGGCGCAGTCGTCGGACAGGACGCCGCGCTCGGGGTCGAAGCAGGCGTTCGCGGAGCCCGCCTTCTCGACGAAGAAGACGTCGTGGCCCAGGCGCCGGAAGCCGACGAGGTACTGGAGGACCCAGGAGAGCATCCCGCCGAGCGGGTAGCGGACCATGTAGGAGGAGACGACGATGCGCGCCGGCATCAGAGCCTCGCCTCCGAGCCCCGGACCTCGGCGAGGAAGCGCCGCTCCGTATCCTCGACCGCGCGTCGGCCGCGCTCGGCGCACCCGCGCGCCATGCGTCGCGCTTCCTCGGTCAGGCACCAGTCGAACGCGCAGAGCAGGCCGTCGGGGTCGAGCCGCTCGGGGAGGAAGAGGCGGGGCCAGCCGAGCACGCGTGCCTGTTCCGCGATCTTGGCGCCGCCGCCGATCGGGTCGACGGCGAGCGCCGGGACGCCGTTCTTCAGGGCCAGGACGAGGCCGTGCAGGCGCGTGGTCAAGACCACGTCCATCCGGGCGATCAGCGACTCGACCTCCCGCGGCGAGCGCAGGCCGGTCGCGTTCGCGTCGAGCCGCGTGTCGATCGTCACCGCCGCCGCTTCACGCGCCGCCAGCACTTCGCGGAGGGCCGCGTTCGCCTCCTCGTGGCGGCCGCGCTTCCGGTACTCCTTCTGCGGCGCCACCAGGACGAGGCCCGCGACCGGGACGGCCGGCGCGCGCGCGGCGAAGGTCACGTCGGGCGCCGCCCCGCGCGAGCCGTCGCGCGCGAAGAGCACGTCGAAAGGATTCCACTCTTCGAGGTCGTGCAGCATCGACAGGTTGACGCCGATCCGCCGACAGTGGGCGAAGCGCTCGAGGAGGCCCCCCGTCCTCTCGTCGTTGCCGAACGGGCCGCAGACGAAGAGGAGGTGGGTGTAGCCCCCGGGATCGACGGTCGCGAGCGACACGCCGTCCCGGAAGGGCGGAGCGACGGCGACGTCGTGGGGGAGCCCGGCGCGCTCGAGCCAGCCGCAGACGACGTCGCGCACCAGGAGATCGCCCGCCGTCGCGCCCATCCGCTCGAAGCTGAACCAGCCGGTGACGAGCGCTCGCGTCACGACGCCTCCTTGCCCGCCGCGACCCGCGGACTCCCGAGCGCACGATCGAGAAGCCCGCGGAGGACGCGGTCCGAGTCGAAGAACGCGCGGGCGATCTCCCGCGCGGCCCGCGCGTGGCGCTCCGGCTCGGCACGGATCGCCTCGATCCCCGTCCGGGCCTCCTCCGCCGTCTCGAAGGCGAACAGCCCCTCCCCGGTCGGCAGGTGGCGGGAGAAGCCGGTGTCCTGGACGACGGCCGGCACGCCGAGCGCCAGATAGCAGGCCGTGCGGCACGAGAACCAGCCCGTACGCCCCTCGACGTAGGCGTTCTTGGCGACGCTGAGCTCGCCGAGCGAGCTCGCCAGGTAGGCGCGGTAGACCCAGGGGTCCCGCGAAACCTCGAGCCCGTCGCGGACGCGCCATCCGTGCTCGACCAACTCCTCGCGCGGGGCGGGTCCGGTCAGCGCGACCTCGAGGGGGAGCGAGCACGCGCGTGGCAGGTCGAGGAAGCGGAGGAACTCGCGGCTCTTCCCCCCGTACTGCACGCCGCGGACCCGGGGGCCGCGCTCGCGCGGCTCCCACGAAGCGACGGTCGTCAGCAGGGGCCGACGCCGCGCGACCTCGACGGTTTTCGCGGCGAAGCAGTCGAGGACGATCGGCTGCCGGGTCGGGACCCAGTCGAAGAGTTCGGTCGGGATCCGGCACTCGGGCCGGCCGACGCTCTCGCCGAATGTGAAGAAGACGTCGTGGCGGAGCAGCCTCTCGACGCGCTCGCGTGCCTCCGCATCGACGGCGCCCGTCCGGTAACCGGGCACGGACGCCTGCGTGTACATCGGGTCGCTGTCGAGGAAGGCGAGCCGCCGGGCGGCGAGGTATTCCTCCCGCATCCAGCAGGCGGCGGAGATATTCAGGAACAGGTCGGCCGAGCGGACGAACGCGGCGACGTCGGGCCAGGGGCGCCCCCAGGGCTGGCCGCGCGCGTCGCGGTAGAACCAGCGTCCCGCGAGCCGGCCGTCCAGACGCTCGAGGGACGCGGCGAGGAGGCACGCGTTGCCCGCGCCGTCCTCGACGAACGTGCCCTGCGCCGGGTCGTAGCACCACTGGCCGGTGTCCTCGAGATAGAGCACGTCGTGGCCGAGACGCAGGAAGCCGAGCGCGTACTGGGCGTAGTCCCAGAAGACGCCCCCGAAGGGATACGTGGCGGCGAGCCCGGTCACGACGACGCGAAGCGCCTCCGTCAACGCCGGCCCTCCCGGACGCGGCCCGTCCGCCGTTCAAGCACGGGGCGCCTCCTCCGCGACGCGGGCGTCGGACTCGACCAACCTTCCCTGCTCGAGCTCGAGGCGCACGTCGCACCCCGTCAGAGTTCCCAGCCGATGCGCGATGATGAACGTCGTGCGCCCGGCCATCAGGCGCTCCATCGCCTCGAGGATCCCCCGCTCGGTCCTCGTGTCGACGGCGCTCGTCGGCTCGTCCAGCACGAGGATCGGCGCGTCCTTCAGGAAGGCGCGGGCGAGCGAGATGCGCTGTCGCTCGCCGCCCGAGAGCTTCATGCCGCGCTCGCCGACCAGGGTGGCGTACCCGTCGGGCAGCCCCGCGATGAAGTCGTGGGCGTTGGCCGCCCGGGCGGCGGCGACGATCTCGTCCGCGCCGGCCTCGGGCCGGGCGTAGGCGATGTTCTCGGCGATGCTCGCCGAGAAGAGGACCGGCTCCTGCAGGACGATCGCGAACTGGTTGCGCAGGTCGCGCAGCCGGATGTCGCGCAGGTCGACGCCGTCGAGGAGGATCCGGCCCGACGTCACGTCGTAGAAGCGCATCAGCAGGCTGACGAGGGTGGTCTTGCCGGCGCCCGTGCGCCCGGCGATCCCGACGCGGGCGCCCGCCTCGACCTCGAAGGAGAGGTCGGCGAGCGCGGGCTTCCGGCCGTCGTAGGTGAAGGAGACCCGCTCGAAGCGGATGGCGCCGCGCGCGCTCGGGAGGGACCGGGCGTCGGGTTTCTCCGGCACCTCCTTGGCCTCGTCGAGCAGCTCGAAGGCCCGCTCGGCGCTCGCGAGAGAGCCTTGCAGCCCGGCGAGCTTCTTGCTCATCGTCCGCAGCGGCTCGTACATCTGCGCCACGTAGGCCATGACCAGCAGCAGGTCGCCGACGGTCAGGGCCCGCGCCTCCACGCGCCGCACGCCGATCCAGAGCACGCTCGCCGTGCCCACGGCCAGCGTCAGGCCGATCACGATGCCGAAGACGCTCTCGGCCCGGGCGACGGCCAGGTTCTCGCGAATCCCGCGGTTCGAGACTTCCTCGAACCGGCTCTCCTCCCGCTCCTCGCGCCCGAACGCCTTGACGACGCGGACGGCCGAGAGGGCCTCCTGGACGACCGACAGGGAGGCGCTCTCGAGCTTCTTCACGCTGCGCCAGCGCTGGCGGAGCCGCCTCCCGTAGTGGTGCGTGGCGAGGAACAGGACGGGCGCGATCGCCAGCGCCACCCCGGCGAGCTCGAGGCTGAGGAGCGCCATGACGAGGAGCATGGCCCCGAACGAGACCGCCGAGGTGAGGAACGGGAGGACGCCGTCGATCGCCAGGTGCTGGATCGACGGGGCGTCGTAGAGGATCCGGTAGCTCGAGTCGGTCGTCCCCCTCGTGTCGTGGTAGGCGAGCGAGACCCGCTGCGCGCGCCGGAAGAGCCGCGCCCGGAAGTCGAGGACCATGCGCTGGGAGGTCCAGGTCGTGAGGAGCCAGGTGCCGAGAACCTGGAGCCGCAGGAGGAGCGCGGTCCCGACCAGCAGGACGACGGCGACGGCCAGCCTCCCCTCCCTGGACGCGGCGAGCGGGTCCGGCACCAGCGCGCCGACGAAGCGCGGCAGCGGGTGATCGCCGAGCACGCTGTCGACGGCGATCTTGATCGGGAGGGGCTGGAGGAGGGCGAGCGGCGTCGCCGCAAGCCCGAGGACGAAGAGGAGGAGCACGTGCCCGCCGTACGGCCGAACCTGCCGAAGCAGGCGGAGCCATAGCCGGCGGTCGCTCGGGCGAGGGACGTTCCCCGTCACGCCCCGCTCCGCTCGAATCGCCGGGCCCCGCGGCGCTCGAGGACCGCATCGATCGCCGCCCACGCCGTGTGCCGCAGCCGGGCGCGGCGGGCGACGATCCTCGCGAACAGACCGAGAGGCAGGGTCCAGACCGGCAGGAAGAAGGCGCTCCGCCACGTCAGAAAGGCGGCGGCCCCCGAGAGGAGAAGGAGCGCCCCGCGCGCGAACCGGCCGGTGCGCGCGAGGAAGCCGAAGCAGAGGGCCCGGTCGTAGTGCTCGGGCGCCGTGTAGATGCGTCCATCCGCGAGCAGCGAACCGTTCACGGAGAGGTCCCAGTTCACCCACTCCTGGCCGTAGGAGACGCTGGTGCCTCGGGCCTTCAGCTCGCGGTGCAGCTCGCGAACCAAGACCTCGCGGTCGCCCCCCCCGGGGCCCCAGTAGCGGCGCTGCTGCTTCCGACGCGGACCGAAGTGGCGGAGCTCGCGCGCCCAGGCGCGCAGGAGCCGGCGGTCGACGCCCGGCGTCCGCGGCGGCGTCGTCGCCAGCGCCGGCCGGCGCCTCGACGGGGCCACCCGCCCCGACCAGCGCACCAGCGGGTGCAGGAAGTGCAAGAGCGAGACGGTGGCCACCTTCCGGAGGGTCTCGCGGCGGCCGAGGGGCCCCGGCACCTCCGTCGTCCACCCCGAGACGAATGCCACCCCGATCGAGAGGAGGAGCAGGACGCCGCCGACGGCGCCGAGCCAGCCCGACAAGGGCGAGAGCGCGAGGAGCAGGATCCAGCCGAAGTACCAGTGGATCATCGACGGCCCGAACAGGAGGTAGGAGGGGTCCTTCTGGTAGAGGGTCTGGAACGGCGCCGACCCGAGCCGGCCGTGGTAGATGAAAGGGCGAAACAGCGCCGAAGTGCGCTGGAACCCGCCCCCGTAGACCCTCCCCCCCCACCGGATGTAGCCGCCGAGGTTGAAGCGCTCGGGATGCTTCCTCTCGAGCTGGTTCTCGGCCTCGCCATAGCCGTACTGCTGCCGGAGGTAGCGTCCGATCGACGGCCGCGGGTGGTGCCAGACGATCGCCGCCGGGCAGAAGCCGAGTCGCATGCCGGCGTCCTGGAGCCGCCAGCCGATGTCGACGTCGTCGCCCGCCCGGGTGTGGACGGGGTCGAAGCCCCCGATGGCGAGCAGCGCCTCGCGCCGGAACGCCATGTTGACGCCGGCGATGTGGTCCGCCTCCACGTTGTCCCGCAGCACGACCGTCGGATTGCCCGGGGAGACCGCGATGAACCGAGCGGTCCGGCCGTCCGACGCCGGCGCCAGGCTCGGGCCGCCGCAGGCCACGAAGGCGCCCGACTCGAGAGTCCGCACGAGGTGCCGCAGCCAGTCGCGATCGGCGAACGCGTCCGAGTCCGTATACGCGACGATCTCGCCGGTCGCCGCCTGCGCGCCGACGTTTCGCGCCAGCGAGAGTCCGCGGTTCTCCTGTCGGACGATGCGGAGGCGGCCGTCGAAGCGCCGGGCGACGTCGAGGCTCCGGTCGGTCGAGCCGTCGTCGAGGTAGATCACCTCGAAGTCGGGGTAGTCGAGGTCGAGGAGCGAGCGCAGCGTCTCCTCGAGCGTCGCGCCGCCGTTGTAGTTGCAGACGACGACGGAGACGCGCGGCCAGCGCGGGTGGCGGGCGGAGGGACTCTCGCCGAAGCGGCGACGCACGACCGCGAGGCCCGACTTCGGGTTGCGCTCCCGGTCGACGAGGCCGAAGCGCCAGTCCTCCACGCGGTGGCCGCCGACCACCCACTCGTCCGTCCAGCTGAAGACGAAGACGCCGGCGCACCCCTTGTCGAGGGCGAGCGGGATCGTCCAGTCGAGGAGGGCCGCCTGGCTCCCCTCCCCCTTGCGCATCGAGTCGTCGCCGACCTCGCCGAGGACGAGCGGCTTCCCCTTGACCTGGATCAGCATCCGGTCGAGGTAGCCTCCCATCTCCCGCGGCTCGAGCAGGTAGACGTTGAGCAGGCAGAAGTCGAGGAAACCGAGATCGAGGAACTCGGTCGTCGGGTAGTTGGCGTAGGTGACGAGACCTTCCGGGTCCTCGGACTTGGCCACCCCGTAGAGCCGGTGGAGGAACCTCTCGATCACGCGCCGCCCGTGGAAGCGGACGGTCAGGGGGGGGATCTCGTTGGCGATCGCGTACGCGAGCACGACGTCCGGGAAGCGCCTGCAGCGAGCGACGGCGGCGCGCACGGCGGCCTCCGCCCCGCGCAGCGTCCGCGGGTCGTCGAAAGCGCAGTTGCGGCAATCCCAGTAGATCCCGACCAGCACGCGGAGCCCCGTCCCCCGGGCCTCCTCGAACAACCAGTCGGGCGGGGGCGTGTAGGTGCGGATCGCGTCGACGTGCGCGGCCCGCATCGCGGCGAAGTCTCGGCGCACGACGTCGCGCGGCGGGTAGAGGTCGCCCCGGGCGTCTGCGGCGAAGGTGCCGTAGGCCACTCCGTGGACGGTCAGCTTGCGGTCTCCGAGGAAGAGGAAGGGTCCGCGGACCTGCGGGCGCAGCGGCCGCGCCGACTCGCGCGGGGGACCGGCGAACTCCGGACGCGCATCCCCTTCGCGGCGGACCTGCGCCAGGGCGGGCGCGAGGGGCGGGGGAGCGCCGGGCTTCTTCGGGGGGAGGGTGAGGGGGGGCAAGGTCGAGGCGCGCTCGGGGGGCAACTTGACTCGCTCCGACGGCCGGCGGATCCGCGCCGGGAGCGTACGGACGGTCGCCAGGGATCGATCGAGGACGAACCAAGGGTTCGTCAACAGCGGCGTGCACCAGGGTCCCGAGGCGAAGCCGTCCCGCGTGGGATCCTCGTGAGGACCCTTCGGATCTGCGATGCCTCTTCGCGGCCTCCGCTAGGCCGCGTCCAGGACCGCGGTCGAGGCCGTACCCGAGGACCGGTCAGCCCGGCTCGGGGGTCACTTCCGCGCGATGCAACTCGTCACCTCCCATTCGATGGGGCCCACGTTTCCCTCGCGCCCAAGTTCGACGCCGAGCGTCCGCCTTTTTCCGAGTTCGTCGAGAATCGATCCATCGGGGGACCGGCACGGCCCCCGCGCCGGGAACCCCGGTCGCCTCGGGGGCCGGGCGCTCTCCGCCAGATCGCTCCCCTCGAGCCGCCCGTCTCCCTCCGTCTTCAGGAACTCGACCGCCCCGATCGCCACGGAGAATTTCGCAGCCACCGGAAGCGCGCCAGGAAACCGCAAACACGGCATGGGCGGTCGACAACGGGTGACCGGACTCTATACGGGTCGCTCGGATCGTCAAGCCGGGACGCGCGGGCGCGAGGAAGGGCGGACCGTAGAATCCCCCCTCGTGCCGGACGATCCCGTCGCCGAGTCCCTCCAGTTGGTCGCCGCGCTCCGGCGACGGTTGCTCGACGCCGCGGCGGCCGGCGTCGACGCGATCCGTCGAGAGAGGTCGAGCCCCCCGACTCCGAAGCAGGTCCCGGCGAGCCCTCCGCCCCCCGTCCCGGAGCGTTCCGCCATCGGGCCGAGCCTGTTCGACGCGGCGGCGGACGCGGCGCCGAAGCTCTCGACCGAGGCCAAGGTCGCCGCGCTCGAGACGATCGCGGCCGAGGTGCGCGCCTGCACGAAGTGCCGGCTCCACAAGGGACGGACGAACGCCGTCCCCGGAGAGGGGAACCCGAACGCGCGGATCCTCTTCGTCGGGGAAGGACCGGGGGAGAACGAGGACCTTCAGGGGCGTCCGTTCGTCGGGCGGGCGGGGGAACTCCTGACGAAGATCGTCGAGGCGGGGATGGGGCTCCCGCGCGGGGAGGTCTTCATCGCGAACGTCGTGAAGTGCCGCCCGCCCGAGAACCGCGCGCCGCTCCCCGACGAGGCCGCCGCATGCCTCCCCTTCCTCCATCGCCAGATCGCCGCGGTGAATCCCGAGCTGATCGTCCCCCTCGGGAAGCCGGCGACGGCCGCCACCCTCGAGACGGACGAGCCGATGGGGAAACTGCGCGGGAGAGTCTTCCGACGGGACGGACGGACGGTGGTGCCCACCTACCACCCCGCTTACCTGCTCCGCAATCCCCACGCGAAGAAGGAGGTCTGGGAGGACATCCAGGTCGCGATGAAGGAGCTCGGCCTTCCGATTCCCCCCCGTCCACGGGAGTAGCGCCCTCCTCCGGGCGTCGCTAGCATCCGCCCCCTCCCTCGCCCCCCGCCTCCCCCGCCGTCTTGATCGGAAGCCTCTCCTCCTTCGGGCTCGAGATCGGACCGACGGCGCTGCGCGTGGCCGAGATGCGTCGCGGCCCCGGCGGGGGGCTCGTGGTCCGCAGGCTCGACCGACTCGAGTTCCCCGTGGAGGCCTCGGGCGCGCCGCCCGAGGCGCGCGCGCAGGCCCTGCGCCGCGCCCTCGCCCTCTTCACGGTGAGCCACCTCGTCCGGCGCCGGGACCTCCTCGTCCTCGCGATCGCAGGGGTCGAGACGGACAACCGGGTCGTCTCGCTTCCCCCCCTCTCCGGCAAGCGCCTCCTCGAGCTCGCGCGCGCCGAGGCGCTCGAGCACCGGGCCTCCCCGGGCGCGGGTGCCCGGCACACGTTCCTCACGCTCCCTCGGATCTCGGTGAACGAAGCCCGAGTCCTCGTCGCGGCGCACCCCGCGGCCGCGCTCGAGGATCTCCTCGCGGCAGCCGGTCCGGCGGGCCTCGCCCCCGACGCTGTCGTTCCCGGACCCCTCGCCCTCGCGAACTTCCTCGACTTCGACCTCCGGGGGGTCGAGGACGCCCTCCTGGTCCACGTGGGCTCGGACACGACCGCCGTGGTCTGCCTCCCCGGGGACTCGGCCTGGTTCCGCACCCTCCCTTTCGGGTCGCGGGAAATCTCCCGCGCGCTCGCGGCGGCGCCCGGGTCGGAGCCGAGGGCGGCCGAGGCCGCGCGGATCTCGATCACGCGGGGAGAAGCCGTCCCCGGCGCGGAGGAGGCGGCGCGGTCCTTCCTCGAGCGGCTCGGGACGGAGATCGGGAAGGCGCTCGACTTCCACCGGAGGAGGATCGGAGCGTTCCTCCCTTCCCGCATCTTCCTCTCGGGCGACGCCGCGAGGATGGCGGGCGCTCCCGCCCACCTCGTCGAGACGTTCCACGTCCAGGTCGAGCCCGTCCTGCGGCTCAACCGCGTCCGCATCTCCCACCAGGCCTACGCCTCGGCCGAGATCCGGGACCTCCCCGCGTTCGCCGTCGCCCTCGGGGCGGCCCTGCAGGGACTCGAGCGCGTCCGCTTCCCGGTCTCCTTCTCCGAGCCCGATCCTGCGCGGGCCGCGGCCCGATCCCTCCCGGCCCTCACGGCCGCCGCGGCCCTCCTGCTCGCGACGGGGGTCCTCGGGGACTTCTCCGCTTCCGAGGAGCGGGTCCGATCGGAGTCGCTCGTCGAGCGCGCCGAGCGCGCGCGGTGGGCGGTCGTGGCGGCCGAGGAACGCTGGAGGCGCAAAGAAGGGGCGGCGCGCGACCGCCGGGCGGTCGAGGGCCTCCTCTCCGAGATCGAGGCGCGGGAGCTCTGGGAGACGGTCCCAGCGCGCGCCCTCGCCGCCATCGCCTCGGCCGGGGAGATCGGGGCATGCCAGTTCCGCACGGCCCCCCGAGGGGTCCGCGTCGAATTCACCGTGCTCGTCCCCGAGGCCGCTTCCGACGCGGAGCGCGCCTTCCAGTCCCGCGTCGCGGACGGGCTCCGCCGGAGGGCCGGGGCGTACGAAGTCGTGCTGGAGGGCGTGGAGGAGCCTCCGCCGGAAGCGGGCGCCCCCGCGGGCGCGCGCCTGTTCCGCGGGTCCGCGGAGTTCGGAGGGGAAGGGTGAGACCGCGCCTCATCCGCGCCCTCCTCGGCGGCATCGCCCTGGCGTGCTTCGCCCTGTTCGCGACGCGGACGGCCCCGAACGCGCTCGAGGCGGGCCGGGCCTTCGGCGACGCGCGCCAGGTCCTCCAGGGCGCGGCGGCCGCCCTCTCCCGCATGCCTCCGGAGGAGCGCGAGGAGGGGGAGGCGGGGGAAGACTGGCGACGCCGCCGGCTCGAGGCCGGCGCCCTCCTCGCCGGAGACCTCCTCGACCCCCCGGGCGCGCCTGCCGACCTCGCGGGGGAGCGGAAGCGGCTCCTCGAGGGGCTGGTGCGGCCCGAGCTTCCGGAGAGGCTGATCGCGCATCTCCTCCCGCGGGAGCCGTGGGAGCGGGAGGGACGGACCCCCAGCGAAGAGGAGAGCGTCCTCGGTTGGAGGAAACTCCGGCTCTCCTCGGCCGTCCTCGGCACGCTCGTCGCGAGCGGGGTCTCCGACTTCGGCTTCCTCGTCTTCCCGGACGGAGGCCGCGTGGTTGCTGGGCCGGAGGGAGCAGGGCGCGTCCGGGCGAAGTTCCGCTATGCCGCTCCCGCGTCCGTGCACGCCGCGGCCCTCGCCGCCCTCCTGGGAAGGCGGGATCGGGGGCCCTTCCTCGTCCCCGACCGGATCCAGCTCTCGGCCGACCCGACGGGGGGGGGATCGGACCGGGTGCTCGTCCTCCTCGAGGCCCACGTCCCGCTCGCCGGGGAGGAGGTCCGGTGAGCTCGAGCCCCGCGATCCCCCGCGGCGAAGCCGGGCGGCTCGCGGTGTTGACGCTCCTCGCGATCGCCGCTATCGTCCTCGTTTTCCACGTGCGCCTGCGCGGCGGGATCGCGAGGGAGGAATCCCGCGCGAGTGCCGTCGAGTCGGGCGCCGCGGCCCGGTTCGTCGAACCGAGCGGGCGTGCCACAGGAGCCCGGCCGCCCGTCTCCTTCGCCGAGCGGTGGTCCGCCCCCGCGCCCGCCGTCCCCGATCTGCCCGGACGGTGGGTTGCGCTCGGGACGAGGGTCCCGGCGGAGACCCCCGACGAAGGGGAGGTGCTTCCCCCCCTGGGGCTGCGCGGGGACGTCGACGAACGCGGCGTCACCGTCCGGTGGCTCCACAACGACCGGAACCCGCGAGAGGGAGTGAGCTACGAAGTCTACCGGTGGAGGGACGCCGAGAGCGTCCGGAGCTTGGGAGGGGAGACGGCGGGGCTCGAGCTGGTCGACCGGGAGGTCTGCCCCTCCACGCGATACTTCTACTGCGTCGTGACCGTCGTCCGGAGCCAGGTCGAAGGGGTCGAGGTGCGCCGCAGCCGACGGAGCGAGGCCGTCGGGGCCCTCGTCGGGGAACGCTACCGGATCGAGGTCCTCGGAGTCCCGGAGGGTCGCGCGAGCCTGCGCGCCACGGGAGCCGACACCGGACGAACCTTCGAAACTTTCGCCTCCCCGGGGGATACGATCCGGACCGACTCCGGCGAGCCGACCGGGTTCGTCCTGGAGGAGATCGGCTCGATCCCGCGCGAGGAGGACGTCGAACTGCGCCTACCCGTGTTCCGCCCGGACGGGTCCCGCGAGGTGGAGGACGGCCGCCCCGTCTTCCGCTCGCGAACGGTCGTCCGCTCGGTTTCCTACCCCTCCGTGCGGTACCGAGACGCCTGTGGAGTCGTCCGGACCGCGATCGCCGGCTCGCCCTCGCCCCGCCGGTGAGCCGGAGACCGACCCGAGGGATCGCTCGCCCGATCGAGATCAAACGGAGAATGGGTCCGATGAGCAGGTCCACCAGTCTCTTCCTCCCCGCCCCGCTCGCCCTCCTCCTCTTCGGCTGCCGGGGCACGGCCCCGTCCGCGTCCGAGGCGGGGCTCCCCTCTGCCGACGCGCAGCCCCCCGGCGGGCCGGGCGCGGCCCCGACCGAGCCCGCGGCTGCGCGGGGGCGGGAACCGGCCCAGGACGAGGCGAGCCGCTTCCTCCAGCAGGAGGCGGACAATCTCCGCCTCCGCCAGGAGCGCTCCGGGGTGCTGGCGAACCAGTACATCGAGCGGGGCAAGGAGGCCTTCGACCGAGCGGACTTCGGGGGGGCGCTGGTCCAGTTCGCGCAGGCCCTCGACGTCGACCCTTCCTCGCAGACGGCGCGGGACTGGCTCCGGAAGACGGAGGCCGTCCTCGGCGAGCGGGGGGCGTCCGCGGCCGAGTTCATCCAGGACGCCGCCCAGCTCGAGGCCGTGCGCCGGGCAAAGGCCCGGATCGCCGCGGAGCAGGCCGTCCTCGACGGGGAGAACGCCGCGCGGGCGGGGCGCTACGAGGAGGCGATCGAGAGGTTCCGGGAGGCGCTTCTCATCCTCCGCTACCACCCCCTCGTCCAGACCCCCGAGCTCTCCGAGGCCGTGCTCCGCCAGAAGATGGACGCGGCGCTCGCGACGTCGGAGGAGGCCGAGCGGGCTCGGACGCAGGAGACCGAGTCGCGGGCGCGCACGGAGCAGGAGCGGCGCGAAAAGGAGGAGCGGGAGGGGCGCCAGTCCCGGGTCCGGGCCCTCTTCGGCGAGGCGAACGCCGACTTCGTCGCCGAGCGCTACGCCGAGGCGGAGTCGCTCCTCGACCAGATCCTCGGGATGGAGCCGGAGAACGGCGAGGCCCAAGACCTTCGCGAGGTCGTCGTCGCCGCACGGCACGAGTCGACGGATCGCCGGCTCCGCCAGCGCCTCCGGGAGGAGTGGCAGCGGACCTTCGCCGAGCTCGACGCGATGGACGTGCCGCAGTCCGCGACCGTGCGCTTCGACCTCGACCGCTGGCGCGAGGTGAGCGTCCGGGAGCCGCGCCAGATCCGGCCGGTCGTCGCGCCCGAGGGGGCCGAGGAGGAGGCGATCCGCCGCCGGCTCCGGGAGACGGTCTTCCCGGCGAAGTTCGAGGACGCCGGGATCGAGGAGGTCGCCTCCTTCTTCCAGAACCTGACGGGGGTCAACTTCGTCCCCTCCCGGCGCGTCCGCGAGGAGGTCGGCGCGGACGAGAAGACGCTGCGGGGGATCGACCTCAAGTCGACGTCCGTCGCGAAGGTCCTCGACCTGATGGGCGATCTCCTCCCGCTCGGCTGGCGCATCAAGAACGGCGTCGTCCAGATCGTTCACAAGGAGGAGCTGAAGGGGGGCCAGATCCTCGCCCAGTACGAGGTCCGCGACATCGTCCACCCCGTGCGCGACTTCCCGGCCGGGGAGATCAACCTCACGCCGAGCGGCGGGACCCCGCCCGCGGCGGAAGAGCTCCCGGAGCGGGAGTACCTCGTCATCAACGCGGACAAGCTGGTCGAGCTCATCAAGGCGAACATCGCCCCGGAGTCGTGGACGGCGGACGAACGGAACACGATCGCGTACCAGAACGGCACCCTCGTGGTCCGCCAGGCCCCCGACGTCCAGGAGAAGATCGAGCACCTCCTCGCCGACCTGCGCGAGTCGACGGGGATCATGGTCGAGATCCAGACGCGGTTCCTGAAGGTCCAGGACTCCTTCCTCGAGGACATCGGGATCGACTGGCGCGGCCTCGGGGACGACTCCGGGGGCGTCGGGGTTCCGGGACTCGGGACGAGCGGCCTCTTCGACGACTTCGGCACGCTGCCGGGCTCCCCGACGAACCCGGGCGAGATCGGAACCGGCTCCGACCTCGGGGCGTTCTTCCAGGAGGGGAACGACGCGGACCTGCGCGCGCGGGCGGAGCAGCTCTTCGACCTCGGCCTCGGCAACGCGAACTTCGTGACCGGCTCGGGAGGGCTCTCCGTCCAGTACACCCTCCTCGACGACACCCAGCTCGAGCTCATCCTCCGCGCCGTCTCGAAGTCGGAGCGCGTCGAGCAGCTCACCGCCCCGCACCTCCTCGTCTTCAACACGGAGCGCGCCAACCTCAAGGTCCTGAACCAGGTGACGTACGTGAAGGACTTCGACGTCGAGATCGCGCAGGCCTCGTCCGTGGCCGACCCGATCATCGACGTCGTCCACGACGGGGTCTTCCTCGACGTGAAGCCGGTCGTCTCCGCCGACCGGAAGTTCATCACGATGGAGCTGCGGCCGACGGTCGCCAACCTGAAGCGGCCCATCCCTTCGTTCTCGACGAGCCTCGCCGTCGGGTCCCCCGTCACGATCCAGCTCCCCGAGCTCGAGATCCAGCGCGCGCGGACCACCGTGTCGATCCCGGACGGGTCGACGATCGTCCTCGGGGGCCTGAAGATCAGCGAGCAGCAGGACTTCAAGTCCGGGGTGCCGATCCTGAACCGGATCCCCATCGTCTCCGCCCTCTTCGAGCGGAAGGGGACCTTCGTCAGCAACCGCAAGCTCCTGATCCTCCTGCGGGCGAAGATCGTCATCCCGACGGAGCACGAGCCCACCCTCGCCGGCGGCTCGCGACGCTAGGGACCCCCCGGCGAGGCTCTCGGGAGCGAAACTTCTCCGCCCTTCCGACTATGGAGGGAGCCGGGGGGGCCACCCGCTCGCATCCGCTCCGTCCCCCGGCGGCCGCAGGCTCCCCGGCGCTCCCGCTTGGCGTTCCCCTCCCTCCTCGTCCTCGTCGCCCTTCCGGCGGCCGCGGCGCCTCCCCTCCTCCAGAGCGGGAGCCCCGATGCGCGGGTCGCCGACGAGGTCGCGTTCGCCCAGGGGCTCGCGACGAAGCTCGGCTTCATCGACCTCGCGACGGAGAGGCTCGGGGCGCTGCGGCGGGAGAAGCTCTCCCCGGCGAACGAGCAGAAGGTCGCCGCCGCGACGTGCGGAGTCCTCCGGCTCGGAGCGCAGCAGGAGCTCGACCGGCGGCGGCGCCTCGAGATCCAGACCCGGGCGGTCCGGGCCTACGAGGACTACCTCTCCCGATACGGGGGAACGTCCGGCGCGCTCGCCGCTCGCCTCGAGTATGCGGAGATCGCGGCGTGCCGCGGCCAGTTCCTCGCGGAGGAGGTCCAGAGGCTCGACCAAGGCGGGACGCCGACGGAAGGGGTCGAGGAAGCGGCGGGAGGGATCTTCCAGGAGGACCCCGAGGGGGAGCCCCCGGCGGGAGACCTCCGCGCCCGACTCGGCGCGGCCGCGGACGGGACCTTCACGATCGCGGTCCGCGAAGCGGAGAGGGTCCTCGCGGCGATCGAGGGGATTCCCGCGGCGGAACGCAGCGAGGAGGAGCAGGTCGCCCGCTTCCGCGCCTGGTACGCAAAGGGGAAGGCGCACTACGACTGGGCCCTCGCCTCCCCGCTCGAGTCCCGGCGCCGCTACGAGAGCCTCCGCACGTCGTTCGAGGAGCTCCAGGGCTTCGTCCTCGACGCGGCGGAGACCTCCTGGTTCGGACTGATCGGGTACCTCCAGCTCGCCCGGACGAGCGCGGAGATGGGCCGGGGAACCGGGTCGAACGAGAGGGAGGAGAGGGAGCGGCGCGAGCAGGTCGAAACGTCCTTCTCGCTCTGCGACTGGGTCGTCGGGAACGCCCTCCCCTCGGATCCCGAGGGGCTGCGCCGCGTCGAGGAGAACGAGGGGGAGGAGGGGAAGGGGTTCCGGCGGGAGCGCACGGAGGAGGCCTTCTCGATCGCGATCGCCCTCGCGAACCGTGAAGCGGACGTCGAGGCGCCCGGGAGGTGGACGCGCCGCTTTCTCGAGTGGCTGCGGCGCGAGGACCGCCGCGCCCCCTCGACCCACGGACAGCTCGCCCTCCTCGAGGGGGCGCGCGCCCTCTTCGAGGAGGGGAACGCCTCCGAAGCGTTGCGCCTCGCGGAGCGCGTGATCCGGGAGAATCCGCGGACGACCCTCGAGCTCCGGGCCCAGACCTTCCTCGCCGAGGCGATCGCGGCCGGAGGGGGAGGGGACCCGGGGATCCTCCTCGAGGCCGCCGAGGGGATGCTGCGCGCCGGGCGAGACTCCGAGGGGATCGAGACCCTCCACCGCGCCCTCGGCCGCCTGCGCGACGAGGCCGACCGCCTGGAGTACGGCGGTCCGGCCTGCCTCCTCCTCGGTCGCGCCTTCGAGGCCCTCGACCTCCCCTACGAGGCGGCGATGGCCTACCGGACCGGGGCGAAGGACTTTCCCGACGACCCGGAGACCGCGGAGTGCATCGCGACGGGCTTCCACCGGGCGGTGCTCGCGATCCGGCGCTCGAGCGAGGCCGCGAGGAGCGACGAGGCGGTGGAGTCCCTCCTCGCCGAGGCCGAAGGCGCCGTGACGAAGCTCTCGAGTGGAGCGGCGGCCGACCGGCTCCTCTGGACGCAGGCGGTCAAGCTCCGGGACGAGGCCGTCGCGCTGCTCGAGGAGAAGAAGGTCGAGGAGGCGAGGGCGAAGTTCGCGGAGGCGGCCGCCCGGCTCGACCCGATCGGGAAGGGGAGCGAGTGGCACGAACGGGCGCTCGCCCGCAAGGGGGTCCTCGCGTACGAGGCCGGCGACCTCGAGGAGGCGATCCGCCTCTTCGAGGCCTGCCGCCGCTTCCTCGAGGAGCCCGGCGACGCCGGGAGCGACCGCGCGAGGAGCGCCCGGCGCGAGGAGGCGCTCGCGGAGGTCGACTACTTTGCGGCGGCTCTCGGGTTCCGGCGCGCGAACGAGGGGACCTCCTCCGGCGGACGGAAGGAGGCGTTCGCGAAGGCCCTCCTTCCCTTCGAGCGCTACCTCGATCGCCACGCCGACCGCGCCGAGTACCACGCGCGCGTCCTCTACTGCCTCGTCGTCGGCAACCTCGAGGCCGGACGCCTCGAGGAGGCGAAGCGCCGCTTCTCCGTCCTGCGGGAGAGGTTCGCGGGCGAGCGCTTCGCGGGTCTCGCCGCCGGCCGGCTCTTCGCCGCGCTCGAGCGCAGGCTCGCGGAGGCGCGGGAGGAGGCGAGGGTCTCCCGCGGCGCCGGGTCGCAGGCGGCGCAGGCGGCCCTCACGGCGGCCCTCGCGGAGAACGCGGAGGTCCTCTCCCTCTACAACGAGACGGCGACCCCCGCCTACGATCCCTGGCGCAGGGAAGCCGACCTCTGGCTCGAGCTCGCGGACCGAGGCGCCGGAGGGTGGGATCGTCCGACCGCGCTTTTCGAGAGGATCGCCCGCCGTTTCGCCGGGGACGAGGAGGCGAGGGCGGACGGAGCGTCGCTCCGCGCGTCCCTCGCCCGCGGCTACCTGGCACAGGGTCGCCTCGCGCTGGCCGAGGGCCACCTGCGGGAGGTCCTTGCGCAGCGCAAGACGAAGTCGACGCAGCTCCTCCTCGCTCGCTGCCTCGGGGGCACCCTCGAAGGGGCCCGCCCTCCCTTCACGGAGTTGGCCGGAACGGCCGGAGCGGACTCCTCCGGCGACGCCCCCCCCGGCGCGGCGAGGAGCTCCCCGAAGTTCGAGGAGGCGGACCGGCTCTGGCGCGAGCTGGTCGCGACCCACCCGAACGCCTGGGGCGACTGCGAGTACTTCGAGCTCCTCTTCGGACACCTCTACATGCTCTACCGGTGGAGCAAGGTCGATCCGGTCCAGGGGAACCGGCTCCGATCGAGTCTCCGGGCCTTCGAAGCCACCGCCCCCGACCTCGGCGCCTCGGCGTGCGGGCCCGAGATGGCCGCCCGCTTCCGTTGGCTCACGGACCGGGCGAGATGAGGCCCGACTTGTCCCCCTTCCCGACCCCCCTGGAACCTCGACCTTCCTCCCCCCCCGGGAGGGGCGTCCCGAGCCCGGCGCTCCGTCGTCCGAGAGGATGATCCCGGTCCTCCCCCTCTCTCTCGCCGCGGCGCTCGCCGCCTCCCTCGGGTCGGCTTCCGGCTCATCCCTCGATCGCAGGGACGTGATCGTGACGAGCGACGGGAGGCGGCTCGCCGTCGACGAGGTCCTCGCGGACGCCCTCCCGGAGGTCCGCTACCGCCTGCAGGGGAGCGAGAGGACGATTCCCGCCTCGGCGGTCCTCCGGATCGAGTACCGCGACGAGCCTCCGGCCCTCCGTCAGGCCCGGGAGAAGCGCGACCCGCAAGCCTCCCACCGCGCCCTCGCGATCGCGCGGGAGGCGAAGGGGGTCCGCCCCTGGCTCGCGGAGGCCGTCGACTTCGAGTCGGCCGGCGTTCTCGAGGCGTGGGGCGCAGCCGAGCCAGGACGCACGGAGGAGGCGGCGGCCGCGTATCGCGCATTCGCGGAGACGTACCCCTCGAGCCGGCGCTTCCCCGCCGCGCTCCTCGGGCGCGCGCGTTGCCTGGAGACGCTCCTGCGCTTCGACGACGCCCTCGCCCTCTTCGACGAGCTCGGGCCGAGGCTGGAGACGCTCGGGGAGGAGGCGGGGCTCGAGCTCTCCTTCGAGCGCGCGCAGGTCCTCCTCGCGGCCGGACGCGCTCCCGAGGCGCGGGAGGCCCTGCGGGCGCTCGAGGGGCGGATCGCCCGACTCCCCCTCGGCTCCCCTCCCTCCCTCCTCGCGCGCGTGCGCGTCGCCGAAGGGGACGGCCTCCTCGCGGAGGGGAGCTCCGCCGAGGCGCTCGCCCACTACCGCCGCCTCCTCGCGGAGGCGGACGGGGACTTCGAGCTCCGCGCAGCCGCGCGGGCGGGGGAAGGAGAGGCCCTCCTCGGCGTGGGGAAGGTGCGCGAGGCGATGTTCGCCCTCGCCGAAGCCCGGGCGATCGACCCGGCGGGTGGCCCGGCGACCGCGCGCGCGACCTACCTCCTCGCCGAGTGCCACCGCCGGCTCGTGGGGCGCGAGCCCGACGCCGAGCGCCGGGCGAGGTCCTACTTCCTCGAAGTCGTGAACCGCCACTCCTCCACCCCCTGGGCCGGGAGGGCTCGCGCCGCCCTTGGAGGATGAGCCTCCGCCCCGAGAGGGAGACGCGAGAGGGAAGCGGACCGAAAGGGGCCCCCGTCCGGTGAGCCGTCCCGTCCGCTTCGCGGCCCTGATCCCCGTTCTCCTCGCCGGGGGGGCGGCCGCGGCGGCGCAGGGGGGAGGGGCTGCCGTCGGGGAGGATCCCCTCGCCTGGACCCACTCGGTCTGGGGTTGGATCCGGGCGTCGGGGACGATCGGGATCGCGATCCTCGTCCAGTCGGTCTTCGTGGGCGCCCTGATCGTCGAGCAGTACGTCACCCTGCGCCGGGAAAGGCTCGCCCCTCCCGCGCTGCTCGAGGAGCTCCGATCCCTCCTCGACGAGAGGAGCTACCGGGACGCGCTCGCCCTCTGCGAGAGCCACCCCTGCTTCCTGGCGAACGTCGTCGCGGCGGGGCTCGCGCACGTGGGCCACCCCTACGAGACGATCGAGAAGGTCTTCACGGAAGCGGGAGAGGCCGAGACGATCAAGCTCCACCAGAAGGTCGGCTGGCTCTCCACCCACGCGAACATCGCCCCCATGCTCGGGCTGCTCGGGACGGTCCAGGGGATGATCCTCGCGTTCAACACGATCGTGAGGAAGCGCGGGCAGGCGAGCCCGGCCGACTTCGCCGGGGACATCGCGGTCGCGCTCTTGACGACCCTCTTCGGGCTCCTCGTCGCGATCCCCGTCACCGCGGTCTTCGTGCAGATGCGGAACAAGGCGACGCGGGTCGCGATCGAGATCGGCGACGTGGTCGCCGACCTCTTCGAGCCGTTCCGCGAGGCGAAGGCCTAGGAGGGGGCCGTGGGATTCGGGAGGCGCCCCGTCGACCTCGACCTCGGGATCAACCTGACCCCCCTGATCGACTGCTGCTTCCAGCTGATCGTGTTCTTCATCGTGACGATCGACATGAGCCAAAAGGAGCTCGAGGACCTGAGGCTCCCGGCGGCGCGCGCCGCGGTCCCCGACCAGCCCCCCACGAGCCGCCCGATCGTGAACGTGGACTCCGAGGGGCGCACCTTCATCCGCGGGCGGCTCGTCTACGACCCGGAGAGCCCGGACCCCCGGCTCCGGGACACGAGGGGGATCGAGGAGCCGCTCGCACTCTGGGCCCGCGCCATGCCGCAGCGCTACGACGAGTTCGCGCGCCGGGAGCTTCCGGATCACCCCCTCCTCCTCCGCGCGGATCGGAACACGCCCTTCCGGCACATCCAGAGGATCCTCGAGCTCTGCAGCAAGGAGGGGATCCGGATCTGGAAGGTCGAGCTCGCGGCCGCCGAGGAGAAGGAGGAGGGACGGTAGGCCCCCGGACGAGGGAGGACGACCTGTTCGCCCGCATCGACCGAGAAGCGTCCCGCCAGGACCAGCCGCTCCCGATGGCGCCGATGATCGACGTCACGTTCCAGCTCCTCATCTTCTTCCTCTGCACCCTGCGCTTTCAGACCCTCGAGGGGAAGCTCGCCGCGAACCTCCCGCGCGGGATCGGCGCGAGCGCGGCGGTCGCCGAGCCGCTTGCGAAGGTCGAGGTCCGGATCCGCGTCCTGCAGGAGGGGAGAAGGGTCGGCGAGGGGAACCCGGACATCCCCTACGACGCGGCGATCCACGGTCCCCGCTTCCGGTTCGTCGGGCGCGAGGTCCGCTACTCGATCGGTCCGCGGAACACGGGGGACCTCGCCGTCCTCAAGGCGTGGCTCGTCGCTCAGGCGGACGTCAACCGCCATGCGGACGGCCGTCCGCGCCCCTGCGCGATCGACGCCCGCGGGGGGGTCGTCTACGAGGAGGTCGTCCAGGTCCTCGACGCGGCCGTGGAGGCGGGGTTCCGGGAGATCACCTTCGTCGGCTCGTACGAGAAGGGATGATCCCTCCCCCCCTTTTGACACCCGAACGTCCCCTCCCTAGAGTTCTTCGTTCCGCCACGGGAGAGCCCCCAACGCCCGCCCCCTCGGGCCCCCCGCGGCGCCCGACCGGATAGGGAGGAGCCCGCGAGGAACACTCCATGAGCCCGAGCCCGAGGATCCCGTCGTCTCTTCTGGCGGCTCCGGCCGCCCTCTTCCTCTTCGCCTGCCGCGGACCCGCTCCTCCGGAGGGGGGGGAGCCTCTCGCGGTCCGGCCGCCCGCGCAGGGAGCCCCCTCCGAAACCCAGGAGGCGCCCCCCCCGGCCCCGCCGGGGGAGACGCCGGCCGCGCTCCTCACCCGGCGGGCGGAGGAGCAGACGGTCGAGGCGCAGCGGCGGTCCGTCCTGATCGAACGCCACCTCAACCTCGCGCGGGAACTGCGGGGGCAGGGGCGCCTCGAGGATGCCGAGCGCGAGGCCGCCGCCGCCCTCGACGTCGACCCCGACCACCGCGAGGCGCGGGAGCTCCTCGCCGAGATCGGGGCCCTCCTAGGCAAGCGGGGGGGGGAGGTCCGGACGATCCAGAAGGAGCTCGAGGAGCAGTGGGAGCTCAAGCTCCAGGCGCTCCGGGCCGAGGCCGCGGAGGCGCTCGAGAGGGGGCGCGCCGCGCTCGAGGCGAAGGAGTTCGACCGGGCGATCGAGGAGTTCAGTCTCGTCCTCCAGCACGTGAAGTGGGCGCCGACGGGCCTGCAGGGGACCGATCTCGAGGCGGGGGCGCGCGCCGGCCTCGAGGAGGCGCGGGGGCGCAAGCAGCAGGAGGAGGAGCGGGTGCAGCGCGACCGCGAGCGCGAGACCTTCGAGAAACTGAAGGAGGAGGAGAGCCGCGAGCGCACCCGGCGACAGGCCCTCCTCCAGACGATCCTCGCCCGGGGGATCCAGGCCTTCGAGTCGGGCCGGTATCGCGAGGCGGTCGAGACCGCCGACCGCGCCCTCGCCGAGGACCCCCGGAACCCCCGCGCGAAGGAGCTGCGGGAGGCGGCCTTCAAGGCCTCCCTCGACCAGGGACGCCGCGACTACATCGCCTCGAAGCGGGAGGAGTTCCGCCGCTGGCGGGAGGACCTGCTCGAGGCGCGGATCCCCTACGCCGACCTCCTGACGCTCCCCGACCCCGAGTTCTGGGCGGAGATCTCCCGCCTGCGCTCGAACCGGGCGGCGGAGGGGTTCGCGGCGGCCGAGCCCGAGGACGCCCGCAAGCTCCGCGAGCTCCTCCGCACGACGAAGCTCCCCTCCCTCCAGGTGAAGGACGAGACGAACCTCGGGAGCGTCGTCGGATTCGTCCGGACGATCACGGGGCTCCCGATCGTCGTCGACCCGGCCGCGATCCAGAAAATCGACCAGGCGGGGGTCACCTTCCAGCTCGACATCCAGCACCCGATTTCCGCCGGGCACGCCCTCGACCTGATCTACGAGTACGCCGGCGGGGAGGTCACCCACGTCTACCGCCACGACGCGATCCTCGTCACGACGAAGGAGAAGGCGAAGGGGACGCCCGTTGTGCGCAATCACGACATCCAGGACCTCGTCTTCGGGCTCACGACCTTCCTCGGCCCGAAGATCGGCGACATCCGCCTCCCGGGGGGCGCCCAGCAGGAGGAGGGGGGAGGCATCTTCGGCGGCGTCGGAGAGGTCGCCCCGATCGTCAACGCCGACCAGCTGATCGCCGTCATCAAGGAGTCGCTCGCCCCGGGGACCTGGGAGGGGGAGGGACACTCGATCGACGCGCTCAACGGAAACCTGATCGTCGTCCACGACCTCGACGTCCAGCAGCAGGTCGCGAAGTTCCTCCAGGACCTGCGGACCTTCACCGCCTCCCTCGTCACGGTCGAGGCCAAGTTCCTCACCGTCTCGGAGAACTTCCTCCAGGAGATCGGCGTCGACTTCCGCGGCCTCGGGGGCGAGGCCGGCACCCTCGCGAACCTCGACGACGTGACGAACGGGCTCGAGGACAACTCCTCCCTCGCCCTCGACAACCTCGGCCCCGGCCTCGCGACAGGGGCCGGGACCAACCCCTCGAGCGGCCTCTTCTTCAACGAGGGGGGGGACTCCGAGTTCCGCGCGCGCACGGAGAACTTCTTCGAGACCAACCTCGGGAGCACGCTCAGCAACCGCGGCGGGGCGACCTTCGCGTTCACGCTCCTCGACGACGCGCAGCTCTCCCTCGTCTTCCGGGCGGTCGAGAAGGCGGCGAACCTCCAGATCGTGAACAGCCAGATCCTCTCCGTGCACAACACCCAGCGCGCCTACCTCACCGTCGTCAACCAGACGAGCTACATCCAGGACTTCGACGTCGAGGTCGCGCAGGCCGCCTTCATCGCCGATCCGCAGATCAACGTGATCCCCGACGGCGTCGTGCTCGAGGTGACCCCGACGATCCACCACGACCGGAAGTACCTGACCCTCGAGCTCCAGCCGACCGTCGCGACGCTCCTGCGGCCGATCCCGACCTTCACGACGTCCCTCGCGGCCCTGTCCATCCCGGTCACGTTCCAGATCCCCGAGCTCCGGGTCCAGAGCGCCGCCACGACCGTCGTGATCCCCGACGGCGGTTCCGTCCTGATCGGTGGTCTCAAACAGATCCTCAACAAGGAGCGCCGCGCCTCCGTGCCGATCCTCGAGCGGATCCCCCTCATCTCCGCCCTCTTCAAGAAGGAGGGGGTGTCCGACGAGAACCAGTCCCTCTCGGTCCTGATCCGCGCCTGGATCATGGACGTCAAGGAGGAGGCGAAGAAGATCGCCGCCCGGTAGGGCGCGCGCCGACGGCGCGGCGGGCCGTCCGAACACCCGCGTTTCCAGGCTCTTGCATCGGAGACGCAGGGGCGGGCCGGACTCCACCGTGCGGCCTCGACGGACTTGCCCCTCGGCTTGACCCGTCCCCGGCACCGACTATCGTGCCCCCGTCCCCGCCTTTCGCGTCCGACTCGGCCCGGGTGCGGACGCCCGACGCAAAGCTTTGACGGTCAAGGGAAAACTCCGCGCCATCTTCTTCGACATCGACGACACGCTCTTCTCGACGAGCGCGTTCGCCGAGTCGGCTCGCCGCAACGCCATCGACGAGATGATCTCCCATGGTCTCCGGGGCGAGCGGGAGGAGCTCCTCCGCGAGCTGAAGGAGGTGATCGAGGAGTTCTCGTCGAACTACGAGCACCACTTCGACAAGCTCCTCGTCCGGCTCGGGCCGGAGGCCTCCCGGGGCGTGAACCGCGAGATCCTGATCGCCGCCGGAGTCGTCGCCTACCACGAGACGAAGTTCCGGGAGCTGAAGGTCTACGACGACGTCTACGAAGTGCTGCGCGACATCTCGAAGACCGGGCTGCGGCTCGGCGTCATCTCCGCGGGGCTCGCCGTCAAGCAAGCCGAGAAGCTCGTCCGGCTCAAGATCTACGAGTTCCTCGATCCGCGGGCGATCTTCATCTCGGACCAGATCGGGATCAACAAGCCCAACCCCAAGCTCTACCTCCGCTCCTGCGAGGCGACGGGGGTGAAGCCGGCGGAGGCGATGTACGTCGGGGACAACCCTCGGGGCGACGTCGAGCCGTGCCGCACGATCGGCATGACGACGGTCTGGCACCAGCGATCGGGACGCTTCGAGATCGGGCCGCACGACCCGCAGCCCGACTACCGGATCCGGAACTTCCACGAGCTGCGCGACATCCTCGTCAAGGACTTCGGGGTGGAGCTCCCCGAGCCCGCCTCGACTCCCGGCCGCGCGGGCCGGCGTCCCTCGCGCGCCCGCGCGCGAGCCTAGCGGTTCGGGAGCGAGCGGAGGAGGTCGTCCGCCACGAGCCGGGCGACGACCCCGTATCCCGCGTTGTTGGGATGGCCGCCCGGCGCGACGTACACCTCCCGGCCCGCGCGCGCGAGCAACCGGTCGAACTCGGTCCGGATGTGGACCCAGGCCGCCCCCGTCTCCCTCGAGACCCGCTCCTGCACGGATTCGATCGAGGGCCTCGACCTCCAGTAGGATACGAGGGCCGGACGGGCTCCCCCCTCCCGGCACAGCGCGACGATCTCCCTGAGGTGCCCCTCGAGCACCTCCATCGCCGGACCCTCCTCCCCCCGAATCTCCCGGAACGCTTCCTCGAGCCGCCGGCGCAGACCCGGTTCGACGTCCGGGGAACGCAGCCCCTCGTCGAGGACCTCGGCAGAGATCGAGTCCGGGTGCGACAGGATCGCCTGCGCGGCCAGCGACCCCGACCCGTCGAGACGGAATGCCTCGACCACGTCCCGGAGGGCGCCCGCAGGGTCCCCCCGAGCGAGGAGATGGGCCCGCGCGCGCAGCAGGTTCGCCCTCCGCTCGGCGGCCTCCGCGGGGAGGAGCGCCAGGACCTCGTCCACCAGCCCGCGCGCGGAGGGAAGGTCGTGGCCGAGGAAGCCCTGCGCCGCCAGCATCGGAAAGGATGCGAGCCCCTCCGCCGTCTGCCCGACGAAGTCGGCGGCGAGCGCGCGGCGGGCGCCCTCCTCCTCGGGGAGCGGCGCCAGGGCCGTCATCGCCGCCTCGAAGACGCGGGGGTCGCGGCCCTGCTCGTAGAGCCTCGTCAGCCGCTCGCGCAGTTCCGCCGCCTCCGCCGCGCGCCCTGCCTTCACGAGAGCGTAGGCGAGCGCCCCGCGCGCCTGGACGAACTCCGGCGCGTGCCGGCCGATCGCCTCGAGCGTGAGGACCGCGCGAGGGAGAACCCCTGCGCTCAGTGCCGCAAGACCTTCGCGGAAGCGGATGGGGACGTGGGCCCCGAGAGGTCCATCCTGGAAGCCCGGGAGTGGTCCCTTCTCGAGGAGGAGGGCGTCGCCGGCGGACACGGGGAGGAGCTCGATCCCGCCGTGCGCCTTCTTCCATCGGGCTTCCCATCGCCAGCCTCCCGAGTCCGCCACCGTCAGTCGATCTCCATCCATCGACCATCGGAACTCGCGGGGCCAGACCCAGAGGAGGCCGTCGCCCTCGAACCGGAGGGGGATCCCCCTGAGATGCCAGTCCCCGAGGAAGACGGCCGCCTCCCCTCCTCCGCCGGCGGTCGGCCGGAGGCGTTCCCGGAGGAGGGAGACCAGGCGACCCGTCCTCCACCGGAGCGGGAACGAACCGGAGGGTCTCGCCCCTTTCGCCTCCGCGAGCGAGTGCAGCCGAGGGCGATTCCAGAAGTCGTTTACCCCCACCT
>DASRRH010000019.1:0-184285 GCA_035695825.1 Planctomycetota bacterium | reverse complement strand
TCATGCTTATCCGGTTGACTCCGAACACCCCTAGCCGTAGGGTCGGCCCCCATGGCTCGGCCGCCCTTCCCCAGGACCCTGGGTGAGTTCGAGGCCTGGTTCCCCGGCGAGGCCGCGTGCCGGGAGTACCTGGCGGCGTCGCGGTGGCCCGGGGGCTACCGATGCCCATGCTGCGGGCACGGGGGGGCGTTCGAGCTGCCTCGCCGCTGCCTCTGGCAGTGCAAGGCCTGCGGCCACCAGACTTCGGTGACGGCCGGGACGATCCTCCACCGAACCCGCACTCCGCTGAAGGAATGGTTCTGGGCAGCCTACCTCGTGACCACGCACACGCCCGGGATGTCCGCCCTTCAGCTTCAGCGCCAGATCGGCCTCCGGCGCTACGAGACCGCCTGGGCGATGCTCCACAAGCTCCGCCGCGCCATGCAGCGGCCCCAGCGGGAGCCCCTCCGGGACAAGGTGGAGGTCGACGAGACCTACATCGGGAACCAGGAAGGGCTTCGCGGCGGCCGCGAGCTGGGCGAGCGCGCCCTCGTCGTCGGCGGGGTCGAAGTCCGCGGCCGTGCCTCGGGTCGGGTCCGGCTCAAGGTCGTCCCCGATGCGTCGGCTTCCTCGCTGACGGGGTTCGTCAAGGCGAACGTGGACCCCGGAACGACGGTGATCACTGACGCCTGGCAGGGCTACGCCTCCCTCTCGGACATGGGCTACCGCCACCGTCCCAGGACCCAGGGACGCCCGGAGCGCGCCGAGGTCATCCTCCCTCGAATCCACCGCGTCTTCGGGAACCTCAAGACCTGGCTGCGTGGGACGCACCACGGCGTCGAGAACAAGCATCTGCAGGCCTACCTCGACGAGTTCACCTTCCGATTCAACCGACGCCGCACCCCGATGGCGGCCTTCCAGTCCCTGCTGAGCCTCACGGGCTCCCACCTGCCGACGACCTACCAGATGCTGTACGGATCGGAGTCAACCGGATAAGCATGACTGTTGTTATGCCGCACGATGATACTCACACGGAGCATTCACGGCGCCGTGGGCTTTTCGAACGAGAGCACGACTTCCCTCCGCACGCGCGCATTGAATGGAAGGAGGTGCTTCCTACCCGATGGAGGAGGCAAGTAGCGACGTTCTGAAGGAAGAGCTCGAGTCCTCCGGTCGCGAAGCTTAAGGCCTGACAGTGTGGCAGCCATGGTAATTATCAATGAGTTTCGAACATACGTACCGCGAATGGTGTTCTCACCTACGACGTACACGGCTCGGCCACCTGGAGTTAGGACACGGGCGACTTCGCTTAAGGTGTGCCGGATGTCGTTCGTGTAGCGCGCGAGCACCGCGTGCTCTCGTGCCGCAAGCTGCGGACGTAGGTTCAACTTGGCCATGATGTCGCGGACTTCTTGGTTGTCCTGAGGAGCACCACTACCAACCTCACTACCTATGCTCTCGGCCCTCAAGCGTCGAAGATCACCGATCCTATGACCCAGCCAGACAAGTGAGAACTTGCTGCACCGCATGTAATCGATCGCGTTTAGGTACGGGGGGGACGTCAGGACGAGGTCGACCGATGCATCACTGAGCGGAAGGCTTCGCGCGTCGCCCTTATGGGTCCGAGTCGCCGGCCCCCGGCTTGCACTCCTCTTGCTGACACAGTTGCCGACGACGCGATCCACGGCCGACAGGAACTTCCTAAATGGCTTCGCGGGCGCGTGCTCGAATGCCTTGTGCGGCCGGCTGTGGGCCAAGTCCATCGCTAGCGAGGCACCGGACTGCTTCGTGATGATGATTCGAGAGAGAGCGCACGAGAGCACGTCTCGTGTGTCGTCGTCCCGGATGCGATCGATGGCTGAAGCCACTGATGTGAGCTGCCGACGCGCATAGTCGTCGAACCAGTACGTGACAAATCTCCGCGTCTCCACATCAGCGTGCCGGGGGTACGCGTCACGAGTCGACAGGGTGGAAAATGTGGTCCTCGCGCGATCGAGGGCCTCGATTCCCTTGCTCCGCACCACCTCCGCGTCGATCGCTGTCGTCCAGACCTTCGAAATGAGCACGGCCAGCGGGTCGATGTCGACGCCGATTGCCCGGTGCCCGTTGGAGCGCGCCACGGCGAGCACCGTCCCGGAACCCATCATGGGGTCGAGGACCCGAAGGGGCTTCTTTGCCCCCGCCACGACTTCGAGGGCGATCCCAGGCGCCATCCGCGCCGGAAAGGGGTGAACCGGTTCCCGCCCGAGCGTCTCGTAGATGGTCTTCCTATGCGATCGGATCATCGATTCGGCCCTGGGTCTCGTCTGAGCAGCTCAGCTGATGGACGCTTCGGTTTACTGCTCCTCATCTTGATAGTCCCTTGTGGCGTCGTTGACCGCACCGATAACGTTTGACGCACTCTGATCCAGTTCCACGCTCTCAGGACCGGCAAACATGGCGCCGGTGGCCATCTGCGCCATCGCCTTGCAGACCTCAATCAGGGCATCGTCGGTCTCGTACTCAATCGGAGGCGTCAAGTGCGAGAGTTCCACCCGCAGCGCTGCGTACTTCACGGACGCCCTCTTGTACTTCTTCTGCAGCGCCTCAATCGTTCCGACGATTTGCTTGTACGGTGGCTTTTCGATTCTAGTGGTCCGGACGGATTCGACCCAGTTGTGGCTCTCCCCCGACAGCCGGCATTTCTCGAACAGTTCCCTCAGCTTCTGGAGGCCGACCTGCTTGACTGGGCGGAGCCGCACGAGCTTCGCGAGGTCGTCAATGGTGATCAATGTTATGGTCTTGGGCTCTCCTAGCGCGCTCGTCTTTTTGCGATCGTCATCGATCTCCTTTGCGAGCGCCGAGGCGTTCCCAGTCGATGTGGGAAAGGCGCGACCAACCACCAGCGCGTGCTGGCACCCGTAGTCGTCGCGTTGCCGGATGACCGCGGACACCTTGACCGCCCCAGCGGCAACCGTTCCCTGGTCCTTCTCCTTGCTCTTCGCTTCCAGGCTCACTGCGTACTGACGCGGCTTGCCCTTGCCGTCAGCAGAGAGAAGCGCCGTCGCGACCCCGTCCGGTTTGGCTTTGCCGCCGATGGGTGTGACCTCGAAGCCGAGGCTCTTGAACGCTGCACAGAGAGCGTCTTCCAGGGCGTCGGGGTTGTTCCTTGCATCTCGAAGGCTAAGGGCGACGGCAAAGGCGCTCTGCCGCCCGGACTCGTTAGCGAGGCTGCGGAGCAACTGGTCCCGCGCGAACAGGAAGTCCTCGATGTCCTTTGCCTTCACCCCGATCACGTAGAGGTTGGCTTCGGTAAGCACCTCGGCCATGGCGAAGAGCTCAAGGGCTTCGCCGGATCCCCTACTTGCAAACTCATCGTGGAAGGTTGCGACGAACGGATGCCAGGCGTTAATCCGCAGATGCCCGGTAGCCGTGTCGTACTGAGCGATCCCCCTGTCCGGCGATCCGTTGTAGTCGATCGTCAGGCCGGTGACGAATCGGTCCGCCCCGATCGCCCGCTCCTCAAGAGATGCGACGAACGCGCTCCGCTCGGCGGCCGTCTTGTGCTCCGGGATGATCAGGTAGCGCGACTTGGCGCGGCCCTCGATGACGGCCTGGACCAGTTCGACGATAGGGCGGCGCGAGAGGCTCGCCGGGCTGGCCGCGAGCCTTCGGGCCAGCTTCGCACCGGGCTCCTCCTCCTCATCATGCCTTTCCAGTGTGGGCCGAACGGCGTTGAAGATGGCGCGGAGCACATCCTGCGCGGTCGCCAGAAGCGGACCCTCACTGATCGCCTCGCGGTTCGATCGAAGTTCCTCGTCGAGGCCGTCCATGTGGACGACCAGCCGAAAGCGGCCGAACGTGCCGTGGCGGAGTTCGTCGGGCGATATTCCAAAGTGGCCGTCGAGCACGTTGACGAGTCGACCGAACACGTAGACGAAGAACCCGTAGCTTCGCCCGAGTTCGTCAGACTTGCCGGTCAGGAGGTCCTTGTACGCCTCCGCGTACCCCGTGATTCGCCCGAGGCCGGGCACGTCGAACCCGAACCGCTCTTCGTTGGACTCGTCAACGTTCGTGTCTTCTTTTGCCGATACGTCCTTGGGGCCGGGCTTGGGCAGATGGATCATGTCCTTGCCGAGGATCCACTTCTGCAGGAGCCCCTTACCCTGCTTGCTCGGCTCGAGCTTCTTGCCATTCAGCCAGATTCCGAAGTCAGGTCGCAGGGGCAGCGCGGTCCGCAGCACCCACTCAAGGACGCCCGGCTTGATCTCATTCACCTTCGGTTTGAGCGACGACATGACGGCGACGGTCCACGACGCCGGCGCGCCCTTGCCGAAGAGAGACATTCCGGCCGCCCTGAAGTCGGCCGTCTCCGTCCACATCTTTACGGCCTGCTTCGCCTCCGCTTCGCTCAATTCGCGCAGTGGGATCTTGATCGGAGCCTTCGGCTCGACCTCTTTGTCGACCCGCTTGTCGATCGCGGTGAAGTCCATCGAGGTCGAGTAGTACTTCCCTGCCCGCTTCGTAATATGAGTCAGCCGGTTGGCCAGGACGTAGGTCGCCAGTTTGCCGATGCCGAACTTGCCGATCTGCTGTCGACCCTGCGGGAGAATTGCAAGGCGGCGCTTGTCGCTGATACCGATGAGCCAGTGCTGCTTGAGCCCGGCGGTGTCCATTCCCTCACCGTCGTCGATGACGACGATCGTCGCGTCCTGATCGTGCATGTTCGGTGATAGAAGCACGTCGACCCGGTGGCCGCCCGCGTCGAAGGAGTTCGCGACTAACTCCTCGATGGCCTTGTTGGAGCTCGCGTACAGGCCTTCGGAAAACAGCTCGATGATCCTGTAGCTGAGGCGGACATCGATGCTGTCCGTCGGCGTACCAATATTGGCGAACGCGGGTGTGCTCACCGGCGGACTGCCTGCGCTGCAGCGGGGCGACGGTCTCGGAGGGAAGCTGTTTTCGAGTGATATCTCCTCCGCCGACCCTCACTTCTCCTCACGTCTATTCGATTCGTTCGCACCTCCTCGCGGGGGAAAGCCACCGGCAGGCGCGCCGGCCTCTTCGCGCGGACCAACTTATCGAGCCAGGGGCGGCCCCGGCCGAACACATCGCAGTTCGGGAATGGGAGCGCCGAGAGCGCCTGATTCTGGGTGGACGCCGCGACCGCGCCGCGCAGCGCCGAGGCGTTCAGGAAGGCCGTCACCTGCCCCTCTCCGAGGTCGGCCGGGTCCCGACGGCCGTGGAACTCCCAACCGCGGCGCATCAAGTCGAGGGAGGCCTCCTCCGTGCGCGGGCTGACGCGGCGCGGGCGCATCGGCGCGCGCGCGCCGTTTCCGACTCGGGGAACGCTCCGGGGAAAGGGGCGCCGGTCGTCGTCGCCCGCGTCGCCATCCGCAGACCCATCACAAACGAGAGAGTGACGCCCGCCCGTGGCCCAGCCCGGCCAGCGCGGCGCCGACCAGGTGACGGGCGGTTCCCCGGACCTGTGTAGGAGCTCAGACATTCCCCGCGGGGCGACTGTAGTGCGGTCGATGCTCCACGCAAGGGGGAGGTGGGGCCGGTGGAGAAGGGAGACCGGAATCTCCTCCGGCCCGGGGGAATCGAGGGTCGGGAGGGGACCGCCTCGAAGGCGGGACTTGAGGGGGCTCGACGCGATGGTCGTCCCGAGTGAGTCGACCGGCGCGCGCCTCTCGTCCTCGAAGCGGCGGCGCTTCGAGACGTTGCGGCACTCGTTCTCGAGAGTGTGGCGCGTCCGCCGGGGATGCGTTCGGGATCCCGGAGCGAGTCGGCCGGACCGCCTCGAGAGCCGTGTCCTGGACCGCCTCCCCGGCGTCCTCGAGCCTGCGGAGGATCACCCAGGCCCGGTCGAGGAGACCCTCGCATTCCGCGACGAGGAGCCGGGCGAGGGATTCCCTCGCGGTTTCGGTCGGGACGCCGTCTCCGGGGTCACGATCGTCCCTCTCAAGAGAAGGACAACCGAGAGGCTCGATCCGACGCAGGAATTCTTCTGCGTCAGCGGGGCCGCGCCGATTGTCCTTACTTAACGACGATCGAGAGGGTCGTTTTCACCGCGCTTTTTTTTCGCGGTGATTTCGGACCGCTCATTCGTCCTTGCATCTGGGGGACCCTTCTCCCGGCGCGGGCCGGGGGGATCCCCCGAAGAGGCTGGGCTTCCCCGCCGGCGCCGAGAAGGCGCGCGGGGGGGCGGACGGGCGCAAGTCCCCGAGGCGACGGGGGTCCCGTCGGGCCGGATCCCTCGGGTTCCGGCCGGCGGGGCTCGCCGGAGCCGGCGGGGACCGCCGATCCCGCGGCCGCATCCAGGATTCGGAGCGGCCGGCAGGGACGGCGGCGGCAGGCGCCGGGCCCGGGAACGCGGGCCGGCACCCCGCCGGCCGCGGACCCCGTCCCGTCCCCCCCGCGCCGGACCGGCCCACCGGGGGCCCGTTTCGCGGAGCCCCGCGAGAGGCTCCGAGGAGAAGACGACGTGGCCGAGGCGCCCGCCGTCCCGGCGGGGCCGACCGGGACGCCGGCGAAACCCTCCCCCGACACCGACTCGGGCCTCGAGACCTGGACGGTCCCCCTCGCGCAGATCGACGCCGAGGGGAGCCCGTTCCGGTTCCGCCGGGCGATCAAGCCCGACGCGAGGATCAAGGAACTGGCGGCCTCGATCGACGCGCAGGGGTTGATCCACCCGCTGACGGTGCGGAGGAAGGGAGACCTCTTCGAGCTCGTGAGCGGCTTCCGCCGCCACGCGGCGCTCTCCTTCCTCGCGCGGACGAAGGGGATCGCGCCGAGCGCCTACCCGGTGAAGGCGAGCGTGCTCCCCGAGGGGACGAGCGACGACGAGGCGCTCGAGGTCTCTTTCGCCGAGAACCTCTCGAGGAAGTCCCTCGACGCCACCGACAAGGCGATCGCGGTGGTGAAGCTCCGCGACGAGTTCGGGAAGTCGGTCGAGGAGATCGGGAGGCTCGTCGGCCTCAAGCAGCGCCAGCTCGACCGGCTCCTTGAGCTCCTCGCCGGGCCCGCGGACGTCCGCGAGGCGTTCCGGCAGGGGAGGTTCGGGCTCAACCACGCCCTCGTCCTCACCCGCGTCGGCGACCCCGCGGTTCGGGAGAACGCGATCCGCCGCTCAAGCGTGAAGAGGCTCCGCACCGAGGGGCTGGCCGCGGCGGGGGTGGCCGTCGAGAGCGCCCGGGTGGAGGAGAAGGCCTTGCCCCCCGCGGTCCCCGTCCCGGAGAAGCTCCAGCCCTTCGTCCGGGTCGCCGAGACGCCGGACCCCGCCTACCCGATCCGGGTGACCGTGCGCCTCAAGGGGAAGGCGCAGGCGGAGCGGCTGATCCGGTTCCTCGCCCGGATCGCCTGATCGAGCGGGATCTCCCTGTCGTCGCCGCCGGGCCCCTCGCGGGCCCGGCGGCCCCTCACCTTGGCGGCCCGTACGAGTCTGCGACGGGCGGATGCGAGGGGACGCTCGAACGGACTTATCGCGCGAGGCATTCTGCCTCGAAGGCAGTTTCGATGAAGCGATACTGCCATGAGGCGGTTTCCATCGAGCGAGAGTCCGCCCGAACACCACGGCTTCCGGACCGCAGGCGCCGCCGAGCCGATGAAGGTCCCCCCCGACCGCCGAGCCCGGCGCCATTCGGCCGAAGGCGGCTGGAGCGCGAAGTGAGGGAGTCGTTGCCGTCGGCGATGGAGAGGAGCCTGTCCACCGGGGCCGTGCGGCATGCGAGGGGTCCTGGGCCCGCGGACCTCGACGGCGCGCTGCCATCGCGGCGAGGGCCCCCTCAAGCGCCTGGAGGGGGGTCCCTTTTCAGCCTTCCGCGGGGTCCCTTTTCAGCGTGCCGCTTCCACTCGACCGCCACCAGCGGGTCGGTTCTCGGTCTGGCTCTGGCTCCGTCCTTCGCGCCACGGGGCGCCTTATGTTACGAATCGGCGCGAAAGTATCATTCGGCTCCCGATGGGAACGTTGAGTGTCGGAGCGTGCAACCTTCTGATTCCACGCCAGATAGAGCAGGGCTCCTCCGGCGAGCCCCAGGAGGGTACTGGCTCTTCCTCCCGAATCGCCTGCCGCCTGTGATCGCGCTCGGACCTCCGCTCGTCGAGGGGATCAAGACCGCGGAGCGCCCGCTCGGCCTGCTGGCAGGGTTCGGCTCGACCCTACCGAATCCGTGCCTTCTCATCGGGCCCTTCGTCCGTCGCGAGGCCGTCCTCTCGAGCCGGATCGAGGGGACCGAGGCCTTCCTCTCCGATCTCTTCCTGCACGAGGCGGCGCCGAGTGCAGCCCCGAGGGAGGCGGACGTGCGAGAGGTCGCGAACTACGTCCGGGCCCTCGAGCAGGGTCTCTCGCCCGATCGACCCCTGCCCGTGAGCCTGAGTCTCGTCCGCGATCTCCATCGGACCCTGATGACGGGTGTCCGCGGAGGGGAGCGGACGCCGGGCGAGTTCCGGACCTCGCAGGATTGGATCGGGCCTCTCGGCGCGAGCCTCGAACACGCCGCCTTCGTCCCTCCCGCCGTTCCCGAGATGTAAGGAGGCCCTCGGCGCGTTCGAAGCCTACCTGCGCGTCTCCGGCTGCCGTTCCTCGTGCGCCTCGCGCTGCTCCACGACCAGTTCGAGGCGATCCATCCCTTCCTCGACGGGAACGGGCGGGTCGGACGGCTCCTGATCCCCCTCCTCCTCTGCGAGCATCGACGGCTTCCCTCGCCGCTCCTCTGCCTGAGCGCGTTCTTCGAGCGACGCCGGGAGGAGTACTACGCCCGGCTGCTCGCGGTGAGCCAGCGCGGGGAGTGGGAATCCTGGATCGCGTTCTTCTCGGAGGGCCTCGCGGCGCAGTCCGTCGACGCCGTCCGGCGGGCCGCCCGACTGAGGGCGCTGAGGGAGGAGTACGGACGGCGGCTGCAGACCGCCCGCTCCTCGGCGCTGTTCCTGAAACTCGCCGATGCGCTCTTCCAACACCCCGCGCTGACCGTGGCGACGGCGGCGCGGCGGCTCGAAGTGACCCCAGCCGCCGCCTCGAAGAACGTCTCGACACTCGTCCAGGCCGGGATCGTCGAGGAGGCGACCGGGCGGACGCGAAACCGCGTCTTCGTCGCCCGCGAGATCGTCCGGGCGATGGAGGAGGATCTCCCCGCCGAGCCGGCGCCTCCGAGCGGGCGGTCCCTCGTCGAGTCCGCGGGGCCCCCGTCTCCCTGAAGGTCTGTGGGGCTGGCGCGGCGGTGATTCCCGCCCTTTCGCGCTCGGGCGCCGCCGGGCCCGACCCTCGGGGGCGACGCGAAGCTCGGGCGGACTCCCGGCCCCGCGCTGGGTCATCGCGTGTCGCCTTTGTCGGGTTCTTGTCGGGTTTCCCGGTCGGGGGCCCGGGCGTCGGGTTCGTCGGGTTCCTGTCGGGTACGCCGCCCCAGCACGTATCGGAAGGTCCTGCGATCCTCGGTCCGGATCGCGTAGGCGAGGGATCGAAGAGGACCCGCCACGAAGGCCGGCAGACCCGCAGGGGTTCGGCGGTCTCTTTCGTCGGCTGGGGCGGAAGGGGAGGACTCGGGGCTCGGGACCTGGAGCTGGCGCGCCCCCAGCCGAACTCCTGCTCGTCGAGAAGTCCACCGAGTGGACTTCTCCTCACGTCGAACCCGTGGATCCGCCCCCCTCGCCGGGGAGAGGGTCCTGCTGGTAGGCGGATAGCGGCTCGGAAACCCTCGTAGGCCCGGCCAGCCCCCGCGGGTCGATCCACTCGCGCCGGAGGAACTTCCCATCCAGGAAGTCGAAGTCCCGGTCGGTCGTGAGGAGGCACGCTCCGATCGCGCGGGCCGTCGCAGCGATCCATAGGTCGTTGTCCCCGATTCCCCGACCTTGCTCTCTCGCGATCGTCTTGACCTCCGCGAACCCCTCGAGGATCGGCTTGTGGCGAATGTCGACGACGACCAGTTCTTGGGCGATCTCGACGAGCCGCCGGCTCTTCTCGTCGCCCCAGCGCCTGCTCCTCGCGAAAGCGAGCATCTCTCCGAGCGTCACGATGGAGAGGAAGGGTTTCTCAGGCCGCGTACGAAGACGATACCGCTCGTCGACTCGCCGAGCCGCTTCCTTCCCCCTCGCCAGCAGGACGAGGACGGTCGTGTCGAGGAGGATCGGCCCCTCGATCTCCGTCAAGAGATCTCCTCGAAAGCCGACGCGATCTCCTCGTCCGACTCCTCGCCCGGCCAGCGGCCGAAGATCGCGCTCACTCCCGAGCGGGGCCCCTGAGGTTCGCTCAGCTCGCGGACGTCCAATCCGACCTCGAGGGGCCGGGGTTCGTCCGACCACATCGAGGTGTCGCCGGTCGCCGGCTCGATCTCGGCGGCTTCGATGCGGAGGACCGAGCCCGAGGGGCGGAAGACCGCGCGGCCGGAGACCACGGCCTCCCTCCCGAAGAGTGCTCGGAGCCGTTCCGGGTCGACGCTCTCCGCCACCCCTCGCAGGGTCTTCCCCGACGCGAGGACGAGCGTGAACATCCGGTCGCTGTAGCGGATCGCGTCCAGCGCGCCGGCGACTCGGACCCGACGGGGCGAGGGAGTTTTCCGGCGCAGGCTCTTCACGAGTTCGATCCCCTCCGGACGGACTTCGAGGGATCCCTCCCCGACGATCTCGACGGATTCGAACCCAGCGGCGAGGACGCCTCCAAGGTCCGAGTAGGTGGCGATCAGGTCCTGGTCGTAGAGGTCGCTCTCCTCCTTTCCCGCGAGCGCATCCCTCAGGCTCTCCTGGAGGAATCCGAGCGAGGTCATTCCGACGTCGATGTCGTTGAAGAGTTCCGGCTGCCCGAACCTTTCGGGGGCCGCGCTCGCGAGGGGCGTCGCCTCGAACTCGAGCACGGTCGATCCCTCCGCGAGGCCGACGAGGTCGAAGGCGGCGGCCTTCCCCAGCCACGAGGGAATGGGGCCTCGGGCCAGGCTGCGCCCTTCGAGACGGAGCCGGAGGGAACGGCGGGTCCCTTCCGTGAGCACGGCGAGGAGATCCCGCAGGACGTCCGCGGGCACGCGGCCGCCCTTCGCGCGGGGCCCCTTCAAGTGGATGCGATACTTCACGGTGGTCGGTCGCCTCCTCGGTCGCCCGTTTCTAGCCCCAGTCGGGAGCGGCGACCACGGTCACGGCCCGCGGCCATCTGCTCGAGGGATGGGTCGGCCGTCGCGACGCCTCCGGCCCTCCTTGCTCTTCGGCGCCCGGCGCTCTCCGGAGAGTGCGCTGCCCACGGGCTCCCGCGAAGGATGCGCCCGACCGCCGATCCCGGCCCTATCCCGCCGAAGGGGGAGCGCGGCCCACAGCTGCTTCGTCCCTTCGAGGAGTCGGCTCTTCACGACCGACTCCGCGACGCCGAGGACCACGGCGATCTCCCCGCGCGAGAGCCCGTCGCCGCAACGGAGGAGCAGAGCCCTCCGCTGCGGCGACGGGAGCGAGGCGAGAGTTTCGCAAACGCTTCCCTCAACGGTCCCCCGCCCGGGAATCTGCGACCGCCAAGCCTCCCCGCAGGGGAGGGTACCGTGGTCGCCCGCGCCTCTCGCTGCGCTCGCCCGGTCCCGCCCTCGCCGCGATTCGCAGGGCTCGAACCCGCCGCGCCGAGCCAGGCCAGACCTGTCCTCGGCCCGAGCGTCCTCCCAGACCGGCGCCTCGAACTGCGCGCCCCTCTCGGGGCTCCAGGACGGTAGGGTAGAAGAGCCATGCCCGAGATCATCTTCCTGGTGGAGGAGGCCCCGGAGGGGGGCTTCACGGCCCGCGCCCTCAGAGTGTCGATCTTCACGGAGGCCGACACCCTCCAAGAACTCCACGCCCAGGTGCGCGACGCCGTCCGCTGCCACTTCGAGGCCGGGCAGGCACCGAAGGTCATCCGGCTTCACTTCGTGCGCGAGGAAGTCCTCCCCGCTTGAGGCTCCCCCGGGACCTCTCGGGGCGAGACCTCGCGAAGGGACTCGAGGCCTTCGGCTACCAGGTCACGCGGCAGACCGGAAGAGACTTTCACCCCACGACCACCCGAGGCGGGGAGCACCACGTGACGGTGCCGGACCATGGTGCCCTCCGGATCGGGACCCTTGCCGCCATCCTCGGCGACGTGGCCGCCCACTTCGACCTCCCGCGAGAGGAACTGGCGAAGCGGCTGTTCGGCTCGTGACCGCCCCGAAGAACGACAATCAAGGTTGCGAGCCAGCGACAACTAGAACTGCGGGGTTCCGTTCGCATCGCGAGGTCCTAGGCTTCGGCCCCCACGTCGGGAGGGTCAAGGGTCGAGGACGCGCAGGTGAGCAGTCTCATATTGTTGCTACGGAAGGACATACCGCTGGAGACGGCGGCTGCGAAGGCGGGCATGTCGGAGAACACGGCGCGCCGCTACCGGGACGCCGGCTGCCTACCCGGTGGCGGGGATCGGCGCCCGGAGGAGGGAGGAGTTCCTCTCATTCCGCCCGGAAGTAGCGGCGCCTGGGGTCTTGCAGCCTCGTGCCGACCTCGCGTACGAGCCCGCGCCTGACCAGACGGGCGAGGCGCGTGCGGGTGGCGCGCGGAGTCAGGCCGATCGCCTTCGCGACCTCGCTCGTGAGCCGCCCGTCGCGCCCGGCCAGCGTGTCCAGGATGGCTTGGTCGGTCTCCTCCACCACGGTCGGGCCAACGCGCTCGGTCGAGAGGGTGACGCGGAAGCGCGTGGCGATCTCCTCGAGGACCGGCGGTGCGAGCCCGGCTCCGCGACAGGCGGCGGTCATCCGCTGGATGCCGCTGCCCCCACTGCTCGATCAACCCGAGGGCGTGGAAGATGCGACCCATCACGCGGTTGCGCAGCTTCGAGATGCCGCGGCGAAGGTCCTCGACCGTGAGGCCGAAGGGCAGCAGACCGTGGTCCTCGACCTCCAGACGGCCGTCGAAGATGGACACCCGGATGGGGGCGCCCCGCTGCGCGTAGTCCGCGTGGGCCACCGCGTTGATCACCGCCTCTCGCACCGCGGGCGGCGGCAGGCTCCAGCGCCCGGGCGGCGGCTCTTGTCGGTGCCCTAAAAGCGTCCGGCCTGGTTCCAGGCGTCCGGGAAGTGACGCTCGCGGTCCCGGCCAAAGAGGAGCATTCCTCCGACGGCGGGGACCTCGCGCCCCTGGCGGACCGTGAGGAGGCACAGCGTCTCGGGGTCGGCGCGACCCAGCTTGCGCGCGGGCGCGAACGACTCGGAAGCCGCTCGGAAGTCCAGGGCTTCCGAGTCGAGCTCGGGCATCGGCCGCTCGTCGAAGGCTTCGCCGCGGGCGAAGCGGCCGAGCTCCTCGACCAGCTCGCGGTCGGCCCGCCGGTTGGTGGAGTCGAGCCGCACGTAGACGCCGCCCTCCAGTCCCTCGCGCTTCAGGTCGTGCGGGCGGCTCGGGCTCGGGTACGCCGGGATCGCCAGCGCCTGCGTGCGACGCCACGGCAGGATCTCGAGCTCCGGGACGAGCCGGACGCGTCGAGGCATCCGCCCGTCGAGCTCCGGGATCGCCGGCCCGGGGCGGGGGGGAGCTCCGGGCGGAGTTCGCCTTCCGGCAAGAAAAGTCGTGACCTTTTTTGCTTTCAGGCAAGATCCGCCCGTGACCTCCCCCCGCTATCTCGAGGAGCCGATCCGGGAGGACCTCGCAGCGAAGATGGTCCTCCTCGCCGGCCCTCGCCAGGTGGGGAAGACGACGCTCGCCCGCAGGGTCCTCGACGCGGCGGGGGCCGGGATCTACCTCGACTGGGACAACCGCAGGGACCGGGCCGAGATCCGGGCGGCCCGCTGGCCCGGGGGGACGGCGCTAGTCGTGCTCGACGAGCTCCACAAGAAGCCCGGATGGAAGGGCTGGTCAAAGGGGAGTTCGACAAGCACCGCGACCGCCTGCGCTTCCTCGTCACGGGGAGCGCCCGGCTCGAGGTGGTCCGTCGGGGAGGCGACTCCCTCCAGGGCCGCTACCACCACTACCGTCTCCATCCCCTCTCCCTCGCGGAGGCCGAGAGCGGAGGGAGGGAGCCCGTCGCCCCGGAGCCCCTTTCGGAGCTCTCCATCCCCTCCCACGGCGACCCCGCCCTGCTCGATCGCCTCATGGCGGGCGGCGGTTTCCCGGAGCCCTTCCTCTCGGGCTCGCCGCGAACCTGGCGGCGCTGGGAGAAGGAGCGCCTCGACCAGTTCTTTCGCGAGGACGTGCGGGACCTCGAGGCCGTGCGGGAGCTCTCCTCCATCGAGATCCTGGCCGACCTGCTCGCGGAGCGGGTCGGCTCTCCCCTCTCCGTCAACGCGCTCCGGGAGGACCTCGAGGCGAGCCATCGCGCGGTGAGCCACTGGATCGAGGTCCTCGAGAGGCTTTACCACGTCGTCCGGGTCCGTCCCCACGCGGGCGCGCGGACGCGGTGGCTGCGGAAGATGCCCAAGGCGTACCTCTGGGACTGGAGCCTCATCGAGGGCCGCGGGCCCCGATTCGAGAACCTCCTCGCCCTTCATCTCCTCAAGTTCTGCCACTTCCTCGAGGACCACGACGGCCACGCGATGGAACTCCGGTACCTGCGCGACCGCTCCGGGAAGGAGGTCGACTTCCTCGTCACCGTGAAGGGGAAGCCCTGGTTCGCGGTCGAGGCGAAGCTCTCGGAGACGCGGATCGACCCTGCGCTCCTCCACTTCGGCCGCCGCCTCGCCGTGTCCTGGTGCTACCAGGTGGTCCTCGAAGGGGAGCGCGACTTCGTGGAGGGGGGGGTACGGTGCCTCCCCGCATCCCGGTTCCTCGCGGCGCTCGTGTGACCCGGGCGGCGCGGGCGCCGTCCGCTGCGGCCGCCGTCGGGCGAGACTCTCTCGCGCCTGCCTCGCACGACATCGAGGGTCGTGCGCACGGGCGCTCACGGCCTCTTCGACTTCCTCGCGAAGTCGGCGCCGACGCCGTCCGCCCCGTCCCGAAGGGTCGGAAGGTACCCCCTCGCGAACTCGTGGCCGATACCGTCGACGATTTCGAACCTCCAGCGGCTCATCCCCATCGTTCGTGCGGACTCCCGGAAGAAGGTCGCCCGCGCCTTCAGATCGTCGCGCCACGGTTCGTCCCCACGCCCGTCGCCCCCTCCCACGAGGAACAAGAGGGAGTGTCCGCCGAGGACCTCGGTACGCTTGTAGCTCGACCCGTCCAGTCCGCCGTCGACGAAGAAGAAGCCACCGAAGGAGCCGAGGGTGGTCTCGTCGAGGACGGACAGCAGGGCGGCGATGGTGTGGGCGCCGTTGGAGTGGCCACCCTGGATGCTGCGCGAGGCATCGACGTTGGGAATCGCGGCCTTCACGCGCTCGAGGATCGTCGGATACGCCTGCGCGATCTTCGCCGCGTCGTCGGCTCCGATGGCGATGGTCCAGGATAGACCGGGATCGGGCGGCAGGCGCTTAAAGAGCGGGAAGTTGGCGGCGACGTATCCCTTGCCCTGGGCCAATTGTAGGGGAATGCGGAGGGTACGCATTCGCCAACCCCGTAGAACTACGCGTTCCTGGACAGCGTCCTTCGGATCTAGAATCCAGGATGAGCGCGACGACGGCGCCCGCGCGCGGCTCGCGGTGCGATGGCTGCCCCACAAGCGCAGCGCGGGGCCGGCCGAAAATGGAATCGCGGAGCCGGACCGAGGTTGCGTCCGACCCCCCCACCAGAACGCGCTCGAGCCCGCCGGGGTGAAAGGCAGGCCTCCCTTGAGAAGACGGTCGATCGGTGGACGGAGGGGCCTCGGGCTTGGACTGCGCGACGGCCCTTCGAGGCGGGGGAGTCTCCGCTGACTTTTCTCGAATCCCTGCCGGCGACCGTCGGCGCGCACGCGGGCGCCTTCGCGGCCGTCTTCGTCTACTCGAGTCTCTTCGAGTGGACGCTCCACCGCTACCTGATGCACCGGCCCCTCCTGCTCCGGTACCCGTACCGGACGCACGCCCTCACCCATCACCGCCTCTTCCGAGCCGATTCGAGCTACTTCCTGTCCCGCAAGGAGGATGCGCACGATGTTTCCTTCGCCTTCTGGAACGCGCCGCTCCTGATCGGGCTCCACGCGCCTCTCCTCTGGCTCCTTGGCCGCGCGAGCGGATGGCCGGTCCTCGTCCCGGGGCTCCTCGCGATGTCGGCCTACTACGCGCTCTACGAGTCCCTCCACTGGTGCATGCACGTCCCGAAGGGCCGCTGGTTCGAGAGGACAGCGGTCTTCCGATGGCTCTCCGCCCACCACCGGGCCCACCACCTGCACCACGACACGAACCTGAACGTGGTGCTCCCCCTCGCCGACATCCTCTTCGGCACGCTGCGGCCGTGGACGCGGCCCGCCGGCCTCGCCCGGGCGGAAACCGGGAGGGGCGCCCCGCCGGGATCTCCCGATCGGAAGCCGACCTCGAAGTCCCCCGTCGCGGATCGCGAGTCGCGCGGGTAGCGCCCGCGGAATCCGTCGCGCGGGGAACGACGGGTTCCTCCCGCGAGATTCCGGCTCTTCCGGGTGTCGGGTGGATGGCCCGGGGAGAGGTTCGCCCTCCCGCACGCGGCCCCTCGATCGGTGAGAACCTCGGCGGAGGGGCGGGAATCGCCCCGCTCTACCCACGGGAAACCCCGAAGCGCCGAATGTCTTCTCCCTCCGACGGAATCCCATCCTCTTTCCGCACCCCTTCCGCCCGCCCCCCGCTTGAATCCGATGCCCTAGGGGAGGAGAATGCCGTGCACCGTGTCTCCCCGGTCCCCGGAGGTTGACACAGTAGGAAACGATATCGGACCGCAAGACCCTGCTGATACTTCCTATCCTCAGGCCGATGCCTGCGGATGCGCATCCAATCAAGACAAAGAGAGGACGCACGATGGACGCCAGAGAGCTCGAAGAGTTGCAACACCGCCTCGCCACCTTGTTCGGGGGCGCCCCGATCCGCACCCCCAGCGGCAAGGAAGAGGCCGTCACCGTCGCGGAGTGGGCCCCGCGGGTGGACATTGTCGAACATGACAAGGAGTACCTCATCAAGGCCGAGCTGCCCGAGGTCAAGAAGGACGACGTCAAAGTGACGGTCCAAAAAGATGTGCTCACGATCACCGGCGAGCGGACCCTCGAGAAGGAAGAGAAGGGCAGAAAGTATCACCGCGTGGAGCGGGCGTACGGACGTTTTGCCCGGAGCTTCACGCTGCCGGAAGACGCGGATGGCAACAAGGTGGCGGCCGAGTTCAAGGACGGGGTGCTCAAGATCCACCTCCCGAAGTCGGAGCGGGCACAGGCCAAGTCCATCGAGGTGAAGGTCGGATAGGGATCCATGGAGGGTGTGGTGGGCGAGGGCTCGACGCGAGCCGCGCGAGGGTGAGTCAAGGCAGGCCGGTCGAGAAGGGTCGCCCGTAGGCGGAGCCCGATCTGGTCAGGATCGATCGGCTCTGGCGACTACGGAACGACGCGTCGCGAGGGACGGGGAGGTTGTCCGTGTCCATGTTGGAATGGGGCGGAGGTCCCGAGCCATCCTCTCCGTGTAGCGCCCTCGGTTTCTCGGACAACGGCCTGAGGGCATGTCACGCGGCGACCTCCGGGGTCTAGCAGGCCGTTGAAGAAGGGGGGGTGAGGGACGCGAACCTCTTCACTCGAGTGTTTCCCTTGCTTCTTGGCGGGGATTCTCCCGCGGTCGACTCGCTCTTGGCTTCACCGGGGGAGACCCGACGGGGCTCGCTCCTGACCCCGGTCACGCCGTCACCCGGGAGAGGCGCATCAGGTTTTAGGACGCCCCCGCCGCGTAGGCGTACAGCCGCGTCTTCCACCTCCCTACGAATCTCGTCCGCCGCAGCGCCGCCACCTCCTTCAGCCACCCGAAGCTCTCCTCGATCCGCCGGCGCAGGACCTGGCCCTTGCGATGCCGAGCGCTCTTCTCCCGGCTCCTCGCCCTCAGCCTCGCCCAGCCCTCCGCGTCCCCTCGCTTGATCCTCCCCGCCCGCGTCGCCACGTGCGGCTCGATCCCCGGGCCCTCCTCCACCTCCGACCAGCCCGCGGAGGGGAAGCCCGCCTCCGGATCCCTGAAGAACGCCTGGTTGCCCCTCACGAAACCGCGCGAGCCTTCTTCAGAACCGCCCATCGTGAATCGCCCGGGCTAGGGTGGCCCCGCATGGACTCGTTCCTCGGCCTCGTGGCGCGGCACGGCGGGCTGGTCGTGTTCGGCGTCGTCTTCCTCGCCCAGCTGGGCTTCCCGGTCCCGGCGGTCCCCCTGCTCCTCGCGCTCGGAGCGCTCGCGGGCCGCGGCACCATCGACCCGGCGTCGAGCCTGGTCCTCGGGCTGTTGGCCAGCCTCTGTGCCGACTTCGCCTGGTTCCGTCTCGGGCGCTGGAAGGGGACGCGCGTGCTCGGCTGGCTCTGCCGCATGTCGCTCGAGCCCGACACGTGCGTCTCCAAGACCCAGGACATGTTCGCGCGCCGCGGCGTGAAGACGCTCGCCTTCGCGAAGTTCGTCCCGGGCTTCGACACCGTCGCGCCGGCCATCGCCGGGATCCTCGGGGCCGGAACCGGCCGATTCCTCCTCTGGTCGGCCCTCGGAGCGTTCGTCTGGCTCGTCACGCTCGGGGGCATCGGCTTCCTCTTCAGCAGTCGCCTCGAGGAGATGGCCGAGGGCGGGGAGCGCTTCGGCAGCGCGTTCGGCATCGGGCTCTTCGCGCTCCTCGCCCTCTACCTCGGGTGGAAGTACTCGGGGCGCCGGCGGGTCTTGAAGATCCTCCGGATGGCGCGGATCACGCCCGGGGAGCTCCACGCGATGATGGCGGGCGGCGAGAAGCTCGAGATCGTCGACGTCCGGAGCCGGATCGCGCTCGAGGCGCTGCCGTTCGTGATCCCGGGCGCGCGGCTCATCACGCTCGAGGAGATCGACCGGCGCCACCACGAGATCCCGCGGGAGCAGGACGTCATCCTCTACTGCACCTGACCCAACGAGGTCTCGAGCGCCCGGGTGGCGCTCCGGCTGAAGAGGCTCGGCATCGAACGCGTCCGCCCGCTCGCCGGCGGCCTGCAAGCCTGGCACGACTTGCGCCTGCCCGTGCTCCCTTTGACTCCGTAAGGCGAGACGTCCGAAGGCGCCGTTCTCGTCCGGCGAGTCCTCGGGGATCGGGGGAGGGCGTCCCGGAGCTCGACGTCCTCCGCGTCCTTCACGCGGAAGACGGAGAGTGCGAACGGATGGCCCCTTCCCGAGGGCAATCCGACCTCCGTGCGAGGCGCGTCACGGAGGTACGGGACGGGATCAGCACGCAGCAGGGGGAGTTTCCCCGCCCACGCGCGCGAGCCCCGACGCGCCTACCTCCGCCGCCCGCGGCGGTGGCGGACCGAGAAGGAGAGCAGCGGCGGCGCCAGGGGACGCTGCGGGACCGTCGCGAGCACGCTCTCCGGCGTCGCGTCGAGCGCGGCGCGGGCGCCGGGCCACGGGGCGCGCGGGATCCTCTTCCCCGCCCCCTTCTCGAGGTCGCGCCACTTCTCGAAGTCGAGCAGCGTGAGGAGGGTGATCGCCTGCCCCCTCCGCCCCATGCGGCCGGTGCGGCCGATCCGGTGCGTGAGGAGGTTCGACGACTCCGGCAGCTCGTAGTTGATCACCTGCCCGATCGAGGTCACGTCGAGCCCGCGCGCGGCGACGTTCGTCGCCACGAGGATCTTCACCCGGCCCGAGCGGAAGCGCTGCATCACGCGGTCGCGCTGCGGCTGCGAGAGGTTCCCCTGCAGCGACTCGACCGGGTAGCCCGCCTCGGCGAGCTGGTGCGCGAGCTTCCGCACCCCGTGCTTCGTGCGGCCGAAGACGAGGATCGACTCCTCGCCGCGGTGGTCGAGCAGGTCGCAGAGCGCCCGCAGCTTCCCGCCGGCCGGCACGTCGTACGCGATGTGCTCGATCGGCGCGGCATCCTCCGGCCCCGGGTCGACCGCGACGTGGACCGGGTCGCGCAGGTACCGGCGCGAGGTGTTCCGGACCCAGTCCGGAACCGTGGCCGAGAAGAGCGCGGTCTGCCGCGTGCTCGGCGTCGCGTGGAGGATGCGGGTGACGTCCGGCGCGAAGCCCATGTCGAGCATCTCGTCGGCCTCGTCGAGCACGAGCATCTTGAGGGCGTTCAGCCGGAGCACCCCTTGGCCGAGGAAGTCGAGCACCCGGCCGGGCGTGCCGACGACGATCGGCGCGCCGCGGCGGAGCCGCTCGCGCTGCGCCCCCATCGGGCGCCCGCCGAAGATCAGCGCCACGCCGATCGAGCGGCGCGCGCCGAGCGCTTCGATCACGCCGCCGACCTGCACGGCGAGCTCGCGCGTGGGGGTGAGGACGAGCACCTGGACCGCGCGGTCGCGCGGGTCGAGCCGCTCGATCGCCGGGATGCCGAACGCGAGCGTCTTGCCGGAGCCGGTGCGCGCCTGGCCGACGACGTCTAGACCCCGGAGCAGCGGCGGGAGGGCCGCCGACTGGATCGGGGTGGGGGTGGAGATCCCCATCCGGGCGAGCGCCTCGAGCGTGTCGGGATGGAGGCGCAGTCCGTGGAACGAGGATTCTCGAATCGGGGCGATCGCGGCCGAAGCCGCAGCAGAAGAGGGAGAAATATCGACTCCTCGATGCGCAGCGCTGGAAGACTGTTCAGGCGGGTCAGGCTGAGCCGGTCAGTACGGTCTAGCCAACCCTGCTGCGCAGCCGAGGTTATGCGGGCGTACTGTCGCGCGGACGATCCGCGCACCCGAGATCAGGGGGGGACCATACCACAACGGAAGGGGAATAGCATGGCCTCAGGAGGACGGCCCCCGGCGCGCCCTCCGCCCTCCGCGGCGGACGATGTCTTTCAGTGCCTTCAGGACGATCGGCTCGGCGGGGGGCATGTCGTCGCCGTAGATCACCTCGATCCCGAGCTGCGCGAGCGCGTCGCGGGTGTGCTCGAAGAAGACGTACGAGTCCGTCAGGATCGCCTCCGGCCGGAGCATCGGCCGGGCCGCGAGGGCCCTGCACACGCTCCTCCAGGCCATCGTGACGGCCCGCCCGGGGGGGAAGATGCGGGCTTCCAGGATGATCTCCTTCCCCGGGATGAAGAAGACGAGGAGCCTCGGGGTCCACCCGCCGGCAGGCATGGGGATGCGCACCAGCCGGAGGACGAGGGCGCCCTTCGACCTTCGCGAGTGGACGGCCGTCCGCAGCCCCGGCGGCAGGCTCGCGGGAGGGCGCACCGGAGTGCGGCGGAACGCGACGGACTCGAGGGTCTCGCCGACGACGAGGTCCTCCCCCCGGCCCGAGACGGTGAGCATCGGGAAGGCGGGGTACGGCGCGACGAACGCCCTCATCGCGGCGGGGCTCGCCCATCGCGCCACGGCGCGGAGCGCGCGGGCGAGGAAGCGCTGGTCCGCATCCGATGGGCCCCGCAAGCCGCGCCACCGGGGTTTGCGCCAGGCCTCGAGCCGGAGGCCCCGGAAGGCCCCGAGGCTCACCGGCCGCTCCCCCGGCTCCTCCTCGACCCCCCTTTTCGTCGCGACGGCGCTGAGCAGGTCGGCGTCGGACAGGAAGTCGTCGGGGCCGCTCCGCCCCTCGCGCCGCAGGTCCATGAGGCGGAACCCCCCCACCCCGAGCGCGAGGAGCATCCCCTTGCTCCCCTCGTCCGACAGGGTGACCGACGCGCAGGCGATCCGTCCCGTGCTCCGGTCGCGGATCCCGAAGAGGTCCGGCGGCGCGAGGTACTCCCAGGGTTCGGCCGCGATGTACTCGCGGGCCGCGGCCGCCAGACGGGCGCGAGTCCTTCGGACCATGCGACGGGTTGCTCGGGCGAGGCGATCGGCGAGGCCCTGCCAGGTTAGCGCGCGCCGCCGGAATCCGATCGCCCTCCCCCCGCGGCCCGGCCCTCGCGTATCCACCGGCGACGTGACGGATAGGAAGAGCCGGACGGAACAGAACCGAGGCGGGCCTCATCCAATGGGCAAGGCAGGCCTCCCGATGACTCAACTCGACCTCCCCGAGCTCGCCGCCGCCTATCTCGAAGGGACCCTCCCCCTGGTCGACCGGCTCCGGTTCCTCGTCCGCCTCGGGACCTGCCGGGCGCTCCGCCGGTACGTCGGAGCGCTCCGCCAGGTCGCCCGGATCGTGGGGCACACGCCGCGCGTGCCTCCCACTCCCGAAGCGGGGGAGCGGATCCTGCGCAGGTTCGGAGGCTGGAATCCCCGCGCTCGAGGCGTCCGGCAAGCCGCGAAGACCACCGCTGCGGCGTGATGGAACCGGATCGAGGGGCGGTCCCACGGGACCGCCTTCCTCGGGCCCATCCCTCCTCCGTCCGGCCGTTCCCGGGGCGATATTCCTCCCCGGGAGCGTCCCTATTCGCTCCCCCCTCGGGTGAAAGGCTAGACTCCGCGCGCTGGCCGGCCAGGCCGCCGCGGGCTCGGCCCGAGGAAGGAGATCGGCGCCATGGCGATCAAGGTCACGAGCGGCGCGTTCGAGCTCGGAGGAAGGGTCCCGAAGCGCCACACCGGCGAGGGAGAGGACCTCTCCCCTCCCCTGGCGTGGGAGGGCGCGCCGCCCGCGACGAAGGCGTTCGTCCTGACCTGCGACGACCCCGACGCACCAGGGAAGACTTGGGTCCACTGGGTCCTCTACGACCTCCCCGCGGACGCGCGGAGCCTCGTCGAGGGGGTCCCGTCCATGGACACCCTTCCGAACGGGGCGAAGCAGGGGCGGAACGACTTCGGAAAGGTCGGCTACGGCGGCCCCATGCCGCCGCGCGGGCACGGCACCCACCACTACCACTTCAAGGTCTACGCGCTCGACGCGCCGCTCCGCCTCCCCTCGGGGTCGAAGAAGGCCGAGGTCGAGCGGGCGATGGCGGGGCACATCCTCGCGCAGGGGGAGCTCGTCGGGACCTACTCGCGCTGAGCTTGGCCGGATCGGCGACGGTCTGGACCATCCTCGCGCTCTACGTCGCCGCGCTCGCCGTCTGTACCGCGTGGGCGCGGCGGCGGACGAAGGACCTCGCCGACTACTACGTCGGCGGCCGCCGCCTCCCGGCGTGGATCCTCGCGCTCTCGTATTTCGCCACCTACGTCTCGACGAACACCTACGTCGGCCTCGCAGGGAAGTCCTACGCCTACGGCGCCTCCTGGCTCCTCCTCGGCGCGGTCCTCCTCGTCTTCAGCGTCGTCGGGTGGCGTTGGATCGGTCCGCGGATGGCCGAGGTCGCGGCCGAGAACGGCCTCCTCACGGTCCCCGAGTTCTTCGCGCGGCGATTCGGCTCGCCCGCGGCCGGCACCCTCGCCGCGCTCCTGATCGTCCTCGACTCGGTCTGGTACCTGACCGCGGTCTTCCAGGGCGCGGCGGCCTCCGCCGGGAGCCTCCTCGGGATCGGGCCCGCAGGCGCCCTCCTCTTCGTGGTCTCGGTCCAGGTGGCGTACACGCTGACGGGAGGCTTCCTCTCGGATGCGATCACGGACGCGGTCCAGGCGGTCCTGATGCTCGGCGCCGCCCTCCTCCTTCCGGTCGCGTTCGTCGCGGCGGGCGGCGGCCCCTCGGCCGTCCTCGAGCGCCTTCGCGCGATCGACGCGGCGCCGGACGGCCCCGGGCTCCTCTCGCTCGCCGGGGGCGCTCCCCTCCTGTTCATCCTCGGCCTCTCCGTCTCCGGAGGGATCAAGCTCCTCGCCGACCCCCGCCAGACGACGCGCTTCTACGGAGCCGCGTCCGCCGCCCCGCTCCGCCGGATGGCCTGGCTCGCGCCCGCCGCGATCGGCCTCACCTACCTCCTCGTCCTTCCCCTCGGCCTCTTCGCCCGGGCCCTCGACCTTCCGCCGGAGGTGGCGGCCCATACGGACCGGATCGTGCCGCACCTCCTCGGCCCGGGGAGGGTGGTCGGGCCGACTGTGGGGGCCTTCCTCCTCTGCGCCTTCCTCGCCGCGGCGATGTCGAGCGCGGACAGCGTGCTCCTCGTCGCGGCCTCCGCGATCCAGCGCGACCTGCTCGGCCGCTTCGCCTCCGGCTCGCCCTGGTCTACGGAGCTCTGGGCCGGACGCGCGTTCGTCGTCGCCTACGCGATCGTCCCGGCGATTCTCGCCACTTGGCATCCCCCCGACATCGTCGGGCTCACAGCGTTCGCGGGCGCGCTCTACGCGGGAGCGTTCTTGCCGGGAATCCTGGCGGGACTGCGCAGGTCGCCGCCGTCCGAGGGGGGGCGAGCCGTCGTCGCGTCGATGGTCGCGGGGGCGGGAGCCGCCTACCTCTGGAAGTTCGCGGTCCTCCGCGCGTGGCCTTCGATCCCGGTCCACGAGGTCTTCGCGAGCCTCGCGGCCGGGTTCGGGGCGTACGCCACCTTTCGGACGCTGGATCTCGGAAGGGGAATCCCGAGGGGACGCCCTCTCGGTGCGGAGACCGAGTGAAGCGGACCCCTACGCGGTCTTGGTCCGCGCGCGGCGGGTCCTCCGGGGACTCCGCGCCGGCGACCCGTGGATGGGACGGGCCCGATGCCGCCGGATCCCCCTCCTCTCCTTCGCCGCCTTCTCGGCCAGGTACTCCCTCGACTGGCTCTTCCCCATCGAGCCGAGGAAGAAAGGCTTCGGATCGGGACCGTAGAGGTTGAGCGCCAATTCGGAAGCGAACCTCTCGAGGTGGCCCATGTCCTTGCGGCGGACGTCGAGCACCCAGACCCACCATCGGATGTCCGGGTCGCCGTCCGGGTCTCCGTAGGGATCCACGACGGCGCGCGTGCCCGGATATCGGGCCTCGATCGCCCGCATCACTGCGGCCATCCGGACGTCTCTCATCCCGTCACCCCGAGAACGAACCGCTCGATGTCGGGCCGCAACGCATGGAGATAGCGTCGATTCACGAAGATCGGATTGTAGTCGGCGCGTTGCCTCAGGGCGATCGACAGGTCGAACAGGGCCTCGTCCTCGACCACGCCTCGGATCCGGTCTGCGTGGCGCGCCACGGTTCGGTGCTCCCGATAGGTCGCGCCTCCTCGGAAGTCGGCGGGCTTCTTGCCTTGTCTCTCCAGAGCGTGGACTCCGGCCTGGAAGAGCGCGAAGTAGAACCGGCTCGCCGCCTCGTCGACGAATCCCCTCGCGAGGAGGAGTCGAGCGGCCTCCAGACTTCGTCTCGCCTTCGTCCTCATTCCTCGAGCTGCGTCCGACCGAATGGAGCCCACGTTCCTGGAGGAAAGACGATCGAAGTCGAAAGGGTTACACGGCACCGCAATTCACGCCGCGGGATCGGACCTCCTGCCCGCCCGACCGTTCCGCGCTACTTGGGCGGCGTCTCGCGCTCGAGCCGCACGACGACCTCGACGGGCGAGGTCCCCTCGACCCGGACGGTCTGCTCGCTCCTCCGGAACCCGCCGGCCGAGACGCGCAGCCGGTAATCCCCCGGCGCGAGCCGGGCGACCGCCGCCCGCTCCCCCGGCTTGGCCCCCTCCGGATCCTGCCACCAGATGCGCGTCCTCCTGCCCTTCTCGTCGAGGAAGTCGACCCCGGCCTCGGTCACGGGCCTCCCCTCCGCGTCGCGAACGCGCACCCGCGCCTCGATCCCTTCCACCATCCGGATCCGGAAGCGCGTCTCCTGGCCCGAGCGCACCGGAGCCTCCTCCGAGAAGCCGACCGTCGTTCCGTGGGAATCCGCGGCGGCGTAGTAGAGGCCCGGCGCGATCCGGCGAACCCGCGCGATGCCGGCCGCGTCGGCGGCCCACGAGGTCGCCACCCCTACTCCCTCTCCTTCGGCGAGCGTGCGGAGGCCGACCCATGCTTCGCGGACGGGATCCCCTCGCTCGTCGACCACCTCGACGAGAGCGCGGCCTTCCTCCTCGAGGGCGAGGTCGACAGGCGAGACGACGCCATCGACGACCTCGACGCGCTCCTCCGTCCTCGGCGCGTACTCCTCGCCGTAGGGAGGTCTCGCCGTCACGCGGTAGGCGCCCGAGGGAAGACCGATGACGCGAAAACGGCCCTCGCCGTTCGTCTCCGCCGACCCTGCATCCCACCCACGCTCCGAAGCGGCGACCGACTCGACCACGACCAAGGCGCTCACGATCGGCGTCCCCTCGGGCAACCTCGCCACGCGACCCGAGATCCCTCCCGAGGGGAGGCGGATCTCGAGGAAGTGTTCCGGCGCCTCCGGGATCGTGGCCTCGACCTCGAGCGAGACCTGGCCGAACGTCCACCCCTCTCCACAGGGCGCCTGCACGCGGACCTTGGCCTCGCCGGCCCGGATTCGCTCGATCTCGAAGGCGCCGTCCTTCCCGGTCTCCGCCGACTTCGAGGGTTGGCCCGGCTTCCCCTCGGAGGCCTCCGACGAGACCGAGACCCTGGCGCCGGCGACCGGATCGCCTCCGCGCGTCACGCGCCCACGCAAGCGACAGGTCCCCTCGGACGGCGTGAAATCGAGACGCGCCATCCTCCCCTCCTCGATCCGGACCGTGGCCGAGTCGACCTCCTCGGCCTGGTAGATTCCGACATCGATCGTCCGCTCGACCTGGAGGCTCACGGTCCAGGCGCCCGGCTCCATCCCCTCGAGCCGGAACCGACCCTCCTCGTCGATCCCGGCGTTCTTCTGACCCCAACCCTCGGAGGGGGACGCGAAGACCGCGCCGACCAGGGGTTTGCCCCCCTCGCCGAGCGCCCTTCCTTCCACTCCCCCTCCCCTCCGGAGCGTGACGAGTACTCCCTCCACGCTCTGGCCGCGACCCAGGTCGATCGGATCGACCTGTCTCGGCATGAACCGGACGTGGGAGACCTTGAGGCGCACCGTCCCCGCTCCGAGACCGGTCAACTCGAACGATCCGTCGGGCCCGGTCTGCACGGAGGAGGGATGGCCGAACATTCCTTCCCGGTCGGTCTCGACCTGGGCGCCGGCCACGGGTTCGCTCGAGCCATCCGCGACGACCCTCCCGCGAAGGGTCGCCGCCCGGTCGAGACGCAGCTCCAGACCGTCCCGAACCTTCCCCGCCTCGACCGCGACCCCCTCGATCGTCCCCTCCACGTAGCCGTCCGCCCGCGCGCGGACGTTGTACTCCGCAGGACGGAGGCCGAGGAGCCGGAAGGCGCCGTCCTGCGCGAAGACGTCGCGCTGGGCGTCGCTCGACCGACCTACGGAGTTCTCCGAGCGTTCGATCCGCTCGAGCGAGAGGCGGTACCGGCGCATCGGGGCTCCGCTGGCCGCGTCGAAGACGGCTCCGGCGAGACCGGTCGGACCCGGGAGCGAGACGAGGAGGTCATCGGCGTCCGTCGGGACGTTCCGGAGGAGGACGGTCGCGACCTCCGCCTTCTCGACGAGCAATTCGTAGGGGCCTTCGCCGAGCCCGGTCAGTCGAAAGGACCCGTCGGATCCCGTCTCGGTCCTCTGCCGGAAGAAGGCCCGGCGGCCGATCCCCGCTGCGCCGCGGGCGCTCCGCCAGTCGGCCGACGCGTCGACCACGGCACCGGGGACGGGACCTCCGGACGCGCCGACCACTCGGCCGCCCGCGTGATGTCCCTCGACGAGCACGACCGTCGCGGTCGCCTCGGTCCCGGCCGTCACGACGACCGAATCCGGGTCCTCCTTCTGAAGGAACCCGTCCTTCACCGCCCTCAGACGATGCGGGCCCGCCCGGAGGGACCCGATCCGGAAGCCGCCGCTCTCGTCCGTCCGGCCGGCGCCGTACTCGAGGAGCCCCAGCTCCGCCGTCAGGGGGCCGGGGACGGCCGCGACTCCGGCGGCGGGGATCCCGCGTCCGGCCTCGTCGACCACGCGGCCGACGACGACCCCCTCTGCGGGGAGGACGAGGTCCGCTCGGACGATCTCCCGGGCGACCGCCGTGATCGGTGTCTTGGCAAGGGCCGCGCCTTCCCCGAGAGCGACGAGGTTCCAGTCCCCCGGCGCGACTCCGCGGAACACGAAGTGGCCCGATCCGTCCGCGTCCGCCTCCCGATCCGACCGCGGAAAGGCGAAGGGAGCCGTCACGATCTCGGAGAGGACGACCCGACCGCCGGCTACCGGCCGCCCCTCCGGACCCGACAACGTTCCCTCGACGCGAGCGGCGGGGTCGAGAGTCAGCGTGACCCCCCGCGAGATCTCGGCGGAATCCAGGGAGTACCGCCGCTCCCGGGCGTAGGTCGCGAAGTCCGACTCGACCTCGAACCGGAAGTCCGGGAAGTCGCGAGGGAGGGAGAGCTCGAAGGTTCCCTCGCCGGTCGCTCGGGTGGCGTACCCGGGCTTCCAGCCCCCCAGTTTCCGGACTCGCTCCTTCAGTCCCCCTTCGCGGACGAGGCGCTCGTAGGCCGCCGTTCCCCCGAGGAAGGCGATCGTCTCGGGGTGGTCGATCTCTCGTCTCCCGGTGACCGCGCTCACCTCCGCGTCGGCGGGAGGGGACGAGCCGTCCGACATCGCGAGCCGGCCGCGGACGACGCCTCGGTTGGAATCCGGTTCCGTCACCGAGGCCGCAGCCCGCAACGACGGCCCTGCCGGTTGGCTCGACGGCGGCCGAGGAGCGTCGGGACGCGCCGGCTTCTCGGAATCCCCCGCCGCCGCGTCCCCCGAGGGGGGAACCCCCTTCCCCGATCCCCCCGAGAGCAGCGCCGCCACGATCCCAGCCGCGGCGAGGGCCGAAACGCCGAGGAACAGGAGCGAGCGTCCGCGCATCGTCGTTCGATCTCCCGCGGGCGCCAGGGGATGCGGGAAGGCCCATTCTAGAGACTGCCACGGTTCCGTGTTGATTTCGGTCACAAGCCGCTACGGATCCTTGGAATGGGAGGGGGATGGGGGGCGAGCGAGCGATCCGGTCGTAAGTCCCGTGGACGCGCAGGCCCGTCGGCCTGCGTCAACACGCAACCGGTGCAGTTTCCCCCTATGGATCAGTGCCGGGACACCTACCCCTTCCCTACCGGGCGCTCCCGCAATACCTTCCCGCCCCCCTTCGGGGGGCTCGAAGGCACGAGGGAGACCCGTCTCCGATCGAGGAAGAAGGAGGAAGGGTTGAACCGCGCATTCCGTCTCGCCTCCCTGGTGCTCCTGTCGGCCGCCGCCGCTCCCCCGGACGCCTCGGCCCAGATCCAGACCGGGCCGCCCCTCCCGTGGCCCGTGCTCTACGTGCGGTGGCCGAGCTTCCCGGACTCCCCCTTCGATGAGGTCCTCGAGTTCCAGGCGGGGACGAACCTGATCCTCCGCCAGCCGAACGGGACGGAGACGAACCTGACGAGCCTCGTCGCCGGCGCCGCGAAGGACCCGGAGATCTCCTTCGACGCAGCCAAGGTGATCTTCGCGGCGAAGCTGAACGCGGCGGACCAGTGGCACGTCTACGAGATGCCGATCGCGGGCGGGCCGATGACGCCGCTCACGTCCGGCCCCTGGAACGACACGGAGCCGCACTACCTGCCGGGCGGCCTGGGCTTCGTCTTCCTCTCGAACCGCGCGGGCGAGTACGGGGAGGACACGAGCCTCAGCGTCGACACGACCCCCTCCGATCCCTCCGACCCGCAGAACTCGGCCCTCTGGATGGCCGGCGCGCTCGGCCAGAACCCGAAGCGCCTGTCCCAGAACCTCTCGAGCGACCAGCGGCCGATCGTCCTGAAGGATGGCCGGATCGTCTGGTCGCGCTGGGAGCGCGCGGAGGAACGTCCGAGCTCGCGGTTCCCGCTCTTCTTCCTCGAGCTCGACGGCGGGATCGACTTCGGCGACCACCAGGGGATCGACGAGCTCTTCGGCAACCACATCGCGTTCGGCGGGTTCGACGATCCGCGGGAGATGCCGAACGGCCTCCTCGTCGCGACGAAGCACTACTTCCACAACGTCTACCGCGCGGGGACGCTGATCCTGATCGATCCGGCCGCTCCCCCCTCCCCGCCCCCCGACTTCGACCAGGTGTACCAGTTCCTCTCGCCGTCGATCGGCGGCGGGGACGGCGCCGAGCCGGACGGGCGCTACCGCGCGCCGCGGCCCCTTCCGGACGGGAGGATCCTCGCCTCCTGGAGCCCGGGGCCGGTCTTCCAGAACCAGCTCCCGCTCCCCGACTTCGGCCTCTACGTCGTCGACCCGAACGTCTTCGACCCGCAGGGGAACGCGGTCCGGACGCTCTTCGCGAACGATCCGTCGGTGGACGAGATCGAGGCGATCCCGGTCGTCCCCTACGCAACCCTTTACGGCCAGCCCGAGCCGGACGTGATCCCGCCCTGGACGAGCGGCGCGACGACCGGGTACATCGGATGCGCCGACGCGGGGGTGGGCAATTACGACTTCGTCAACGGCGGCGGGGTCTCGAAGATGCACGGATCGTTCCTCCCCTCGGACGTGACGCGCTTCCGTTTCCTCAAGGGGGTGCCGATCCGCCTGACCGACCCCGACTTCACGAACACGGCGGGCCGGCAGCGCGGGCGGACCTCCTACGAGGCCTCGGAGGTGATGGGCGAGATCCAGCTCTACTCCGACCGTTCGTTCAAGATCGAGATCCCGGCCGACACCCCTTTCACCTTCCAGAGCCTCGATTCCGACGGGATCGCCCTCGTGAACGGGACGAACTGGCGCCAGGTCTTCGCCGGGAAGGGGACGACCTGCACGGGCTGCCACGCGCGCTACACGCCGGGCCCCCCCTTCGCCTCCTCGATCGCGGCCATGCAGCCGCCGACTCCGATCGGGCTCAACGGGCCGGGCATCCGGGTCGAGTACCTGCGCGACGTCCAGCCGATCTTCGACGCCAAGTGCATCCAGTGCCACGGGACGACCGCGGCGACGACGGGGGCGGGCCTCGATCTGCGCGACCTGCCGGGGCTCTACTTCCCCGTCTCCTCCGGAGGCCCCGGAATCTGGAACCGCTCCTACGAGAGGCTGATGCAGACCGACCACGGCGGGGTCGAGGTCCCGCCGACCCAGATGACCGTGAACGGGCAGTCCATCGGCCCTCTCAGCCAGGACGCGGTCTTCTTCTCGAAGTTCGTCGCGAACGGGCGCGCCCGCCAGTCGCTCCTCGTCTGGAAGCTCCACGGCCAGCGGCTCGACGGCCTGACGAACGCGAGCTCCCCTAGCGACGTCGACTACTCCGGCGCGCCGATGCCGCCCCCCAACTCGGGCGTCCCGGCGCTCACGCAGGCGGAGAAGGACACGCTCGAGCTCTGGGTCGACCTCGGGGCCGGCTGGTCCGCGGGGACGGGACAGAACCAGACGCCCGACGTGGCGCTCCTCGTCGGAGCCGTCGCGCATTTCGGCGGGACGGTGCCCCTCACCTTCCGCTCGCGCCAGGACCCGGGGGCCGCGTACGTCGCGGCGGCCTCGTTCGGCACGGTTCCGGGCTTCGACCTCTACGGAACCCACGTCCCGCTCAACCCGGACGTCCTGTTCGACGTCTCGCTCCTGCCCGGAACCGGCGTGTTCAACGGCTTCCTCGGCAGCCTCGGCGCGGGGGGGGTCTCGACGGCCCCGAGCCTCTCGATCCCCGCCTCCGCCTCCCTCGTCGGACTCAACTTCTTCGTCGCCTTCGCGACCCTCGCCGCGAACGGGCTTCCGCTCCACGTCTCCGCGGCGTCCCCCGTCCAGATCGTGCCCTGAATCGGGCCCCCGACCCTGCTTCACGGGGACCGGACGTTGAATTCCTACTTCCTTAATCGACGGCCTCGCGATACGCTCGCTGACTCGTATTGCCCCGAGGGTCCGACGGCTCGAGGGGCTCCCGCTCCCGGACGGCGAAGGAGGAAGCCTTGAACCCGACCCCGCGGCTCGCCGCCCTGCTCCTCTTGTCGGCCGCGGCCCCGCTCTCCTCCACCCCGGCCCAAGTCCAGGCCGGACCCCCCCTCCCCTGGCCCGTCCTCTACGTCCGGTGGCCGAGCCTCACGGACGTGCCGATGGACCACCTGCTCGAGTTCCAGGCGGGGACGAACCTGGTCCTCCGCGAGCCGAACGGGACCGAGACCTACCTGACGAGCCTCGTCCTCGGCGCCGCGAAGGACCCGGAGATCTCCTTCGACGCCCTGAAGGTCATCTTCGCGGCGAAGCTGACCGAGTCCGATCAGTGGCACGTCTACGAGATGTCGATCGCGGGGGGGCCGATCACGCCGCTCACCTCCGGCCCCTGGAACGACACGGAGCCGCACTACCTGCCGGGCGGCCTCGGGTTCGTCTTCAGCTCGAACCGCGCCGGGGAGTACGGCGAGGACCAGACCCTCGGGAGGGACACGACCCCCTACGACCTCTCCGACCCGCAGAACTCGGCCCTCTGGATGGCCGGCCCGCTCGGCCAGAACCCGAAGCGCCTGTCCCAGAACCTCTCGAGCGACCAGCGGTCGATCGTCCTCAAGAACGGCCGGATCGTCTGGTCGCGGTGGGAGCGCGCCGAGGACCGGCCGAGCTCGCGGTTCCCGCTCTTCTTCCTCGAGCTCGACGGCGGGATCGACTTCGGCGACCACCAGGGGATCGACGAGCTCTTCGGCAACCACTTCAGCTCGAACGGCGGCGCGATCGACGATCCGCGGGAGATGCCGAACGGGCTCCTCGTCGCGACGCACCACTACTTCCGAAGCGTCCACCGCTCGGGGACCCTGATCCTGATCGATCCCAACGGGCCTCCCGTGGGCCCTCCGACCTTCGACCAGGTCTACCAGTACCTCTCGCCGTCGATCACGGGGAACGACGACCCCGAGCCCGACGGGCGCTACCGCGCCCCCCGGCCGCTCCCGGACGGACGGATCCTCGTCTCCTGGAGCCCGGGACCGGTGTTCCACGACCAGATTCCCCTGCCCGACTTCGGCCTCTACGTGGTCGACCCGGCCGTCCTCGATCCCAACGGGGACGTGGTCCGGACGCTCTTCCTGAACGACCCGCTCGCGGACGAGATCGAGTCGATCCCGGTCGTCCCCTACGCGACGCTCCACGGCCAGCCCGAGCCCGACGTGATCCCGCCCTGGACGAGCGGCGCGACGACCGGGTACGTCGGCTGCGCCGACGCCGGCGTGGGCGACTACAACTTCAGCAACGGCGGGATCCCGAAGAACCACGGGGTCGTCCTCCCCTCGAACGTGACGCGGTTCCGGTTCCTGCGGGGAGTCCCGATCCACTTCACCGACCCCGACTTCACGGACGTCAACGGCCGCCAGCGCGGACGGACGTCCTACGAGGCCTCGGAGGTGATGGGGGAGATCCAGCTCTATTCCGACCGCTCCTTCAAGGTCGAGGTCCCGGCCGACACCCCCTTCACGTTCCAGAGCCTCGATTCCGACGGGATCGCCCTCGTCAACGGGACGGACTGGCGCCAGGTCTTCGCCGGAAAGGGGACGACCTGCACGGGGTGCCATGCCCGGTTCAATCCCGGCCCGCCGTTCGTCTCCTCGATCGCCGCCACGCAGCCGCCGACTCCGATCGGGCTCAACGGGCCGGGCATCCGGGTCGAGTACCTGCGCGACGTCCAGCCGATCTTCGACGCCAAGTGCATCCAGTGCCACGGGACGAGCGCCGCCACGACGGGGGCGGGCCTCGACCTGCGCGACCTGCCGGGGCTCTACTACCCCGTCTCCTCCGGGGGCCCGGGCATCTGGAACCGCTCCTATGAAAGGCTGATGCAGACCGACCACGGCGGGGTCGAGGTCCCGCCGGACCAGATGACGATCAACGGGGCCTCGGTCCCCCCTCTCAGCCAGAAGGCGACCTTCTTCTCGAAGTTCGTCGCGAACGGGCGCGCCCGCCAGTCGCTCCTCGTCTGGAAGCTCCACGGCCAGCGGCTCGACGGCCTGACGAACGCGAGCTCCCCTACCGACGTCGACTACTCCGGCGCGCCGATGCCGCCCCCCAATGCGGGCGTTCCGGCGCTCACGCAGGCGGAGAAGGACACGCTCGAGCTCTGGGTCGACCTCGGGGCCGGCTGGTCCGCGGGGACGGGACAGAACCGGACGCCCGACGTGGCGCTCCTCGTCGGGGCCGTCGCGCATGTCGGCGGGACGGTGCCCCTCACGTTCCGCTCGCGGCAGGACCCGGGGGCGTTCTACGCCGCGGCCGCCTCGCTCGGGACGGCCCCGGGCTTCGACGTCTACGGAGTCCACGTCCCGCTCAACCCGGACGCTCTGTTCGTCCTTTCGCTCTCTGCCCCGGCCGGCCTCTTCAACGGCTTCCTCGGCGTCCTCGACGCAGGGGGGGTCTCGACGGCCCCGAGCCTCTCGATCCCCGCCGACGCTTCCCTCGCCGGGCTCACCTTCTACGTCGGATTCCTGACCTTCACGCCGAGCGCGCTACCGCTCCACGCCTCCAAGGCGGCCCCCGTCCAGATCGTGCCCTGAACCGGCCGCCTGGCGCGCGGCCGAGTGCCCCGGCGAGCGCACCACCACTTTCCCGTCAGCGGGAAAAGAGATACGGCAGCTCTCCGGAGACGCGGAGCCTCCTTGCCCACCGGCGGAGGTCGACGGCGGCCGCGAGCGCCCCCCTTCGATCGATGGTGTGCGGCCATGCAGGGTCCGAGTTCCGAGCTTGAATGGTAGTCGGTTCCCCGCGATTCGCGCTCAGACCTCGCCGTGGCGGAAGCAGTCGACGAGGTGGTCGTTCACCATCCCCGTCGCCTGCATGTGCGCGTAACAGATCGTCGAGCCGACGAAGCGGAAACCCCGGCGGCGGAGGTCCTCGCTCATCGCGTCCGACTCCTCCGTCCGCGCCGGGAGCTGCGCGAGCGAGCGGAAGGCGTTCCGGCGGGCCTTCCCTCCGACGAAGCGCCAGACGTACCGGTCGAAGGAGCCGAACTCCTCCCGCACCTTGAGGAAGGCCCGCGCGTTCCCGATCGCGGCCACGACCTTCGCGCGGTTGCGGATGATCCCGGCGTCGCCGAGGAGGCGGCGGACGTCGCGGGGGGTGAAGCGGGCGACCTTTCCCGGGTCGAAGCCGCGGAAGGCCCGGCGGAAGTTCTCCCTCTTGTGGAGGACGGTCCTCCACGAGAGCCCCGCCTGCATCCCCTCGAGGACGAGGAACTCGAAGATCTTGCCGTCGTCGTGGAGCGGCACCCCCCACTCCCGGTCGTGGTACTCGATCATCCAGGGATCGCCGGTGGGCCAGGGGCAGCGGCGCCGGTCCTTCGGAGCCATCCGGGTCACTCCTTGGCCTCGAGCCCCGAGGCGCGGAGCATCCAGTAAGGGAGGAGGTAGTCGACCCCGGAGAACTCCTCCTCCCCGCGCGCGTTCGGAGAGTCGACGACGACGTAGGGGTCCTCTTTCCAGAGGAAGGAGCCCGGGGTCCGCCGGTGGACGGGCACCGGGCGGCTCGTCCGCGGGCGCAGGTCCCTGCCGGGGAGGAAGGAGCGCCCGAGCGCGGGGAGGAGGTCGCGGTTGTCGGTCGCGAAGCGCACCTTCTCGGCGGGGAAGAGGCGGAGCGACTCGACCGCCTCGTCGAAGGCCCCCTCCGCGCGCGCGCCGAGGTCGCGGTGGACGACCGCCGCGAAGAGGGCGTTCCCGGTGCCCCGGACGAGGCGCCAGCCCTTCTCGAGCGCGTCGAGGTACCCCCGGCGGATCCGTTCCTCCCGTTCGAGGGAGAGCAGTCCGTCGAGGCAGAGCAGCGTCATGTTGTCGTTGTTCGGGTTCCCGGTCCCGAGGATGCGGAAGAACCCCGTGCGCACGCGGCCGGGCCATCCCTCCCGGACGAGACCCTCGTAGCGGCGAAGGTGGCGCTCCTCCCCCGTCGCGACGGCGGCGACCTTCGCCGCGAGGAGGACGATCCCCGCGTTCACCCCGTTCGGAACGATCCCGAGAATCCGCCCCGAGAGATTTCCGTGGGTCGTGCGCCGCCCGTCCTCCCGGATCTCGAACCCGTTCTCGAAAATGTGGTCGCAGATCGCGCCGGCGGCGGAGGCGGTCTCCGCCCGCAGCTCGGGGTCTTCGCACCGAGCGAGGGCGGTCGCGTAGCCGAAGAGGACCATCGCGTACTGGTCGCGGCTCGTGTCGCGGTGCCAGGCGAAGCGTTCCAGGGGGGGCGCCCCGGGGCGGAAGCGGCCGTCGAGGGGCGCGCCCTCGTAGGCGCTCCGCGCGAGGTAGCCCGGGGTCCCCGTCACCTTCTGGAGGAAGGCGAGAGCCCGGGCCGTCCTTCGGGCCGCCCCGAGCGCCTCCGTTTCTCCGGTCGCGGCGTGGCGGAACACTTCGCTCGCGAGGAGACACCCCGTCCAGGCCGCTTGGTCGGCCAGGCCTCCGTAGCGTTCGCGGGGGAGGGGCCTCCCCCGCTCGCGCGCCTCCGTCGGGCCCGCGTAGAGGAGGAGGCCCTCCGGCGAGAGGTGGTGGTTCGCGAGGTCGCGCGCGTAGCGGTCCGCCTTCTCGGCGAGCGTGAGGAGGGGAGCGTCCGGGCGCCGGACGACGCCGGTCACCCGGGGGATGCACGACGGGGTCAGGGAGAGGGCGAGGAGGGCGGGGAGACAACGCACCAAGGGGGCGGAATCTACTCGCACTCCGATCCGCTCCGCACCCCCGGCCTGCGCCCGAATCCCCCCTCCTTGGGCGCCCGTGGGTCGCGAACCTGGACGCGTGGAGCAGATCCGCGCGCGTCCTACCTTCGCCGGACGCGGTAGCCCCCGACCGAGACGGACGCGACGAAGTCGGTCCAGGGTCCCGGATGCGTCTGGAGAAGACGCTGCACCTGGCGAAAGACGGCGTCCTCGGTTTCGGGACGGAGGCGGAGGAGCAGGACCGCCGGTACGGGGGCGGGAGCGGCGATGAGGCGAATCCCGAAGCCCCGATCGCGAGTGACGAGGGCGCGACCGCTCTCCCGACAGGCCGCCCAGACACGATCGTCGGAAGCGCCCGACGAGAGAACCGTGGCGACTCGCTGGACGTCGAGACCGAGGCCGACGAGCCGCCGGAAGGTGACCTCGTAGACGTCCTCGTCGACGAGGAGCCTAGGCGGCGTGGAGATCCTCGTCCTTCAGGACCCTCGCCGCGTACTCGAGGCACGCGCGGATGTCCTGTTCGGTGAGCGAGGGGTAGTGGTCGCGGCGGATCTCGTCGAAGTCCTTTCCGGCGGCGGCGAGCTCCACGATCGCGTAGACCGGGATCCTGGTCCCCGCGACGACCGGGGAACCTCCGCGGACGGAGGGGTCGATCGCGATCCGTTCCGGGAGTTCCACGCGGGAATGATACCCACCTCCTCCCCCCCCACCCGAGACCCCGGGAAGTCGTTCGGGTTCCCGCCCCTGCCGAATCGAGGGGAGGTGGAGGAGGGCGAACGCCAGGATCGCGGAGTATCCCATCGTCGCCTCCCATTCGGAGCGGACGGGGTCGAGCGTGTAGAAGGGCCCAATAGGTTTTGTCCCGCCGGTCCCTCGACCTCGGAGTCGTCCCCGACGGGAGAGACCGGCTCGGACTCGAGGAGTCGGGAAGCAGGCCCGCGAGCCGGAGGGCGCCGTCGCGGAGCGAGCGTCGCCCCGGATTGGGGGAACGCCTTACAATCGGTCCCCCGCACCCGGTCCCCCGGGCGAGAAGCCGATGCACTTCCGAACGTTCTTCGTCGAGGAGCTCGCCCAGAGCTCCTACCTGATCGGCTGCGAGAAGGCCGGGGTCTGCGCCGTCGTCGACCCCGAACGACACGTCGAGGCCTACCTGCGCGCGGCGGCCGAGAAGGGGATGAGGGTCACCCACGTCCTGCAGACGCACCTCCACGCCGACTTCATCGCGGGACACCGCGAGCTCGCGGAGAAGGCCGGCGCGAAGATCGCCCTGTCGAAGAAGGCAGGGGCCTCCTACGACCACCTCCCCCTCGTCGACGGCGACCGCTTCGACCTCGGGTCCGTGCGGGTGAGCGTCCTCGAGACGCCCGGGCACACGCCCGAGAGCGTCTCCTTCACGATCTCGGACCTCTCGCGCTCCCCGGAGCCCTGGCTCGTCTTCACCGGGGACACCCTCTTCGTCGGGGACGTCGGCCGCCCCGACCTCTTCGGGAAGGAGCGCGCGCGCGACCTCGCCGGATCCCTCTACGACTCGATCGAGGGGAAGCTCCTGAAGCTCGCCGAGGGGACCGAGGTCTACCCCGCCCACGGAGCGGGATCGCTCTGCGGGAAGGGGATCGCGGCGAAGCTCTCCTCGACGATCGGGTTCGAGAAGAAGTTCAACCTCGCCTTCGCCGGCCGCTCGAGGAAGGACTTCGTCGACGCGCTCGTCGCGGGGCTCCCCCCCGCGCCCCCCTACTTCGCGCGCGTGTCGGAGCTGAACCGGCTTGGGCCCCCGGTCCTCGGCCCCGCCGGCCCGGTCCCGGCGCTGCCGCCCGCCGCCTTCGACGCCGCCGCGGCGCGCCCCGGCGCGGTCGTCCTCGACGCGCGGGAGGCGAGCGCGTTCGGCTCGGGCCACGTCGAGGGGGCGATCAGCGTCCCGCCCGGGCCCCGCTTCTCGACCTGGGTCGGCTGGGTCGTCCCGTTCGACGCCGCGGTCCTCCTCGTCCTCGACGACGACCGCAGGGCCGACGAAGTCGCGCGCTCCCTCGCCCGCGTCGGCTACGACCGGGTGGGGGGGGTCCTCGCGGGGGGGATGTCCGCGTGGATGCAGGGGGGGAAGCCGATCGCCCACCTCCCCCAGGTCTCCGTCCACGAGCTGCGCGAGCGCCTCGAGGGCCGCGCCGCCCCCCTCGTGCTCGACGTCCGGACCGACGACGAATGGCGCGCGGGGCACGTCGCGGAGGCCGTCCACGCGCCGCTCCAGCGGCTGGGGACGAGCCCGCCGCGGCTCGAGCCCGGCCGGCCGACCTGGGTGATCTGCGGGTCGGGCTATCGCTCGAACGTCACCGGGAGCCTCCTCAAGCGCCAGGGCGCGAGAGAGGTCTCCTCCGTCGTCGGAGGGATGACCGCCTGGCGGAACGCGGGATTCCCGGTCGAGAAGTGAAGGCTCCCTCCCCGGCGCGCGCCCCGCGCCTCCTCGCTCCCCTCCTCCTCGCGGCCGCGTCGATCGCGGCCGCCGGGACGCAGGAGACGCGCCCCTCCCCCCTCGAGGCTTCGACGACCCGGCCCGCCGGCAGGGTCCGCCTCGACGGCGTCGCGGGAATCGTGAACGACGAAGTGATCACGGAAGGGGAGCTCGAGCGGGTGCTCGCCGCCGCGAAGGAGACCTTCGGATTCCCGGACCCCGAGCGCTGGAAGGCCTACCGGAAGGAGAAGCTCCGCGGCCTGATCGAGGGGCGCCTCTACGAGCAGGCGGCGCGGCGGCGCCAGATCCCCGAGGCGGCGATCGAGGAGCGCGTGCAGCAACGGGTCGAGGAGGAGATCCGCCAGCGCGGCTCGAAGGGGAAGCTCGCCGACTGGATCGCGCAGCAGGGGAAGACCTACGACGACTTCCTCAAGGAGCGGCGCTCGCTCGAGTTCGCGCGCGCCTTCTGGCGCCAGGAGCTCGGGCTCGAGCCGGGCCCGTCCGGGCGCCCCGGCGCCGAGATCTACATCCGGCCGGGCGCTCTCCGGGAGTACTACCGCGCGCACCGGGAGGAGTTCGTCGTCGAGGAAGCCGCGCGCGCCCGGGTCCTGCTCGTCGCGCTCCCGAGCGAACGCTGGCCCGACCTCGCGACGGCCCGGGAGAGGCTCGCCGAGATCCGGGGGAGGATCGTCGCCGGGGAGGACTTCGGGGCTCTCGCCCGCGAGTTCTCGGACGTGGCGGCGGACGCGGGCGGGGAGATCCCCTGGATCACGCGAGGCTCGAAGTTCCACCCGGCGATCGTCTCCTTCGCGCTCGGCGCCACGGGGAAGGAGGTGAGCCCCCTCCTCGAGTGGCCCGAGGGGATCGCGATCGTCGAGGTCCTCGAGAAGCGCGCCCGTCGGGTCCCCGCGTTCGAGGAGCGGTCCGTGCAGGAGTCGATCGAGAATCGGCTCTGGCAGGAACGCCAGGACGAGTACCTCCGCGAGATCCGGTCGAGGCTCCTCCGGGAGGCCTACATCTGGCCGCCCGAGCTCCGGCTCGGAGGGTGAGCCCGGGACGGGGGGAGGCGGCGTAGACTCGCGCGAACCCGCGGGGCGGGGACCCGTTCTGGAAGCTCGGCCCGCCCCGGATCGAGGCCGCGGGGCGCGGCGAGGGGGGCCAGGGCGCGGATGCCCGAGATGTCCGACTTCGAACCGCTGCGGAGAACCCACCCGAAGCCGTGGGAGGCTCGCCCCCCGCTTGCGAAGCGGCTCCTCCCGCAGCTCCGGCGGACGCCGTGGCTCCTCCTCTCGGTCCTGGCCCACGCCGTCCTGATCGGGACCGCCATGCTCTTCGCCACCGCGAGGCCCCGCGAGGAGCGACCGCGAGAGATCGTCGCGACGGTAGAGCCCCGGCTCGAAGAGCCCTTCCGGCCGGAGGAGAAGCCCTCGGGGCGCTCCCTCGAGGTCGAGGGGGAGCCAAAGGAGGAGCCCGTCTCGATCGACTCCGACCGGAACGAGCCGGCGCAGGCCGACGAGCACGGGCGGGGCCGCGGGGAGCCCGACGCACGCACGGACTCCCCCTTCGAAGCAAAGGGACTGAACGACGTGATCGGCGTCGGCGGAGGGGCGGGAGCGAAGTACGGCGGCCGATTCGGCGGGAAGCGCGACCTCCGCGCGGGGCGCGGCGGCCAGGGGACGGAGGAGCCTCTTCGGGCCGCGCTCGAGTGGCTGAAGGACCATCAGAGCCCCGACGGCCGCTGGGACTGCGACGGGTTCGCGGAGATGTGCAAGGCCGAACGGTGCGACGGCCCCGGGGAGTCCCTCCACGACGTCGGGGTCACGGGCCTCGCGCTCCTCGCGTTCCTCGGCGACGGCAACACGCACCGGCTCGGCCCCTACCGCGAGTCCGTGCAGAAGGGGCTCCGCTGGCTCCTCGGCCAGGAGGACCGCGAGAGCGGCCTCTTCGGGGAGAAGTCCGGCAGCGCCTACCTCTACGGGCACGCGATCGCCACGCTCGCGCTGAGCGAGGCCTACCACCTCTCGAACAAGAGCCCGCTCCTCAAGGCCCCCGTCCAGCGCGCCGTCCGCTTCATCCTGCGCGCCCGGAACCCCTCCCTCGCGTGGCGCTACGGGGAGCCCCCCGACGGCCAGAACGACACCTCGGTCACGGGGTGGATGGTCTTCGCGCTGAAGTCCGCCGAGGACGCCGGCCTCGAGATCGACCGCGGCGCCTTCGAGGGCGCGCTCGCCTGGTTCGACCGCGCGACCGACGCCCGGAACGGGCGCTGCGGCTACCAGGAGACGGGGTCCCTTTCCTCACGGCGCGCGGGGACCGAGAGCCGGTTCCCCCCCGACAAGACCGAGTCGCTGACGGCCGTCGCGCTCCTCTGCCGCTTCTTCCTGGGGCAGACCCCCGACAGGAGTCCGGTGATGCGGCTCCACGCCGACCGCCTGCGCAGGGTCCCGCCCGTCTGGGACGTCTCCTCCGAGCGCAGCCTCGTCGACGAGGCCTACTGGTACTACGGCACCCTCGCGATGTTCCAGATGGGGGGCGAGGACTGGAAGGCGTGGAACGCCGCCATGAAGAAGGCGATCCTCGAGCACCAGCGGAGGGACGGCGACGAGAGGGGATCCTGGGACCCCGCCGGCGCCTGGGGGAAGGACGGCGGCCGCGTCTACATGACCGCGATCGGGGCGCTCTGCCTCGAGGTCTACTACCGCTACTCGAGGATCCTCGGCGGGCGCTGAGGGAGCCCCTCCCCGCACCGCCGGTCTGCCGGCGCCTCAGGGGATCCTCCCGAGCCAGCGCTTCACCTGGGCGTCTCCGGGAGCCACGCGGAGCGCCCGCTCGAACTCGGCCCGCGCCCGGGCGGGGTCGCCGCCGATCAGGGCGAGGAGTCCGGAAGCCTTCGCGCGATGGAAGGCGGGAACCGAAGCATCCCTCAGCGCCTCTTCGAGGAGCGCGCGCGCTTCTCCCGCCTCCCCGCGGTCGAACCGGAGGTACCCGAGGTGCAGGCGCGCGACGGGGACCGAGGGATCGAGGGCGACCGCGGCCGCGAAGGCCTCCTCCGCGCCGCGCCCCTCGCCGCCGCCCTCCCGGAGGAGTCCGAGCGCGTAGTGGAGCGGCGCCTGCTGCGGATTCGCCGCGAGCATCTCCGCCGCGACCGCGGCGAGCCGGGGGGGCGCCGCGGCCTCGGAGGCGATCGACTCGCCCAGGCGGGCCACGCACACGGCGTTCGCGTAGGGGGAGGTCGGCGCCTCGCGGAGCGCCGCCGCGTACGCGCGGAGCTCCCGCTCCGCCTCCTCCCCCCGCGGGGCCCGCCCCTCGACGAACGCGCCGAGGAAGACCGCGTGGCCTTCGAGGATCCTCCCGACCGCGTGCCAGGCGGCCTCGGCGCCCACCGGCGGAGCCTGCCCCGCGCGGATCCCGCGCAGGAACTCGAGGTTCTCGACGGGGAGCCGCCGGCGACGCGGCCCGCTCCGAGGAGCCTCGAACTCGATCCGGCAGTCGTCGTCGCGGAGCGCCTCCGTGGCGGCGAAGGCCTCGCGGAGGACAGGCGCCTCCGCGACGAGGTGACCCATCGCGTCGGCGAAGTCGAGCCTCGCCGCCTCCCCGATTGTCCTCGGGCCGGGAAGGGCGAGGCCCGCGCGGACCGCCTCCCCTGCCGGCGGTCCGGGCTCCGCGCGGCCCGCGAACGCGACGATCGGCGCCGTTCCCTGCGGGTATCCAATCCAGAGGGAAGCGTAGGGGAAGACCTTGGAGGCCGTCGCTACGACCGCGCCCCACTCGGAGGGGCGCATCTGGTGGAGGGGGAGCCACTGCACGAAGAGGCCGCCGGGCGCGAGCGCGCGCCGGGCCTCCTCGTGGAACTCCCGGGTCATCAGGAGGCCCGCGCCCGCCTCCCAGGGGAGGAGGAGGTCGACCACGACGATGTCGAAGCGCTCCCGCGTCCGGCGGAGGAACGCGCGGCCGTCCCCGATCTCGAGACGAAGTCGGGGGTCCTCGAGGACGCGGAGGTTCGTCGCGGCGAAGTGGCGGGCGAGGAGGGGGACGGAGGGGACGATCTCCGCGCAGGCGATCCTCTCGAGGGGGAAGCGGCTCGCCGCCCCGAGCGAGTTGCCCGTGCCGAGACCGATCCAGAGGAGCGACTTCGCTCCGGGATGGAGGAGGAGGGGGAGGATCCCCTGGCGCCTCTCCTGGAAGAGGCCGTCCGCCCCGCCGAGCGAGTAGGTGTTGTTCACCTTGAGGCGCCGGCGCCCCTCCCGGTCCTCGACGACGCAGACCGAGGCGACCGCGTCGTCCCGGAAGTCGATCGGGCGCGCCTCCGGGTCGAGCGCCCTCCAGAAGCGGACCGGCGAGCCGAGGAAGGCGAGGGAGAGCGCGAAGGCGCCCCCGAGTCCCGCGGCGACATGCACGCCTCGGGAGCGCGGCGCCGCGAGGAGCGCGGCGCCGAGACCTGCGCAGGCCGCCCCCTCGAGGGAGCCCCCGATCCCGAGGGACGGGAGGAGGAGGAATCCCGCGGCGAGGGAGCCCGCGACGGAGCCGAGGGCGTTCGCGGCGTAGACGCGGCCGGCGGCGGCCGCGGGTCTCGCCGGGTGGGCGGCGACGGCGAGCGGGAGGCAGGCCCCCGAGAGGAGGGTCGGGAGGAAGACGACGCCTGCGGCGAAGAGGGTCTCCGCGAGCGCGCGCGCGGGAAGGCCGCGCGCGCTCGCCTCGGCGAGCCTCGCGTGCGTCGCCGGATCGTCCCGCGCGGCGAGGAGAGGGATCGAGCCGAGGAGGAGGAGCGCCTCGAGGGCCTGGAAGCGGCCGAAGAGGAGGAGAGGGCGGCGGGCCCGCCCGAGGCTCGGCCCCACGGCGAGGGAGCCTAGCCCCAAGCCCGCGAGGAAGACCGCGAGGACCGCGGCGAAGGAGTAGACGCTGTTCTCGAAGAACTGCGCCAGCGCGCGGGTCCATGCCCCCTGCGCCGTGAGGGCGGCGAACCCCGCCAGCGCGGCGGCGGCCTCGACCCGGGGGGCGCGTTCGGCCTCCGTCGCGATCGGCGCGGCGAGGGTCGGACCCTCGATCCTCCGCGCGAGGAGGAGCGCGCAGACCCCGAGGACGAGGAGGGCGGCGCCCGCGGCCCGCACCGTCCCTGCGGTGCCGAGCCGCTCGAGGAGGAGGAATCCCGCGGCGAGCGCGCCTCCCACCGCCCCGAGCGTGTTCACTCCATAGAGAAGGCCCGTCGTCCGGCCGCGCTCGCCGCCGAGCACGGCGACGAGCGAGGGGAGCGTGCCCCCCATGAGGGTCGCGGGGACGAGGATCAGGGCCGCGGCCCCGACCGCGGCGAGGCCCGGCGCCGCGCTCGCGAGCGCGGGGACGAGGAGGGGGAAGGCGAGCGCGGAGGCCCCTACCCCCGCCTCGAGGAGCCCGTAGGCGCGGAGGGGAGCGCGGAGCGCGTCTGCCCTCCCTCCGAAGAGGCGCCCGCCGAGGGCGAGGCCCCCGAGGAGGGAGGCGACGACGAGGGCCGCGGCCCGAGCGTCCCCTCCGAGCCCGATGCGGAGGGCGCGGGTCCAGGCGACCTCGAGCGCGAGCCCGCAGGCGCCCGATCCGAGGAAGAGGAGGGGGACGAGGCGGCGCGCGTGCGAGCGAGAGCCGACCGTCGGGCCTCCGGCTCGGCTACTTCTTCGCGGCGGTCTTCGCGAGGCCCGCGAGGGCGCGGGAGAGGACCGACTTGTGGCGGGCGGCGGAGTTCGGATGGATCGCCCGGCGCTTGGCGGCCTTGTCGAGCGTCTTCATCGCGAGTCGAAGCTCCTCCCTCGCCTTCGCGACGTCGCCCGCGGAGAGCGCCGCCCGGAACCGCTTGACGTAGGTCTTCGCTTCCGACCGGCGGGCCTTGTTCCACTGGCGCCGCTTCGCCGACTTCCGCATGTTCTTCCACGCCGACGCGAGGTGAGCCATCGCCTTCTCCGTTTCAGGCCTTGAGGGTTTCCATCTTCGCCGCCACGTCCCGGAAGCCGATGTCGACCTCGTAGATCCGGGCGTAGTAGCCGCGGGCATCGCCGCGGGAGCCGAGTTTCTCGCAGAGGGCCCCGAGCGTGTAGAGGATCTCTTTCGCGCGCGAGTCGGAGGTCCCCACGGCCTCGAGCGCGCGCTCGAGCTGCTTGCGGGCGAGGTCGTGCAGGCCCTTCCTCTCGAACGCCCGCCCGAGCCCGAGCATCGCATCGTTCTTCCAGCGGGGGTCCGCGACCGTCCTCTGGTACTCGCCGATCGCCTCGTCGACCCGGCCCGCCTCCTCGAGCAGGCGCGCGTGGCGGACGCGCAGCCCCATGTCCGTCGGGTGGGCGGAGACTCTCCAGGCGATCTCCGCGAGCTCGACGGCGACCCGCGCCCGCTCGAGCTCGCCCGGAGACGCGCCGGCCGCCGCGCCCCCCTTGGCGGCCGCCGACCGCGCCGCCGCCAGAGCGGACTCCGCCCGGCGGATGCGCGCGTCGCCGAGGGCGACGCGGACCTCGTAGGCGTCCGGCGCGAGGCGCGCGGCGTCCTCGAGGGCGGCGATCGCCCCTTCGAGGTCCCCGCGCTCCGCGAGCGCCCGGCCGAGCGACTCGGCGAGGCGGGCGTCCTCCGGGCTCTTCCCCCTCTGCTCGCGAAGCCGCGCGATGTCGCCGCCGAGCTCCTCGGCGGACCGCACGACCCGGTGACCGCGTTCCGCCTCGCGGGACGCCTCCTTGTCCTTCTCCGAGCGGAGCTCGCGGGAGGAGCGCCCGCTCTCGTAGCGTCCGCGGGCGAGCGCCCCCTCGGCGGTCAGGTCCTTCCGGGCCTTCAGGGCGTCCTGGTCGAGCGGGCGGATCTTGAGGGCCCGCTCGTAGAACTCGAGAGCGCGCGGGAGGTCGCGCTTGCGATAGGCGAGGGCCCCCGCCCGCTTCATCGGCTCGACCCCCGCCGCGTCCGACTCGGCCAGGGCCTCGAACACGGCGAGAGCCGAGTCGAGGTGTCCGGCCCTCTCGAGGCAGTCCCCGACCCGGTAGCCGACCGAGGCGTTCCTCGGGTTCAGGGCGAAGGCCTGCTCGTAGGACGCCGCCGCGCGGGCAGGGCTCCGGGCGAGGAGGAACACCCGCCCGAGGAGCCGGGGGAACGCCCCCGTGACCGCCGCGAGCGCCTTCGGCGTCGGCCGGTAGTCGTGCCGCGCCCGCAGCGCCCGGTGCAGCCCCCGCCGCGCCCCCCCGTCGTCGGGGCGGATCTCGAGGAGCTGGCGATAGAGCGCCACCGCGAAGTCGAAGTTCTTGCGGCGGACGGCCTCTTCGGCCTTCTCGACGTGGTGGGAGGTGTCCATGGGACCGGGGAGGGGCTCCGTCCCCGAGGAGATCCGGGGACCGTGTCCTCCCCATCGGCGCCGAACCCGGCGGTCGGAATTCGGGGGGAAGGATGCTAGCCCTCGTCCCCAGGGGGGTCAACGCGACGGGACCCCTTGCATCGCGCGCGACCGCGGCTAATTGCCCCGGCCCGACGCCTCCCCGGAGCGATCGGGAACGGAGGAAAGGAATGCCCGAGCCGGGCCTCGCCGCCGAGGAGGTCGACCGCCGGATCCGCGCCGCCCACCGGAGGCGGCGACGGGCCGAGCGGGCGCTCGCCTTCTACCTGCGCGAGGCGCGGGACCGCGCCCTCGCGGAGGCGCGCGGCTTCGCGGACGTCTTCCACTACGCCTCGCTCGCCGCCGACCTCTCTCCGGCCGAGACGTCCCGGCTCCTCGAGATCGCGGAGCCCCTGGCGCGCCTCCCCCGACTCGCGGAGGCGTTCGCCTCGGGCGAGCTCCCGCTCTCGAAGGTCCGGGCGATCGGCCGGATCGCCTCGCCGGAGACCGAGGTGGACTGGCTCGCCGAGTCCCGCCACCTCCCGGCCTGGGCTCTCGAGACCCTCGCCGAACGCGCCCGGTTCGGGGACACGCCCGCCGAGGCCCGCGCTCGGCCCGCTCCGGCGGAGGCCCCGGAGGAGCTTCCGTTCGTCCTCCGCCTCTCGGCTCAGGCGCACGCCCTCTTGACCGAGGCGATCCGCCGCCTCCGCCGCGAGACGGGATCGCTCGAGGAAGCGCTCGTCTCGTTCGCTTCGACCCTCCTCGAGCGGACCGGCGCCAAACCCGGGAACCCGCCCGACCAGCCGAGCCCGGCCGCTCCCCCTTTCCAATGGGTGCTCTACCGGTGCGAAGCCTGCGGGGGAACCGAGGCCGGCGGGGGCCAGGGCGCGACCCACGTGGGTCGCGAGCTCGCCGACGTCGCCGCCTGCGACGCGGAGTTCGTCGACCTCGGCAAGGGCGCCTCGCGCTCGCGGACGATCCCCCCGCGGATCCGCCGCGCCGTCTGGCTCCGCGACCGCGGCCGCTGCCGCGTCCCGGGCTGTCGCAACTCGCTCTGGGCCGACGTCCACCACGTGCGCTGGCGTTCTCGCGGCGGCGACCATCGCCCGGAGAACCTCGTCGTCCTCTGCACGGTCCACCACGCGGCGGTTCACGAGGGGCGGCTCGGTATGGAGGTCGCTCCGGGAGGCGTCCTCTCGTGGCGTCACGCGGACGGCGGCGACTTCGGCGGCGAGTGGACGAGGCTCGGCAACCCCGACGGGTAGCAGCGCCCTCCGCCGCTCGGCGGAGTCTCGAGTCGCGGCGATCCGCTTGCCCTCAGGGATCCTCGAGCTCGACGTCCACTCGCTTTCCCTCCTCCACGACCGCTTCCCTTTCAACCGGACCTGCGCCCGGGATCTCCAGGCGGATTCGGTACACGCCTGCGGGGACGTTCGTGTCGTACGAGAACCCGGCGGCGAGATTCGTCCACAGCCACGCTATCCGGCCCGTTCCATCCCGGACCTCGAGTCGGGCAGCCGCCCCGTTCCTGCGCTCTGCTTCGGCTGACACTTTCCCAGTCCACTCCGGAGCCGGAAGCCGTTCGCTCTGCACGCGCACCCAGAGCTGTCCCGCCGGGACGGCGTCGAGGTCCAGAACGACGGTCCTCTCCCCCTCCCCCACGACGAGATCCCGCGGCTGGGAGGGCGCGAAGGAGGGTTCGCCGCGGAAGCGGTAGGTCTTGAGTTCGACCCCGTACCGCCCCGGGCGGAAGCCGGTCGCCTCGTAGGACCCGTCCTTCCCCACTCGCGCGCGCGGCCCGTCGGACCGGCCGTCTTCCCGGAACTGGACGACGACGTCTTCGAGTTCCCCCCATGCCGCACGCACGACTCCCCGGACGCGCGCGCCGCGATCCAGCGTCGCTGCGATCGGCTCGGGATTCGTGCCCGGGACGAAGTCGATCTCCGGTCGCTCCCACGCGACGAATCCTCCCGCCGACACCCGGAGCGTCCACACTCCCGGGGGAGCCTCGACGCGGAATCGGCCCAGGCTCTTCTTCTCTCCCCAGATCTTCCGGGAACCGTCCTCGAGCGAGACCGCGAAGTCGAGGAGAGGGGTGCGCGTCTCCGCGTCCGTCACGGAGCCCTCGACGGCGACTCGGGGTGAGCTCTTGCCATCCGAAAGGGGCAGGCGCAGGACGACGTCCGTGGCGTCCGTTCCGACGCCGCGGGCTCCGGCCCGGACCTCGCCCCCTCGCCCGCCGGCGTCCCTCGTGTCCACCCAGAGGGCGACGAGGTTGTAGGGACCCTCCGGCAGATCGCGGACCTCGAACCGCCCATCCTCCTTCGACTTCGTTGAGCCGTAGAGGCGCAGGGGCGGCGACCCGGGTTGCTCGTCGGGAACGAACATCCGGGATAAAGAGCCCTCGAGCGAGAGGACGGGGTTGAGGACGGACACCCACGAGCCTTGCACGGGCGTGCCCTCGGCGGAGAGGACCAGGCCGGCGAGCCGGTGAGGAGGGCCGAGGACTACGCGCACTTCCGGCGGATCCTCCTCCGAGGGGACGAACTCCGGAGCGGTCCCGGGCGAAAAACCTTGAGCCCGGACGACGAGAGAGACAGGACCCTTCCGGACCCTCCACTCCGGGAAGAACAGGCGCGCGTGGCCGGCCTCGTCCGTCCACTTGTTCTGCGAGATCAGACCCAGATGAAGTCCTTCGACCGCCGCGCCCCATATCGGCGAGCCACGGGTGTCCGTCACGACGAGGTCGACGCACGCGTCGGTCCTCAGGCGTATGTCCGGAGCTTGAGCCTTCTCCCCCGCGCGGACCGCCAACTCGACCTCCCCCCCGGTCTCGGACCCCCGGGCGGTGGCCTTGAGCCGGATCACGGCCGGGGCCCGCGTCGACTGGACATCGGCGATGGCGTATCTGCCGTCGGCGTCGGTCTCGGCAATCGGATTGGACACGCCCTCGAAGAGATCCGGGAACCAGGCGCGCTTCCGCTCCATCGAGTACGCCCACACCTTCACTCCAGCCGCCGGCTTCCCCGAACCGTCGACGACCCGGCCGCGCACGGAGGAGGCCGGCCAGAGTCGGAGCGTCACCTCCCAGAGACCCCCGTCCGGAACGAGAACGACCTCTTCGGCTGCCGGCGCGAAGCCTGGGGCTTTCGCGCCCGCGTACCCCACGAGAGTGCCGCGTTGCCCGGCGCCGTGACTCGCCGAGGGGTGGAAGCCCTCCGAAGGAACATGCTCGAAGGCGAACGAACCGTCGTCGTCGGAAAGGGACTCGCCGAGCGACCTCTGGCCCCACGGATTCGGTAGGGAGGAGGAGGAACCGCCGAATCCCAAGATCATCATCCCCTCGTTTGACCAGAGGAACACCCGCGCGCGCGGGACGGGCGAGTCGGTCTCCGCATCGAGGACCCGACCCCTGAGCGTCGCGCCGCGCACCAGCACAAGGTCGAAGGGAGATTCCACCTCCCACATCGGCCTGCCCATGGGCCTCTCGAGCATCAGGGGCGCAAATCCGTCCGCGCGCACCTCGATCCACCAGGGTTTCGCAGGGGGGAATCCCTTCGAGGTCCACTGCGGAGGGACGCCGTCGAGCCGATACCCACCGTCGCTCCCCGAGATGGCCTCCCGTTCGACCCTCGCAGCCCCCATCAGCCCAAGCCAGCGCACCCGTGCGCCGGCGACCGGACGGCGTTCTCGATCCGTGACCGTTCCGACCACGGTGCGGGCCGTGTCGAGCGTGATCGTCACGTCCTCTCCGGGGTGCACGGATTCGACGGCCGCGGGAGAGAACCCGTCCGCCTCCGCAAAGAGGGCGAACTCAGGAGCCCGCCCAGCGAGGGGAATCTGGAACCGGCCCTCCCGATCGGTCGCCACCTTGGAGAGCGGCTCGGCCCCGTTGCTCGCGTCGGACGGGCGCACCGCGCGCGTCACGTTCCCTGGATAGGAGACGATCCGCGCTCCCGGGATCGGACTCCCGTTCCCGTCGAGGACCAAGCCGCGCGCGGACCCTCCCGCCGTCGACGCCGCGCGGCCCTCCGGTCCCGCCGGTGTCCTCGGAGACGAAGATTCCTGCGGACTCCCCGTGTGCGCGGCGGCGAAGTTTCCCGTCCCGCTCTCCGAAGGGACCGCAGCCGTCGAGGCGCGGTCGATCAAAGGCAAGGGAGCGGGTCCCTTCGGCCAGAGAGCGAGGGTCAATCCGAGGAGAACCGCCGCAGCGATTGCGAGTTGGGTGGCCACCTTCATTGCGGCGACTCCCGCCATGGCGCCGGCAAGCGGAACCGCGCCCCGCGAGAAGGCGAGGCGGCCAAGCGCGACGCACCACGCGCGACGATTCCCCCCCCAATCCTCATCGAGGCGCGCGCGAAGGCGTTCGATGGCCCGCTTGAGGCGCGTCCGCACCGTCTCGACGGGGACGCCGAGCCTCTTCGCGATCGCCCGGGGAGGAAGCTCCTCGTGGTAGCGGAGGAGGATCGCCGAGCGGTAAGGCTCCTCGAGCCCGAGGACGGCCTCGAGGACCCGGCGCCTCGCCGTCTCCCGCTCGACGATCTCCTCGGTCGAGGGGAGCGCTTCGGGCCGGGCGGCCGCCTCCTCGCGTCGAGCCCGTCGGAATTCCGAGCGCGCGGAGCGGCGCGCGAAGTTGCGCAGGACCTTCGCGAGCCACGAGCGAGGGGCCTCGTCCGTCCGCGGGGGGTGCTCGAGCGCAGCGAGCCAGGTTTCCTGCACGACGTCGTCGGCCCGGGCCGCCCCGCGGACGAGGTGGCGGGCGAGGGCGCGGACGAAGGTGCCGTGGGCAAGGAACCTCTCGGGATCGTTCGGAGGGGAAGACACGGCGCTCCTCGGGGAGAATCCCGCCGTCCCCGCAAGCGGTTCAAGGGGAGAGGAGGGGTCCTCCGGCCTAGGGGACCCGCCGACCGAGACTATCCCGTCGCGAGCGCGTGCAGGTCGCGCGCGAGCGCCTTGATCGTCGTCCGCTCCTGGATCGTCCGCAACCACCGGACCGGGATCGCTCCGATCCCCCAGAAGGCCCCTCCGATCGCCCCGGCGATCGCGCCGATTGTGTCGGCGTCTCCTCCCGCGTTCACGACCCTGACGAGGCATTCCTCGAAGTTCTTCGCCCGGAGGAAGTGCCAGAGGGCGACCTCGAGCGTGTCGACGACGAACGGCTCCGGGCGCAGCTCCCCCTCGCGCTTGGCGGTGACGTCGGGGAGGAGGTTCGGAGTCCCGTCGGGGTTGTTCTCGAGGACCTCGAAGGCCCGGTCGAGGAGCTTCTTCCGGTCCGTCTCGACGAGGGCGAGGGCGACGCAAACGCCGACCGCGGCGGAGCCGGCCCCCGCGCGCGGATCGACGTGGGTGAGCCGCGCCTCTGCCGCGCCGTCGCGGATCACGGCGTTCGGGTCGCGGTGGCGAAGGAGCGCGAGGGGAACGCAACGGACCATCGTCCCGTTTCCCGCCGTCTCGCCCCGCACGATCTCGGCCGCGCGGACGGCGGCCTCCTTCCAGTCCCCGCCGTCGTCGACGTGCCGCAGCGCGGCCCGGATCGTGCTGCCGATGTCCTTCGGGCCCGTCCGGTACCAGGCGAGGTAGCGGGCCATCGCGTCGGCGGGATCGAACCCCTTCTTCGCGACGAGGCTCTCCGCGAGCGCGAGGGCCATCGCCGTGTCGTCCGTCGTCTCGCCCGGCCGGAGGTCGAGCAGTCCCCCGCCGATCATCTCGGTGACCGTCGCGTGCCGGATCTGGATCTGGTCGCGCGTCTGGAACTCGAGGGGGGCGCCCAGGGCGTCGCCGACGGCGAGGCCGAGGAGACAGCCTTCGAACTTCTCGATCACGTTCTTCGCTTCCCGGGGGAGGGAGGAGGGAGGGGGACGATAGCGGTTGAGCGCGCCGCGCGCGAGACGGGCCGGCCCCTTCCGCGCGCCCGAGGGGCGGACTACATTCGAAGAGGCCGCTCCGTCGAAGGAGCCCATGCCTTGGAGATCGTCCTCTTCCCCGATCCCATCCTCCGAAAGCCCACCGCGCGCGTCGAGCGGTTCGACGAGGACCTGAAGCGCTTCGCCCGGGAGATGCTCGACACGATGTACCGGGCGCGCGGGGTCGGTCTCGCCGCGCCCCAGGTCGGGGACCCTCGCCGGCTGCTCGTCCTCAACCCGACCGGGGACCCGGGGCGGCCGCAGGAGGAGCGGGTCCTGATCAACGTGAAGGTCCTCGGGCGGAAGGGGGAGGTCTGGGGCGAGGAAGGGTGCCTCTCCTTTCCGAAGATCTACGCGGAGATCGCCCGGGCCGAGACGGTGGCGTTCGAGGCCGCCGACCTCGAAGGGCGGACGGCGCGCGAGGAGGCGAGCGGCTTCCTCGCCCGCGTCGTCCAGCACGAGGGGGACCACCTCGACGGCGTGCTCTTCGTCGACCGGATGTCCCCCGCCGATCGGATCCGCGTGAAGCCGCTGCTGCGCGCGCTCGAGGAGCGGTTCCGGGAGGGACGCGGGCGGCTCGACCCCGACGAGGCGGATCCGGAGCCCGTCGCGAGCGGGGAGAGGCGGGCGAAGCCCGCCCTCTAGCGGCGGGGCGCCCTCACGCGCCCTCCTTCTCGAGCTCTTCCTTCTCCGGCAGGAGCGCCTGCGCGGCGGCCCGCACGCCCGCGAATTCCTTCTCGAGCAGCTCGAGCAGGCGCGGGACGCTCCCGAGCTGGCCGGTCTCCGCCTGCTCCTCGATGATCCCCGCCAGGTCGGCGAAGCGCTGCGCGCCGAGATTGAGCCCGGCCCCCCGGAGCCGGTGCGAGAGACGCTCGCAGGCGTGGGCGTCCCTGCGGTCGGCCGCCCCGCGCAGCTCCGCGAGGCCCTGCTCGGTCCCGGAGAGGAAGAGACCGATCATCTCGCCGAGGACGGCGAGGTCCTCGAGCATGCCGAGCTCCCGCAGGCGCTCGACGATCGCGTCGGCGGGGTCCTTCGACGCCTCCTCCGCGGCGAGGACGGCAGGAACGTCGGCGCGGGGAGCGGGCCGGGGAGGCTCCGGCGCGGACGCCGAGCCTCCGGAGAACCGGGCGAGCTCGCTCGCGAGCTCCGAGGCGCGGATCGGCTTCGTCAGGTACCCGTCCATCCCGGCCTCGAGACAGCGCTCGCGGTCGCCGCCCATCGCCTTGGCGGTCATCGCGACGATCGGGACGTGCGCCTTCGTCTCCTCCTCGCGCCGGCGGATCGCCTCGGTCGCCTCGACGCCGTCCATCTCGGGCATCTGGATGTCCATGAGGACGGCGTCGTAGCGTTCGCGGGCCGTGGCCTCGACCGCCTCCCGGCCGTTCGTGGCGAAGTCGACCCGGTGCCCCCCCTTCGCCAACATGGCCGCCGCGAGGCGCCGGTTGACGGGGTCGTCCTCGGCGAGGAGGAGCCGGAGCGGGGACGCCGGGGCGGCCGGTTCGGAACCCGACTCCCCGACGTCCGTCTTCGCTCCGACTCCCACGGCGAGCACGAGCGCCTCGCGGAGCGCCGACGTCCGGACGGGCCGCGGCAGGACGGCGACGAACCCCTCCCTCGGGCGGAGGGATCCCCCCGTCGAACGGCCCGCGCCGACGAGGACGAACGGGGTCGACGCGACCTCCGGCTCCCGGCGCATCGCCTCGAGGAAGGCCGCCCCTTCCGATCCGACGGCCGGGGGATCGACGAGGACCACGCGGAAGGGGTTCCCCTCGCGCGCGGCCTCGAGAGCGGCCGCGACCGAGCGGGCGCTCCGGCCGAAGGAGACGGCGCGGCAGCCGAGGGTCCGCAGGAGCGCCCGCAGGGGGTGGCGCTCCGCGGCGTCCTCGACGAGGACGAGAACGCGCAGCCCGCTCAGGTCGGCGAGATGGCGCCCGTCCTGCTTCGGCAGGGTCAGCCCGACCGTGAAGGTGCTCCCGACGCCCGGCTCGCTCTCGACCTCGATCGTCCCCCCCATGAGGTCGACGAAGCGCTTCGAGATCGCGAGCCCGAGACCCGTCCCTCCGTACCGGCGGGTCGTCGAGCCGTCGACCTGGGTGAAGGGCTGGAAGAGGGAGTTGAGCCGGTCGGGGGGGATCCCGATCCCCGTGTCGCGGACGCGGAAGCGCAGGTCCGCCCGCCCGTCCGGGCCGTCGTCCACCTCGGCGACCAGCTCGACCCTCCCCCGCTCGGTGAACTTGATCGCGTTGCCGACGAGGTTGAGCAGGACCTGGCGCAGGCGCGTCGGGTCCCCGAGGAGGAATGGCCAGGCGCCCGGCGCGGTCTCGTAGACGAATTCGAGCCCCTTCTCCTTCGCGCGCGGCGCGAAGAGCTCCCCGACCCCCTCGACGAGCTCCCGCACGTCGAACTCCGTCTCCTCGAGGTCGACCTTCCCCGCCTCGACCTTCGAGAAGTCGAGGGTGTCGTTGAGGACCGTCAGGAGCGCCTCGCCGGAGGCCTTCACCGTCTCGAGGTACTCGTGCTGGCGGGCATCGAGGGGCGTCTCGAGGAGGAGGTCGACGAAGCCGAGGATCCCGTGCATCGGGGTGCGGATCTCGTGGCTCACGTTCGCGAGGAACTCGCTCTTCGCCCGGGAGGCCTCGAGCGCCTCCTCGCGCGCCGTCCCGAGGGCGCGGTTGCGCTCCTCGAGGAGTCGGGCCTTCTCCTCGAGCTCCCGCTGCAGCCGCAGGAGCCTCGCCTCCCGCTCGACCTCGGCCGAGACGTCCTTCTGGACAGCGACGTGGCCGGTCACCTCCCCGCCGGGGCCGAGGAGGGGTCCGATCGCCACGGAGGCGTGGTAGAGGGTGCCGTTCTTGCGCTTGTTGATGAGGCGCCCGGACCAGGGCCGGCCGGCCGCGACCTCCTCCCAGAGCGCCGCGTAGGTCTCGGCGTCGTGGACCCCGCTCTTCAGTAGACGCGGCGTCTGCCCGACCGCTTCGTCGGCGGAGTAGCCGGTGATGCTCGTGAAGGCGGGGTTCACCCACAGGATCGTGCCCTGGGCATCCGTGGTGAAGATCGCGTCCGCGGCGGCCTGCGCGGCCTGCGCGAGCCGGTGCAGCTCCTCCTGCATGCGGCGGCGCTCGGTCACGTCGCGGACGGTCGCCGTGAAGTAGCCCCGCCCCCCTTCCTCGAAGCCCGAGACGCCGAGCTCGAGGGGGACGGCCGAGCCGTCCCGGCGCCGTCCCTCGACCTCGACCAACCCCTTGCCGACGAGGTGCCCCTCGACCCGCTCGAGACGGAGGGCGGAGCCCTCCTCCTCCGGGGAGCCGGCCGGGATGAACTCGCGGATCTCGCGCCCGATGGCCTCCCCCGGCTCGAGGCCGAAGATCGCCTCGGCGGCCGCGTTGATGGCGCGGACCGAGCCCGACTCGTCGACCGTGAACACCCCGTCCGCGAGGGTCTCGAGGACCCGCCGGTGGCGGGCCTCGCGTTCGAGGAGGCGCTCCTGGGCGGCGAGCCGCGAGAGCTCGGCCTCCGCCCGGCGCTGGCAGATGCGGAAGACGACCAGCTGATGCGCGTTCGGCTCGAACGGCGCGTCGTGAAGGGCGGCGAGGACGCCGACCTTCTCCCCCGAGGGGTCCACGAGCGGGGCGCCGTAGAAGCCGACGACGCCCCACTCCCCCAGGCGGCGGTCGCGGGGGAACTGCTCGGCGACGCTCCGGGGGAAGTGGACCGGCCCGTCGTTCAGCACCGCCTCGTCGGGCGTCCCGGCGCACTCGAAATCGAGGCCCGGGAAGACGCGGCCGGAGTCCGAGAACCCGAGGCAGCGCAGGATCGACTCCCCCGGAAGCCGCCGGGCGATGACGACCCAGCGGCAGCCGAGCGCCTGAGCCACGGCGCCCGCGAGGCCCCCGAAGAACTCCTCCGAGTCCTCCCCGGGCGCGAACTCCGCGACGACGCGCAGGAAGTGCTCCGCGTCCTCGGCCTTCCTCTTGGTCCGGGTCGCGCGCCGGCTGAGGAAGATCGTCGCACCGGCGCACAGGCCCGCAAAGAGGGCGAGGAAGAAGAGGCCCCGGACGTTCCCCCGCGCGCGCTCGATCGCCTGGCCGAGCCGGTCCCGGGCCGCCCCCTGGATCCAGCCGAGCTCGCGCAGGGCCTCCACCGTCGACGCGTCGGCGGCGAGGGCCGCCTTGGCCGCCGCCTGCTCGCGCCGGCGGGCGTCGGAGTCGGGGCTCGTGGGAGTCCCGAGCCTCTGGCGCTCGGAGCCCTGGTAGAGCGCCTCCGCGACCATCGAGCGCGCGGCGGCGGCCTTCGACTGCACCCCGGCGAGGACCTTCTCAAGCTCGGGCTCGGTGCGCAGCAGGGACCGGAGGAGCGCCGTCGCCTCCGAGAGCTCGACCTCCCTCTTCTCGAAGTCGGCCCGCACCCGGGCGATGTCCCATTCGATGAAGAGGTCGTCCGAGACGGCGCTCAGGCCGGCGAGGCGGCTGTTCAGCCCGTTCGTGGCGGCCAGGATCTCGCTCGCGCGATCGGCCTCCCGGGCGAGGCTCGACTCGCGCAGGACCGCCCAGACGGACCATGAGCACAGGACGAGGAGCCCGAAGGCGGCGGTCCAGCGGCTGGATCGCGCCGGCCGCTCGGGCGGCGGCTGCGCGTCGGGTCGCGCTTCCGCCGCGGTCGGCTGTTCGCTCACAGGGAGGGAAACGTCGGGACGCGCCCTCGGGCGGCGCGGTCGGCGGTTCGGTATCGGAGGGAAACGGCTTCCGCTTGAGAGGTTCGGGCCGGCCGCCGAGGACGGCGGGGGCCCGCGGCCGATACGATGCGCGGCCCGCCGTCTCGGACGCGGGCGGCGGGGATCGCCCGGATGCAGACCGTCCTCGAGCCCCGCCGGCCTTTCCCTCCCCCCCCGAACGGCTCCGCCGCCGCCGTCGGCGTCTTCGACGGGGTCCACCTCGGGCATCAGGCGGTCCTCCGCGAGACGGTCGAGCGCGCGCGGTCCCGCGGCGCCGCCGCGGCGGTCCTGACCTTCCGCCGCCACCCCCGCCGCCTCCTCACCGGGAAGGCGCCCCCGGCGATCACCTCCCTCGAGCACCGTCTCGTCCTCCTCGAGCGGGCGGGGGTCGACCTCGTCCTCGTCGCGGACTTCGACGAGGCCCTCCGCGACACCTCCGCCGAGGACTTCGTCCGCCACTGGCTGGTCGGCCGGCTTGGGAGCCGCGCCGTCGTGCTCGGGCCGGACGCCAAGGTCGGGAAGAACCGGGAGGGGACCCCCTCCCGCCTCGCGGAGATGGGGACGTTCCTCGGGTTCGAGGTCGTCGTCGTCCCCCCGGTCCTCGTCGGCGGACGGCCCGCGCGCTCTTCCGCGATCCGCGAGGCGATCGCCTCGGGCGACCTCGCCGCGGCGGCGGCCTTCCTCGGGCGGCGCGTCTCCGTCCGCGGGACGGTCGTCCACGGGGACGGCCGCGGCCGGTCGATCGGGCTCCCGACGGCCAACCTGAACCTCCACCACGAGCTGCGCCCGCCGCGCGGGGTCTACGCCGTCGACGCGGCGTTCGACGGGGAGCGTCGCCGGGGGGTCGCGAACCTCGGCGTCCGTCCGACGTTCGGCGGGACGGAGACGGAGGTGGTCGAGGTCCACCTGCCGGGGTTCGCCGGCGAGCTCTACGGGAAGACGATCGAGGTCGAGTTCCTCGCGAAGCTGCGCGAGGAGAGGCGGTTCGCCGGGGTCGAGGAGCTGCGCGCCGCGATCCGCGCGGACGTCGCGGCGGCGATCGCCTTTCGTTGACCCGCCCTCGCGCTGTCCCCAGGCTCCTCGACGAGCCCGCGCAGCCAGGATGGTCGGGGCCCAAGAGGCCGCCCTCCGGAACGACGCCGAGGACTCGGCCGCGCCGCGGACGGGGTAGGCGAGCCGGCCTGCGCCGGCCCCTCCCCTACACCCGACTCGCTCCCTCGGCCGTCAACTTCTCGATCTCGACGGCGACCTCGGGGAAGAGAGCCTTCATCTTCGAGGCGAGCGCGTCGTCGACTCCTCTACCCATGCTGAGGTCGTCCAACACCTTGGGCTGCCACCGGAAGCTCACGCGGGATTCGAGCTTCACGATCCCCTCGACGTGAAGGTCGGAGACCTTCGGGCGATGGGGTCCACAGACGCACGAAATCCGGCCCTCGATCGACCAGGGCGAAGACATCGGCCACAGGTGCCTCTCGCTCGCTCCGGCACTCCAGAGGACCTGGTAGGACGATTTCCGCCCGCATCCCTCCTCGGAGCACTTCGGCGTTTCAAGGAGGCTCTCGTCGGAGAATGCCTCGCGCATCCGCTCGACGTCTGCCTGCCGCTTGGCGCCCTCCCGGTCGTACTCGCTCTTCGCCTTCTTCTGGGCCATCCGTCGCGCTCCTGGCTGGTCGGAGTCCCATCCTTCGGTCACCCGCGCCGGGGGGGTTGAGGAGGCACTCCAGAGCACCTCGGGATCGAGATCCTCGAGGCGCTCGCAGACCTCCGGGGCGCGACGTGGCGTTCGAATCCATCCGGCTGGGGGACGGGCGCCTCCGAGCCTGCGTCGAGAAGGTCGCGGCGTTCCTCCTCGGGAAGATCGGGGCGCCGTGGACGAGGGACGGCCCGCTCGCTACGATCCCGCCCCCCGGCGGCGAGCCGTGATTCCCGGGCGATTGCCGGCGCTTGATCGGCCGGGTCGCGCGGCGCCGCGGGATGTCACAAATCTTTACCCCACAACGATCGTGGGTGGGTAGCTCAGCTGGTAGAGCACGTGACTGAAAATCACGGGGTCGCCGGTTCAATTCCGGCCTCACCCACCAGCCCCCTTCAGGTCGCGAGGGCCCTTCACCGAGGGGCTCGGCTCCGGGGCCTTCTTGTCGGAGCGAGGCTTGGGAGGGGAGGCGGGCCTCGGGGCCGGCTCCGGGTTCGAGGGACGCGCCACTCCTCGAGGTTTCTCGGAATCGCGGGCTGCGGCCGCGCCTTTCCCCCCCGCCTCGGCGCGCGCCATCGCGAGACCCTTCCCGGCCCCCTTCTCCGAGGGCTTCTCCGCCTCGGGGGCGGCGGGATCGTTCAGGATGTCGAGCGGATCGGGCCTCGGCGGGGAATCGAAGGGGCGGCGAGCCGCCCGCGGCTCGGCTCCCACGGCGTCTTCCGCGCTCGGGAATCGCGAGCGGCCGTCCCACTGCGTGACCGGGCTCGAGGGCTCGGCGGAGGCCGTGGATTCGCTCGAGAGCTTGCCCGCATCCCGGGAACGGAAGCCCCAAAAGAGCGCCGCCGCGAGTCCGGCGATCAGAGGGGCGAGGGGCAGGAAGAGGGAGAAGTCCGGCGACGAACGGGGCCCGAGGAACCGCACGTCCTCGATCCCGAACTGGCCGCCCCCGCCCGCGATCACCCGGACGCCGATCCGGACGAGACCGAGGAAGACGTCGGCCCACAACGCTCCGAGCGTCGCGCCCGCACCGACCAGAAGCTGCTTCTGTCTACGGTTCACCGTGCCCTCCCGGGCAACGCGCCTCGCCTCATCGGCCGATCCCGGTCCGATCCTGGACTCGCCGGCCCGCGCCGCGGACCCCCCTCCGCCGCTCGCCCCGGATTCCCTTCCCGGTTAGCCTCCTGTTTCCGACCCGCGCAGGCCCGATCGATGAGAGCGCTCCTCCGGCGTCCCCTCCCCCTCCTCCTCGGACTCCTCGGCCTCTCCGCCCGCGCCCCGGAGGGGCCGACCTACGGGATCGAGCGCTTCCTCCAGACGAAGAGCTCCGCCGGGGGTTCCTTCTCCCCCGACGGTCGCTGGATCGCGTTCCGCACGAACCTGACGGGGGTCGCCCAGCTCTGGAAGGTCCCCGCCGAGGGGGGATGGCCCGAGCAGCTCACCTTCTTCGAGGAGAGAGTCCAGGGACTCGAGTGGTCGCCGACGGGGGAGTGGATCGCCTTCGAGATGGACGCGGGGGGGAACGAGCGCAACCAGGTCTGGCTCGTTTCCCCCGACGGAGCGCGGCTCCGGAACTTGACGAACCGACCCGAGGCGATCCACGGGTTCGGCGGCTGGTCGCGGGACGGGAAGCGGATCGCGTTCCGGAGCAACCGCCGGAAGGCCGCGTTCTTCGACGTCTACGTGGTCGACGTCGCGACGGGGGAGAGCCGCTGCGTCCTCGAGGAGGACGCGCTCTGGAGCGCGGCGGGATTCTCCCCGGAGGGGAAGCGCCTCCTCCTCTCGCGGGAGAACGCGAGCCTCGACAACGACCTCTTCCTCCTCGACCTCGGGACGGGAGCGAGGGAATGCCTGACCCCCCACGAGGGGCGCGCGGTCTACCGGGCCGACTGGTCCGCCGACGGCCGTTCCCTCTTCGTCGCCACGAACGCGGCGCGCGAGTTCGGCGCTCTCCTCCGCCTCGACCTCGAGACCAAGCAGTGGACGCCCCTCGCGGAGCCGCAGTGGGACGTCGAGGAGGTCGAAGCCTCCCCGGACGGGCGGTTCCTCGCCTACGCGACGAACGTCGACGGGCGGAGCGAGCTGACGATCCGCTCCCTCGCCGACGGCTCGGACCGCAGGGTCCCGTTCGAGCCCGGGGTCGCGTCCGTGGACTCCTTCTCCCGGGACGGGACCCGGATCGTCGCCTCCTTCTCCGGGCCGCGCGACAACGGCGACCTCTGGGTCTACGAGATGCCGGCGGGGACCCTCCGCCGGACGACGCGCTCCCCCCGCGGGGGGATCCCCCGCGAGGCGCTCGCGGCGCCCCAGCTCGTCCGCTACGAGACGTTCGACGGGCGCAAGGTCCCCGCGCTCTTCTACCGCCCGCAGGACCTCAAGCCCGGCGAGAAGGTCCCCTGCGTCGTCCTCTTCCACGGGGGACCCGAAGGGCAGTCGCGACCGACGTTCGACGCCGTCGTCCAGTACTTGGTCCACGGCGGCTACGCCGTGTTCCAGCCGAACGTCCGCGGGTCGACCGGGTACGGCCGGACCTTCACCCACCTCGACGACGTCCGCGGCCGCGAGGACGCGGTGCGCGACGGCGCGGCGGGGGTCGAGTGGCTGCGCCAGTCGGGCGTCGTCGACCCCGAGAAGATCGTCGCCTACGGCGGCTCCTACGGCGGCTACATGGTCCTCGCCTCCCTCACGCTCCGCCCCGACCTCTGGGCCGCGGGGGTCGACTTCGTCGGGATCGCGAACTTCGTCACCTTCCTCGAGAACACGGGACCGTACCGGCGGCGGCTCCGCGCCTCCGAGTACGGCGACCTCGAGACGGACCGCGACTTCCTCGCTTCGATCTCCCCGATCCACAAGGTCGACCGGATCGCCTGCCCGCTGATCGCCGTGCACGGGGCGAACGACCCGCGCGTCCCGATCGGGGAGGCCGAGCAGATCGTGCGCGCGCTGCGCGAGCGGGGCCGGACCGTCGAGTTCCTCCGGTACGAGGACGAGGGACACGGCCTCTCGAAGCTCAAGAACCGCCTCGACGCCTACCCGAAGGTGGTCGCCTTCCTCGACCGCGTCCTCGGGCGGGCGGCCGCTCCCGCCGGGACCTCCTCCGCGCTCGCGCCCGCCTCGGGCAACCGCTAGCCGCCCCGCCCCTGCGGGGATCGTCCCCTAGAATCGTTTCCCGAGGTCCCCTCGAGGGCGAAGGATGATCGGCCGGCGACTCTCCCACTACACCGTCCTCGAGCGCCTGGGCGCCGGGGCGATGGGGGAGGTCTAGCCTTCGGCGGCTGCACGGTCACCCTCGTCGAGCCCCGCGCGGTCGAGCGGTTGCTGGAGGCGTTCGGTCGCGACTATCCGCGGCGGACGGGGAGGAGCGCGCAGGTCCGCGTCGTCCGCCCCTCCGGGGCGGCGGGCGTCTACCGGGACTCCGCCGCCTCGAACGGGGGCTGACCTTCCTCCGTGGGAGCGCGGGAGATTTTCGCCCGCGGCCATTTTTTTCGCCGGGGACCTCGAGCCGGTCGCCGGAACGACGGGGGCCGCCGCCGCAGCCCCGTTCCCGGGCCCCGTGCGCTCATAGGAATTAAGGGGAATGTCCGTTGCGCTCCTCCGCCCCGCGCGGCGAGTGGACGTCGACGATGGGCGCGTTCCTGCGGTTTTTCGGATTCCGGCCGGACATGTCGAGGGAGTCCCACTTCCGCCGCGCCGCGGCGGAGTGGGGGATGCGCCTCGCGGTCTTCTCGACCGGTCTCCTCCTCTTCGAGACCCTCTCCGGGCTCACCATCTACGCGCTCCCCTTCGGGGCGTTCAACGAGCACCTCGTCCTCGTGCACACGCTCGCGGGGGTCGTCTGGTTCCTCCTCTACGCCGCCTACCAGCTCCGCCACTACCTCGTCGTCCGGCGCCAGGTCCTGACCCACGTGAAGTGGCTCGGGTACCTCGCCTCCGGCGGCCTTCTCGCGACGGCGCTCTCGGGATTCGTCCTGACCGCGCAGGCCGGGTGGGGCACGCGGATCGGCTACGGCTGGGACCTCGTCCACACGATCGGGGGCTTCGTCGGCGCGGGCGTCGTCGCCCTGCACCTGCTCACCGTCCTCCTCCAATACCGCAGGCAGAAGGCGGACGAAGTCGAACCCCCGCTCGCGCGCGCCCGTCTCGCGTTCTGGCGGAAGGCGTCCGCTTGGGGGGCGGCCCCCTTCGCCGCGGCCGTGGCGCTCGCCCTCGCCGTGCGGCCCGTCGACTTCACCCGCTACGCCTTCCCCGCCGACTACTCGTGGAAGTACGGGGACAACCCTTTCGCCCCGAGCCTCGTGCGGACGGTCGACATGAAGGGGATCGCCCCGCGCGCGCTCGCCGAGTCGAAGTCGTGCGGGACGACCGGCTGCCACGCGGAGATCGTCTCGGAGTGGATCCCGAGCGCCCACCGCTACGCCTCGATGGAACCCCCCTTCCAGGCGATCCAGAAGGCGATGGCGGCGAACAACGGGCCCGAGTCGACGCGGTACTGCGCCGGCTGCCATGACCCGGTCGCCCTCTTCTCCGGTTCGAAGAACCTCTACGACGAGGACCTCTCCTCCTACGGCGCCGACGAGGGGGTTTCCTGCGTCGTCTGTCACTCGATCGTCCAGACCGACGTCAAGGGGAACGCGAACTACACGATCGCGCGACCGGCGCGCTACGCCTGGGAGCAGCGGGAGGGCGCGGTCTCCTCCTTCCTCGCCGACTTCACGATCCGCGCCTACCCCTCGAAGCACCTCGCCGGCTTCGCGCGCGAGCTCTACCGGACCCCCGAGTACTGCGCGGCGTGCCACAAGCAGTTCATCGACAAGGAGATCAACAACTTCGGTTGGGTCCAGCTCCAGAACCAGTACGACAACTGGAGGAAGTCCCACTGGCACGTGGAGGAGGCCCCCGAGTCGACGATCACCTGCCGCGAGTGCCACATGCGCCTCGTCGACTCGAAGGACCCCGCGGCCGGGGACGGGAGGGACGTCTATCGCAATCCCGGCGACGGCAAGCACCGCAGCCACCGCTTCATCGCGGCGAACCAGCTGGTCCCGCCGCTGCTCAAGCTCCCCGGCTGGGAGGAGCAGGTGCGCCTGACGGAGGAGTGGCTGCGGGGGGACACCGTGCTGCCCGAGGTGCAGGGGAAGTGGGCGCGGGGTCCCGCGGTCCCCGTCGCGATCGAGGCCCCCGCCTCGTGCGCCCCTGGGGAAGAGCTCCGCGCGAAGGTCGTCGTCACCAACCAGAAGGTCGGGCACGACTTCCCGACGGGCCCGCTCGACATCATCCAGGCTTGGGTCGACTTCCGGGCGACCGACGCCGGGGGCCGCGAGTTCTACGCCTCGGGCCGCGTCGACGAGAAGGGGTTCATCGAGGAGGGCTCCTTCATCTTCAAGGCGGAGGGGATCGACGCGCAGGGAAACCTGATCGACAAGCACAACCTCTGGGAGATGGTCGGCGCCCGGTTCCGCCGATCCCTCTTCCCCGGCTTCTCCGACTCGGGGGAGTACCGCTTCCCCGTCCCCGCGGACGCGCGGGGCCCGATCCGGCTCGCCGCGAAGCTGCGCTACCGCAAGGCCGACCAATACCTGGTGAACGTGATCTTCGGGGAGGGGAAGGCGACGGCGCCCGTCACGGACATGTCGTTCGCGAGCGCCGAGGTCGCCCTCGCCTCCGGACAGCCGGCCCCCGAGGGATCGCCTCCGCGCTCGGGAGGCGGGCACTAGCGCAATGGGACGGCGTCGGCGACTGGTCCTCCTCTGGTCGCTCGTCTCGGTCGCGCTCGCCTTGGGCGTCGGCGGGTTCGTCGCGCTGCGGCCCCGCCCGGCGCCGCGGACGGCCGAGGAGCCCGAACAGGCGATCACTTCCGCCCTCTCTCGCAACCTCCCCGCCGACGCGCCCCGCGTCGTCTTCGCCGACGCCACCGAAGAGGCGGGGGTGCGGTTCACGCACGGCCGGGGCCCGCGCTCGCGCCTCCTCCCGGAGGACATGGGTTCCGGCGCCGCCTGGGGCGACTACGACGGCGACGGCGACCCCGACCTCTACCTCGTGAACCAGGGCGGGCCGCTCGGCGCTCCGGTCGGGCCGGACTGCGCCGCGAGCGCGCTCTACCGGAACGAGGGGAACGGGAGGTTCCGCGACGTCACGGCCGAGGCGGGCGTCGGCGCGCGCGCGTTCGGGATGGGCGCGCTCTTCGCGGACCTCGACGGGGACGGACGCCTCGACCTCTACGTCACGAACTTCGGGCCGAACCTCTTCTACCGCAACCGCGGCGACGGCTCCTTCGAGGAGGCCACGGCGCGGGCGGGGATCGGCGACCCCCGCTGGTCGGTCACCGCGGCGGCCGGCGACTACGACCTCGACGGGGACCTCGACCTCTACGTCGGGAACTACGTGAAGTTCACGGCGGAAGGGGCCGACCCGAGGAAGGAGTCCGAGCTCTACGGCGCGAGGATCCCCTCGACGCTGAACCCTTCCGCCTATCCGCCCGAGCGGAACACGCTCTACCGCAACCGCGGGGAAGGCACCTTCGAGGACGCGACGGACGCGGCGGGCGTCGGGGACGACGAGGGGCGCACCCTCTCGGTCACCTTCGCCGACCTCGACCTCGACGGCCTGCCCGACCTCTACGACGCGAACGACGTCTCGAAGAACGCCCTCTTCCGGAACCTCGGGGACGGCCGGTTCGAGGACGCCTCGGCGTCCTCCTGGGCTGCCGACTACCGCGGCGCGATGGGACTCGCCGTCGCGGACGAGGACGGGGACGGGGACCTCGACCTCTTCCTCACCCACTGGATCGCGCAGGAGAACGCCCTCTACGCGAACCTCCTCGGGGAGATGGCGGGGAAGCGCCCCGACCCCTTGAAGTTCATGGACGTCGCCGACGCGAAGGGGCTCGGCCAGGTCGCGCTCGACTTCGTCGGGTGGGGGACCGACTTCCTCGACTTCGACGACGACGGGCGCTTCGACCTCTTCGTCGCGAACGGCCATACCTTCGAGACGCCCGACCGCGCGCGGCTCCTCCCCCAGAAACCGCAGCTCTTCTGGAACGGGGGGGAGCGGGGCTACTTCGAGATCGCGCCGGTCTGCGGGGAGGCGCTCGCCCGGCCGCGCGTCGCGCGCGGCGCCGCGTTCGCGGACTTCGACGGGGACGGGGACGTCGACCTCGTCATGACGGAGAACCGCGGCCCGGCGGTGCTCCTGCGCAACGACGGAGGCGAGCGGAACGGCTGGCTGACGGTCCGCGTGCGGGGTCGCGGAGGGAATCGCTTCGGCGTCGGGGCGAAACTCTTCGTCGAGGCGGGGGGACTCCGGAACTTCCGGGAGGTCGGGGCGGGTAACTCCTACGCTTGCGGGAACTCCCTCGACCTCCACTTCGGCCTCGGCTGCGCCGCGAAGGCAGACCGCGTGGAGGCGCGCTTCCTCTCCGGGGCGGTCGCAGTCGTCCGCGACGTCCCGGCGCGACGCGTCCTCCTCGTCGAGGAGCCGGCCGAGGGAGGCCGCGTGGAGACGGCGTTCGCGGAGGCGGCCGGTCCCGGCCGCTCCGCCCCTCCCCCCGAGCGGGCGGACTCTCCCGACGCCGGCGACCGGCGTCGCAGGATCGCGGAGTTCTGGGCGGCCTTCAACGAAGCGACGGCGAAGCGCGTCGCGGGGGACGCCGCGGCGGCGGAGGCCGCCTTCCGCCGCGCCCTCGCGATCGACCCCGACCACGAGCGGAGCCTCCACGACCTCGGCAACCTCCTCGCCGCGTCGGGGCGGTTCGAAGAGGGGCTCGCGCTCCTGCGGCGGCTCGTAGCCGTCCATCCTTCGAGCGCGCAGGGGTGGTCGCGAATCGGGGCGATCCTCTCCGGCCTCGAGGCCGGGGCGCCGACCGATCTCCCCGCGGCGAAAGAGGCCTACGCGCAGGCTCTCCGTCTCAATCGCGAGGAGACGGGCCCGATCTTCCACCTGGGCCGGGTCTGCGCCCTCCTCGGCGAGGAGGAGGAAGCGCTCCGGCGCCTCGAAGATGCGAGCCGGCTGAACCCGCGGCACGTGGACGCGCTCCTCCTCGCCGGCGGGATCCGTCTCCGCCGGGGGGAAGCCGCGCGTTCGATCGAGGACTTCCTCCGCGCCGCGCGCGCCGCCGAGCCCGCGGCTTCGCCGAAGGGGGTGCCCGGGGAGGGGGACACCAAGAGGTCGATCGAGGAGGCGGCGCGGGAGAGTCCGAAGTTCGCGGAGGCCCTGAGCGGCCTCCACCGCGCCGCGCGAGCCCTCGGCGGCTATCCGGCGGAGGTCCCCGCGACGCTGCGGCTCGCGGAGGATTCCCCGCTCCTCAAGGCCCGGACCTGACGGCGCGGGGCCTCGGGCCGGGAGGGGGACGATTCCGGCCGCGACGCGGGGCGCGCGGGCTCCGCCGCGGACCGTTCCCGGACGAACCTCGCGATCGCCTCGGTGAGCGGGTCGTCGGGCGACCCGAGGGACGTGAACTCCGACACGTGGGTCCTCCCCTCCGCGAGGAAGAGGAAGGCGGGGACGCCGTGCTCCGCGAGGCCCGCGCGCGCCCGCTCGAACTTAGGAAGCATGAAGGCCTTTTCGGGAGATGGGAATGGCCCCCGAAGGGGCGGATCGGGGTTTGGAGGGCGGTTCGGGGGGGTGAGCTTGCCCAACGCCTCGCGGCGATTCGCCCCGGGAAGTGGGTTCCCCGCTCTCGCTGCCGGCGAGATTCGGCGGTTGGGGTGGCGATTCTCTTAGCGAGGCGAATCCGCCCCCGCAAGACAAGAGAGGTGGTCCGGTTCCGTGTTGGGGGCTCCGCGGAAGCCCGAACGCGCCAACGACTTGCGTAAAGAACGGGAGCGGGGATGCCCCCCCCCCGCCCCTCGAACTCGCCTAAGTCGAGACCTGCCCGTAACTTGTGGGAAGGCCCCAACACGCAACCGGGCCGGATCCCCTACTTTTTCCGGGTGTATGCGATCTCCATCGTCTTCGCTTCCTTCCCTCCCCGCTTCTCATACCACTCGAAGAGGATCTTCTCCCTGTCGCCGACCTTCTGGGTGAAGCGGAACGGGATGCTCGCATGCTCCATCGGGTCGTCGTACTGCCCGGAGAACGTGAAGGTCTTCGTGGCGGCGTCGTAGGTTCCCTCGACGGTCGTGATCGAGGTCGAGCCGTTCTCGATGTAAGTTCCGACGAACTTCTTCTTCTGGCTGTCGTACCCCGTCGTCGCGATCCCGATGGACTCCTCCCCCATGAACATGCCTCGGTGTTCCGACTGGACGAACCGCCCGCCGAAGATCGACTTCGCGGACGCCGTCCCGGTCATGTCCATCGGCGGGGCGGCCGGGTCCATCCACATCTTCGAGTTGGTCGTCCACTCCCCGACGAGGGGCTCGAGGAGCTTGTGGTTCTCGGTGACCGCCCCCGCCTTCTTGTACTCGGCCACCATCGCCGCCATCTTGGGATCCATGGCGGGGGCCGCCTTGTCCTGGGCGAGGACGTAGGCCGCGGGAAAGACGAGGAGCGAGAGGAGAGAGAGCGTACCGGGGCAGGGCTTCATGGCAGACCTCCTGGGGCCGAAGGAACGAGAATGGGGCCCCCTCCGAGACACGGGGCCCGCCGGAAGAGGGTCATAGCGCGGGCGCCCCGCGGGGTCGAGGGGGGCCGGGCTACAATTCCCGGGTCGTTTGCGTCGAGCCGCCGTGCGGCCCCCTTCGGAGGAGGATTCGATGGTGCGTCACCTCCCCGTCGCCCTCCTCGCCGCTGCTGCGGCGGTCCCCGGCCTCGCCTCCGCCCAGGGATGCCCGCCGGGCCAGACGTTCCTCAAGAGCGACAACCTCCCCGCCGTGCCGGGCGGCTTCTCGACCGTGAGCGTCATCCCCGGCCTCTGCGAAGGGGAGGCCTGCGGGGCGGTTTTCGACGTCTCCTCGCTCGGCCCCCAGGTCCGCGTCCAGAGCGCGGCCGTCGGCTACGTCAACGCGGGGGGCGCGAACGGCATCCAGGCCTCGGTCGACCTCGAGTTCTTCGACGGGATCACCTGGAGCGGCACGATCCCCGTGCTCGGACCGAGCCACTTCCGCTGGAGCACCGCGACGGGGAGCAGCATCGGCGTCACGAGCAGCGGCATCAACATCTCCCCCCCCCTCTCGACCTACAACATCACCGCGACCTCGGGAAAGCTCGTCTGCGCCTGGTGGATGGACTTCAACCCGCAGGGGGGATCATAGGAAGCATAAAGGCCTTTTCGGGAGAGGGGAATGGCCCCCGAAGGGGCGGATCGGGGTTTGGAGGGCGGTTCGGGGGGGTGAGACGGAGGAGCCGGCAGCGGCGGGGGATTCCATACAAGGGGAGTTCTCGGCGATCTCGACGAGTCCCGCCTGGGCGACCCAGGTTCCGTCGTGGCCGTCGCGCGCCTCGCGGCGCTTGTCGGCGCGGACCCTCTCGAGGGCGATCCCGTTCCGCTCCGGGTCGCTCTTGATCGGGGATTGCGCGGCCATCCCCCCCATGGCGTGGACCCCGCGCCGATGGCAAGTACGGACGAGGAGGAGGCTGTACGAGCGGAGGAACCGGCGATCCATGCCAACGGAGCCGTGGTCCGGAAGGAGGAAATGCGGGTCGGCCCGGAACTTCTTGATGAAGGAGAAGATGTAGTCCCACCGCCCGCAGTTGAGGCCGGAGGAGTGCTCCCGCAGCTCGTAGAGGATCTCGTCCATCTCGAACGCGGCGAAGATCGTCTCGATCAGGACGGTCGCCCGGACCGTCCCGCGCGGGAGGCCGAGGGCCGCCTGCGCATCGAGGAAGACGTCGTTTCAGAGGCGCGCCTCGAGGTGGCTCTCGATCTTCGGGAGATAGAAGTAGGGGCCGGTCCCTCGGCGCACGAGCTCGTGCGCGTTGTGGAAGAGGTAGAGAGCGAAGTCGAAGAGGGAGGCCGAGACCGGCTCGCCGTCGACGAGGAGGCGTTTCTCCGGAAGGTGCCATCCCCGCGGACGGACGACGAGGGTCGCGGTTCGATCCGCGAGCCGGTACTCCTTCCCCGTTTCCGGCTGCACGTACCGGATCGTGCGGCGGACGGCGTCCTCGAGGTTGCTCTGCCCCTCAACGCAGTTTGCCCAAGTCGGCGAGTTCGAGTCCTCGAAATCCGCCATAAAGACGTTCGCCCCGGAGTTGAGCGCGTTGATCATCATCTTCCGGTCGACGGGGCCGGTGATCTCGACTCGCCGGTCCTCAAGGTCGGCGGGGATGGGCGCAACCTTCCAGTCCCCCTCCCGGACGGCCCGCGTCTCCGCAAGGAAGTCGGGCCTCCCCCCGAAATCGAGAATGGCCTGCACTTCGTTGCGGCGCGCGAGGAGTCGGGCGCGGGTGGCGCGGAAACGCCGCTCGAGTCGGGCGAGGAATCGGAGGGCCTCGGCCGTGAGGACCTGCTCCCAGCCCGCATCGACCCGCCCGAGGATTTCGACGCCCGCCGGAAGGAGGGAAACGCTGCGTGAAGCGGGTGACTTCGCGTCGACCATGGCGCTCCTCCTCGAGGACGACCCCGGCCCCGGCGTCCGCCGCGGGCCGGAGTTTCCCGGAGGAAGAATGCCCCAAGCCTGTCGATGCGGTCGGATGCGGGACGCGAGAACCGGGTTTCGGAGAAGGAGCGGACCTTGCCGCCGAGGGGACCGGCGATCCACGGCCGACCTCCCTCTTCTCGGCGAGCCGGATCGACACTTGCACGCTGGCCCTGCCCGCCGCCTGGATCCTTTCCGCGTCCGCGGAAGGACGGAGCCCCCATGGAGAAGGTTCTTCGAGCTCCTGTCTTTTTTTTCGCACTCGCCACGGCGGCATACGCCCGGCAGCCCCCCGCGCCGGAATCAAAACCCGCGGCGCTGTCCGAGGACCCGCTCGCGACGGGCCTTCGCGAGCTCACCGAGAAGCTCAAGTTTTCCGGCGAAGTCCGCTACCGGTGGGAGGGCTGGAGGTTCTTCGAGGACTCGGGCGCGCCGCCGACCGCGAACAAGCGGGACTACTCCTTCGGCGCCTTTCGGACCGTCCTCGGGGCCACGTACGCAGAGAGGCCGTTCACGATTTACGGAGCCGCGCAGGACGTGCACATGTGGTCCCTCCCCGAGCGTGCCACGGGGGGGCCCGGGCAGACCTACTTCGCCTCCTCGGGCTCGACGGAGGACCCTGACGCCCTGACGCTCTTTCATCTGTGGGTCGAGGGGAAGGAGGGGGACTTCCGACTGAGGGCCGGCCGACAGGGGATCGTGGAAGGGGGGACGATCGCCTACGCCTCCGCACCCAAGCTCGCTCGCATGCGAAGCGCCTTTCTCACGGAACGTCTCGTCGGGACCTTCTCTTGGTCGAACGGGCAGCGGACGTATGACGGCGCGAGCCTCGCCCTCGAGAACGAGGCGTGGTTCGCCCAGGCCTACTACGCCGGGGTGAACGCCGGAGCCTTCGACATCGACGACAACACGCGCTCGCTCCACCACTTCTCGACCCTCGGCGGCGACCTCGTCGCGAAGCCCGGGACGATCCTCGAGGGCGCCGAGCTGCGTGGGTTCGCCGTGTATGCGAAGGACCACCGCGGAATCGTCGACGCGACCTTTGGCGACCCGATCGACATCCTGACCTTCGGCGCGAGCGCGATCGCCGTATACCCCCTCGGCTCCGGGGAGGTCGACTTCCTCCTGTGGATCGCGGGACAGGGAGGGGACTTGGGCGCTCTCGACCACCGAGCCTTCGCGCACATTCTCGAGGCCGGCTGCCAGTGGAAGGAGGCGCCGCTCGAGCCCTGGTTGCGACTCGGTTGGGCCCGGGCGTCGGGGGACAGCGATCCGACCGACGGGGACAGCCGGGGCTTCTACAACGTTCTCCCGACGAACCACAAGTACTACGGATTCGCCGACATCCTCGCGTTCTCGAACCTCTCGGACCTCTACGCCGAGCTGTTCCTCGCGATGGCGAAGAGCCTCGAGCTGCGCACGGACTACCACTTCTTCTCGGTCGTCACGAACGACAGTCCGGCGGTGGCCGGCTCCGGGGCCTTCAACGACTCGTCCTTGGGCTACACGTTTCGGCCGACGGGCGGAAACACCGACATCGGACGCGAGTTGGACCTTCTCCTCACGTGGAGGGCAACGAAGTCCTTCGACCTCGCCCTCGGATGGTCCCACTTCGCGGGGGGGGGCGTGATCCGCAACCGTTTCTCGAACGAGGACGCGAACTTCCTCTACGGCCAGGCGACGCTCCGGTTCTAAATGACCGTTCCTGATTCCCGAACGACCGCAGGCACTCCGTCAAGATGGCAGGGGCATCGCCTCGTGGGATCCCTCCTCGGTAGCCTCCCAGCGGAAGGAGCGACTCGCGTCCGGATGGCACCGGACGCAAGTTCCTTCTGATCCAGGCGGACCGCCCGGCTCCCCGTCGCCACGACGCCGATCGTTTCCCGAGCACGGGGATACGGAAGGCCGTCCCACCCTTCCCGCGAGCCGATGCACCGAAGGAGGCCGGCCACGTACAATCCCTCGCGCGCCAGGGAGGACTCCTCGTGAGGCGCCTCGTCCCCCTCCTCGTCTCGCTCGGCTCGCTCGGGACCCTCGCCCCCGGCTCCGACGTCGTCGTGCCGGGAGCCTGGAGCGCGGCCCAGGGGCCCGCGAACAACCTCGTCCCCTTCGGCGTCTCGGTCTACGGGAACAACGGCGCGTGCCGGTTCCAGCAGGTGTACGCCGCCTCCGACTTCCTCGCCTCGGGGGTGACGTTCCCGATGACGATCTCGGACCTGTCGTTCCGGCCCGGTTCGACCGGGATCTACGGCTCGTACCCGCTGCCGGGGCAGGTCCTGAACCTCTCGGTCGGGCTCTCCGACTCCGCCTTCCCGCCGGACTCCCTTTCCTCCAGCTTCTCGGCGAACGTCTCGGGGCCCCAGGCCATCGTCTTCTCGGGCAACCTCCTCCTTCCTCCCGTCCCCGCCCAGTCCGGGAACGGACCCTATCCGTTCGCGTGGACGATCCCCCTCGCGACGCCCACCGTCTACTCGGGAGGCTCCGACCTCCTCCTCGAGGTCGCCGTCTTCTCGAACAGCTCGTCGGGGCCTTTCGGGGCGACCGTCGACGCCGTCGCGGTTCCGGGAGACGCCGTCTCGCGCCAGTACTTCGTCGGGAGCGCGACGGCCCCCTCCGCGGCCACGGGGACGAGCACCCTCGGACTGGTCACCCGCTTCACCTACGGCGCCTCCTTCGTTCCCTTCGGCGGCGGATGCTCGGGATGGGGAGGGTACGTCCCGACGATCGGCTCGAGCGGCGGCGCGCCGACGCTCGGGAATCTGGGATTCGCCCTGCTCCTCACCTCCGTCCAGCCCGGCTCGACGGCGGCGCTGATTCTCGGGACGAACGCGTCCTCCTCCGCGACGTTCCCGCTTCCACTGGAGCTAGGCCCGTTTGGGCTCCCCGGATGCTTCCTCCTCGTCGCCTGCGACGGTCTCCTCGGAGCGCCGGTCCAGGGATCGGGTCAAGGGGGAGGGATCGCCGTGGTCTCGGCGCCGATCCCCGCGATCCCCGCTCTGTCGGGAGGGCGCGGCTACTTCCAGTGGATCGTCTTCGACCCGTTGCTGCCGGGCTTCCGGCTGTCCAACGCCGCCTCCGTCGTCGTCGGCTGATCACAGCCCGGGCCGAAGCTCGTTTCCCTCCGCGAGGGCGAGGAAGGTTTCGAGGTGCCGGGCCAGGGCCCGGAACAGGACCGTTTCCTCCGGGGCCCTCGGGCGGTGGGAGGGCTCCGGGAGTCGGGGAGAAAGGCCCGCCGAAGACCGAGGGGAAGCCATCCCCCGGGTGACGGACGAATGGGGAGGTGGTCACGGAGGAGTGGAGGATTCCCCATCCCGCCCTCTCCCTCCCCTCCCGGAGCGCGCCGCGCTCCTGAAGGGGCGCGCCGACTTCTCCGGCGGGCACGCCGGAGTCCGCTCCTACCAGCGAGCGCTGACCGTCCCGCTCCCGCGGGGCCGTCCTCTACAATCGCTCTCGAGGTCCCCTCGGGGGCGAGAGGATGATCGGCCGGCGACTCTCCCACTACACCGTCCTCGAGCGCCTAGGCGCCGGGGCGATGGGGGAGGTCTACCGGGCCCGGGACGAGACCCTCGGGCGCGAAGTCGCCCTCAAGGTCCTCCCCTCCTCCTTCGCGTCCGATCCCGAGCGCAAGGAGCGCTTCCTCCGCGAAGCCCACCTCACCTCGCTCCTCTCCCACCCGAACATCGCGACGGTCTACGCCGCGGGCGAGGCCGAGGGGGTGCTCTTCTTCGCGATGGAGCTCGTCCGCGGGGAGACGCTCGAGTCCCGGATCCGTCCGGGGGGCCTCTCCCGCGAGGAGATCCTCGACCTCGCCCTGCCGATCGCCGAAGGGCTCGCCGAGGCGCACCGCACCGGCGTCGTCCACCGCGACCTCAAGCCCGCGAACGTCATGATCGACGAGCGGGGTCGGGTGAAGATCCTCGACTTCGGCCTCTCGCGGCCGAGCGGGGGCCTCGACGAGTTCGCCCCGGGGCTCACCGCGAGCGGGAGCGTGATGGGGACCCCCTACTACATGTCCCCCGAGCAGATGCGGGGGAAGAAGGTCGATGCCCGGAGCGACCTCTTCTCCCTCGGCGTCACCCTCTACCAGCTCGGGACGGGGGAGCGGCCGTTCGGCGGCGAGACTCTCGGCGAGGTCATGGAGTCGGTCTTCCAGGGGGATCCCCTCCCCCTCGACAGGGCGAACCCGCGCATCGGCGGGGACCTCTCGTCCACGGTTACGAAGCTCCTCTCCAAGGACCCGGACCGGCGGTTCCAGTCGGCCGAGGAGCTTCTCGCGGAATTGCGGGGGCTCAAGGCCTCGTCGACCGTGGTCGCCCCGCCGCGCAGGCCCCCTCCGCCGGCTCCGCAGAGGAGAAGGGCCCTCGCGGCGGCCGCGGCGGCCCTCCTCGTCGCCCTTGCCCTCGGGGTCTTCCTCCTCCGGGGGTCCCGCCCGCCGGTCGCGAGGCCGGGGGGGAAGCCCCTCCTCGCGATCCTCCCGCTCAAGGTGATCGAGCCGGACGCCGACGCGCAGCGGATCGCGCGGACGATCCTCTACTCGCTCCCCCAGGCGATCGCCTGTCCGGCCGTCGAGGTCCTCTCCCCCACCTACCTGGCCGACCGGGCCCGGAAGAAGGGGATCGAGACCCTCGACTCGGAGAACGGGACCGACGTCGCGCGCGAGGCCGGCGCGGACCTCCTCGTCTCGGGGACGATCGGGCCCGGGAGCCGGGGATTCGAGCTGCACTGCGAGCTCCGCACGATGGACGGGGTCATCAAGGCGAATCCCAGGATCCCCCCCTTGCGTCCCCAGGACGTCCGGGACGTCGTCGAGACGCTCGCGGCGGCGATCCTCGCCCCGCTCGGCGTGACCCCGGAGAAGGCGGGTGCTCTCGCCACGCTGTCGGGATCGGCGATCGCGCTCCAGGAGTTCGCCGACGGGCTCGCCGCGATGCAGCGGCTCGACCCGCGGGAGGCGGAGTCCCGATTCGCCGAGGCGCTCCGCGCCGACGAGACCTTCGCCCTCGCCCACTTCCATCGGGCCCGCGCCCTCGGATGGATGGGAGGTCCGGAGAACCTCCGGAAGTGCGGCGAGGCCTACCGGAAGGCGCTGGCAAACGCCCGCCGGCTCTCCGAGGTCGACCAGGAGAAGGCGCGCCTCCTCCTCGACGTTCTCCTGAGCCCGCGGGCCCCGACCGACTTCGGAAAGGCCGAGCGCGCGCGTCGGCTCGGACGGGAGAACCCCCGCGACAAGGACGCGCTCGAGGTCTGGATGGAGGTCGCCTACCACGACCCCCTCGAAGGGAGCGCCGCGGAGGCGGTCGAGGCGTGCGAGACGCTCCTCGCCCTCGATCCCGACTACGGTCCCGCGCACCAGCACCTCCTCCAGGCGGCGACCTGGGCCGGACGGCACGACCTCGCGCGGAGGGCCGCGGAGTCCCTCGCGAAACGCGCCTCGGAGTCGAGCTGGGAGCCGCAGGCGCTCCTTTACTTGGGGCGCGACGCGGAGGCGCGGGACCTCGCGCAGAGACGCGGGCGCGAGGGGCGCAGCCACTGGGACCGCGCGGTCGCGATCGACGTCGCCTTCGGAGTCGGAGACGCCGCGCTCGCGGAGGAGCTCACCGGACTCGGGTGGGAGGAGGATCCCGACGCGTTCCTCTTCGAGCGGACGAAGGCGCTCTTCGCCCTCGGGAGGTTCGACGACGTCCGCGCGATCCTCGAGAAGGAGGTCCGGCGGATCCCCGAGCGGAGGAACCACATCCGGGGAGTCCGGCTCGCCCTCCTCCACCTCGACGCGGGGCTCGAGCCCCCGGCCGCGGGGCCCGAGGACCCCTGGTCCGCTCTCGTCCGCGCGGGCTGGCTCGCGCGCCTTCGCCGCGCGGAGGAGGCGGAGGCGTCCCTCGCCGCCATCCCCCCGCCGGTCCGGGCCATCCCTTCCGTCCGCCGCCTCGCCGACTGGGCGCAGGGGGAGATCCTCCTCGCGAAAGGCTCGGCCCCCGGCGCCCTCGGACGGTTCGACGCCGCGGCGCCCGAGCCGGGGAAGGCGGAGAGCGTCGACGTCGCCCACCTCGCGGGGTTCTTCGTCGAGCGCGCCGCCCGGGCCCACCTCGAGGAGGGGGACTTCGACGCGGCGCAGGCCCTCCTCCAGCGCCTGACCCGGACGTCCGGTTGGTTCCTCCTCGGGGCGGGGGCGCTCGCGCCCGCGCAGGTCCGGAGCGACTACGACGAGGCCCGCTGCCTCGAGGAGCGGGGGAGCAAGGAGAGGGCGCGCGAGGCCTACGCCCGGTTCCTCCGGAGGTGGCCGGCTCCCGACCCCGCGGCGCCGGAGGTCGAGGAGGCGCTGCGCCGCTACGCCCGTCTCGCCGGATCGCCCTGGAGGCCGGGCTAGGAGTTTTGTTTTTGTCCCCCGCCGCCGCGGGCGGAATCTCCTGGCCGGAACGCCGCTCCCGCAGTAGCGTGCGCGCCTCGACGCCTCAGCGGGCAGGAAGGAGGCGGGCACGAGGGATCCGGACCGGAGACAGTTCCATGCGAAGGCTACCTTTCTTCCTCTTCCTGTTCCTTTGCGCCGGGGCGCTGCTCGCCTCGGCGCGCGCGGGGGTCACGACCGCGACGAAGACCGTCGGGGGGCCGGGGGACTTTTCCTCCTGCGGGACCGCGAACCCGCCGACCCTCTGCGACGGGGTCACGCAGGCGAGCGCGACCTTCCAGATCTCCTACGACGACGTCACGAAGGTCCTCGTCCTCGTCGTGACGAACACCTCCCCCGTCACCGCCGGCGTCCCGAACCCGCTCCTCTCCCAGATCTACTTCAACGTCCCCGCGTTCGCGGCGACGGGGCTCACCCTCCTCTCCCAGACGGCGGCGACCGACGGGCCGGACCCGGGCTTCGCCCTCGAGTTCGACCCGGACCTGAACGACGGGGACAACGGGACGACCGCGCCGGGATTCTGCGCCTTCAACGCGAAGCTCGACCAGCTGACGGAGACCCCGGGGGGCATCGCGAACGCCCTCGCCGACACGATCTCGGCGCCCGCCGGCACCTACGTCGTCGGGCCCGTGACCTTCACCTTCCAGGTGGGGGGGCCCCCCGCGACGGGAGTCCGCGGGTCCTCGTTCGCGCGCTCCTTCTCGCAGATCCCGCCCGGGAACTTCCGCGTGAACGTCGTCGGGAAGTTCAAGGAGGGGGGGTTCTCCGACGCGAGCGGCTCGATGTCGAACAAGCCCGACTGCGAGCCTGGCAACTGGATCGTCGGCACTCCCTGCCTCGGCTGCCCGATCCAGTTCGTGATGTGCGGGGGCGCGGGGTGCTTCGGCTGCCTCGCGATCTCCGCCTTCGCGGGGCCGATCGTGCTCCCCACGCCGACCGGGGACGTCACGATCCCGATCGGGATGCCGGCGACCCCCGTCTTCATCGCGACCGTCCCGCCGACGACCTGCCTCTCGGCCTCCGCGACGGTCCCGAACATGCCCGAGCTGCTCGGGCTCACCTTCTACCTCGCCAACGCCCTGATCGACCCGGCGACGGGGAAGCTCTCCGTCTCGGAGGGCTTCAGCGTGACGATCGTCTCGTAGGGGCCCTTACCGGCCCGGCGCGAATCCCGCGTCGCGGTCCGGTATTACGAGGGTCCGATGTTCACCCTCATCCCCTTCGTGTTTTCGAGGGCACCCGAGGGGAGCAGGTTCCAGAACTGAACGTAGACGTTCGCCCCCGCGGTCCCGGCGGGGATCGCCGGAGGCGTCGGTGGCCAGTCGAGCGTGCCGTTCGCCGGGACGACGCCCGCGGGGAGCGCGAGGAAGTAGGAGCCCCCGGGAGCGACGAAGAGGTTGCACCCTCCGATGACCGGGATGGAGGCCGACGACGCTCCGAGCAACGCGAAGGCAGCCGCTCCCGGCGTCGCGCCCGTCTCTCGTACCTGGAGGTCCTGGAACCCCGTTCCCGCCGGCCCGTGGGGCCCCACGGTTTCCGCAGGATGCCCGAGGCGCGAGATGCTCGCCGCGCCGCACACGCCCGGAGCGCCCGGGAGCCCCGAGTCGAACGTCGAGAGGCCGAAGAAGAGGGCGCTGGGAATGAAGGGATCGGCGCCGAGTGTGGGGATTCCGAAGCATCCGCTTCCGTACTGTTCTCCGTCAGCGACATGGAACTCGAGGACATGGGTGCCCGGAGAGAGGGGCAGGACGACGGTCCGGAGTCCCGTCGTGTGGGCCGGGAAATAGAAGAGCGCCGGCAGCGGAGGCCGATTGAACTCGGGGGCTGGGAGTCCCGGGGTGGGAGCGAGCGTCCACGCGTCGGAACCGGGCACCGGACCTCCGTAGGGCCCAACCGCGGGATTTCGGCTCACGCCTCCCGCGACGAGAGTGCCGTCGAGGAAGATCCCGAAGGAGTCGAAGAAGAATGCGTCCGAGGGGCTCTCGAAGGTCGCGAAGGTGTAGCAGACCTCGAGGTTCGTCGGCTGTCCCGCCGTGAAGTTCACCTTGAAGACGGCTGCGTCCGAGGTTGGGACGGAGGTGGTCAGGCCGTAGCCGGCCTGGAGGGCGAGCGCCAGCGTTCCGTCCACCCCCGCGCAGCCCGCGGAGGAGGTCGGTCCGATCTGCCCCACTAGGTTGGCGCACCCGTCAGGCGAGCCTGCCACCATCCCGTCGTCGTCGAAATCCTCGACGTAGGCGTTCGAGATCACGAATCCGTTCGCCCCGGCAAAGCCCCTCGCAAGGGAAAACTGCACCGCGAGCGGGTTCGCACAGGTCGGGACCGCCGGCACTTGCGTCACCGACGTGACCGTGACGATCCCGTTCGGGTCCTCGAAAAGCTCCCCCCGCGCCGAGCCCGCGACCCCCGGGCCCCCGACGGGGACGGGGTTCACGGGAGCCGCAAAGGGATTGACGATGTCGTGAGCCGGGGTCGTCAGAGCCACCCCGACTGCCATCGCGATCACGGGTCCGAGGAGCCGCCGTCTCACTGGATCGTCACCTGCATTCCCCTCGACATGGCCCCCGGTAGGAGACCAGGGCCGGGGTCGACCACGTACCATTGCCCGTACACCGTCGCTCCCGAGAGTGACGGAACCGGCGGAATCGAGAGGTAGATCGAAGCGCGCCCGTTCCCTGAGCCGAGTCCTAGAATCGTCGTCGGAAGCATCCCGTCGGGGGAGACGAGGAGTGCGCACGTCGGCATTCCCGCGAACCCGAGCGGCAGGGGAAGAGGGATCCCCATCCAGGTCGCGTTGCCGGCGCCAAGGAGAAGCGTCGCCACGCTCCCCCCGAGCGCCTTCGATAGGTTGATCCGCACCGTGCTCCCGGGCGTCACCGCGACGGGACCGGCAGGAGGCTGCGACGGCCAGGCAGCGATCCGAGGGACGATCCCCCCAGACCCTGCGCAGCCCGAGCCGAACAGCCCGATCCCCGCCGGAGCGCCCGAGTACCCCACGACGCGACCCGGGAGCGTCGGAGCGCGCCAGGGTTCTGAAGCCACGAAGTCTGGAAAGTCGTCCCCGTCGAGGTCGCCTAGTCCGGCCACGGACATCCCGAAGCCCTCCGGCGGAAGGGGCTCGGGAAGGTCGAGGAGCGCGCCGACGCCCGGGTCCCCCGAGTGCACGACGACCCTTCCCGGCTGGTTGTTGAACACCGTAGGCCAGTTCGAAGCGCTGGGGGTGGGAGACTGCCACGGGGCGAACGTGGGAGCCCCCGCGAGCACGTCGTCGAGCCCGTCCCCGTCTAGGTCCCCCATCCGGGCGACCGATCGACCATGCAGCGCGCCGGGAACCGGCGTGGGTGGAGCCATGTTCTGGAGGATCACGCCCGTCGTCCCGGAAAGCACGATGACCTTGGGTCCCGGGTTGGAAGGGTTCCCCACGGCGATGTCTTGCGTGCCGTCACCGTCCGTGTCTCCGACGAGGGCCAGCGTTAGCCAGTCGTTCGCCGGAAAGAAGGACAAACCCGACATGGTCCACACTGGCGCCGGGTTCAGGCCCGAAAACAGCCGGACGGCCGGCAATGGGGGGAGAACGGCGGGGAAGACCGAGTTCCCCCTGGAGCTGACGACGAAGTCGGGAAGACCGTCTCCCGTGATGTCTCCCAACGGTTCGATGGCGCGCCCCATGTACTCGATGTCGCAGGTGCCAGGGTACCACTCCGCAACGAACGGGCCGGTGAATCCTGAGAGCGCGCGGACACGGCCCGTGGGGTAACCACAGGCAGTAGGAGCCGCGTACTCCTCGCCGACAAGCAGGTCGGGGAGCCCGTCCCCGTCGTAGTCGTCGCCTCCGGTCGCGGATCTGAGTCCCGCGAACACGGTCGGCGGGAAGAAGCCCAAGAGGGGGCCGGTCCCGGAATAGATCTCGATGTGATAAAGGCGAAAGATTGTCGAGAACGGTTCCTGGAAAGTGAACACGAAGTCCAGCGATCCATCCCCGTTCAGATCCGACGGTCGACCCATCTCCGATCCGAGCCCCGCGCCTGGCCACAACCCCGTGAAGGTGACCAGAGCTGCCTGCGTACTCCCCGAGAACACGCGTGCGCGACCTCCGTCCGGTATGTTCCCAGGGTTGTAGCCTGGCGCTCCGACGATGAAGTCGTCCACGCCATCCCCGTCGAAGTCGCCCACGTTGCGCATCATGCTTCCGAAGTTGGTTGCGGGCTGCGTGTCGAAGATGTCCCAGAGGATCGCCTGGGCTCGGCCCCACGCGGACGCGAACGACGCGATCGCGCCGAGCACGCCCGCACGAGCGAGCCCTCTCGTGAAGGAAACTGCGAGAGGGGTTTGCACCATCGAGTGCCTCTTAAGGATGGACATTGAGCCAAGCGCCGACCGTCGGAACCCCCGACCCCGAAACGAGGAAGAGAAGGTACCAGCCGGGGGGGGCGACGTTCGCGTTTTCGGGTCTCCGGACAGACACAGCGCGCGAGGTTCCCGTGCCCTCGGAAGCGATGACGTCGAGCTCGACGAACCTCTGGTCGAAGTCCTGGTGGTGCGTGACCACCCCCGGGCGGAGGAGAGCAGCCTTCACGATGTCGTCCGTCGGGGACGCAAGACGCACGCTGACTCCAAGCCTCGGGGGGTCATCCGGGAATTCCGTGGGTAGCCCCATGGGCAGGGCTCCGGATCGCGGGGACCACATCCTCGATTCCGCGCCTCGGGGGAGACCGATCTCGGACACCTCGGGCGAACGCAACTCCATGTCTTTGAAGACATTGTTTCGCCCTGAAGCCGGGGCCCTCACCGACAGGGGGCCTCGGCGGAAGGGCGGGAAACACCCCGGGCTACCCACGCAAAACCCGGAAGAACCGCCTCGGGTTCCCGGCAGAGTAGTAGACGGTGTCGGTGGGGCTGAAGAGGACCGCCGCTGGCACGGCGTAGGAGCCCGCCGCCGTGAACAGGTAAGGGGGCTCGAAGATCTCGAGCGAATGCTGCGCCGTCATGTCCAGGGGGGCGCAGATCGGCGGGCAGGTTTCATTCGGGTCGCAATAGCACTGCACGGGTTGCCCAGGTCCCGGAGGCTCGGGGGAGGGGCAAGCCGTGGGTGAGCCCGGGCACCAACAGGTATAGGGTATGCCTCCCGCGCTCACGATCCGCCCATTCGGAAGCAAGAGTGCCACGGAGTGATACCCCCGAGGGTGGCACTGCGTGTTCAGGGACTGCCAGGTGTTCGTGAGGGGATCGTAAATCTCCGCGATCAGCCGCGGGATGCAATCGCTCCCCGACGGTCCCTTCCCCCCGATGACGATGACCTTCCCGGTCGGCGTCAGCACGGCGTTTGCGAACCGCCGAGAGAAGGCCATCGGATTGCGCTTCACGAATGGGGTGCCAGGGGCGGGATTGATCAGCGCGTCGACGCTCGCTTGTGTGTTCGCCGAACACGAGGCCTCATTTGCGCTACCCGCGTCCCCACCGATCAGGTAAACCTCCTCGCGATGCACGCCTGCGATCTTGTCCCAGTAGAACAAGTGGACGGGGTTCCCATAGGATCGGTTCGCCGGGCTGGGCGGCGGCGGCAGGATCGGAAGCTGCGAATCGCGGGGCCAGAACTGTGTGGCCGGCGCCAGAGGGAACACGCACCCACCCGGGCAGATGTTTCCGTAACGCTTCCATTGGAGGCCGGCGCTCTCGTAGCTCTTGGGGCCGGCGTAGAGGAGTTGTCCGAGCCTCGTGACCATGATCCAGCCGTAGTCGTCGAGACCGACGGGGGGGCCGGTGCCCGGAGAACACCCTGAGCCAGAGGAAGCAGTGCCAGCCGGGTCGCAGACCAGAGTCTCGACTCCGAGCGAGTAGGAGGGCGACGTGGCGAGGATCTCGAAGGTGTTGCTGGGGCTGTACGGAAGGCCGAGCTCGGCCGCGGTAGGGTGAGATGTATGACCGTCGATCAGGATGCTTCCACTCGGCAGGACCGTCGTGGACGCGTACCACCGCTCGTGGGCCATGTTGGCGAGGAACCCCCACAACGCCGTAGCCGCGTCGAAGCGCCAGAGGGCCCTGTGGCCCCAGGCGACGCCGCAGTTCGTCCCGCCGACGTCTGTCCCTCCGGCGATGATCAAGTCTCCGTTCGGTGCGAAGCTGTGGCCGGAACAGAAGAACCCCTCCGAGCCAGGGTTCCAGGTCGTGGGGGATCCGGTGCAAAGGGGAGTCGCCGGTGCCGTCGGGTTCGCGGGATCCCATGCCCAGACGCGGGTCGTCGGAACGGGGCAGCCCTCCGACGTCAGGAAGAAGACCATCCCCGTGTAGGCGTGGGCGCCGTTCGGGAAATGCGGTGGCATGAGAAAGACGTGGGCGATCTCACCGTTGAACACGTTGGGCCCGCAGGGAGAAGTCGGGGGGGTGAAGAGGGGGATCACGTCCGTGATCGGCGGGGTCCATGTTCCCCCGACGTTGAACGGCAAGGTCTGCAGAGGGCACGGCGACGGAGGGGCACAGGGGTTCTGCCCGAGAGCCTGGCTGTTCCCGAACGCCAAGGCGGAGAGGACGAGCACGACGGCCCTCTCCGCGAGGGACAGGAACGAGGTTCTCCCTTCGTGCGGGCAAGTAGCCGCAAGCATCGTCTCGACTTCGCCTCCCCGGACGATCCGCGTGAACTTCGAGGACCTCATCGACGCACCTCCCTACCTACGCGCGCGGGCAGAGCCGACCCGGCTGGTCGCCACCGCCGCGCGACCAAAGCACGCGCGATCGTATCCTCCGAGGAGGTTTCGTCAACCCGGTGGAGCCCGAGCCTCCCGCCCCGGACCTGCTCGGGCTGACCTTCTTCCTCGCCAACGCCCTGATCGACCCGGCGACGGGGAAGCTCTCCGTCTCGGAGGGCTTCAGCGTGACGATCGTCCCGTAGATGAGGGGGGAGACCCCTACTTTCCCGGCGCGAATCCCGCGTCGCGGAACGAGGCGAAGTCGTACTCCGCGGGCGCGACCCGGGTGGGCTCCCCGCGCGCGGCGAGGTCCGCCTCGATCGCCTTCCCCTCTCCGACGACGAAGATCGTAAGCGCGTCGGGCCGGAGGTAGCGCTTCGCCGCGGTGACGACGGCCTCCGGGGTGACCGCCGAGACGCCCTCGAAGTCGCGCCGGTCCTGGTCGGCCTGCAGGCCGTCGAACTCGAGCCGCATCAGGCGCCGCACCGCTTCGACCGGGCGGTCGTTGCGGAAGACCATCCCGTAGAGGGCCGACTCGCGGGCCGTGTCGAACTCGTTCTTCGAGATCGGGCCCGCCTGCATCTTGCGGATCTCCTCCTCGAGGAGCGCGATCGCGCGGGCGGTCGTCGCCGTCTTCGTCTGCACGGTCGCCTGGAAGGGCTCGGGCTCGCGGCCCCCCGTCGGGAAGGAGGAGCGCGCCGAGTAGGCGAGCCCCTCGTCGGAGCGCACGCGCTCCGTGATCCGCGAGGAGAAGGATCCGCCGCCGAGGATCGCGTTCATCAGCGCCACGGCGTGGCGGTCGGGGTTGTCGCGGTCGATGCCGGGATGGGCGACCGCGATCGAGGACTGGTTGACCTCCTTGTCGACCAGGAACAGGCCCGGGTGCGCTTTCGGCTCGAACTTGGGGGGGGGGCCGAGGGGCTCCCCGCCGCGCGGCCAGTCGCCGAAACGCTCGCGCGCCTTCGCGAGCATCGCCTCCTCGTCGAAGTCCCCGACGAGGGCGATCCGGACATTCTCCGGCCGGAAGTGGCGCCCGTAGAAGTCCCGGATCCGATCCCGCGTCGCCGCCGCGAGCCGCGCCGGCGTCAGGGATCGCCCCGCGGGGTGCGCCTCCGGATAAAAGAGGGCGCTCAATTCCCGGTCGAGGATCTGGCCGGGGTTGTCGTTTCGGTGGAGGATCCCGTTCACCGCGCGCCGTCGGGCGAGGGCGAGGCGCCCCTCGTCGAAGGCCGGCCGGCGGACGACCTCGGCGAAGATCGAGAGCCCCTCCTCCGCGTCCTTCGAGAGAAGGTCGAGGGAAACGGACCCCGACTCCTCCCCGACGGCGACGTTCAGGTTCGCCGCGAGGAAGGCGAGGCGGTCGTCGAGGTCCTGCGGCTTCCACTGCTCCGTGCCCCCCGTCCGGAGCATCGTCCCGAGCAGGCCCGCGACGCCGTACTCCTCGGGCTTCTCGTAGCGCTCGCCGACGCGCACGAGCGCTTCGAACTGGACGAGGGGGAGCCGGCGATCCGGCCGGAGGAAGAGGACGAGGCCGTTCTCGAGCGCGACGCGCCGCGCGTCGCGTCCCAGTTCCGGGAAGCGCGGCGGGATCGGCGCGCCGCGGAGCCTCATCGCGACCTCCCACCCCTTCGAGTGGAGGTCGCCGCGCCCCGGGGCGAGGCCCCGCCCGTGGGGGGCCTCCTGCGTCCGGACCCCCGCGGCGAGGAGCGCGACGAGGACGAGGGAGAGGGGAAGCGCCTTCATCGAACGCCTCCTTCCCTCGCGGGCGCGGCGGCCTCGGAGGGGCGGGCGCGACGGCCCGGCCGGTCCTCCCGCGTCCCCTCGAGCCAGCCGACGCAGCGCGTGTCGCGCCGCAGGTACTTCTCGACGACGCGCGCCACGTCCGGCGCCGTCACCGCCTTCGTCAGCTCCCGCTCCCGCAGCCACCAGCTCCAGTCCCCCGCGAGCGCCTCGGCCTGGAGGATCGCGCCGGCGATCCCCGCGTTCGAATCGAGCGAGCGCACCCAGGAGGCATCGAGGGCGTTGCGCACCCGGGCGAGCTCCTCCTCCGCCGGAGGCTCCTTCGCGAGGCGCTCGACCTCGGCCCCGAGGGCCTCCTCGACCACGGCGAGATCCTGGCCCGGGGCGGGAGTCGCCGTCGCGGCGAAGACGCCGGGGTATCGGCCGCCGCGGTGCATGGCGAAGGCCGCGATCGCGACCCCCTCCCCTCCGGGCGGATCGACGAGGCGCTTGTAGAACCGGCCGGTCCCCCCGCCGCCGCCGCCGAATCGGCCCCGCCCCCCGCCGCCGCCGAACCCGCCCGAGCCCGTGAGCACGCGCGCGGCGACGGACAATGCCGGCGCGTCGGGGTGGCCCGTCGCGACCGCCGGCCAGGAGATCGCGACCTGCGGGGCAGCGTCGAGCTTCATCTTGAGCCGCCTCTCCCCCTCCATCGGCGGCTCCTCCGTGATCCTGCGGCGCGGCTGGGCCTTCGCCGGGATCGACCCGAAGGTCTTCTCGACGAGCGCGATCGCCTCCGCCGCCTTCACGTCGCCGACGAGGGCGACGATGCAGTTGTTCGGCGCGTAGAAGGTCTTGAAGTACTCGAGCACCTCCGCGCGGCTGAGTCCGTCGATGTCGCTCGGCCAGCCGACCACGGGATTGCGGTAGGGGTGCGCGGGGTGGGCGAGCGTCGCCATCGCCTCCTGGAACTTCCCCTGGGGCTGCGTGTCGGTCCGCAGGCGCCGCTCCTCGTGGACGACGTCCCGCTCGGAATAGAACTCGCGGAAGACGGGGTTCGCGAGGCGGTCGGCCTCGAAGTAGGCCCACATCTCGAGCTGGTTCTTCGGGAGATCGACGTAGTACTGGGTCGCATCGTCGTTCGTCGAGGCGTTGAGCCGCTGCCCTCCGACCCGCTGGTAGGCCTGCCACAGCTCGTCCTTGACGACGAGGCTCCGGTGTTCGGCCGAGACCATCTCGATCTCCTTCTGGATCCCCCGGATCTTCTCCGGATCCGGCGTCGCAAACGGCGAGCCCTGCCGCTCCCTCTCCGCGTCGAGCGCGGCCCACAGCACGTCGAGCCGGTCGAGGAGGGGCTTCTCCTTCTCCCGGTCGACGATCCCCATCGTCTCCGACCCCTTGAACATCATGTGCTCGAGGAGGTGGGCGATCCCGGTCTCGCCCTTCGGGTCGTCGACGCCGCCGACGAGGAAGCGGAGCTGCGTCGACACGGTCGGCGAGTCGGGCCGCTCGACGACGAGGAGCCGCAGGCCGTTCTTCAGCGTGTGCTTGACGACCTCGATCTTGGGGGATTCCCCCGGCGGGGCGAGAGCGGCAACGCCGGCGAGGAGGAGGGGGGCGATGGCCATGGGGCGACCCTCGGCGAGGAAAGGAGAGCTCGGGGGGAGGGACATGCTAACCGGGGCGCGATGGAAATCGCAGGTCCCGGAGACTCCCGAAACTTTCACGCCTCCCGACCGTAGGGTAGGCGTCCCGAGGCCGACCGGCGACCGGGCGGCCCGAGGCGACCCCTTCGGATGGATCCGACCGACGAGGAGCTCGTCCGGCGCTACCGGACCGGGGACGCCTCCGCCTTCGACGCCCTCGTCGACCGCTACGCACGGGGCGCGCTGCGCTTCGCCGCCCACTTCCTCGGCGAGGCGCACGAGGCCGAGGACGTGGCGCAGGAATGCTTCCTCAAGCTCTTCACCGTGGCGCGCAACGGGGTCTACGACCCGCAGCGGGGTCGCTTCGCCCCGTTCTTCTTCCGGATGCTACGCAACCTATCCCTCGACCGGCTCCGGGCGCGTCGCCCCTCGGGCCCCCTTTCCCAGGACCCGGCGGGGGAGGAGCCGGATGGGGCGACCCTCGCGGAGCGAGGGGAGACCTGCGCCCGAGTGCGAGAGATCGTCGAGCGCCTCCCCGCGAACGAGCGCGCGGCGATCGCGCTCCGGGAGTTCGAGGGGCTCTCCTACCGCGAGATCGCGGAGGCCCTCGGCGCGAGCCTCGAGTCGGTGAAGACCTGGATCTTCCGCGCGCGCCGGCGGATCGAACGGCGCTGGCGGGGGGAAGAGGAGGCCTGAGCGATGGCGTGTGAGGCGTTCGGCCCCGACCTCTCGACCTACGCCGACGGCGAGCTCGAGCCCTCGCGCGCGGCCGCCGTCGAGCGGCACCTCGCTCACTGCCCCGACTGTCGCAGTTCCCTCCGGACCTGGCGCGCGGCGGGGGAGTCCCTCCGGAAGGAGGACCCGACGCCGGACCGCTCGGACGCCTTCCGGGCCGCGCTTCCGAGGGCCGCGCCCGCCGCCGCGTCTCGCCGGCGACGCCGTTGGCTCGCACCCGTCGCGGCCGGAGTCGCCCTCGCCGCCGTCCTCTCCTTCGAGCGCGCCCGCGCGGCGCGGGACGCGGAGGCCGTCGTCGCGCTCGAGGAGCGAAACCGGACGGAGACGATCGAGCTCCTCGGCGCGGTCGAGTCGCTGCGGTACGACGCCGCGGCGCTGCTCCTGCGGGCGCGGGCGGCCGAGGCCGGGGAGGCGGCCGGACTGGAGGAGGACCTCCGCTCGCTCACCGAGAGCCTGCGCCGCCTCGAAGGGAACCTCTCGCGAATCCGGGACGGGCTCGATCGGGAGGGGCTGCTCGCCGGTCCGACGGAGGCGATCGATGGAACGAAGAACCGCTAGCCTCGCCCTTCCCCTCCTCGTCGTCGCGCTCTCCTGCCGCTCCGTCCGGGCGCAGGAGCAGACGCCCCTCCAACCGGAGAGCCCCGCTCCGTCCTCCGAACGCGACCTGGAGGAGATCGCTCGGAACATGCGGGCGATCGTCGAGCGGACGATCGCCGAGGCGAAGCGCTCGATCGAGGCCTACCTCGACCCCCAGGCCACGGCGGAGGAGGCGCGGAGGCGCTTCGACCTCTCGCCCGAGGAGGTCGCGCGCGTCCGCCCTCTCCTCGAGGGGATGCGCGACGCCGCGACGGGGCGGAAGGCGGAGGAAGCCGGGAGGGGCCCCGGGGAGGACCGGGACGGATTCCGGGACCGGGCGGTCGAGGCGCTCGGCCCCGAGCGCGGACGCGCGTTCTCCGATTGGGTCGTGGAGCGGCGGAAGGCGCTCCCGGAGAGGATCGCCCGCGCGCTCAAGCCTCTCGGAGAGGAGATCGGGCGATCCTCGGAACGTCTCGTCGCGAGGATCGTCGAGAGGGTGAAGCCGCAGACCGAGGAGGTCGAGAAGGTGACCCTCCGGGCGGCGCGCCTCGCCGAGCGCGCGGCCCGGGAGGCCGTCGCAGAGGTCCAGCGCGCGCTCGCGAAGGCCGACCTCGACTCCCCCTCCCCCGACGAGCCCGGCGAGCCGAGCCGTCGCCGCCAGGGCCGCGGGGCCGAATCGAGGCCCTCCCTACTCCCCGACCGCATCCGCCTCGAGCGGAAGATCCGGGAGAGCCTCCGTGGGGCCGAGAAGGCGCGCGTGGAGGCGGAGCGCGCCCTCCGGGAGACGCTTGAGCGCATCTCGCGCGAGACCCCGGCGATGACGCGCGAGGCCGAGGCGGAGATCCGCCGGGCCGTCGAGGAGGCGCTCCGCGAGGTCGGCCGCCACCAGGAGGAGGCGGGCCGCGCCCAGCAGGAGGCGGTCCGCCGGGCGCTCGAGGAATCCGCCCGCGCGGCGAAGGAGGCGGGCGAGTGGGCGCGCCGCGGCGCGGAGGAGGAGGTCGAGGGCGCGCGCCGCGGCGCGGAGGCCGAGAGGGCCGCCCAGAAGCGGGCGATGGAACTCGAGCGGGAGAGGCTCGGGGAGATGCGCTCCCACCGCCAGGACGAGAGCGAGGAGCTGCGCCGCGCGCGCGGGGAGATCGAGCGCATGCGCCAGCGGGTCGAGGAGCTCGAACGGAGGCTCCGCGAGCGCGCGGAGAGCCGTCCTGCCCGCTCGCCGATCTAGACGCCCGCCGTCCGGTCAGTGCCCCGTCCGGCGCTCCCCGGACGCATCCGCGGGGGTGGCTCCTTCGCCGCCAAGGGCGGCGGGCGACGGGCTCAGGCCCGGGTCGCGGAGCCGCTTCAGGTATTTCTCATACAGGCGCGTGTGCTTCGTCTCGAGGGAGACGGGCTTGCCGCCGAGGAAGAGGTGGCGGACCTGCGTCCGGATCTCGAGGGGGTCCCCATCCGTCACGATCACGTCGGCGACCTTCCCGACCTCGAGCGAGCCGACCAGGTGGCCGACCCCCCAGATCTCGGCCGGGGCGATGGTCACGGCCCGGAGGGCCTCCTCCTTCGGGAGCCCAAACGCGGCGGCCATCCCCGCCTGGTAGGGGAGGTTCCGGACGTTGCTCGAGTCGTCCGTCTGGAACGCGAAGCGGACGCCGACCTTCCCGAGCACCGAGGCGTTCGCGTAGGCGGCGTCGTAGGGGTCGTAGTCCTCGCGCGGAGTGGCGAGGACGGGCCCGACGAGGACGGGGACGTCCTTCGCCGCGAGGAGGTCGGCGACCTTCCACGCCTCTAGCCCGCCCGCGATCGCGATCTTGATCCCGTTCTCCTCCGCGAACTTCACGGCCTCCCGGATCTCGCGCCGCCCGCTCGCGTGGATCACGACGGGCTTCTCGCCCCGAACGTAGGGGACGAGCGCCTCGAGCCGGAGGTCGGGGGCGATCGGCCGCAGACCGCGCGCCCTCGCCTCGTCCTGCTTGCGCCCGTACTCGCGCGCCTCGCCGAAGGCCTCCTTGAGCGGCTTCAAGCGCAGCGAGAGCCCCTCCTGCGGCTGGGGCCCGGCGGGACGGGGCTGCTCCTCCTCGTCGTCGCGGCGGGGGACGGAGGGGAAGGAGACGTGGAGGGCGAGGGGGTCCTGGACGACCATCTCCTCCCAGGTCCACCCGTCCAGCCGCACGAGCGCGCTCTGGCCCGCGAGGAGGGCGCCGCCGGGGTGGACGACCGCCGTCGTGATCCCGTTCACGCGGGCGACCGGGATGTGCTCGCTCTCGGGGTTGATCGACGCGGCGACGCGGCAGTCGCTCTGGATCGTCCCCATCTCCGAGGAATCGCGGGTCGCCGCGACCGCGCCGACCTCGGTGAGGCCGAGGGTGGTCCCGGAGTCGAGGAGGCCCGGATAGACGTGGAGGCCTCGCGCGTCGATCACCGTCGCGTCGGACGGAACCGGGATCTCGCGCCCGCCGACCTCGGCGATCCAGCCGCCGCGGAGGACGATCGTGCCGCTCTCGATCGGAGAGGCGGTGACCGGGTGGATCGTCGCGCCACGGATCGCGTAGGCGCCCGCCCCCGCGATCGGCGGACCGGGACGGACCGCGACCTTCTCCGCGCGCCAGCCGACGGGGCCCTTCGTCCGCTTCGCGGAGGAGGGGGCGGGCTGCGTCTCCGGGGCCTCCTCCGCGTCGGCCTTGCGGCGCGCCTCGGCCGCCTTCGCGAGCCCCGCCGCGAAGTCGCTCCAAGGCTCGGGCCTCCGCTCGAAGTAGACCTCGCCGTCGACGAGGGTCATCACGCACTTCGCGTAGACGCTCATCGGGTGGGCGTCGTAGATCGCGAGGTCGGCGTCCTTCCCGAGGTCGATCGAGCCGGTGCGGGCGTCGACGCCGAGCTGCTTTGCCGGGTTGAGCGTGAGGAGGGCGAGCGCCTCGTCCTCGGTGAGGCCGCCGTACTTCATCCCCTTCGCGCACTCGAGGTGGAGCCGGCGGACGAGCTCTCCGCTGTCGGAGTTGAAGCTCGTGAAGACCCCCGCGCGAATGAGGAGCGCGCCGTTGTAGGGGATCGCGTCGTAGGCCTCCATCTTGTAGGCCCACCAGTCGGAGAAGGTCGAGGCGCCCACGCCGTGCGCCGCGAGCTCTCGCGCGACCTTGTATCCCTCGAGGACGTGCTGGAGCGTCCGGATGCGGAAGCCGAACGACTCGGCGGTCCTGAGCAGCATCAGGATCTCGTCCGCGCGGTAGCAGTGGGAGTGGACGGAGATCTCGCCGCGCAGGATCCCGAGGAGCGTGTCGAGCCGGAGGTCCTTCCGCGGCGGCAGGACGTCCTCGCCTTCGGCCTTCCGCGCCTCGTACTCCTTCCATCGCGCGGCGTACTCGCGCGCCTCGGTGAAGGCGCGGCGCAGCACCGCCTCGACCCCCATCCGCGTCCCGGGGAACCGGCCGGGGCGCGAGGCGTCGCGCGGGGAGTTCGACTGCTTGGGGTTCTCCCCGAGCGCGAACTTGATCCCGGGGCGCGCGGCATCGAAGAGGAGCCCCGCGGCGTCCTTCCCGTAGCGGAGCTTGATCACGGCGTCCTGGCCGCCGATCACGTTCGCCGATCCGTGGAGGAGGTGGGCGAGGGTCGTCCCCCCCGCGAGGGCCCGGTAGATCGTCTCGTCGTCGGGGTTGATCACGTCGCGGATCCGCACCTCCGCGCTGATCGATACGGTCCCCTCGTTCACCCCCTCGATCGCCATGTGCGAGTGGCAGTCCTCCATCCCCGGCGCGACGAACTTTCCCCGCGCGTCGATCACGGCCACCCCCGCGGGAGCCGCGAGGTCGGCCCCGACCGCCGCGATCTTCCCTCCGCGGACGAGGATCGAGGCCCTCGGGATCGTCCCGTGGGACACGGTGAGCACGGTCGCGTCCCGGATCAGGCAGTCGCCTCCCGTCCGGGTCGCGGGCTTGCGGTCCGCCTCGAGCTCGACGGGCTGCTCGGGCCGCTCGATCGCGGGCCGGCGGCGCGCCGGGCGGGACTCGGCCGGGCCCGTGGCGGGGGGTTCCTGGAGGAGAGAGAGGAGGAGCGAGCAGAGAAGGAGCGGGGCCACGGCTACCTCGCCTCCCTTCCGGCGGACCCGGGCTTGCGGACGGCCGTCCACTTCCCTCCCCCGCCGCGGCCGCCCCCGAACCGGCCGCCGCCGCGGACCTCCCCCGACATGCGGTCGTTCGACTCGACGGTCCCCTCGAGGCGGAGGGTGAAGGAGCGTTCGCCGAAGGAGAGCTCGATCGACATCTCGACGCCCTTCCCGGAGAGCGTCCCCGTGAGGTCCGACGAGCCCATCGAGCTCGTCCAGGTGCCGGAGAGGCTCCCCCCCTCCTGGCGGATCTGGACGGTCGTCGGGCCGCCTCCGCCCGGGCCGCGGCGCCCCTCCATCGTGACCTCCCACGTCCCGGCCAAGCGGATCCCCGGCGCGGGGGGCTCCTTCTTCTCCGACGAGGCCGAGGCCGCGCCACTCGACTCGATCTCGAACTTCCGCCCGTCGACGAAGACGAAGCGGACCTTCGCGTCCTTCTCCGCGGGCTCCCCTTTCATCACGACGAGGTTCGCGAGGGCGCCCGGAGCGATCGCGCCGAGCTGGTCCTCGAGGCCGAAGAGGCCGGCAGGGACCGTCGTGAGCGCGGCGACCGCCGCCTCCCGCGGCAGCCCCTTCCCGATCGCTTTCTCGAGGCTCTCGAGGAACTCCTTCGGGCTCTTCGTCCCGCTCGTCGTGAGCGCGAAGGGGACCCCCGCTTCTCTCAGCTTCCCCGCGCAGGCGACCCGCTCCTCCCACTTCCGGTGCCGGTCCTCGAGCACGCGCTTGGGGTCGTCGTCCTCTCCCTCCTCCCCGGCCTCCGCAGGCCGGCTCTCCGCGGCAGGCTTCGCCTCGGCCGGCTGCTGCGCGCCGCTCCCGAGGTCGACCTCCTCGCCGGGCTTCGTCCCCTCGGCCGGCTTCGTCTCGGGACCTCCGCCCCGGCGCTCGCCGGGCTTCCTCGGCTCCCGCCCGAAGTCGAGGCCGAGGAGGACCGGGATCGCCTCGGCCTTGAGGAGGTCGGCCACCTTCCACGCCTCCCGCCCCCCGGCGATCCAGAGCCGGAATCCGAACTCCTTCGAAAGCGCGACCGCCCGACGGATGTCGTCGGCGTCGTCGGCCTCGATCGCAACCGGGATCTTCCGGTCCAGCGCCGCCGCCGCCGCCTCGAGCGTCCCGTCCTGGGGCGGCCGCTCGACGGCCCCCTTCTTCCGCTCGTAGAAGGCGCGCGCCTCGACCCAGTGGCGCGCGTCGAGGAAAAGCTGCCGGAGCACGGCGAGCACCCCCATCTTCGTCGAGGGGTAGCCCCCCCCCGCCGACTGGAGCGCGCCGTGGATCGCGACGCCCCCCTTGAGGAGCGCGCTCCGACGCGGCGCGCCCGACAAAAGCACGAGCGCGCTCTGGCCGGCGAGGATGCCTCCGGCGGGCCCGACGAGCGCCGCGCAGAAGCCCGCCTCGCGCGCCGCCTTTCCCCCCGCCTCGTCGAGGGCGAAGGCGTCGGCGGCCGAGAACTCCGGACGCAGACCGCGGCGCAGCGCCTCGGGCATGGCGGGGGCGGCCGTGACCGAGGTGTCGACGCCCGGCGCCTCGTTCGGGGAGGCTCCCTCGGGCGCCTTCACGCCGAGCGTCGAGAAGGCGTCGACGAACCCCGGGTAGACGGCGAGGCCCGTGCCGTCGATCGTCTCCGCGTCGAACGGCACGTCGACCGACTCCCCGGCGGCCTCGATCCGTCCCCGGCGGAGGACGACGGTCCCTTTCTCGAGGGTCCGACCCTCGCCGAGGAAGATCTTCGCGTCCTTGATCGCGTAGACGCGGTCGGGGTTCGCCGTCTGCGCGGCGGCGGGTGCCGGGAGGAGAAAGAAAGCGAACGTGAAGCGGAGCGGAAGGGGGAGGCGTTGCACTCTTCTTCCTCCAGCGGGCGACCCGGGGCGGAACCGGGACGCACAAGCGACGCTAACCTGCACCGGCCGCGCGCGCCAGACGCACCGGCTTGTCGCGTTCCCGGGAGGGTGCTACGGTGCCGCGCGTCCCGGGCCGTTAGCTCAGTTGGTAGAGCGCCATCGTCACAAGGTGGAAGTCGCAGGTTCAAGTCCTGCACGGCCCACCAGGGAGGGAAAGAGGCTCAGCGGTCCTGGGGATCCCCGAAGTCGTTCGCCTAGTGTTCCTCTTCCTTCGTGAACTGCTCGGGGTTCACGCTTCCCTCGAACTCCTCGGAGTAGACGGGCGGTTCGCCGCGCCTGTCGAGACGGAGGCGAAACCGGGCGCGGAGGACTCCCTCGTATCGCGGCGCGGACAGCGTCCAGCATTCCCCTGGATCCAGGAAGACGCGGTGGTAGCTGTTCCCGCACCAGCTCGAGGGTAGATACTCGATCGGCTTCCACTCCCCCTTCTCGACCCGCGCCTCCTGGAGGAGATCGATTCGGCTGTCCTGGGCATCGAAGGAGACCCTCTCGCGTCCCGCGTTCACGACAAGAACCCGCATCCCCCGATACCGTCCGCGGAAGCCCGTCAGGTCGTCGATCCTCGCGACGACGCGAACTCCGCCCGGCCTGACCCGGACGTAGCCGGGGACCGGGCCGGGCAGGTACGCGGAGGCCCAGTAGCCTCCGAGCGCCTCCCTGTCGCGCACCTTCGAGCCGACGTAGGCGTAGCCACGCAACTTCACCCCGAAGCTCGACGGCTTCAGGGACGCCGCTCGGTCGAGGAGTCGGAGGAATTCTCGGGCGGCGGCCTCCGTGCGAAGGCCGGCCCCTTTCGCCGCTCGGCGGAGCGAATCGCGGGCCGCCTCCCCGGCCCAGAAGAGTCTCGCCTCCGCCGCGCCCCGGGCGGCGGGGTCCTCGTCTCCGAGCGTCGCAATGTCGCGGGCCATCGACTCCGGCCGCAGGTCGAGGGGACCCTCGGGGCGGGGCGGAAAGAGGAGCGGCTCCTCGGTCGGCTGAATGGACGCGTACGCGACCGCACCCAACCCTAGGCAGGAGAACAACCACGAGATCCGTCCGAGGTTCCTCTTGGACATTGTTTGAATCCCGATCCGTTTTCCGAGGGCCGGGATGGGAGATCGGATGCGAGTCGCGCTCTTACGCGGAACCGGTATCCGTGACTACCACTCCGGTTACCGCGACGACAAGGACCCCTCCAGCGGACCGCCGCCCGGTCGACACCGACGGTACTCTGCGGCTCGTGGCGACCTCGGGTGGCCCGGCAGCGCCGGGGGCGCGGCGGGCGGGCGGACGTAAGGAGCGCCGAGCGAGGCGAAGGGTCTTCGCCAGGCACGCCCGGTGAGCAAGGTCTACCGCGACTGCGCCCGCGCCTCGCGCACCGCCTTCGCGAGCGCCGGCACGACCTCGAAGACGTCCCCGACGATCCCGTAGTCCGCGACCTTGAAGATCGGCGCGTCGGGGTCCTTGTTGATCGCGACGATCACCTTGGCGGTGCGCATCCCGGCGAGGTGCTGGATCGCCCCGGAGATCCCGCAGGCCACGTAGAGCATCGGCGCGACGGTCTTTCCCGTCTGCCCGACCTGCTCGGCGTGCGGGCGCCAGCCGGCGTCCACGACCGCGCGGGACGCGCCGGTCGCCGCCGTCCCGAACGCCGCGGCGAGCTCCTCGATCAGGTGCCAGTGCTCGGGCCCCTTCATGCCGCGGCCGCCCGAGACGACGACCGGCGCCTCCCCGACGTCGAGCTTCCCCTCGGACGCGGCGAGGACCTCCCGGACGACGGCCCGGAATCCCCCCGGAGGGGCGGCGACCTCGAGCGGCTCGACCGGACAGAGCCCCGGAGATTCCCGCAGAGGAAAGACGTTCGGCCGCAGCGTCGCGACGAAAGGCCGCGCCCTCGACTCGACGAGGACGTAAGCCTTCCCGGCGTAAACCGGCCGGCGGGCCCGGAGGCGCCCCCCTTCGACCTTGACCTCCGTGCAGTCGGAGGCCAGCGGGACGCCGAGGCTCGCGGCGAGGCGCGGCGCGAGGTCCTTCCCCTTCGAGGTCGCGGCGAAGAAGACCGCCTCGGGGTCGACGGCCCCCACCGCCTTGAGGACCGCGGCCACGAACGCGTCGGGCGACTCCTTCTCGAAGGCGGCGCCGCCGGACGCGAAGGCGCGGCGCGCGCCGAACCGTCCGAGGTCGCCGCAGGCGCGCGCCGTGTCCGGACCCGCGGCCACCGCGGCGGCCGTGCCCCCGAGGGAAAAGGCGACCTGCGCCGCGATCGAGAGGGCTTCCAGGGAGGCCTTGCGGGGAGCCCCGTCCCGCACTTCGACGAACGCGAGGACGCCGGGCACGGCCTAGAGGACCTTCGCCTCCTCGCGAAGCAGCCGGATGAGCTCGGGGACCGCGGCCGCCCCCTTCCCGACGATCCGACCCGGCGGCCGGGGGGGAGGGAGCGTCATCTCGAGGACCACGAGCCGCGGCTCGACCTGCGTGAGCGGCGGCTCCTCGATCGGCTTCTTCTTCGCCGCCATGATCCCCTTCAGGCTCGCGTAGCGCGGCTCGTTCAGTCCCTTCTGCGCGGTGAGGGCGCAGGGGAGGGTCGCCTCGACGACCTCGCGCCCCCCCTCGACCTCGCGCTCGGCGCGCAACCGCTTGCCCTCGAGGACCTCGACCTTCACGACCTCGCCGATGCAGGGGAGGCCGAGGAGGGTCGCCGTCATCCCGCCGACCTGCGCGCCGTCGGAGTCGACCGCCTGCTTGCCGAAGAGGAGGAGGTCGAAGGAAACCCCCTTCAGCGCCCCGGCGAGGATCGAGGCGATCGCGAAGCCGTCGCGCGCGGCCAACGCGTCGTCCTTGAGGAGGACCGCGCGGTCGGCCCCCATCGCGAGGCAGGTCCGGAGCTCCTTCTGCGCCTCCGTGGGCCCGAGCGTGAGGACGACGACCTCCCCCGAGCCCGCCTTCTCGCGCAGCCTCAGTCCCTCCTCGACCGCGAACTCGTCGTAGGGATTGAGGACGAACTCGACGCCCTGCAGGTCGAGGGAGCGCCCGTCCGGCGCGATTCGGATGCGCGTGTCCGTGGCGGGGACGCGCTTCACGCAGACGGCGACGTTCATGGCGGCGAAGGGGCGGCGAGGATAGGCGGCCGCCGGAGGCGACGCAATCCGGCGGACTAGGAGTTCCCGCGCGGTCCGCGGAACGCCGCCGTCGCGGGAGCGGACGCGACGGAGGGGAGCGCCTTGTCCAGGAACAGCTCGACGAGGTCGGGGTCGAGGACGCGCCCCTTCTCGCGGCGCAGGACCTCGACGGCTTCCCCGGCGCTCATCGGATCGCGGTACGGGCGGACGGAGGTGATCGCGTCGAAGTAGTCGACGATCCGGAGGATCCGGGTCTCGACCGGCGTGTCCCGACCGACGAGGCCGCGCGGGTAGCCCGATCCGTCGAGGTTCTCGTGGTGCCCCCCGACCATGCCGACGAACGGTCGCATGGCCGGCAGCGGGGCGAGGCACTGCTCCCCGACCGAGGGATGTTTTTCGATCGTGCGCCGCTCCTCCGCGGTCAGCGGGCCCGCCTTGTTCAGGATCGAGTCGGGGATCCCGACCTTCCCGAGGTCGTGGATCTTCCCGCCGAAGCCGACCATCCGCACGCGCTCGTCGGGAAGCCCCGCCGCCTCGGCGAGCCGGGTCCCGTAGATCTGGACCCGGTCGCTGTGCTCGCGGGTGTACTTGCTCTTCGCGTCGAGGAGGCTCGCCATGGCGACGAGCACCTCCATCGTGTGCTCGTGCCCGACGCGCTCGCGCTCGCGGAGCCGCTCCAGCTCGAGGGTCTTCTCCCGAAGCTCCCGCCGCTCGAGCGCCCGTTCGAGGGCCCGCTCCGCGTCGTCGAAGAGGAAGGGTTTGCGCAGCACCTCGCAGGCCCCTTGCCTCAGGGCCTCGTAGGCGACGTGCGGCTCGGGGCGGCCCGTGGCGAAGAGGACCTCGACGTCGGGGCGGCGTTCCCTCGCCGCCTCGAGGAACGCGACGCCCCCGGCGCCCGGGAGCTCGAGGTCGGCGACGACGGCGCCGATCGGCTCCCGCGCCAGGAGCTCGAGGGCCTCGTCCACCTCCCCCGACTCGAGGACGGTGAAGCCCCGCCGGCGGAGGAAGATCCCGAGAGCCCGCCGGACGGCCCGCTCGTCGTCGAGGAGGAGGATCCGCGCGCGCGCGCGGATCGCGGCGCTCGAAGCCGGCAGGACCGGCGGAAGATCCGGAAGGGCGATCGACGGGTGCAACGGGCCTCTTTCCCCAGAGAGAGCGTCTCCCCTATCGGACGCCCGGACCGGCGGAGGTGAGTCCGCGGGGGAGCCGGAAGGGCCCCGCGGGAGGAGGCGCCCGGTGGCGCGCCTAGAGGTCCGGTCCCTCGGCGGGGCTCGCCTCCTCCGTGAGCCGGGCCTCCTCGGCGGGGGTCACCCCGCGCGGCCCCACGTCGAAGCGGTCGCCGAGGTAGACGCGGCGCACCCGCTCGTCGGCAACCACCTTCTCGGGCGCGCCTTCGAGGAGGATCTCTCCGTGGTCGATGATGTAGGCGCGCTGCGTGATCTCGAGGGTGTCCCGGACGTTGTGGTCCGTCAGGAGGATCCCGATGCCGCGGCCGCGCAGCGCGAGGAGGATCGCCTGGATCTCCTGGACGGTGATCGGATCGATCCCCGAGAAGGGCTCGTCGAGGAGGAGCAGGCGCGGCTCGCTCGCGAGAGCGCGCGCGATCTCCAGGCGCCGGCATTCCCCGCCCGAGAGCGTCTCGGCGCGGCCTGCGCGGAGGTGCGCGAGGCCGAACTCCTCGAGCAGCGCGTCGGCACGACGCCGCTGCTCGACGCGAGAGAGTCCGCGCATCTCGAGGATGGCGAGGAGGTTCTCGACGACGGTCATCCGACGGAAGACCGAGGGCTCCTGCGCCAGGTAGCCCATGCCGAGCCGCGCGCGCCGGTACATCGGCGCCTTCGTCACCTTCTGGCCGAGGAGATGAACGGATCCCGCGTCGGGGCGGACCATGCCGATGGTCATCCGGAAGGAGGTCGTCTTCCCGGCGCCGTTCGGCCCGAGGAGGCCGACGACCTCGCCGACGCAGACTTTGAAAGAAACTCCGTTTACGACGCGCCGCCCGCGAAACGCCTTGACCAGCCCTTCGACCCGGAGGAGCTCTTCAGGCGCCAAGGCCCGGAGCCTCCGGTGTGGAGAATCCGTGGACGCGAGGGCGGCCGTGGGCGAAAGCCCCGACGCCCGGGGCAGCCGCAGACGCGAGGAAAGTAGCGGGTTCCGCGGCGGTCTCCGAGTGGGGGAAATGAGGGCGACACCACAACCGACTGGAGCGCAACGAGCTGCAGCTTCCGGGAGGAATTGTGGAAAGCCTGTGGGTCCAGGATCCCCGAGCGGCAGGCGGGCCGAGGGGGCTTGCGGCGAGCGGTCCGAGGGCGGCACCGGTCGCAAGTCCCGCTGTGGATAACCCGGGGGGAGGGAGACGGACCCTCAACGGACGAGCTTCCACCGCAGCGCCGGAGCGACGGGGGGAACGGGCCAGAACACGACGAGCGCCCGGCCCAGGATCTGCTCGCGGCGGACGTAGGGTTCGGGGGTGCGCGGAGACTCCACGACCTTGTCGGTCGGGATCCGGTAGATCTCGCCCAGGTAGTCCGTGAAGAGGCGGACGAAGCCGCCCGGGCGCGGGATGTCCCGCGGGTTCGCCTCGGCGAAGTTGGGGTCGGCCCGGTAGTTCCCTCGGAGCTCCGTGCGCCCGTCGATCGGCTCGCGCAGGACGAGCGTCACCGACTCCCAGGCTCGGCTGTCGGCGCTGTTTTGCGTGTTGTCCCCGAGCATGAAGTACCGCCCCTCCGGGATGAACTCGCTCGTGACCCCCCCGTCCTTCGTGTAGTAGACGTCCCGCTCGAGGCGCAGGTCTCGGAACTCCGCCCGCCCCCCCTCGGCCGCGATCGCGACGCGGTTGCCTCGGCCGAAGTCTCGGTCGGGGTCCTCGGGCCATTCGAACCGGAACGTCCGCCCTGCCACCCCGGCCTCGAGCGCGCCGTCCACGTGGGCGAGGGAGAGGCGCGCCTCCCGCCCCGCCTCGAGGCGCACCCCTTCGAGCGCGATCTCCTTCCCCTCTCCGTTGCCCGCCACCGAGCGACGGAGAAAGCCCCTTGCGCCCCCCGAGGCCGGACCCGGGAAGGAGGCCTCGTAGGTGTCGACGCCGGCCTGGATCACGAACCGCGCCCCCGCGAAGTCCGGCTCGGGCCGGACCGTCGCCGAGAGGCGCAGGTCGGGGACGTCCGAGCGGTCGGGACGGGGGCGGCGCCCGATCAACCGCGCGACGGACGCCGGGTAGCCGTCCGTGTAGACGTCCCGGACGCTCTCGCCGCGACGGGGGACGAACCGGAGCCGTCCCTCCCCGTCCGCGCGGATCCGGCCGCCCTCGAGGCTCCAGCGGCCGGACTCCTTCCGCCACGACCGGAAGGCGTCCTCCTCCTCCTGCGGCCCGCGGTAGACCTCCTTCCAGATCGCCTCCTGGACGGAGCGGGGCTTGCGCAGGATCTCCCACTCGTCGCGGTCCGTCCCCCGGCGGAAGACGTCCCCGTTCTCGATGCGGATCCGCTCGGGGCCGACCCCGACGATCCGCTTGACGTAGTTCTTGAGGAGGTCGAGCGGGAAGCGGAACACGACGACCTCCCAGCGCCGGGGGTCGCGGAGCTGGTAGACGAGCTTGTCGACGAGGATCCGGTCATAGATCCCGGCCTCGTCGCTCCCCATCAGGGTCGGCTGCATCGACCCGGTCGGGATCTTGTACGCCTCGACGGCGTAGACCTTGAGCGTGAGGGCGAGGACGACGGCGACCGAGAGGGTCTCGAGGTTCTCGCGCCAGGGGTGGCGCTTGCGGCGCGACTCGGGGAGGAGGCGGCGATCCCCCTCGGCCGCGTCCGGCGGGCGCTCCGGTCCCATCACTCGCCTCCGAGCACCGAAAGGAAGGCCTTCTGCGGGATCTCGACGCCGCCCACCTGCTTCATCCGCCGCTTCCCCTCCTTCTGCTTCTCGAGGAGCTTCCGCTTGCGCGTGACGTCGCCGCCGTAGCACTTCGCGAGGACGTTCTTCGCGAGGGGGCGGATCGACTCCCGGGCGATGACCTTCCCCCCGATCGCGGCCTGGAGCGCGACCTCGAAGAGGTGGCGCGGGATCTCCGAGCGCAGCCGCTGGAGGACGCGGCGCCCCCGGTATTCCGCGTGGTCCCGGTGCACGATCGTCGAGAGCGCGTCGACCTCCTCCCCCGCGACGAGGATCCGGAGCTTCACGAGGTCGGCCTCCTCGAAGTCGCGGAGCTCGTAGTCCATCGTCCCGTAGCCCCGCGTGACCGACTTCAGGCGGTCGTAGAAGTCGTAGAGGATCTCGCCGAGCGGCAGGTCGTAGACGAGCATCACGCGCGTCGGGGAGAGGTACTCCGTCTTGACGTACCGCCCGCGCCGGTCCGTGCAGAGCTGCATCATGGGCCCGATCGCGTCGGCCGGAAGGAGGAGGGAGACGCGCATCACCGGCTCGAGGAAGCGCCGGTAGAGGTGGGGCTCCGGGAGGTCGGAGGGGCGGTGGATGCGCCGGCGCTCCCCGTCCATCATCTCGATCTCGTAGGTGACGGTCGGCGCCGTCTGGACGAGGTCGATGTTCGACTCGCGCTCGAGCCGCTCCTGGATGATCTCCATGTGGAGGAGCCCGAGGAACCCGCACCGGAAGCCGAACCCGAGGGCCTCGGAGGTCTCCGGCTCGAACGTGAAGGACGCGTCGTTCAGGCGCAGCTGCTCGAGCGCGCGCCGCAGGTGCTCGTAGTCGCCCGGGCTCGTCGGGTAGAGCCCACAGAAGACCATCGGCTTCGGCTCCTGGTAGCCCGGGAGCGTCCCGACGGGAGGCCCGTCGGCGAGGGCGATCGTGTCCCCGATCCGCACGTCCTGCAGGCGCTTGATGTTCGCAATCACGTACCCGACCTCGCCCGCGGCAAGCTCCGGGGTCGCGTACGGCCGGGGGCGGAACTTCCCGACCTCCTCGACCTCGTGGATCGTGCCGATGCCGAGCATACGGATCCGGGCCCCACGCGCGAGCCGGCCGTCGACGACCCGGACGTAGACGACGACCCCCCGGAACTCGTCGTACTTCGCGTCGAAGAGGAGGGCGCGGAGCGTCCCGGCGGGATCCCCCTTCGGGTGGGGGACCCGGTCGATCACCGCCTCGAGGAGCTCGCTCGCCCCCGCCCCGGTCTTCGCGCTCACCCGGAGCACGTCGGTCCGCTCGAGCATCAGCGTGTGCTCGATCTCCTCGATCACCTCTTCGGGCCTCGCCTGGGCGAGGTCGACCTTGTTGAGCGCCGGGAGGATCGCGAGCCGCGCCCCCATCGCGAGGTTCGCGTTGGCGACCGTCTGCGCCTCGACCCCCTGCGCGGCATCCACGAGGAGGACGGCCCCCTCGCACGCCTGGAGCGCCTTCTGCACCTCGTAGGAGAAGTCGACGTGCCCCGGGGTGTCGATGAGGTGGAGGACGTACTCGGCGCTCCCCCCCTTCGGGTCGAGCCGGTCCCGGGTCCGGTAGGTCATCGCGACGGCCGAGGCCTTGATCGTGATCCCGCGCTCCCGCTCGAGGTCCATGTCGTCGAGGACCTGGTCGCGCCGCTCGCGCGCGTCGATCGTCCCCGTGATCTCGAGGAGGCGGTCGGCAAGCGTCGACTTGCCGTGGTCGATGTGGGCGACGATGCAGAAGTTGCGGATGTAGCGGGGGTCGGTCACGGTTCAGCCCGGCGGCGCCCCGCCGGAACCGAGGAGGGGGACGAGCCCCGCGGCGAGCGCGCGGAGCGCGACGCCCCGGTGGCTCACGCGGTCCTTCTCCTCGGGGGGGAGCTCGGCGAAGGTCCGCCCGAGGGGAGCATAGAGGAAGAGGGGATCGTAGCCGAACCCCCCGACCCCGCGCGGGGCCGCGAGGACCCGCCCCTCCGCGCTCCCCTCGACGGCGAGCCGGATCGTCCCCGTCGGGTCGGCGAGGGCGAGCGAGCAGACGAACCGGGCCGTGCGCCGCTCGGCGGGGATCCCCGCGAGCTCGGCGAGGAGCTTCCGGTTGTTGGCGAAGTCGTTGGCCTTCTCCCCGGCGAATCGCGCCGAGCGAACGCCGGGCGCGCCCCCGAGCGCGTCGACGCACAGGCCCGAGTCGTCCCCGAGAGCCCAGCGGCCGCAGGCGCGCGCGAAGGCCGCGGCCTTCTTCGCCGCGTTCGCGGCGAAGGTCTCCCCGTCCTCCTCGACCTGGACGTTCCCCCCCGCCTCGTCCGCGTCGAGCGTGCGGACGGGGAGCCTCGCGAGGAAGCGGCCGAGCTCGGCCGCCTTCTTCCGATTGCGGCTCGCGACCACGATCTCGATCGTGGGGGACATCGGGGACGGGTCCGGCCCTAGCGGGCGAGACCGAGCGCCGAGGCCTGCGCCTCGAAGAGGCGGCTCGCTCCCGCGCGGGCGAGCTCGAGCATCGCGTCGAACTGCGGCCGGGAGAAGGGCTTCTTCTCCGCTGTCCCCTGGACCTCGACGAAATCCCCCGCGCCCGTCATCACCACGTTCATGTCGACCTCGGCCGCGGAATCCTCCTTGTAGCAGAGGTCGACGAGGGGCACGCCGCCGACCACGCCGACCGAGACGGCCGCGACCTGGGTCTGGATCGGCCATCGTCGCAGCAGCCGCTGGTGGTCGAGGTCGAGCACGGCGTCGTAGAGCGCGACGTAGGAGCCGGTGATCGCCGCGACGCGCGTCCCGCCGTCGGCCTGGAGCACGTCGCAGTCGATCCAGATCGTCCGGTCGGGGAAGGCCTTGAGGTCGACGACGGAGCGGAGCGCGCGGCCGACGAGGCGCTGGATCTCGATGCTCCGGCCGTCCGGCCGGTTGCCGCGGCCGTCGCGCGTCCGGCGCGGCCCGGGCGTCGCGGAGGGGAGCATCGCGTACTCCGCCGTGAGCCACCCCTGCCCCATCCCGAGGAGGAACGGCGGGACGCCGTCCGTCACCATCGCCGTGCAGAGCACCTGGGTCCGGCCGAGTTCGAAGAGGACCGAGCCCGGCGCGTACGCCGTGAACCCCCGCCGGATCGTGACGGTTCGGATCTGGTCGGCCTTCCGGCCGTCGGTGCGAAGGGCTCCCAAGCTTCTCCATGCCCCCGAACGAAATGGGGACCCCGGTCGGGGTCCCTGGCGAGGGGAACGGATTCTAGGGCCCCGGGAGAGGATCGCTCAAGCCTCTGGGGTTACTTCACCTCGTAGAAGGTCCCCTTCCACTCGACGAGCACGCGCTCCCCGAGCGCGAAGATCGGGGCGAGCCCGGGCTCCCGCGCGAGGAGGGCGAAGTACTCGTCCGAGGCGAAGGAGATCCGCGTCACGCGGTCCCGGTCCTTCTCCGTGAGCCTCGAGTCGACCCAGACCGAGCCGACGAGGTGGAAGACCTTCCCGCCGGCGCGGCGGACGAACGTCTCCGCCGCCATGGCCCGACCCGCGAGACCGGAGAAGCGCGCCACGTTCTCGGCGGTCGGAGCGGGCGCGGAGGGGGGAGCGAACGCGAGCTTCCCCTCGAGAACCCGCCGGCTCCCGTCGACGGCGTCGCCGCCCGAGGTCAAGTCGCCGAGGGACTTCAGGTCCTTCTCGGCCTCGTCGGCGTCGGCGCGCTCCCGGCGGGCGAGACCCACGAGCGAATCGAGCAGGGCGGGGGACTCCTCCATCCCGCCCGTCCCTCCCATCGGAACGTCCGGACGGCCGTCGCCGTCGAGATCGGCGAAACGGATTCCCGCGCCTCCGCCGCCGATCACGCCTCGCGCCGCGGCGAGTCGCTGGCCTTCCTCGACGACGAGGAAGGAGGTGTAAGGGGTGACGATCCCGTGTTCGCGGCCGAGCCGTCGGATCTCGTCGATCAGCTCCTTGCTCTCCCCCGCCATCCGGATGTCGTCGAGGAGGAAGCTCACCTTCCGTGAGGCCCACACCTGCCGCACCGAGTCGTTCCGATCCTCGAGCCGAGGAAGATCGACCTCGTAGATCCACTCGCGCTTTGCATCCCCGAATCGACCGGCGAGGCGCACGGTCTTTCTCCCCTCGCCCCGGTAGCGCCCGACGACCACGAGCTGGGAGCCCTTGAACAGGTCGGGCATCGCCCGCGGGTAGACGTCGAACGCCTCCGCCCCCTCGCAGGAGACCGTCACGTCCGAGAGCACCGGGCTCGAGACCTTGTCCACGAGCGCCGAGACCTTGACCTCGATGTCCTCCCCCCCGCGCACGTACTCCCGGGCCGCCCGCGTCTCCTCGGCAAGGGTGTCGAGCAGCCTCGTGTTCACGTCGTTCCCCACCCCGAACACGAAGATCCGGGCTCCCGCGCCGTTGCGGGAGCGGGCGTTTCCGAGGATCGCCTTCTCCTCCGTCACCCCCACCGTCGGCAGCCCGTCCGTCACGAAGAAGACGAGCGCCAGCCTCCCCTCGGTCTTCGCCACCGCGAGGGCCTTCGCGAGCCCCTCGTCGATGTTCGTCCCCCCGCGCGCCTCGATGCGGCCGATCCACGCGCGAGCGGCCTCCAGGTTCTCCCCGGTCGCCTCGACGGGGCCGTCGCGGAACGACTCCGCCTCCGAGGAGAACCGGATCAGGTTGAAGCGGTCGCCGGGACGCAGCCTCCCGATCACGTGCCGCAGCGCCCCCTTCGCCTGCTCGATCTTCTCCCCCGCCATGCTGCCGGAGGTGTCCATCACCACCGTCAGGTCCTTCGCCTGCACCCGGGTCTCGGCGAGGTCGAACCGGGGGGCGAACAGCGCCGTGAAGAAGCCCTCCTCCCCCGACCGGCGGTGTCCGAGGAACAGGAATCCGAACTCCTTTTCCGCGGGAGCGAAGAGGATCCGCAGGTCGCGGTCGGCGGCGACGTTGCCCGCCTCGAGGGTGACGCGAGCCTTCTTGTCCCCTTCGCGGCGCACCTCGACCGGATGCGTCGGAGAGTAGATCGCCGAGAGCGGGCGCGAGGACTCGAGGGAGACGTCCACGACGAGGGAGCGCAACCCCCCGCGCGCGATCGGCGCGAGGTTCAGGGGGAACCGGTACTCGAAGGCCCCGGCAGCCGTCGGGACGAGGCTCGCGTAGCGCAGGCGCACCTTCGCCTCGCCCCCCGGCGGGACAGGGAAGGCGGCGAGCCGAACGCAGCCGCTCCCCGCCCACTCGAGGAGCGCGGGATCGCGGTTGCGGCGCACGATCCCCTCGTAGATCGAGCGGGCGCGGTCGCGGTCGAGGAGCTCTCCCTTCACCTCCTTGCCGTCGACCCAGAGGGAGAGGTCCGAGGCGACCGCGCCGTCCGGCAGCGGGAAGAGGTACTCCTCCTCGGCCGGGACGGGCCCGCGGTTCCGGAAGACCTGCTCGATCTCGGTCGTCGCCAAGCCGTCGACGATCCTCGCCGTACCCCTCAACGACTCGAGGGTGACGACCGGGAAAGGAGGCCGGATCGGAGGGTGCGGAAGGAAGGGAGGGAGGGGTCGGGGGACGTCCTGGGCGGAGGAGCCTCCGGAGACCCCCCCCGCGACGAGGAGCGCGAACCCGAGGAGACGCAGCGGCTTCATGGTGGTTTCCATTCGAAGAGCCACAGGGCCGGGGGCGGACCGCCCCGCACGCCTCCCTCCGACGCAGGAGGGGACGATCGGTTCGCGGGGGCTCCGGCAGCGCGTTCCGCAGGGGACCCTTGCCGGCTAAATTGAGCCCCCCGCCCCCGCATGACCGACCTCCAGCGACTGATCCGCGACGTCCCCGACTTCCCGAAGCCGGGAATCGTCTTCAAGGACATCACCCCGCTCCTGCGCGACGCGAAAGGGTTCGCCGAGGCCGTCGAGGGGCTCGGCGAACCGATCCGCGGCAGGAAGATCGACGCGATCGTCGGGGTCGAGTCGCGGGGGTTCATCTTCGCCGCCGCCCTCGCGGTCCGGATGGGGGTCGGGTTCGTCCCGGTCCGCAAGCCGCGGAAGCTCCCTTGGAGGACGCTCTCGGCCTCCTACGAGCTCGAGTACGGGAGCGATGCGATCGAGATCCACGCGGACGCTCTCCGCTCGGGGGAGTCGGTCCTCCTCGTCGACGACCTCCTCGCGACGGGGGGGACCGCGGAGGCTTGCGGCCGGCTCGTGCGGGGCCTCGGCGCGAAGGTCGAGGCGTGCTCGTTCGTGATCGAGCTCGGCTTCTTGAAGGGCCGCGACCGGCTGAAGGGGACGCCGGTCCACTCCCTCCTGCGCTTGTGAGAGGGGGCGACGTGGGAGGAAAGTTCAAGAAGCCGAAGCCCGACGCCGATAAGAGCCGACCCGCCGAAGAAGGAGTCCCCTTGCTCCGTGCTTCCTCCTCGCCCGCGGCGCCCCCCCGCCGCATCCCCCCGCCCCTGCGGCCTCTCCCCCCGATCCCCCGCTCCGGCAGCGGGCCCCCGAGGAAGGCGAAGGAGGATCCCGACCAGAAGACGACGGACGAGCTGTGGCGCCAGTACAAGAAGACCGGGGACACGGAGCTGCGCAACCGCCTGATCGAGAAGTACTACCCGATGGTGCGGTACATCTCGGAGCGCCTCCTCCAGACGCTGCCGAAGTCGATCGAGCTCGACGACCTCTGCTCGGCGGGCCTCTTCGGCCTGATGGACGCGATCGACGGATTCGACCTCTCCCGCGGGATCAAGTTCAAGACCTACTGCACGACGCGCATCCGCGGCGCGATCCTCGACGAGCTGCGCTCGCAGGACTGGGTGCCGCGGCTCGTGCGCGTCAAGGCGAGCCGCCTCGAGCGCGCCTGGCAGGAGCTCCAGAGCCGCTACGGGCGCGAGCCCACCACCGTCGAGCTCGCCAAGCGCCTCGGCCTCGACCTCGAGCAGATCCAGAGTGAGCTGCGCGAGGCGTGCCCGCGCGCGATCTTCTCCCTCTCGGACGCGTGGGACGACGAGGAGGACCACCCGATGGAGAAGCTCGACGTGCTCGAGGACCGCAAGAGTCCCGACACGCTCGCGCTCCTCCAGCGCCGGGACGTCATGGACCACCTCCTGCGGACGCTCACGGAGAAGGAGCAGTACATCCTCCGGCTCTACTACGAGCAGAATCTCACGATGCGGGAGATCGGGGAGCTCCTCTCCCTCACGGAGTCCCGCGTCTGCCAGATCCACAGCAACGTGATGGAGCGGCTCCGCCGCCGCTTCCTCAACGTCAAGTCCTCGCTCTTCTCGTGAGCCGGGCGGGCTTCGGGTCGAATCCTTCCACCGAAGCCGCGCTCGCGCTCGCCGAGGCCCTCCGCGCGCGCCTGAAGACCGAGCGGGTCGGCCGGGCTCTCGAAGTCCATCCGTCGGTCGCGTCCACGAACGACCTCGCTCGCGCCGCGGTCGGAGCCGCCGCCGACGTCGCCTCCCTCGACGGCCGGACCATCCTCGCCCTCCACCAGCAACGCGGGCGCGGCCGGGCCGGCCGCCCGTGGGTCGCGCCCCCGGGAAGCTCCCTCCTCGGCTCGGTAATCCTCTCGGCGGGCTCCTGGCCCGCCGCCGCCGTCACCGCGACGGCCGCGCTCGCCGTCGCCGATGCGGTCGCCCCCCTCCTGAGCGTGCCGACGACGATCAAGTGGCCGAACGACGTCCTCGTCGAGGGGCGCAAGGTCGCGGGGATCCTGATCGAGGCGTGCGCGGGTCCGGGCGGGGCGCCCGCCTACGTCGTCGGCGTCGGGATCAACCTGAACCAGACCCCCATCGACTTCCCGCGGGATCTCCGCTCGACCGCGACGTCGATCGCCATCGAGCGCGGGATGCCCGTCGACCTCCCCGAGTGCGCGGCGCTCTTCCTCGAGGCGCTTGACCGGCGCGCCGCGCAGCTGCGCGCCGGGGAGTCGGCGGCGCTCGCCGACGCCTTTCTCGACCGGCTTGGCCTGCGCCACCGCCCCGTGATCGTCGTGGCGGGCGGGAGGCGTTATCAGGGAGAGCTCTCCGGCCTCTCGTTCGACCAGGGCGTGCGCCTGGCGGGGCCCGCGGGCCTGATGACGCACCCCTGCGAGAGCGTCACCGTCCTCGCCCCGGGCTGAGCGGGGCGAGCGCTCCTCGCGGTCGGGGCGGAAGCCCCGGACCGGGGGGTGGCGCTTCGTCCCGGACGCGGGACGATAGCCGCGGAGCGGCGACCCCGCGCGCGCGGAGACGCCGGCGCCCATGGGTCCGATCCTTCTCCTCGTCGCGCCCCTGCTCGGCCAGACCCCGGCGCCCGCCTCCGGGCGGAAGCCCGACCCGCCCCGACTCGCCCGCCCGATCGCCCTCCTCGCGGAGGGGAAGGCCGAAGAGGCGTTCGCGGAGGCCGAGACCGCCCTCGAGTTCGCGCCGGAGGACCTCGACCTCCTCGAGACCGCCTCGAAGGCGGCCGAAGCGCTCGGCCGGCGCGACGAGGCGTTCGCCTACGCCTCGATCGCGGCCGACCTCGCCGCCGAGATCCCGGAGAGGAAAGCCCTCCTGGACGCGCTCCAGCGCCGCCTCGGCGCGCTCGACCCGCTCCAGGGGAAGGGCGCGACGATGCTCCGCGACTGCGCCGGGACGCTCTTCCGTCTCGGCGAGGGGTGCGCGAGCCGCGGGCTCCCCGCGAACGCCGTCGACCTCTACGGTCGCTGCGCGGGGACGCCCCTCGACGGGAAGGCGCGCGCGGCCCTCGACCGCCTCTACGCGCAGCGGAAGGTCGTCGAGTCGCTCCTCGAGACCGGCCTCGACGTCCCCGCGAAGGCCGGTGGCAAGGTCTCCCCCGAGCGCGCCGCGCGCGAGGACGCGACCCACGCGTCCTGGGAGCGCGCGTGGGAGGTCAAGAGCCCGAACTACACCGCGATCACGAACCTCCCCCGCTCCACGGCGGAGCAGATCTCCTCCGCGATGGAGCAGATGAACCGCTTCTACCGGACCGTCTTCCGCCACAAGGAGCGGGGGGGCGGGACGGCCCGATGCGTCCTGCGCGTCTACCGCACGCGCGCGGAGTTCGACCGCCTCGAGGGGAGCCCCGCGGCGAGCGTCGAGGGCTTCTACGCCCCGGACGACAACCGGGTCTCGACCTACGACCCGCGCTCGGAGGGGCGGCCCCTGTCCGTCCTCTGGGAGACGCTCTTCCACGAGTCGTCGCACCAGTTCACCCACATGATCTCGGCCGACCTCGTCCCCGGCTGGCTGAACGAGGGGACCGCCTCCTACTTCGAAGGGGCGCGGCTCCTCCCGAACGGCTCGGTCGAGACGAACCTCGTCCCGGACCTCCGCCTCCTCGAGGCGCGCGAGGCCCTCGACCAGGGGAAGCCGACGCTGCGGGAGCTCGTCTCCTTCTACGAGGAGGGCTCCTACCCGGGTGAGTACTACGGGCTCGGCTGGGCCCTCGTCTACTTCCTCCACAACTACGAGGACGAGGCGTGCGAGCGCGTCTACCGGTCGACGTACGGCGACTTCCTCGACGCCTACCGGACGGGGGGGAAGCACGACCCCTTCGAACGGTTCGTCTCCTTCTTCGTGAAGAAGGCGAAGCAGCCCGGGATCGAGAGCTTCGAGGCCTTCGAGGGGCGATTCCGCCGCTGGGTCCTCGACCTCTTCGCGATCCACTTCGGTCCCTCGGAGAAGGCGGGCGTCCTCGTCGAGCGCTCGCGCAAGCAGCGCGCGCGGGGCAAGCGGGAGGCGGCGGTCGAGAGCTACCGGTGGGCGCTCCGCAAGCGCCCGGACGACGCGAGCGCCCTCGCCGAGCTGGCCGACGTCGAGGCGGAGCTGAAGCGGAGAGACGCCGCCGTGCTCCACCTCCGCCAGGCGATCGCGGGCTCCGGCGCCTCGGCGGGCGATCCGTTCGTCGAAGGCTGCATCCGGAAGATGGCGGCGATCGACAAGCCCCTCGCGGACGGCCTGACCGCGGCGTTCGCGGGGATGAGCAAGGCGGCCGCAACCACGGCCGAGGCGTACGCGTCGGCCGGATTCCCGCGCCTCGCCCTGCGCGTCCTCCAGTCCGCGTCCGGGGTCCTCGGTGCCGACCCGAGCCTCCGCGCTCGACGCTCGGAGATCGTGCGCTCGACCGGCGTCGACGGGCGGCGGTGGCGGCGGCTCCCGATCGACGAGGGCCTCACCCACTGGGAGGGCGCGCCGGAGTGGAAGGCCGAGGGGGAGGCCGTGCGCGGCGAGTCGAAGGGGCCCTCCTTCCTCTTCCACCGCGACGAGTGGGCGGAGCCGCTCCGTCTCGAGGTCGCGGTCCGTCCGAACCTGACGTCGGAGGAGGCCTTCATCGGGATCGCCTTCGGCGCGAACGCGGAGACCGGGATCACGATCTTCGGCGTGTCGAAGGGGGGGCTCGTCGACGTCTCCCGCCTCGAGCGCGAGTGGAAGACCCTCCGCGACTTCGGCCCCGCGAGGATCCGAAAGGGAGTCCCGCTGCGGCTCGCCGTCGAGCTCTCCGACGAGGGGGCGGAGTTCCTCCTCGACGGGAAGTCCCTCGGGAGCCTCCCCCTCCCCGCGCGCGAGCGCCGGGGCCAGATCGGGCTCGTGGTCCAGGACGCCGAGGCCGGCTTCGCGGACGTGCGGGTGAGGTCGTAGCCCCTGTCCCTCCGCTCGGAGGGGGTGCGTCCCTCCGCGGCGGACGGCACGATGGGACTCGAATCCGTGGCCGGCGGGATCTCGTCTGCGGACGCGGATGGAATCCGAACCCTCTTTCGAGCCCCTCGAGCGCCTGCTCGCCCACGAGCCGTTCGTCCGGGCGCTCGCGCGGAGCCTGATCGAGGACGCCGCGCTCGCGGAGGACGCCGCGCAGGACGCCTGGGTCGCCGCGCTCGAAGGAGCGCCGGCGGGATTGCGTTCGCCGAAGGCGTGGCTCGCCCGGGTCGTGCGGAACTTCGCCTTTCGGTCCGGCCGGGCCGCCGGGCGGCGGGCCCGCCGGGAGCGGGGAGCGGCGCGCCCGGAGGCACTCCCCTCGACCGAGGAGATCGTCGGCCGAGAGGAGGCGCGCCGAAGGTTGGTCGAGACGGTCCTCTCCCTCGAGGAGCCGTACCGGAGGACGGTCCTCCTCCGGTACTTCGAGGCGCTGCCGCCGCGGGAGATCGCGCGGCGGTCGGGGATCCCCGTGGGGACGGTCGGCACTCGGCTGCGGCGGGCCCATGCGCGGTTGCGCGAGCGGCTCGACGCGGAGCACGGCGGCGACCGGCGGGCGTGGTGCCTCGCGCTCGCCCCGTTCGCGTTCGGGCCGCCGGTCGCTCCGGCGGGGCCCGGGCTCTCGATGCCGGAGGTCGCACTGATGAAGGCGAGCACGAAGGCGGCTCTGGGCGCCGCTGCGCTTCTCGCGGCGGCCGGGATGGTCGCGCTCCTGCCTCGGCGAGCCAACGAGGGACCGGGCCGGCCGGATTCGAAGGTGGCCGCCTCTCGCGGTCCTGCCCGCCCTGCCGCAAAGGATCAGGTCAACCCTCCGCAGGACTCGACTCCGCTCCGGCGCCCCGCGACGGCGACGGAGCCCTCCGCTCCCGGCCCCGCGCGCGTCGAGGTCCAGGGCCGCCTCGTCGTGCGCGGCGGCGGGCCGCTCGGGGAGTCGACCGTCGCCGTCCGGACCGGAGACGATGCGATCGACTTCCCCGAGACCGTCTCCCGCCTTGGCGGCCCGGACGCTCTCGGCGAGCTGAAGCACGGCTACGACGGCCCCGCTGGACTCGACGAGGCCGTGGGCGATGTCGGCGGCTGGAAGGCCGCATTCGAGACCGCGGCAGCCGCCGAGGGTTCGTTCGCGCTCGCGATCCCCTCCGACCTCCCGGAGTTCCGATTCGAGGTGAAGGCCGACTTCGCCCTCTACGACTCGGACGAACGGTTCCGTCCCGACGACCCGCGGCTCCGCGAGGGGGTGACGCTCCTCCTCGATCCGGCCGGCAAGGTCGAAGGCTCGATCCGCACGGCGTCGGGATCGCCCCCCCGCAACGGGAGAGTCTCCCGCTTCGACGTGGGGCAAGGCATGCGCCTTCGAGCCGAGGCAGCCGACGCGAACGGGCGATTCGCGATCCGCGGCCTCGGGCCGGGCCGCCACAGCTTCGGGGCTGGGGGGGAGGGGGGAGGGCCGGTCGCGCGGCTGGACGTCGCGGTCCGCGCAGGGGGGACGACGCGCCTCGACTTCGACCTTCCGGCGGAGTCGTGGATCTCGGGGCGCGTCCTCGACGGAAACGGACGGGGAATCGCGGGCGCCGTCCTCGAGGCGCGAGGCGGCGTCGAGATCGTCCGGGGCATCCCTGCAGACTGGTTCCACGGGCTCCGCCACGGACGGAGCCGAACGGGGGCCGGCGGTCGTTTCCGGATCGGCTCGCTCCTCCCCGGGGTGCACGCGATCCAGGTCAGCGCGGAAGGCTTCCTCCCGGGCTTCCGGGGACCGATCGAAGTCCCCGCGGGCGGAGGATCGGAGGGCGTCGAGATCGTCCTCGAGTCGGGCCATCGGATCACGGGACGAGTCGTAGACGCCGAGCGTCGTCCTGCGGAGGGGCTCGCGGTGATCGTCGTCCCCGACCTGGACGCCGCGAAACGGCGAAACCTCGACGACGCGAAGTTGCGGTCGTTCCGCCAGCGAGCGAGCACCGCGGCCGACGGATCGTTCTCGATCTCCGGCCTCGATGCGGCTCCCCTGATCGTCCTCGTTCGGAAGGGAGGCACGCCGCTCGCGGAGAGGCGGGAGGTCGAGCCCGATACCGAAGGTCTCGAGCTGGTCGTCGGCAGGCCGACCGGCATCGCCGGCTCCGTCCGTGACTCGTCCGGGAACCCTCTCCAGTCCTTCCGCATCGTGCCGCTGCGCGTCGTGCTCACCTCCTTCGGAGGCACGGTCATGGGGCGGGAGGGGGAGGAGCGGCCGGGCCGGGAGTTCTGCTCCGAGGACGGATCCTTCGAGTGGACGGGCCTCGAGACGGGTACGTTCGATTTTCGGGCGGAGGCGCGGGGCCTCGTGGCGCGGACTTTGGCCGACGTCGAGGTGACGCCCGGGGAGACGCGCCGCGGTCTCGAGTTCCGGCTCGAACCGGGAGCCACGATCCTCGGTCGGGCTGTGGAGCGGGGTACCGGCGCGGCCGTCACGGGCGCGAGGGTCGACGTCCTCCCGGAGGATCGCCTCTCCCCCGATCGACGGCGCCGCGGGTCCCCAGCCGCGAACACCGGGGAGGACGGAACCTTCGAGGTCTCGGGTCTGCCGCCAGGTGGCACGCGCCTGGTCATCGCGCACGAGGACTTCGTCGAGGTGACGACCGTGGCGGTCGAGGGGCGAGCGGGCGAGACCGTGGAGGGGATCCTCGTCGAGCTTCCTCGTGGCGGAGTCGTCGAGGGTCTCGCGGTCGGGGAAGACGGCGTCCCGTTCGCCCGGGGGTCGGCGGTCGCGATCCCGAGCCAGTTCAGGGGGGGCATGCTCCGGGGCTTCCCGATCGACGAGCAGGGGCGGTTCCGGATCGGAGGGCTCGCTTCCGGCCGGTACCGCGTGGAGGCAAACCCGAAGTGGGCAGGCTCGACCCCGTACGAAGAGATCGAGAAGCGGCGGCTCTCGACCCTCGTCGACGTGGAAGAGGGGAAGGTCGCGACCGTCGAGTTCTACCGACCTCCTAGGGGCGGCGCGGTCGTCCGCGGACGGGTGGTTCAGGGGGGGGAGGGGGTCCTGGGCCTCGTCGTGCGAGTCGAGCCGCTCGCCTCGAGGCACGACCCGGAGGAATCCTTCGCGCGGTACCAGCAACTCAAGGCTCGGTCCGGGGAGGACGGAGCCTTCCGAATCGAAGGCGTTCCGGAAGGGGAGGCCAAGGTCTCCGTGCAACAAATCGGCGGGTCCGCCCGGATCGCGGCCGGACTGTCGGTGCGCCGGCGGATCCACGTCCCGGCGGAGGGGGAGGTCGTCTGCGATTTTTCGGTCCCTTCGGGGGTGATCTCGGGCCGCGTCGTCTCCGGAGGTTCCCCAGTCGCGGGAATCTTCGTTCATGCTTCGCGCGTCGCGGCCCTCCCAGACGATACCGAGTGGTCCGTCAACGACATGACCGACGAAGGAGGGCGGTACTCGTTGGGGTGCCTCCCCGCGGGCTCGTACGCGATCTTCGCGGGAGGAAGGACGAGGGGAATGGACAGACCGACGGACGAGGTGCTCCCGACGACGAAGGAAGCGAGACTCACCGAGGGAGGGCGCGCGGTCGTCGACTTCGAGGTCGAGCACGGAGGGACGGCCCTCGTCGAGGTCCGCGGTCCGTCGGGAAGCCCGGCCGCCGGCGTCCGAGTCTGGGTCGGCCCTGTCGCCGGCGCTCGGGAAGGCCTCGAAGGGGGAGCGGAATGGGTGACCGACCGTGGCGGGCTCGCCCGCGTGAAGGGGCTCCGCCCCGGATTCTCCGTGGCGACCGTGCTCCGTGCGTCGCCGTTCGCCGCGACCTTCTCCGATGAGAAGGAGGTCCGCCTCGAGGAAGAGGCGCGGTTCACCCTCGACCTCCGGGAAGGGACGAGGGTCCGCGTGCGCGTCGTCGACGGAACCGGCGCTCCGCTCGGCACGGAGAGAGTGATCCTGCGCGACTCGCGCGGATGGGCGATCCCGGCGCAGTCCGAAGGAGGAGCATGGACGGTCGTGGTGCTCCCCGGCGACTACGCCGTCGAAGTCTCCGCGCCCAGCCGCGAGAGGAAGTCCGTCCCCGCCCGGGTCGGAGACGCGCCCGTCGATCTGGAGATCGGGCTCTGAGTCGCCCTTCGTGGACCCCGATCGGCCCACGGCAGCCAAACACCCTCTCCGCGGTGCCCGCGCCCTCACGCAGGGAGGTTGGCGGCAGCCTCCGGCTCCGGCGCGTGCCGGTCCTTGCCCCGTGCATCGGGCCGACCCACGTGGGTCGCATCCTCCGACTGGGTCGTCCCCCCGGAATTGCTGGAGCGACCCACGTGAGTCGTTTCCCCGACGCGGCTCGCCCGCCCGATCTCGCGCCCGGTCCGCCCGAACCACCGCAGCCTCCCCTCCTCCCCGCGCACGCTCCGGAGACTCCCCTCGTGGACCAGCCCGTGGTGGCGACCGCAAAGCGTCGCCAGGTTCCCCGCCTCGTTCGACCCTCCCGCTGCCCGCGGAACGAGGTGGTGGACCTCGAGCCAGAGCCGATTCGTGCAGCCGGGCACCACGCAGCGGTGGCCGTCGCGGAGCAACACGACCCGCCTTGCCTTCGGCGAAACGCTCTTCCCCGCCCTCCCCTCCGAGGACAGGTCCACCTCCTCCGCATCGCACTTCGCCCGCGCCTCGAGCGCCGCCGGCGCCGGGGGCCCGTCCTTCCCCACCGTCGCCCCCCCGCACGCCTCGCACCGGTAGAGGACCACCTGGAAGCGGGGCTCCCCCGTCCGGCCCCCCCCCCCGGCGCCCTCCTCCTCCTCTTCACCCGCCTCGGCTCCTTCGAGCGTCTGCTCCGCCATGTAGACGAGGCCCTCCTCGAGCGACTCCCCTCCCGTCGCCCGGAGCGCCGCCCGAAGCGCCTCTTCGAAGGCGGCCTTGATCTCGGGGCGCACGTGAAGGACGAGGGGCACCGACTCGACCCCGACCCCTTCCCCCGCCCGCCTCTCGCGCGCCTTCCCCGGAGAGTCCCCGAAGCAGGCCCGAGCGACCAACCCCTCGACCGCCCCGCAGGAGAGGCGCGAGGCCTCTTCGATCCACTTGGCCTCGGTTTCGGGAGTCGCCACCCGGCAGATCTCCCGGACCGAGGACCACGGGAGCGCGGCCGAGGCATACGCCCGAGCGCGGAGCGGCAGCGTCTCGAGGGCCTCGGCGACCCGGAGGAGCTCCCGGGTCTGTCGGTTGGTGAGCTCGGCCGCGTCGCGGGCGTAGTGGAGGATCGAGGCGTAGCCGAAGGCCTCGTAGAGGCGGCGGTCGTTCACCTCCTTCAAGTAGAAGGCGAGCGCGCGCGCGGCGCTCCGCCGGGCCCGGTGGGCCTGGCGGAGCCGGGCGTCGACCTGCTCCGGGGAGAGATGGCGTTCGAGGGGGATGAGCATGGCGTCTCCTTCCTTCCGTGGCCGGCGCCTCCGGGGCTGCGCGCCGAAATCGTGGGACATTCATAGTTCATGCCCTTTCGAAAAACGGGGAAACGCGTTTCCAAGTTCCTATGGCCCACGCCTTTGCGCCGGGGACTTGACAGGTTTTTTCGGTCGAGGGCAGTCGCCCCTTTCCCGCCGCACCGAGGTCGCGTCGGACGCGAAGTCATGGCGTCGAAGCGGGCGTTTTTGAGTCTCGGGTTCGCTCGGAGCCGCCCGTGTCCAGCCGCGACGTGCGACGCGTGCCTTCGTTCGGGATCTCCGGGTCGTTCGAGATTCCCGAACGGTCCGTCCGATGCCGAGCGCGCGGAGCCCGTCCTGCCCGTCCCGCTGCTCCCCCCCGCCCGCTCCCCGCCCACGAACCGGCCGCGATCGGCGGAAGACGGGCCGAAACTCAGCGCGGGGAGAGCCGCGCGCGGAGCTCCGCGTTCGCGGGGAAGAGCGCGAGACCCTTCTGCCAGACCGCGGTCGCCTTGTCGCCCGCGCCGCTCTGCAGGTACAGGTTGCCGAGGAGGAGGTAGGTCTGCGCGTAGCTCGGCTGGAGCGGGCCCGCCTCCTGCTGCTCGACCAGGGTCTCGAACTGGCGGATCGCCTCGGGCTGCTTGCCGAAGATCGGCGGCCAGAAGGAGAGGCCGATCGCCTTCGAGAAGCGCGCGTCCCAGTTGCGCGAGTCGAGCTCGAGGGCGCGGTCCCACGCCTTGTCCGCCATCGTCGCCCACTTCCCCGCCTCGGGCGAGTTCCCCGCCTCGAAGATCTTTTGGACGTAGGCCTGCCCGAGCTCGACCTGCCGCTGCGGGTCGTTCGGATCCTCCTTCGCCCGTGCCTCGAACCACGCGACCATCTCGTCGAGGAGCCCCTGCTCGCGGAGGCGCTTCCAGAGCTTCTCCTTCTCGTCGTGGCCGAGACGCGGATCGAGGAGCATCCGGGAGGCCGACTCGACGGTGAGCGAGCCCTCGGGGCGCGCGGAGAGGTCGGGCGGCCGAGGGACGACCGCCTCCGACCCGACGGCGGCCGCCGGAGGCCCGTTCCTCTCCATCCACCGAGCGACGGCCTCCGCGATCTCCTCGTGGGAGATCCGCGGCACGGGCGCGCCCGAGCTCGCCGCGCCGCGCGCCGACTCGAGCTCCTTGGCGACCTCCTCCGAGCGCGCGCGCAGGCGAGCCATCTCGGCCTCGACCCGCGCGAGCTCCTCGCGGAGCTCGGCTTCCGTCCGCGCGGAACGCTGGAGCGCGAGCGAGACGAGGACGGCAACGACCGCGCCCAGGACCGAAGAGAGCAAGAGCGGCTTCGCGTTCATGGTTCCCTCAGGGTTTCGGGAGGATCAGCGTCGCCTCTGCGACGGCGCCCGGGGCGAGTTCGACGATCCGGACGTCCGAGCGCCGGCCGTCCTTCTCTCCGCGGAACTCCCAGCGGCCGGGGGGGAGGCCGCGGGCGACGTAGAGGCCGCTCGCGTCCGTCGAGGGATCGAGGCTGACGGCCGCCTCGCGGCCCGTGGGCTCCGCGATGAGCACGCGCGCGCCCGCGACCGGCTCGCCCTTCTCGTCCTGGACGAGCACCCGGACCGCCGCGCCCCGGCCGAGGCGCAGGTCGACCCCCTCGAGCGCCTCGCCGGCACGGAGGGCGAGGGGTTCGCGCCGCTCGAACGCGCGGGCCCTCGCCGGGTCGAAGACGGTCAGGCGGTAGCTCCCGACGCGGAGGAACGGGAAGCGGTAGCGCCCGTCGAGGTCGGCGAGGACCTTCCCGGTGAACTCCCCTTCGGCGCCCGGGGCCTCGATCCTCTCGAGGAGGAGGAGGGCGCCCGCGACGGCTCCGCCGTCCCCGGCGTCGGCGACCGCGCCCGAGATCGAGCCGTCCTCGAGGAAGAGGTCCCGGACGGTCTCCCCGGTCGCCGCGACCTCGAGCTCGGCGACGACGGAGATGTTCGGGCTCGCCTCCTTCCCGGCGCAGAGACCGTAGCGGCCCGGGGCGAGCCCCGCGAAGCGGTAGGACCCGTCGGCTCCCGAGGGCGTCGACCGCCAGCCGGTCGGACTCGGGTCGCCGACCCGCTGGATCGAGATCGCGAGCCCCGGCACCGGCGACCCGCGCGCGTCTAGGACGCGGCCCGCGAGCACGGCTCCCTCGGAGGCTCGCGCTCCGAACTCGACGGTCTCGAAGGCCTCGCGGCGGACGACCACGGGAAGGGTCCCCCTCGCCGAACCGCCGTACGCCCGCTCGACCGCGCCGATCCAGAGGACGACGTGGAATCCCGGAGGGAGGTTTCCGATCTCGTAGCGTCCCGTCTCGTCCGTGACGGCGAGCCCGTAGCTCAGGCGCCGGCGGGGGTCGAAGTCGGCCTGGGAAGCGAGGACCAACTGCCGCGGCAGCGGCTCCCCCCCCTCGCCCCGCACGCGTCCCCGCACCCCTCCTCCGGCTCCCAGGCGCAGCTCGATCCCCTCGCGGGCCTCCCCGTCCCGGACCTCGAAGGGCCCGCTCCAGGCCGGCGCGCGCTCCGCGTGGAGGGCGCGGAGCATCTGCGGACCCGGAGAGAGATGCGCGAGCTCGAAGGCGCCGTCCTCGCCGGTCACCGCGAATCGCCGCACCTGTCCCGGCAGCTGCTCCGGCGAGACGGGGAGCACCTTCGAGGGGGCGTCGGTCTCGCTCAAGACCCGCGCGCCGGCGAGCGGCGCGCCGGTCGCCGCGTCGCGCACGACGCCGCGGACGCTCGCCCCGCGCTCGAGGTCGAGTTCGGTCGCCCCGGACCCGGCCTCGACCTCCCGGGATCGGACCGCGTATCCCTCCGCCTCGGCGAAGACCCGGAAGCGTCGCCCCTTCAGACCGCCGACGGCGAACTGGCCCGCGGCGTCCTCGACGTCGCGCACGACCGGCTCGCCCACGTCGAAGAGCCCTTCCTCCCGCACGAGGACGACCCGGAACGCCGTCACGGGCGCGCCCGTCCGCGCGTCGCGGACGGAGCCGAGGAGCGTGCCCGGAAGGGACGGGAGGGCCCCCGCTCCCTCGCGGGCCGCCTCCGCCTCCCCCCCGATCCGCGTCCGGCGGCCCCCCGGTTCGGGGAGTCCCGCGGACCCGGTCTCCCCTTCGGCGGGCCCCGCGCCGGGAGCACGCGCGACCGCCGCGGACGGCTCCTTCCCGTCGTCTCCCTTCGGCCCGAGCGCGATGGTCGCGGCCACCCCGAGGAGGAGGCCCGCTGCCGCGAGGGAGAGACCGCGCACCATCCGCGGCGTCCAGACCGAGCGCCGCGCCGGCGCCGTCCCCGACGTTTCCGGAGGATCGCCCGCCAGACGCCCCTCGAGGGCTCCGATCAACCGTGCCCGGAATGCCCGCGCCGGCCGCACGGGCCGGTAGGCGCGGCGAACCAACGCCGCCAGATTGCGGTCGAGGATCGGACCGCTCACGCGGCGCCCCTCCGCCGGTTGGCGAGGAGGGCGAGCACGCGCGCGAACGCCGTCCGGGCGCGCGTGAGGAGCGACTCGACCGCCTTCTCCCCCCGGCCCGTCCGCCGCGCGATCTCGGCGACGGGGAGGTCCTCGAGGTACTTCGCGAGGAGCGCCCGGCGGTACTCGGGGGGGAGCGAGGAGAGGACCGCTCCGACGAGCTCGCTCGTCTCCTTCGCCTCGAGGACCCACTCGGGGAGGGGCTCGCGCTCGACGCCCGCGAGGATCCGCTCGATCTCGGGGTCGGCCTCCTCGAGGAGGTCGTCGAGCGGGATCGGGCGGCGCGCGCGGCGGCGCTCCCGGATCTTGTTCTTGGCGATCCCGCAGATCCAGGTGTGGAGGCCCGACCGTCCGTCGAAGTCGCCGATCTTCTCGAGGACGACGAGGAAGGTGTCCTGGACCACGTCCTCCGTCGCGTCGCGCTCGGGCCCGAGCCGGTAGTGGACGAACTCGTAGAGCGCGTCGAGGTGGCGGTCGACCAGCGACTCGGCCGCGGTGCGGTCGCCCGCGAGGATCCGGTCGCGGAGGAGGGAGTCCTCCTCGCGGGCGGGAGGGCCGGCAAGCCCGTTCATCACGGGAGATTAGTGCTCCGACGCGCCCGGTTCCTTCGCGCGCGGCCGGCGTCCCTCCGCCGGGGCCTTTCCCCCCTAAGGTCGGGTGGGTGGGGGAGGCCGATAAGGGGCCCCTTCGGGGAAGAGCCGGTCGAGCTCGGACCGGACCTGTGGGCGTTCGTCCCACGGAGGAGTGCCATGAAGAAGAAGTGGGGTCGACTCGTGGTCGGGGGGCTGCTCGTCGCCGCGCCGTCCGCTTTTCTCGTCTTCCTCCTCGGCTCGGTCGGGAAGCCCGTCGAGGACCCCGCCCTCGCGTTCGCGCACCTCCGGAGCGCCCCGAGGGTCGGGGCGGCCTACGAATCGTGGAAGGAGGCGCGCAGGACGCAGGGAGGGGAGCGGAGACTCGCCCTTCGGCTCGGGTGGTCCAAGGCCTACTCGAGCGCCTTCACCCGGGCGACGGGGGACGCGGCGATCGACCTCGACGCGGGCACGATCCGGGTCGAGGTCCACGACCTCGAGAACCCCGAGGCGCACGAGGTCTGGCTCGTGGAGAACGCGCCCGGGCCCGGACGCAGCGCGAGGCCGGAGCCGGGAGACCGGACGCTGCGCGCCGGCGCCTTGGCCCCCCGGAAGGGGAAGGGGGTCCTCGAGGCCGAGCTCGGCGCGGCCCTCGGCGGCTTCCGCGTGGACGAGGTCGTCGTGACCCGGGCGGGCGAGGAGCCCACGCGCTCGGGTCTCCTGTTCGGGTCCCCGAGCCTCTTCCAGCGGATGCAGGCCTGGGACCGAGCGGGGCGCGAGCCGTCGGGCGGAGCCTACGGCGAGGGAGCGGGCTCCTACGACCTCGACCGCCTCGTCGCCAAGGGGGCGGACCTCTTCTTCCGCGAGACCTTCGGCGGAAACGGGCGGACCTGCGGGACGTGCCACCCCGCCGGGAACAACTTCACGATCGACCCGAAATTCATCGCCGGGCTCCCTCCGAACGACCCCCTCTTCGTCGCCGAGTTCGAGCCGGCGCTGTCGCGGAACTTCGAGAAGCCCGAGCTGATGCGGAGGGTGGGACTGATCCTCGAGAACGTCGACGGCTTCGACGACCTCGAGCACCGCTTCGTGATGCGGGGGGTGCCCCACACCCTGGCGATGCGGACTTCGATCGCGGCCCCGCCGCCGGCCCCGGACGCCCCGACCGCCCCCCCCTCCGAGCAGACCGGCTGGTCGGGGGACGGCGCGCCGGGGGGCGGGACGCTGCGCGAGTTCGCGAACGGCGCGATCCGCCAGCACTTCACGAAGACGCTCAAGCGGGAGCCGGGCGTCGACTTCCGCTTCGCGACGGAGGAGGAGCTCGACGCGCTCGAGGCGTTCCAGCTCTCCCTCGGCCGCGACGCCGATCCCGAGGACGTGACGGCGGTCCGGTTCCGATCCAGGCTCGTCGCCCGGGGGCGGGACATCTTCGTCGCCGACGACGCGGAGGGAGCCACCGGGACGGCCGGGAAGTGCGACGTCTGCCACGCCAACGCGGGGGCGACGGTCGAGTTCGTCGCCGGGGGGCTCAACTTCAACTTCGACACGGGGGTCGAGAACCTCCCCGACCATCCGGCGGACCTCGCCGAGCCGGGCAGCCGTCCGAGGGACGGCGGCTTCGGGAAGGATCCGAACCCCGCCGGCGGATTCGGAGACGGGACCTTCAACACGCCTCCGCTGATCGAGGCGGCGGACACGGGGCCCTTCTTCCACAACGACGCGATCCAGACGCTCGAGGAGGCGGTCGCCTTCTACAACAGCGCCGCGTTCAACGAATCGCCCGCGGGCAAGAACCTCGCGGATCCGGAGACGGGGATCGCGATCCGCCTCGACCCGACGCAGGTCGTCGCGGTCGCCTCCTTCCTCCGCGTGATGAACTCCCTCGAGAACATCCGTCAGGCGACCGAGTTCGCGGAGGGGGCGAAGGCCGCCGCGCACCCCCGGGCCGCCCGGGCCCTGCTCCGGCTCGCGACCGAGGAGGCCGGGGACGCCGGGGACGTCCTCGACTGCGCCGGCCTCCACCCGACGGCGGTGCGCGCCCTGCGGAAGGCGGGCGAGCTCCTGCGGAAGGCCTCCGTCACGTGCTGGGGCTGGGGGAGGGCCGCGCGGATCCGGACGGCGCTCCAGGCGCTCGAGCGGGCGCAGGCCGACATGGTCGAAGGGCCTTCCCCCTTCGCCCGAAGCGGCCCCTCGAAGGCCGACTAGCGCTAGCCGCGGGACGAGATCTCCTCCGGCGCCCCGGCCCTTTCGACGAGGAGGAGCCGTGCGCGCGAGCAGGCCGCGACTCCCGCCGATCTCACGGTAGCCGCGGCGGACCGAGCTCGCGCGCTTCGCGAGGGCAAGGAGGGAAGGGGCGTCGGCCATCCCTCGGCCAGCCGGCGAGGCGGCTCTTGCCGGGAGAGGTCCATCCGACACCTTGAAAAGTCGGTGGCTCGTGCCGAACTTTCAAGGTAGCGTCCCGCCATGATCCTCCGGGGGGGCCATCTGGCTCGGATCGAGGACCTCCTCCGTCGCCACCCGATCGTCGAGATCCTGGGCGCGCGCCAGGTCGGGAAGACGACGCTCGCCCGGCAGCTCGCGGCCCGGCGGAAGGGGGTCTGCACCTTCCTCGACCTCGAGGATCCGGCCGATCTCGGACGCCTCGGGGAACCGCGTTTCGCGCTCGTCGCCCTCCGGGGTCTCGTCGTCCTCGACGAGATCCAGCGACGGCCGGACCTCTTCCCCGTCCTCCGCGTGCTCGCCGACCGGCCCCGCCTCCCGGCGCGCTTTCTCCTCCTCGGCAGCGCCTCCCCCGACCTCCTGCGACGGAGCACGGAGACCCTCGCCGGCCGGATCTCCTTTCACGAGCTCCGCGGGTTCTCTCTCGACGAGGTCGGCGTCGGCAGCCTGCGACGGCTCTGGCTCCGCGGCGCCTTCCCCCGGTCCTTCCTCGCGCGGTCCGATCCGGCGAGCGCCGAGTGGAGGCGCGAGTTCGTGAAGACCTTCCTCGAACGCGATCTCCCCCAGCTCGGGGTCCCCGTCCCCTCGGCCACGATGCGGCGCTTCTGGTCGATGCTCGCGCACTACCACGGACAGACCTGGAACGCCTCCGAGTTCGGACGTTCCTTCGGGGTCGCGGACACGACGGTGCGCCGCTACCTCGATCTCCTCACGTCGACCTTCGTGATCCGCCAGCTCCCGGCATGGAGCGCGAACGTCGCGAAGCGCCAGGTGAAGGCGCCGAAGGTCTACCTCGCCGACAGCGGTCTCCTCCACACTCTCCTCGGGATCGAGGACGCGCGGACGCTCGAGGCGCACCCGAAGGTCGGCGCGTCGTGGGAGGGCTTCGCTCTCGAGGCCGTCGTCAAGCGGCTCGAGGCCCGCGCGGAAGAGTGTTTCTTCTGGAGGACGCACGCCGGGGCGGAGCTCGATCTCTTCGTCGTCCGCGGATCGAGGCGCCTCGGATTCGAGATGAAGTACACCGACGCGCCCGCCGTGACGCCCTCGATGCGCTCCGCGCTCGAGGACCTCAAACTCGACCGGCTCGACGTCCTCCACGCGGGCGCGGAGACCTACCCCCTCGCGCCCCGGATCCGCGCCGTCGCGGCCTCGCGAGTTCTCCAGGACATCGAGCCCCTCGGCTGACCGCCGGAGACCGCCTGGAGCCGGTCGCGTCGCTCGGCGATCGAAGTCCCTCCCGCATCCGGGCCTCTTTGTTCACATCTCCTCGGGCGCGGCGACCCCGAGGAGCCGGAGCCCCACGCGCAGCGTGGTCGCGACTCCTTCGACGAGGAGGAGCCGGGCCCCCATTAGCGCCTCGTCCTCCCCGATCACGCGGTGGTCGCGGTAGAAGGAGTTCGCTCGCTTCGCGAGGTCGAGGAGGTAGGTGGCGAGGATCGAGGGCTCGTAGCGGTCCCCCGCCTCGGCGACCGCCCGCGGGAAATCGGCGAGGACGGGGAGGAGCTCTCCCGCGTCGGCGAGGAGGCGGAAGTCGGTCTTCGCCGGATCGGGCGCGACCGGGGCCTTGCGGAGGATCGAGCGCAGGCGCGCGTGCGTGTACTGGAGGTAGGGCCCCGTCTCGCCGTCGAAGTTGAGGACCTCGTTCCAGTCGAACACGACGTCCTTCACGCGGGCGGTCTTCAAGTCGTGGAAGACGACCGCGCCCACGCCGACCGCGCGCGCGACGCTCTCGGAGTCGGCGAGGCCGGGGTTCTTCTCCCGGAGGATCTCGCGCACGAGCTCGATCGCGCGGCGGAGGAGCTCCTCGAGGTGGACCGCCTTCCCGCGGCGCGTCGACATCTTCGCGACGCTCCCCTCCTCCTCGTCGCGGATCTGCATCAGGCCGAAGTCGACGTGGACGACCTCCTCGGCCCAGGGGAGGCCGAGCTTCTTCAGGACGGCCCGGAGCTGGCGGAAGTGGAGGCGCTGGTCGGCGCCGACGACGTAGAGCGCCCTCCAGAAGTCGAACTCGCGCTTCCGCTGGAATGCCGCGGCGAGGTCGCGCGTCGCGTAGAGGGTGGTCCCCTCGGCGGTCCGGAGGATGCAGGGGGGCATCGAGGCGTCCTCGAGGTCGACGACGAGGGCCCCCCCGCTCGTCTTCGTGACGCCCGCGTCGACGAGGCGCTCGATCGTCGGGGCGAGGTCCTTCTCGTAGTGGGACTCGCCGCGCACGAAGTCGAAGCGGACCCCGAGGAGGGAGTAGACCCGGTCGAACGCGCGGAGCGAGAGCTCCGTCAGCCGGCGCCACAGCGCGCGGGCCTCGTTCTCCTCCCCCGACTCGAGGGCCTTGAACCACGCCCGCGCCTGCGCTTTCAGGCTCCCGCTCGCGTCCCTCTCCTCCTCCTCGTGGAAGCGGACGTAGAGCTCGTGGAGGTGGGGGATCGGGTCGGCCTCGAGGCGGGCGGGGTCCCCCCAGAGCTTGAAGGCCGCGATCATCCTCCCGTACTGCGCCCCCCAGTCCCCGAGATGGTTGATCCCGACGCAGCGGAAGCCGCGGTGCGCGAGCAATCGCACGATCGCGGCCCCGATCACCGTCGAGCGGAGGTGGCCGACGGAGAGGGGTTTGGCGATGTTCGGAGAGGAGAAGTCGACGACGACGCTCCGGCCGCGCCCCTCCTCGGAGCCGCCCCACCGGTCCCCGGCCGCGTGGATCGCGGGGAGGATCTCGGAGGCGAGGGCGACCCGGTCGACGGTGAAGTTGACGTACGGCCCCGCCGCGCGGACGGAGACGACGGGGGCGAGGGACGCGAGCTTTCCCGCGAGCGCCGCGGCGATCGCGGGAGGGGCCTCCCGCCGCTCCTTCGCGAGGGCGAAGCCGGGGAACGCGAAGTCCCCCAGCGCCCGGTCCCGCGGGGTCTCGAGGACGACCTCGGCCGCGGGTTTCCCCGTCGCCCGGGCGAGCGCTTCGACGATCTCCGTCCGGAAGTCGCGCAAGGCTACGACCAGTTCTCCCACTCGCGGTAGAGGCCCTCGAGCTCGCCGCGGAGCGCGTCCCGCTCGGCGGCGAGCCCCTTCATGCGCCCCCCGTCGAGGTAGACCTCCGGGCGCGCGATCTCGGCGTCGATCGCCTGCAGCCTCTCCTCGACGGCGAGGATCCGCTCCTCGAGGCGGGCGAACTTATAAGGGTTGCGGACGCGCCCCGCGACGGGAGCGGCGAGCGGTTCGGGGGGGGCGTCCTTCCGGGACGGCGCCGGCGCGCGTTCGCGCGCCCCGTCCTCCCGCGCCCTCTCCTCCGCGCGCTTCTCCTCGAAGGCGGCGTAGTTCCCCTCGTAGACGCGGCCCCGGCCCGCCTCGAGGAGGAGGATCCGGTCGACGGCCCGGTCGAGGAAGGCGCGGTCGTGCGAAACGACGATCGCGCCGCCGGGATAGCGCGCGAGCCCCTCCTCGAGCCCCTCGCGGGCGAAGACGTCGAGGTGGTTCGTCGGCTCGTCGAGGAGGAGGAGGGAGGTGGGCTCGAGCGTGAGCCGGGCCAGGGCGACGCGCGAGCGCTCCCCTCCCGAAAGGGTCGAGAGCGGCGAGAAGACGGCTTCGCCCCGGAAGAGGAACCGCGCGAGGTGGTCGCGCAGTTCCCCTTCCAGCGCGCTCGGCTTCCCCCGCTTCGTCTCCTCCATCACGGTGTTCGAGAGATCGAGGTCGGCGAGCTCCTGGTCGTAGGTCCCCGGGACCCCCTCGCCGCGGAAGCGCACCTCCCCCGCGTCCGGCGCTCGCCCCCCGAGCGCGATGCGGAGCAGGGTCGTTTTCCCGGAGCCGTTCCGGCCGACGAGGCCGAGTCGCTCCCCGCGCCGCAGCGTGAGGTCGAGCCCTTCGAAGAGGGTCCTCTCCCCGACGCGGGCCGCGACGCCGCGCAGATCGAGGATCGGCTCCCCCGCGCGGCGCGGGACGTCGGGGGCCGCGCCGAAGGCCACGCGGGGACCGCGCGCCTCCGGCCGCGGCGCCTGCGGGACCTCGAGGCGCTCGAGCCGGCGGCGCCGGCCCACGGCCTCCCGGGAGCGCTGGCTTCCGATGTTCCGCCGGATGAACTCCTCCTCCTTCGCGACGAACCTTCCGATTCGCTCCGCCTCGCGGGCCCTCGTGAGGAGGCGTAGCGCGCGCGCCTCCTCGAATCGGGCGAAGTTCCCCCGGTAGCGCTCGACCCTCGGGCTCTCGACGAAGAGCACCGTCCGCGCGAGCGCGTCGAGGAGGCGGCGATCGTGAGAGACGAGGACGAAGGCGCCGGGGAAGTCCCGAAGTCGTCCTTCGAGGTACTCGATCCCGTCGAGGTCGAGGTGGTTCGTCGGCTCGTCGAGGAGGAGGAGGTCGAAGCCCGCCGCGAGGAGCCCCGCGAGCGCGACGCGCGCCTTCTCCCCCCCGGACAGGGTCCCGGCGGCGCGCCCCAAGTGCTCGCGCCGAAACCCGAACGCGCCGAGGGCCTCCTCGACCCGCCGCGGCGCGTCCCAGCCGCCGAGCGCGGCGAAGCGCGCCTGAAGCTCGTCGTGTCGGGCGACGAGTCGCGAGCGTCGGTCCGCGTCCCGCTCCTCCGCGATCTCCTCCTCGAGGGAGCGAAGCCTCGCCTCCCGCTCGCGATGGCCGGCGAGCGGAGCGCTCGCGACCTCGAGGACGCTCGCTCCGGGGGGCACGTCCGGGATCTGGCCGAGGAGGCCGATCCGCGCGTCCGAGCGCTCGGTCCGCCTCCCCTCGTCGGGCTCCTCGAGGCCGGCGAGGAGGCGGAGGAGCGTCGTCTTCCCGGAGCCGTTCCGGCCGACGATCCCGACGCGATCCCCCTCGCCGATCCGGACCGAGACCCCCTCGAGGATGACGCGATCCCCGAAGGCGCGGCGGACCTTCTCGAGGGCGACGAGGGTCAAGCTTCCCGGAGGGGGGCGAGCACCCGTTCGAGGGTGTCCCCCATGCGATCCTCGAGATCGCGCCGCAACGCCACGGACAGCTCGTGGTTGCGCCGGACGAACGGGGTGTCGCCGTAGCGCCGCGCGAGGTCGGCCGTCCGCTCCTCGACCGTCACGATCCGGTCGTGCGCGACCACGGAGTCGGCGAGGGCGACGACCCGATCCCCGAGGAGGAGCTCCGGCAGGCCGAGCTCGTCGAACACGGCCCGGAGGAACCGGGGCGACCAGCGGCCGTCGTGGAGCATCTCCTCGAGCGAGCGCCCCTTGATCCAGTGGGCGACGCACCCCCGGCCGTAGCGCGCGAGCCCCGCTCGGCGGAGCAGCACGTATCCGACCCAGCCGTGCGCGGGGCCGTGCGTGCGGGAGCGGCCGAGGTCGTGGAAGAGGCCGGCGATACGGAGGAACTCCGGGTCGACCGCCTCCCCTCGCCGGTCGAGGGCGACGCCGACCGCCCCCGCGACCTCCGCCACCCGCCGGGAGTGGCGCTTCCAGAGCGCCTCGCCCGGAGAGAAGGCGTCGAAGACCTCGAGCGCCTCGCGCTCGTTCAACGGACCTTCGTCCGGGCCGCTCTCCGGAGGTGGGCGGCCGCGCGGCGGGCGACCGCGCGGAGGTTCCCATGCTTCAAGCGACCGAGCGCCTGGCTCGGCGTGAACCACTCGGAGCGGTCGTGCTCCGCCGACAGGGCGTGCGCCTCGCCGGGACTTCGACCGAGGAAGTAGACGACCTTCTTCTCGAGGCCGGCCTCCCCGACCCGTCCGCGCCCCCCGCGGAGGACCGGGTAGCGGATCTCCACCCGGAAGCCGGGCTCGATCTCGATCTCCTCGATCCCCGTCTCCTCCCGCGCTTCGCGCAGGGCGCCGGCGAGGTCCTCCTCCCCCTCCTCGAGATGGCCCTTCGGGAAGCCCCACTCGCGGTGGAGCGGGTTGCGGAGGAGGAGAAAGCGCTCCCGGCCGGGGGGCCCGGTGAAGACGACCACTCCCGCCGCGCGCACCGCCCCGTCTCGACCCATCGGGTTCATGGGAGTCCGACGAGTTTAGGTCGCCCGCGAGCGTTCCGGGAGGGACGGGGCCGGGCTATCCTCCCGCGGATGCCCGCGATCGCCCCGCGCCGGGAGAGCCGGCGCGTCGTCTCCGTCGAGCCGATCGCCCCCGACTGCTTCCGGATCGGCGTCGAGTACCCCTTCCCCCCGGACGCGGTCGCGCCGGCGCAGTTCTTCATGCTCCGGCGCAGCGACGGGGAGGGCCCCCTCCTCCCGCGCCCCTTCAGCCTCGAGCGCCTGAGAGACGGCGTCCTCGCCTTCCTCGTCAAGGTCTTCGGGCGCGGCTCGCGCGCGCTCGCCGCGGTGACGCCGGGCGCCAGCCTCGACCTGACGGGACCCCTCGGCCGGGGCTTCCCGCCCGTTCGCGAGGAGGAGGGGGTCGTGATGGTCGCCGGCGGGATCGGGATCGCGCCGTTCGCGCACCTCGTCGACCACGCCCTCGCGGGCGGAGTGAAGCCCGAGTCGATGCGCCTCGTTTTCGGCTCCTCGAACGCGGCGTCCCTCTATGCGCTCCCCCTCTACGAGTCGCTCGGGATCCGCCTCGTCCTCTCGACGGACGACGGGTCGCGCGGCTTCCGCGGGAACGCGGTCGCCTGCTACGCGGCCGAGCTCGACGCGCGCCGCATCGACGCCCGAACGCCCGTCCTCGCCTGCGGCCCGGAGCGGATGCTCCACGCCTTCGCCCGCCTCGCCCGGCCGCGCGCGCTGCGCGCGTTCGTCTCGGTCGAGACCTTCATGGCCTGCGGGGTCGGGATCTGCAACGGATGCTCCGTGCCGGTCGACCCCGCTCGATTCGGGGGATGGCCCTACGCGAAGGCGTGCCGCGAGGGGCCGGTGTTCCAGGTCGCCGACCTCCGCGAGGCGTAGGACGGGGCGATGGACAGGGACCGAAGCCGGCCCGTCCTCTACCTCGTCCTGGTCCTCCTCGTCGCCGGGGTCGTCTGGCTCCTCTTTCCGGAGACGCCGACCGCCCCTCCTCGATCGCCCGCCTCGCGGCCGGAGCGCCCGTCGAGCCCGGCCGAGCCGGTCCTCGTCGCGCCGCGGTCGGGCGCGGGCCCCGCCGAGTCGAAGCCCGTGCGGCGGTGACCGGAGGAGTCACCCGCCCCGGCGGATGTACTCGAGCGCCTCCCGGACGAGAGGGACGTCCGGGTGGTCCGGGTCGATCTCGATCGCCTTCGCGTACCAGCGCGCCGCCCCCTGCCGGTCGTTCAGGTGGTAGAGGACCTGGCCGAGACGCATCGCGGCGAAGAAGTGGCGGGGCTGGATCTGGAGGGTCTGGTAGAAGCCTTCGGCCGCCTTCCGCAGGTCGCCGCGCTCCTGGTAGGCGACCCCGAGGTTGAAGCGCGCCCGCTCGTCCCGAGGGTTGAGCCGGATCGCCGCGCCGAACTCCTCCTCCGCCGCCCGGAAGTCCCTTCGGGCCAGGGCGCAGGCGCCGAGCCCCACGTGCGGGTCCGCCGTCTCGCCGCTCGGCAGGCGCCCCTGGCCGTCGAGGGTCTTCCGGAAGATCGCCTCCGCGACGTCGATCGAGCCCTCGTAGAAGTAGGTCCACGCCTGGAAGAGGTTCGCCCGGACCACGTCGTCCACGGCGACGTAGAAGCGCGACGGGTCGACGTCGAGGGCGGCCTCGAACTCGCGGCGCGCGGCGAGGAGGAGCGCCTCCATCCGGCCGGGATCCCTCTCGCGCTCCCTCGCCTCGAGGTAGACGCGGCCGAGGCTCCACCGGACGGTCGCCGACTCCGGCGAGGCCGCTCGGGCGGCCTCGAAGAAGGTCCGCTCGTCGCGGTAGTCCCGGTTTCGGACGTGCGTCCGCCAGCCGAAGAACGCGCTTACGCCGAGGAGGGCGCCCGCCCCGATCCCCCTGCGGATTCCCGGCGAAGGGGAGAAGGCGAGGAGCCGGGAGGCGAGAGCGGCGACCGCGACGCAGAAGCCGAGGGAGGGGATGTAGGCGAACCGCTCCGAGAAGGTGAACTGCCCGATCGACTCGGGGCTCGCGACGACGGGGACCGTCGCGACGGCGAACCAGAGCGCCCCGGCGAGGACCCCTTCTCCGGCGCGCCGTGCGCCGTAGAGGGCGAGGAGGTAGGCGAGCGCGAGGCCGATCGGGACGAGGACGGCGAGGTCGGTCGGCCGCCGGTCGAGCCGGAGGACGACGAACGAGTTCAGCCGCAGCGGCGCGAGGAGCCTGCCGAGGTAGCCCGCGAACAGCTCGAAGGGGAGCGTCCACGCGCGCCACGGCTCGCGGACCTCGAAGAAGAGGTGCGTCGGCTGGCGCTCGAAACCCGCGCGCCAGTCGCCGAACACCTGGACGCGCAGCCCCAGGTAGGCGGCGTACGCGAGGGCGAAGGGGAGGTAGCGGAGGAAGGGGCGGAACCGCGCGAGCCGCCCCCCCGAGGCGCCCGACCTCGGGAAGGCCGCGTCGAGGACGAGCGCGAGGGGGAGAAGGGTGAGGGCCATCTCCTTCCCCGCGAGCGCGAGGAGCGCGAGGGGGGCGACCGACCAGGGGATCCCCCGCGCCCCCCGATCGCGCCAGGCGAGGTAGGCGAGGATCGCCCCGAAGTAGAAGACGGCGCAGGAGACGTCGACGATGCCGGAGATCCAGGTGACGCTCTCCGTGTGGACCGGGTGGAGGGCGAAGAGGAGGGCCGCGGCGAAGGCGACGGGGAGGGGGAGGCCGAGCCGCCGCGAGACGAGGAGGGCGAGGAGGGAGGCCGCGGCGTGCAGCGTCGCGTTGACGAGGTGGTAGCCGAAGGGGTCGGAGCCCGAGATCTGCCATCCCAGGGCGAGAAGGGCCGTGACGAGCGGGCGGTAGAAGCCGACCTGCTTCGTCCAGTTCGGGTTCGCGACGTCCCAGAATCCCCGCGTGAGCGCCTCCGGGAGCCGCGCCGGGTCCCGGATGTGCGGATTGCGCTCGACGAGGAGGAGGTCGTCGTAGACGAACCCGGCCCCGGAGACCGCGTTCCCGTACGCGGCGGCGACCGCGGCGAGAATCGCGGCGCCGGCGAGCAGCCCCCGAGTCCGGCCGGAGATCACCCTCGGGGGGACCGGACGGGAAAGGCGGCGGAGCCCGCCGTCCGCTCCGGGAAGATCGGGACCGTTCCGCCTATCCGACGCTCACGGGCCGGACGGGAGTCGCCGGGAGCGGCAGCGAGCCCAACGGATTCGAGGCGTTGTAGAGCACGCCCTGGAAGAACACGGTGACGCCGCTCGCGTTCGACGGGATCGTCGCCGAGATCTCGCTGATCCCCGCCGCGTTCGGGGCCGGGGTCGGGACCGAGTGCACGTCCGCGAAGTTGTTCCCGAGCCCGAGCGAGATCACGCCCGAGATCACGGAGGGGACGTTCGAGGTGCTGAAGACGAGGATGTGGTTGAACCCGAGCGGACCCGCGATCCGGGCCGTGAAGGTCTGCCCCGGGAGCTGGAGCGGCGGGCCCGTGTCGAGCTCCGGGGTCGCCACCGCGTCGACGGTGAAGGTCGAGGCGCAGGAGGGCCCTCCCGACGTGGAGATCGTGACCGTCTTCCCCCCGAGCGTCGAGAAGAGGGGGAGCGGGAAGCGGAGCTGGCTGTCGTTGTCGACGACGAACTGGCCCGGGCCGAGGGTCACCCCTCCGACGTCGACCGATACGACGGTCGAGTACTGCGACGGGGAGACGCAGGCGGGCGAGCCGGGAAGGCAGGTCATCTGGGCGGCCCCCGCCGGCGCGGCAACGACGACCTCCGTCATCGGCAAGGAGAGGACGGGGACCGAGGCGGGCGCGATCGAGCCGATGCACTGCAGGCAAGGCGCGCCGTTGCCGCCGCTGCTGAAGTGGATCGGGAAACCGTTCGAGAGCGTGTCCCCCGTCGTGAGCGCGCCGACCTTCACGAACAAGTCCCCGTCGACCACGTTGCAAGGGGGCACCACGACGATCTGCGTCCCGCCTCCGGTCGAGGCGAGGCCGGTCACCTTGACGAGGGCCGCACCCACCGTGTTCGTAGGGGGGGGAGGCGTCGCCTGGACCCCCCCCGGGTTGAACCAGACCTCGTTCCCCGTCGCACCGAAGTTCTGCCCGAAGATCACCAGCGGCTGCTGCGCCGAGATCGAGGCGGGCGCCAGGCCGAGGATCTTCGGCTTCGTCGGGGACTTGATGCCGTAGATCGTCTGCAGCCCCGCCTTGTCGTCCGCCTCGATCGAGCGGCGCGCGACCGAGGGGGGACCGGGGGCGAGGGTCCCGAACATCGTCTGGGTCGGTACGGTCGGCGGAACGCCGGCTGCGGGCAACCCAAGGCCGAGGGCGAGCCCGAGCTGGATCGTCGCGACCCCCTGGATGTCGAACCGCGGGTCGAGTGCCGGCATGTTCCCGACCCCGTCGTACCAGAGGAAGTCGGGGCTGAACTGGCTCTGCCAGCCGGTCGCGCCCGGAGGAGGATTGCCCCCCGCGCCGGTCGTGATCGCCAGGACCCCCGCCCCGAGGGAGACGGGGGAATGGGAAATGATCCGGTCGAGGAATCCCCCCGACGTGTTCGCCTGCCCGGCCCACACGAAGTCGAAGTTCGCGTCCCCCGAGCCGAGGGAGTCGGGGAAGGGCGGCTGCGTCGGATCGCCGAGGCCGCTGAGCCCGTGCGGCCAGGAGGCCCATTCACTCCCCGCCTTCCAGCAGGCGAGCACGGGACCGACGGCGCCGGGGAAGTTCGCCAGATCCTGTGTGTTGTTCGTGTTGGCGTTCAGGGGCCAGGAGTTGAAGACGCGGAAGTCGCGGACGTTCGTGTTCAGGTTGAACCCGGCGATGACGAAGCCCGTGGAGGCCGTCGGGAACGAGAGGAGCCATGCCCCGGCGAGGGCCGCGGCGGGAAGGAAGATGCGGGAGGTACGCATGGCGGACTCCTACGGGCGCTGGTCGACCCGGGGGGCGCGAATCGCGGCGATCCGCTCGCGAAGTTCGGGGGCGCGGACGTTCTTCTCGATCGCGTACCCCTCTCCGCGACCCATCACGACGTCCCCCTTGGGACCGGTCTCCACATGGAAGAGGCCTCCATGCGCGGCGTAGAGGCTGTTCATCCCCGTCCCCCCCATCGTCGGGGACCACTTCGAGAAGACGACGACGCGGTTGCCGACCCGCGTCTCGCGGGGCGTCGGGGATTCCGCGCACCACATGCCGGACTTCTCCGTCTGCCCCCCAAGGAAGGAGACGACGACCTCGTCCTCGCGGCCCGTGTAGAGGTTCTCGCCTCGGACCTTGAGGTGCGTCGCGACGTAGACCGCCCCGTTCATCGTGAACTCGGAGGCGGTCGCCTCGACGATCGTCCCGAGGACCGCAGCGTCGGCCTTCCCGACCATCTGCCGGAGGTCGAGCCGCTCGACGACCCGGGCCGGAGCCGAGGAGGCAAGGAGGAAGGGGGCGGCGAAACGGAGGATCCGGAGGAGGGAGGGCATCCAATTCCTCTCCGCGCGCGGAGGACGAAGGATAAGCAGGATAGCGGCCATCGTAAGAGGCTGTCCAGCCGAGGGGATCGATCCAGACGAGGTTAGCGCCGCGCGCCCGGGCGGTAACCGCCCGAGGCGGCTCGCGTTCCGTGAAAGCCCGTCGCGGAGGGGGTCGGGGCTACTTCGAGACCGCGAACCCCACCTTCTTCGCCCACTCGCTCGAGCCGTACTTCTCCCGGAGCTTCGTCCACTCGGTCTTCAGGTGGGAGGGGTCCTTCGTCTGGCGGTACTTCGCGACGCCGAGGAAGTAGAGGGCCTCGGGGGCCGCCTCGCTCTCCGGGTAGCCCGAGACGACGGCGGCGAACCTCTCGGCCGCGGCCCCGTGATTCCCGCGGTCGAGCTCGGACTTGCCGAGGCCGAGGGTTACCTGGGCGAGGTAGTCCGGGGGAGGGAGGAAACCGACGAACCGGTGGTGCTCCGTCCCTTCCGGATCGAGGACGAGGATCGTCGGCGTCCAGGACACGCGGAGGCGCTTCGCCGCTTCGGGCGCGTTCGGGAAGTCCACCTTCGTGCCGACGAAGTTTCGGGAGACGAACTCGGTCACCCGCGCGTCCGGATACGTCACGGTATCCAGTTGCACGCACCCCCCTCAGTGGGGCGCGGCGGTGAAGTCGACGAGGACGTGCTTCCCCTGCTTCTTCGCCTCGGCCTGCGCGGAATCGAGGGACGCGAGCCACGCGATCTTTCCGGCCATGACGGAGCCTCCCACCGCCCGGGGGCGGCAAGGTCGGGGCCCGTCGTCTAGTTCCCGGGCCCGGGCCGTTCAAGACCGCTCGGCCCCCCGATCTTGCCGGGCGGATCGGGGTGCTCGAGGTCGTTGCGGCGGAAGGTGAAGAGCCAGCGCGCGTCCTCCCCCTCGCGCGCGAGGATGCTCATCGGGGCGTACCCCTCGCGGAACTCCCGCGAAGCGAGGAGGGCCTTCCCGACCGGGGAGCCGCACTCGCAGCGGTCGGGACGGGTGCTCGAGATCGAAACGTAGGAGGGACGGTCCTTGAAGAGGTAGTGCGTGACCCGTTCCTCCCAGCCCGAGTCCGCCTCGCGCTGCATCCGCGCGACGAACCGGTCCGTCAGTCCGTCGCAGTCGGTGGCGCGCAGGCCGCTCCAGTAGGGGAGCGCCCCCACCTCGCTGCAGAGGAGCCGGGCGTCCGGCGCAGCGTTCTCGCGAAGCCACTTGCCCATCCGCACCTGCGCGACCTCCTGGCGCTCCGCCGAGCGCAGCGCCTCCGGCCGCACCTTCCGGAGCGAGAGCTTCCACGCGGTGCCCGCGGACCCGACCAGGATCCCGCCGACGAGGATCCCGAGGAGGAGGTGCTCCTCGCGAAAGCTCAGGCGGGAGGCGAAGCCGGAGCGGATCTCGTCGAGCGCCTTGACGAAGAGGAGGACGGCGAACGGGAGGGCCGGGACGAGGAAGCGGTGGTGTCCCATCGGCGGACCACCCGACCACACCTGGACGAACAGGCGCCCCGCGATCGCGAGGAAGGCAAAGAGCTTCCACGGCTCCGACCGCCAGCCGACGAGCGCGAGCGCCGCGAGGCCGGCGAAGAGCAGCCCCCCGTTCTCGTCGAAGAAGGCGAGCGTCCGGTAGGCCCCGAGCCCGGCGAGGTCGAGCGGCGGAAGCGGCGCCCCCGCGTAGAAGGGGTTCGGCAGCGGCTGTCCGTAGTAGGCGACGCGCGCGGCCCACGACCCCCCGGCGAGGAGGAGGAAGACGGCGGTCGGGGCGAGGAGGGCGCGGGCGATCGGGAGCTGGGGCTCGAGGAGCCGGTTGCGCCCGAGTCCCCGCCAGACGAGGAAGGCCGGGAAGAAGAGGACGCCGTCGGGGCGAGCGAGGGTGAGGAGGGCGAGGAGCCCGGCCCAGACGAGGTCGCCCCGCCCCGTCCGCGTCGCCCGCAGCGCCATGTGGACCGCGGCGAGGAGGAGGAACACGAACATCTGGGTCTCGAGCCCGGCGACGGACTCGTAGGCGAACGCGGCGCTGGAGGCGACGAGAAGCGGGGCGGCGAGGGCGAGCCAGCGGTGGGCGAAGGGGATCTCGCGGAGGAGGAAGAGGAGGGCGACCTGGGAGGCGACGTGGAAGCCGAGCCCGAGCGCCTTCGCGGTGACGACCGTCCCGAACCCGAGTTTTGCCGCGAAGGCGAGGAAGGTCACCCAGAGGAAGCTCGTGTACCCGTCCGCGCGCTCCCCGGGGTTGAAGACGAGGCCGTGGCCCTGGGCGAAGTTCTCCGCGTAGCGGCTGTAGACGAAGGCGTCGTCGACGGTGACCCTCACGTAGAGGAGGGCGTGGACGAACCCGAGCGCGATCAGCGCCGCGGCCGCGATCCACCAGGGCCGAGGGGCGTCCCAATCCGCCGACGCGGCTTCTCGAGTTTCCAGGGTCTCGGTCATCGTCCGGCGCATATCGGCAGAATCGCCCTCCAGACCTTGGCCGTCCCTCCCCGCCGCGCCGGGTCGCGGTATACTCGGAGCGCCGTCGGGAAGGACCGGTTCCTGGAGCACCCCGCCAGATCCATGCGCCATCCGGTTCTCGGACTTCGGGCGCGGCGCGCAGCTGTCGCCTTCGCGTTCCTCGCGCCCTCCGCGTCGGCGCAGGTGACCGCCACCCTGAGCGTGTCCCCCCCCGGCGCCGGGATCTCCCTCGCCTACGGCACCCACTTCGAGGATCACATGGGGGTCGCCGTCTCGGGCGGGGGAGACTTCAACGGGGATGGATACCCCGACCTCCTCGTCGGCGGAGGCCACGCGCAGAACGCCGCCGGGCTCCAGCCCGGCGCCGCCGCGGTGATCTACGGAGGGCCCGGGATGGCCGGGACGACCTACCTCGGCGACACCTCTCCGGGATCCGTCTATTTCCTCGGGCCGAACAACGCGGACTTCGCCGGCTGGGCCGTCGCCTTCGCGGGGGACACGAACGGGGATGGCTACGACGACATCCTCGTCGGAGCCTACTCGTCGGACGCGGGCGTGGTGTCCGACGCGGGCGCCGCCTACCTCGTCTACGGAGGGCCGATCGCGACCGGGACCTACTCCCTCGCCGCGCCCCCGATGGGGGGATCGGTCTTCGTCGGCGCCGCCTCGAACGACCGGGTCGGGTTCGCGGTCGCCCGCGCAGGAGACGTGAACGGCGACTCCTTCGCCGACGTCCTGATCGGGGCTCCCCTCGTCGACTCGCCCGGGATGCCGGACGCGGGCCGGGTCTACCTCGTCTACGGCTCGCCCTTCCTCCCGCCGGTCCTCTCGGAGGCGACGTTGGGGTCGAACGGCGTCGTGTTCCTCCCTGAGGAGCCCTTCGGCGCCGCCGGCTTCGCCTTGGGAAGCGCGGGGGACGTCACGGGCGACGGATACGACGACGTCCTGGTCGGCGCGCCGACGGTCCTGACCTCCGGCCAGTTCACCGGAAGGGCCTACGTCGTGGCCGGAGGGCCGAACCTCCCGGCGACGATCCCCCTCGCGTCGGCCTTCGCGCGGATCCTCGGTCCCCCCGAGAACGCCCTCTGCGGTCGCGCCCTCGCCGGCGTGGGGGACCTGGACGGAGACGGCTTCGCGGACGTCCTCATCGGCGCCCCCTACTACGACCCCGCGAATCGGACCGACGCCGGATCGACGTACCTCTTCCTCGGAGGACCGGCCCTCTCGGGGACGTTCCTCCCCCCCGCAGGCGCGGCGACGACCTTCGTCGGAGCGAACGACCTCGACCGGGCGGGCCAGGCCCTGGCGGGGGCCGGGGACGTGAACGGGGACGGGATCCCCGACCTCCTGATCGGTTCGCCCTACTGGGACGCGCCGGGCGGCTCCGACGAAGGCCGGGCCTACCTCGTCCTCGGGCAGGTCCCGATGCCCTCCTACTTCGACTTCGCGTCCCCGGACCGCTCGACGATCGTCCTGCAGGGGACGGAACCGGCCGGGATTCTCGGCTTCGCCTTGGCGGCTTGCGGGGACCTCGACGGAGACGGGTTCGACGACGTCGCCGCTTGCGCGCCCTACACGGACCCGGGGGGCATCTTCAACTCCGGCACGGCAGCCGTCTTCTACGGCGGCCCCGTCCCGACCGTCGTCGCCTCCGGCTGCGCGGGCGCGGCGTCCCCCTCGCCGAAGGCTTGGTTCACGGGAGACTGCCCCCGCGTCGGCGGCTCGAAGTTCGCGGTGACCCTCTCCGACGCCGCGCCGGGGAGCGCCGCCGCCTTCGGGATCGGCCCGCCCTCCCCCTCCACGTGGCCCGGGATCCCGCTCGCGGCCTTCGGCCTTCCCGGATGCATGTACCGGGTGGTCCCGATCCTCCTCGTGGGCGCGACGGTCGGCGCGGGCGGAACGTCGACGCTCCCCGCCCCGATCCCGAACGTCCCCGCCCTCGCCGGCCTCGGCTTCGACTGCCAGTGGGTCGTCTTCGCGCTCCCCGGCTCTCTCGCATCCGTCTCGGACGTCGTCCGGATCGAGATCGGGCCCTGACGGGCGGGCGTCTCCCTCGCTAACATGCCGGAGGCCTGCCGGGAGACGGCGGGTCCCGAAGGAAGACCCCGAAGGAGGCCCCCATGACGGAGACCGCCACGCTCGCCCCGACCCCGACCCTTCCCCGCCTCAACGAGCCCGCGCCCGACTTCGAGGCCGCGACCTCGCAGGGGCCCTTCCGGCTCTCCGAGAAGCGGGGGAAGTGGGTCGTCCTCTTCTCCCACCCCGCGGACTTCACCCCGGTCTGCACGACGGAGTTCGTCGAGTTCGCGAAGCGCTACGAGGAGTTCAAGAAGCGCAACGTCGAGCTCGTCGGGCTCTCCGTCGACTCCGGCTTCTCCCACATCGGCTGGATCCGGAACATCGAGTCGACCTTCAAGATCCAGATCCCCTTCCCGGTGATCGCCGACCGCGACATGCGGATCGCCCAGCTCTACGGGATGATCCACAAGGCGGCGAGCGACACGGCGACCGTCCGCTGCGTCTTCTTCATCGACGACAAGGGGACCCTCCGAGCGATGATCTACTACCCGATGACGAACGGGCGGAACATGGACGAGATCCTCCGGCTCGTCGACGCGATCCAGACGAGCGACAAGCACGCGTGCGCGACGCCGGCGAACTGGCGCCCGGGCGAGAAGGTCATCGTCCCGCCCCCGAAGACTTACGCCGAGGCGGCGAAGCGGACGACCGAGGGGTACGAGTGCAAGGACTGGTACCTCTGCTTCAAGGAAGTCCCGGCGAGCCGGTAGCCGCCGACCCGAATCCTCCCTCTCCCCTCCGGAGGCCCGCCTCTCCGCGGCGGGGTTGCGGGACGCCCGCCGGAGGGGGAAGATCTCCCGCAATCCCTTTTCTCCGGCCTCCCGCCGGAGGGACGGGACCATTCGAATTCGTGGGTGCCGGGCGCCCCGCCTGTTCCCGGTGACGGCGGTCGGTGCGCGGCGGACGCCCGGAGGGAGGCCCTCTCCGGGCGGCTCGATGGAAGGGCCGGATGAAGGAACGCGCGATGAGATTCCCCCTCTTGCTTCTCGGCGCGGCGGCGCTCTCCGCCCTCGCTCCTCTCGTTCCCGGCCAGGACGATCCCTGTCCGCCGGGCACGACGGTGCCCTGCTCGTACCGGGTGAGCCCGATCCCGAACACCTACGCGTCGATCCTCGGCGCGGGCGGGACCGTCGTGCTCGGCTTCGCTGCGGGGGCGGACGACGTGTCGATGCCCGTCCCCCTGGGAGGCTTCCCCTTCAACTTCTTCTGCGCCCCGCAGGGCGGACCCCTCGCCGTCTGCACGAACGGCTTCGCGAACTTCGGGGCCGCGAGCGCCGCGTTCACGAACCACCACCCCGGGGACGTGGCGGCGCCGAACAACGCGATCCTGCCGTGGCACGACGATCTGATCTTGACCAACGTGGCTCCCCCGTCGACGGTCGCCTACAACTTCGGCTTCTACGGGGCGGGCTCCCTCGTCGTCCAGTGGACGAACATGGCGACCTGGACGGCCGGTGGCGCGGGCGCGGGCTCGATTTCGTTCCAGGCCGTCCTCTGGTCCACGCCGACGGCCGGTTTGGGGGACGTGATCGACTTCCACTACGACCGGTCGACCGCGCCCCCCGTCATGGCCCCTTGCCTCGTCGCGGGCGGCGGGCCTTCGACCTTCGCGACCTCGGCGACCGTCGGCCTCGAGAGCGGCGCCGCCGCCCTCGCGACGGTCGGCGTCGAGGCGACCGACCGCGGCGCCGCGAACTCGGTCTTCCCCCCCTGCGACCTCCGCCTCACGCCGGTCTCCTTCAGCGGGACGGAGCAGAACTACCTCTTCACCTCCTCGATCGTCCCGCAGGAGCCCTTCTGCCACATCGAGGGGCTGATCGGGACGCTCGCGGTCGGACCCTCCTGCGCGGCGACGCCCTGCTACGACGACGACTCCGCCGCGCACTCGGACGGGGTGCAGATCGCGCTCCCCTGGAAGTTCAACCTCGCGGGGCGCGTGATGAAGCACGCTTCGATGGACTCGAACGGGTACCTCCAGCTCGGCGGGGGGAACTTCACGAGCGTCTTCGCGAACGCCGCGATCCTCTCCGCCGTGCATCCGAACTCGATCCTCGCTGCCTTCTGGGACGACCTGGAGGGCTCCCCGATCGGGCCGATCGCCGCCGGGATGTTCTACCGCGTGGACGGCCCGCCCGGCTGCCGCGTGATGACGTTCGAGTGGCATGAGATGGGCGCCTTCGTCGGGGCCTCCGGCGACTGCACGGGGGCGGGGAACATCTCCTTCCAGGTGAAGCTCTACGAGGGCTCGGCGGGCTCGCTCGCCGCGTCCGCGCCCCCCTGCCCCTACGACGTCGTCGTCCCGGGGATGGGGAACGACCGGGTCGAGTTCCACTACGACCACGCGGCGTTCGTCCCGGGGCCGTTCACGGCGACGATCGGGATCGAGAACCACAAGGGCTCGCTCGGCGTCGCCTCCCTCGGGGGGGCCGCGAACGCGGGACCTCCCTTCACCGGGGCGGGCCTCCCGGCGAAGGTCGTGGTCGACCAGTGCGACTTCGGCGTCGTGCGGTTCTACGGCGACCCCGGGTCGACGTGTCCGTTCGTCTGCCTGCCGGAGATCAAGTCGAACGCCGTCCCCCCGCGGATCGGGAACCCCTTCGCGCTCGAGATGGTCGGCGCGAGCCCGGGCTTCCCGCTCCTCAACCTCTTCTTCGGCCCTCCCATCCCGGGCATCCGGACGCCGGTCCCGTGCGGGGGGATCCCCACCCCCTTCGGGACGCTCTGGGCGCCGCTCGGCATCCTCCTCGCGGCCCCGTCGACGGGCGGGTTCCCCTGCAACTCCTGCGCGGAGTGGCCGCTCCCGATCCCGGGCAATCCGGCCCTCGTGGGCGCGTACGTGTGGGCGCAGGCCTTCAACATCGCCCTCAGCCCGATCCCGCCCGGCTTCTGCGTGGAGGCGACCGAGGGCGCGAAGATCATCATCGGCGCGTAGCGGGCGCACCGCCTCTTTCACGGGCGCGGCCCCTCGGCCGCGCCCGCTTCGTCTCCGCCCCTTCCCCGCCATCCCGCGGGCCGGTAGCGTCCGCCTCGCTCGATCCGTCCGATGTCCCGCCCCCTCCGCCGTTCTCGAACCCCCCCCGCGCGGAAACCGGCGAGGAAGAGGATGGCGAGGATCGACCTCGGCGCGGCACGGCGCCGCGCCCCGGAGATCGCGCGCCGCCTCCACGAGACCTACCCGGAGGCGACCTGCGCGCTGCGGCACGAGAACCCTCTCCAGCTCCTCGTCGCGACGATCCTCTCCGCGCAGTGCACGGACGCGCGCGTCAACCTCGTCACCCCCGACCTCTTCGCGCGGTACCGCACGGCCGCCGACTTCGCGAACGCCCCGCGCGGGGCCCTCGAGCGCGCGATCCGCTCCTGCGGCTTCTACAACGCGAAGGCGAAGGCGATCCGCGGTGCCTGCCGCCGACTCGTCGAGGTCTACGGCGGCGAGGTCCCCCGCGGGATGGAGGACCTCCTGACGCTTCCGGGCGTGGCGCGCAAGACCGCGAACGTCGTCCTCGGAACCGCCTTCGGGATCCCCTCCGGCTTCGTCGTCGACACCCACGTCCTGCGCCTCGCTCAGCGCCTCGGGCTGAGCGCGCAGGACCAACCCGAGAAGATCGAGAAGGACCTCGCGTCCCTCTTCCCCCCGGAAGAGTGGATCTTTTGCGGGCACGCCTTGATCGGGCACGGGCGGCTCGTCTGCCAGGCGCGCAAGCCCGCCTGCTTCCGCTGCACGCTCCGGGACGTCTGCCCCTTCGAGTCGAAGACGGAGGCGCCCGTGCGGGACGCGTCGTTCGCGGGCCGGGGCTGACCCGGCCGCGACCCTCCCCTCGTTCAAGTCGTTCGGGTCGCCCCGCCGATAGGCGAGCCGCGCTTCTGCAACCAGGGGAGTTGCTTCATGCGTCGCTTCTCCGTTCTCGCGATCCTCGCGACCCTCGCCTCGCCCGGCCTCTCCCAGTCCTTCACGCCGGGCAACCTCTTCGTCGGCGACTCCTCGGGGCTCGTCCTCGAGTTCGCGCCGAACCGCTCTCTCGTCCGGTCCTTCACGTCGGTCGCGGACTTCGGCTCCTCCCCCGCGAAGGGGATCGCCTTCCGGCCCGACGGCCTCCTCGAGGTCGCGGCGGACGCGACGAACAAGCTCGTCCGCTTCGACTCGACGGGTACCAAGGTCGACGAGACGAGCGGGGGCGGCCTCGACTCCCCCTTCGGGCTGGCGATCGGCCCGAACGGGGAGCGTTGGGTCGTGAGCGAGGCGACGGGGGAGGTCCTCGTCTTCGACGCGGCGGGCGCCCTTCGCCGGAGCGTCTCGGGGGGCGGCATGGGCGCGCCCCGCGCCCTCGCCTTCGGCCCGAACGGCCACGTCTTCGTCGCCGACGAGACCGACGACGTGGTCTACGAGTTCGACCCGAGCGGGAACAGCGTCGGGGGTCTCGACCCGGGCGCGGGGACCGCCCCCTTCGGGGTCGCCTCCGCCCCGGACGGCACGGTCTACGTCACGAGCACCGCGCCTCCCGGCATCCGCGTCCTCGACGCGACGGGGATCGTCCAGACGATCACCGATCCGGGGCTGACGACCCCGCGCGGCCTCGCCTTCGGCTTCGACGAGCGGCTCTACGTCGCGAACGAGAGCCCGCCGGCCGTGCTGCGGATCAAGATCACGCCGGGGGGGAACACGATCGTCCAGACGATCACGGACGCGGCGATGACGGGGCCCCTCTTCCTCGCCTTCGCTCCGGCCCGGTTCGCGGCGAAGGCGAGCGGGAAGCGCTACACGACCGGGGGGATCGTCAAGTTCGCCGACGCCTACGACCCGACGACCGCGACCGGACCGGTCCTGTCCGTGACGCCGGAAGGGGTCCTCCTCTGGCTCGGCGACGACCCGGCGGACCCGAACGACCTCGCCTCGATCCTCGGCGTCGGCGCCGTCGCGTGGCGCGGAGCGTCCGTGACGGGCGCGGGGCGCCTCACGCTCGCGGGCGGGCAGGCCTCCGTCTACGGCGACCTGATCGGCGGCGGCGTCCTCTCGGGGAACGTCTCCTTCGACGGAGCGACGAGCCTCCTCGTCGCCCCCTCGACCGCCGGGACCTTCGTGTTCCAGGCGGGCGACTCCCTCCTCGTCGGGAAGATCAAGGGGAAGCGGCTCCCGTAGAGAGCTCGACCCGGCTCGAGCGCGGGGTCCGGAGACCCCCCCGGAGCGTCCTCCCTACCGGGCGCGCGCGCCGAAGGCGTAGCGGTCGTGGACGGCCGGATCGAACGGCTCCGGCCTCGGCTCGCGCGCGAACCCGCGGTGCTTGGCCCGGCAGCGGTAGCAGACGACGATCTCGGGGAGGGCGAGGTAGAGTCCGGCGTCGAGCGCGGCGGCGGCGAGGAGGGGCGAGTAGATCGCCCACAAGGGGAGGCGGCGCTCCACGGCGAGGAAGACGAGGAGCGCGGCGAGGCCGACGAGGGCGAGCCCGAGGCGGCGCGGGAAGTCCTTCTGCCGGTAGAGGTCGGGGCAGCCGCACGCCACGCACGAGCCGACGCCTCCGTCCGGCGCGATCGACGACGCGCGGAGCGCGACGCGCTCGCCGCAGCGAGGACACGCGAGGGCCACGGGACCGACCTCTCCGCGCAGGGGAGCGCCGCACTTCGCGCAGCGGACCTCGACGCGCGGGATCAGAGCGGGATCCCGTAGGAGCCCCAGAGGGTCAGGCCCACCGCCTCGCCGATGAGGACGAGGACCGTCGAGGCGTAGAGGATCCCCGTCGCCGAGCGGGTGTTCCGGTAGCGGAGGCATCCGGCGACGAGCGCGGCGAAGCCGAGCGGGGCGAGGAGCCCGACGAGCCCGCGGGTGCCAAGGTGGAAGAGGCCCATCGGGCGGAACAGCGGCGTCCTCGAGAGCTCGGACGCTCCGACCGCGACGAGCGCCCCGACCGCCGCCAGCTTGGCTCCGATCGCCCCGGCCGAGGCGATGTTCGCGCGGCGCAGATAGGCGACGTCGAGGTTCGGGACGACCAGGTACCAATGGCCGAGCGCCATCGCGACCGCGACGGTCCCGACGACCAGCCCCGAGCCGAAGGACGAAGCGAGCGAGAGGACGAGACCCGTCGCCGGAGCGGCGCTCGAGGAGACGATCGCCGCGGCGAGCGCGAGGAGCGATCCGCCCGCCGCGGCGCCCAGGGCGAGGGAGCGCCGCGCGGTCTTCAGCGGACGGAGCAGGGAGGCGGAAGCGACGAGGGCGAGGAGGGCTCCGAGCGAAGCGGCGGGCGAGAGCTCCGGAGCCTCGAGGCGGAGAAGGGCCGTCCCCGCGACCGTCGCTCCCGCGGCGAATCCCCCGAGGAGCCGGAAGAAGAACGGCCCGAGCGGCGCCCTGCGGACGAGAAGCAACGGGGCGGAGAGCCCGAAGCCGAGCTCGAGAAGGAAGAGGGATCCGGGAGGGGCCCCGTTCATCGGAGGGGAGACGTCGGCCCCGGATTATGGGGAGCGCGGGGAACCCGGACCACGCTCGGAAGGCGCTTCCCGGAGCGCTCCGCGCGGCGCCCGGCCGGGCGGGTCATCGGCCGAGGCGACGCCGCGCGGACTCGTTGCCCGGATCGCGCCGGAGGATCTCCTCCCATTCCCCGCGGGCGCGCTCGGACTCGCCGCGCGACTCGAGGGCCTGAGCGCGGAGCGCGCGGGCCTCGAGGTCCGCGGGATCGGCGGCGAGGACCTCCTCCAGGAGCGCCAGCGCTTCGTCCGACCGACCCTCCTCGGCGTAGAGGCTCGCGAGCCGGTTCCGCGCCCGCGGCGGGACGGGGTTCACCTCGAGCGCCCTCCGCAGCCATCCCTCGCCGAGCCGGCGTTCCCCGGCCTGGAGGAGGAACTCGGCGACGCGCAGGGCCGCCCCGCCGGGATCGGCGGACCCATCGACGACCCGCTGGAAGACCGATTGGGCCTCCTCCTTCCGCCCCATCGCCAGGAGCGCCGTCCCTTCCATCGCCCCGGCGTCGAGGAAGCCCGGGTCGCGCCTCCCTGCCTCGACCGCCGCCTGTCGCGCCTCCTCGAAGCGCGCGTCGCGCAGGAGCGCCCAGGCGAGGTCCGTCCAGAAGGGGGCGGAATCGGGGTGGAGGTCGCGCAAGCGGCTCGCCCAGCGGACCCCCTGCTTGGGGTCGCCCGCCCGCTCGACGAGGACGAGGAAGAGCCGCGCCAGGCCCGGGTTCCACGCCGCTCCCTCGCCGAGCTCCTCGAGCAGGGCGCGGGCCTCCCCGGTCGCCCCGGCGTCGAGGAGACCTCGCGCGCGCCGCATCCCCTCGAACACCTCGACGTGGCTCTTCCCCGGTCCGGCCGTCGCGGGGCGCGACCCGGCTCCCACCCAGGCGTAGCCGAGCGATCGCAGCGCCGCGACCTCCTCGGGCCGGAGGTCGCGCGGCTCGGCGTCGAGTCCCCGCGACGCGCAGGCGGCGAGCAGGCGGCGCAGGGTCTCCCGCAACTGCCGGACGGTCTCCGGCCGCTCGCCCGCGAGGTTCCTCGACTCGGCCGGATCCGCGGCGAGGTCGAAGAGCTCGGGGCGCTCCCCCTCGATCCACTTGAGCCGGCCCGCGCGGAGCCCGACCAGAGGCGGGGCGGCAAAGGCCTGGGCCGGCACCTGCGTCTCGAGGAGCGCGGGGCGGTCGGCGGAGACCGGGATCGCCCCGAGGAGGCTCTCGCCCTGCGCCTCTGGCGGGGCCGACCCCCCGCAGAGCTCGAGGACCGTCGGGAGCACGTCGATCAGCCGGACCTGCGAGGAGACGCGCGTCCCCGCGGGAAGCCGGCCGGGGAGCGAGAGGACGAGGGGGATCCGGACGGTCGCGTCGTAGAGGAAGAGCCCATGGTAGGGCTCCCCGTGGTCCCCGAGCCCCTCGCCGTGGTCCGCCGTGAATACGATCAGCGTCCCCCGCTTCCTGCCCGCCGCCCGGGCGGCTTCGAACGCGGGGCCGAGACACGAATCGAGGTACGCGACCTCTCCCTCGTAGGGGGCGCCCGCGTACCGCGCGGCGAAGGGCTCCGGCGGCTCGTAGGGATCGTGGGGATCGAAGTAGTGGAGCCAGAGGAGCCAGGGCTCCCGCGCCTTCTCCCGGATCCAGCCGAGGGCTCGATCCGTGACCTCGGCGCCGCGGCGCGCCCGGTTCACGACCGGACCGACTGGGGGGAGCCGGTCGTCGTACAGGTCGAACCCCTGGGCCAGCCCGAATCGCCCGTCGAGCGGGAAGGCGGCGACGACGGCCGCGGTCGCGTACCCCCGGGCCCGGAGAATCTCGGCGAGCGTCGTCGCCTCCTCGCGGAGCCGGTGGCCCCCGTTCGACGTGACCCCGTGGCGCGCCGGGACCGTCCCGGTGAAGAGGCTCACGTGCGCCGGGAGGGTGAGCGGCACCGGGGTCACGGCCTGCTCGAAGAGGACCCCGTCGCGGGCGAGCGCGTCGACGTTCGGGGTCGCGGCTCGCGCGCCCCCGTAACAGCCGAGGCGGTCCGCCCGCAGCGTGTCGGCCGTGACGAGGAGCACGTTCGGGACGCTGCGGCGACCGCACCCCGGCGCCGAGGCGAGGGGGGCGAGCGACCCGAGCACCCCCGCGAGGAGGCGAACGACTCGGCTGCACGAGAGACGTTCGGACCCGAGCACGCCGCTGCCCGCGGGAGTCTCCACGATAGGATCGGCGCTGTGAAGGATGTGATCGTGCTCGTCTCCGGCGGCGGACGGGGCATCGGCCGCGCGATCGCGCTCGGCTTCGCTCGGAGGGGGGCCCGCGTCGTGGCGTGCGCGCGGACCGAGCGCGAGATCGAGGAGACCGCGGCGCGCTGCGAGGAGGTCGGCCCCCCGGCCCTCGCGATCCGGCTCGACGTGCGGGACGAGACCGGGGTCGCCGCGCTCGCCGCGCGGGTCCTCCGCGAGTTCGGCCGCGTCGACGTCCTCGTCAACAGCGCCGGCGTCTACGCCTCCGTCCCGGTCGCCGAGACGACCCCGACGGCGTGGCGGGAGACGATCGAGACGAATCTGACGGGCCCCTTCCTCCTCACCCGGGCCCTCCTCCCGGCGCTGCGCCGCAGCGCCAAGGGCCACGTCTTCATGATCGGCTCGATCGCGTCGCGCCGCGCCTTCCCCGGGTGCGGGGCCTACTGCGCCTCGAAGTTCGGCCTCCTCGGCTTGACGGAGGTGCTCCGCGAGGAGCTGCGGGAGCCGGGGATCCGCGTCACCTCGATCCTCCCCGGAGCGACGGACACGGCGGCGTGGGACGAGAAGGGGTTCGACCGGGAGCGGGGGAAGATGATCCGGCCCGAGGAGGTCGCCGAGGCGCTCCTCAGCGCCTACGCGCTCCCCCGGCATTGCTCGATCGACGAGGTCTCGATCGCGCCCGCCTCGGGGCCGCTCTGACCGTCGGGGGAGAGGGGAGCCCTAGTCCCGCGGCCTCCCCTTCGGTCCGTAGTACTCGACGAAGTTGTCCTCCGACTCGAAGAGGCGCACCCGGTAGAGCTCGCACCCCTCGAGCGCGGGGTCGACGATCCCCCAGATCTTCACGGCGACGTTCTCCGCCGTCGGGATGATCCCGGCGAGGCAGGGGACGTCCTGGTTCAGGTGCCGATGGTCCATCGCGGAGAGGACCCGCTCCTCGAGGAGGGCCTGGAGGGCCTTGAGGTCCATCACCATCCCCGTCCGCGCCGGGACCTCGCCGCGGACCGTGACCTCGAGGGCGTAGTTGTGCCCGTGGCCGCCCGGGTTCTCGCAGACGCCGAAGATCCGGCGGTTCTCCTCGGGGGAGAGGGCCGGGTTGAAGAGCCGGTGGGCCGCAGAGAACTTGACGCGCCGCGTGATGTAGAGCATCCGGTGTCCCCCGCCGCCCCGGTTTATCCGCCCCCTCCGCGGGGCGGTCAAGCCGGGCCCCGTTTGCGGGAGCCCTCCCGCCGTGGGAGGATGATCCCGTCGGGGGCAAGGAGCCTCCGGCGCGCGACCCTTGCGAGTCACCCGCGTCTGGATCGAGGAAGGTTGCATCTCCTGCAACCTCTGCGAGGACCTCGCCCCCGAGGTCTTCGCCGTCCCCGCGGGGGACACGTGCCGGGTGCGACCGGGCGCCGAGAAGTTCTTCGAGAGCCTCGTCTCGAGGATCCAGGAGGCGGCGGCCTCCTGCCCGGTCGAGGTGATCAAGACCGAGACCACGGCCTGACGCGCGGCCGCGGGCCGAGGCTCGTTGCATCGCGGCGAGGGCGCGGCTAGAACGCGGCGACCCTTCGCGCCCGGGCCTCGTCCGAAGCGGCGGCGATCGAACGCCGCGCCCCGCGCGGAGAGGCTTCGTGGATGGAGCCCGGCCCGAGTCTCTCGTCGCCGACCGCCCCTCGCGCCGCCGCCCCGCTCCGGCGGGGCGAACCGCTGAAGATCGCCACGCGCGACGCCTACGGGAAGGCGCTCGCCCGTCTCGGACAGACGATGCCGCGGATCGTCGTCTTCGACGCCGACCTCTCCGGCTCGACGAAGACGGCGCTCTTCGCGAAGAGGTTCCCGGACCGCTTCTTCAACATGGGGGTGGCCGAGGCGAACATGATCGGCCACGCGGCGGGCGCGGCGCTGATGGGGAAGATCCCCTTCGCCTCCTCCTTCGCGATGTTCGCGACGGGGAAGGCCTGGGAGCAGGTGCGCCAGACGGTCGCCGTCCCGAACCTGAACGTCAAGATCGTCGCGAGCCACGCGGGGCTGACGGTCGGGGAGGACGGCACCTCCCACCAGATGCTCGAGGACCTCGCCCTGATGCGGGTGCTCCCGCCGATGACCGTCGTCGTCCCGGCCGACGCCGTCGCGACCGAGAAGGCGATCGAGGCGGTCGCGCGCCGCGTCGGCCCCTGCTACGTCCGGACCTCGCGCACCTCGACCGCGGTCCTCTACGAGGACGCGGTCCCCTTCGAGATCGGGCGCGCCCTGATCCTCCGCGACGGAACCGACCTCACGATCGCCGCCTGCGGCGTCGAGGTCTGGCACGCGTGGAAGGCGGCCGAGGTCCTCGCCGCCGAGGGGATCGAGGCGCGCGTCCTCGACCTCCACACGGTGAAGCCGATCGACGAGGCCGCGATCGCGGCGGCCGCGGAGGAGACCGGCGCGATCCTCACGGTCGAGGAACACCAGATCCAGGGGGGGTTCGGGAGCGCCGTCGCCGAGGTCGTCGTGCGGACGAGGCCCGTCCCGATGCGGCTCCTCGGCGTGGACGGGCGATTCGGCCAGTCGGGGAAGGCCGAGGAGCTCCTCGAGAAGTACGGCCTCACCGCGCCCCACGTCGCCGCCGCCGCGCGCGCGCTCCTCCGCCGGAAGAAGGGGGGCGGATGATCGCCGCTTCGCTCACGCCCGAGCAGGAGCGGCTGCGGACCGAGCTCCTCCGACCCGAGCGCCGGACGCCGCGCCCCCCGCTCGACGCCGACCGCCTCCGCAGGATCCGCCGCGCCGCGCACCAGCTCCGGCTCGATGCGATCGAGATGACGCACGCGGCGACCTGCGGCCACCCGGGGGGGCCGCTCGGGATGGCCGAGATCGTGGCCACGCTCTTCCTCGAGCACCTCGTCCTCGACCCGAAGAATCCCACCTGGTCCGACCGCGACCGCTTCGTCCTCTCGAACGGCCACACCTGCGCCGGGCTCTACTCGATCCTCTCGCAGCTCGGCTTCTTCCCGCGCGCGCTCCTCCCCACCTTCCGGAGATTCGGCTCCCCGCTCCAGGGCCACCCCCACTACGGCGAGCTCCCCGGCGTCGAGGTGGCGACGGGCTCCCTGGGAAACGGCGTCTCGGTCGCGGCCGGGATGGCGCTCCAGGCGAAGGGGGACGGCCTGCCGGTCCGCATCTACGCGACGACGAGCGACGGGGAGAACCAGGAGGGGCAGCCGTGGGAGCAGGCGACCTCCTCCGTCCACTACGAGCTCGACAACCTCTGCCTCCTCCTCGACTGGAACAACGTCCAGATCGACGGGCACGTGGAAGACGTGATGTCGGTCGGCGACCTGCCGGCGAAGTGGGCGGCCTTCGGCTGGTTCGTGCAGAAGGTCGACGGTCACGACGTCCAGGCCGTCCACGCGGCGCTCTCGCGGGCGAAGGAGGAGAAGGGGCGCCCCTCCATGATCGTCTGCAAGACGACGCTCGGCAGGGGGGTCTCCTACATGGAGAACAACCCGAAGTTCCACGGCGTCGCGCCGAACGACGAGGAGTACGCGCAGGCGCTGAAGGAGCTCGGGCCGGTGCCGGCGTAGTTCCCCTTCTCCGACGGCCCTCGAACTTCCCGAGCGGCCGGTCCGCCTCGCGTGTAGGCCTCGACGGACCGGCGGTCGCTTTCCGAACGACGGAGGTCCCGGCACACTTCCCTTGCGCGGGCGATGACCCGCCGGGGATTCCCGGCGAGGAACGGGCGTCGATGCGGATGTCGAGAGCGGTCGTCGGAGCGGGCTGCTCGAGCGCCGCAGCCCTTCTCCTCCTCACAGCGGTCGCCCTGCGTTCGAGGTCCGAGCCCCCGCGTTCTCCCTCGGACGACCCGGCCCTTGCCCGCGAGGTCGACGCGTCGGCGGTTCCGACGCACGCGGTGCCCGGGCCGGACCAGGAGGATGCGCGTCTCGTCCAGACGTCGGCCGCTGACAGGCCGCGTCGCGGAGTTGGCCCGCCCCGCACGGGTCCACTCAGGATTTCGGGGTTCGTCCGCAGCTCGCCGCTCGAACCCGACGCGAACGAGCCCGTCCCGGGAGCGACCGTCTACCTCCTCCCGGCGGGGACGGCGATCCACTGGCCGGCCGTGAAGGCGGCCTTCCCCAACCTCTATCCCAGCGCCCGGACCGATGGGCGGGGGGCCTTCACGCTCGCCGCCGAGGTTCCCCCATCGATCCTGCCCATCACGGCGGAGTTCGTCGCCGAGGTGCCGGGAACGGCTTTCCTCCCGGGGTCGCCACCGACCGTCCGGATCGAGTCCGTGCCGTTCGAGAGGTCGGACCTCGTCGTGTTCCTGTCGCGCACCCCCACCCTCGGGGGGGAAGCGACCGACGCGGCTCGATCCACCGTCCTCGAAGGGGAGGTGACCGACGCGGCGACCGGCGGCAGGGTCGTGGGGGCCCGGGTTGAGTGGAACCCTCCGGACCGCGGCTCGGCAACTCCTCCCCTCGCGCCGAACTCCGGAGCCGCACCCGGACGGGGGACGGCGACGACCGGCCGGGACGGTCGCTTCCTCCTCGTCCTTGAGCCGGCGAAGAAGGGAACCCTCCTCGTTGCGGCGGACGGCTACCACGCGGCCCGGTTGCAGGTCGACGGGACCAGCGCCTCGCACGCGTTGACGATTCCCCTCCTCCGTCTCGACGACCTTCCCGTGATCCACGGCGTCGTCCTCGGCCCCTCCGGCACGCCCGGTTCCTCCGCACTCGTGAATCTCGAACCGCTCCGGCTCGCCGGACCGGCGTCTGGGGAGCGCGCGCAGGGCGCGCGCGCGCTCGCCCTCCGGGACTTCGAGGAGAGGATCCGCGGGCGAGGAGAGCGCTGCGGGATCGACGGCTCCTTCCGCGTCGCGGTCCCTTGCGGAGGACTCTGGAAGGTGACGGTTCGCCTCGAAGGGCTCGTGAAGGAAGCGGAGCTGCGCGTAGAGCCGAACGGGACGACCTCGTGCCGCGTCGTCCTCGATCCTCCGTGCCGCCTCCGCGTCCGGGTCGTCGACGAGGGGGGAGCGCCCGTCACCGCGAACGTGTGCTTCCACCGAGGTTCCGCGATCGTCGGATCGACGGCGCAGGAAGGCGTCCTGGACCTCGGCGGGTTCGTCTCCGGCGAAGAGATCCGCGTCTACGCGGAGCTCCACGGAAGCCGTTCTCCCGAGGTCACGGCCTCCTTCCGCACTCCCGGCGAGGTCGTAGACCTCGGCACCCTGGCAATCCGTTCTCGTTAGCGCGCCCCCGTCCCTGCGAGGCGCCGGGAGCGCCAGCGCGGGAGGCCGATTTCACGCCGAACGGAAGTGTCGGAGCGGACTTCGCTTGCGCGCGAAGCCTCTCATGAAACTTCGCTTCGATGCGAAGTCTACTAGTAGACTTCGCTCTCGAGCGAACCGCCACGGCCCGAGCCGGCCCGGATCGCCCCCGAGGCCTCGCTTTCGGCGGGGAGTGTCCACCCTCAGGGTCTCCAGAGGACTTCCACCTCCGGGTGCATGGACATGCCGGGCCCACAGAGACTAGAAGGCCGACCCAGGGGGGCCGGCCTTCTCGCTTCCCGAAGGGGAGGGCTACTGAAGCGTGACGGAGACGCGGTTCGAGATCTCGCTGACCGTCGTCGTCCCGGGCTGGAACGTCGCGAAGGCGAAGTGGAGGGGGAAGCCGGCGAGCGCCGGGATGTTCGGCAGGATCACCTGCGCCGTCCCGTGCCCCGTCCCGTCGAGCGTCCCCAGGAAGCCGGGGAACATCGCGGGGGCGTTCCAGACGAGCGAGAAGAGAGGGCTCGACGCATCGACGGGGAGGGACATCGGGCCGCCGAGCGGGGTGAAGGTCGTGCTGTGGGAGAGGGCGATCACGTAGTCGTCGGACGGCTGGGTCGGGGCGTCGAGGGTCAGGTCCTGGGTCGTCCCCATGGGCCAAGTCGCGTTCGCCGACGCGAGCCGCGCCTGGTAGACGGTCCTCGAGGCGGTGTAGATGTGGTCCCCCGAGTCCGAGCCGTTGCCGTTCGCTTCGTTCCCGGCCCCGTAGAACTTGATCGGACCCGGCGGGAGCGTCGCGGGCGGGGTCCAGCTCATCGACCACGAGGTCACGGTGATCCCCGCCGTCTTGTGGGTGACGTGGCTCGAGTTCGCGAGCTTGGTCGTCGTCGAGTTCGTGATCGTCCAGGTCCCGGCCCACGCGCCGGCGCTGTTGCGGGCCGTCACCTCGAAGCCGTGCGTCGGGGTGCTGCTCACCGTGAAGAGGGCCTGCACGGTGAGCGAGGAAAGGCCCACGATCGAGGGAGAGGCGGTGACCGAGAACTGGGCCGTTCCCGAGTTCAGGGAGAAGGAGTCGTGGCGGTTGTGGCACGTCCCCTTCCCCGGCGCTCCCGCGAAGTTCGCGGGCGCTCCGCAGTCGCAGGAGAGGGCCGTCGAAAGGAGGCGAACGCGGCACATCGAGGATGTTCCGGGCCGACATGGATCCCGCGCCCGAGGCGGCGCGGACCACGCATCCCGACACTGGAGGAATGCCGGGTCGCCCGGAATCCGGACGGGGAGGCGCTCGGACGACGGGGGAGGGGAGGGGCTCCGAGTCGCGTCGAGCGACCATGTCAGCGGCTTCCCTGCGGACCTGCCCGGGGAAACCAGCGGGTGCTGGGAGAAAGCCCGCAGGCCCGGGGCGGCACCGGCGGGATCTCCTTCCCCGTCCGGCACGACGCCGAAGTTGCCGCCGCTTCTCGCTCCCCTCGGCGAGATCGCCGACGCCGAGGTCCGGCACTTGAACGCTGCCCCGTTCGCCGGTCCGAAGGCGCCCCGCTACCATGTGGGGCCCCCATGGCCCCCATGGCCCCCATGGCTTTCCGAAGCCCGCTCGCCGTGTTCGCGACCTCGATGGCGCTCGCCGCCGGCACCGCCTTCGTCGTCGCCCGCGCGACGGCCCCCGCCGTCGACGAGGAACTGCAGCGCGAGGCGGCCGTCTATGCCCGGATCCGCAACCTCATCCGGGAGGAGTACGTCGACGAGGTCGAGCCGCGCACGGTGCTCTACAACGCCCTCCACGGCATGGTCGAGGGGCTCGACCCCTACTCGCGCTTCTACGAGCCCGAGGAGACGCGCAGCCTCGAGGAGGAGACGAGCGGCCGCTTCGCCGGGATCGGGATCGTCATCGAGCCGGGCTCCCTTCCCATCACGATCGCCTTCCCCCAGCCCGAGTCCCCCGCCGAACGCAGCGGCCTGCGGGTGGGGGACCGGATCGTCGAGGTCGACGGCCTCGCGGTCGACGAGGCCGACCCGGAGGAAGCGCGCGACCGCATCCGCGGCCGGGAGGGGACGGAGGTGCGCCTCGCCGTCCTCCCGGCGGACGGCGGGCCGCGGCGCGAGATCCTCGTGCGGCGCGAGGGGATGCGGGACACGAGCGTCTCGCTCGCCCGGATCCTCGACCCCGAACGCCGGATCGGCTACCTCTGGATCTCCTCATTCTCGGAGGAGACCGTCGGCGAGTTCGACGAGGCGATGGAGGGGCTCAACCGGCAGGGGATGAAGGGGCTCGTCCTCGACCTCCGCTTCAACCCCGGGGGCGTGCTCGACGCGGCCGTCACCCTCGCGAACCGGTTCGTCCGGGAGGGGCTGATCGTGTACACGCGCGGGCGGACGGACGAGTCGTGGGATCGCAAGCTCGCCGACGCGGAGCAGGTGCGCTACGAGGGAGTCCCCGTCGTTCTGCTCCAGAACGGCTCGAGCGCCTCGGCCGCGGAGGTCCTCGCGGGCGCGCTGCAGGACCACCGGGTGGCCGTGCTGCTCGGCGAGCCCTCCTTCGGCAAGGGACTCGTCCAGTCGATCCGGAAGCTCGAGGACGAGCACGGGGCCGTCAAGCTCACGACGGCGCGCTACTACACCCCCCTCGGGCGCACGTTCGAGCGGGACGAGCGGCGGCGCACCGGCGGGATCGAGCCCGACGTCCTCGTCGAGGTCTCCGAACGCGCGGAGCGGCTGCTGCGCGCCCACCTCGAACGCTACGAGGTCCCCGAGCGGTACCGGGCGGAGGTCGAGGCGCGGCGGAGGAAGCAGGGGGTCCAGGAGAAGCCCCCCCCCGACCCGCAGCTCGACGCGGCCCTCGCGTTGCTCCGCGGCGAGCCCCCCCGCCCGCGGCGGATCCGCTGATCGGCGGCCCTTGGTCCGGATCCTCGGGATCGAATCCTCCTGCGACGAGACGGCCGCCGCGGTGGTCGAGGATGGCGCGCGGGTCCTCTCCTCCGTCGTCGAATCGCAGGTCGCCCTCCACGCCCCCTTCCACGGCGTCGTCCCCGAGGTCGCGAGCCGCTCCCACCTCGACGCGATCGTCCCCGTGATCGAGGAGGCGCTGCGCCGGGCGGGGGCGCGCGCGGCCGAGCTCGACGCGATCGCGGTCACGACGCGCCCCGGCCTGATCGGCTCCCTCCTCGTCGGGCTCTCGGCCGCCAAGGCGCTCGCCTTCGTCCACGACCTGCCGCTCCTCGCCGTCCACCACATCGAGGCGCACATCCACGCCTGCGCGATGGAGCACGGCGCGCTCGCCTACCCCTTCCCCGCGCTCGTCGTCTCGGGGGGACACACCTCGCTCTTCCACTCCCTCTCCCCGACCGAGCACCTCTTCCTCGGGGGGACGCAGGACGACGCGGCCGGGGAGGCCTTCGACAAGGTCGCGACGATCCTCGGCCTCCCCTACCCGGGCGGCCCCTCGATCGAGAAGGCCGCGCGCGGCGGGGACCCGAGCCGGGTGGCGCTGCCGCGGCCGACCCTGCCCGATGCCCCCCACGAGTTCTCCTTCAGCGGCCTGAAGACGGCGGTCCTCTACAAGGTGGCGCCCCCCTCGCCGCGGGGGACTCCGGCCGCGGCCGGCGCGCGCGCCGCCTCGCTCGACCCGCAGCGCGTGGCCGACCTCGCCGCCTCCTTCCAGGAGGCGGTCGTCGACGTCCTCGTCGGAAAGGCCCTCGGCGCCGCGAGGGAACTGCGCGCGCTCTCGATCGCGGTCGGCGGCGGCGTCGCCTGCAACGCGCGGCTGCGCGAGCGCCTCGCCGAGGCGGCCGCCGCCGAGGGGCGGCGGGCGTTCTTCCCCTCGAAGGCCCTCTGCCTCGACAACGCCGCGATGATCGCGGGCCTCGGCTTCCACCTGCTGCGCGAGGGGAAGACCGCTTCCCTCGAGGTGGACGCCTTCCCGCGGTAGGGAACCTACGCGGCGCCTCTTCGCGGGTCGTCCTCCCCGCTCGGAATCCCTCCGTAGTGGACACGGAAGGCTCCGCGGCGATCGAGCGCCTCCCGGACCCTCGGATCGAGGAGAGCGGCAAGCTCCTCGCTCCAGCGGTATCCCCAGGAGGCGAAGTCCACGCGCGGGAGACCGTCCCCCACGGCGGGGTGGAGGGCGATCTCCGTCACGCCGTCCCCTAGCCCCTCGAACCGCGCGAGGAGGCCGTCCGCGTCGACGTGCCCGGCCCCGAGGAAACCGACGAACCGGTCCGGGAAGACGAAGCCTTCGCGACGGGCGACCCGGGCCGCCCGGCGGGCGAGGAGGTTCAGGCCGAGCCGCAGCGCGCGCCGGCGCCTGTCCCCCCCCGGAACGCGGGCGGTCTCGAGCGGGATGCGGAGCCGCCGGAGTCCGGCGCGCCCCATCTCCTCGAGGACGGTCTCGAGGAGCCCGGGGAGGACGTGGAGGTGCTGGTGCGAGTCGAGGTGCGTGAGGGAGACGCCGAGCTCGCGGGCCCTCTCGATCTGCGCGCGGACCTCGCGTCGGACCTCCGACGGCCGGATCCGGCGGGAAAGCCAGAGGCGGGCGAAGGAGCACGCCCCCGGCGGGAACCGCCCGTCCGGATCGACGAGCGAGGGGACCTCGGCCGGCCGCGAGACGGGGCGCTCGCCGACGAGGGTCAGGTGAAGCCCGACTCCCAGGGACGGCAGGTTCCGGACCTTCGCAGCGGCGTCCTCCGCCGCCGGGCCCGCGACCGAGAGGGAGGCGCTCGTCAGGCATCCCCTCGCGTGCGCGAGGGCGATCCCCTCGTTGATCGCCGGGGCGAGGCCGAAGTCGTCCCCGCTCAGGATGACCGCGATCACGATCGCGCGTCGCCGGACGGCGCGAGCGCCGCCACGAAGAGGAGGTGGGGATGGGGGAAGCCCCGGTCGAGGGGAACGGTCTCCACGCGGAGGCCGAGAGCCTCCAGTTCCGCGGAGAGCGCGGCGGGATCGGGCGGGACGATCGCCTCCCCGCGCGTCCAGCCGAGCGCGCGGACGGCGAGGCTCTCCTGGAGGCGATCGAGGGCCGCCTTCCACCGGGGTCGACGGGCCATCGTCTTCACGAGGAGGATCCCCTCCCCGGCGAGCGCGTCCCGGCAGGCGGAGAGGAGCCGCCGCCGGCGCTCGTCGGAGAGCAGATAGAGGACGTCGACGAGGAAGATCGCGCCGAAGTGTCCCCCGGGCGGCGGCGCCTCCCCGAGGCCGAAGGCGATGTTCCCGCGGGCCCCGACGGTCCGCCGGGCGATCTCGACCCGCCGCGGGTCGGGGTCGAGGCCGGTCACCGCTCGCCCGGGGGAGCGGAGGGCGAGGAGGTTCGCGAGGAGTCCCCGCCCGCATCCGACCTCGAGCTGCGCCCCCGCCGCGGGGGCGAAGGCGGCCACCGCCTCGAAGGGACAGGTGCGCCACCGCAGGGCTATCTGGACGCGGTCCGGGAAGGGGCAGTCCGCGTAGAGGAGGGCGAGGTCCCGCGGCAGGCGGGAGCTACGCCCGGGGACCGACACCGGGGACCGGGGCACCCTCCCGGAGACGGGTCCCGCTCGGGGCCGGGGCCCTCCCGCGCCGGAGCTCCGGCGCGATCCGAAGCATTTCCGCGAGCATCCTCCGGATCGTCCGGAAGCCCGAGAGCTTCGAGACGCCGCGGCTGCGCGGGAAGTAGTCGATCCCGATCTGCGCGATCCGCGCGCCGTGACGCTGGCAGCGGACGACCAGCTCGGCGTCGATGAAGGACCCTTCGGACCGCAGCGGGAAGCGGTCGAGGAGGGAGCGCCGCAGGAGCTTGAAGGAGAAGTTCACGTCCCGGACGCGAACCCCGAAGAGGAGCCTCACGATCCAGTTCCAGGCGAAGGAGTAGATCGTGCGCCGGAGCCCTTCCGAGGTCCGGTCGTGGCGGTACCCGAAGACGGCGTCCGCTCCGGCGTACTCAATCGCCCGGAAGGCCCGGGCGACCTCGCTCAGGTCGAAGGGGAGGTCGATGTCCGAATAGAGGACGAACTCCTGGCGGGCGTTCGCGAAACCCGTGCGCAGCGTCGCGCCGAGGGTCCGGTTGCGCTCGTGCGCGAGGACGCGCACGCGGGGGTCCTCCCGCGCGATCGACTCGGCGATCGGGCGCGTCCGATCCGTGCTCGCGTCGTCCACGACGAGGATCTCGAGTTCGGAGACGAGGGGGGCGAGGTCGCGGAGGGCGAGACGGATCGCCCCCGCGACGTAGTCCTCCTCGTTGTGGGCCGGGAAGAGAACCGTGAGGCTCGGCCTCCGCAGGCTCTTCGGCCGGTTCCTCCGGACGGGCTCCATCGAGAGGCAGCGTAACACGGGGGGCGGGGCCGCGCCCCGGGGCGGGGGTTCGTCCCCCGCCCCCGCCTCCGCTAGAGTCCCGTCCCCGCCTCCCCCCACCCTATGGCGCCCGCGCCGGCCGCCGAGAGAGGCGCTCCCCTCGGCCCGCGCACCGCCGCGCTCCTCGCGGCCTTCCTCGTCCTCCACGCCCTCGCGCGGACGGAGCAGATCGCCCTCGCCGACGGCGACGAGTACTGCCGCGCGGCCTTCTCGTTCGAGTGGGCCCGCCGGCCCTTCTTCGCGCCCCCCGACCACGTCTGGCTCTCGGGTCAGTTCTACGTCCTCGGGGCCCTCTTCCGGCTGGTCGGGGACCTGCGCCCCGTCGTCGTCGCGACGGGCCTCCTCGGCGTCGGGGCCGCCGTCTACCTCTGCGGCCGGATCGCGCGACGGATGTGGGACGACCCGGTCGCGGGGTTCTCCGCGGGGCTCGTCGCGGCGGCGAACCCCGTGCTCCTCGTGACGTCGCTCGGCGCCTCGGCCGAGGTTTTCGCGCTCCCCGCCCTGATGGCGGGACTCGACGCCTGGCTCGCGGGCTTGGAGGAGCGGGCGCGGCCCGGCGCTTCGACCTCCCCGACCTCCGGGGGACGCCGGTTCCTTGCGGCGGCGGCGTGGATCGGGCTGGGGACGACGTTCCGCTTCGAGCTCTGGTACGCGGCCGCCCTGCTCGGCGGCTTCCTCTGCCTGCTCGCCCGGGGGGTCGGGGGGCTGCGGAGGGCCTCGGCCTGCGCCCTCCTTTCCCTCTTTCCCGCATGCTGGCTCGCCTCGAGCTGGATCGCGCTCGGTTCCCCGATCCAGTTCGCCGTGGACCGGGCCCGGGCCGTCCGGGGAGAGGAGCACCCGTACGACTTCTCCTCGCCGCTCGATCCCTTCCTCTTCTATGCCCGGGGCCTCGCGGAGAAGCACGCGCTGGTGCTCCTGCTCGTCGCGGCCGGAGCGTGGCTCGCGTGGAGGGTCGCGCGCCGCCGGGCCCTCCCGCTGGCGGCGGGCTGGGCATGCCTCGCCGGGCTCTCGATGCTCGCCGCCAGCGGCGCGGGGATGACGGCGCGTTACCCCCCCCGCTATGTGCTCTTCCTCCTCCTTCCGCTGATCCCCTTCGCGGGGGGGCCTCTCGCGGCGCTCGCCCGGTCCCTCGCGGCCCGGGGCCGGTGGGGTCGAGCCGCGCTCCTCTTCGCCGCCGCGATCGCGTTGCTCGCTTCGGCCGACCAAGCCCGCCGGAGGCTGAACAACGCCTGGGGAGCCGATCCCGCGCTCCTCGGGCTCGCGGTCCGGCTCGAACGCGAGCACGACGCGCACCGCCGTCCCCCGGCGATCCTCTTCCCCCGCGGGACTCGCCTCGGCGTCGACGCGCGGGACCGGTCCTGGCGCCCCTGGATGATCCAGTACCACACCAACCGCCCCTCCGAGGTGTTCCCCTTGCGGGACGAGACGGAACTCGCCGGATGCCTCCGCTCCGCGCCGGACGGGACCCGCCTCCTTCTCCTGCCGCCGTTCCCCGACCCCGGGGCGCGCGCCCGGCGGGTCGAGGTCGCCCCTCCCTTCGAGCTGTGGGAAGTGCTCGGACCGCCCCCGCGCTGAGGGGATCCGCGGAGCGTGGGCGGGACGGCGCCCGGGACGACGACGGAGAGCACGCGGCGACGCGCGCGCGCGGGATCCGGCCGGCCCGAGGTTCGTGCGAGCGCGCACGGCTCCGTAGAATCCCCTTCCCGGTGAGCCCCGACGACGTCCGCTCCCTCCTCGCCCGCGTGAAGTCCGGCCGCGTTTCCGTCGAGGGGGCGATGAAGGAGCTGCGCGCGCTCCCCTTCCGCGACCTCGAGCACGCGCGGGTCGACACGCATCGCCACCTCCGCTGCGGCTTCCCCGAGGTGATCCTCTGTCAGGGAAAGGCGCCCGAGGAGGTCGCGCGGATCGCCGTCGAGCTCCTCGGCCACGGCGACCGCCTCCTCGCGACCCGCGCCACCCCCGAGATCGCGCGCGCGGTCCGCGAGCGCGTTTCCGAGGCCGTCTACGACGAGCGCGCGCGGACGATCACCGCGCGGCGAGGCGGCGGTCCCGCCCCGCGCGGGCTCGTCGCCGTCGTCTGCGCCGGCACCGCCGACATCCCCGTCGCCGAGGAGGCGCGCGTCACGGCCGAGCTGATGGACGCCCGCGTCGAGACCTTCTACGACGTCGGCATCGCCGGCATCCACCGGCTCCTCGGCGAGGTGCCGCGCCTCCAGGAGGCGAACGCGCTCGTCGTCGTCGCGGGGATGGAGGGGGCGCTCGCCTCCGTCGTCGGCGGCCTCGTCGCGCGGCCCGTCGTCGCCGTCCCCACGTCCGTCGGCTACGGCGCCTCCTTCGGCGGAATCGCGCCCCTCCTCACAATGCTCAACTCGTGCGCGGCGGGGGTCTCCGTCGTCAACATCGACAACGGCTTCGGGGGCGGCTACCTGGCCGGCCTGATCAACGCCGTCGCCGTCGGCGCCGACGGCCGCGGGCGGAGCCGGTCGTGATCCGTCCCCCGGCGCTCCTCGTCCTCGGGGACGGCACGGTGCTCCGCGGCCGGTCGGTCGGGGCGTCCGGGGAGCGCACGGGCGAGCTCGTCTTCAACACCGCGATGACGGGCTACCAGGAGATCCTGACCGACCCCTCCTACCGCGGGCAGATGGTCGTGATGACCTACCCCCACATCGGAAACTACGGGGCGAACCCGCAGGACGTCGAGTCGGGTCGGGTCCACGTCGAGGGGTTCGTCTTCCGGGACCTCTCCCCCCTCGCCTCGAACTTCCGTTCGCGGGCGACGCTGACGGAGTACCTCGAAACCGAGGGGGTCCCCGCGATCGACGGGATCGACACGCGCGCCCTGACGCGCCGCATCCGCCAGGGGGGGGCGATCCAGGGGATCCTCTCGACGGAGGACGCCGACCCGAAGCGCCTCCTCGAGAGGATCCGCAGCGCCCCCGGCACGGACGGCATCGACCTCGTGAAGGACGTGACCTGCGCCGCCCCGTACGGCTGGACCGAGGGGTTCGTCGACTTCGGCCGCCCCGAGATGGGGCCCGTCCGAGGCCCCCGCCACCCGATCGTCGCCTACGACTGCGGGATCAAACGCAACATCCTGCGCGGGCTCGTCGAGACGGGCTTCGACGTGACGGTCGTCCCGGCCGCGACGCCGGCGAAGGAGGTCCTCGCGCGCTCCCCCGCGGGGGTCTTCTTCTCGAACGGCCCGGGCGATCCCGCGCCGATCGACTACGTCGCCCGCGCGATGAGGGAACTCCTCGGCAGGGTCCCGATCTTCGGGATCTGCCTCGGCCACCAGGTCTTCGGGCTCGCCCTCGGCGCGAGGACCTACAAGATGAAGTTCGGCCACCACGGCGCGAACCATCCGGTCAAGGATCTCTCGACCGGAAAGGTGGAGATCACGTCCCAGAACCACTCCTTCGCCGTCGATCTCAAGGGGATCGAGAAGGAGGTCGAGGTGACCCACCTCAACCTGAACGACAAGACGATCGAGGGGATGCGGCACCGCGAGTTCCCGGCCTTCTCGGTCCAGTACCACCCGGAGGCCTCGCCCGGGCCGCACGACGCGCTCTACCTCTTCCAGCGCTTCCGGGAGCTGATCGAGAGCACCCGCCGCTGAAGGAGCTCCTCGTCCCCGCCGCGCTCGACCGCGCGCGCCTCGACTTCGTCCTCCACGAGCTCGACCCCGACCTCTCCCGGCGCGTCGCCCGCCTCCTCGTCGAGTCGGGCGGCGTCCGGCACGACGGCGTCCGGGCGGCCGCCCGCGAGCGCGTGCTCGCCGGCGAGACCCTCGCCTACTTCCCCCCCTTCGTCGAGACCACCCTCGCGCTCCGCCTCGGGGTCGTCCACGAGGACGACGACCTCCTCGTCCTCCACAAGCCCCCCGGCCTCGCCGTCCACCGCGGCCCGCTCGTGAGGGACTCGGTGGCGGAACGCCTCGAGAAGGCGTTCCCGGGCTCCGGCCTCGCGCACCGCCTCGACCGGGGCGCCTCGGGCCTCCTCCTCGTCGGAAAGAACGGGGAGACCCTCCGCTCCCTGGCCGCCGCGGTCGAGGAGAGGCGGGTGGAGCGCGTCTACCTCGCCGTCGTTCTCGGCGCGATCGAGGGGGAGAGGGTGATCGACGTCCCCCTTCGAATCCTCGACGAGCCGATGGGGGACGCGCCGAAGGCGGTCCCCGACTCCTCGGGGCTCCCCGCGCGCACGCTCGTCCGCTCCCTCGAGCGGCTCCGTGACTGCACCCTCGTCGAGGCGCGGCTCGAGACCGGGCGCACCCACCAGATCCGGGCGCACCTGAAGGCGATCGGCCACCCGATCCTCGGCGACCCTCGCTACGGCGACCCCGCGGCGAATGCCCGCGCCAGGGAGACGCACGGGATCGCGAGGCCTCTCCTCCACGCGCATCGCCTCGCCTTCGACCACCCGCGGACCGGGGAGCACCTTTCCTTCGAGGCGGCGCGCGAGCCCGACTTCGAGCGACTTGTCACGGAGACGCGGTCGGGTGGCGGAGAGGAGGCGGGGAGAGGGTCGTGAGCGAGTCGGGAGGAGTCCCCTCAGAGTTCGTCCAGCACTATTGCAGGGCGAGTTTCACCCCGAGGCGCGGCCGAGCATCGCGAGCGCGAGGACCGCGCGCACGCTCCATCCGACCGTCCGGCGCCAATTCCCCACGACGAGGGCGCGGTGGACGGCCGGGTCGAAACCGCGCGCGAGCCGCCGGTGCCGCGGGATCTCCCGGAGAAAGGTCGAGGCCCAGATCCCGGCGAGGAGCGCGAGCCCGATCCACGGCCACGTCCGCGGGATTCCTTCGGGTGGCCTCGCGACGAGGAGGACGGCACTGACGCCCTCGACCGCCATCGGAATGCCCGCGACCCACCGACTCCGGTAGAGGTGCTCGGCCTCGTAACGAGCGAACTCGGACGCGCCCACCCGCGCAAGGAGCGGGTAGTGCACGAGCTGGACGAACCAGACGAGGCCCGCCAGCGCGAGCGTGGCGGCGGCGTGGACGAGGAGGAGCGTCAGCGCGGCGCGTCCGCCGGCTGCGTCTCCTCGCGCTCGAGCCGGATCTCGAGGTCCTGGGGCGAGGCGGAGCCGACGACGACCGTCCCCTCGTACGTCCGGAAACCCTGCACCGAACCCCTCACCGCGTACGACCCGGGGAGAAGGCGGGCGAGAAGCAGGCCCCGCTCCTCGGAACCCGAGTCCTCCGCTCTCTCCAGGCGCGCGACCGACTCGACGCCCCGCGCGTCGGTGAGGTTCACCCAGCCGTTCTTGACCCGGCGGGCGTCGGGACCGAGGAGGCGAACGCGGAGGCGCGTCCCCTCCCGCAGGTCGACCTGGAAAGCCGTCTCCTCTCCCAGGCGGACCGCGCGCTCCTCGCTCGGACAATTCGCGTACCCGTCGAACCAGGCCGTGACGAAGTACCGGCCCGCGGGCACGCCGAGCATGTGCGCCGTCCCGTCCTGACCCGTCTGTGCGCCCCTCCCGAACCAGTCCCGGCCGAACTCGTCCGTCCGGGAACCGCTCTTCGCGTCCGCCGCGCGGAGCTGGACCTGGACGTCCGACCGAGGCTTCCCCTCGGAATCCCGGACCGTGACGAGGACCTTGCCGCCATTGGGGAGCGCGAGGTCGACGAGGGTAGGGGAGCCCTCGGAGACGTCGAACGGCCCCCGCTCCTCGGGAGCGAGCGTGGCATGCTTCTCCTCGCGGCTCCAGGCCGGAGCCGCTTCCGCCCGCACCCGGTACGAGCCCGGCGCGAGATCGCGGATCCGGTACCGCCCGTCCTCGCCGGTCGTCACGGCCGAACGCTTTCCATCCTTCGCTTCACCCTCGTCGGCCCGAAGGGCGGTCACCGGCACGTTCGGGACCGGAGAGCGGTCGGCGGCGGCGACGACGCGCCCGGCGATCTCCCCGAGGGGAAAGCGCAGCTCGACGGCGAGAGTGCCCGTCTCCGGCACGGTGACCGTCTGGTCGACGGTCCCGCCGGAACTCGTCCGGGCCGAGACCCGCGCTTCCCCCGCCGGGGCGTGCGGGACCTCGAACGAGCCGTCCGGGCCCGATCGCGCGCCGAGCCGCGACTGGAGCATCGACCTCACCTCCTGGTCCTTCGGCCACTCCTTGGGGACGAGCGACACGTCCACCCCTTCGACCGCCTCGTTCCCGCGGAGGACGCGGCCGCGCACGAGACATCCCCCCTTCGCCTCCGCGAACTCGACCCGGCCGACCCTCCCCTCCTCGACGGTCGCATGCCCCCGGAGCGTCTTCCTCTGGATCTCGGCCCGTGGCTCGCCCGGCGTCCTCGCCGGCTGCGCCTGGACCAGGTACTTCCCCGGCTCGAGCCCCTCGAGCCGGAAGTAGCCGGAGGCGTCGACGATCGCTCCGCGTCCCCCGCGACCCAGGTACCCGAGGCTGGCCTCCATCCAGAACCCCCCTCCCGACCGGTCGGAGGGCGAGGCCGACGCGCGTCCGCCCGCGAGCGGATTCCCGTCCGGTCCGACCGCGAACCCGTCGATCGCGCCCCCGCGCGAGAACGCGATCACGACTCCGTCGATCGTCTGCCGCTCCCCGACGCGGACGGGATCGGTCTGCACTCGGACGAATCCCTCCCGCGTGGCCCAGACCCGCCAGGTTCCCGGGACGAGGCCCGCGGTCTCGAAGGAGCCGTCGAGGCCGCTCGGCTCCCCCTCGACGTTCTCGCCGGAGATCTCGGTCTCCTCTCCGGTCTCGACAGGGTCTGCCACGACCGCTGCGTCCGGGACGGGCGCGCCCGAGGCCCTGTCGACGATCCGCCCCCGGATCGAGGCGCCCCTGCGCAGCGCCACCTCGAGGCCTCCCGTCGTCTCCCCCGCCTTCACCTCGATCCCCTTCACCTTCTCGGCGAGGTAGCCCCTCGCGCGCACCGCCAGCTCGTGGGTGCCGGGCTTCCGGTCCCGCAGCTCGAAGGAGCCGTCCTTCGTCGAGAAGGGCCTTCCCCCTTGCCCCTCGCTGAAGTTCGGCCCGCGCGAGGGATCCCGCCGCTCCGCGCCGACCTCGAAGCGGAGCACCGGCTCCCCCGTTTCCGCGTCGCGGACCTTCCCCACGATCGCGCCGGTCGCCTCGAGGACGAGCAGGAGTTCCTCGACCTCCGGAGAGACCTCGCGGCGCTCGGCGCGCCCGCGCCCCTGGAGCGAGGCCGAGACGACGTACGGCCCCTCGTCGAGACCCGCCAGCCGAAAGGTTCCGTCGGCGGCGGTCACGGTCGACTGCGGGCTCGAGCCGCGCATCCGCAACACGCCGCGCGAGCGCTGGGCCGCGCGGTCCGTGCGCGCGGTCACCTCGGCGTCGACGACGGGGGCTCTCGATGCGTCGAAGACGCGCCCCGCCAGGGAGCGGCCCCCCGCGAGGACGAGCCGAAGATCCGCGACCCCCGACCCCGCCGGGACGTCGACCGTCTCGGCCTTCGGGGATAGCCGCCCGACCCGGAACGCGACGAGGTCGTGCTTCCCGGAGCGGAGCGAACCGACCCGGAATCTCCCCTCGGCGTCCGTGATCGCGCGGCCGTAGCGCAGCTCCTGCGGATTCGAGCCCAGGCTCTCGTTCGGCCTCGCGTCGACGCGCGCGCGCGCGACCCCGCGTCCCTCCTCGTCCACGACGCGGCCGGAGAGGAACGACTCGGGCGGCAGGTCGAGGTCGACCCGCGTGACCTCCCCGGCGCGGACGTCCAGGTCGGCGCGGCTCGCCGGCCCGCACCCCTCGCCGAGGGCGGCGATCCCGTAGCGCCCCGGAGCGAGGCCGCGGATCGAGAAGCGCCCCGCGGCGTCGGCGTCGACGCCGCGGCCGCCCCACCCCCCCGGAGAGGCGGAGGCCCGCCCTCCTGCGACCGGCCGGCCGGACGCCGATCGGAGCGTCCCCTCGATTTCGCCCGCCGGATCGAGGCGCAGCGTGATGCCCGCTTCGACCTCGGGGCTGCCGACGGCGAACCACCGCGCGGACGCTTCAGAGGCGCGGGCGAACTCTGCGTCGACCTCGAATCGGAACTGGGGGAGCTCGGGGGGCACCGCGATCGAGAACGCGCCGTCCGCGCCGGAGCGTCCCGCGTGCACCGGCTTCCACCCCCCCACCGCGCGCAGGCCCTCCTCGAAGATCCCCTCGCGACGAAGTGAGGCGACCACGTCGGCTCCACCGAGGAGAGCGAGGGTCTCCGGGTAGTCGATCCGTTCTTCCTCCGTCCGGAGCGTGACGAGGGCCCCTGAGACGGGCTTCTCGTCCCCCTTCGTCACGAGCCGGCCGCGGACGGCGTTCGTCCTCCGGACGGCGAGGTCGGGCGACGGCGCGCTGCGGGCCGCGCCCGCGCTCTCGAGGGCTCCTTCCGGACCGTGCGGGGCCAGGGGCGCCTCCGGTTCCCCGGAGGAGGTCCCTCCCGACGTCCCTAAGGCCTCGGTTCCGCCCGAGCCTCCCTCGCCCTGGAGGAGGAAGAGCGCGGCGAGGAGGAGCGCGAGTGCCGCGACTGCGCCGAACGCGAGGGCTCGGGTCGGGGAGCGCACGGAGGCCTCCTTACGGGGGCGAGCGCGGGAGGCCCCAGTCTACCGGCGCGACGGAGCGGCGGCCCCCGGAACCCGCCCGATCAGCGAGCCGAGTTGCGCTCTCCCGCGAGCAGGCGGCGCTTGAGGCCGAGCCCCCCGCCGAACCCGACCAGGGCCCCGTTCGAGCCGACGACGCGGTGGCAGGGGACGAGGATCGGAACGGGGTTGCGGTTGCAGGCGAGCCCGACGGCGCGCGCGGCGCCGGGCCGTCCCACGCGGCGGGCAACCTCGCCGTAGCTCGCCGTCCCGCCGAAGGGGATCCGCTGGAGCGCGCGCCACACCGAGCGCTGGAAGGCGCTCCCTCGAAGATCCAGGGGCACGGCGGCCCTCCGTCCCTCGAGTCTCGCCGCGAGCGCGCGGCCGGGGCGGGCGACCGCGGCGCGGTCGGCCACGACCCGCGCTCCGGGGAACTCCCGACGGAGCTCCCTCAGGAATCGCGCGCGCTTCTCTCCGGGGAACCCGATCCGCACCACGCCCTTCCTCGAGACCGCGACGAGGAACCCGCCGAGGCCCGTTCGCACCGCTCCGTAGGCAATCGTCTCCATGGCCGGGATTCTGCCTCCGTCCGTGCGCAAGTCAAAACCGCGGGCGGCGACGCGGCTAGGATCGGCCAGGTGTTTGCTGTTCCCGTCCGCGTGCAGCCGATCGTCTTCGTCTCGTTCCTGCTTCTCCTCGGCTGCGGAAGCCCCGGGCCCCAGTCCCCGACGGCGACGACCCGACCGGCCGGCGGCGCCGACCGCCAGATCCGCTGGCAGCGCACCCTCGAGGACGCCCTCGCGATCTCCGCCGCCGAGGGGCGGCCGATCCTGATCGCGGTCAACGCCGACGGGGAATCCGCCTCGGAGCGGATCGTGCGCGAGCGGTACCGCGACCCAGAGTTCGTCGCGCTCACCCGGCCGTTCGTCTGCCTGATCGCCAGCCCCCACCGGCACTCGCCGCGCGACTACGAATGGGACGGGAGCCGGATGCCTTGCCCGCGTTTCGGCGAGGTGACATGCGGGGAGCACCAGGCGGTCGAGCCGGTCGTCTTCGACCGGTTCCTCGGGGGCGAGCGGATCTCGCCCCGCCATGCCCTCGTCCTCCCGTCGGGGGAAAAGGCGTTCGATCTCTCCTTGCAGTGGGACCTCCATGAGATCGACCGGAGCCTCGCCGATGCCGCCGCGGAGGCGCCGCCTGCAGGATCGGCGGACCCTCCCCCCTTCCCGTGGCGAGAGCTGTCGAAGAACCCTTCCGAACGAGAAGCGCAGTGGCTCTCCCTCGCGCGCGGCCGCACGCATCGCGAGCGGTCGCGATTCGAGGACGTCGTGAGCCGCGAGGGCGACCTCGGGGGTCCCCTCGCCGCCCTCGAGAAGGCAGGAGGGACCGGGTCCATCGGAATCCTCCGCGTCCTTCTCGCAAAGCACGCTCGGAGACTTGGCGACCATCTCGACCGCATCACGGACCTCGTGACGGCGCTCGGCCTCCGCGCGCAAGTCGCCGCCGCCCTGTGGGATCTCGTCAACGACCCTGGAGTGGGGTTGGGAGGCTGGAGCCTCCCCTCCGGCGACCTTCTCCGGCTCCTGGCGCGAGTCGACGGCGCCTCGCCACGGACGCGGTCCTTCCTGCTCTCCCACGCGGTGACCGACCTCCACCGGAACCGTTCGCCCTCCGAACCGGCGCTCCGTGAGCTCCTCGGGGAGAAGGAGTCCCACCGCGCGTTGACCGCCCTCCGAGACGAGGGAGGAAGCGTCTCTCCGAGCCTGGCCGCCCTCGCGCGTCACATCGAAGGCCGCGAGAGCCCACTCTCCCGTCCCTCCTTCCCCGAGAGCGATCGGGACCTCGAGGGGGCGCTCGCGGACGCGGAGGCCGCGCTGCGAGGGAACCCGAACGATCCGTCCCTCCTCGCCGCCGTCGGGCGAGCGTCGCTAGGCCTGGCACGGAGGCGGATCGAGGCGAATAGGCCCGCGGATCTGCTCCTCGCCGATGCCGAGAGATTCCTGTCTCGCTCTTCGGAGGCGATGCGGCGCGACGTCTCACTCCTCCTCGACCGGGCCCGCGTCGCCTACCACCTCGGGAAATTCGACGAGGAGGAGCGCCTCGCGCTCGAGGCCCTGTCGCTCCTTCCCCCCCTTCCGGAGGACCCGATCCGCGCCCTCCAGACAGCGCTCGGGGGAACGCCGTCGGTCCATTCCATTCTGGATCCCTCCTTGGAGCGCTGGCGCAAGAACCTCGACGAACTCCGGTCTACCCTCTCGCGTCCGCCGGAACGGATCGAGGCCTATCGCTGGATCGGAGACGCCGCGGCGAGGCTCCTCGCCGCTCGATCCGGCGGGGACCCCGCCGTCGAAGTCGGCGGGATGGCGCGGGGACTGCGCGCCCTCTTCTGTGCGGCGCTCGGGGTCGGGAGCGACGCGACCGACTGGGTTTCTCTCGCCTCCTGGTTCGGAGCGCTGGGGCGCCGGAGTGAGGAGACGTTCCTCGCCCAGCAGGGGCTGTACCGTCATCCGGAATCTACGGAACTGCACCAGGTCCTCGAGACCGCCTTGGTCGACGCGGGGCGCGTCTTCGAAATCGTCCCCCACCGCCGGATGGCCAAGGTGCAGGGTTCCCCCACCTCCGAGTGGTACCTGGGGAGAGCGGCCTTCACCGCTGCCGAGTGGCATCGTCGCGGCGAGGCGTCCGACCGGGCGATCGAGTCGTACCGCGAGGCCGAGGGCGCGTTCCGCGCGAGCGCCGAGATGCGCCCGGACTTCACCGACAGCGTGAACCACTACATCGCGATGGCCGCGCTCGGCCGCGGGTTCGCGCACCTGATCGCCGATCGGCGGAAGGAGGCGGCCGACTGCCTCGTCGAGGGCCTCACGATCCGCCCCGCGATCGACGGCGTGCGGGACGGCCTCGACCGCGAGGCGGTCGACCTGCTCGACGGCGCGCTCGAGTGGAGGGAGAGCGGGCCGAGCCCGGTCGATCCGCTCGAACGGGCGGACCGGCTCGCGAAGGCCGCGCCCGCCGACGCCCGCTGGATCCGACGGGTGGCGGACAGCGAACTGCGAGAGGCGCTGCGCGCGGACGGCCGCGGCGCCCCGGGCGAAGGGGACGCGTACCTGACGCGCTCGATCGAGGTCGCGCGGCGCTCGCTCGAGATCGACGGGGGCGAGGAGAGTCGCCGCACGCTCGCCCAGTCGGCGACGGTCATGGCCGAGCGGCTGCTCCATCGAGGCGAGGCCGAGGCCGCGCGCCCCTTCCTCGCCGAGGCCGCGCCGCTCGAGAGGGAGGAAGCGCCCGCGGCCGACGCGCCGACGGAGACGCTCGCCGCGCTGGCCGCCAAGCTTCGCGAGAAACTCGGCCCCGCCCGGCCGAGCTTCCGACCGGGGCGATAAGCGCGGCGCGAGCGGGTCGGGAGGCCCGTCCGTGGCTTGTCGGGACCACGCGATCTGACTAGTCTGGTCACTATGAAGACCACGGGGGTCGCCATGCTGAAGGCGCGCCTGAGCGCCTACCTCCGTCTCGTCAAGCGAGGAGAAGAGGTCCTCGTCCTCGAACGCGGGCGTCCGGTCGCACGCATCGTCCCGGTGGAGGGGGGCGACGAGGGGCGGGACGAGCTGATCCGGCTCGGCCTGCTCCGGCCCGGACGGGGACCGGTCCCCGCGCGGTTCTACGAGCGCGAGCCCCGCGCGAAGGACCCGGAGGGGAGGGTCCTCGCGGCCCTGCTCGCGGAGCGGGAGGCGGGGCGGTGAGATTCTGGGACTCCTCCGCCCTCGTCCCGCTCGTGATCGCAGAACCCCGCAGCGACGTCGCCCGGGGTCTCCTGCGCGCGGACCCCCGGATCGCCGCGTGGTGGTCGACTCCGGTCGAGTGCGCATCGGCCCTGTGGCGGCGACACCGGGCGGGGGATCTCGACGGCGCTTCCTTCGAGGAGACCCTGGCGGACCTCCACGCTCTCCTGAGGGGTACGGAGTTCGTGTTGCCCGGAGATTCGATCCGCGAGCGCGCCCTGCGCATCCTCGCCGTTCACGCGATCGGCGCCGCCGACGCCCTCCAACTCTCTGCGGCGCTCGTCCGTTGGGGCTCGCGTGCGGAGAACGGGGGCTTCGTCTGCCTCGACGAACGACTGCGCGAGGCGGCTCGCCGCGAGGGGCTCTCGGTTCTCCCGCACGAGACCGTCCGCCGCCCGGCGAGCGGCGGAGACGTCGCCGAGGCCCTTCCCCGGTACGGGGGGGCGCGCCCTCAGACCTTGAGGAAGATCCGGCGGCGATAGAGGGGGAGCATCGCGAGCCAGAACACCGCCGTGTAGGCGAGCGCGAAGGCGAGGGAGGCGGCCTTCGGCGGACCGAGAGGTTGGAACACCTCGCGCCAGAGCCAGGTTTTCAGGTCGATCGCGCGGTCGTCCGGAGCCCTCCAGCGGAGCCACCCGATCGTCTTCGCAGCCAAGGTCGAGAGGACGAAGGAGGCGATCGCGTTCGTCCCGAAGACGGCGAAGGGCGTCGCCCAGGCGCGGACCCCCCTCGCGTCGGCGATCCAGTGGAGGAGGCCGAGGCCGGCGGACGCGAGGCCGGCCGTGAAGAGCGCGTAGGAGCTCGTCCAGAGGTTCTTGTTGATCGGGAAGACGGCGCCCCACGCCCCTCCGAGGGCCGCCGCGGCGAGCCCCGCGCCGATCAGGCCGACGGCCTTCCCCGTCGCCGGACGGTCCGAGCGGAGCCATCCCCCCGCGAGCGCGCCGAGGAGCGCCGTCCCGATCGCCGGAATCGTCGAGAGGATCCCCTCCGGATCCCACGCGGGCTCGTAGAGGTGCCCGCGGAGCAACGCGACGTCGAGCCACGCGACGAGGTTCCCCGTCTTCTCGAGGACCCCCGCGCTCCCCCCCGGGACGGGGACGAGCGCGAGGAGGGCCCAGTAGCCGAGGAGGAGGCCGGCCGCGGCGAGCGCCTGGAGGCGCGGCGGCGCGTTCCGGACGAGGAGCGCCGCGACGAGGTAGACGACGGCGATGCGCTGGAGAACGCCGGGGATCCGGATCCCCTCGAGGTCGAATCGAGGGAACGCCCGGAGGAGGAGGCCGAGGGCAAAGAGGAGGACGGTCCGCCGGAGGATCCGGAGCGCGATCGCCCGGCTTCCGTCCCCCGGCGCGCCGCGCGAGAACGGGATCGCCGCGCCGAGGATGAAGAGGAAGAACGGAAAGACGAGGTCGGTCGGCGTGCAGCCGTGCCACGGCGCGTGGCGGAGCGCCGCGTACTGGGAAGCCTCCCCCCACGCACCGGGGTTGTTGACGGCGACCATCGCCGCGACGGTGAGACCGCGGAAGGCATCGAGGGAGAGGAGGCGCTCCGATCCTCCGGACGAGCCCGCGTCGTCCGTCACGGCCGGAGGGTAGCGCGGTCCGCGCGACGGCGCCCGACCTCGGGTCCTCCATCTCCCCGGCCGGCCCCCGCCTCGTTGTCGCTTCCCGGAGAGCCGGATAAGGTTGGAGGGCGCGCGTTCCAGGGAACCGAGCCCCCCGACCATGAGAACCGCCGCCTTCCTCGCTCCGCTCCTCCTCGCCTCCCCGGCCCCCGCCCAGCTCCTCGCGACCTGGGACCTCGCCCTGACCGGCCAGGCGGGCCAGGAGTCCTACTTCAACAGCGAGCCGAACAGCGGCTCGGTCGGCCTCCCCGTGACGGGGGGCGACTACAACGCCGACGGCTTCCCCGACGTCGCGATCGGCGCGATGCTCGCGAACAGCGGGCCTCTGAACAACCGCTTCGCCGCGGGCGAGGTCTACGTCTGGTGGGGGGACGGGACGATCGCGGGAGTGTTCGACGGCGCGACGAACCCGCCGAATCGGATCACGATCTGGGGCGCGGGAGGGGGGGCGTCGCCGTCGGCCGGCGACACGGCCGGGTGCGAGCTCGCCACCGGCGACGTGAACGGCGACGGCGTCGACGACCTCCTGATCTGCGCGCAGAACGCGAATGGTCCCGGCGGCGCGCGCCCGGACGCCGGAGCGGTCTACGTCCTCTTCGGCGCGCCCGGGATCGCCGGCAACATCGACCTCGCCTCCCCTCCCGCGTTCGTCACGACGATCCACGGCGCGGAGACGGAGGACCGGCTCGGCATCTGGGCGCGCGCGGGGGACGTGACGGGGGACGGGATCGACGACCTCCTCCTCGGCGCCGACAAGGCCGACGGGCCGGGGAACAGCCGCGACCGGGCGGGGGAGGTGTACGTCCTCCCGGGGACCGCCACCTGGCCGGCCGTGATCGACATGGCTTCGCCCCCCGCCTCGGCGATCGTCGTCTACGGCCTCGACCCGGCCGACGACTTCGGCTCGACGGTCGCCTCGGGGGACGTCGACGGCGACGGATTCGGCGACCTGATCGCCGCGGCGGCGCTCAACCGCTCCGGGGCGGGGACGAGCGGGGGGCCCGGCATCGGCGCGGGCAACGGCCCCGGCAACGGGCGCATCAACTGCGGCGACACGTGGATCCTGTTCGGTCCGCTCGCGCCGGGCTCGACGATCGACCTCGCCTCGCCGCCCGCCGGGGCCTCGACCGTCATTTACGGGCCGGACGCGAACGACACGTGCGGGGAGGAGCTCCGCGCGGGGGACTTCACCGGCGACGGCATCGCCGACCTCGCCCTCGGCGCGCTCACCGCCGACGGGCCGGGCAACGCGCGCCCGACCGCGGGCGAGTGCTGGATCCTCCAGGGGGGGACGGCTCTCCGCGGCGCGACGATCGACCTCGCGTCTCCCCCTCCTTTCGCCACCGTGATCTGGGGGGCCTTCGCGGGGGACATCGCCGGCGACACCTGTCTCTTCCTCGACATGAACGCCGACGGCATCCAGGACTTCGCCGTGAGCTCGCCGACCGCGAGTCCCCTCGGCCGCGCGAGCGCCGGGGAGTGTCACGTCCTCTTCGGGAGCACGACCCCGCTCCCCGCCTCGATCGATCTCCTCTCCCCGGGCGCGGGCCTCGCCTACGCGCGGATCCTGGGCGCCGAGGCCGGGGACATCATGGGCTACTCGATGGACTGGGTCGAACACGACCTCGACGGGTACGCCGACCTCCTGTCGAACCAGATGACCGGGGCGGGGATGGGAAACGCGTACAACGACGCGGGGGAGGCCTACCTCGTCTCCGGGTTCAAGCTCACCCAGGCGTGCGGCCTGCCCACCCCGATGACGGCGACGGGGGAGCCCTCGAGCGGAGGGACGGTCCGCTTCAACACGCCCGGCCCGGTCGGCGCGACGGTGGTCCTCGCCTTCTCCCTCGGGACCGCGACGGTCCCCCTCCCGCCCCTCGCGGGCACGCTCGGCCTGAATCCGATCGGGCTCTTCGTGTTCCACACCGGCTCCGTCCCGGCGACCGGGATGGAGCAGTTCCCGGTCCCGGTCGGAGCCGTCCTCGCGCCGGCGACGGTGTACGTGCAGGCGCTCGTCCTCACCTCGCTCGCTCCCCTCGCCGGATCGTTCACGAACGTCGTCGCGGTCGCGCTCGCGCCGTAGCTCGTCGACGCTCGGCGGGGTCGCCCGTCCGGCGGCGAGCCGGAGGGGCGGCCGAATCTCCCCGACCCGACGTTCGCCGGGCGAGGCGGGCGCGGGACTCGCCATCCCGCCGGCCGTGCTTAGGATCCCGACCACCTCCTCCTCAGGGAGAACCGCATGGCCCGAACGGTTAGGAAGGGATCTTTCCTGCGGGCCGCCCTCGGGCGGCCCTCCGCCCGGCGCACGGCCCTCGCCTCGGCGATCCTGCTCGGAGCCGGCCTCGCGGCCTACGCCATCGTCACGGACCTGACGCTGGTCGGCGCGCTCCACGTGCCGGCGGCCGCCCATGTGGACCAGTTCACCCTGACGAACCTCGTCGCGAACGGGCAGGGGGAGGAGGCCTTCGAGGAGGCGTTCGGGAACGGCGACGAGCTCTTCGAGACGCCCTTCAACGCCCTCGACGGGGTCGGGGCGAACGTCGGGCAGGGCCAGCGCTTCACGCGCGTGCCGCGCGCCGACCTCGCGGGAGCCGGCGAGTGGGCGACCCATTTCCCCTCGAGGGCGACGGGCCCGAACGCCGAGAGTTGCGTCCACTGCCACAACGCGCCCTTCGAGGACGGGGCGGGCGCCGCCTCCGCGAACGTCCACCGCGATCCCCTCCACTCGGGAAACCTCGGGTCGATGATCCAGAGGAACACCCCCCACCTCTTCGGCGCGGGGGGGATCCAGCGCCTCGCCGAGGAGATGACCGCGAAACTCCAGCAGATCCGCGAACAGGCCGCGGCGCAGGCCTGCGGGTCGGGCCAGCCGAAGACCCTGCCGCTCACGACGAAGGGCGTGAGCTTCGGTTCGATCACGGCGATTCCGAGCGGGAACCCCTGCACGGTCGCGCTCGACACCTCGAACGTGGAGGGGGTCTCCCCGGACCTCGTCGTCCGGCCCTTCCAGTGGAAGGGGAGCGTCGCCTCCCTCCGCGACTTCAACCGGGGCGCCTCCCACAACGAGCTCGGGATGCAGGCCGTCGAGATCGCCGGGGACGGCGTCGACGCCGACGCCGACGGGGTGGCGGACGAGATGACGGTCGGCGACCAGACAGTCCTCGCCGTCTACCTCGCGGCCCAGCCCCGGCCGACGACGAAGCAGGAGCTCGCCGCGCACGGTCTCCTCCCTCCCCTCTCGTCGCAGGAGAACCAGGCGATCAATCACGGGAGCCAGCTCTTCTCGAGCGTCGGATGCGCCTCGTGTCACAAGACCTTCCTCAAGGCCAACGACCTCGTCTTCCGCGAGCCGAGCGCGAACCCGGACTTCCGGGACGCGACCTTTCCGGCGGGCCAGGACCCGGTCGCGAGGGGACTCGATCCGGCGTTCCCCGTCTCCTTCGACCTGACGCACGACCAGCCTGACAACCGGATCCTCGACGCGAGCGGAAACGTCGTCTTCCGGCTCGGTTCCTTCCAGAAGGACGGCGAGGGGCGGGCGATCGTGCGACTGTACGGGGACCTCAAGCGCCACGACATCGGCTCGGGCCTCGCAGAGTCGATCGACGAGGTCGGGACCGGCGCCTCGACCTTCCTGACGGAGAACCTCTGGGGGGTGGGCTCGACGGCCCCCTACCTCCACGACGGCCGCGCGACGACGCTCACGGAGGCGATCCTCGAGCACGGCGGGGAGGCGCTCGCCTCGAGAAGCAACTTCGTCAACCTGTCGCTGGCGAATCAGCAGGACCTCCTCGCCTTCCTCGAGAACCTGGTCCTCTTCAAGCTCGGAGGGGGATAGCCCCGACTTCCCGGCATCTCCGCGCCGCGCGTCGGGAAGGATCGAGGGGATCTACCCGGGTCACCTCGCGTCGATCACGTTTCCGGCGCCGCGCTCGACGAGGAGGAGGACGGCGCGCCCCGGCGCGATCGACCGGGGCGCCCCCGCCCGATCTCCGAAGGGCGCCGCGATCGCCTCCGCCCCCTCGTTCACGCCGACGAGGAGGTCGGCGGTCGGGAACCGGAGCGTCCGGACGAGGAGGCCCCGCGGCGGAGCGGACGGGAGGGCGACTCCCGCGATCCGGAGGGCGTCGCGGTAGACGGCCTCGGTCGAGTCGGGGTCGTCGGAGAGCTCGATCGGCAAGGGACAGAGGAGGAAGCGCCCCGCGCCGAGCGGCTTCTCGACGAGGGCGGGCGGCGAGCCGCCGAGGTCGAGCCAGCCGACGCGTTCGAGCTTCCACCCGCCGAAGGACGCGGAGACGGATGCGCCGCCGACCTCGACCCGCGCCTCCCGCGCGACGGGACGCACCTCGCCGGCGAGGCCGAGCGCGCCGAGCCGGCCGGCCGGGAGACCGTCCTCGTCGGCGTCGAACGGCCCCGTGAGGAGCGCGGTCGCGCCCCCGCGCACCGCCTTCTCGAGCGCGTCCCATCCCCTCCGTGCGAGGGCCTCCGGCGACGGGACGACGACCAGCCGGCGGCCGTCGAGGCCGTCCGGCGCGAGATCGCTCGAGGCCTCCGCGCCGACCCCGAGCCGGCAGAAGAGGGTCCGGACGCAGCGCCGGGTGGCCTCGAGGACGTGGGAGCGCGGCGCGTACTGCCCGGAGTGGGGGAGGAGGACCGCGACCGGGTCGGGCTCCGGGTCGACGAGCCGCTCCGCGTTCCTCTGGAGGAAGGCGGCGAAGTCGCGGAAGACGGCGAGCTCGGGTTTCTCGGATCCGTCCGCGCGGAGCAGTCCGATCGAGGCCTCGTTGTCGGAGGGCATGTAGGGGTTGGCGTTCCAGGTCCAGACGACCGAGCCGACCGCGCGACCGGCGAGGGAGAGGGCGAGCTTGCGCTCGAGGAGGTCACGGACCTCGCCGGGAGATCTCCGGCTCCTCCCGTCCATGTCCTCCTCGAGCATGACCCCGGTCTCCTCGACGAGCAGGGGCTTGCCGGAGGCCTTCGCGCAGACGGCGTCCCAGAGGAGGTCGTCGTTGTTCCACCAGGTGTGGATGCAGGTGAAGTCCACGGCCCCCGCGTGGAGGAGCGGGTGGGGCCGATCCGCGAGCCCTCCCTCGTCCTGCCCCACGGTGACGAGCGCCTCCGGCCCGGCGTTCGCCCGAACCGTCTCCCGCATCGCCGCCGCCCACGCGGCGAAGGCCCTCTGCGCGAACCGCGGATAGGCCGCGGCCTTCCGGGGAACCTTCCCCTCGTAGACGTGGCGCCAGGGCTCGAACTCCTCGGGAGCGGGGAGCCGGAGGCCCCCCCGCGGGGAGAGCCGCCAGCGCTCGAACACCTCCCCCCACGCCTCGGACTCCTCGCGCTCCTTGCCGTCCGCCCCTTTCTCCTCGACGGAGTAGGTCTCCTTCAGCCACTCCTTCCACGCCGCCTCCTCGTGCGGATCGGCGTTGGGTCGCGCGAGCCAGAGGTGGCGCGCCGAGGAGAAGGAGGGCTCGTTGATGAAGTCGTAGAGGACCCACGGCGAGCCGCGGTAGCGCCGCGCGACGCCCGAGACGAACTCGCGCTGCGCCGCGACCGCGCGCGGATCGAGGAAGGGGTTCTCGCCTCCCCACGCCTCGGGGAGGAAGGAGAAGAAGGTGAAGATCACCGGGAGGCCGCTCTTCGCCGCCGCGAGGACGAAGGCGTCGAGGGATCGCAGGAAGGAGTCGGACGGCGCGCCCGCGTCGAGCATCGCGGTCTTCCAGGCCGTCCAGATCCCCGTGCGCAACAGGTTCACGCCCGCGCGCTTCATCGCCGCCATCTCCTCGACCCAGAGCGCCGGGTTCGGCTCGAAGAGGAACTTCCGGTGGACGTCGGAGCCCATGTAGGTCATCCCCGAGACGGGGAAGGGCCTCCCGCCGCGGAGGAGGCGATCGCCTCTCGCCTCGATGCGCGGACCCGCGGGCATCTCCTCTCCGACCCACGCGCCCCCCCGCGCTTCGATCGCGCCGGAGGGAGCCGCGAGCCGGACGGAGGCCGTGAGGAGACCGGCCGGGAGGTCGGGAAGCTCCCCCGCGTCGAGCTCCGCGACGCGCAGGGCCTCCGTCCCGGAGAGCACGAGAGTCCGCCGAGCGAGGACCCCTCCGCCCTCCCCGGCGAGGGCGGCCTCGGCGGAGAGAGGCTTCGCCGCCGGGTCCCCGACCACGCTCCCCGCCTTCGCTCCGCGCGGCCGGCGGTACTCGACCCGGAAGGAGAGGCGCTCGTTCCTTCCGACCGACGGCGAGGAAGGTCGGACGAGGAACTCGTGCGGGCCTCCGAGGGCGCGTTCGGCGAGCGCGCGCACGAGCGCGGGGGAGCGGGGACCTTCGTAGGGAGCGAGCACCCAGCGGCCCCCGGCGAACCGCCCGCGCAGCCGGTCGACCTCGAGGGCGAGGGAGGCGACGAAGCCGCCCCCCTTCAGGAGGCCCCGAACGAGCGGGCGGACGAGGGCGTCCCGCGGTCCCGCGGAGCCGTCCTCCTTCTCGAAATCCTTGCGGTCCGTGAACCGCATGTCGAAGGCGAAGATCCGCTTCGGACGGATCTCCGCGGCAGGGGCGGGAGCGAAGCCCGCCGAGTCCCCCTCGATGCAGAAGATGTCCTCCGCGGCGAACGGCCCGCCCGGCCCGACGATCACCGCGGGCGGGCCGAGGAGGAGCTCCCGGCCGTACGCGGGCTGCGGGACCTCGACCTTCCAGCCCTGTTTCTCGCGCCGCACCGGAACGGCGAGCGGCGCGCCCCCGGGCACGCAGAGCGAGCCCCCCTCCTCGAGGAACGTGACGATCGCCTTCCAGGCGTTCTTCGGGATCGCCGACCCGCACGGGAGGACGAGGAGGTCGAAGTCCTCGCTCTTGAGCTTCTCCCTCGTCTCCTCGACCCCGAGGAACCGCGCGCCGAGCGGCGCGAGCGCTTCCTCCAGCTCCGCCCGCGAGAGGGCCGGCGCGTCGATCGAAGGGAACCCCTCCTCGAAGAAGACCGCGACGCGGCCATCCGCCCCTGCGACTTCCGCCATCCGACCTCCGATCGTGAGCCCGAGTGCCGCGACGAGCCGACCGCCCGCGGCGTTCGCCATCGTTTCCGTCCTCGAGGAAGCGCGCCGCTATCCTAAGGCGGTGCCGCTCCCGAGAGTCTCCGACCTCTCGCTCCACGAGAAGGCGGGACAGGTCGTCTTCCCCGCCCTGCGCCTTCCTCCGGCGCCGAACCACGAGCGGGAGGGGCTCGACCACCTCCTGCGGTGGATCGAGGCGGCCTCCCCCGGCGGGATCGCGCTCTTCGGCGGGACCGCCGCGGCGGTCCGCGACGCGCTCCCCCGGGCGCAGTCGGCCTCCCGCGTCCCGCTCCTCGTCTGCGCCGACTTCGAGCGCGGCGCCGGCCAGCAGGTGGAGGGTGCGACGGAGTTCCCGGCCTTCATGGCGCTCGGGGCGGCGGACGACGAGGAGCTCGCGCGGCGCGTCGGCCTCGCCGTCGGCCGAGAGGCGCGCGCCCTCGGCGTCCACCTGAACTTCGCCCCGGTCCTCGACGTCGTGAGCGAGCCGCTCAACCCGATCGTCGACACGCGCGCGCTCGGGGACGAGCCCGGACGGGTCGCGGCGCTCGGCCTCGCCTTCGCCCGCGGGCTGGCGGGAGCCGGGCTCCTCGCGACGGCGAAGCACTTCCCCGGACATGGGCCGACGACCGTCGACTCCCACCTCGCCCTCGCGCGGATCGAGGACGACCTCGAGACGGTCGAGCGCCGCGACCTCGCCCCTTTCGCCGCCGCGGTCGAAGCCGAGATCCCGGCGATCCTCGTCGGCCACCTCGGGTTCCCGGCCGTCGAGCGGGACCCCGATCTCCCGGCGACGCTCTCGAAGGCGGTCGCCTCCGGGCTCCTCCGCGAGCGGATGGGCTACGGCGGCCTGGTCGTCACCGACGCCTTCACGATGGCGGCGGCGCGCGCGCGGTTCCCGGAAGAGGAGGCGGCGGCGCGCTCGCTCGCCGCGGGATGCGACGTGGTCCTCTACCCGACCGACCCCGTGGCGACGGTCCGCCGCATCGTCGAGGCGGTCGGACGCGGGGAGCTCGATCCGCGGCGCCTGGACGAGGCGGCGGCCCGCGTCCTCGCGGCCAAGCGCGCCGCGGCCCTCGATCGCGGGGCGGGCCCGAGCGACGAGCCCGTCGGTCTCGAGGGGACGCGCGCCCTCGCCCTCGAGGTCGCGCGCCGGTCCCTGACGCTCGTCGGCGCCCGGGAGCTTCGGCCCCTGCTTCCCGGTCGAGGCGTCCGTTTCGTCCTCGTCGACGACGACGAGACGGAGATCGGGCCCCAGCGCTTCGAGGAGGCCGCGCGCCGCATCGACCCGAGCGCCTCCTGCCACGCCTTCGCGGGCGCCTGCGGCCGCGAGCCGGCCGACGCGGTCGTCCTCTTCACCGCGGTCCGCGGCTTCCGCGGTCGGCCGGTGCCCGGAGAGAGATCGATCGCGCAGGTCCGGGCGGCGCTCGCCCGGGGGAATCCTCCCCTCGTCGTCCTCGGAACTCCCTTCGCGGCGGCGGCGGCGCCTCCGGGGGCACCCCGCCTGATCGCCTACGGCTTCGAGACCCCCTCGGTCGAGGCGGCCCTAGGCTGCCTCTACGGACGATGGAACGCCGCGGGGCGAGCGCCGGTCCGGATCGACGGCGCGCGCCCCGCGAGGACCTGAGCGAGGTGCGAGGTCCTAGAAGTCCTGGACGTCCGTCGAGTCTCCCGCGGCGGAATTGAACGTCATGCCTGCCTTCGTGATGCCCGTCACGGTGGCCGTGTAGCCCGGGGACGCCGTCTGCACCTTGCCCGTGTCGAACGTGATCCGACCGGTGCTCGAGGTCGTGCCCGTGCCGGTCGCGACGGTCCCGTTCGGACGCGTGACCGAGATCGAGACGCTCGCGCCCGAAACGGTGTTGCCGTTCTCGTCGACCACCGTCACGCGCACGTAGACCTTCGAGTTCGCCTTCAGGGTCGCCGTCGAGAGCCCGAGCAGCGTCGTGTCCGCGACGAGCGACGTGCCGGCGGCGAACGTCACCGGCGCGAAGCCCTGCGTGTAGACGAACCCGCCGCCGTTCACGTCGACGTCGTCGAGCGTGCGCTTGCGGTAGTCGTGCGCGCTGAAGGTCGCGTACATCGTGCTCGGCTCGACCGGATCGTGGGCGAGCCCGATCGCGTGCCCCATCTCGTGGACCGCGATCCCCTCCATGTCGTACTGGCTCCCGTTCGCCCCGTTCTGCTCGGCGTCGGCGAGGGAGGTGAAGTCGACGCCGTCGTTGAAGACGACGTCCGCATCCGTGAACGCGTAGAAGGTCGTCCCGTTCGTGACCATCGTCTGCGCCGTCGCGTAGTATCCGACGGTCGTCGCCGCGAGGGTCCCCGTCGAGAGCGCGTGCTGCGGATCCTCGAAGGAGATCGTCGACTGGCCGTCAGTGCCGTTGAAGCCGATGTTCCCCTGCGAGGAGTCGACGGACCCGCTGACCGGGACCCCCGGGACGGCGTCGCTCCACGCCTGCACGCCGGCGAGGCAGGCGCCCTGCGTGAAGGAATTCGCCAGGGAGTTCTCCCCCTGCGCCATGCAGACGACGAACGCCCGGCCCGTGAACCACTTCCGCGGCGGGCTGAGGAGCACGTAGGCCGGCGCGAGCGTGGCGAAGGCGGCGACCGCGACGGCGGCCGCGACGGCGAGGCGGAGGATCGTGCGCTTCACCGCCCACCTCCCGCCTTCACGTCGGAGACCGGGACGATCGTCTCGGACTCCTCGGCCTCTCCTTCCTCGGGCGGCTTCGCGCGCGCCGCCCGCTCGACCTCGGTCTGGACGGCGAGGAACGGCGCCCGGACGACCTCGACGCGCCCCGGCGATCGGCCGCCGACGGCGATCAGGTGCTTCGCCTCCGGGTCCCGCTCGACCAGGAGGGTTCCGTCGGGACCGGAGAGGACGCGGAAGGACCCCTGCGCGAGGGAGATCACGCCGTAGGTGCCGTCGGGGTTGCGCTCGAGGAAGAGGAGCGCCGTGTCCCCGGGCCGCAGGTTCGGGCTCCCCGCGACCTCCATGACGAAGTCTCCGACCTTTCCGCCCGGAGTCCGGACGACGATCGACTTCGAGCCGGTGGAGCCCTTCCACTCCCCGGCGACGGTCAGCTGCGTCGACGTCATGACCGCGCCGCCGTCCGGCGTGAAGGCCGCCTCCCCGGCGCCCACCTTCCCGACGACCACGTGCGTCGCGTGGCGCGTCAATCCGGCGAAGTCGAGCTTCTGGACGGTCGTCGCCGCGGCCGCTCCAGCGACGAGGATCGCCGCGGAGACGGCCGCGAGGGGACGAGCCCTCCTTGCGATGCGTTCGAGCATGAACCGACCCTCCCGAGGGGACGAGAAAGCGAGCGTAGGATCCTACGCCAGGCGTCGCGGATCGGCCACCGGGCCCCAGGAAGATTCATTTCGGGCGCAGGACGACGCGGCCGAGGTCGCGCTCCTGACCGGGGGCGACGAGGCGCACGGTGGCGCGACCCGTGCAGGCGACGGCGCCCCGCTCGCCTTGCGACCCCCCCGGGGTGCTGGCTACCATCCGGCTCCCCGCCCCAAGGCCTCGCGCGAGGCGCCCCTGACCGTGTGGCGGCGGGAATCGTTCCGGGTCCTCCGCTCCCGCGGCCGACCCGGTGTCTCTTTCGAGCCCCGGAGGATCGACCCCATGGGAATGAAGCCCGTCTACAAGCTCGTGGTCGGCGACGACGCTCCCGACTTCGAGCTCACCGCAACCGGCGACACGGCCGGCAAGGGAAGCCCGCGGAAGAAGATCAAGCTCTCCGACTACCGCGGGAAGAAGAACGTCGTGCTCGTCTTCTTCCCCGCCGCCTTCACCCCCGTCTGAACGGTCCAGTTGCCCTCGTACGAGCGCGACCTGCGCGAGTTCGAGCGGCGCAATGCCCAGGTGCTGGGCATCTCGACGGACCAGGTCTTCAGCCAGGAGGCGTGGGCGAAGTCGATGGGAAGCCTCTCCTACCCGCTCCTCGCCGACCATTTCCCGCACGGACAGACCTGCCAGCAGTACGGCGTGCTCCGCGGGGACGCGGGGATCGCCGAGCGGGCGATCTTCGTCGTCGACAAGGCCGGCAAGATCGCCTACGTCGACATTCACGACATCAGCGAGCAGCCGCCGACCGACCCGTTCCTGGCGGTGCTCGGCAAGCTCAAGTGAACCCGGGGGGGGGCGCGGCGGGCGATCCGAGCGTGACCCAACCCGCGCCCCCTACCCCTCCCGTCCCCCCGATCGAACTTTCGCGGTACTGCGTCCCCTTCACGCCCTTCCGGGGACGGATCGAGGAGGCGACGGTCGCCCTCG
>DASRRH010000018.1:0-364137 GCA_035695825.1 Planctomycetota bacterium | reverse complement strand
CTCGAAGCGGCGGGGAACCGAGCGGCGCGCCCGGCGCCGCGCCGGCGGCGGGGGCGTGATCCCCTCCTGCGCGCGCACCTTGCGGATCGAGCCCGAGCTCACCCACAGGCCCGAGAACCGCCACAGGAAGTCGCGCACCTTCCGAAGCCCGAAGTCCGGGAACCGCCGCTGCACCGAGACGATCTCCTCGCGCACGGTCTCCTTGAGGCGTGCCTTCGCTCCGCGGCCCGTGCGCGGGGAAACGCGCCTCTCCAGCCCCTTGGGGCCGCCCTCGCGGTAGCGCTCCAGCCACTTCGAGAGCGTGTTCTGCGTCACCCCGTAGAGCCTGGCGAACTCGACCTGCTTCATCCCCGACTTCGAGAACGCCTCCACGGCGGCCTTGCGCTCCTCGAAGGTGTAGGGGCGGCTGCCCCTGCCCGAGGAGGACTTCTTCGGAGCCTTCGACGTCCTCGCGCCGGCGGGCCTACGCCAGTCGTAGATCCTCCACGCACTCATCCCGTGGCGCCGCGCGAAGCTCGCCACGCTCTCCCCGCTCGCGGCGAGTTCCGCTAGGAGCGCCTCTCGCTCCTGCTCGCCGTAGCGACGGCGAGCGACCGCCGGCCGCTCGGCCGCCGGGGGGCCCGGGGCCCCGGGCCCCCCGGCCTTCGCTCCCTTCCTCGCCTCGTCTCGTTCCTCGTCCATCGCCTTGCCTCCCCGGGTCCTGCCCGGAGTCTGGGAGGCGATGTCCGATCACCTGAACGGCTACCCGAAAGCGGAAAGAGTTTCGTTACACCCCACACACGCCGCCGGTCCCTGCGGCTCCGCTTCCCCGCCCGGACGGGCTTCACCCGTCCCCTCGGGGAACGGTAGGGATCCCTGCGGATCCCGAGGCGGCCGCTTCGGGCCGGTCGAGTTTCCGGACGACTCCGGCTTCATGTTCGGCCCTTCACCGTCGCGTTCCCGGTCGTGCGGGCCCTACCGTTTCCGTCCTTTCGGGTCCGGTGCCTCGCCCGAGCGGACCGACGCGACCGACGGCTACTACGGCCTCGGCTGACTCCTGCCGACCCCTCGACCGACCTCGCGGTCGGTCTAGTCCACGCGGACGCGCCGGCAGGTCTCCCCGGGTAAGTCCACGTCCCTTCCTCACGCGCCCGCCGCATCTACGTCCGCACCCCTTGAGGGCCGCGGGCTTCGTCGATCATTGCCGACTCGCCCGGGTGCGTCCGCCTCGTATGTGGTTTCTGTTCGTCGGGCCGTGAGCATGGCCTCCGGCTTCTTCCGGACCCCGCCTCGCGGCGTGGCCCTTGCCTTCGGCTGGGAGTTCCCGCCCTCAGGGTCTCCAGAGGACTTTCACCTCCAGGTGCGTGGACATGCCGGGCACACAACGGGAGAGGCCGCCGGACTCCTGGGCCCGGCGGCCTCCATGGACTGCCTGCGGCTCCCGACTACGCGAACCGCAGGAGGTACCGAGCGACCCTCGCGACGGCCTCCTCGGTCTTCAGCCGGACCACGAGCCGGAAGGGGAAGATCGGGTCCACCTTCCGCGCGAGGCGCACGAAGGGCCTCACCGGTTCGGGGAGGAGGGGCTCCGCGGCCGGCTCTTCCGCCTCCTCCGGCGCGCGCCCCGGCTCGCCCGCCGCCGCGATCGCCTCCACCCGGAGGGCCTTCACCCCCGCGCGGCGGATCACCGCCTCCCGGGCCGCCGGGTCCTGGATCCGCGCCAGCACGAGGGCGTGCTTCAAGCCGAGCCTCCCGGCGCGGAAGGCCTCGCGCACGTCCTGCGGCGCCGCGAGGACCTCGAGCATCTTCTGGAGCTGCGTCCTCCCCAGCCGCACGAGCGCCACGATCTCCTCCTGGGTCTTCCCGAACTCGTCGCGCAGCTTCACGAACGCGATCGCCTTCTCGGTCGCGTCGAGGGACTTCCTCGCGAGGTTCTCGGCGAACGAGACCGCCAGCGCCTCGTCGTCGCTCGTCCTGTCCGGCAGGACGCTCACCTTGACCGGGTAGGCCAAGGGGGCGATCCCCTTCGTCCTGGCGAGGAACGCGAGCGCCGCCTGGCGGCGGAACCCGCTCACCAGCTCGAAGAGTTCCCCCTTCCTGCGGACGGTGAGCGGGTGGAGCAGCCCCTGCGCCTCGATCGAGGCTGCGAGCTGCCGGATCAGCGCGTCCGCCCGGATCGTCCGCCGGAACCGGAACGGGCTCCCCTCGGCGTCAATCTGCGCCAGGGGGACCGTCCACGTCTCGAGCCCGGCGTCGGTGTCGGGCGCGGGCCTCGGGTCGGCCGCCGTCGCGGGCGCCCCGCCGTTCGGAACGATCTTCACCGTCTCCATGACCTCGGTCATCTCCGTCTCTCCCCGGGAGCTCTCGGGCCCCGGAAGTGCCTCCCCGCCGGAGCGCCGCCCGCTCCGGCGTCGCGGGACGGCCCGGCACCGGATGGGCCTGCCGTCCGTTCCCCGCCCGCGGAGTCCCGGCCCCCGGCGGGGAGGCGTTGCCTCGGAAGGGGACCGCTCCGGGCCGTCGCGGAAGAGCGGTCCCTCTATCTGTAGAGACAATCGAGAGACCCGAATCGGCAAAGGATTCTCTCCGCGCCGCTCCGGAGGGCCCGATCGCCTCCTCGATCGGGGCCGCCTCGGGCTGCCCCGGAGCCAGCGCCTACTAGGAGGAGACGAACGAGGAACCCGAAGTGACGACGGTTTTCCCCCCGCCGTCCCCACCACGATTGCCTCGAGCCCGGCTTCCTCGAGCGCACCGAGGGGCCGCTCGAGGAAGGTCTCGTCAGGGGACATAGACCCCCGGCCGCACCGACCTCAGGAAGTACCGGCGCTCCCACCCAGGAGGCCGGAGGAGACTCTGGAGGATCAGGAGGAGGTCGCCCGGGTCGACCTCGGGAAGCCGGGGCGAGAGGCGGTCGCGGGCCTCGCGGACCCGATCGGCGAAGGCCTCGATCGGATCGCGCGGGAGGGGGGCGGGTTCCGGACGGAGCGGCACGAAGGGAACCTACCGGGGCGCGGAACCTCGGGCAACGGAGGCGGAACCGCGCTGTCCCCCCCCCCCCTCGCCGGCCCGGCCCAGGGCTCCGCGCTTCCGGCTAGCGATCGATCCGGGCGATCGGCCTCGCCGCGATGGCGAGGGCGACGGGACTCGAACCCGCAACCACCAGATCGACAGTCTGGTACGCTAACCAATTGCGCCACGCCCCCGAGGGGAATGAAGGGGCGAAGTATAGCGGCGCGGAATCCCGCGCTTCAATCCGGCCGGGCCCTGCTTCGGCCTCGGCCCCGAACCCCATGCTTATTCCGGGGACCGCCGTACCCGCGGCGGTGAAAAAAAGCCAAGGGGAAAACTTGGGGAATAGGGGAAAGGAGGAGAGTCGTTTTTTACGTTCCTTGGGAACAACCCTTGGCTTGATCGATTCGACTCCGTGCGCGCGCGCCCCCGCGATTCGGCGCGCCTCGTACGGCGCGTCGGCCTCTCCGCGCAGGACGGCACAAAGATGGTACATCCGCCTCCCGTCAATACAAGGCTCTCCTCGCCGGAGAGGCCGAGGAGAGCCCGAGGACGCCCTTCGGGAGAGCGCCGTCCGTCAGAAGAGGACGTGGACCGTGTTCGCGTTCGAGGCGAGGAACGGGGGGATCACGGAAGGCGGGAGCGAGACCGCCTGGAAATAGAAGTCGAGCCCGCCGCCCCCCGCCGGCACGACGAAGGAGGTCGTCGCCTTCCCCTGCGTCGCGTTCGCGACCGTCGTCGGGAAGAGGAGGAGGAAGCTGAAGTTCCCGCCGATCGAGAGGGAGACGATCCCGGGCGCGATCGAGGGGGTGTTGAGCGTGCTCATGCAGAGGATGACGAAGTTCCCCGGGGCCGTGTAGGTGTCGGCGTTGAACATGGCCCCGGTGAACGTCGGGGTGAGCGTGAGGAGGAAGGGCGGGTTCGCCGGATCTACCGTGAGGGTGAGCGCGTTGCTCGTCCCCGCCGGGCTCGTCGCGGTCACCGACTGGGGGCCGAGCGTCGCGTTCGCGAGCGGATTCGGCAGGTTGAAGGTGACCTGCGTCGCGCTCGTCGTCAGCGCCGCCCCGGAGACCGTCGCCGCGCCGATCGCGACGGAATTCACGGTGGCGAGGTCCGTCCCCGTGATCGTCATCGGCGTCCCGGTCTGGGAGGCGAGCGGGGCCGGGTCCGGGCTGATCGAGGTGAGCGTGGGGGGCGGCCCCGACGTGAGGTCGATCGGCCATGCGTTCGAGAGGTTCGCCGCGAGCGTCCCGGGGGGGACCTTGACGAGGAGGTCGCCGTCGATCGGAAGGGGCGCGCTCGTCGGGATCGTCACGTCGATCGTCGTCCCCGCGTTCGCCGACGCGAGCCCGGTCACCGTCTTCGGATTGCCGTTCGCGGCCGCGCTCGTGAACCAGACCTCGTTCCCGGTCGCCGCGAAGTTAGTCCCGGTGATCGTGAGGAGCCCGCCGAGGCTGAACGAGCCCGAGAGGCCCGTGATCCGGGGCTTGGTCGCCGACGCCGCGACGTAGTTCGCCACGATGCCGGCGCCGTCGTCCGTCTCGATCGAGCGGAGGGAGACGGCGAAGGGGGCGGCGCCCGCGACCATGGTCGCGCCCGCGACTCCCGTGTGGCCGAGGCCGAGGGCGTGGCCGAGCTCGTGCGTGCCGATCCCCTGGATGCACCAGCCGGAGACGCCCCCCGTCGGGCCGTCGTCCCAGGTCCACTGCGGGTCGTCGAAGAGCATCTGCCACCCGCTCGAGCCGCTGCCGCCCGGGAGGAAGGTCGCCGCGAGGACCCCCGGGCCGAGGGAGGTCTGGGTCGCCGAGATGACGTTCCCGAAGGAGCCGCCGTTCGTGGTCGTCACCCCTTGGTAGGTGAAGTCGAAGTTCGCGAGCGGGTTGTCCGCGAAGGCCGTGTTCGCCGGGGCGCCGCCGATCGCGCCCTGCGTGACGTCCCCCGAGCCGTTCGTCCCGTGGCGGTACGAGCCCCATTCGGAGGCCGCCTTCCAGAGGGCCATCGCGGCCCCCGTCGCCCCGGGGTAGTTCGCGCTCGGCGTCACGTTGTTGTTCGCCGTCGCGTCCACGAAGGAGGTCTGGTAGACGCGGAAGTCGCGCTGCGTGAGGGGGAGGGTGAACCCGAGCAGCGCAAAGGCCGGCACCGACGCGGGGATCGCCAGGAGGGCCGCCGCGGCGAGCGGGATGGCGAGGGGGAAGCGGGAGGACTTCACGGCGCCCTCCTACTTGTGCTGCTTGGCCGGCAGGGACGCGCGGATCGCGTTCGCCTGCGCCTGGAGCGTGAGGAAGGCGGTGTTCGCGGCGACGGCATAGCCGTCCCCCTTGCCGAGGACGACGTCCCCCTTCGGCCCGGGGAGGACCGTGAAGATCCCCCCGTGCGAGGCGTAGAGGCCATTCATCCCCTCCCCGCCGCCCATCCCGGGGGTCCACTTGTAGAAGGCGAGCACCCGGTTCCCGAGCCTGAGTTCGGCCGAGGAGGGCTGTTCGGCGCAGTACTTCTCGAAGTCGCCGTGCCGCCCCCCGATGAAGGATACGGTCACGTCCGCCGGCGCGCCCGTGAAGAAGTCGTTCCCGACGACCCGGACGTGGGTGAAAACATGCTCCCCCGCGTCCGGAAGCTCGTGGAAGGTGGAGGTGACCGACTCGATGCGGCCCACGACCGCGCCGTCGGCCTTCTCGACCATGAGGCGCAGATCGAGGCGCTCGATCGCCGCGAGGAGCGCGGGCGCGCCGATCCCGAGGGCGATCGGCGCGAGAACCAGGGTTCTTCCTCTCATCTCTTTGGTTCTCCTGGGAGGAGCCGGTCCCGGGACCCGCGCGTGTCCGCGGGATCCCTCCGCCGGCGAGGGCAGGACCGGCTGGGGTAGGATACACCACCCTCGGTCAATGTTCCCTGGGGGAACCGGGGAAGGGGGTCACCTCGGCCGCATCTCGGCCCCCAGCCTGCGCACCTCGGGGTCGTCGGGAGCGATCCTCTCCGCGGCTTCGAGCATCTCGCGCGCGGCCGCGGTCTCCCCCATCTCGCCCAGGAGGCGCGCTAGCGCCACGAACAGACGGACCTCCACCGGACGCCGTTCCAGCAGGGACTCGAGGAACGACCGGGCCTTAGGGCGGTCCCCCCCCTCGGCGATCGCGCGCGCGCGGAGGAGGACGATTCCGAGGTCGTCCGGGGCCGCCCGGAAGGCGCGGTCGAGGTGCTCGAGCGCCCCCCCAGGGTCGAGGAGCTCGAGCTCCGCCGCGGCGAGGATCCGGAGAAAGCCCGGTCTGTCCGGCCGGCGGCGGACGATCTCGGAGAAGCGGGCGTGGACCTCCCCGTACTCCCGCTTCCGGAGGAGGAGGTCCCCCCACCCCTCCACGAAGCGGGCGATCGGCTCGATCTCGCACGAGGCGGCCTCGACGAAGCGCAGAGCCTCCTCGGGCGAGATTTCGATCTGGTCGAGCGGCGGCTCGCGCGGGAAGCTCGGCACCTGGGAGGAGGCGTGGGCCGCGAGCCCCCGCAGCACCGAACGGAGGGGCCCCTCTCCCGCCCACTCGGCGATGCGGCCGAGGGCCGCCGCCCCTCCCGCTTCCACCGGCTTCCAGACGGGAAGCTCGATGTCCCGGTCTCGGGGGGGACGCCACGCGGCGGGGGCGATCCGCCCAAAGGAGGGGAAGGGGCCTCGGAGCCCCGCCGCATCCGCGACCCGCGAGAGGAGACCTCGGCTGCCCCCCCTCGGACCCAGGCGAAGCCCCTCGACGTCCGAAGCGGAGAGGAGTCCCGCCTCCTCGTAGAGGCCCCCCGCCGAGAGACGGTCTGGAGCGGCGCCCGCCGCTTCCCCGATGAACCCGACCGCGACCGTCTCGACGTCGCGTATCGCGACGAAGGTCTGCGGCAGCCCCTCTCCGGCCGCGTCGGCGAGGGCGTCGAGCGCGGGACCGGCGAGTGACGAGGCCTCCGCCCAGACCGCGACGAGGCCGCGCGGGCCTGCCAACCGGGCGAGCCCGTGGAGCCTTCCGGCTGCATAGGTCAGGCCGGCGTCGGCGAGGTAGGCGGGCTCGGGAAGCGAGATCACCAGGTCGTAGGGGCCCGCGAGCCCGGCCGGAGCGCGGTGGATCGCGGCGACCCGCTCCTCCTCGCGCGAGGCGAAGAACTGCGCCGCCGCGCCGACCGCCGGGACGAGCGGCGCCGCCTCCACTCTTCGGGCGCCCGCTCGGCGGAGGAGCGCGACGGTCCTCGGCATCGGCGTGCCGACGAGGAGGACGCGATCGAGGCGCTCCGCCAGGGCGCAGGAGAGGGCGATCTCGTCCCGGCCTCCGGTCGTCGAGGGGCCGTCGTTCGCCAGGATCGCTCGGTCGAGCCGGGCGACCGGGTCGCCGGAGGGGAGCGAAGCGGCCGTCGCGAGTCCGTCGACCGCCTCCAGGGCCCGGAAGACTTCGACCCGGATGAAGTTGAACGGGTTCGCGATCCGGATGCGGCCCGGGGCCTGCGACCAGGCGAGCGCGGCCGCGGCCAGCGGGAGGAGGGCGGAGACGAGCCGGAAGGCAACCGACCCCGGCGCGAGGAGGGCGCCCGAGGCGCCGGCCGCCGCGAGCCCCAGGGCCCCGGCGACGATCGCCTTGCGGTACCCCGCCCCCCCGGCAACGAGGCCGTCCGACAGGAGGAGGGGCGAGGCGAGGATCCCCAGGACGCAACCCGAGATGGCCGGGCGAGCGAGCCAGCCCCGGCTTCCCCCCAGGCCGCAGCGGAGCGAGGCTCCCGCGGCGAACGAGGCGAGCGAACCGAGACCGCACGCGAAGACGGCGTCGAATCGAAAGGTCCCCTCCCGCGCTCCCACCTTCCTCGCGAAGAGGTCGGCGTACCCCTGGAAGAACGCCGGCTCCGCGAGCTTCCCGACGAGGGAGAGGGAGAGGATCGCCGCCCCCCCCGCGAGACCCGCGAAGCCGAAGGCCGCCGGCAGCCGTTCGCGGCCAACGAGGAGGCCTCCGAAGCCGACCGCCCCGACGACCCCGCAGACGAGGAGCGATACGAGGATCGCGCCGTGGTCGAAGAGGCGGCCGGGGTGGAACTGGGCCGCGTACCCGAGGAGCCCCGGCGCGGCGAGGAGCGCCGAAGCCCCGCAGACCGCCGCGCAGGCGCCGAGGGCCGCGCGCCGGGGTCCCGGAGGCCCGGCTTCGCGGGGACCGGCCTCGACCCCGGCGGGGGCCCGCAGGGGGAGCGAGACTCCGATCCCGGCGAGGAGGAGGAGCGCTTCCCCCCATCCGGCCCCGAAGGGGAGAAGGTCGAGGAGCGCGAGGCCCCCTGCCGCTCCCGCGAGCGCAAGCGCGACGGCCTCGGCGGCGCCGTCCTCGAGGACCCGCCCGAGCGCTCGACCGACGCCCGCGCCCGGAACCGCCGCGAGGAGGAGGGCGAGCGCTCCGCTGGCCGCCGCCCCCGCGAGCCCGCCTCCCACGACGTGGTAGATTCGGCTAGCCTCCCTCTCGAAGGCCGGGGCGAGATACGCGACGAGGACGGCGAGCGATCCCGCGTGGCGCGGCCTCCACGCCGGGAACCGTGCTCCCGGACCTGCCCCCAGGGCGACCGCAATCAGGAACGCGTCCAGGCCGAGGTGGCGACCGAGGCCGTCTCCGCCGAGAGCCCGACCGAGTCCCCTCTCCCATCCCGCCGTGAGAATGGCGAACGAGGCGCCGAACGCGCAGGAAACGAGGCGGGGCGATCCCATGGACCGGCGCCGGGCCGAGGCTAGGGCCGCACGCGGGGGGAGTCAAAGCGCGCGCGGGCCCGGCGCGCTCTTCCTCCTCCTCGCCGGCTCGTGCGCGGCGCCCCTGCCGGAGCGCTTTCCGCCGACCCCCTTCCGGGCGGAGGCCGACCCTCGCCCGCCGATCGACGTCCGCGTCTCGTTCCACATCCACACCGCGTTCTCGCACGACAGCCGCGGCACGGTCGAGTCGCTCGTCGCCCTCGCCCGCGACCTCGGCATCGACGCCCTCCTGATCGCCGACCACGACCGGCTCGACGCCAAGCCGATGGAGGGCGCGCACGGCGATCCCCCCGTCCTCGTCCTCGTCGCGCAGGAGGTGGGGACCCGGGACGGCCACCTGATCGCCCTCGGGGCGCAGGAGCCGCTCCCCGAGGGGCTACCGGCCGCCGAGGCGATCGCGCGGACCCGCGCCGCGGGAGGGCTCGCCGTCGCCTGCCACCCGCGCTACCCGATCTTCGGCTGGCGGGGAGGGGACGACGTCGACGCGGTCGAGGTCTACAGCCTGTCGACCGACCTCGCGGACGACTTCCCCCTCTGGACGGTGGGGCGGTTCGGCCTCGTCGCGCCCTTCGACTCGGAGATGTCCGTCCGGCTCGGCCTGGGCGACCCGACGCGCGGCCTTCGAGGATGGGACCGCATGCTCGCCTCGCGTCCGGTCGTCGGCCTCGGGGCCTGCGACTCGCATGACAACCTGGGCGTCCCCCACCGCGACCGGCTCCGCGTGGTGACGACGCGGGTGCTCGCCCCCTCCTTCACGGTCGAGGGGGTGATCGAGGCGATCCGCCGCGGCGCCGCCTACGTCGCCCTCGAATACCTCGCTCCCGTCCGTCGCTTCGCCTTCGCGGTCGAGGGGAAGGGCCGTCGCGCCGAGATGGGCGGCGCGATCGACGGCGCGTTTCCCCTTCGCGCCGTCGTCCAGGTGGCGGACGCGGACGGGTCCGTCCACGTCGCCCTGCTACGCGACGGCACGCCCGTCGACGCGGGGACGGGCGGGGAGCACGCCTTCCCGATCCCGGGTCCTGGGGTCTACCGGGTCGAGGTCCGGCGCGACGGCGAACTCTGGATCGCCTCCAATCCGATACGGGTCGGGAGATGAAGTCCGCCCCGCGGCTGGCCCTCACTCTTCTCCTCCTCGCCGGCTCCTGCGCCCGGCCCGCGCCGGTCCCGAGCCCCCCGGCCCTCTCCTTCGTCGCGCCGGAGGGAGGAGCGCTCGAGGCGGGCGCGGCGGGCGTCGACCTGACCCCCCTGCGACCGGTCCCCCTCGCAGGCTACGGCGTGCGCTTCGGCGCCGCGTTCACGGCCGTCCATGACCGCCCCGTTGCCCGCGCCCTCGTCCTGCGGGCCGCCGGCCGCTCCGTCGCGATCGTCTCGACCGACCTCCTCGTGATCCCCGGGGCGCTCCGCGGCGCGGTCCTCGACCGCCTCTCCGACCTGCGGCTCGACGGGCTCCTCCTCGCGGCCACCCATACCCACTCGGGGCCCGGGGGCTACTGGGACAACTGGTTCGCCGAGCTCGCCGCGATGGGGGGCTTTCGCCGCGCGTGGGCCTCGACCCTCGCCGACCGGATCGCGCGCTGCGTGCGCGAGGCCGCCGCCGATGTGCGCCCCGCGCGCCTCCGCTGGGCGTGCGGACGGGCTCCCGACCTCGTCCGCAACCGGCGGTTCGAGGACGGCCCGGTCGACCCCACCGTCTTCCAGGCGGTCCTCGAGGCCGCGACGGGCGAGCCGCGGCCGATCGCCCTCCTCCTCGGGTTCGGGGCCCATCCGACGATCCTCGGCCCCGGCAACCTCCTCCTCTCGGCGGAGTACCCCGGCGCCGCGCGAGGGATCCTCGAAGAGGAGACCGGCGCGCGCGTCCTCTTCCTCAACGGGGCGAGCGGCGACCTCGCCCCGGCCGTGCCGGGAGACGGCCCGGGGTTCGAACGCGTGCGGCGGATGGGAGAGGCGGTGGCCGCGCGCGCGCGCGAGCTCTCCACGTCCCTCTCCCCTCCCACCCGCGAGGGCCTCGCCGTCTGCGAGCGCCGGGTCACGCTCCCTCCGGTGAATACCCGGGGGGCGGCGGGCCCCGTCCTGCGCCTCCTTTTCGATCCCCTGGCGAAAACCGTCACGCCCGCGGAGACCGTGGTGCAGGCCATTCGCGTCGGCGACCTCGCGATCGCCGCCTTCCCCTGCGACCTCGGCTCGGGGCCCGGGCTCGCGCTCCGCGAATCGTTCCCGGGCCCCCTCCTCCTCGTCTCCTACGCGAACGACTACGTCGGCTACGTCGTCGACGAGCGCTCCTTCCGCCGCGGGGGCTACGAGGCCTCGATGTCCTTCTACGGGCCGGGGACCGCGGACCTCTTCCTTCGCGAGGCCCGCGACGCCCTCGACGCTACGGCTCGAGCCCGAACCGGGACCGGGTCGGGAAGTGGAGGACGAGCCCCGCGAAGCCGATCGCCGCGGCATAGAAGCCGGGTTCGAGGGAGCCCGTCACGAGGGCGAAGCAAAGGTTGAGGAGGACGGACCCCTCGTTGAGGGCGAGGGAAAGGATCGTCCGGCCCACGAGGTGCGAGGCCCGCTTCCCGGGCTCCTCGGGGGGACGGCCTCGCAGGACGAAGGAGAGGAGGAGGTTCGACCCCGCCACCGCCCATCCGATCAGCACGAGGGTCGCGCGAAGGGGGTCCTCGACCCCGGCACCCCGTCCCCGAGAAACCGCGAACACGACGATCCCGGCGAGGAGGAGGCAGCCGGAGAGCAGGGCGATCCCGACTAGCCGGGCGAGCCGGAACGCCGTCTCCGGCGTCGCGGGGATCCCGGGTCGGGACGCGACCCACGTGGGTCGCGGAGGGGCGGGGTCGGGAGCCACTGGGCGCGGAAGATAGCCGCGCCCGGGGGGAGCGAGAATATGATCGCGCCGGAGTCCATGATCCACCGCGAGACAGTCCGCTGGGGCCTCGGGTGGCTCTTCCCACCCATCTTTCTCCTGATTCTCCTGGCGTACGGGAAGACGGTCGCCTGGGCCGCCGTTCAGGGCAGGCAGCTCACTGGCGAGCACCTCGCCGGGCTGGCCTTCTCGCTCGCCTCCGGCGGACTCTGTGCGTGGTGGTTGTTCCGGAACATCATCGTCGAGTTCGGTCCGAACGGGGCCCTACTGGGCGTTGGCCTGCTGGGGAGGAGGCTCCCCCTCAAGAGGTTTCCCCTCGAGCAGATCGAGGACGCATGGCAGGCGCAACACCGCGGGCTGGGCCTCCCGGGCGGGTTCTGGGGCTTCGTCCGAGGCCCCCACGCCTTCAGGGTCATCAAGACGCGTTCGGGGATCGACATGCGCGTGCGCACCCGGCCGGGTCGGACTGGCACCTTCTTCCTATCCTGCCGCGAGCCGCAACGCGCGCTCCAGGCCATGGGCTTCCGCGCCTGACCGGGGAGCCGCGTCGATTCGGATCGTCTCCCTCCTTCCCGGCGCGACGGAGATCGTCTGCGCCCTCGGGCTCGCCGAATCTCTCGTCGGCGTGTCCCACGAGTGCGATCACCCTCCCGAGGTCCGCAGGAAGCCCCGGCTCACCCGTCCTCGGTTCGACTCGGCCGGGCTCCCGAGTCGCGAGATCTCCTCGCGCGTGAGCGAGGGCCGGGCGGCGGGCGCGTCGCTCTACGAGATCGACGCGCCCGCGCTCGCCCGACTCCGGCCCGACCTCGTCCTCACCCAGTCGGTCTGCGGCGTCTGCGCGGTCGACCTCCCGGAGGTCGAGCGCGCGGTGCGGGGGATGAGCCCGCGCCCGCGCGTCCTCTCCCTCGACCCTTCGAGCCTCGAGGACGTGCTCGAGGACGTCCGACGCGTCGGCGAAGCGGCCGGAGCGGATGGCGCCGCCTCGCGGGTCCTCGCCGAGCTCCGGACGCGAGTCCGGGCCGTCGCCGGACGACGCGAGGGGAGCGGCCGTCGGCCTCGGACCGTCTTCCTCGAATGGCTCGATCCCCCCATGGTGGGAGGTCACTGGATCCCGCGGATGATCGACCTCGCGGGCGGACGGGACGCGCTCGGGCGCGCGGGAGAACCCTCCCGCTTCGTCGCGTGGGACGAGGTCCTCCGCGCCGACCCGGAGGCGCTCCTCCTCGGCCCCTGCGGCTTCGACCTCGCGCGCGCCCGCCGCGAGGTCGACCTCGTCCGGTCCCGCCCCGGATTCGACTCCCTGGAGGCCGTCCGGAGCGACCGCGTCTTCCTCGTCGACGGGAACGCTCACTTCAGTCGGCCGGGACCGCGCCTCGTCGACGGGCTCGAGATCCTGGGAGCGATCCTCCACCCGGAATCCTCCCCGGCGCGCGCGCCCGAGGGCGCGTTCGAGAGACTTTGAGAACGTCGCCGCTCCCCCTGGAGTCACGCCTCGTCGCCAACGTGCGCGCTCGGCTCCTCGCCCACTGGCGGCGCGGGCACCGCGACCTCCCGTGGCGGCGGACGCGGGACCCCTACGCGATCCTCGTCTCCGAGGTGATGCTCCAGCAGACGCGGGTCGAGGCGGTCGTCCCCTACTACGAGCGCTTCCTCCGGCCCTTTCCGAACGTCGCGACGCTCGCGCGCGCCCCGCTCGATCGCGTCCTCGCCGCGTGGTCCGGCCTCGGCTACTACCGGCGCGCGCGGATGCTCCGCGAGGCCGCTCGCCGGATCGTGAGGGATCACGGCGGAGCTTTCCCGAGCGATCCTGAGGCCGTTCGCTCGCTCCCTGGAGTCGGCCCGTACACCGCGGGGGCGCTCCTCTCGATCGCCTTCGGCAAGCCCTTCCCCGTCCTCGACGGGAACGTCGCGCGCGTCCTCTCGCGCCTCCTCGCCCTGCGCGGGGATCCGCGCCGGAACCGCCGGACCCTCGGAGAAGCCGCCACCGCCCTCGTCGACCCGCGCGCGCCGGGCGACTTCAACCAGGCGCTGATGGAGCTCGGCGCCCTCGTCTGCACGCCCCGAAGCCCTCGATGCCCCGCCTGCCCTCTCCGGACGCTCTGCCGCACCCGGGCCCTCGGCCTCGCGGAAGAGATCCCGCCGCCGAGGGAGCGGCGCGTCCGGCGCGTCGAGTGGACGGCGGCGCTCGTTCGCCGCGGCCGGACGTTGCTCCTCCTCCGACGACCCGAGGAAGGCCTCCTCGCGGGACTGTGGGACCTCCCGACGGTCGAGGAGGGGGGACGATCCGGTCGCTCCGCCCTCTCCCGGCGCCTCCGGTCCTTGCTCGGCGCGCCCGTCCGGTTGCTCCCTTCGCCCGTCTCGATCCGGCACGGCATCGAGGACCGGTCGATCACGATCCGTCTCCTCGAGGGCGCGGCGCCCGCGAACGGCTGGCTCCCGCCTCGCACGGCGCGCTGGTCGTCGCCCGAACGGGCCCTCCGCCTCCCGATCGCCGCGGCCGCGCGCAAGTCGATCGAGGCGACCGGTCAGACGGCGACCGCGGGCGCCTCCCGCTGCGTCGCCTCCTCGACCTCCCAGTAGTCCGAGCGGCGGAAGCCGAAGATCGACGCGATCAGCGAGGAGGGGAACGTCTCGACCTTGATGTTCAGGTCCCGCGCGTTCGCGTTGTAGAAGCGGCGCGCGGCCGCGATCCGGTCCTCCGTCCCGGCGAGCTCGGCCTGGAGCGCGAGGAACGAGAGGTCCGCCTTGAGGTCGGGGTAGCGCTCGACGACGGCGAGGAGCTGCCGGAGCGCGGCGACCAGCGGCTTCTCGTCGGCGCCCTGCGAGCCGACGGGCCCCTGGTTCGCCGCGGCTCGACCGCGCAGCTCCGCGATCCGCTCGAAGACCTCCCGCTCGTGCTTCGCGTATCCCCGGACCGTCGCGACGAGGCTCGGGATCAGGTCGTAGCGGCGCTTGAGCTGGACGTCGACGTCCGCCCAAGCCTCCTTCAGCAGGTTGCGCAGCGCGACGAGCCCGTTGAAGGTCGCGACCCCGTAGACGAGGGCGAGGAGGGCGAGGGCCCCCGCCGCGATCGCGCCGAGCGGCGGGCTCCCGTTCACGGCCGGGCGCCCGCGAGGGCGCGGTCCTTCCGGACGTACTCGGGCACCCGCTCCTGGAAGCCCCGCGCGAGCCGCAGCATCTGCTCGAATCCCTCGGGGTCGGCGCGCTTCTCCCCGAGCGAGACGAGAGTCGAGCCCCCCTCGCAGATCAGGCCGAACTTCGGCTGCGCGAGGAGGAACTCGATCTGCTGGGCATGGAGGAGGTCGTAGGCGAGTCGCTTGTCCCCCGCCTTCACCCAGTAGCGGCGGCTGAACTCCGCCGATTCGAAGTCGATGTCGTCGAAGCCGAGCGCGTCCGCGACCTTGTCGAGGAACCCTTCGGGTCGGACGAGGAGCCGCCCGAGGTCGTAGGGGTGGTCGACGACGAGGTGACTCGCGTGGTGGTGGTGGGTGTGCCGCCTCCCCTTCGAGTCGGTCGAGTAGGTCTGGTAGTGGAAGTCGAAGGCGAACACCCCGAGGGGGGGGCGTTCCCCCGTGAGGACGTTGTAGGCGTAGCGGCTGTCGCCGCGCGCGAGGGGCGCAAAGCCTCCGTAGCGCTCCGCGAGGCCGAAGGGATCGCTCGGGTGGAAGGCGAACCCGAGCCGGTCGGCGAGGTCGGCGAGCCCTTCGCGGCGCTTGCGCTCCGCGCGCGCGGCGAGGATCGCGAACGCGACGGCGAGGATCGCGATCGCGAGGAGGACGAGGAGGAGGGTTGCGGAGTGCCCCACGCTTTCCGCAGGCCGAGGGCGCGGCTATACCGGGCCCGGCCGAGGGGGTTCAAGCGCGCCCCCTCGCGAACGAGTCGTGCCTCGCCGTCTCGCCACCCTGCTCGCGGCGCTCGGCGCCGCCTGTGCCTCCCGTTCGATCACGGAGCCGCGCTTCGAGCGCCCGATCCGTGTCGAGGCGGCCTCCGACGGGACGCTGCGCGTGGACGGCCAGGCGGCGGACTGGGGCGCGCTGGAAGAGGCGATCCGCTCCGCGGTCCGGGCTCGCCCCTCCGCGCCGGGCTTCCGCCCCTCGGCGATCGTGCGGGTCGACGTCGCGTGCCCCGAGGGCACGTGGGCCCGCCTCCTCGGGGCCCTCGACGGCGCGGGCGTGAAGGAGATCCTGGCCGGGGACGTGCGCGGCTGACCCGAGGGGGAGCGTCAGAGCAGCGAGGGGTCTTCACCGACCATCACGATCGGGCAGGCCTGGATCGGATCGAGGCCGCGCGCCTGCGCCTTCTCGATCAGGGCCGGGCTCTCGGTCCCCGGGCTCACGAAGAACTCCCTCGGCCGAATCGCCGCGATGTCGTCGACGAGCGTCTCCCCCACCTTGGACGGGACGTAGAGCGCGACGCGGTCGACACCCGGAGGAACGTCGCGGATCGACGCGTAGACGCGAAGCCCCTCGACGGACTTCTCCTTGGGATGGACGGGGTAGACGGTCCATCCGTGCTTGAGGTAGGCGCGGACGGCCTTGTTTCCGTATTTCGTACGGTCGCTCGAGGCGCCGATGACGGCGACGGAGGGCATGGTAGGTCGTAAGGGGCCGCTATCCTACGCTACGCCCCCTCTCCCGATGGACGGGCCCCGGCGTTCTCCCCTTGGTCGGACGAGCGCGCTCTCCCTTCTGCCGGCGCTCCTCGGCGGCGCGTGCGCCACGACGCCCCAGGTCGAGGTGCAGGTCGAACCGCTGCAGATCCTCGAACCTGTCGCCGAGGCCGAGAGGGTTCCCGCGGAAGGCCTCCTCATCTATCCGGCAGGAGGAATCGACCCGCCGAGCGACCTCGTCCGCATCGCCCGGCTCCGCGTCGAATGGAACGGATGCCTCGAACGCTCCGAGGCCCGATACCAGTTCTTCAGAAAGGCGTCCCTACTCGGAGCGGACTCCCTCCTCGACTACCGAGAGGTGACCCCGCTGCGAGGGGGGAATGTCGGTTCGTGGGGAGGGACGTCGACAGGCAGCTCCAGGACTGACACCCTCGCCGCCACCCTCTTGCTCCTGAACGCCAGTCTCGCGTTCGAGAGTGGAGCCATCACGGGCTTCGCGGCGAGGAGGATTCGGCCGGAGACGAGGCCGTAAGGGGGGGAGCCAGGAGCCGCCGCGCCCCCCTCCGCACTGGAGACTCAAATCCTTATCTCGCGGCACTTTCCGGACCCGAACGGGCGATCGGGGGTGGCGGATGGCCAGGCGTTCTGGCCGGGCCGTCCACCCGCCCCCGGTCGTGCGCCAGGGGGACCATGAAGGGAGGATGAAAAAGGACTCATCCACGCCCGGAGCGCGCTCGTACCATCCCGCGTCGCTGGTGCTTCCGCGTTCACCTGACCGCCTGTCGGCGAGCGACGTGGTGCCGGGCCGGCCGCCCAGACTTTCTCCAGGGGGGGACGCGGAAGCGGCGGCCGCGCCCCGGCGGCCACGTCCTCCCGGTAGGAGAAGAAGAGCCATGCTCCGCAGACACCTGATTGGATCGCTCGCCGCCATCGCGGCCCTGACGATCCCCTCGTTCGCCCAGGACAAAGCCGCCGCCGCTCCGGCCGCGGGGAAGAAGGCTTGCGCCGCCTGTGAGGCAAAGGACGCGGTCGCCGCGTCCCTGCGCTGTGAGAAGTGCGCGAAGGAGGCCGCGCCCTGCGCCGCCTGCCTGGAGAAGGTCGCGATCGTCAAGGCCCTTCCCGATCCCACGTGCGCCGCGGCGAAGGTCATGGACTCCTGCGCGGACTGCAAGAGGATGGGGAAGTACTGCTGCGGGAAGTGCGAGGCGAAGGCGAACGCGTGCGCCACCTGCTCCGCGATCAAGACCGCCGCGGCGAAGGTCTCCTGCGACGAGTGCCGCGGCAAGGCCCAGTGCGAGGCGTGCGCGGCGAAGGCGAAGTCGATCGCGGCTGCCTGCCCCGAGTGCATGCTGCGCAAGGCCGGCACGGACCATTCCTGCATGGTCTGCGCGGTGAAGAAGGCCGCCGAGGTCCGGGCCCTCTGCACGGCGTGCGCGGGGAAGCCCGCCTCCGAGCTTTGCGAGAAGTGCAAGGCGGCGCAGAAGGCGATCGAGGCGGTCCCCGACAAGGGCCACAAGGCCTAGGCGCGAGGAGGCGCGATCCGATCGGAGGGCCGGGCCCGCGCCCGGCCCTCCTCGTTCCGGCCGTTCCGCTCGTTCCGGCACAATCCCGCCCGTGCCCCCGGGCAGCCGCCGCGACCTCGTCGTCCTCCTCGCCGCGATCCTCGTCGTCGCGACGGGGCAGGAGCTCTGGGTCCGGTTCGCCCCGCTCCACCTCGTCGCGCTCGGAGCGAGCGCCTTCGGGGCCTCGAACTTCGGAGTCGTCCGGGACGCGCTCGACTCCTTCTGCCAGATCCCAGGGGGCTGGCTCCACGACCGGCTCGGTCGCCGCGCCGCGCTCCCCCTCTTCGCCTTGGCCGCCTCGGCCGGCTGCCTCCTCTGCGCCGCCGCCCCGACGCCGGGGCTGTTCCTGCTCGGTTTCCTCCTCGCCGGCTCCTTCGACGCTTTCACGCAGCCCGCCACGTTCGCGGCGACCGGGGATGCGCTCGCGCCCGGGGGGCGGGCGAAGGCATTCGCCGTCCTCGGCGCCCTCAAACGCGTCCCGCGGGTCGTCGGCCCTCCCGTCGGGGGGGCGCTGATCGGGTGGGTCGGGATCAGCCGGGGCGTCCGGGCGGGGCTCCTTGCGACCGCGGCGCTCGGAATCGGCTGCGCCCTCCTCCAGCGGCGCCTCTTCGCGGAGGCCGGCGAGCCGGCGGAGCGCGAGCGCCATCGCGCCCCGTTCCGGGAGATCTGGCGGGGCCTTCCCCCCTCCCTCCGGAGGATCCTCCTCGCCGACGTCTTCGCGCGGCTCGCCGAAGGGATCCCGAGCGTCTTCCTCTCCCTCTACGTCGTCGAGCGGCTCGGACTGAGCGAGGCCCGGTTCGGCACGCTCGTCGCCGTCCAGTCGGTCGTCGCGGTCCTCTCTTACCTGCCGGCCGCCCCCCAGGCCGACCGGGCAGGCGGGACGAAGCGCACGCCCTGGATCGTCGCGACGTTCCTCTGCTTCGCCCTCTTTCCCGCCGCCGTCGCGCTCGCCCGCGACTTTTCGGGGCTGTGCGTCGCCTTCGCGATCGGCGGGCTGCGCGAGATCGGCGAGCCCGCGCGGAAGGCCCGGATCGTCGACCTCACGCCGCCGGAGCGCCGCGGGCGGGCGGCGGGGCTCTACTACTTCGTCCGCGGCCTCGCGGTCATCCCCAGCTCATGGGTGGGAGCGTGGCTCTGGGGCCTCGACGCGCGGGCGCCTTTCCTCGTCGCGGCGGTCGCCGGGGGGATCGGGGTGGGAGGCTTCCTGCTCATGGAAGGGCGCCGCTCCTCCGTATCGAAATAGCCCCGGAGAACATCCGCAAGAACGCCGCGCTTCGCGCAACCCCGCTCCGTCCATGGGGGCGGAGAGTCGTCTCACCCCAAGATCGCGAGGACTTCCCCGCGCGGACGCGAATCCTCGGATCCCGAGGGCGCCCGGATCCCTCGCCGCGTGGCCCGAAACGCCGATTCGACGTATGCTACTTCGGGCGTCTAGGAAGGACGCTCTGCCAGGAGCCTGAACGTGTACGTGTCCGCGATCCTCATCGCGGGCGGCCGGGTCCGTCGACCCGGCACGCCCGGGTCCCCCGGGGGGAAATCCGGACGATCGGGCCTCACCGCCACGGCGGACGTCCTCCTCCGGACCTGCGCGGACGAGGTTGTCGTCGTGCTCGGGAAACGCGCCTCGGAGGCGGCGACGGACCTCAAGCCCGCGCCGCGGCTGCGGATCGTCGCGGACCCCGACCACGCGGAGCGCGACCGGGACCTGTTGCGCGTCGGCCTCGAGTCGGCGAGCCCGGAGGCGACCGCCTACGTCGTGCACCGCACGGACAGCGCCCCCCTCTCCCCCGGCACGATCGACCGCCTCCTCTCCCACTTCCTGCGGGGAGGGCGGCCGATCGCCGTCGTCGTGAACGGAGTCGGGCTCGACCATCCCGTCTTCCTCTCGCGCGCGCTCCGGGACGAGCTGCTCGAGCCGGGCGACGAGGGGTGGCTCCGCGCGTTGATCGCGCGGGATCCCTCCCGGTTCCTCGTCCTGCGCGTCGACACGCGCGGCGCCGTCCGCCTGATCGACGGTCCGGGAGTCCGCCCCCCCCTCCACGCCCCGCGAGCGTCCGAATAGCCGGCTCCCCCTGCCCCTTCCCCCTTCCTCCGGGGAGAATCCGGGGCCGTGCCCGAGGACGTCTACCGCGAGATCGTCCGCGTGCGCGAATGCGGCGTGCCCGCCGCGCTCGCGACGATCGTCGCCGCGCGCGGCTCGACGCCGGGCAAGGAGTCGATGAAGATGCTGGTCCGCGCCGACGGGGGCTTCGTCGGGACCGTCGGGGGAGGGTGCCTCGAGGCGGACGTCTACGAGGCGGCCCTCGAGGTCATGCGGACGGAGACGCCGCGGCGCCTCGTCTTCCGGCTGAACGAGCGCGACTACCCCGACTCGGGGCTCTACTGCGGAGGCACGGTCGAGGTCTATCTGGAGCCGCTCACCGACCCGACCCTCACGCTCTTCGGCGCCGGACATGTCTCGAAGGCGATCGCGGCGGTCGCCCGCGAGGCGGGCTTCCGGGTCGTCGTCGCCGACGACCGCGAGACCTTCGCGAGCCGGGCGCGGTTCCCCGAGGCGGCCGAGGTCGTCGTCGCCCCCTGGGCCGAGCTCGCGTCCCGGCTCGGGACCGCGGAGTTCGCCTACGTCGTCGTCGTGACCCGCGGGCACCACGACGACGCCGCCGTCCTCGAGGCTCTATGGCGGGGCGGGGCGCGGCCGAGGTATCTCGGGATGATCGGGAGCCGGGCGAAGTGGGCGATCCTCTCCCGGAAGCTCCGCGCGGCGGGCGTCCCCGACGAGTGGCTCGCCCGGGTCCGGACCCCGATGGGGCTGAGGATCGGTGCCCGCACCCACGGAGAGATCGCCGTCTCGGTCGCCGCCGAGCTCGTGCTCCTGCGCCGGACGGGGACCCTCTCCCCGGCGTTGCTTCCCCCCTCGGGCCCGGAAGGCGCCGAGGAGTCGGTGGATGCCCCCGGTCCGTCGGGGGCTCCCGGGGCCTCGGAGCCTCCCGCGGCGCCCACACACTCCCCGACGCCGCGCGTGCGTCCCTCCAGGTCCGAATGACGCCCCGGAGGGCCCTCCCTCTCGTCCTCGCCCCGCTCCGCGCCGCGGGGTCCGCCCTGCCTTCCCCTCGAGCGTTTCGCACTGCGGCGCGCGCGCACCAGCCCTGGCGGCGCCGACCACGCGGGCGCCCGGCCCCCTCCTCGGCGAGGGAGGCCGCCGGGCTCCTCCGGAAGTGAGCGGGACGGAGGGGCGGGCACCGGCGAGCGCCCGCACCGGGCGGCGGCGCGGCCCCGGCGCCGCGCTCCTCGACGCCGCGAACGAGGTCGCGTACCGCGCGGTCTGGTACCTCGTGGCCCTCCTCCTGCGGGTCTTCTACGGGCTCCGGGTCGAGAACGCCCCGCGCCTGCGCGGCCCGTACATCCTCGCCCCGAACCACGTCTCCTTCCTCGACCCGCTCGTCGTGCAGGCCGCGTCGGCGCGGCGGATCGTCTTCCTCATGACGGAGGTCTACTGGAAGTCGCGGGGCGTGAACTGGTGGTACCGCTTCTGCCGGACGATCCCCGTCCGGATGGGGGGAGGGAACAACCGCGGAACCCTCGTCGCCGCGGCGCGGGCCCTGCGGAGCGGCCGGGTGATCACGATCTTCCCGGAGGGATCCCGGTCCCGGGAAGGGCGGCTCCTGCGCGGGCGTCCGGGAGCGGCGATGATCGCGGCGCTCGCGGGCGTCCCGGTCGTCCCCGTCGCGATCCTGGGGACGGACCGAGCGCTCCCGGTGGGAGCGCGGTTCCTCCGTCCCGCGCGGATCCGCGTCCGGTTCGGGGAACCGGTGCGCCTCGAGCGGAGGCCGGGCCTCTCCCGCACGGCTCTCCACCGGGAGACGACCGACGCCATCATGAGCGCGCTCGCGAGGCTCCTCGGTCAGGGCCCTCCCCGCCCCTGACGGCGCCCCCGCGTCCGCCGCGCTGTAACCATTTTCGGATTTCTCGTCTTTCTTCGCGGACCTCGTCGGCATATCCAGTGGGCGCCAGCCGCCCGCGGACGATCGAGACAGCATGAGATCCGGGAGGAGGAACGATGGCGGGCTTGGGGGAGACGGCGGAAACCGCCTTTGGGGAGCGGCTCGAGGGTCTGCGGGGCCCGGTCTTCGAGTTCCTGCGGCGGCTCACGCGCGACTACCAGGCGGCGGAGGATCTGACGCAGGAGATCTTCCTCCGCGCGCTCCTCGTCTACCGCGCGGGGACCGTCCCGCAGCGCCTCTCCGGCTGGATCTTCCGGGTGGCGTACCGCGCGGCGCTCGACGGGATGCGCCGGAGTCGGCGCCTCCCGACGTATCCGATCGAGGCGGCGGTGGAGGGGCTGCCGCAGCCCGAGCCCGACTCGCGGACGCCCGGACAGGTCGTGATCGAGGGGTGGCCGGTCGACCGCGACCGGGCGCTCGAGGAGGTCCGCGGGGCGATCTTCGCTCTCCCGGAGAGGACCCGCGAGCTCTTCCTCGCCCGCTACGGGACGGGCCGGTCCTGCCGCGAGGCCGCGACGCTCGCCGGGATCTCCTCGACGACCGCCAGGGTTCGGATGCTGCGGGGGCGGCGATGGATCGCGGGCCGCGTCACGGCGCGGCTGCGCGAGGAGCGGAAGAGCCTCCTCGCGGGGGCGCCGGGCGAGGCGGCGCGGAACGGAGGGGGGGAGCGGCTTCCCGCCCCGCTCGCCCCGTGCGCGAATGGATGAGGCGGGGGGCCGCCGGGCCGGAAGGGATCGGACCAGGAGAGTTCGACGAAGGAGGAAACATGCGCAGGTTTTACGTGGAAGCGTGGATCGCGGCGCTCGCGCTCTGCGCGAGCGCGGCGCGGGCAGGGGCGGAGGTTCCCCGTCAGGCGGACGCGCGCGCGCAGATCCGGTACGCCGCCTCGATTCGGCGGGAAGGGCGCGGGCTCAAGGGGGACGAGCGGATCGATCACTTGAAGCGGGTGGCCGCGGGCTTCGAGGCCGTCGCCGCCTACTTCCCCGAGAGCAAATCCGAGTGCGCGGAGGCGCTGTTCCGCCTCGGGGAGGTGCGCCGGACGCTCGGGGACCGCGCGGGTGCCGTCGCGGCCTTCGAGGGGGTCGTCGCGAACGGGTCGCACCGCCGCTTCGCGGCCCGCGCCCTCCTCGAGATCGGCAACGTCCGCCGCCGGGCGAAAGAAGGGGCGAAGGCCCTCGAGGCGTATGCGAGGGTCGTCGAGCAGTACCCCGACGAGAAGGGGTACCGCGACGACGCGTGGATGTGGACCGGCAACGTCCATGCCGCCGCGCGCAACCACGAGGCGGCCCGAGCCGCGTGGCTCAAGGTCGCGGAGGAAGGGGAGGATCCGGTCGACCGCATCCGGGCCTACGACCGGATCGCGGGATCCCACCTCGTCGAGGGGAAGAACGCCGAGGCGGCCTCCACCCTCGAGCGGTGCCGCGCGGCGTTCGCGGAGCTGGCCGAGGAGCCGACGAGCCGGGGGAGCCGGGTGAAGCGAGCCCTCGCCGGAATGAAGTCGGCCGCGAAGATCGCCGACGCCCTCGCGAAGACGAACCGGGAGGCCGTGGAGGAGGACCCGGAGGAGGAGGGGGAGGGTCCGGGGGGATGAGCGGGTGATCGGGGGAGGGGACGCGCCGGGGAGCGCCCCCCTCCCCTCCACCCCGGCGGGCCCGCGCGAGCGGGCCCGCCTTTTTCCATCGGCCCGGCCCGGCGGCGCACTTCCTACAGCTTTGCGAGGACGCCCCGGTTCACCTCTTCCGCCTTCGTCCGGCCCACGAGGATCTCGACCAGCTTGAAGGCGAACTCCATCGCCGTTCCCGGGGCGCGGCTCGTGACGATCGGGCCGTCGACGACGACCCGGTCGGTCACGACCTGGCCGGCCCGAAGCAGCGAGAAGACGGAGGGGTGCCCGGTCGCCTTCCTCCCCTCGAGGAGGCCGAGGTGGGAGAGGACGATCGGCGCGGCGCAGATCGCGGCCACGGGCTTCTTCCTCGCGACGAGGTCGCGGATCAGCGAGGCGAGCCGCTCGTCCTGGCGCAGGCGCTCCGCTCCCTTCGCTCCCCCCGGGAGGACGATCATGTCGAACTCGGAGCCCGCCCCCGCCAGCGTCGCGTCGGGGACGACCTTCACCCCGCGCGAACCCTCGATCGGGCCCTCGTCGAGCCCCGCGACGACGACCTCCACGTTCGCGCGACGGAGGACGTCGATCACGGTGACGGCTTCGATCTCCTCGAAGCCGGGAGCGAGGGGGACGAGGACTCTCGGCATGGATCTCTCCCGGCGCGCCCCCCTGCGCGGGCGGCGCGCCGGCGGGATCGTATCGAATCCCGGCGGACGGCGGGCATCCTCGCGCCGCGGCTTGAGCCGGGGGGGGGCGAGGTACGATGAGAGAGGCCGTGCGCATCGAACTCAAGTACGGGTCGGGACGCGTCGCGCTCGACGTGCCGGAGCGCAACCTCGGCCGGTTCGTCTCCCTCGCCGACCGCCCGGAACCCGCGACCTCGAGCGAGGGGCTCCTCCTCGAGGCGGAGGCGTCCCTCCGGCGCGATCCCTCCTTCGAGAAGGCGGTGCGTGGGAAGACCGTCGCCCTCCTCCTCGACGATGCGACGCGCGAGGAGCCGCGGGACGTGACGGTCCCCTTTGCCGCGCGCGTCCTCTCCGGCGCAAAGCGGGTCCTCGCCTTCGTCTGCACGGGAACCCACGACCCGACGACCAAGGACCAGGGGGCGCTCGCGCGCACCCTCGAGACCCTGCTCCGGTCGAGTCCGCTGGACGGCCGCTTCGAAGTGATCGTCCACGACGCCCGGTCGGGCGACCTCCTCGAGAAGGGGCGCACGAGCCGGGGCGTGCGGGTCCTCATGAACCGGCGGGCCGCCGAGGCAGAGGCCTTCCTCGTCGTCTCGGACATGAAGAACCACTACTTCGCCGGCTACTCGAGCCCGGTGAAGAACTTCCTCCCCGGGATCGCGGGGCTCGAGACGGCGCGGGGCAACCACGCGATGGCCCTCGACCCCAAGGCGACCTTCGGTCGCCACCCCCTCCACCCCGACCCGCGGCGGCGCGACAACCCGCTCGCCGACGACCTCTGGGAGGGGGCGCGCCTCCTCCTCGGCGGGAGGCCCGCCTTCGCCCTCTGCCTCTTCACCCACGGCCCCCGCATCCGCTTCGCGACGGCGGGTCCCGTCGAACGCGCCTGCGCGGAGGGGATCCGGGCGGTCGACCGCGAGGCGGGGGTCACCGTCGAGCCGGCCGAGATCCTCGTCGTCTCCCCCGGCGGCTATCCGCACGACGAGTCCCTCTACACGGCCCAGCGCGCCCTCGAGCTGACGAAGCGCGCCGTCCGCGACGGCGGGGAGATCCTCTTCCTCGCCGAATGCCGCAACGGCATCGGCCCCTCCGAGGCGCTCGAAAACTTCTACGAGGCGCTCGCGGCCCCGCTCCCGCAGGTGCTCGAGTCGCTGCGCGGCGGCTACCGCATGTACGCGCACAAGGCCTACAAGTTCGCCGAGCTGCTCCAGCGGGTCGCCGCCGTCCACACCCACTCCGCGCTCGCGGCGGCGCTCCTCGAGAGGATCCACCTCGCCCCCTGTGCCGACGCGCAGAGGACGCTCGACGCGTGCCTCGCCCGGCGTCCGCGCGCCAAGGTCCTCCTCTTCGACGACGCGAGCAAGTTCGCCGTCCACGTCGCCGAGCCGGCCGGCGTCCCTTCCTAGACGCCGGAGGCGGGGCTCAGGCGGACCCGCCGACCCCGATCCCGTAGTAGGTGAACCCGTGGTCCCGCAGCGTCTTCGGCGGATAGACGTTCCGCCCGTCGAAGATGATCGGCTGCCGGAGGAGGGAGCGCATCCGATCGAAGTCGGGATGGCGGTACTCGTTCCACTCCGTGACGAGGAGGAGCGCGTCGGCCCCGGGGAGGGCGTCGTAGGGCTTCTCGAAGTAGGAGACCCCGTCGCCGAAGATCCGCCGCGCGGTCGGGATCGCCTCGGGGTCGCTCGCTCGGACCTGCGCCCCCGCGGCGAGGAGCTCCCCGAGGACGGCGATGGAGGGAGCCTCCCGCATGTCGTCCGTGTTCGGCTTGAAGGCGAGGCCCCAGACCGCGAAGCTCCGCCCCCGGAGGTCCTCCCCGAAGTGCGCCTTCACCTTGGCGACGAGGACCCGCTTCTGCGCCTCGTTCACCTCCTCGACGGCGCGGAGGATGCGGAAGGCGTACCCGCTCGCGAGGGCGGTCTTCTCGAGGGCCTTCACGTCCTTCGGGAAGCACGAGCCGCCGTAGCCGACCCCCGGGTAGAGGAAGGAGAACCCGATCCGGGCGTCGGTCCCGACCCCCTCGCGCACCCGGTTGACGTCCGCGCCGAGGCGCTCGCAGAGGTTCGCGACCTCGTTCATGAACGAGATCCGGGTCGCGAGCATCGCGTTCGCCGCGTACTTGGTGAGCTCGGCGGACCGGACGTCCATCAGGAGGATCGGCTGGTTGCGGCGCACGAAGGGGGCGTAGAGCTCCTTCATCGCCTCGGCGGCCTCGGGATCGTCCGTCCCGATCACGACGCGGTCGGGCTTGAGGAAGTCCTCGACGGCCGCGCCCTCCTTGAGGAACTCGGGGTTGCTCACGACCGCAACGGGGTGGTTCGTGTGGCGGCGGATCACCTCCGCCACGCGCTCGGCGGTCCCCACGGGGACGGTCGACTTGTCGACGACGATCTTGCGCCCGTTCGCCGCCTTCCCGATCGTCTCGGCGACGGCGAGGACCGAGCTCAGGTCGGCGCTCCCGTCGCCCCCGGGAGGCGTCCCCACGGCGACGAAGACGACGAGACTGTCCCGGACCCCCTGGGCGACGTCCGTCGAGAAGCGCAGGCGCCCCTCGGCGACGTTCCGGCGGACGAGGTCCTCGAGGCCGGGCTCGTAGATCGGAATCTCCCCTCGGTTCAGGCGGGCGATCTTCTCCGCGTCGATGTCGACGCAGAGGACGTCGTTGCCGCTGTCGGCGAAGCAGGTCCCCGCGACGAGGCCGACGTAGCCGGTTCCGATGACGCAGATGCGCATGAGGGGTCTCCGGTGGGCGCGGGGACGCTCCGGCGCGGAGGGCGGCAAGGCACGTGCCTTCCTCCTTGCGAAGAGCCCTCGCATAATCTTCGCCCGGCGGGCGAGTAGCTCAACGGCAGAGCAGGATCTTTACACGGTCCAGGTAGTCGGTCCAACTCCGACCTCGCCCATCACGCGGGAGCCTCCTCCTCGGCCCCGTCGGCGCGGGAGTCCTTCCTCTTCGACGGGTCGGGGCCGAGCCACCCCCGCCGGAGCCGTCGGGCCGCGGGGCCCGCATCCGGATCGACCTCGATCCGAACCGCCCGCCGCGGGTCGTCGGCCACGCGCAGGGAGAGGTGGTGGAGCCGGTCGTGACGGAAGAGGGCGAGGTCGAGGTCCCGGCCGGCCGGCTTCGATCGGAAAAGCGTCCGCCAGTTCTTCGAGGTCAGGCGCTCGCCGTCCGCGGCGAGGAGGAGGTCGTCGCGGTCGAGTCCCGCCGCCTCCGCCGGCGAATCCGGCAGCACGTTCACGATCCGGGGAGCCTCCCCCCGGTCGTCGAGCTCGACCCCGAGCGCGCCGACGATCTTGCGCACGTACTTCCCCTCGTCGTCCTTCTTCGTGCGCGGCACCCGCCGCACGCGCAGGCCCGCCGCGCGCAGGACGCGGGCGAAGTCCATCTCCCGGGTCCCCTCGACGTAGTCCCGGAAGAAGCGGGAGAGGTCGGCGGCCGCGATCTCCGAAGCGGCGGCCTCGAACGCCCCTTCGGGGAAGCCCTCGGGCGCCGGGGCGAAGCGCTCCATGAGCAGTCGGAAGACGTCGTCGAGGGACTTCCTTCCGCCGGTCCGGACGCGGATCTCGAGGTCGAGGGCGAGTCCGACGAGCGAGCCCTTCGTGTAGTAGTCCGTGAACTGGTTGAGCAGATTGGCGTCGTCGCGGCTGTAGGGGCGGTGCCAGTGGGCCTGCGTCCACGTCTCCCAGGACGACTCCTTGACGGACATCCATCCGCGCCCCGGCATGTCCGCGAGCCGCTCGATCGCCCGGGCGATGCGCCGGAAGAACCTCCGGTCGTCCCACACGCCGGAGCGGCGCAGGGAGAGGGGGGCGTAGTAATCCGTCAGCCCCTCGGCGACCCAGAGGTCCGTCGTGTGGACCTCCCGCGCGTAGTCGAAGGGGCCGAGCCCCTTCGGGCGGATGCGCTTGACGTTCCAGAGGTGGAAGTACTCGTGCGCGGCGACGTCGACGATCCGGTCGTAGTCCTCCGGGTCCTCGGAGTCGAGGTAGACGGGGAGCGTGAGGTGGGTCGAGTTTCCGTGCTCGAGGGCCCCCCCCTTGGCGATCGTCGGGTGGAGGTGGAAGAGGAACCAGTACTCGCGGAAGGGGAGTCCCCCGAAGAGGCCCGCGAAGAAGCCCGCGACCCTGCGCAGGTCCCGCGCCAGGCGGCCGCGGTTCTTCTCCTCCTTCCCGTAGGGGTGGATCGCGAGGTGGTGGGGTCGCCCGGCCACCGCGAAGCGGTCGTGGAGGAAGGCCCCGATCTCGACGGGGGCGTCGATGAGCGCGTCGTAGGTCTCCGCGCGGAAGCGGTCAGGGCTCCCCGCGTGCTCGAGCCCCGTCGCGATCTGCCACTTCGCCGGCCGCTGCACGCGGAGCGTGCACGGGACCTCCGTCCCCCCGACGACGTAGAGGAGGACGGTCCCGCCCGTGAGGTGGGCGTGGGTCGAGTCGAGGCTGGAGGCGATGCACGAGACGGTGTTCGCGTAGCAGCGGTACCGGATCTCGATGGCGCGCTCGCCCGGGCAGGCGATCCGCCACGTCTGCTTGTCGGTCTTCCGGAAGCGCAGCGCCCCGCGCGCGCCCTTCGCCTCGAAGCGCGAGACATGCTTCGCGGAGTCGAGGACCTCGTAGGCGCCGGGGATCCAGGCCGGCATGGCGACCTCGACCGGGTCGGAGAGGACCCCCTCGACCCGCATGGAGACGGTGAAGAGGTGAGAGGCGGGGTTATCCCACCGGACCTCGTAGTCGACGCGCATCGTCCTCGCCGCGGATTCGGAGGGGGAGGCTAGGCCGCGCAGGCGGCCTCGACCTGCTCCACCGTCTTCGGGACCTCCCCGGTCAGCACGTCGCGCCCGGCGGGCGTGACGAGCACGTCGTCCTCGATCCGGATCCCGAGCCCGCGGAAGGCGGGAGGGACGCCGGCGTCGTCCTCGGCGACGTAGAGGCCCGGCTCCACCGTGAGGACCATCCCGGCCTCGAGCCGCCGGGGAGCCCCCTCGACGAAGTAGCGCCCGACGTCGTGGACGTCGAGGCCAAGCCAGTGGCTCGTGCGGTGCATGAAGTAACGCCGGAACGCCCCCTTCTCGACGAGCTCCTCGACGCCTCCCCGGAGCCACCCGAGGGAGACGAGTCCCTCCGTCAGGGCCCGCACGGAGCGGCGGTGGGGCTCGTCGAAGGGGACTCCGGGGGCCACCGCCGCGATCGCCTCCCCCTGGGCCCGGAGCACGAGCTCGTAGAGCGCCCGCTGCTCCGGAGAGAAGGGGCGACCCACCGGGAACGTGCGCGTCACGTCGGAGGCGTAACAGTCGACTTCGGAGCCCGCGTCGAGGAGCAGGAGGTCGCCCGCCTCGAGGCGGCGCGCGTTCTCCGTGTAGTGGAGCACGGTGGCGTTCGGGCCCGCTGCGACGATCGAGGGGTAGGCAGGCCCCGACGCCCCCCGCTCCCGGAAGGCGAAGTCGACGAGCGCCTCGACCTCCCATTCGTTGCGCCCCGGCTTCGCCTCGCGCATCGCGCGCCGATGGGCCTCCTCCGTGATCGCGGCGGCCCTCCGGATTCGCTCGAGCTCGTCCGGACTCTTCCGAAGCCTCATCTCGTGCAGGATCTCCCCCGGATCGACGATCGTCCCGGGCGCGTGGATCCCGAGCTTCCCCTTCGTCCGCAGCCGCTCGAGCCACCCCCCGACCCGCGCGTCGAACCCGGGATCGCCGCCGAAGCGGTGGAAGAGCTTCGGGGCGTTCCCGAGGAGCTTCGGCACCTCCTCGTCCAGGGAGGCGATGGGGTAGGCCTCGTCGGCCCCGTAGAGCTCCCGGGCTCCTTCGAGCCCCGCCCTCCTCCCCGTCCAGACCTCTTGCTCGCGGTCCTTCGGCCGGACGAACAGGATGAACCTCCGATCCCGGTCCGGGCAGAAGAGGGCGACCGACTCCGGCTCGGGAAAGGCCGTCAGGTAGTAGAAGTCCGAGGCGGGGCGGAACTTGAAGTCGACGTCGTTGCTCCGCCGCTGGATCGGATTGTTCGGGATCACCGCGACCCCGCCGCCCATCCGGCGCATGAACTCCTCGCGGCGCTCTCGGGCGGGGCTCACAGGGCTTAGCCTTCGGCAACGAAGGGCCGAGGACCATAGGGGAAGCCTCGGAATCCGTCCACCGGGGTCGAATCCGGCACGCCATTCGGCTTGTAAAGCCTTCCGCCGAAGTATGTTGCCGTCGGGCACGCCACCCTCGACCCAGGGCATCCGGCGGGGTCACTCTCCGAAGAACGGCTAAGATCGCCCAGGCTCCACCCCCCCTACCCATCTCGCTCCTCCCTCTCTTCCTCCTCCTCCAGCGCGACGCTGAGAAGGCGCTGCGCCTGCGGGCCGATGCCCTCCACCGGGGGGCGATCGTCGTCGACACCCACTCGGACGTCACTCCGAAGTTCGAGGACCCCTCCTACGACTTCGGGTCCCGGCACGCGGAGGGGCACATGGACCTCCCGCGGATGCGAGAGGGGGGACTCGACGTCGAGTTCCTGTCCATCTACATGGGAAAAGTCGAGGGGCCCGGGACGGGACCCGGCACGGCCGTCCACCGCGCGATCCGGCGGATCGACGCGGCCTGGGAGATGACCCGGCGACACGCGGACCAGACCGAGATGGCGCTCGCGGCCGCGGACGTCCGCCCGATCGTCGGCTCGGGCAAGATCGCCTTCCTCCTCGGGATGGAGGGGGGCCACATGATCGAGGACGACCTCGCGGCGCTGCGGACCTTCCACCGCCTGGGCGTGCGCTATCTCACCCTTACCCACACCTTCCACACGAACTGGGCCGACTCGGCGGGGAGCGGGGATCCCCTCGAGCCGCGCCACCGCGGCCTCACCGATTTCGGCAAGCAGGTCGTCCGCGAGATGAACCGGCTCGGGATGATGGTCGACGTCTCGCATGTGTCGGAAGCAACTTTCCGCGACGCGCTCGATGCGGGCGTCGCCCCCCCCATCGCCTCCCATTCCTCCTGCCGAGCGCTCCACGACCACCCGCGCAACCTCACGGACGATCAGCTCCGCGCCCTCGCCCGGAAGGGGGGCGTCGTGCAGATCAACTTCTACTCCGCGTTCGTCGACCCCGCGTACCGCAAGGCGGCCGACGCCCGCCGCCAGCGCCTCGCGCCCGAGATCGAAGCCCTGCGCAAGCGCCACGGCGCGGACACGGACGCCTTCGGCGAGGCCCGCCGGGAGCTCTTCCGGAGGTACCCGCTCCCGAAGACGCCCCTCGCCGTCCTGATCGACCACCTCGACCACGCGATCCGGGTGGCGGGGCCCGACCACGTCGGGCTCGGCGCCGACTGGGACGGCGTCGACGCCTTGCCCGAGGGGATGGAGGACTGCAGCGGTCTCCCCGCGATCACGGTCGAGCTCCTCCGTCGCGGGCACTCGGAGGAGACCGTGCGGAGAGTGCTCGGCGAGAACACGCTTCGCGTGCTCGAGGAGTGCGAGAAGGTGGCGCGCGATCTCTCGCGCGGGTAGCCCGGCTATCCCCGGAGGAGGGCCCCAACGAAGCCCCGCCTCACCCCTCGGCGAAGGAACCCGTAGTGGAGGATCCCGAAGACGAGGTCGACGCAGCCAAACGCCAGGAAGACCTTCGGGACCCCGCCGGCGAGGGTATGGGCGATCACGTAGACGCCGCCGAACGACCGGATCGCGATCGCGGCGGCGGCGCTGCGCAGGGAGCGGCTCAGTTCCAGCGCGGCGACGAAGTAGAAGAGGCCGAGCCCGACGAGGAGGAGCCCGCAGAACCGGAGCGCGTAGGGCTCCCGGAGCTCCCCGGCGCCGAGGACCATCCCCATCCGCTGCAGGTCGAGGAGGGTCCAGAGCCCGACGGCGGCGTCGTACGCGGCTCCGGCGAGGAGGGAGAGTCGCAGGCTTCCGTACCGCGGAGGCGGAGGGACGGGGGTCGCCTGCGCAATCGGGAGAGGGGTCGGCTCCAAGGGGGCCCGGCTCGCGGGGCGGAAATATGGGCCCCGCCCCGCTCCTCCGCAACGCGCAACCTCGGGGGAGATCGCCGGGGGTTCGGCGCGGGCTATGATCCGACCCGCCTCGGGTCGGGAGCGCGCGCATGCTCCTCCTTGTCGCCCTGCTCGTCGCCGCCACGCTCGCCGAGCGACGGTCGCCCGCCTCCACCCTCGACCCGGAGGAGCGTGTCCGGCCGGGCGAGCCGGTCGCCGGCTCCCTCTCGGGAAGGGAGGAGGCACTCCCGGGCCACGGTCCAGCGAAGCGTTTCGCGTTCGTCCCCGACGCGGGGGGGGCCTTCACGGTCTCCCTCGAGTCGCTCGACTTCGACGCCCTCCTCCGCGTCGAGAGGGAATCGGGCGAGGTCCTCGCCGAGGACGACAACGGTGGGATCGAGACCAACGCGCGCGTCCTCTTCGACGCCGCGGCGGGCGCGCGCTACCGGATCGTCGCGGCGGCTGCGTCGGAGAAGGGGGGCTCCGGGGACTTCCGCCTCGCCCTCGTTTCGGGAGAAGCCCCCTTGCCCGGAGGGGGCGAACGGCTCGACGCCGCGATCTCCTACCAGGCACAAGCCGCGGAGCGGAGCCTCGCGCGGAGGGACCGCGCCGCCTCGCTCCTCCACCGGCTGGCGGAGGCGGACCGGCGCTTCGCGCGCTCCCAGTTCAAGGAGGCGAAGGGCGCCTACGGCACGGCCCTCGACCTCGCGCGCGGGCTCGGCGATGCGTCCGCGCAGTCGCGCGCCCTCGGAGGGCTCGGCATCGCCCACCGCTCCCTCGGGGAGTACGCCGAGGCGCGCCAGAGGCTCGAGGAGTACCTCTCCCTCGCCCGGGGGCGGAAGGAGAGCCGGGAGGAGGTCTGGGCCCTCGGCAGCCTCGGAAACGTCGAGTACTCGCTCGGGAATCTCCCCGCTGCTCGCGAGAGGTACGAGGGGCAACTGGGCCTCGCGCGCGCCCTCGGCGACCGGGCGGAGGAGGCGCGCGCCCTTGGAAACCTCGGCGGCGTCGCGGAGGCCGTCGGGGACCCCTCGCAGGCTCGGGAGCATTACGAGGGAGCCCTGGAGATCTACCGGACGCTCGGGGACCGGGTGGGCGAGGGGAGGATCTGCGGGAATCTCGGGGGGATCCACGCGCTCCTCGGCGAGCTGCCGCAGGCCCGAACCCTCCACGAACGGCACCTCGCCCTCGCCCGGGAGAGCGGCGATCGCGCCGAGGAGTCGAAGGCGCTCGGGGACCTCGGCCTCGTGCTCGAGGGGAGCGGGGACGTCGAGGCGGCGCGGACCCACCACGAGAAGCGCCTGGCCCTCGTCCGGGAACTCGGCGACCGAGCCGGGGAGGGCGCCGCCCTCGGGAGCCTCGCGGACCTCGAGCTCTCCCTCGGCCGGCTCGAGAGGGCGCGGGCCCTCTACGAGCGGCGACGGGCGATCGCCCAGGAGATCGGGGACCGAGCCGACGAGGCGCGAGCGCTCGGCGGACTCGGGGGCGTCGCGTTCGAGCTCGGGGATTACGCGGAGGCCCGCTCCCACCAAGGGCGAAGGCTCGCCCTCGCCCAGGAGCTCGGTCTCGCGGGGGAGGAGACGGGCGCGCTGACCGACCTCGGGATCCTCTGCACCCGGCTCGGAGACCACGCCCGGGCCCGCCTCCTCCACGAGAGGTGCCTCGCCGACTGCAAGAAGAGGGGAGACCCGGTCGGCGAGGCCAACGCGTGGACGAACGTCGGGGCGGCGCGCTCCGCGACCGGGGACCACGCGGGCGGCCGCGCCTGCTTCGAGCGGGCCCTGGAGATCTTTCGGCGCGTCGGCGACCTCGGCGGGGAGGCCGCCGCGTCGACGGACCTCGGCGACGAGCTCGCCTTTCTCGGAGAGTCCTCGGCCGCCGCGGACCTGCACCGCCGGGCCCTGGACCTCTTCGGGAAGATCGGGGCCCGGCAGGGAGAGGCCGGGGCGATCACGCGGCTCGCGACCCTCGCTCTCGCGACGGGGGAACCGGAGGAGGCGCGCCGGCTCGCCGAGGACGCGCGCCGACGGTGGAAGGAGCTCGGATCGGAGGAGAACCTCCTCCTCCCGCTCGCGGTGCTCCTCCAGGTCGCCCTGTCCGAGTCGGATCCCGCCGGGGCGGCGCCGGCGATCGAGGAAGCGGCAAGGATCCTCGACCGGGCGGCCCTCGGCCGCCTCTCCATCCCGGAGCGCTCCGGCCTGCGCGCGTCCAACGCCTCCTGGTCCGAGCTTCTTCAGGATTGGGCCGCCCTCCGCGCGGCCCGCGCCGCGACGCCAGAGGAACGCCTCCGCGCCTGGACCGACGGACTGCGGAACGCCGGTCGCTGGAAAGGGCGCGCGCTCCTCGAAGGGATTTCCGAGCACCGTGGGGGAGGGCGCACGGCCGAAGCGATCGCGTTGCGACGCGAGATCCGCGAGACCCTCGCGGAGAGGGGCGCCCTCCTCGAGCGCATCGCGCGCGCGGTCGCGGAGGGGGAGCCCTCCCAGGCAGTCGAGGCCCGTCGCGCGGAGGCGTCTTCCCTCCTCGGACGCGTCGCCGAGGCGGAGCGAGCGCTCGGCCGTCTGTCGCCCCGCGACGCCTCCCTCGACCGCCCTCCCGAAGCCGACCTGCCGAGCCTCCGGGCGGAGCTCCCGGAACGGGCGGCGCTCCTCGAATACGCCGAGGGGACGCGGCGGCTCTACGCCTACGTCGTCACGCGGGAGCGGTTCGCGCTCGTCGACCTCGGCGAGCGCGAGGAGGTCCGGAAGGCGGTCGAACGCTTCGAGGAGGCGGTCCGCCGCCCCTCCGGTCCGGCCTCGCGAGGAGAGGTCGTCGAGGCGGGGCGCCGGGCTTTCCTCCGCCTCCTCGCCCCGGTCCTCGCCGAGGCGGGGGAGGGGATCGAACGCCTCGCGATCGTGCCGAGCGCGACCCTCGCCGCGCTCCCTTTCGAGGCCCTCGTCTCGGGCCCCCCGGGCGCGGGGGCCCCCTCCTCCTTCTCGGAGGTCGAGTTCGTTCTCGATCGCCTCGCGGTCAGCTACGCCCCCTCCTCGCCGGTCCTCGCGGAGCTCTCCCTCCTTGGCCCTCGACGCGCGGCCGGGCGCGCCTTGGTCCTCGCCGATCCCCTCTACGCGTCGGAGAGCGCGGAGCCGGAGTCCAGGGCGGGGCAGGGCCTCGAGACTCTCCTCGGGGAGGTCCGCGCCGGGCCCGACCCCTCGACCTTGCAGCGGCTCGAGAAGACCCGGACGGAGGCGCTCGCCCTCGCGCGCCTCCTCCTGCAGCCGGACGAGGGAGAGGCCGCGGCCGCCCTCTCCGAGTTGTCCCGCAACCGCAGCGGCTCGCTCGCCGCGCGCCGTTTCGACCTCCACCTCGGCGCGGAGGCCTCGAAGGCGCGCCTTCGGGGAGACCTCCGCCCCTACTCGATCCTCCATGTCGGCGCCCACGGATGGGTCGATCCGGAGGACCCCTTGAGGACGGGGATCGGGCTCGCGGCCGCGGCGGGCGGAGCAGGGACGCTCGCCGTCGCGGACGTCCTCGAGCTCGACCTCGACGCGAACCTCGTCGTCCTCTCGGCCTGCGAGACGGCCCGGGGCGCGGAGAGGCCCGGCGAGGGGATCGAGTCCCTCGCGCGCGCCTTCCTTTACGCCGGGTCCCGCGCGGTCGTGGCGAGCCTCTGGCAGGTCGCGGACTGGGCGGCCGCGCAGACGATGGAGGCCTTCTACCGCGAGCTCGACCGCCCGCGCTCCCCCGCGGACGCGCTCCGCGAGGCGAAGCTCGCCCTCCGTCGATCGACGGGGGTTCGCGGCGTGCTCGGGTTGGCGGAGGCCGGAGGCGGCCCCGCGATCGAGCCCGGCCACCCCTACTTCTGGGCCCCCTTCATCCATGTCGGGCGGCCGCGGTAGCGGACGGGGCCCGGGGAGAGGACCGGACCCCCCCGCTCATCCGATCGTGATCTTGTTCCCCTCCGTCAGCTCGACGAGGAGGCCGAAGCCCGCGACCGAAACGACGGCCCACTGGGCGTAGATCACCGCTCCGACGAAGACCGAGACGTTGGGGATCGGCAGGTCGACCTTGGCGCAGCCTTCGCACGGCCCGCCGGGGGAGGTGGGACCCGCGACGAGCAGGAGAGCCGAGCCGAGGTTGACCCAGAAGGTGCCGAACGGGCTCGGGACCCCCCCGCAGGGGACCGGCGTCCGCAGGCCGGGGATCGCGGGACCCCCGTCGAGGAGCAGGATCGCGATGCCCGAGGGGGAGGCCCCGAGCACCTGGAGACCGAAGGGGTTCCCGACGATCGGCGGAACGCTGTTCGTGAGGATCGTCGGGAGGCAGGCCGGGACGCCCGCCGGCGCGTTGTTCGACCGATCCCCGTAGGCGAGCGCCTCCCCGCTGTCGCAGTCGTCGATGACGCACTTCATCCCCGAGGCGGGGGAGGCGTTCGTGTTCCCGGGGAGGCAGGTCGCCGCGGCCGTGCCGTTTTGGTTCTCGACGCCGATGCTCGCCGTGAAGGGCCCGGACACGAAGTTCGCGTGGTCGTAGAGGAACTCGATGCGGTCGTTCCCGTTGCCGGGCAGGATCGCGGGCGGGCAGCTCCCCGCCGCGACGGATCCCGCGCTCCCCTCGAAGAAGCGCGCCTGCATCGTGACGCTGCCGTTGGCCGCGCAGTCGCCGCTCGGCCCGACGAAGGCGCCGAAGTCGTGCCACTCGAAGGTCCAGACCCGGCAGCCTGGAACACCGTCGACGCGGTAGAACATCCCCGAGGTCGACTTGGCCTCGAGGTCGTCCCAGAACGGAGCCACGACGAGCTCCGGCTCGGCCGGCGAGGGGAGAAGGGTGTTGGCGAAGTTCGCGAAGTCGGTCCCCTGTCCCATCGCGAGGAAGCCGTTCGCGCTCATGTTCGCGCCGCAGACGTGCTTCTTGCAGACGACGACCCACTTGCCGAGCGCGAGGTCGTCCCCCGTGAGGTCCGAGGCGCTCTCGTCGTCGTAGCATCCGCCCGCGCAGGGGCCGGGGAGGGCGACCGTGCCGGGGAGCCCCTCGATGTGGCAGAACGGCTCCTGCGGGACGAGGGAGGTGACGGCCGAGAGCCCCGGCGTCGCGTAGGTCGCCGGCGTCAGGCGCAGGTCGCAGGGGGGGAAGGCGCCGTTCGCCGCGCCGTTCGCCGTGGGGTCCACCCCGACGCAGAGGGGATCCCCGAGGGCGTTCTCGCATCCGACCGTCGCGCTCGTCGCGGTGGTCCCCGCGTTCGTCGTCTGACACGCGCCCATGACCGGCGGCGCGGTCGAGCGGTCGTAGCGCAGCTCGATCGTGTTCGGCTGGGTGGGATGGCCGGAGCCGTAGAGGACGCACTGGAACGTGAACGAGCCCCGCCCGACCAGGGTCGCCGGGGGGGCGCCGGAGACGAAGTTCCCGACGCCCGTCCACTGGACCGCCAACGTCTGAGCGAGGGAATCGAAGCGGTAGTCGACCCGGGAGCCCGGGCTGACGACGACCAGGTCGTCGTGCCAGGGGAAGATCGCGTCGTTCGGGCCCAATCCGTCGCCCGGATGGACGTTCGTCGGGGTGGCGCTCGCCGTCGAGGTGAACGTGATCCAGCCGTTCGAGCAGATCCCGACCTGCGTCTTCGCGACGCCGTGGTAGGCGAAGGCGAAGCCGCCGCCGAAGGGGACGAACGAGGTCGTGTCGTCCGTCTGGGGGAGGAAGACCCCGACCGCGCCCGGCTGCCCCACGATCGAGGCGAAGGCGCTCGGGATCGGATCGCTCCGGTAGCTCGTGACCACCCCTCCCGCCGGGCAGAGGACCGGCTGCGCCGGCGCGCCCACCGCCAGGAGCGCCGCCGCCATCCCGGCCGCGATGAAAACTTTCCGCATCGGATCTTCTCCCTCGTCCGGTCCCGCGCCCTCGCGCCGCGCCGGTGACCGGATCGGCGAGGCGCTCGCCCGACTCCGGGGGCCGAGCGGGACCGCCCGACCTCGGTCCGGGCCGGACCTTCCGACGCGCGGGATCGTCCCCTTGTTCGCCGAGATCCGTCAAGCCGGGCGCCCGGCCTTTCGGCTACAATCCCCCCCGGTCGGGCCGAGCCCCCCCCGGACCGGCGGGGCCGGGCGGATGGGACGCGAGGCCCGCGGAGATGTCGCCATGACGATTCTCAAGATCCGCCCCGAGATGACGATGGCGGAGATCCTGGAGAAGGCCCCGGGCGCGAAGCGAGCCCTCTTCCAGGGCTACCACATCGGGGGGTGCTCCTCCTGCGGGTTCCAGCCGACGGACACCCTCGAGCAGGTCCTCCGCAACCACAACGTCCTCGACGTCGAGGGCGCGGTCGCCCACATCGAGAAGTGCGACGAGCTCGACCGCCGGCTCCAGATGCCGGCGAAGGAGGTCTCGGAGTTGCGCAAGCGCAACCCGCGCGTGCGCCTGATCGACGTGAGATCCCCCGAAGAGCGCGATCTCGCGAGCATCGACGGGTCGACGCTCCTCACGGGCGAGAACATCGACGAGCTCCGCGCCCTCCCGAAGGAAACGCCGATCGTCTTCCACTGCCACCACGGGGTCCGATCCCTCGACGCGGCCGCCTTCTTCGTCGGCCACGGCTTCACGAGCGTCCGCTCGTTGGCGGGCGGGATCGACGCCTGGTCGCGGGAGGTCGATCCTTCCGTCCCGCGCTACTGAGCCCCTCCGCGAGACCCCCCTGCCGCGCGCGAGGGGACGACCGTCTCCCCCCGTTCTCCGGCCCCCGGGCCCGACCTGAGGAGGAGCCTTGACCGTCACCCTGACCGAAGAGGCGCGACGCTGGCAGACCGCCGCCCGCGAGATCGCGGAGAAGTTCGTCCGTCCGAAGGCCGCCGAGTGCGACCGGAAGGCCGCGTACAACTTCGAGGCGATGCGGGCCGCGGGGGAGGCGGGGCTCCTCTCCGTCTGGATCCCGAAGGAGTACGGCGGCGCGGGGGCCGGCATCCTCGCCCTCTCCGTCGTCGTCGAGGAACTCGCCCGGGCGGACTCCGGCTTCGGCGTCGCCTTCGCCGTGAACGCGCTCGGCTCCTTCCCCCTCCTCGTGGGGGGGACCGAGGAGCAGAAGAAGCGCTACCTCCCGCGGATCGCCCAGGGGAAGGCCCTCATCTCCTTCGCCCTCTCGGAGAAGAACGCGGGCTCGGACGCCCAGTCGCTGCGCGTGCGCGCGATCGAGGACGGGGACGCCTACGTGATCCACGGCGAGAAGAAGTGGAACACGGGGGGGCCCGTCTCCGACCTGTTCACGGTGTTCGCCGTCACGGACCCCACCTCGAAGGCCCGCCGGATCAGCGCCTTCCTCGTCGAGAAGGGCACGCCCGGCCTCGAGATCGGCAAGGTCGAGCCCTCGATGGGGATCCGGACGATCCCGGTGAGCGAGACCCACTTCAAGGGCGTCCGCGTGCCGAAGGATCAGCTCCTCGGGGGCGTCCCCGGCCTCGGCTTCGCCCACGCGATGAAGACCCTCGACTGGGCGAGGCCGGGGGTCGCGGCCCAGGCCGTGGGCGCCGCGCAGGGGGCGCTCGACTACGCCCTCGTCTACGCGAACCGGCGCCAGGCCTTCGGCGCGCCGATCTCCTCCTTCCAGATGGTCCAGAAGATGCTCGCCGACATGGCGATGAAGACCGAGGCGGCCCGCTGGCTCGTCTACGCCGCCGCCGCGGCCGTCGACCGCCGGGAGCCCTCCCTCACGAAGATGTCGGCGATGGCGAAGTGCTTCGCCTGCGACGTCGCCGTCGAGGTCGCGACGGACGCGGTCCAGGTCTTCGGCGGCTACGGCTACATGGAGGACTATCCGGTCGCCAAGTTCTACCGCGACGCGAAGATCCTCCAGATCTACGAGGGAACGAACCAGATCCAGCGGCTCGTGATCGCCCGCAACTTGGTCAAGGAGGCGCTCGGCCTCTCCCACCTCGAGGCCTACATCCCGAAGGAGACGCAGCGCGAGCACCTCCCCGCCGAGGAGGGGGCCGCGCGGTCGGCGGGGGGCTGAGCGTCTCTCGACTCGCCGGACCGCGCGGCCGCCCGTGCTCCGACCGACCGTTCGCCTCGATCTGCCCCCCGACCGTTCCCGGAGGCCCTCCCGTGCCGAAGACTCGACGACAGTTCCTCGCCGGCGCCGCCGCGACCGGCGCCTGGGTGGGGATCGGCGCGCCTCGCGCCTCCCTCTTCGCCCGGGACGACCGGAAAGGGGGCGAGGGGAAACGCCTCCTCATCCTCGGGGGGACGGCCTTCCTCGGCCCCGAGGTCGTCGCGGCCGCGAAGGCGCGCGGGTACGCGATCACCCTCTTCAACCGGGGGAAGACGAATCCCCAGCTCTTCCCCGAGCTCGAGAAGCTCCACGGCGACCGGAACGGCGACCTCAAGTCGCTCGAGGGGCGGACGTGGGACGTCGTGATCGACACCTCGGGGTACGTGCCCCGTCACGTACGCGACTCGGCGACCCTCCTCAAGGACGCGAGGCAGTACGTCTTCATCTCGACCCTCTCCGTCCTCGCGGACAACAGCAGGCCGGGGATGGACGAGAGCGCGCCCGTCGGGAAGCTCGAGGACGAGACGGTCGAGAAGGTGACGGGGGAGACCTACGGGCCGCTCAAGGCGCTGTGCGAGCAGGCCGCCGAGGGGGCGATGCCCGGGCGCGTGACGAACGTCCGGCCGGGGCTCATCGTGGGTCCCGGCGACCCGACGGACCGGTTCACCTACTGGCCCGTCCGCGTCGCCCGCGGCGGCGAGGTCCTCGCCCCCGGGACGCCCGCCGACCCCGTCCAGTTCGTCGACGTCCGCGACCTCGCCGAGTGGACGATGAGGATGGTCGATGGGGGTCACGTGGGGGTCTACCACGCGACCGGCCCCGAGAAGGAGCTCGGGATGGGGGGGGTCCTCGAGGCCTGCAAGAGGGTGAGCGGGAGCGACGCGACCTTCGCCTGGGCGGACGCCGACTTCCTCGAAGCGCAGAAAGTCTCGGCCTGGAGCGACATGCCGATCTGGATCCCGCCGCGGGGGGACTCCGTCGGCTTCGCCCGCGTGAGCAGCGCGAAGGCGATCGCGGAGGGGCTCGTCTTCCGGCCGGTCGCGGAGACCGCGAAGGACACGCTCGCGTGGTGGAGGACGCTTCCCGAGGAACGCCGGGGAAAACTGAAGGCGGGGATCGCGCCCGGACGGGAGGCGGAAGTGCTCAAGGCCTGGCGCGAGAGGAAGCCTGCGAAGTAGCTCGGGGATCCTCGGCCGCCTCGTGCGGGTCGAGGGAGGGGAGCTCCGACCGGTCCTCTGGTCCTGCGCCTACTTCTTCTGCCTCCTCTCGAGCTACTTCATCCTCCGGCCGCTGCGCGAGGCCGGGGCCTCCGCGGATCGGGGGGCGCTGAACGCCCTCTTCCTCGCCACCCTCGCCGGGACGCTCGTCGCGAACCCCCTCTTCGCCGCCCTCGTCGCCCGCTTCCCTCGCCGGGTCTTCATCCCGATCGTGAACCACTTCTTCGCGGCGAACATGCTCGTCTTCTGCGCTCTCCTCCTCCATCCCGGCCGCGTGGACCGCGCGGTGGTGAGCCGGGTGTTCTTCGTCTGGCTCAGCGTCTTCAACCTGTTCGTCGTCTCGGTCTTCTGGGGGCTCATGGCGGACCTCTGGCGGAACGAGCAGGGGAAGCGGCTCTTCGGTCTGATCGGCGTCGGGGGGACGGTCGGGGCCCTGGCGGGGGCGGGCCTGACGGCCCTCCTCGCGAAGAGGATGCCTCCGGACCTCCTCCTCCTCCCCTCCGCGGCCCTCCTCGAGGGGGGCGTCCTCTGCGTGCGCCGCCTTGTCCGCATCTTCGGGCTGGGGGCGCCCGAGGCCGGGAGCCCCCCCCGGGTTCCGCGCCAGGCCGAGGTGCCCGTGGCGAGCCTCCTCGACGGGGTCCGCCTCGTCGTCCGCTCGCCGTACCTCCTCGCCCTCTGCGGCTTCGTCCTCCTCTTCACGGTCAGCTCGACCTTCCTCTGGTTCCAGCAGGCGACGATCGGTGCGACCCTCTTCGACAACGCGCGCGACCGCACCGTCTTCTTCGCTCGGATCGACCTCGGGGTGCAGGTCCTGACCGTTCTCCTCCAGGGCTTCGCCACGAGCCGCGTCTTCGCCTGGTTCGGCGTCGGCGGCGCCCTCGCGCTCCTCCCCGCGATCACCCTCGTCGGGTTCCTCGCCCTCGCCGCGATGCCGACCGCCCGAACGCTGGTCCTCTTCGTCCTCGTCCGGCGCGCGACCGAATACGGGATCTCCAAACCCGCCCGCGACGTCCTCTTCACGGTGGTCCCGCGGGAGGAGAAGTACGTCGCGAAGAACTTCGTGGACACGTTCGTCTACCGCTTCGGCGACGCGGTCGGGTCCGGGGTCGATTTCCTCCTGAGGAGGTTCGTCCTCGGCATGGGGGCGGTCGCGTCCGCCTTCGCGCCCTTCTGCGGGCTCTGGGTCCTCCTCGCGATCTTCCTCGGCAGACGCCAGCGCGCGCGGGCCGCCTCCGAGGGGGCGCCCGGCTGAGGACCTTCCCTCAGTCCGCGAACTCGGGCTCGAAGGCGGGGAGGAGTCCCGCCTCCGCCGCCCGGCGGTAGAGGGTCGCGATCGCCCGCCGGCCCGATTCGCCGAAGTCGAGCGTGGAGTCGTTCACGTAGAGGCCGACGAATCGGTCCGCCTGGTCGCGGGAAAGTCCGCGGGCGAAACGGAGTGCGTAGGTCAGCGCTTCGTCCCGGTGGGCGAGCCCGAAGGCGATGCTGCGGCGGAACGCATCCCGGATGCGCGGGATCCATTCGCCGAGGTCGCGGCGAACGGCGTTTCCGCCGAGCGGCAACGGAAGACCGGTCTCCTCCTTCCAGAGGTGGCCGAGGTCGAGGACCTTGTGAAGTCCTTGCCCGGCGTAGGTGAGTTGACCCTCGTGGATCAGGACCCCGGCGTCCGCTTCGCCCGAGAGGACGGCCGCAGGGATCCGGTCGAAGGGGACGAGGAGGGTCGGACAGGGCCCGACGAGGAGCCGGAGGGCGAGGGCCGCCGTCGTCCGCTCGCCCGGGATCGCGACCCGGGCATCGGTCAGGTCCGCGGGAGCAAGTCGACGGCGGGACACCACAACAGGGCCGTAGCCTTCCCCCATTGCACCGCCATGAGGCAGGAGCAGGTAGCGATCGCGGACGAAGGCGTAGGCGTGGAAGGAGATCGCGGTCTCGTCGAGGTCACCAGCCTCGGCACGACGATTGAGCGTCTCGATGTCGGTTATGACCTGCTCGAATGCCATCCCCGGGGTTTCCACCCGTCCCGAAGCGAGACCGAAGTGCATGAAGGCGTCGTCGGGATCCGGGCTGTGCCCGAGCGAGAATGTCCTCGTCGGGGTGGCGGGAGATCTGGCCATGGTTGGAGCTCCTGGATCCAAGGTCCGCACGGCCTCGTACTTAGATCTGGAGCCCGCCGACCGCAAACACTTCCGGCGAATCCCATGTAGGAGAGTCAATAAGTGACTCTTCCGTGAACGTGAGAATTTCGTAAAAATGCCTGCGTCCGAAGGATGGTCCCCGAACGATGCGTCCCACGAACTCCGGATTTCCCCACCTCGAGACCCGGGCGGCGATCCCGGTTCACGAGCTCGATTCGTTCCTCGACGTCGACCGCGGCCGCTTCCTCGCGGTCGCCGACCGCCTGATCCGTGGCCTCGACCGGGCCCGAGTCCGGATCGAGTTCGAGCGCATCCCGCTCCGCGGGATCCCTGGGGCCGAGGCCGAGGCCACGCCGGGCGAGGCCGCCCTCTCGACCTTCCGGGCCGAGGTCTCGCACATCGTCCCGATGGACCGGGGAGACGAACTCCGCCTCGCCCGCCGCTTCGACCTCGTGCGGCGCCGCTACCGCCGGGCCCTCGCCGCTGCGGGGCTCCTCCCGCTGCGCGCGCCCCGCTCGGAAAACCGCGAGTGGTTCGACGCCGCGTGCGACCACGAGGGGGTCCGAGGGAAGCCGGGCTGCCTCTTCGGCTCCGTTCCGTCCGAGACCGCCGAGGCGCTCCACGCGCGGCGCGCGGAGTACGACGCGGCCCGCAACGCGATGGTGGAGCGCGCCCTCTACCTCGTCCTGCGGCTCGCCCCGCGGTTCCGCGGCCTCGGCGTCCCCCTCCCGGACCTAATCCAGGAGGGGAACGCGAGCCTCTTCCGGGCGGTCGAGGGGTTCGAGTGGTGGCGCAACGTCCGCTTCAGCACGTACGCGACCTTCTGGGTGAACCAGGCGTTCCTGAGCCTCCTCTACAAGACGGGCCGGACCGTGCGCGTCCCCGCCTACATCCAGAAGGCGATGAAGAGGATCAACGCGGCGCGGGTCACCTCGGGCAAGCCGAACGTCCCGCCCGAGGAGATCGCGCAGTCGGCCGGCCTCCCGGTCGATTTCGTCAAACACGTCCTGAGCGGGAACCGGTACTCCCTCTCGCTCGACCGGGAGGTCGGCCACGAGGAGGGAGAGACCCACCGCTTCCTCGACCTCCTCGAGGACCCCCATCCGGGAGTCGACTTCGAAGCGATCGAGGACCTGCGCCTGCCGGAGCGGCTCCGGGAGACGATGGAGGTCCTCTCTCCGAGAGAGCGTCTCGTGGTCGAGCTGCGCTACGGCCTGAACGGCGCGCCGCCCCACACGCTCGGTCAGGTCGGCGAGATCCTCGGCGTCTCCCTCGAGCGCGTCCGGCAGATCCAGGAGGTCGCCCTCCACCGCATGCGCGGGGAGCGCGGGCGCCGGCTCCTCGCCCACGTCCTCAACTGACCGTCCCCTCCCGCGGCGCTCGGGGGGCCGCATGGCCAAGGGGGGCGCCCGGGCCTAGACTGGGCGAGCCGCCCTCGGCGGCTGGCGATGCTCCCGCCGCTTCTCCTCGCGGCCCTCCCCCTCCCGGGCCTCCCGGGAGGGGACGGGCCGGCCGACGCGCGCCTCGTCCGCGCCCTCCACCTCGACCTCCTCGGGCGGACCCCCACGCGCGGGGAGTGGAGCGAAGCGCTCGACGCCCCGAGAGAGAGGCTCCTCGACCGGCTCGTCGGCGGACGGAGCTTCTGGCAGGCATGGTTCGAGGACGAGCTCTACTACTTCCTCCTCATCGACGGCTTCCGCCCCACCTCGCCCGCGGTCGTCGAGATCCCCGAGCTGCTGGCCGACGGGTCGCTGACGGTTCCCGAGGCGATCCACCGGATCCTCCTCTCCCCGAACTTCAGCGGCCGCAACCCGGGAGCGGACACGTTCGTCACCGTCGTTCTCGAGCAGTGCCTCGGGATGACGGTCCAGGACAACCCCACCCTCCTCGCGGCGGGGAAGCGCATGTACGACGGCCACGCCGTCACGATCTTCGGACAGTCCGGCCGCGGCCAAGCGGACGTCGTGAAGATCGTCCTCGAGCAGCCCGCCTTCCTCCGCAGGCTCGCGGAGCGGCAGTGGACGCGTCTCTACGGCGCCCTCTTCCCGCGCGAGGAGGCCCGCCGGGCGGAGGAGCGGCTGGCCGCCGACCCACGTGCGTTCGGCGAAATCGTCCGCGAATGGGCCGGCTCGCCGGCATACGCGGAGCGACTCGGTCGGCCGCGCGCGAAGAGCCCGCTCCAGCTCGCCCGCTCCCTCTTCGTCGACCTCCTCGACCGCCCGCCGACGGACGAGGAGTTCCGCTGGACCCGAAACGCGACCCGCGCCCTCTCGGATCCCGAGCCCCTCCGCGCGGTCCTTTCCCGCCTCCTCCTCTCCTCGGGAAAGGCCGGGCTTCCGAAGAGCGCGCCGGAGGATCCCGCAAGCTGGGTCCGCGAACAGTTCCTCCGACTCCTCGCGCGGGAGCCGAGCGCACGGGAGCTCCGGACGTTCGTCGGGATTCTCTCCGAGAGGGGCTCCGGACCCTCCGAGGTGATCGAGGCCCTCGTCACCCACCCGGAGTACGGCTACTACTAGAGCACACCCCCGCCGCGGGCCCGACTCATGACCGTCCCCCTCCCCTCCCCCCGACTCCCCCGTCGCGAGTTTCTGAGGCTCACGGGCGCGACGATCGGCGCCGCCGCGGTCGCCGGCACCGGGGTCCTCTCGGGCGCGGTGCCGGTGGCCGCGCCGAAGACGAGGCGTGTCGTTCTCGTCGCGTTCGCCGGGGGCGTCCGCAGCCGCGAGATCCTCGACCCGACGATCGCGCCGAACCTCGCCCGGCTCGCCGCCGCCGGGGTGGTCTACCCGGAGACGGTCGCCCGGAACGTCGGCCACTACGGGGCCGCCCTCTCGATCTACTCGGGGTGCGTCGAGGTCGCGGGAATCCGCGAGAACCTGCGCGGGACGAACCCGACGATCTTCGAGTACGTCCGCCGGGGGACGGGGATCCCCGCGACCCAGGTCTGGCTCTCGACGACGGGGGGGGAGCAGCAGGTCAACTACGCCTTCAGCGACCACCCCCGCTACGGCTCGGCCTTCGGCGCGAACCTCGTCTCCGGAGAGGGGATCTTCAACCCGGAGTTCCGGGGCGTCCTCGAGAAGTTCGGGAGGCTCCCGGCTCCCGACGAGCCCCGCGAGGATCGACTGAAGCGCCTGCGCGCCGCCGTCGAGCCGCCCGAGCGCGTGCGGTCGGTCGCTCCGAACGACCCGGAGTCCGCCGCGGCCGTCGCGCGCTACCTCCTCGACGAGCTGAGCGCGGGGACCTCGCGGCTGACCGGCCCCGGGGCGGCGGACGCGAAGGCGTTCCGGGTGGGGTCGAACGTGCTCCGGATCTTCAAGCCGCGCCTCCTCGGGGTCTCCCTCATCCAGGCGGACGTCGCGCACTCCTCCTACAACGACTACGTCGAGGTGATCCGCCGCAACGATGCGGAGCTCGGGCGCCTGATCGACGGGATCGCGGCGGACCCGGAGCTCCGGGAAACGACCGCGGTCTTCGTCCTCCCGGAGTTCGGCCGGGATCGGGATCTCAACCCGCGGCGCGGCCTCGACCACGGCGACGCCTCGGAAGACCTCCTGCGGATCGCCCTCGTCGCCTCGGGACCCGACTTCCGCAAGGGGAAGATCGTGAAGGACGCGGTCGAGTCGATCGACGTCTGCCCGACGATCGCGAAGATCTTCGGCGTCCCGGCGGAGTCCGCGCGGGGCAAGGTCCTCAAGGGACTCCTCGCCTGATCGCCCGCCTTGCGCGCGGCGCCGGGGCGATTCGGTTTCCTCCCGATCCCCTTCGCTTCCCTCGCCGCGCTCGCCCTCGCCGCGCAGGAGACCGCGCCCCCGCCCGCCCCCCCCGATCCCCCCGTGGAGGCCGCCGCCCCTCGCCCGGGGTCGGCGGGTTGCCTCCGCTGCCATGCCGGGATCGAGGAGCCGCACCCCCTCCACCCCCTCGGGTGCGTCGACTGCCACGGCGGGGACGCGTCGGCGGGGACGAAGGAGCGCGCCCACGTCCTCCCCTCGAAGCCGCTGCCGACCGACGAACGGGTCGTCCCGCTCGACTACGACCTCCCCTATCGGCGGTTCCGCAACCCGACCGACCTCCGCGTCGCCGCGAGGAATTGCGGCGGCTGCCACGCCGGGGAGGTCGCCTCGTTCGCGAAGTCGCTCCACGCGACGACCGCGGGACACCTCTCCGACGGCCTGTACGAGAACGGGGTCGTCGCGGACCGGCGCGCCCGCTTCGCCCTCTTCCCGGCCGCCGACGAGGACGGCTCGGTTCCCCCGGAGGGGTACGCGCGCCTCGAGGCGATCCCGGGCTTCGATCCGCGGCGCGATCTCGGGACGCTCGCCGCCCACTTCGCCGACGTCCCCCGGAAGAGCTGCGCGCAGTGCCACTTCTACTCGGAGGGGAGGGCGGTCCGCGGGCGCCTCGGGATGGACGGGGACTATCGCGCCGAGGGGTGCGCCGGCTGCCACATGCCCTACGCGGACGACGGCCTCTCCCGCTCCGGCGACCCGAGCGTGAAGAAGCACGAGCCCGGCCACCCGATCGTCCACCGCCTGACGCTCCGCATCCCCACCGAGACGTGCGCCCACTGCCACTACGGCGACGCCTCGATCGGGCTCCACTTCCGCGGCCTCGCCCAGCTCCCCCCGGGCATGCCCGGCGGGCCCGACATCCCGAACTCGACGAAGTCCCCGCTGAACGGCGTCTTCTATTTCCGCGACCCGCGTACCACGCCTCCCGACGTCCACCACGAGAAGGGGCTCGCCTGCATCGACTGCCACACGGTCCGCGACACGATGGGGGACGGCAACCTCTACGGCTTCATGGAGCACGCGGTCGAGATCGAGTGCGCCGACTGTCACGGGACCTTCTCCTCCCCCTCGATGCTGGCGACCTCCCGCGGCGCGCCCCTCACCCACCTCCGCCGCGAGGGGGGGCTCACGATCCTGCGCTCGAAGGTGACCGGCGAGGACCACGTCGTCCCCCAGGCGCGGGACGTCCTCGACTCCGCGCACGGCGACTTCAACGCGTCGGCGGCGCGGGCGATGACCCCGGCGCACGCGCGGCTCGAGTGCTACGCCTGTCACGCCGGGTGGAACGTCGACTTCTTCGGGTTCCACTTCGACCGCAACGAGACCTTCACCCAGCTCGATCTCCTCTCCGGGGAACGGAGCCCGGGCCGCTGCACGACGCAGGAGAAGGTCTTCTCCACGTTCCGCCGCCTCACCCTCGGCTGGAGCTCCGAGGGGGCCGTTGCCCCCTTCCTCGTCGGGTTCTCGACGATGGGGACGGTCGTCGACGCCTCGGGGCGCCGCCTCCTCGACCAGCGCATGCCCGAGACGCGCGCCGGGCGCTCGGGGATGACGATGATCCACCACGACCCGCACTCGACCCGACCGAGGGCGCGCGCGTGCGTCGAGTGCCACCGCTCCTCCTCGACCTTCGGACTCGGCTCCCCGGACTTCCGGCTCGCGCGCGAGCTCCTCTTCGCCGCGGACCGCCGGGGTCTCGAGGTCGTCGCCTTCGACCGCCGCCAGCCCGCGAAGTCCCTCCCCGTGGCGAAGCTCCCCCTCCCCGACCCGGTCGCGATCGCTCCCGATCCCGACCCGATCCAGGGCCATGCGCGGCGACTCTTCGTGGCCTGCCGGCGCCAGGGAATCATGGAGGTCGACCTCTCCGATCCGGGCGCGCCGCGGCGCGCGGCCTTCCTCGCGTCGGTCGACCCGCAGGGCCTCGTCCTCGCCGGGAGCACGCTCCTCGTCGCCGACGGGGAGGGGGGGCTCCGCCTCGCGGACGTCTCCGTCCCGGGAAAGCCGAAGTTCGCGGGACACCTCCCCACCGTCGACGCGCGCGGCGTCGCGCTCCAGTGGCCGTACGCGTTCGTTGCCGACGGCCCAGGGGGGCTCCTTGCCGCCGACGTCGCTGAGGCGGCCCACCCGAGGTTTCTCGCCGCCCTCGACACGAACGGCGCGAACGCCGCTCCGAACGACGCGCGGGGCGTCGCGGCCTTCTTCCAGCCCGCGCGGCCGAACGACGGGAAGGGCCGGCGCACGCGCGCGCGACTGCTCGTCGCCGTGGCCGGAGGGACGGCCGGGTCGTGTCTCGTCGACGCGACGGAGCCCTCGGCGCCGAAGCGGATCTACCCCCCCGGTCTCGATCTCCCTCCGCCGAAGGGGGCCGCCGGGATCGCCGTCACCTTCGGCTCGCAGTTCGACCTCGGCGATCCGGGAGGCGCGATCCCGACGGAGGAGAACGACTACCTCTACGATCTCATCGAGCGGGAAGGGGGACGGAGCGCCCTCCGGATCATCCGCATCTCCAACCCCGAGCGGCTCGTCGTCCTCGCCGAACGATTCGTCCCGGGGCGCGTCTCCTCGATCGCCCTCGCCCGGGTCTACAACGCCCCCTACGTGCAGTCCTTCGCGCTCGTGAGCGGCGACCGCGGCATCGTCCCCGTCGACGTCTCCCGGAGCGCGCAGCCCGACGTCCTCTCCCCCCTCCCGGGCCTTCTCCGCGCGGAGGCCTCCGCGGTCGAGGAGTTCGCCTTCGACCGGATGGTCGATGAGGACGGGCGCGCCCTGAAGGACGTCTCCCACGAGGGGGCGCGCTTCTTCACCCGCGGCGAGATCGCGAAGCTCCTCCGCGTCCCGGGCTCGGAGCTCGGCATCCGGATCGAGCCGCCGTTCACCTCGCTCCCGGCGGTCCGGGGCCGAGAGGCCCTGGCGGCCCTCGACCGCGATCGCGACGGCCGCGTCTCGCGGGCGGAGCTGCCGCGAAAGGGGGAGTTCGACGCGCTCGACGGGAACGGCGACGGATTCGTCACGCTCCGGGAGGCCTTCGCCGCGCAGGGGGGGACGGACGCCTCGAACAGGGTCGCAGAGCCGGCGGCGGGTCCCCCGCGCGACGGGAAGGAGCGGGGGCCCGACCCCGACTCGGTCTGGGCGAAGCTCCTCGACGGCGTTCCCCCCCCTCGGCCGGGCCAGAGGCTCTCGGCCGCCGACGTCGCCCGCCTCCTGGTCGAGCGCCTCGACGCCAACGGAGACGGGGGGGCCGACCTGAATGAGACGGCACGCCTCGCCGAGGCCCGCGGCCTCGCGTGGGGAGGGCCGGGGACACGGGACCTCTTCGGGAAGTTCGACCGCAACCACGACGGCCGGATGACCGCCTACGAGCTCGCGCTCCCGGCGGAGCTCCTCCGCGAGCTCGACCTCGACCGCGACGGAGCGATCGGGGCGGCCGAGTTCCCGGCGCGCCGTGGGCGCGTCTACGCGATCGCTGCGACGATGGACGCGGGGGACTTCCTCAAGGCCTTCGATCGGGACCGCGACGGGAAGATCGAGAAGCGCGAGCTCCCCGCCCGCGAGGTCTTCGAGTCGCTGGACGCCGACGGAAACGGAGGGATTACGGGGGAGGAGCTCGCGCAGGTCTTCGCGGCGATCCGCGGCGCCGGGGTCGACGGGATCCCCGACGAGTTCCTCTCGCGCTACGACCTCGACCGGGACGGCTCCCTCACGCCCGTCGAATTCCCCGCCCCCGAGGCGGCCCGGGCGCGGCTCCTCCGTCCCTCGGGTGGGGCCCGCGCCGGGGGGTGATCCGGCCGAGGCGGTGGATTCCGGGGGCAAGCACCCCCTGACATCGCGCCCCGCTGGCTCGTATCCTAGGCCCCGTCCGCCGCGGGGTTCCCCGCGGGCCGGACGCTCTAGGAGGCCTTTCCGATGCTCGCACCCGCACTCTTCGGGTCCGCCCTCGCCGGGGCGCTCCTCGCCGCCGGCGGAGGGAAGGAAACCCCGATCCGCTGGTCTTCCTCTTGGCCCGCCGCCCTGGAGGAAGCGAAGGCCCGGAACGTCCCGGTCCTCGTCATCTTCGGGAAGGATCACTGAGGGGGGTGCGAGTCGCTGGAGTCGGGGACTCTGGCGAACAAGGACTTCGTCGCGTTCGTGAACGAGAACGCGGTGATGCTCACCGGGCACACCGGGCGAGACCACGGGACGGTCGAGGTCGTCGACCCGAAGACCAAGGAGAAGACCGTCCGGTGCAAGAAGTTCATCACGATCACCTGCGACGACCACGAGAAGGCGTCGGGGGAGGCGACCGCGGGAGGGAAATTCGAATTCAAGTTCCTGCCGCAGTCCTACATCGTCGACCCTGCGGGGGCGACGCTCGCCGACCTCGCGGGAGCCTTCGCGAAGAAGCAGGGAATCGACCGGCTCAAGGAGGCCGCGAAGAAGCTCGGCCCGGGCATGAGCGCAGCGGCCTGGGACCGGGCGAAGTCGGCCCTCGTGGACGGGGACGCGGCTCTCTCGAGCGGCGACCTGAAGAAGGCGCTCGAGAGCTACCGCGCGGCGGGACGGGAGAAGGGCGCGACGAAGGCGCTCGAGGAGCAGGCGGCCGCGAAGGTCTCGTCGGTGGAAGCGAAGGGGCTCGAGGCGGTCGAAGCCGCGAAGGCCGAGAGCGACCCGGAGGCCGCGAAGAAGAAGCTCAGCCAGATCGTGCGCGACCTGGCCGGAACGAAGGCGGCCGAGGCCGCGCAGAAGGCGATCGGCTCGCTCGGCTGATCTTCGGGACCTGACGCGGATCTCGGACGGGGGCGCCGCGCGGCGCCCCCGTCCGTTTCGACCCTCCCCCTCGCGCCCTACCGCGGCGCGTAGGCTTTTCGCACCCACGCCTCCCACTCCCGGTCGAAGTCGGCGAAGGACCAGCCGAGGACCTCGCGGAAGGCCTCGCGCTGCGCGCCCGGGAGATCCCTCGCGTCCGCGCGCCCCTTCGCGTCGATCCGGCCCTTCACGCGCCCGAGGAGCGCCGCGAGCTCCTTCGGCCGGGTCCGGAGGAGGAAGTCGACCTTCGACCAGCACACGACGTTGTCGTCGAGGTCGAGGTCGGAGAAGGCGTTCTTCCGGAGGAGGTTAGCGAGGGGCTCGGCCTTCCCCCGTCCGACGATGCGCAGCGTCAGGAACTCCCAGTTCGCCTCCTCGAGGCTCGGCGCGCCGATCCCCTCGTCCCCGTCGAAGGTGTTCGACTTCGGATCGACCTCGCGCTCGCAGAGGTGCGCGAGCCCCTCGTCGATCCAGAGGGGGGGCTCGTAGGAGTAGTGTTTGTAGCCCGCGAGGAGCATGTGGGCGAGGCTGTGGACGAGGTGGGGGTGGAGGTTCTCCTCCCGGCGCAGCGTCCCGACGCAGGGGACCGAGACGTGGACCGCGTGGCGCTCCTGGAAGTGCCAGCGCTCCGAGCCGCGGACCTTCGTCGCCGTGTAGGCGACGAGGAAGGCGCCGTGCGACGCCGCCGTCGCGTGGAGGAGGATCTCGTACTTCTCCCGTTCCCCGAGGTATCGCCCGTCCCCCATGTAGGGGAGCTCCGGGTCGCGCGTCGCCGGGAAGTCCGCGTCGGTCACCCCGAGGATCCTCTGGAACCGCCCGTAGAACGCCTCCGCCCGCAGCGCGTAGAGGTGGAGGCGCAGCCAGGGGTCGAGGCGGCGGGTCCGCGCCGGCACGGCGGGGAGCGCCTTGCGCAGGAGCGCGAGCTCGGGTCGCAGGCGGCGGTCCTCCTCGTCGTTGAGGGAGGTGGCCTCGAGGGACGAGCCGATCCGGAAGTGCGCGGACTCGAGGAAGAGGAACGGCGCGGGCGCGAGGAAGGCGGCGACCTTCTGCGTGTCGTCCTTCGCGAAGGGGAAGGGGCCGTGGGAGACGAGGCCCGCCGCCGCGAGGAGGGCGGGATCCCCCCGGCAGTACGGGCAGACTCCCCCGCCCCCCCTCGCGAGGAGCGGGAGGAGGCCGAGGCAGACGGCCAGCGCATTCCGCGTGGGCACGCCGGCCCGATCGTAACTCCGACTTCGACGCGGGGCGTGCTCCCGGTAACCTCCCGCGCGCCCCGCCATGACCCGGCGCATCGTCCGCGCGCGGGCGCCGACCCGCATCGACTTCGCGGGCGGATTCACCGACGTCCCCCCGTACTGCGAGCGTCGCACGGGTAGGGTCGTGAACGCCGCGATCTCGCTCTTCGTCGACGTCGAGGTCGCCGCGACCGGCGGATCCGGCTGGCGGATCGCCTCGAGCGGGCGCACCCTCCGGATTCCCTCGCGCTCCGCCCTCGATCCGCGCGGGGAGGAACGCCTCATCCAGGGCGCGCTCCTCGCGACGGATCCCCCGGAGGGTCTCTCTCTCCGGGTCCGCAGCGACGCGCCGCCGGGCTCGGGGCTCGGGACCTCCGGGGCGACCGGCGTCGCGCTCCTCGCCGCCCTCGACGCGCTCTCGGGGCGGCGCCGGACGCCCGCCCTCCTCGCCCGGGAGGCGCGCCGGATCGAGGTCGAGGTCTGCGGTCACCGAGGGGGGGGGCAGGACCAGGTGGCGGCGGCTCGGGGCGGGTTCCTCTCGATCGCGTTCGACGGGGCGGACGGGGAGGCCCGCCGGATCGGGGTCGCCGCGTCCTTACGGAAGGCCCTCCGCCGGCGTTGCCTCCTCGTCTACAGCGGACGGTCCCGGATCTCGGGCCGGCTGATCGAGGCGGTGATGCGCCGGTTCATCCGCGGGGACCGCCGGACGTGCGCGGCGCTAGACGCCCTGCTCGCCTGCGCGGAGGAAGCCCGGCGCGCGCTGCGCGCCGGGGACGCCGAGGCCCTCGCCCGGGCGGTCGCGAGGAACTGGGAGGCGGAGAAGCGCCTCCACCCCTCGATCACGAACGCCCGGGTCGAGCGGCTCTTCGCCGCGGCGGCGCGGACCGGGGCGATCGGAGGCAAGGCGCTCGGCGCCGGGGGGGGCGGCTGCCTCCTCTTCGTCGCGGCCGAAGGGGAGGAACGACCCCTCGGGCGCGCGCTGGCGCACGAGGGGGCGCGCGGGCTCCGGTTCGATTTCGAGTCCCGCGGCGTCCGGGTATAAGGTCCCCCCTCCCGCGGGCCGGACATGAACGTCGCGCTCATCGTCTTCGCCGCCCTCGCGGTCCTCGCCCTCGGCTACTTCACCTACGGGCGACTCGTCGCTCGGCTCCTCGGCCTCGACCCCTCCCGTCTCACCCCCGCCTACACGCGACGGGACGGCGTCGACTTCGTCCCGACGCCCCCCTTCTACCTCCTCGGCCAGCACTTTTCCGCGATCGCGGCGGCCGGCCCGATCGCGGGGCCGATCCTCGCGTGCCAGCAGTTCGGCTGGCTCCCCTGCGTCCTCTGGATCGTGTTCGGCGCGATCCTCGTCGGCGCGGTCCACGACTTCTCGAGCCTCCTCGCCTCGGTCCGCCACCGGGGGGGATCCGTGGTGGAGATCGTGAAGGCGCGGATGGGGAAGCGCGCCTCGATCGCCTTCCTCGCCTTCATCTGGATCTCCCTCCTCTACGTGATCGTCGCCTTCGCGGACATCACCGCGAACACCTTCGTCGGGAGGAGCGAGGAGGTCGAGTTCGCCGGGGCGCGCTTCGATCCGGGCGGCGCCGTCGCCGGCTCGAGCGCGATGTACCTCGGCCTCGCGGTCGTCATGGGACTCGTCCTCCGTCTTCTCCGGCCGCGGCTCCTCGTCGCGACGGCGCTCTTCGTCCCGGCCACCCTCTTCGTCGTCTGGCTCGGCACGCAGGTCTCGACCGCCTTCGTCCTGCCCGTGGCCAACCCGGCGAGAGTCTGGGGCCTCCTCATCCTCGCCTACTGCTTCGTCGCGAGCCTCGCCCCGGTCTGGTCGCTCCTTCAGCCCCGCGGTTACCTCGGGGGCTTCGTCCTCTACGCCGCCCTCGCGATCGGCGTGCTCGGCGTCCTCCTCGGAGGCTTCCCGGCGCGACAGGCGGCGTTCACCGGCTGGACGGTTCATCCGCCGGGGGGGGCGGCCGTCCCCCTCTTCCCCATGCTCTTCGTCACGATCGCCTGCGGGGCGTGCTCGGGCTTCCACGGGCTCGTCTGCTCCGGCACGACCTCGAAGCAGGTCGACCGGGAGACGCACTGCCGACCCGTCGGCTACGGCGGCATGCTCCTCGAGGGGTTCGTCGCGCTCCTCGCGCTCGCGACGATCGTCGTCGCCGCCCCGGGGTCCACGAGCGGACTCGCGCCCGGCACGATCTACGGGAACGGGCTCGGCGGGTTCCTCACCGTGCTGATCGGCGAGGAGCACCGGCGCTTCGCGGCGACCTTCGGGGCGATGGCGTTCTCGACCTTCGTCTTCGACACCCTCGACGTCGGCACGCGCCTGGGGCGTTACCTCGTCCAGGAGCTCCTCGGGTGGCGATCTCCCGTCTCGCGGGTGGCGGCGACCGCGCTCACGCTCCTCCTTCCCGCGGCGATCCTGGCGACCGCCGAGCCGGGCGCGTACCGGAACTTCTGGACCCTCTTCGGCACGTCGAATCAGCTCCTCGCGTCGCTCACCCTGCTCGGCGTCTCGGTTTGGCTCGCGCGCACGCGCCGGCCCTTCCTCTTCGCGCTCCTCCCGATGGCCTTCGTGTTCGCCGTCACCGCGACCTCGCTCGTCGTGCAGGCATGGACCGCGGGGACCGCGATCGCCGCGGGGAGCGCGACCGCGACCGTGGCCGCGAACGGGGTCGTCGCTCTCCTCCTCCTCTCCCTCGCCGTTTTCCTCCTCGTCGAGGGGCTCCTCGCCATCGCGGATGCCCGCTCCGTCCGAACGGCCGAGGGCGCGGCGGCGACCTAGCGCCCCGAGTCGGCCTGCGAAGCGCCCGCTACGTCGTCCGCGTTCCGATCATCTCGAGCTCGAGCGTCTCCTTTCCGTCCGGGCCGATCTGGAAGATCTGGAACGTTCGGCTCTTCTCGTCCTTGAACGCCGTTCGCATCCTCATCCGGATCGTCCTCCCGGTCGCCGGATCGGTCGCCTCGCAGAGGGAGGTCTGGACCCGGCCGTCCTCGCTGCACTCTCCCTCGGAGAGCTGGAGGCTCGTCGTCATCGAGTCGACCCAGACGCCGACGTACTTCTTCTTGAAGAGGTCGTAGCCGCAGACTCCGTGTCCGTGGAAGGTCCCGTCGTCCATCGCGAGGTCCGTGACGAACCAAAGTCCGTCGGGACTCCTCCGGACCGTCTCGGTCCCCGTCCCGATGACCGGCGCGGCGCCGGGAGCGGGGAAGTACTTGCTCGTCATGCGCCACTTTCCGACGAGGCGGGCGAGGTGGGCGTGGTGGGGGCCGGCCTTCGGGGGGGCGGGCATCTCGCGGTCCTGTCCGGTCATGGGATCCTCGGAAGGGTGGGGCTGCGGATTCGGGAGAACGGCCCGATTCTCCGAGGCCCCGCACCCCTCCACAACGGGGTGGAACGAGAATCGTGAACGCGCCTCTAGAATCCGCGGCCGCCCTGATCCCCCTCGACGAAGTCCGCCGCGCGCGCGCGACCGTCTCGGAGGTCGCGCTCCGGACGCCCCTCGTCCCGTTCCACGCCCCCGACCTCCGCGGGGAGGTCTACCTGAAGCTCGAGTGCCTCCAGCCGATCGGCTCCTTCAAGATCCGCGGGGCGTGGAACGCGGTCCGCTCCCTCCCGGAGGCCCCGGCGGCCCTCTGGACCGCGAGCGCGGGGAACATGGCGCAGGGCGCCGCCTTCGCCGCGCGGCGCCTCGGCCTTCCCTGCACCGTCGTCGTCCCCGACACGGCCCCGGCGACGAAGATCGCCGCGGTCGAGCGCCTCGGCGCCCGGGTGGTGAGGGTCTCCTTCGACCGCTGGTGGAGGACCTTCGAGGAGCGCTCCTTCCCCGGAATGGAGGGGTTCTTCGTCCATCCCTTCGACGACCCCGCCGTGATGGCCGGGAACGGGACGATCGGCCTCGAGATCCTCGAGGACCTCCCCGACGCGGACGCGATCCTCGTCCCCTTCGGAGGGGGGGGCCTCGCCTGCGGCATCGCCTCCGCCGTGAAGGCGCTCCGTCCGGCGACCCGGGTGTACGCCGCGGAGGTCGAGGAGTCCGCCCCGCTCCTCGCTTCGCTCCGCGCGGGCTCGCCCCAGACGATCCCCTTCGTGAAGCACTTCGTCGACGGGATCGGGGGCAAGGGGGTCTTCCCCGAGATGTTCGAGCGAGCCCGCTCCCTCCTCGACGGCTCCCTCCCCGCGCCCCTCGCCGAGATCCGGCGCGCCGTCCGGCTCCTCGCCGAGCGCAACAGGATCGTCGCGGAGGGGGCGGGGGCCTGCCCGGTCGCCGTCGCCCTCGCCGGCCGGGTGGGCGCGGGGAAGGTCGTCTGCGTCGTCTCGGGCGGAAACATCGACGCGGCCGTCCTCGCCGAGATCCTCCGCGAATGACCCTCCTCCTCCGGGAAGAGGACGTCCGAGCCGTCCTCGGCATCCGAGACGCGATCCCCCTCATGGAGGAGGCGCTCCGCGCCTTCTCGACGAAAAGCGCCGTCCAGCCCCTCCGCGCCGTGGTCCCCGTCGCCGCGGCAGGGGGTTTCCTCGGCGCGATGCCGGCCTTCCTCTCCACCCCCGCCGCCCTCGGCGCGAAGCTCGTCACCTTCTTCCCCAGGAACGAGGCGACCGGCCTCCCGACCCACCTCGCCGTGGTTCTCGTCTTCGAGGCCGATTCCGGGCGCCTCGAGGCGATCCTCGACGGACGCTGGATCACGGAGGCACGGACCGCCGCCGTCTCCGCCGCCGCGACGAAGGCCCTCGCGCGCCCCGGAGCGAGGAGCCTCGCGATCCTCGGCTCCGGGGTCCAGGCGGGGAGCCACGTCGAGGCGATGACCCTCGTCCGCCCCATCGAGAGGGTACGGGTCTGGTCGCGCACTCCCGAGAACGCCCGGCGCTTCGCGGAGACCTGGGGCCGCCGGCTCCACCTGCGCGTCGACGCCGTCCCGTCGGCGCGGGAGGCGGTGGAGGGGGCCGATCTCGTCGTCACGGCGACCTCGGCTCGGGAGCCCGTCCTCCGCGGGGAATGGCTCGCTCCCGGCGCCCACGTGAACGGCGTCGGCGCCTGCCGCCCCGACTGGCGCGAGTTGGACACCGCCGCCGTCGCTCGCGCGCGTCTCTACGTCGACTCCCGCGACGCCGCCCTCGTCGAGTCGGGGGATCTCCTTCTCCCGATCCGGGAAGGGGCGATCGCGGACACGCACGTCGTCGCCGAGCTCGGCTCCGTCCTCGCCGGACGGGCCCCCGGCAGAGGCACCGAAGAGGAGGTCACGGTCTTCAAGTCCCTCGGCCTCGCCGTGGAGGACGTGGCCGCCGCGCGGTTCGTCGTCGACCGGGCGGTCGCCGGCGGGCTCGGCGAGCGCATCGCCTTCCCGTAGGCGGCTCTCTAGGCAGGAGGCGCCGGCGGGCGGGCCGCGCCGGCCGGCTCCGGATGAACGGGGACGGCCTCGCGCACCGCGATGTCCGCGCCGAGCGAGCGGAGGCGCTCGGCGAAACGCTCGTAGCCGCGCTCGACGTGCTCGACGCCCGAGATCGTCGTCTCCCCGCGCGCGGCGAGCGCGGCGAGGACGAGCGTCGCCCCGGCCCGGACGTCGGCGACCTCGGCGACGATCCCGCGCAGCGGCGTCGGTCCCTCGACCCGCGCGGCGTGGCGGTACTCGGGCCGGTCGTCCTCCGGATTGAAGCCGTAGAGCCTCGAGGCGTTCGCGACCGGCGGATTGAACAGCTCGATCCTCGCTCCCATCCGGGCGAGGTCCTTCACGTAGCCGAACCGGTTCTCGAAGACGGTCTCGTGGACGAGGCTCGTCCCCCAGGCCTGCGTGAGGAGGGTGAGGAGGAGGGGCTGCCAGTCGGTCATCACCCCCGGATGGGGGCGAGTCTCGATCTCGAGGCCCCGGAGCGGGCGCGCCCAGCTCACGCGGAGCTCCTCCCCCCGCACCTCCCAGGCCGCGCCCATCCTCCGGAGGAGCGCCAGGAACGCGTGGAGGACCCGTCGATCGACGGGCGAGATCCGAACGTCCCCCACCGTCGCCAGGGCCATGCAGGCGAAGGAGATCGCCTCGTTGCGATCGGACATCACGCGGTGGCGCGTCCCGCGCAGCTCCGCGCCTCCTTCGATCTCGATCCGGCGGGGCGCCACCCGCCGCGCGCGCGCCCCCATGCCGACGAGGAGGCGCAGGAGGTCGTCGACCTCGGGCTCCTGCGCCGCGTTCTCGAGGACCGTGCGGCCGCGCGCCGTGATCGCGACGAGGATCAGCGCCTCCGTCCCCGTGTGCGTGTTCTTCGGGAACCGGTAGCGCGTGCCGCGCAGACCGCGGCCGCGCACGCGGAGCCATCCGCCCGACTCCTCGACCTCCGCTCCCATCGCGCGCAGCCCCGCCACCGCGCGGTCGAGCGGCCGACGGCCGATCCGGTCCCCGCCTGGGAGCGGCAGCTCGACCTCCCCCGAGCGGGCGAGGAGCGGCCCGACGAGGAGGAAGGAGGCCCGCGAGCGGCGCCCGAGCGCCTCCGGAAGACGCGCGGCGTGCAGGCTCCGCGGGTCGATGACGACGGCGTTCGGGCCGACGCGGCTGACCGCCCCGCCGAGCAAGCGGATCATCTCGGCCGTCCGCGCGACGTCGCCGACGTCCGGGACGTTCACGAGGAGCGTCTCCTCCTTCCCGAGCAGGGCCGCGATCATCGCCTTGAAGGCGGCGTTCTTCGCCCCCCCCACCGCGACCGCGCCGCGCAACGGCCGCCCTCCCTCGACGATCCAGCGCGTCAAGGCCACTCCCCGAGGTAGCGGATCTCCTCCTCGAGGGCGACGCCCGCGCGGCGCGCGACCTCCTCCTTCGCGACCTCGACGAGGGAACGGATGTCCCGCGCGGTCGCGGCGCCCGTGTTGAGGATGAAGTTCGCGTGCATCCGCGAGATCTCCGCCCCCCCGATCCGCCGACCCTTCAGCCCGCACGACTCGATCAGGCGCCCGGCGAAGTCGCCGGGGGGGTTCCGGAAGACGGAGCCCGCGCTCGGGCCCGCCGGCTGGCCTCGCCGCTGCTCGAGGAACGCGGCCATCCGCCGCGCGATCGAGGAAGGCTCGTCGGGGGTCCCCCGGACGACGGCCGAGAGGACGACCTCCCCGGAACGCTTCACCCGGCTGTCGCGGTAGCCGAAGCGCAACGCCTCGGGCCCCTCGCGTCGGACCTGCCCGTCGGGGCCAAGGAGGAGGACGCTCTCGAGGACCTCGGAGAACCAGCGCGCTCGGGTCCCCGCGTTGCCGACGACGGCCCCTCCGACGGTCCCCGGGATCCCGACGAGGAACTCGAACCCCGCGACCCGCGCGTCGAGCGCCCGGCGCGCGAGCGCCGTGAGGAGCGCACCCGACTCGGCCTCGAAGCCGGCGTCTCCCCGCGACTCGACCCGCTCGGCGCGGTTGCGCACGACGAGGCCCCGGATGCCGCGGTCCGAGACGAGGACGTTCGCCCCTCCCCCGAGGAGCGTGAGGGGCGGGCCGGCCTCCCGGCAGATCCGCGCGGCCCGGAGGAGGTCCTCGGCCGACTGCGCCGTGAAGAGGAGGTCCGCGGCGCCGCCCGCGCCCCAGGAGCAGATCGGCCCGAGGAGCGCGCCTGCCCGCACGCGTTCGCGGCCGAAGGCCGCGACGAGCGAGCGCTCGAGCGCGCGGAGGCCGCCGTCCATGGCTTCGAGGGGGCGCGTAAGTTAGCGGCCTCCCCCGCGGGGTCAACGGCGGCCCACGGCGCCGGGGCACGTCCTACTCGGGGTGCCGGCCGCGCAGGAGCCCCCAGGTGTGGCGCAGGTCGGCGCGGAGGTTCGTCTCCTTCCAGCGCCGGCCGACCTCGAAGAGGGTCAGGCCGCCGAAGAGGGCGGCCAGTTGCACGTGGAGGCTCGGAAGGAGGAGCTGGGCGACCCAGAGGACGAAGAGGGTCAGGGCGTTGCGGATCGAGACCCGCCGGGAGAAGAGCACGACCATGCCGTAGACCGTCATGCTCATCGACAGGAGGAGTTCGCGCGCGTGGCCGTCGTCGATCGGGACCGGCCTCCCCCCGTTCGGAGAGATCCAGTAGACGAACGGGATCATCGCGAAGAGGAGCGTCCACTGGTTCACGGTCGATGAGACCATGTTCCGGAGCGCCATCGGCGCGAGCTTCACCCGCTGGGCCCAGTAGAAGGCAGTGCACGACTCCGGGAACTCCGAGAGGAAGGGAGCGAGCCACTGGATGAAGAAGAAGGGGGGGATGCCGAGGACGGTGGCGCTCGCCTTCAACGACTCGACGAACGGCTCCGCGACCGCGAAGATCGCCCCGCCGCCGAGCGCGAAGTAGAGGAGGATCCTCGGCATCCGGGGCCTCCCCCGCCCGTCTTCCGCGAGGAACCTCGCCGGGGCGACGAGGTCGGCGATCTCCTCCTTCTCCTCCGGCGGGAGGCGATAGAGGGCGAGCATGTAGAGGACGTAGATCCCCCCGAGGACCGCGGTGTCGAGGAGCGTCAGCGTCCGCTTCGCCAGGATGACGCCGAACCAGGCCATCGCGGCCGCGAACGCCCCCGTCTCGACGAGGATCTCGGGCGGGAGGCGCAGGCGGAAGACCCCCTCCCGCCGGCGCACGCGGTGCGCGACCGCCGCCGTGAAGAGGACCACCGACCAGGCGAGCCCGATCAGGAGGCGCACCGAGCCGGTCGCGTTGGCCATCATGTACGGGACCTGCCCCGACCAGGACAGCGTCGCCTCGACCGCGAATTCGGGGAGGACCTGGAGGAGCGCGACGATGGCGACGACGAGGCCCTTGGAGATCGTGAACTGGATCCCCTCCGCCGACCAGGCGATGAGGAGGGCGGCGGAGACGACGGCGGAGCCGCAGACCCCGGCGAGGGCGAGGGCGGGCACCTCGTGCTGCACGCGGGCGTAGAAGGCCGCCGCGACGGAGATCGCCGCGAGGGAGTGGAGGAGGTAGGCCTCCGCGGGACCCAGTCGACGCTTCTTCATCCGGGGTCGCGGCGCCGGGCTAGCCGCGGAAGAAGAGGAAGCCGGCGAGGAGGAGCCACGGGAGGAGGAACGGGATCGCGTACTTCGCCACGTACCCGAGGAAGGAGGGGCAGACCACCCCCGCGCGCTCGGCGATCGACTTCACCATGAAGTTCGGGCCGTTCCCGATGTAGGTGCAGGCCCCGAAGAAGACCGCCCCCATCGAGATGGCGAGGAGGATCCGAGGGTGCGCGGCGACGAAGGCACCGACGTCGGCGGCCCGGTCGAGGGAGAGCCCTTGCTCCCCGGCCGCCACGGTGAGGAAGGAGAGGTAGGTCGGCGTGTTGTCGAGGACGGCGGAGAGCGCTCCGCTCCCGAAGAAGAAGGCGGCCGGGGAGTCGAGCCCGAACTCCCGCGCGTGCGCCTCCAGGTACTGGAGCGCGGGGATCATCGTCGCGAAGATCCCGGCGAAGAGGATCGCCACCTCCCGGATCGGGTGGAAGTCGAATCCGTTCTCGGCGAGGACCGACCGCGCCGAGGTGCGGTGCGCGACCGCCGCGGCGATCACCATGATCAGCTCGGGGATCCCGAACCCGAGGGGTTTCACCAGGAAGACGGCGCCGAGGATCACGAAGACCCAGAGGAAGTTCTGGATCCCGACGAACTCGATCCCGGTGCGCCCGACCGGAGGCTCGGCCCCGGGCCGCTTCCAGGCGTGGGTGGCGTCGATCGCGAAGAAGGTCGCCAGCAGCCCGAGGACGACCGTCGCCCAGACCCCGAAGGCGTGCTCCGCGACCCAGAAGAAGTCGACCCCCTTGATGTACCCCATGAAGAGGGGGGGGTCCCCGATCGGGGTGAGGGCCCCGCCGCAGTTGCTGACGAGGAAGATGAAGAAGACGACGTGGTAGGGACGGACGTGGCCGCGGTTGATCCGGAGGAACGGGCGGATGAGGATCGCCGAGGCCCCGGTCGTCCCGAAGACGTTGGCGAGGAACGCGCCGACGAGGAGGACGACGGTGTTGACGACCGGCGTCCCCCGGCGGCTCACGCGGATCAGGATCCCCCCGCTCGCGACGTAGAGGGAGCCGATGAGGGAGATGAAGGAGACGTACTCGAGAGCCCGGCGCGCGAGCGGCGCGGTCTCCCCGCGCACGGCGAGGTACCAGGCGAGGACGAACGCGCCGAAGGCGAGAGAGACCTTCGGGTAGTGCTTCTCCCAGAACCGCGGGGTCGCGAGCGGAAGGACGGCGATGCAGGCAAGGAGCGCGACGAAGGGGGCGACGAGCCAGAGGGGGACGGGGCTCACCGCGACCCCGGCGCTCGCTCCGCGAACCGAAGGGATCTCAACGTCCGGCGCTCGAGGACCGCGACGCTAGACCGCCGTGCGGGACGGCCCCCGTGCCCGCAGCTTCGCCATCACGCTGCGGTGGCGGCCGTAGCCGAAGTAGATGAGGAGCCCGACCGCCAGCCAGACCCCGAGCCTCCACCAGTTCGCCACGGGTAGAGAGAACATGAGGAGGAGGCAGGACCCGATCCCGAGGATCGGGAAGAGGGGAACCATCGGGCATCGGAAGGTGCGCTCCGCCTCCGGATGGCGCTTCCTCATGATCAGCACGGCTGCGCAGACGATGGCGAAGGCGAGGAGCGTACCGATGTTCGTCAGGAGGAGCAGGTAGTCGAGGGGAAGGAAGCCCGACATGCACGCGACGAAGCAGCCGACAAGGATCGTGCTCTTCCAGGGGGTGCGGAAGCGGGGGTGCACCGCTCCGAAGAAGCTCGGCGGAAGCATCCCGTCCCGGGACATGGCGAGGAAGACCCGCGGCGCGCTCAACATCATGACGAGGAGCACGGAGGTGATCCCGGCGACGCCGGCCGAGGCGATGACGACCTCGGCCCAGGGAAGCCCGGCGTGCTTGAAGGCGCTGGAGACCCCGGCGGTCTTGTCGATCTGGTGGTAGGGCACCATTCCCGTCAGGACCGCGACCACCGCGATGTAGAGGACCGTGCAGATGAGGAGGGAAGTCACGATCCCGATCGGGACGTCCCGCTGGGGCCGGCGGGCCTCCTCGGCGTGGGTGGAGACGGAGTCGAAGCCGATGTAGGCGAAGAAGATGATCGCCGCGCCCGCGAGCATCCCGACGGGCCGCCCCCCCGGATCGGTCTGGCCGGCGACGTGGATCCCGAAGAAGTTGATCCCCGACAGGCCGTAGGGGGCGAAGGGCTTCCAGTTGTCGGGGTTGACGTAGAAGGCCCCGACGAGGATCACGAGGAGGACCGCCGCGAGCTTGACGAAGACCATCGTCGCGTTGAACGACGCGCTCTCCTGGATCCCCTTGACGAGCACCGCAGTCACCACGCCGACGACGAGGACCGCGATCCCGTCCACGACCGAGCCGGTCCGGACGAAGTCGCCGACGTTCGCATCGTAGACGATCGGCGCCCGGGCGAGCGCGGCGGGGACCTCGACCCCGATCTTCCCGATGACCTCCTTGAAGTACGACGACCAGCCGCTCGCCACGCCCGCCGCCCCCACGGCGTACTCGAGGACGAGGTCCCACCCGATGATCCAGGCGAAGAGCTCGCCGAGGGTCGCGTACGCGTAGGTGTAGGCGGAGCCCGCGACGGGGACCATCGAGGCGAACTCCGCGTAGCAGAGGGCGGCGAAGATGCAGGCGACCCCGGCCACCGCGTAGGAGAGCATCAGCGCCGGCCCGGCCGTGTCGTTCGCGGCCTTCCCCGTGGCGACGAAGATCCCCGCGCCGATCACGGCCCCGATGCCGAGGCTCGTCAGCTGGACGGGACCGAGGACCCTCCGGAGCCGGTTCTCCCCCTTCATCTCCTCGAGGAGGAGGGAGAGAGGCTTCCTCTCGAACAGTGGACTGCCCATTCCCGATCCTCCTTGTCCTGCGAGGCCGGAGCCCTACGGCTCCGCCTCCAGAGAGGGGCGGACGCCCTTCCGCGAAAGGAAATAGACCGGAACTCCCGCCAGGACGATCGCGAGCCCGGGCCAGGAGGTCTGGGTCTTGAAGAGGAGCAGAACGATCGAGATTCCGGCCGCCGCCAGGACGTAGAGGGCAGGGACCAGGGGATACCCCCACGCCCGATAGGGCCTCTCGGCCTGGGGACGGCGCCGGCGCAGGACGAAGATCCCGGCGATCGTGAGAACGTAGAAGACGAGGACCGCGAAGATGACGTACTCGAGGAGATTGCTGTAGAGATTCCCGTAGGTCACGGCCCCCGAAGCCTCCCGGAGCCGGGTGCGCGGGAGGACGAGGAGGCAGGCCCAGACGCACTGCAACCAGAGCCCGACCGCGGGGACCCGCCGGTCGTTGAGCCGACCCGTCGAGCGGAAGAACAACCCGTCCCGCGCCATCGCGTAGTAGACCCTGGCCCCGGCCAGGATCAGGCCGTTGTTGCACCCGAACGTGGAGACGACGATCGCCCCCGCCATGATCGCGGCCCCGGACCCTCCGAAGATCGTCCCCAGGGCGGCCGTGGCCACCCGGTCGTCCGGAGCGTGCTGGATCCCGTCGAGGGGGAGGGTGACGAGATACGAGAGGTTCGCGAGGACGTAGAGGACGGTGACCAGAATCGTCCCGTACGCGAGCGAACGGGGGAGGTTCCGCCGGGGGTCCTTCACCTCGCCGGCCGTGAAGGTCACGTTGTTCCACGCGTCCGAGGAGAAGAGGGAGCCGACCTGGGCAACGCAGAAGGCGACCAGGATCCCGAGGGCGCCGCCAGCGGCCGAGACCTCGGGAAGGAAGGAGAGGTCCGGGCGGATCGGGGAGGGATTCCGGGGAGTCCAGAGGTCCGTGAAGTTCTCCCGCACGGCCGCGGCGTTCCAGCCGGCCAGGAGCCCGAGGAGGATCAGCGCGATCAGGGCGAGGGTCTTCGCCGAGGTGAACAGGTTCTGGATCCACTTGCCGAACGCGATCCCCCGGGTGTTCATCGCCGTCAGTGCGACGAGCATTCCGATCGCGACGAGCTGCTGCGTGGAAAGGCTGAGCGCGTACCCCTCCGAGAGCGCGACCGGGGAGAGGATCCAGCTGTCCGGGGAGATCCAGGGGACGAGCACGCCGAGGAAGCGGGCGAAGCCGACCCCGACCGCGGCGATCGTCCCGGTCTGGATGACGAGGAAGAGCGTCCAGCCGTAGAGGAAGCCCCCGAGAGGTGAGTAGGCCTCCCGCAGGTAGACGTACTGGCCCCCGGCCCGCGGCATCATCGCGGCGAGCTCGCCGTAGGAGAGGGCCGCCGCGATCGTCATGAGTCCGGTGAAGATCCAGGTCGCGAGGAGCCCCCCGGCCGAACCGACCTGCCGCGCGATGTCGGCGGAGACGATGAAGATCCCCGAGCCGATCATCGACCCCGCCACCATCATCGTGGCATCCCAGAGGCCCAGGGCCTGGACGAATCCGGCGGGCTTCTCTCCCGTCCGGACGGCCGGCGGCGCCAGAATCCCCCCCTCCACCGGCCCTAGGTCCCCGATCCCCCGTGGACGGGGTCGACGCGGAAGCCCCAGCGTTCGCGTTCCTGCGCCGCCTCGGTCATGACCCCCGGATCCTCCTCAAGGGCGGCCCGACGCGGGGGCCGGGCCCGAAGGCCGCGGCACTTTCGGGAAAGGGGTAGGGCGTGTCAAGGCGAGACGGACTCTCGCCTTCCCGGGCGCGGGCGGCTCGGATGAACCTCCCCCTCCCCCCTTCGTATCATGGCGCCCCGTTCCCCGAATCCGGAGAGAGCGGAGCCCGGTCCGGAGCGTTGCTCCTCCGGTGCGCAGATGGACCCTTTCTGGAGATTCCCATGACCTTCCGCGGTTGGTTCGCCACGACGGCCCTCCTCGCCCCCGCCGCGCTCGCCTCCCCCGGAGCGGGGCCCGCACCCGCCACCTACGAGATCGACGGCGTCCACTCCTCGGTGCTCTTCCGGATCAAGCACTTCGACGCGAGCTTCGTGTACGGCCGGTTCAACGAGGTGTCGGGCACGCTGGTGTACGACGAGGCGAGCCCCGCCGCCTCCTCGGTCGAGGTGACGATCAAGGCCGACAGCGTCGACACCCACAACGCGGGACGCGACAAGCATCTCAAGAGTCCCGACTTCTTCAACGCCGAGGAGTTCCCGGTCCTCTCTTTCAAGAGCAAGTCCGTGAAGGGATCGGGGAAGGGAGGCGGCCTCGAGGTGACGGGGGACCTCACGATCCACGGCGTGACGAAGCCCGTCACCGTGAAGGGGGTCCACACCGGAACGGGGAAAGGGATGAAGGGAGAGGAGCGCGCCGGCTTCGAGACGACCTTCACGATCAAGCGGAGCGACTTCGGGATGAGATTCATGGCCGAGGCGCTGGGGGACGAGGTCCAGATCACGGTGGCCCTCGAGGGGGTCAAGAAGTGACCTCGGCCGGGCGCCGGCGCCCGGCTTCCGCATCCTTCCTCGGACGATTCCGTTGCTCCTCGGCCTGATCCTCCGCGGGGCGATCCTCCCGGCATTGGTGACCGGGTTCCTCCTGAGCGCCCTCTGGCGCCCCTGGAGGAAGGGCGCCTTCCCGAGCCGGTGGAGCTGGATCGAACCCCTCGCGTTCGCGGCAGGTTACGCGTCCGCGCAGGTCGCCCTGATCGGATGGCCGGCGTTTCCGCCTCGCGAGTCGACGCACGGACTCTTCTACCTCGCGGTTGCCGCGGGCACCCTCGCTCCCCTCGCCTCCTCACGAGCGATCCCCGTCGCGGCGCGCTGGATCGTCTCCGCGGTCCTCGCCTTCGCCGTCCCTCTCCTCCTCCTGCGTGCGCGGATCGAGCACCGGTGGAGCGCTGGCGAGAGCGCAGGCTGGGTCTTCGCCCTTGGAACCGCGGCCCTCGCGGTAGGGGCTGCGTCGAAAACGGCGAGTCGACTGCCAGGGCCAGCCTCGATCCTCGCGCTCCTCGTCCCCTTGACCGCCACCGCGGGGGTGCTCGTCCTCTCGGGGACCGCGCTCCACTCCCAGCTTGCCGGAGCGGTCGCAGCGTCCCTGGGCGCTGCGCTCGCTCTGTCCGTCCGTCGACCCGGGATCGCCCTCTCGCCAGCCTCGACCCAATTCGTCTCGACCCTCCTCTGCTCCTTCCTGGTCACCGGACATTTTTCGACCGGCGTATCAGCCATAAACGTCTTTCTTCTAGGACTTTGCCCGATTACTACCTTCCTCACGGTCCGGACTGGATGGGCTCGAAACCTCCCGACGTGGAGGGCCGCCTTCGTCCAGCTCGCCGCTTCCGGCCTCCCAGCGACGGTCTCACTGGGCCTGGCGCTCCGCGCCTTCCTCGCCTCTGGAGAGCCTGGCTACTGAGCTCCTATGGATTACACAAAGTATTATTTATCAATAGAATAGGACGGATTCCTCGACGTCTGGGAGAGGCCGTCCCCAGCCGCATCCCAGCCCGAGCCGCCGCCCGCCGATGTGCGCCGATTCGCAACTGCCACGGACGTGGACTACGATTCTTACGCACGTGGTGTCGGTGGACGGATTTGTCGCGCCCTAACCCCTTCGTGTTCGTCTATGGGCCGCTCCGCCGGGGCGGGGCGAAGCACGTGCTCCTCCTCCAGGCTGGCGCCCGGCCGGTCGCGGACGGGACGATCGCCGGAAAGCTCTTCGATCTCGGGAAGTACCCGGCCGCCGTGAAGGCGACCGACCGCAAGAGTCGAATCCGCGGCGAGATCTACGCGTTCGCGGATCCCGCCACGGGCCTCGCAAGGCTCGACAGGGCCGAGGGGTACGACCCCGCTCGCACCTCGAAGTCCGTGTTCGCCCGCCGCATCGTTGAAGTCGCGCTCGACGGCGGAAAGACGCTCGACGCCTGGGCCTACTTCTACAACCGGCCCGTGCGGCAGGCCCGGGAAGTCGCCGGCGGCGAGTGGAGGGTCCACCTCCCGGCCGCACGCTAGAGCACCGAGACCGGGTCCACGTCGACCGTCACCTCGCACCCGGCCCAGGATCCCGTCGCCACGGCATCGAGCGCCGGTCGAAGATCGGAGAGCGTTCCCGGGGGGGCGATCTTGGCGAGGAGATGCCATCGCGCTCGTCCTCGGATCCTCCCGATGGGGGCGGAGGCGGGGCCCAGCACTCGGATACCCGGCACGACCTCCGTCGCGCGGATCGCGGACTCCGCCGATTCGAAGGGGAGGGACGGGGTCGATTCCTTCGCCCCGGTGGAGGGGGAGCCGAGGAGTCGATCCCGGATCCGGCTCGCGGCCGATCGGACGCGATCCTCGTCCTTTCCCTCGACGACGACGCGGACCGCGCGAACGAACGGCGGATAACCAGTCGTCCGGCGCTCCTCGAGCACTTCGCCTGCGAAGGCCTCGTACTGGTGGCGCACCGCGAAGTCGATCGCGGGCTGGCCGGGCTGGTGGGTTTGGACGTACACCTCCCCTCCCTTCGGCCCCCGCCCGGCCCTCCCGGCCACCTGGGAGATCAGCTGGAAGGTGCGTTCCGTCGAACGGAAGTCCGGGAGGTGCAAGGCGGTATCCGCGGAGACGACCCCGACGACGGTCACGTTCGGGAAGTCGAGCCCCTTCGCGATCATCTGGGTCCCGACGAGGATGTCGATCTCCCCGAGGCGGAACCTCCCGAGGACGGCCTCGTGGGCGCCGCGAGCGACCATCGTGTCGGAGTCCATCCTGGCGACCCGGGCTCCGGGGATCTCCCTCCGGACCAGGTCCTCGACGCGCTCCGAGCCCGCGCCGAGGAAGAGGAGCCCCCCGACCCCGCAGCTCGGACACTTCGCTGGAGGCGGGCGTTCCTCGCCACAGAGGTGGCAGACCGCCCGCCGGTGGCGGCGGTGGTAGGTGAGGGAAGCGTCGCAACGCTCGCAGCGCGCGGTCGCCGTGCAGGTCGGGCAGTAGAGGACGGGCGAGAACCCGCGGCGATTGAGGAAGAGGATCGCCTGCTCGCTCCTGCGGAGCGCGTCGCGGACCGCCGCGAGGAGGGGCCGCGAGAGCACCGCGGGCGCCCGTCCGATCGGGGCCTCCCGGCGGAGGTCGACGACGCGGATCTCGGGGAGGGATCCGCCCGCAACGCGACGGGGGAGCCGGAGGACCCGGAGCCGCCCCTCCTGTCCCGCCCGCCACGCCTCGAGGCTCGGCGTCGCGCTCCCGAGCAGGAGCGCCGCCCCGGCGATCTCCGCGCGCCGGCGGGCGACGTCGCGGGCGTGGTAGCGCGGCACCTGCTGCTGCTTGAAGGAGGGCTCGTGCTCCTCGTCGACGACGACGAGTCCCAGGTCCCGGACGGGGGCGAAGATCGCGGAACGCGCGCCGACGACGACGAGGGCCCTCCCCTCTCGGATCGCCCGCCACTGGTCGAACCGCTGGGCGTCCGTCAGCCGGCTGTGGAGGACGGCGACCTCCCCGAACCGCCCCCGGAACCGCGCCACCGTTTGCGGGGTGAGGGAGATCTCGGGGACGAGGACGATCGCCGAGCGCCCGGCGGCGAGCGCCGCCTCGAGCGCGCGGAGGTAGACCTCGGTCTTCCCGCTCCCGGTGACGCCGAAGAGGAGGAACCCCTCGAATCGGCTCCCGCGCACGGCGGAAGCGACCGCCGCCCGGGCTGCCTCCTGCTCTGCCGTCAGGTCCGGGGGCAAGCCGCGCTCGATCTCTCCTTCGAGGAGCGGGTCGGTCGTCACCGGCACTCGGCGGATCCGCACCCACCCCTTCTTCCGGAGGCGGAGGACGGGGGACCAGGAGAGCTTCGTCCTGCGGAGGAGATCCGCGCGCTCGACCGGGCCGCCCGCCTCGAGGAGGGTCCGCAGCACCCGGAACTGTTTTGGCCAGTTCTCCTCGAGGGAGAGGAGCGCGGCCTCGGCGCCGGGAAGCGGTTCGACCTGGACGATCGTGCGGCGAACGGTCTCCCGCTTGAGGGAGGCCGGGAGGAGCGCGGCGAGGGCCTCGCCCCACGAGCAGACCGTCTCCTCCGCCATCCAGCGGGCGAGCTCGAGAAGGTCGGCAGGGAGGATCGGCTCCTCGTCGAGGAGCCGCTCGAGCGGCCGGACCCGGCGAGGGTCGATGCCGGGCTCCTCGAGGACGCGGACGCACACGCCGACTTCCCGGCGCGTCGCGAAGGGGACGACCACCCGCGCCCCGGGGGCGATCGCCGCTCGGAGCGGCGGGGGCACCGCGTAGGTGAACTCCGTCCGGACGGGGCGATTCAGCGCGACGGCGGCGTAGGCTCTCGAGTTGCCCACGTTCTCCCTTCGATCCCTCCGCGGAGGGATTCTCCGGTATACACCCGACGGAGGGCCCCGGGAGGAGACCCGCTACGCCGTGCAGGCGCAGGGAGTTCCTCCGCACCGCGGGCAACCCGCGCCGTACTTGAGGAGAGCGGCCCCCTCGAGGTCGACCCCTTCGATCGAGGCGAGGGTCGCGAGCCACGCGAGGCAGTCGGCGAATTCCATCTCGAGCTCCCGGCGGTCCCCCTTCCGCCGCGCGCGGGCGAGCTCGCCGACCTCCTCGGCGAACCAGGAGAAGGTCCCGGCCCACCCGCGCGCGGCGTCTCGCTCGAAGTAGATCGCCTCGATCCGGCTCTGGAACTCGCGGACGTCCATGGAACCCCCGTCAGGAGGGAAGCCGTCGCACCGTGGCGAGGACGGCGTCGGAGGGGAACGGGGCGCCCGCCGCGTGATGCTCGAGGGCGCCGAGGACGAGATGGACGAACGCGTCGGTCTCCTTCGCCGCCTCCCGCTTGACCGATGCGTAGACCCCCCTTTCCCCGATCTCGGTCCCCTCCGGGTTCCGGACGAGGAACGCCCCGCCCGTGAGGAGGACGGCGCGGTCCCCGAGGGCGAGGGGGACCTCGACCTCGGCGATCGTGCGCTCGAAGACGGGACCGGGGTCGAAGCCGAGCGCGATCCCCTCGGAGTGGACGGCCCGGAGCGTCCCCTCCGCCGCGGCGAAGCGGAGGAGGGGAACCTTGTGCCCCGCGTTCGCCACGCGGAGCGACCCCGAGGGGGGGTCGAGGACCGCGTAGAGAACGGAGACGAAGAGCCCGCGGCGCATGTCGGGGGCGAGGGAGCGGTTGGCGGCGATCAGCGCCTCCCTCGGACCGGCGGCGCGCAGCGCCTCCGCGCGCAGGCAGGTGCGCGTCATGGTCATCAGGAGCGCCGCGGTGACTCCCTTCCCCGAGACCTCGGCCACGAGGAGGCCGACGCGCCCGCCCGGAAGATCGAGCAGGTCGTAGAGGTCTCCTCCCGCCTCTTCCGCGGGCCGGTAGGCGCCCGCGATCTCGTAGCCGGGAACCGGGGGGAGCTTCTTCGGGAGCAGGCTCTCCCGGACCTCGGCCGCGACCTTGAGGTCGTGCTCGCGCCGCTCGAGGCTGCGCTCCGCCTCCCTCGCCTCCCGCAGCCCGTGGATCATCCGATCGACCGCGCGGGTGAGGAGTCCCACTTCCCCCCCGCCGCGGAGGCGGATCGGGTGGTCGAGCCGCCCGTGGGAGATGAGCCCGATGTCCTCGATCAGCCCCTGCATCGGGGCGACGCCGCGCTTCGCGGCCTGGAAGGCGACGACGACCGCGACGAAGACGAGGACGAAGGTCACGCCCACGAAGAGGGAGAGGAGCATCGTCTGGACGTTGCTCGTGTGCTCGTCCGACAGGAAGACCTCCGACCATTCGAGGACCCTCTTCCGATCCGAATCGAGGAGCTTGGGGCGGCGATAGAGGTGGCCGCGGTAGGTCCGCCCTTCGGAGGTGAACTCGACGGGCTGGACGAGGGTCTCCCCCACCCGCTCGGCCTCGCCGATCTCCCGGAAGGAGACGCTCGTGAGCGCCCCCGTCCTCACGGCCGTCAGCCCCGCCGACTTGAACTCCTGGATCATCGCCTGTTTGACGAGCGAGTAGAGGAGGAGCGCGCCGAGGACCATCACGACCCCGACCGCGACGCTCACCGTGAGGGCGAACTGGGTCGCGAGGCTCATTCCCGGCCCGGCGCCGGGCTCGGGCCGCCCCCGGAGGTGCTCCCTCTCTCGCGGGCGCTCCTCCCGAGCGGGCTTCCCCTCGGGGTTCACGCGAAGGACGCTCCGGCGGCCCGCGCCCCCGAGAGGAGGGCGAGGCCGTAGACGCCGCAGGCGGCGTCGTCGAGGAGGACGCCCCACCCGGCCGGGAGCGACTCGAGGCGTCGGGCGGGCGGGGGTTTCACGACGTCGAGGACGCGGAAGAGGACGAAGCCGAGCGCGAGGCGCGCCGGGGTCGGCGCCGAGGGGTGGAGGATCGTGATCAGGAACCCCGCCACCTCGTCGAGGACGAACGCGGGGGGGTCCTTCACGCCGAAGTGTCGCTCCGCCCAGGGGCCGAGCGCCACGCTGAGGGCCGACACCACGAGGAGAGCGGCGAGCGCGGAGGGGAGGAAGCGGTCGGAGGGGAGGAGAAGCGCCAACCCGACGCCCCCGAGGGTCCCGACCGTGCCCGGCGCAACGGGGGACAGTCCGAGGCCCAGGCAGGAGATCGCGAGGACCTTAAGGCGGTCCTTCACTGGCGAAGCAGGATCGCGCCTTCCAGAGGTAGGAGCCCGCCGAGTAGATCGTGAGCGCGACCGCGGCGAGCACCGCCGCCCGCGCGATCCAGGCGACGGCCGGGGCATAGGGCCCGGGAGTGAAGGGATGGAAGAGCACGGCGCCGATCGCGAAGCACTGGACGCCCATCTTCATCTTCCCCGCCCGGTCCGCGGGGAAGGGGGTCCCCCTCGACTCGACGAAGCCGCGCAGCGTCGTGACGAGGAACTCCCGGGCGAGGACGACGACGACGATCCAGGGGGGCACGAAGACCCTCGTCGCCGGGGCCACCGCGAGGAAGGCGAAGGAGCCGCACACGAGGACCTTGTCGACGACCGGGTCGGCGATGCGCCCGAGCGTCGTCGCTTCCCCGCGCCGCCGCGCGAGCCAGCCGTCGAGGACGTCGGTCGCCGCGGCCACGACGAACAGGACCCAGGCGATCCCCGCCGTCCGGGCCGCCTCGGCCGGCTCGAGCGCGGAGAGGCGCTCGAGGAAATAGAAGAGGACGCAGGCGAGGACGAACCGTCCGGCCGTGACGCGGTTCGCCAGAGTGTCGAGGCGCCCTTGCGTCCGCGCCGGGGTCGCGCCGGCGCGCTCCCCCGCGAGGGTCACGCGGCCGGAACCTCCCCGACGAGGTCGTACCCCTCCCCCTCCACGCCGAGGACCCGTGCGCGCACGAGGTCCCCCGCCCGCACGCCGTTCCCCCGGAGGCGCACGGTCCCGTCGACCTCCGGCGCGTCCGCCCGGGTCCGTCCGACCCAGACGCCGGAGGCGTCCTGCCCGTCGACCAGGACTTCGACCTCGGAACCGACGAGGGAGCGGTTGCGCTCCGCGTGGATTTCGCCCTGGGCCCGCAATACCGCCTCGCATCGCCGCTGCGCCGTCTCGGGGGGGACGTCGTGCGGCAGCTCGAACGCGGACGTCCCCTCCTCGTGGGAATAGACGAAGGCGCCGAGGCGCTCGAACCGGAACGCCCGCACGAAAGCGAGAAGTTCCTCGAACTCCTCCTCCGTCTCGCCCGGGAAGCCGAGGAGGAGGGTCGTCCGGAGCGCGATCCCCGGCACCTCCGCGCGCAGCCGCTCGAGGATCCGGCGCACCTGCGCGCCCGAGGAGGCCCGCCGCATGCGCCGGAGGACCCCGTCGGCGATGTGCTGGATCGGGATGTCGAGGTACTCGACGACCCGCGGGTGCTCGCGGATCGTCCGCGCGACCTCCCAGGGGAACGCGTTCGGATACGCGTAGAGGACGCGGACCCAGGCGACCCCCGGAGCGGCCGCGGCCGCCACGATCGCCTCGGCGAGGCGTGGTCGCCCGTAGAGGTCGCGCCCGTACCCGGTCGAGTCCTCCGCGACGAGGACGAGCTCGCGCACCCCGAGCGAGGTGAGGTCGCACGCCTCTTCGGCGATCGTCTCGAGCGGCTTGCTCCTCATCCGCCCCCGCATCCCGGGGATCGCGCAGAAGGCGCACGCGTGGTCGCACCCCTCCGACAGGCGGAGGTAGGCGTAGGAGGGAGGGGTCGTCAAGAGACGCACGCGGTCCGAGCGCGCCCCCTTCGGCCCTCCCGCAGCCGCGAAACGCGGGCCCGGCCGACCGGCGACGACGCGGCGGACGAGCCCGGCGATCTCGGCGTAGTCGGAGAGGGGGACGACCGCGTCGACCTCGGGGAACTCCGCGGCGAGCGCCTCGCCGTATCGCTGCGCGAGGCACCCGGCGACCACGACGGCGCGCAGCCGACCTCGCTTCTTCCGGTCGAGAAGGCCGCGGATGGCCGCGCGCGACTCCTCCCTCGCCGGCCCGATGAAGGCGCAGGTGTTCACGACGGCCACCTCCGCCTGGTCGAGGTCCGAACAAGGGACGCAGCCCGCCTCCGCGAGCCGCCCGAGGATCACCTCGGAGTCGACCTGGTTTCTCGCGCACCCGAGGTGGACGAGGGAGACTCGGGTGGGTCGGGTGGACGCGCGCCGCACTTTCGATCCCTGCCCCCTGGGGGACTGCCGCGCCGGCCCCCGGGGCGCGGGGCTCGGGCGAACGGAAAGCGGGTGCGGCCCGGCCGGGTCCTCGAGAGGGCCGCGGGCGGAACCCGATCCCGCCCCCCGATCCCGCCCATCAGGGCCGCCTCTCCCACTCCGCGCGGGCGAGCAATATATCCCGCGCACTCCCCCCCCGGTAGGGACCGACCAGCCCGAGCTGCTCGAGCCGATCGAGGAGCCTGGAAGCCCGGGCGAAGGGGACGCCGAGCCGGCTCTGGAGGATCGTGACCGACGCCCGCCCCGCCTCGAAGATCGCCTCGGCGGCCGCGGGAACGAGATCGCTCTCGCCGAGGGGGGATCCCTCCGCCCTCACGGTGGCGCCCCCGCGAGGCGACGCGGGCTCGAGGACGAGGGTTCGCTCCCCTGGGGCGTCCCCGATTCCGGGGCTCTTCTCCTCCTCCGGCGCGCCCGCGTGGGTTACCCGCCCGGCTTCCCCCTCTCCCCGGGGGGACTCCGTCTCGCCGTGCTCGTGGTCGTCCGGCTCCTCGCCGGGGTCATCATCCGGGCCGGGGGGAGCTCCTCTCCGATCCACATCGACCAGAGGACCTCCTCCTCCGGCAAGGTCTCCGCCAGGGCCGGCCAGAAAGGGTCGGTCTCCGTCCGCCCCCGCGTCGGGAGGTCGAGGGGATCCCCCCCCCGCGAGCAACGCTCCCCCTCCGGCTCGGCCTCGAACTGCGCGCGCGTCGTTTCCAGCATCTTCGTGAGCCTCGACCCTTTCCTCTGTAGCCGGGAGCCGGGACGCGGTTTCACCCCCCGATCCATTCCTCTCCCCGTATCGACCGCCGCTCCCCCTCCACTTGGGGTCCTCGGAAGCTCGTGCGGGTTCGGTCGGCCCGACCGGAGCGCCGGGGGGCTCTCCTCCTGGAGCCCTCACGGGGAGCGCCGTCGGCATCGGCTTGGGGCGCACGCGGTCCGGTCCCGTCGAGAGCCATTCGGACGCGCCGAACGCCGCTGCCGCCGTCCGCGAGGGGCGGAAGGGTGCCGAGAAGCCCTCCGTCGCGAGCCAGAAAGCGAGCAGGGCGGAAACCCCGAAGAGAGCGATCCCGCCCGCCTTCCCGACGAGAGGGACGATCCCCTCGGCGATGCGCGCCCCGATCCGACCCCCCTGCGCGGGCCCCTCGGCGAGCGCAAGGAACGCGGCGACGAAGAGGACCGATCCCGCGACGCCCGTCGCCTTCGCGGCCCCTCCGCGCAGGCTCCCGTTCACGAACGTGGCGACCCCCCGGTGGAAGACGAGCCCGGCGAGGAGGAGCGAGGGGAGAAACCCGAGGGCTCCCTCCGTGTCGACGAGGGCGAGGGTGAGGAAGTTCGAGTCGAAGTCCGCCCCGGCGCGGAGGAGGCGGTGGTAGACGAGGCCGACGGCGGCGAATCCGGCGAGGCCGACCGCGCCGAGCGCGGCCGCGGAGAGGGCGCTTCCCGAGCGCACCCCACGGGCATCGTCGAGGCCGTTCATCGCAGGCCCCTTTCCCCGATCCGGCCCGGGACGCCTTGGGTCCTCACTCGGAGGCCTCCGACTCGGGGGCCGGGGCGGGCGCCGCGGCGCCGGTCCCCCCCTCGCGGCGGCGCGCCTCCCACTCCTCGGGGGAGAAGAGGACCTCGCGGGCCTTGCTCCCGACGAACTTGCCGACGATCCCCTCCTCGCCCATCCGGTCGATCAAGCGCGAGGCGCGCGTGTAGCCGATCGCGAGAGCGCGCTGGAGGAGCGAGGCCGAGCCGCGCTGGCTCTCCAGGACGACCCGCACGGCCTCGTCGAAGAGGGGGTCGGGACCCTCGAACTCCTCCTCCTCGCCGGCCGTCCCCGCCTGCAGGGGCCCGCCCCCCGCCGGTACCTGGACGAGCTCGGGGGAGAACTCCGGCCCCCCCTGGTCGGCGAGGAAGGCCGTCACGCGCCGGACCTCCGCGTCCGAGACGAACGCACCCTGCGCGCGGAGGAGGCTCGAGGCGCGCGGCGGGGAGTAGAGCATGTCCCCCTGGCCGAGGAGCTTCTCCGCCCCGTTCCCGTCCAGGACGACGCGCGAGTCGACCTTCGCGGCGACCTGGAAGGCGACCCGCGTCGGGAGGTTGGCCTTGATGAGTCCCGTGATCACGTTCGTCGAGGGGCGCTGCGTCGCGAGCACCAGGTGGATCCCGACCGCGCGCGACTTCTGCGCGAGGCGCGTGATCGAGGTCTCGACCTCCTTCGCCGCGACGAGCATGAGATCGGCGAGCTCGTCGACGACGATCACGACGTAGGGGAGGCGAACGGGGCTCTTCTCGGGGTCGAACCCCTCGCCGAGCCGGGCGCGCAGCTCCTTCTCGCCGAGGGCGTTCCAGTCCGTGATGTGCTTGACGCCGGCGCGCGAGAGGAAGTCGTAGCGCTCGTCCATCTGCACGCACGCCCAGTCGAGGATGCCCGGGGCCTTGCGCATGTTCGTGACGACCGGGCAGAGGAGGTGGGGGAGTCCCCGGAACGCCTGCAGCTCGACCATCTTCGGGTCGATCAGGATGAATCGGCACTCCTCCGGGGTCCGGGTCATCAGGACCGAGAGGATGATCGCGTTGACGCAGACGGACTTGCCCGACCCGGTGGCCCCGGCGACCAGGAGGTGGGGCATCGCCGCCAGGTCGTCGACGACGGTCCGCCCGCTGATGTCCCGGGCGAGGAAGAGCGGGAGCGCGGCCGTGCGGACGCGGTCGGGGTCGGACTCAAGCAGCTCGCGCAGGCGGACGATCCGCCGCACGGAGTTCGGCACCTCGAGACCGACCGTCGACTTCCCCGGGATCGGCGCGACGACGCGGACGGACCCCGCCTTGAGCTTGATCGCGAGGTCGTCGGCGAGGGAGGCGAGGCTCGAGACCTTGACTCCCGAGGCGAGCGCGAGCTCGTAGAAGGTGACGACCGGCCCCTCCTCCGCGGCCACCACCCGCGCCTCGATCCGGAAGGAGGCGAGGGCCTGTTCGATCGTCCCCGCGTTCGCCGCGATCTCCTCGTCGAGGGATGCCCGCGCGCGGGCGGGCGTGTCGAGGAGATCGAGGGAAGGGAGGACGAAACGGCTCTTGAACGGGAAAGGGAGCGTCGCCGGATCGGGCTTGCGCGTGCGCGGGGGGCGCTCGGGGACCGACGCCGCTCGGATCGCGGCCGGCTCCGCCTTCCCCGGGCCCGACTCTCTCCTGGCGCCGGAACCCTCCTCGCCGGGGCGGGCTCCCGCCGGAGTCGGGGACTTCGTCTCCCCGGCTCTCTCCGTCCTCGGGCCCGTCGTGCGAGCGCTCGCGGGCGAGAGCACGAGCGCGCGGCCGGGCGGGGTCTCCGTCTTCGCGTCGGAGCTCCTCCCCTGCGCGCGCGCGCCCGCGATCCGCCCCGCGAGGGCCCGGACCGGAGCGACGGCCGCCGCGAGGAGGGACCGGCGCTCCCTCCCGCGGATCCCCAGGCTCGTCCCTTCCCTCCCGAGCAGGACGGCGAGGATCGGATAGAAGGCGAAGTCGGTCGCGAGCAGCGCCGAGACGGCGAGGATGAGCGCGATCGAGAGGTAGGTCCCGAAGTTCCCCAGGGCCTGGCCGAGGACGGGCGCGATGGCGTGGCCGACGATCCCCGCCCATCCCATCGGCCGCCTCGGGCTCATCGACTCCTCCAGGGTGCGGAGGTGCCCGAAGAGCACGGAGAGGGCGAGGGTGAAGACGAGAAGCCCGACCGCCTTCGAGAGCCAGCCGACGACGCTGCGGCGGAGCAGGACGAGGACGCCCCAGACGGCGAGGCAGCCGTAGAGGACGAGGGCCGCCGAGCCGAAAAGGTAGATCGAGCCCCGGGCGATCCGGTGGCCGACGAATCCGCAGAGGTTCGAGACGCCCGGACCCGCGCCGGCGCCCGCGTACTCGAAGCGGAAGGTCCAGACGGCGACCAGGAGGAAGAGCCCGAGCGCGAGGAGGCCGAGCCCTCCGATCTCGCGGAGCTTGTCTTCGAGTCGGGCGGCGGCGCCGTCGGCCCGGCGAAGCGCCGCGCGGACGCGGGCGGTGGTGGCGGTCAGGGTCCCCTACTTCCCGACGACGAGGCCGACGAGGGCCCGCGCGAGCGCCGACTTGCGGCGATCGCGGAAGACGACCACCCGCCCGTCGCGCGCGATCGCGGCGGCGGAAGCGCGGTCGCCCTCGAGGGCCTCGGGACCGTTGAGCACGATCCAGTCGAGATTCTTCCGGCGGAGTTTCCGCCGGGCGCTCTTCTCGGCGAGGCCCAACCGCCCCGCCATGGGTCCCCGGGCTCCGAAGGCCGTCCCCGGCTCGAGCGCGAACCCCACGAGCGCGCGCCTTCCCTTGCGCCGCCCGAGCTCCGCGAGGATGTCCGGGTTCGGGACGAGCCGGAGAATGGGCTTCGGCGTCGTCTCCCGCCGGATCTTCCCGTGGAGCCGTTTCGCGGATCGCCAGTCGGCGACGGCCGCGCACATTAGCACGGCATCCGCGAAGGGGAAAGCCCGCCGGACCGCCCGCCGCATCTCCTCCGCCGTGGTGACCTGCACGAACCGTACCCCGGCCGGCGGTCGGAGACAGGTCGGCCCCGACACGAGAGTTACACGATGTCCGGCCGCGCGCGCCGCGGCCGCGAGCGCGTACCCCATCCGCCCGCTCGAGCGATTCGAGAGGAACCGCACGTCGTCGAGCGGCTCGCGAGTGGGACCCGCCGTCACGAGCACCCGGACCATGCCGGGGCGAGGTTTAGCCGATCGGCCCTCCCCGGAAAAGGGAGTCCCCCGGGCCGGGCGGACCCGGGGGGCCCTGCCGGAGGCGTTCCGATCGAGTGCCCGGTGGCGTCAGGAGAGACGGGCCCCGTCCTGGGGCGCTGGCGGAGACCGCAGGGCGCTCCGCGCGCGAACACCGCCTGGATCGCCCCGACGGCCTTGGCCGCGTGGGAGGGCCAAACCCGGCTCTCGACTCGTCGGGAGTGACGGACCCGGCCGCCGTCGGATCGAGGACACGACGCCGCCTCGCGCCGCGCCGAGGCTAGCCCGCGAGCGCCCTTTCGACCGCCGCGACGATCTTCGCCGGGTCCGCGAGTCGGCCCGGCCCTTCGACGCCGCAGGCGAGGTGGCCCGTCTCGGGGTCGATCGTCGTCCAGCCGAGCGCCCGCAGTGCGTCGAGGTTCTTCCGGACGATCGGGTTCGCGAGCATGCGCGCGTTCATCGCGGGCGCGAAGAGCCGCTTCGCCTCCGGGCGAAGGGCGAGGGCCGTAGTCGTGACGAGGTCGTTCGCGAGGCCGAGGGCGAGCCGGGCCAGGACGTCCGCCGAGGCGGGGGCGACGAGGAAGGCGTCGGCCGCGTCGGCGAGGAGGATGTGGGTCATCGCGGCGGGGGCGTCGGGAGCGAACTCGTCGACGACGGCGGGCTCCCCCGTGATCGCGCGGAAGAGGACCGGGGTCACGAGGCGCGCCGCGCTCGGGGTGAGGGCGACGGGGACGCGGTAGCCCCTCTGGACGAGGGAGGAGGCGACCTCGCAGGCCTTGTAGACGGCGACCGAGCCCGACACGGCGAGGACGACGCAGCGGCGGTCGCCCGTCACGCGACCTTCCTCCCCCCGCGCGCCGGGGCGGCGCGCCGGGCCCGCGCGCTCCCCCGGAGGCCGAGGATCCGGCGGACCTCGGCGATCGCGCGGGAGAGGTCGTCGTTCACGACGACGCGATCGTACCGCCGGGCGTGGCGCATCTCCCGGCGTGCGTTGCGCATCCGGCGCTCGACGACGGCCGGGGAGTCGGTCCCCCGCGCGTCGAGGCGGCGGCGGAGGTCCCGCATCGAGGGGGGGGCGATGAACAGGAAGGTGCCCTCGACACCCTTCTCGCGAAGCTGCTGCGCCCCCTGGACGTCGATCTCGAGGACGAAGGTCTTGCCCCGCCGCAGCGCGCGCTCGAGCGGCTCGAGAAGCGTCCCGTAGAGGTTCCCGTGGACCCGGGCCCGCTCGAGGAAGGCCCCTCGCTCGACGAGGCGCTCGAACTGCCGCCTCGTCAGGAAGCGGTAGTCGACGCCGTTCCGCTCTCCGGGGCGCGGCCTGCGGGTCGTCGCGGAGACCGAGAACTCGACGCCGGGGAACCGGCAGATCGCCCGGCAGATCGAGGACTTCCCCGAACCGGAGGGGCCCGAGATCACGACGAGCCGCCCGCGGCGAGCGCCCTTCATTCCACGTTCTGGACCTGCTCGCGGACCTTCTCGATCTCGCTCTTGAGCGCCACGACCTCGCTCGCGATCGCGGCGTCGGAGGCCTTCGAGCCGATCGTGTTCGTCTCGCGGAGCATCTCCTGGATGAGGAAGTCGAGGGTGCGCCCGACGGACCCGGAGCCGCGCAGCGTCCGCCGGAATTCGCGCAGGTGGGAACGGAGGCGCGTGATCTCCTCCGAGACGTCGCAGCGGTCGGCGAAGACCGCGACCTCCCGCGCGAGGTCCTCCTCGCGCACCCGCGCCTCGGTCCCCTCGAGGAGATCCTTCATCCGCCGCCCCAGCTTCTCCCGGTATCCGGCGACGACCGCCGGGGCGCGCCGCTCGATCTTCCCGACGCGTCCCTCGATCCCGGAGGCGCGCCGGTCGAGGTCGCGGGCGAGGGTCTTCCCCTCGCGGTCGCGCATCGAGACGAGCCGGTCGAGGGCGCTGGCGAGCGCGCGACGGACCGCGGCGAACTCGCGCTCCGACTCCCGGAGGTCGGGCTCCGAGGCGCCGAGAACGCCGGGGAGCGCGGCGAGGTCCTCGATCTCGAGACCTCCGTCGAGCCGGAGGCTCCGCCCGAGCGTCCGGAGGAGCGCGGCGTATCTGCGGGCGAGCGGGAGGTTCAATCGGACGTCCCGCTCGGGCGCGGTCTGCCGCGCGCCCACCGTCACGTAGACCGAGCCGCGCTCGAGGCGCCGGCGGACGATCTCCTCGACCTCGGGCTCGAAGCCGGCCCACGGGGCCGGGAGGCGCGCCTTGACCTGGAGGAAGCGGTGGTTGACGGACCGGACCTCGACGTCGACCGCGAGCCCGCGCATGCCCCGCCGGGCGGAGCCGAAGCCCGTCATGCTTCGAACCATGCGCTCGCCGGCGACGCCCGGCTAGCCGTTCCCCGGTTTCGTCGTGGGGGGCGAGGGCGGGTTCGGCGGCGCGGTGTCTCCCGGCGCCGTGCCCCCCCCTCCCGGAGCGCCCGTCCCGCCCCTCGGCGGGGGAGCGGGCGGCTCCTTGAACGCAGTCGGCTCCGATCCGCGCCCCGCGGTCATGTGGATCAGGACCGCGCTCGCGAGGAAGACGCCCGCGACCGTGGCCGTGAACTTGTTGATCCCGCGCTCGCGCACGCCGAAGGTCTCCGCGCCGAACCCCCCGAACGCCTCGGCGAGCCCCCCCCCTTTCGGCTCCTGGAGGAGGATGACGACGATGAGGAGGAGAGCGGAAAGGAAAAAGATCACGTAGAGGAGGGTCGTGAGGAGGCCCAAGGGTTCAGCTCCCGCCGCCGTCCGCGCGCGCCGCGCGGGCGGTCGATCGCATGCTACCGTCGGTCGGAATCGAGGATCCGGGAGAACTTCTCGGCGTCGAGGCTCGCTCCGCCGACGAGGACCCCGTCGACGTCGGGCCCGGCCAGGAGTTCGGAGGCATTCTCCGGTGTGACGGAGCCGCCGTACAGGATTCGCGACCCCTCCGCGACGGAGGGGCCGAAGCGGCCCGCGAGCAGGCTCCGGACGAAGGCGTGCGCCTGCTGCGCCTGGGCGGGGGTCGCGTTCCGACCCGTCCCGATGGCCCAGACCGGCTCGTAGGCGACCGTCACGCGCACGAACTCCGCGGCCCCGACGTCGCGCGTCGCGGCGCGGAACTGGCGCTCGAGGACCGCCTCCGTCGCCGCCCGCTCTCGCTCTTCGAGCCTCTCCCCGATGCAGAGGACGGGCTCGAGGCCCCCGTCGAGGGCGGCGCGCACCTTCTTCCCGACGAGCTCGTCCCCCTCCCCGATCACGTGCCGGCGCTCGGAGTGGCCGACGAGGGCGAGCGTCCCGCCGCAGTCGCGGACCATCTCCGCGGAGACCTCCCCCGTGAACGCCCCCTTCTTCTCGATCCAGAGGTCCTGGGCGCCGGTCCGCACCCGCGATCCCGCGAGAGCACCGGCGACCTCGGCGAGGTAAACGAAGGGAGGGAAGACGGCGCAGTCGAGATCGGCACGGCTCGCCGCATGCTCCCGGACCGCCCGGGCGAGGGTCACCGCGCCGGCGCGGTTCAGGTTCATCTTCCAGTTCCCCGCGACGAAGAGGCGGCGGCGGCTCACGCGCGGACGGCGGAGGGCTCGAGGAGCCTCTTCCCCTCGAGCGGGACGAGCCGGGCGAGCTCGCGCATCAGCGCGGCGAACGCCTCGGGGGGAAGCGCCTGCCGGCCGTCGCTCTTCGCGCGCTCCGGGGAGGGGTGGACCTCGACCATGACGCCGTCCGCCCCGGCGCAGACCGCCGCCTTGGCCATCGGCGGGACGAGCTCCGCGCGCCCCGTCGCGTGGGAGGGGTCGACGATCACGGGGAGGTGCGTGAGGCGCTTGAGGGCCGGGACCGCCGCGAGGTCGAGGAGGTTTCGGGTCGCCTCGTCGAATCCGCGCACGCCGCGCTCGCAGAGGACGACGTCGCGGTTCCCGGCCTCGACGAGGTACTCCGCGGAGAGGAGGAGGTCCTCGAGCGTGGCCGCCATGCCGCGCTTGAGGAGCACGGGTTTCCCCGCCCGCCCGACCTCGGCGAGGAGGGCGTAGTTCTGCATGTTCCGCGAGCCGACCTGGAGGAGGTCGGCGCACCGGAGGACGCGGTCGAGGTCGCGCGGATCGATCACCTCCGTCACCACGGCCAGTCCGAACTCGGAGGCCGCATCGGCGAGGATGCGCAGCCCCTCCTCCCCGAGGCCGCGGAAGGAGTAGGGAGAGGCGCGCGGCTTGAAGGCGCCGCCGCGGAGGATCGCCGCCCCCGCGTCCCGGACCGCGCGGGCGACGGCGAAAGTCGTCTCGCGGTCCTCGACCGCGCAAGGGCCGGCGATGGCCACGAAGGAGCCTCCCCCGATCCGCGCCCCCCCGACTCGGACGACGGTGTCCTCCTTGCGCGCCCCCCGCGAGACGAGCGGGTAGGGCCGCTCGAGCGGGATCACGCGCTCGACGCCGGTCAGGGCGCGGAAGAGCGAGGGGTCGGTCCGGCCGTCCGTCCCGAGCACGCAGACGAGGGGGAGGGTGCCTCCCTCCACCTCCGCGGCGCGGAACCCGAGCTCCTCCACGCGCCGGACGATCCGGTCCCGGGCCGCGCGGTCGACTCCCTCTTTCAGGACGAGGATCAGCGGTGTGGAGCAGAAAAGGGGCGGCAACTGTAAGTCGCCGCCCTCCGAGGGTCAACGCGAGGCGGGGAGACACCTCGGGCCTCCTCCGCCGTACGATCCGTCCACCCCTCCGGAGGGACCGAAACCTTGCGGCACCCCTCGAGACCGATCGTTCCCTTCCTCCTCCTTCCGCTCCTCCCTCCCCCGCCGCAGGCCGGGACGTCTTCACCCGGCGGGCGGGAGCGGACCCTCGCCGCTCTCGAGCGGGTGGCGGCCGGCTACGACGGGCGGTTGGGCCTCTACGCGAAGGAGCTGACGCGCGGCGAGGAGTTCGCCCTCCGGGCCGACGAGACCTTCCCGCAGGCGAGCAGCATCAAGATCCCGATCCTTGTCGAGGTCCACCGCCAGGCGAAGGAGGGGACTCTCGACCTCGACGAGCTGCGGTCGATCCACGGCGACGAGGGCGTCGGAGGGAGCGGCGTGATCGGCGCCCTCGCGTCCGAGTCGAGCCGGTTCAGCCTCCGCGACCTCGCGACGCTGATGATCCTCGAGAGCGACAACACGGCGACGAACGTCCTCCTGGATCGGGTCGGCATGGAGCGCGTCAACCGCACGCTCGAGGAGTGGGGCTTCGAGAAGACCCGCGTCCGCCGCCGGATGATGGACGCGGCGGCCCAGGCCCGCGGCGAGGAGAATCTCTCGACCCCGCGGGAGGCCGCGCGGCTCCTCGAGGGGATCTTCCGCGACGAACGGCTCGGTCGCGCGACCTGCCTCGACCTCCTCGCGGTCCTGAAGAAGCCGAAGGAAGGCCCGATCGCCCGGGGCGTCCCGCCCGGAACCGCCGTCGCGAACAAGACGGGGGGGATCCCCGGGGTCGCCTGCGACGTCGGGATCGTCTACCTCCCCCGCCGTCCCTTCGTCCTCGCCGTCATGACCGCGGGTTCGCCGGCCGGGGGAGGCGACGAGGCGATCACGGCCGTCGCGAGGATCCTCGCCGACCACTTCGGCGCGCGCGGTTCCTCCCCGGTCCTCTCGGCGCACGGGGTCGCCGTCCGGGAGGAGCTGCGCCCGGACGCCGCGGCGGAGGCCCCCCGCGACGGGCTCGCCTGCGACCTCCTCCTCCGCGGCGGGACGATCGTCGACGGGACGGGGGCGGCTCCGTCCACGGGCGACCTCGCGATCCGAGGCGATCGAATCGTCGCCGTCGGGAAGATCCCGGGGGAGGCGCGCGCGGCGCGCACGATCGACGCGACCGGATGCATCGTCGCGCCGGGCTTCGTCGATTTCCTCGACCACTCGGGCGGGGACCTCCCCCGCGACGGCCGGGCCGAGAGCAAGGTCCGGATGGGGTGCACGACCGCGATCACGGGCGAGGGGGGAACCCCCTGCCCGCTCCTCGATCTGCCCAACTACCTCGCGCGGCTCGAGAGCACCGGGACCTCGATCAACTACGGCACGTTCGTCGGGTCCGGCCAGGTCCGGCGCCTCGTCCTCGGGAGGACGGACCGGCCTCCGAGCCCGACCGAGCTCGCCCAGATGAAGGGCTTCGTCGAGATCGGGATGAAGGCCGGCGCCTTCGGCCTGACGAGCGCGCTCATCTATCCGCCGGCGAGCTACGCGACGACGGACGAGCTCGTCGCCCTCGCCTCGGTCGCCGCCCGGCGCGGCGGGATCTACGCGAGCCACGTCCGGGGCGAGGGAGACGAGGTCCTCGACGCCGTCGGCGAGGCGATCGCGATCGGGGAGCGAGCCGGACTTCCGGTCGAGATCTTCCACCTGAAGTGCTCGGGCCGCGCGAACTGGGGACGGATGGGGGAGGTGCTCGCCCGCATCGAGGAGGCGCGCGGTCGCGGCCTCGACGTCTCGGCCGACCAGTACCCCTACACGGCGAGCTCGACCTCCCTCACGGCGACGATCCCCGACTGGGTGCACGAGGGAGGGGACGAGGCGTTCCTCGGGCGGCTGCGCGATCCGGCGACGCGGGAGAAGGTCAAGGCGCAGATGAACGCGGGCGCCTCGGGCGACGCTTCCTTCAACCGCGCCCTCGATTCCTGGGACCACGTCCGGATCGCTTCGGTCCGGACGGCGTCGAACCGGAAGTGGCAGGGGAAGACCGTCGAGGCGATGGCGAAGGGACTCGGGAAGGACCCCCGGGACGCGGTGATCGACCTCCTCGTCGAGGAGAACCTCGGCGTCGGCGCCCTCTACTTCAAGATGTCGGAGGAGGACGTCCGGACGGCGATGCGCGCGCCGTGGGTCCACGTCGGGTCGGACGCGGGCGCCTTCCCCGAGTCCGAAGGAGGGACGGGCCACCCGCGAGGGGGGGGAACGTTCACCCGGATCCTCGCCCACTTCGTGCGGGACGAGAGGGTCCTCTCCCTCGAAGAGGCGATCGCGAAGATGACCTCGCGTCCCGCGCGGAAGCTCGGCCTCTCCGGCCGGGGCGTCCTCGTGCGGGGCGCCTATGCGGACATCGCGGTGTTCGACCTCTCGAAGCTCGAGGACCGGGCGACCTTCGAGAATCCGCGGCGCCTGCCGCGCGGCTTCCGCGCCGTGATCGTGAACGGCGAGGTCGTCGTCGAGGAGGACCGCCACACGGGAGCGCTTCCGGGGCGGGTCCTCCGCGGGCCCGGATGGAGCGGGTAACCGCGCCGCACGCGCCAACGAACGAGGGCGCCCCGCGGCGCCCTCGTTCGTGGCCTTCGGAGACCCTTCCTATTGGAAGGACATCCGGACCGTGTTCGAGAACTCCGTGACGATGCTCGCCCCCGGAGCGGGCGTGAGACAGAGCGACGCGAAGGCGCTGTACAACGTGAAGCCCGACAGGCCGGCGGGGACCGGGTAGGCGGGCGTGTCCCTCGTCCCGTCCGCGAACGGCGCGAACCCCGCGGCGCCGCAGAGGGGAGTGGCGGGGGTGAGGAGGAAGGGCCCGAGGACGCCCGGAATCTGGAGGCCGGCGACCGTCATCCCGTCGAAGACGAGCGAGGCGCAAGCCGCGCCGCCGAACGGATCGGGGAGCGTGCACGCGCCCGGGCAGACCCCCCCCGAGGTGGAGAGGACGAGGAGGCCCTGCTGGCCCTTGTTCCAGCCGTCGAACGACTCGCACCGCCAACCGACGCTCGTTCCGGCGACCGGGAAGTAGGCGCCCGTTCCCGTCCGCTGGGCCGCGGCATCCGTCCCGAGGGCCTGGAGGGCCGGCTCGAGGAACGCGAGCTCGAAGCGCACCTCGTCCGTCGGAGCGAGGTTCGCCACGACCGGGCCGGGTGCGGTGGCGGAACCACTGAACCCGCAGAGCGTCGGATTCACCTCCGCCGTCGTGCGGTACGCGCGCGCGTGGTTGTTCATCGCGGCGGTCTCCCCCGCCGTAGCAAGGTAGACCATCGCGACGTCGCCGTTCGGGACGGGGGTCGCGGCGAGGCTGACGTTGATCACGAAGGCGTTGCCGTTCGGGAGGTTGATGTTCCCGACCACGAAGGTCGCGATCGCCGCCGCGCCGAAGTCGGGCTCGAGGCAGCCGCCCCCCCCGAGGATCGCCGGTCGGAGCTCGAAGTCGGGGATGTTCGTCGTCCCCGGGGCGAGGTAATTGCCGGCGATGAGGGGGACCTCGACGCCGGTCAGGGTCATCGACCCCGCGCCGTTCGAGAAGACGAAGCAGGGGTACACCTTCCAGAGGGCGTCCCCGGCGACGTTCCCCGTGGCAATGTTCGGGAAATCGGTGGCCGTGACGCCGAGCCCGCGGTGCATGCGGATCCCGTTCTGGTTCCCCACGACGAGGGTCGCGCACTGATTCACGCACTGTCCGAATGCGTCCGCCGCGAACCCGAGGATCGCGCACGACGCGACGAGAACGCGCAGTTTGAGCATGGCTTACTTACCTTCCGGTCTGGATGGGAACAGCGAAGCGAGACCATGTTCCTCGGGGGAGGATCGAAAAGCAACGACTCCGCTTGACGCGCCCGTGGAGGAATCCCTACGCTTCGCGCTCTCCTCCGAGCCGGACGCGTCGAGCGGACGGCCTTCCGAGAATGGGATCCGAGAAGGGAGACTCCGCGATGCATTCGGTCCATCGGTTCGGCCTGGCGTGCTCGCTCTCGCTCTTCGTCCTCGCCCCGGCCCGCGCGCAGGGCCACCTGCAGTCGAGCCCGATCGCGCTCACCCACGACGACCAGCGCCTCGTCAGCGTGAATCCCGAGGCCCGGACGGTGACGGTCTTCGACGTGTCGGCGCCCGTCCCCCTCAAGCTCGCCGAAATCAAGGTCGGGCGCGAGCCGAGCAGCGTGGTCGTCGAGCGCAACGACGCGCGGGCGTTCGTCACGAACGCCTTCGACGGCACGGTCTCGATCGTGGACCTCGTGAATCTCCGCCCGAGGGGGAAGATCCGCGTCGGCGTCGAGCCGACGGCCGCCGCGCTCTCGCCGAACGGGACGCGCCTCTACGTCGCGAACGCGGCGTCGAACAGCGTCTCGGTGATCGACGCGACGTTGCTGAAACCGGTGCTCGTCGCGACGATCGATCTCAGCGGCTTCGGCGCCTCCCCCCGCGCGATCGCCGTCACGGACGACGGAGACGCCGACGACACGGACGAGACCGTCTTCGTCCCCCTCTTCTTCGCGGGGCTGGCGCCGGGCAAGACGAGCCTCGAGGAGGGTCAGGACGACCAGCGGGAAGGCCGGGTCGTCGCGATCGACGCGGCGACGAACACGCCGCTCGCCGCCCCCAACCCGGTCGAGCTCGCCCCCCAAGCCGTGACCGGATTCAACGCGAACGGCCGGCTGGCGCCGGCCGGTCCCGGGTTGACCCCGGCCGTGCCACCGACCAACCCCCAGACGTTCACGACTCCGACCGGATGCTTCCCGAACCAGCTCGCGTCGATCGCGATCCACCCCGACGGGGTGCGGGCCTACGTCGTCAGCACGGCGGCCTCGCCGAACGGCCCGCTGCGGTTCAACTCGATGGCGCAGGGCCTCGTCTCCCTCTTCGACACGGCGAGCCGGGTCGAAGTGACGGCCCCCCAGACGGACCCGACCGTCCGCCGCACGGCGCCGCTCAACCTGAACCAGGGGATCAACCTCGCGACGACCCCCGCGCCGCGCCTCTTCCTTACCAATCCCGTCGCCATGGCATGGCGGCCCGACGGATCCGACGCCTGGATCGCGGTGCAGCAGGCGAACGCGGTCGTCCGCCTCACGGTCGACGCGGGGGGGATCCCGACGATCGACGCGCCGCTCGCCGCGGGACCGAGCGCGATCGTGCGCGTCGACCTCGAGAGCCCGGGCGGCCTGGAGCTCCCCGGCAAGGCGCCGCGCGGCATCGCGATCAACAGCAACGGGAGCCGGGCCTACGTCTTCAACTTCATCAGCCGCTCGGTGACGGCGATCGACATCTCGACCCCGACCGCCCCGACGATCGTCGGCACGGCGCTCGCCTCTGCGCTCCCGGAGCCGGGCTCCCCCGAGGAGAGCGCACACCTGGGGGCCGAGCTCTTCACCAGCGGCCGGGGGCCGAACGGCCGCATGTCGAGCGAGGCCTGGGGGGCGTGCGTCGTCTGCCACCCGGGCGGCCGCACCGACAACGTGACCTGGATGTTCGACGCGGGTCCGCGGCAGACGATCCCCCTCGACGGCATGTTCAACAAGAAGGCGCCGCACGACCAGCGGATCCTCAATTGGAGCGGGGTCCGCGACGAGAACCAGGACTTCGAGCTGAACACGCGTGGCGTGTTCGGTGGGCGCGGACTGATCGACGACGACCGGCTCTTCCTGGCGATCGGCGGGGCGAGCGGCGCCACGCCGACGGACACGGGGCTGGTCGAACAGTTCCAGCAGGTGACGGGGACCGTCGGCACGGCGAACGACCTCGCCGGGGGAGCCGCGCTGCCGACAATCGGCGCGGGGCGCCGGGACTTCGCCCTCGCCACGCTCGACGACGACCGGGTGTTCATCCTCGGCGGGCGGACCGGGGCCGGCGACGGCTCGCTCGTCGCGGGCGCCGACGCGGTCCTCGAATTCAATCCGCGCACGAACGCCCTGACTCCGAGGAGCGGGACGGGCTTCACGCCCCGCCATTCGCTCGGCGCCGCCGCCGTGCGGACGGCCCTCGGCCCCCGGATCTACGCGATCGGCGGATACGCGAGCACGACGCCCACCGACGCTCCGGGGACGACCGTCGAGGAGTACGACCCCGCGACCGACACCTGGCGGACGGTCGCCCCGCTCGCGACGGCGGTGGCGGAGTTCGGGATCGCCGTCGCCGGCGGGATCAACGCGGCGGAGCCGCTCCAGCTGGTCCACGTCGTCGCCGGGAACACGGGCTCGGAGACCACCCCCTCCGTCGCGAATGCCACCCCTGTCCAGCGCTTCCAGGCCGATCCGAGTGGGCCGGGCGCCTGGACGACGTTCAACCCGGCCGGCCTGACCCTGCGGCGCAACCACGGCGCCGCCGCCGTGACCCGCGGGGTCTCCTCGCGCATCCTCGTCGTCGGCGGCCAGGACGGGGCGGGGACCGTCGTCGCGACGGTGGAGGAGTACACCGCCCAGGCCGTGGCCCTCGTCGGGACGCCCACGTCCCTCCCCTCGGCGCGCGCGCGGTTCGGGATCGCGGGATCCCTCAGCACGAACCAGGTCTACGTGGTCGGAGGGGTCGACGACCTGGGCGCGGACCAGACGACGGTCCTCGAGTTCACGGCCGCGACGAACGGCGCGGTCCCGGGAGCGCCGGGGACGCCGAGCGGCGCGTGGGTGACCCGCGGCAACCTGTTGGCCGCGCGCCGCGGGCTCCAGGTGTCGAATCCTCCCGGAGTGACGAACTTCCTGCCGGCGCGGAGCGCGGGGAGGGATCCCCGTCAGGACGCGATCGCCGCGTTCCTCGCGGCGAGCGTTCGGTCGAGCCGCGCGCCGGTCCTCCGCAACGACCCCGCGGCGAAGCGGGGGCGCCTCCTATTCAAGCAGGACGGTCTCCTCGTGGCCGGGTTCAGCTGCGCGAGCTGCCACGCGGGGCGCCGGTGGACGGTCTCGACGGTCGACTTCGCTTCGCCGCCTTCGCCGGAGCTCGGCCTGGGGTTGGGCAACGAGCGCGTCGTGGGCGCCGAGCTCCGCCAGACGGCGACCCAGGGGCCGGACGTCCTCGTCAACGTCGGGACGTTCACCCTGGGGGGTGGGCGCGTGAACGAGATCCGGACCAACCCCGCGGACGTCTCCCAGGCGATCGCCCCGCTCGGCGCGAACGGGATCAACATCCCCTCTCTCCTGAGCGTCCACGAGACGGGGCCGTATTTCTACAGCGGCCTCGCCCAGACGCTCGAGGAGGTGCTCGACGGCTCGCAGGACGGGAACGGCGGAGTCCGGCACCACTCCGTCGCCGACCCGCTCCAGCGCGCCGACCTGGTCCAGTTCCTGCGGACGATCGACGGGAAGGCGAAGGCGTTCCGGTAGGGAGCGGGACGGCGGCCGAGCCGGGGTCCCCGGGCGGGCTCAGGTCGACGGACTCGGGACCGGGACCCCCTTCTCCTCGGGGAGGGGGGCACCCCGCTGGCGGAACATCCGGGCGAGCTCCCCGACGCTCCGCCGCAGGTCGAAATCCGCGAGCACCCGCTCGCGCCCGCGCCGTCCCAGCCGGGCGCGGAGCTCCGGAGAGGCGGCGAGCTTCTCGAGGGCCTCGGCGATCCCGCGCGCGTCCCCCGGCTCGGTGAGGAGGCCGCTCGCCCCGTCCTCGACCAGCTCGGGAATCCCCGACAGGCGGCTCGTCACGACGGGAAGCCCGACGCTCATCGCCTCCATCAACGCCACGGGGATCCCCTCCCGCCGCCCCTCGCGGTCAGGGGCGCTCGGCTGGACGACGACACTCGCCCGGCGCATGCACTCGACGACGCCGTGCCGCGGGAGCGCTCCGCGGAGGACCACCCTCCCCTCGAGCCCCGCGTCCCGGACCTGCTTGCGCAGCGCCCCGGCGAGCGGCCCGTCCCCGACGAGCTCGCAGCGGAACGGCATCCCGCGCTGCGCCAGGAGGCGGCAGGCCTCGATCAGGTGGCGATGCCCTTTGACCTCCCGGAGGGCCGCGACGCAGAGGATGCGGAACTCGCCGTTCCCGCCTCCCTCGCTCGGCGCGAGGAGGCCGGCGTCCACGCCGCAGTGCAGGACGACCATCTTCCGGCCGAGATCCCGACCGACCCGATCGAGGACGAACTGGCGGTTGTAGGCCGACACGGTCACGGCGAAGGCGGCGTCCCCGAGCTTGAGGTCGAGCGCCGTCTGGTCCACGTGCAGGTCCGAGCCGTGGGCCGTGAAGCTGTAGGGGATCCCCGTGAGCCGGTGCACGACGAAGGCCGCCAACGCGGGGTGGTTGGCGAAGTGGGAGTGCACGTGGTCCACGCCCGACTGCTCCATCACCCGCGCGAATCGCGTCGTCTTCGGCAGGGTGGCGAGCGCCCCGAAGAAGAAGTTCGGGCTCGCGATCGTGCGGGCGAGCACGGTCGCGACCGTCCGGAGGAAGACGCCGGGACGCCGCCACAGGTAGTGCCCGATCGCGCCCAAGATCTCCCAGGACAGGAAGGGCTCGTAGTGCGCGCGGGAGACGAGTCCGGCCGCCTCCGCGTGCTGGACCGCCTCGCGTTGCCGCAGCAACGGGAAGACCTCGACGGCGACGCCCAACCGCTCGAGCTCGAGAAGCTCGTAGAGGACGAAGGTCTCCGTGACCTTCGGGAACCGGGAGACGATGTAGGCCACCTTCAAGGGGGGATCGCCCGGCGAGGCGCGTTCCGGGGACGGGGGGGACGGGAGGGTCATCCGGCTTTCCGGGGCTCCCAGCGGACGGTCTCGCGCCGGCGCAGGAAGTCGACCAGGCCGAGGAGCGTCCCCAGGTTCCCGACGCAGAAGTAGTGGCAGAGCGCGGTCGTCCGATGGCGCACGAGGGGGTGGAGGGCCGCCGCGGCGTAGAACGTGACCTGGGCGGCGAGGAGGACGAGCATCCAGGGATGAGCCAGGCCGAGGACCGCCCCCGTCGCGAAGAGCGTCGCCAGGAAGACGGGGAGGAGGCGACGCAGCACCTTGTTGGCGAACAGGCCGACGGCGAAGACCCCGTACCGGAAGGGGTTCAGGAGCTCGCGCGCGAGGAAGATCCCGCGGAGACTCCGCGAAACGATGCGGCGGCGGCGCATCAGCTCGTGGCCGGCGTCGCGCGAGGGGAGAGGGACGAAGGCCACGGCCTCCGGCTCGTAGAGGAACCGGTAGCCCTGACGGACGACCTGGAGGCAGAGGTAGAGGTCGTCCGTCGCTCCGGGGGCGATCGGCCGGAAGAGCTCGCGGCGGATCGCGTAGAGCTTCCCGTCGTTCGAGGTGATCCGGCCGAGGCGGCTCTCCGCGCGCTTCACGGCGGCGTCCAGCGCGAAGTAGCGGCTCTGGGCTTCCCGCAGGCCGCCCAGCTCGGCGATCACCCGCCTCCCGCAGATCCCCCCGACGCGGGGATCGGCCAGGTGCCGCACGAGCTTGCGGACCGCGTCCGGAGCGATCCGGGCGTCGACGTCGCTGAAGACGACCACCTCGCCCCGGGTGCGGGCGAACCCTTCGTTCAGGGCGGCCGCCTTGCCGCGGTTCTCGGCGAGCTCGACCAGGGTGACGCCCCGATCCCCGAACGCCTTGATCCGGCGGGCCGTCCCGTCGCGCGAGCCGTCGGAGACGAAGACGACTTCGAGCTTCTCGCCCGGGTAATCGAGCTCGAAGGCGTTGCGGATCTTCGCCTCGACCAGGTCGCGGGCGTTGTAGGCGGCGACGAGCAGGCTCACCGCGGGCGGGGGCCCCGGGGGCCCCGGCGGGGAGCGTCGTCGACGTCGGCCGATCGAGGCGCCGAGGAGGAGGAGCGGGTAGAGGGCGAAGACGGCCCCGACCCCGACCGCGGCGGTCGCGAAGAGGGCGCGGGAGATGGCGAGCAGGAGGTCCACGACGGCAAGCTCAGGCGCTCTGGGGACGGCGGAGATCCGCCGCGGGGGCGACCGGGAGCGCCCGCGCCGGAATGCGCACGCGGGCGCGCCCGTTGCGGCCCGGGAACGCGAGGCTCGTTCGCAGGAAGTACTGCTCGATCACGTACTCGCTGCGGGAGGTCTCCGGCTCGTACTCGATCACGTAGGCGTTTCCCGTCTCCGTGCGGCGCACCTGCATGACCCGACCCCGGCAGTCGGCCTTCCGCACCCGCGCGGGGCCGCCGGCTCCGTCGAACTCGACGCGCAGGCGGATGGCCGCGAGATCCTCCAGGGGGATCCTCCCTCCGCACTCGATCCGGAACGCCCGGACGTTCAGGTCGACCACGCGGCCGATGCGCCCGTGGGAACGGCGGGAATAGGCCTCGGCCCACGGCAGCTGCACGCGCGGCAGCCGCCGCTGCGGCTGGTAGCGGCGCAGGATCCGGCTCGCGACGACCTCGCGCCCCTTCTCGGCCAGGCGGAGGAGGACCTTCCGCACCACGGCCGTGACGGTGAACGCGACGAACCTCAGATCCTGGAGTCCGTCGTGCTCGAGCCACGCGTTGTCGAGGATGGTCCGGATGCGCTTGTCCGTCGCGTGCGGCGTGAAGAGCTGCGACCAGCCGATCAGGCCCGGCCAGACCTCGAATCGCCGGTCGTAGGATCGGATCTCCCGGCACTGTCGCTGGTAGACCGACGGGCGCTCCGGCCGCGGCCCCACGAAGACCATCTCTCCGCGCACGACGTTCCAGAGCTGCGGCAGCTCGTCGAGCCGGGTGTCCCGCAGGAACTGGCCGACCCGGATCGTCAGGCCGTCGGTCGGACGAAGGAGCCGTGCCCCCGTCACGGACTCGGCGCCGCGCCGCAGGGTACGGATCTTGTACATGAAGAAGACGCGCCTCCGCCGACCGAGCCGCTGGGATCGATAGACCACCGGCGGACCGTCGGTCACGAGGACGGTCAGAGCGACCAGCGCGAGGACGGGCGCCGCAAGGACGAGGAGGAACCCCGCGAGGATCCTCTGGAGAAGGGGGAAGCGGGACTTCGACCCGCGCCTCGCCTTCGACGCCTTCGACGCCTGCGGGCTCGCGCCCGCGGACGAACTCTCTCTCACCTCCGGCGCACCCTTCCCCGCCCTCAAGGCGGGGGGTCTCCCATCGCCGCCGGCTCGAAGCAGATCTAAGCATACCCCCTCCTGCCTTTTCTAGGAAATTCCTTAATGAAATCCTTCCAAGATCCCCCCTCCGGGGGCGCGGCCCCGGCCCCGGGGCAGACCTCCCCCGCGAGCCCTGCGCGCGGGGACGGGGACGGCCCGGACGGGAGCGGCCTCGGGACGGCCTTGGACGGGAGGGGCGGCCCGTTCCCCGGGCCCGACCCCTCCCCCGCCCCTCAGCGGGGCCGCACGAGCTCGACGAGGACGGAGGCGGCGGCTCCGGCCACGAGCCCTGCGAAGCCGCCGAGGGCGAGCATCAGCGGCCGGGGGAGGCCGCTCGGTTCGATGGGAGGAACCGCGCTCTCGATCACCTTGACGTTGATCCGCTTCTCGCGGTCGAGATCCTCGGAGAAACGCTCCTCCTGGACCTGGGCGAGGTGGGTCTGCAGGGTGGCGTCCCCTCGGGTCACCTCGCGCTCGAGCCGGCGCAGCGTGATGTCGTGCGCGTCGAGCCTCCGGAGCCGCTCCCCGAGCCCCTGGATCTCCTCCTCGATCTTCGCGCTGCGGGTCTGGAGCGCGGCGAACTCCCGGAGGACCTCGGCGCGGTGCAGGGCGGCGATCTCCCCGGTCAGGCGCTCGATCTGCGCCACGAGAGCCCGGCGCTGGTCCTGTTCCGCGGCCGCGGACCGCGACTCCCACTCCCCGAGGAGGCCCTTCACGGTCTCCATCTCCTGCCGCACGGAGCGCACCGTACGGCTCGTCTCCTTGAAGTTCCGCAGGAGCCCGCTCTCCTGCAGGCGCAGATCGAGCAGCCGCTTGCGGGCGTCGGCGACGGATTCGGCGAGGGGATCGAGGTCGAGCTCGAGGAGCTTCCTCTCGAGCTCGCTCAGCTCCGCCATCAGGACCGGCTTCTGCTCGGGCAACCGGTCCCCTTCCCCCGCCCGGGGATCGCCGCCGTTCAGCGGCCGGGCCTCCCCCTCGAGCTCGGCGATTCGGAACCGGGCGGCGTCGCGCTCGGCGCCGAGCTCGGCGAGGCGCCGGAGGAGGAGAACCCGCTGCTCGGCGAGGTCGTAGACCTCGTTCTCCGTCTTGAACGAGAGGAGCGCCTCCTCGGCGCGCGCGAGCGCGACCTCGTACTGCTTCAGTTGCTCCTCGAGGAAGGACAGGCGGGCGTCGGCGTGCACCTCCAGGTGCTTGTCCGTGAAGCGCGCCACGAGGATGTTGACGGCGCGGGCGCAGAGCGCCGGTTGGACGTGCGTGAAGGAGACGCGGACGACGCTCGAGTTCAGGACCGGCCGCGCCTCGACCGCGCCCCGGAACTTCAGGACCCCCCGCTCGAAGGCGACGGCGGGGTCGACTCCCTCTTCCTTGAAGAGTTCCGGATAGAGCACGCCGGCGCCGATCTCGCGGATCACCTGCTCGGCGAGGTCGCGGCTCGTGAGGATCTCCACCTCCGAGTTGACCATCTCGGCCACGCTGTAGCCGCGCGGCGACTGCGCGTTCCCGACCTCGGGCCGATAGACGAACTCGCGTCCGAGGCGCACGAAGAGCGTCGCTTCGGCGCTGTAGACCGGAGGCTCCGTCAGGGTGCGCGCCGCGACCAGTCCGGAGACGAGGATCGTGACGACGAGAAGGGTGCCCCAGCGCCGCCGCAGGAACGCGACGACGTCGAACCCCGCGAGCTCCGGGGAGGCGGGCTTCGCCTCCACGGGGAGCTCTCGAGCGCGGTCTTCCATCGGCGTCATCGTCCGAAGTTGATGCGGTAGCTCACGCTGAACGGGATGTTCTGGCGGAGGTACTGGTCGACCCACTTGTTCACGTCCGCGATCGGCGAGGCGGCCACGTAGATCGCGTCGTAGGGCTGGAGGGGGAGGTTCTGCGTCATGTCCTCCCCGGAGATCGCCCGCGTCAGGTCGACGGGGATGACGCGGTAGGGCCCGCTCCGCGCTCTCCGGATCACCAGGACGTCCTTCAGGCTCGCCGTGGGGAGCTCTCCGCCCGCCTCGAACAGGGCCTGGAGGACCGTGCGGGCGCCGGAGAGCTCGAAGACCCCGGGCTTCGCCACGTGTCCCCCGACATGGACCTTGTAGGCGGTGAAGGACCGCACGATCACGGCGATCTCCGGGTCGGCGAGCTCGCGGTCGAAACGCCGCACGAGCTCCGCGCGCAGCTCCTCGCAGGTCCGGCCCGCCGCGCGGACGTCGTTCGCCAGCGGGAGGGAGATGTCCCCGTCGGGTCGGACGGGGAGCGTGACGTTGAGTTCGGGCGTGTGGAAGAATCGGATCTCGAGCTGGTCCCCCGGCTGGATCTCGTAGCGAGGCGGCTCGACGGGCGCCGCCTGGACGGCGAGATCGACCGCCATCGGGTCGACGACCTGGCGCGGGCTCGCGCACCCCGCGAGCAAGGTCGCCGCGAGGATTCCCCCGAGCATCGCCACGAAAAGACGCGGTCCCATAACCTCGACCACCCGCGAAAAGTCTAAGTCGTCCTTTTCAATTTGCAACTTCCCCTACCGCGCGCGGCCGAGCGTCCAGTCGGTGAAGCCGACGTTCTTGCCCGGTCGGGAGGGGAGGGGCGCGGGAAGGCGCGTCCCGTAGAAGCGATTCACGACGTGCGGCTGCCAGGTGTCGTCCCCTTCGGCAGGGAAGGCGGCTTCCTCGCTCAGCCAGCGGAAGGCGCGCAGGAGCGCGCGGTCCCCCCACTCCCAGACGTCGTACCCCGCCCGGTGCAGGACGACGGCCTGCACGAGCGCCCCCTGGAGCGCCTCGTACACGTAATTCTCCTTCGGCGGCGGCCACGCGAACGGCCCCGCCCGCCGCTGGTCGTCGGGAAGCACGCCGTCGATCGAGTGGCCGTTGCGCCGGGCCCCCTTCGGGTTCACCCCGACCGGAGCGGAGGCGTCGTGCTGCCACCAGGGCTCGCGGAACCGGAACCCGGCGTAGGCCCCGCGGTCGCCGAGCCATCCCTTGAACACCCGCGCGACCCGCGCGAGCTCCTCCTCGTCCCCGAGGTAGCGCGCGATCACCGCCCGACTGGCCCCGGCGTGGGTTCCCCAGTTGTTCGGGCGCTCCTCGTGCGTCGAGCGCAGGGAGCGTCCGTCGTGCTCCTCGACGAGCATGCGCCGCAGCCAGCCCCGGAACTCGGCGTCCAGCCCTCCCGGCAGCCCGACCAGATCGGCGGCGATGACGTACCCCGGGAGGTTGCGGCCAAGGGCGAGGGCGTCCCCCCCCCGCTCGCTCCCCATCGCCGCGCGGCAGGCCGCGACGACCTCCCCTCGGCAGCGCTCCTCGCCGGTCCGCGCGAAGACCAGCCCGCGGGCCATCACGAGGACGTCGGCGCGGTCGTCCTTGTCGCGAAGTTGCGGCGGGCCGAGCCTCTCCCCGGCGGCGCCCTTCAGAGCCTCCCAGGCGGGGCCCTCCGCCGGGAGGAGCGCGAGCTCCTCGCGCGAGATCCACACGCCCTGCCGCGCCGGCAGGGTGCGTTCCACCGGCCGGTCGGCCGCCCCGCACGCGACAGCGAGGGCCGCCGCGACGAGCCGTCCGCCGACGCCCCTAGCCGGCCCCATCGCCGAGGCTGCGGGCGAGCCGCTCGAGCCGCGCCAGCGCCGAGTCCAGGCGCCGCAGCACGGGGAGTCCCTGCGGACGGCGGAGATCGAAGGCGCCGTAGTCGAGGAGGATCAGGCGCGGTCGCCCCCCCTCTTCGACCACGACGAGGTTCCCCTCTCCCAGGATGTCGGGGAACGCGCGCTCGCGCTCGACGAACTCCCGCGTCCGCCGCGCGAGGAACACCACCTCCCGCCGGAACCCCTCGGCGCCTCTCGCGAGCGCGAGGACGCTTGCGCCATCGGGATCGCCCAGGAGGTCTCGACGCCGGCTCCCCACGTACCTCTGGAGGCAAGCCACCGCCGGTCGTCGGAGGAGCGGGCCGTGCACGACGAGAAAGAGCGCGGGCAGGACCAGCCCGCCGAACCAGCCCGCCATCCGCTCGTACTTCGAGCGGTACTCCCGGGCCGCGCGGATCAACTCCGGGGAGCGCCGCCCGACGGTGCGACGGTAGACCTTGACCACGTGACGTCCGGCCTCTCCTTCGACCAGGAAGACCGTCGTCCCTGTCCCGAACCCGACCGGCTGCACGGACGCGGCGCGGAGCGGCAGGAGCTCGGGGCGGTGCAGGAGCGCCCTCGCCCGACCCACGGGCCCCGGCAGGACCGCGGCCGCGAGGCGCGCCAGGTTCCCGACGCGGTCGTAGTGCGAGGAGCGAGGGCGTGCCACCGCCCCGAGCCGCGCGACGAAGCTGGCGTCGGGCCGCAGGGAGGAGGTCAGCACCGCATCGAGCGGGCGGTAGATGAAGCGCGTGACCGCGCTCTCGGAGAACCCCTCCGCGTGATCGTTCGGGCCCGACATCTTCGGGGCTAGGTCACGGCCTGCGGGTCGAACAGGGGTCGCAGCCGGTTGAGGTAGACGGAGGAGTAGAGGAGCCGCGCGCGAAGAACGGGACGCGGATCGCTCGCCTCCACGTGGATGCGCCGCAGGCGGAGACGGTCGGCCGCGCGCAGGTCGTTCGTCCCGCGCCGCGTCGTGACCGCGAGCTCGACGCCCGCGCGAGCCGCCGCCCCGACCACGCCGTCGTCGTGGCGCCCGTCGGGGTAGGCGAGGAGGCGCGGGCCGGGGCCGATCTCGCGCTCGAGATCCGCGAGGGAGCCGGCGATCTCCGACTCCGCCTCCACCGGCGGCACCCGCGTCAGGACCGGGTGCGTGCGGGTGTGGGCGCCGAGCGTGACCCCCTCCCGGGCCAGGCGCCTCAGCTCGTCCCAACCGAGGACGTCGTGACGGCCGGGGGGGACGCCGAGCCGGGTGCAGAGCCGTTCGACCTCCGCGACCAATTCCCGGTGCGGGAGGTCCTTGAGACGGAGCTTCAGCGTCCGGAGGGAGGCCGAGCGCGCCGGCGCAGACTCGGTGGAGAGGCAACCCGCGAAGGTCTCGACGGAGGTCCCCCTCGGAGCTTGCGCAAGAGTCCGGTCGACCCGATCCCACCAGAAGGAGGGCCTCTCGGAGTCGGGGTACGCCGTCGGCACGAAGAGCAACGCCGGGATCCCGAGGGAGCGCAGGACGGGCCAAGCGTCGGTCGCGAAGGAACGGTAGGCGTCGTCGAAGGTGAGGAGGACGGCCCGGGGCGGGAGCGGAGGGCCGCCGCCCAGCGAAGCGAGCACGTCGGCCGCGGAGACCGTCGCGCAGCTCCTCGCCAGGAAGGCCGCCTGCGCGCCGAAGGCGACCGGGTCGTCGACCCGGTGGTAGGTCAGGACGCGCAGGAGGTTCGGGCGACGCGCGTCGAGGCGTTCGACCGCGCCCACGAGGCGGCCGACCGCCGCCGTCTCCGCCACGCGCCGAAGGAGGCCTGCCACCTCAACCCCTCCCCACGAGTCGCCGCACCTTCCTACCGAGCGTCCGCCCGATGCGCGCCCAGCGCGCGAGCGCGAGACGCGGGTCGCCGCGCCAGGGGACGTCGGGCTTCTGCCGCGGGTCGAGCAGCGCGAGCAGCGCCGGGAGCGCGGCCCTCCGCGAGGGCGAGGGAAGGTAGGGGTGTCGCTTCACCCCCAGAAGCACCTGGGCGATCCAAGACAGGAGGAGCTCGACGTCGTAGGCCCGCACACCCGCGGGGTAGGCGGGGCCCGGTTTCCCGTTCCCCTGGTGCGGGCCGTCGAGCAGGACGCTCGCGAGCGCGGCGGGGAAGTCGACGCCGCAGTGGACCGCGAGGGGGAGGGACCCCCACACGCGGCCGTTGATCTCCATCAGGCGTTCCCCCTCGCCGACCTTGAACTCGACCATCATCAAGCCGGTCCAGCGGAGCGCGGCGACGAACCGGCGCGCATGCTCGAACAGGACGGGGTCGAGCGGCTCGCTCTCGCGCCAGGCGCTCGCCCCTCCCGTCACGGGAACCTCCGCGAGGCGGCGGTGCTGGAAGGAGAGGAGCGGGCGCCCCTCGAAGGCGAGCAGCTCGACTCCGATCCCGACGCCGGCGAAGTACTCCTGCAGAAGGAGCTTGCACCGCGCGAGCAACGGGGGGGCGCGCCTCTCGAGCTCGCGGAGGTCGGCGGCGTAGGTGGCCTGACAGCTCTCGATCCGGTTCTCTCCGGGGAGGTGCACGCGCGAGACGGCGGGCTTGAGGACGAGAGGGAAGCGGAGGTCGGCGGCAGCCGCGCGCGCCTCCGCCAGCGTGCGCACGACCCGGGTCTCCGGAACCGGGACGCCGAGCGAGCGCGCGAGGTCCAGGGTGCGCTCCTTGTCGGTGACGATCGCCAGCGCCTCGGGATCGGCAACGGCCAGGGCGCAAACGCCGCGGAAACGCTCGCGGGCGTGAGCGAGAGGGTGGATGACCTGGTCCGTGACGGGGACGATCAGGTCGACGCCGAGGGTCCGGGCCGCGGAGAGCATCGCCTCGACGAAGGCGCTCGGCTCGGCCTTCGGGTCGGGATAGACGAGCCGCTCGCGCGCGAAGCGCGAGAAGAGCCCGGGGGCGCGCGGATCGTCGGCCGCGGCGACGACGCGCCAGCCCGCGCGTCCGAGCGAGCGGATGACGGCGATCGCGCTGCCGCGGCCGGCGTCGGTCACGAGGATGGTCCGGTGGAGGGAGGGGGTCATCGGCCCCTCCCCGCGCGTCGAGAGGCGCGTCGGATGATCTCCAGCACCTCGCCCGCCACGGCTCCCGTGGGCCGCCCCGCGTCGACGACGACTAGGTTCTCCCACTCCCGCGCCAGCGCGAGGTACTCGAGCCGCCGCCGCTCCAGGAGCTCGACCGAGCCCTCGGCCTTTCGCGCGAAGAGCACCTGGGCCGGCGCGTCGAGGAGGACGACCAGGTCCGGCCGCGGGTAGAGCCGCCGCAGGAGCCAGCCGTGCAGGCGAGCCCCGGGCGAGCGACGCCCGTTCGGGGCGACGTCGTGCGCCCAGTAGTCGGCGTAGAAGTGTCGGTCGAACAGGACGACGAAGCCCCGCCGCTGCCAGTACCAGGCGAGCGCCTGCCGGAACCACTCCTCGCCGAGGCGGTTCAGCCGGACCAGCCCCGACTTCAGCCCACGGACCGACCTCCGCAGGACGCCGCGCGGCCGCTCGCGCGCGCGGGACGGATCCGGCGGTCCGCCCTGCGCACGCCGGCGTCCGAGCAGCCGCCGCAGCGCGTGGACCGCCCGCGTCGTGAGGAGCGCGTGGTTGCTCGCGTCCGCGTTGATCCCCATGTAGAGGTACTTGATCGGGAGGTCGCCCGCGCCTTCGAGGCGACGGCCGACCGTCGTCTTGCCCGCGCCGTCGGCGCCGATCAGGGCCACGGTCACCATGGGAGGAGAGCGGTCACCGCCCCTCGCACCGCGGCCGCGCCGCCTCGAAGAGCCGGGGGAGGGAGACGGGGTAGGGGTGGAGGAGCTCGAAGGCGGGCTTTCCCTGGAGGACCCGCGCCAGCGCCCCCTCCTGCATCTCGCGGGAGCGCTCGAGGAGCTCGTTCCTCGTCTCCGGGAAGGCGAAGCGGAAGCGGCGGTAGCAGGACGAGAGAGGCTCCTGCTCCTCCTGCAGGGAGTGGACCATGCGCCGCGCGATCCCGCCGGGGTCGATCGGGCGCACGACGACGTCGGGCGACTCGTGCGTGGCGACGAACAGGAAGACGTCGGGGCGCGCGGGGGCGGAGCCGTTCGCGGCGAACAGGCGTCCGGGGGGGACGTCGACGTGGAGCTGGCCGCGGACCAGCGGGGCGAGTCGGTTCAGGGTCCGCGCCACCGCGGTCCGGTGACGCGCCCCGTTCCTCGTGACCCGCGCCAGCGCGCGATCCACCCAGGAGAGGGAGAGGAGGCGAGCGCGGGCGCGCGCGCCGATCCGCGCGCGGAACTGGGGGAGCGAGTCGAGGTGCCAGCCCCACAGGCGCACGGGCTCGGGGATGCCGAACATGCGGTCCCCCTCGGGCGCCAGGTAGACCCACTCGTCTCCGACGTACCGCGCACCCTGGGAGCAGAAGGCGAGGAGGGTCTCGGTCTTGCCCCCCTTCGACCAACCCGTCGCCACCACGCCGGTCCCTTCCCACACGAAGGCCGCCGCGTGCAGCGGGAGGTATCCCCGGGCGAGCGCCGTGAGGTTGAGGATCGGGACGAGGAGCGGAACGGCCGCGAGCCCGCTCTCGCAGACGATCTCGCAGCGCCCCCCCACCCGCTCGAGGGGGATGCGGACGCGCGCCCGGGATTTCTGCTTCCCGCGCAGGACGAGGAAGGCGTCGTCGGCGAAGGCCGCGTCGTCGCGCCCCAGGTAGCGCAGCGGAGAGCGGAGGTCGAGGCGCTCGACGAACCGCAGGACGAGGTCGGGCTCGCGCGCCAGCGTCGAGCGGATCGGACCCAGTTGGCGCTCGACCGCCCGCGCGTCCGACGGCGACGCCCCGACGAGGCGGATCCCGACGACCCCTCCCAGATCGAACTCCACGATCCCGCTCACGCGACGCGCACCGTCGCCGGAACCCCGTCCCGGCGCCCCTGCAGCGCGCCCCTGCCGATGTGGAGGGCCGAGCCGGCCAGGCCGAGCACGACGAAGAAGTAGCGCTCGTAGGCCATGTGGAGAAAGATCCCCGTCCCCAGATAGACGAGGAGCACGAGGAGGTAGGCGGTCGCCGCCCCCGCCAGCTCGGGGTCCTCGCGCGCCAGCGCGCGCCGCACGCGGTCGAGACCGATCAGGGTGAGGGCGACCGCCGCCAGGTACGCCAGGAGCCCGAACGCCCCGTTCTCGGCGGCGAGCTCCAGGTAGAGGGAGTGCGCGCGGCGTCCCTCGTTCAGGCGCCGGATGCCGAGCTGGTTGCCGTAGTGCTGGGAGACCTCCTTGAACATCCCGGGGCCGACGCCGATCACGGGGTGGTCGGCGAAGACGTGCGCCGCGGCCAGCATCTCGGTCAAGCGGCCCGCCATGGCCCCGTCGGCCTCCTCGGTGCGGCCCGCCTCGCCCGTCATGAAGTCGGCGGCCGAGCCGATCGTGGCGATCCGGCTCCAGTACTGGGGGAGCGCCGCGAAGAGGAGCGTCACCCCGACGACGACGAACCCCATCTGACGGAGGGTGACGACCCGCATCCCGACCATCCCCGCGACGAGGATGAAGAGCCCCACCGCGCCGCCGCGCGAGAAGGCGAGCGCGAATCCGACCATCGCGAGCGCCGTGACGAAGAGCCCCGCCCCTCGGAGGATCCGCGATCGCTCCCCCCAGATGCGGAAGAGCCCCAGCGGAAGGAGCATCAGCATGACCTGGGCGTAGCGGTTCTTCTCGCCGATCGGTCCCGCGAGGCGGCGCTGGACGACCTCGCCCCCCTCCTCGACCTCCCCGGTGTGGAAGCCGAGCCCCTCGACTTGGGCGAGGCCGCCGTATTCGCGGTCGAAGCTTCCCGTGACCTGCTGGTGGAGCGGCACGACCGCCATGAGCACCCCGGCCGCGAGGAGCGTCCAGCTCGCCCCGCGCAAGGTCGCCCGCGTGCGCACGGCGTGGGTGACGAGGACGTAGAACCCGACCCCTTCGAAGAGGGTGTCGCGGGCCTCCCCCAGCGAGACGGCGGGGTCGCGCGAGAAGGCGGCGCCGGCCACCTGCACCGCGAAGAAGAGGACGACGAGCGGGAGCGCCGGGGTGAGGACGATCCTCCGCGTGCGGAGGACGTCGAGGATCGCCGGCACGGCGAGGAGGACGAGGGGAAGGGCTCCCGCCAGCCCGCGCGGGACGTGGTGGTGGGAGACGGCGATGCCGGCCAGGTTCGAGTAGACGAGGAAGAGGGAGAGGTAGGTCGCCGCCTGCCCGAGGGCGATCGCGGGGGCGAGGAGCCCCTTCGACGCGGGGACGGGAGCGGTCGAGGGAGGGATCCTCGCCCCGACCTCCGTTCCGCCTCCCCGGTTCTCTCGTGCGCCGGCCGACATGCCTCTCGGGGCCCTGCGAATGCGGCATCCTATCCGGAGCGCCGTCTCGCTGCTCCGAGCATGGTATTATCCCTCCGAAGTCGCCCGGGCGCGACTCCACGCGGGGCGGAGGGCGGGCGGGGAAAAGACTCATGGGATCTCGGGAGCCCTTCTGGTTGCGGCGGCCGTCTCCGGCCGCCGCCTGCCGCGCTCTCGGGGTCTGCTCGCTCGGCGCCGTCGCGCTGGCGCTCTTCGCGTCGCACGAGAGTCCGTTCGCCGCCCGCGCGCTCCTCCCCGTCGAGGAGGTCGACCTCCGTGCGCTCTACCTGACCTCCCTCGCGCAGGATCCCGCCCGCGTCTTCGTGACGGCCGACCGCGCCAAGTCGACGCTCTCCCGCGACCGGATGCGTCAGGCGGGCGTCGGCCACTGGATCCATCGCTACCGCGACCCGGCGCGCCCCGGGCTGCCGCCGCGCATCCTCCTCACGAACCGCGACCGGGGGGCGCACCTCCTGGTGCCGGTCGGGGCGCTCGACCTCGAGCGCGCCCTCGCCGATCCCCTCCCCGAGCCGGCGGAGGGGGGAACCGGGCCGCTTCGCGTCGAGAGCGAGCTCGTGCACGTGTTCGAGGACCGCCTCTTCGCGGGCGTCTTCCTCGAACTGCGCTTCCCGGCCCGCCCCGAGGACGGCAAGGGAGCCCGACTGGACTTCGACCTCGTCGCCGTGCGCGAGAACCGCGCGCGCACGACCGACTTCCTCCTGCAGCCGAACGAGCGCTACTACCGGGCCGCGCTCGTCAAGGGCGCGATGCCGGCGGGGCCCTTCCGGGCGCGCCCCGGCTCCCCGCGCGAGCTCGCCTTCGCGCTCTTCGAGGACGGCTCGCCGGCCCAGCCGCTCTGGCTCCCGGTGTCCCTCTTCGACGAGCTCGGCCTCGCCTGGGACGAGAAGGTCCCGACCCTCGTCGACGACCGTTGGAACCTCGCGGCCCTCCCCTCCTTCCCGGAGTCCCCCGCTCCCCGGGAGCGGCGCTCGCTGGTCGGGAGGCTCGGGGCCATGCACCTGGCGGCCCGCCTCGAGCCGGAGCCGGAGCGCGGGATCCTCGCGCGGAGCCTCCAGGCCTTCCTCGATTCGGGAGGAGGCCGAGGATGAGCTGGCGCTTCGAGCTCAAGTACGCCGTCGACCAGCGGGCGCACGCGGGCGTGCGCCGCGTCCTCCGCGAACGGCTCGTCTACGGGGAGTACGTCGACCGCGCGGGGGGCTATCCGGTCCTCTCGCAGTACTACGACGGCCCGGGGCTCCCCCTCTACCTCGACAAGGTCGGCGGATACGAGCGACGGACGAAGGTCCGCCTCCGGACGTACGCCTGGCGGTTCGGCCCGCAGGCCGCCTGGTTCCTCGAGGCGAAGCGGAAGGAGAACGCCTCGATCGCGAAGGACCGGCTCGAGGTCGCGCCCGGAGCGGTGAATCCCCTCGACCCGGCGAGCTGGGACGCGCTCGGGGAGGCCGGCGCTCCGTACCTCGTGGCGCGCGACCTCGAGCGCCTCGAGCCGACCGCCCAGGTCTGGTACCAGCGGGAGGTCCTCACCTCGCCGGCCGGAGACCTCCGGGTCACCTGGGACGAGCTCATCCGCGCGCTCTATCCGGGCGAGGCGATGACGACCTCCCTGCTCTACGACGAGCGGCGCGCCGTGGTCCCCGACCGCTACGGGGTCCTCGAGATCAAGGCGGCGCAGACGGTGCCCGCCTGGCTGAGCGCGCTCGTCGCCCGCGCCTCCCTCATGCCCGAATCCGTCTCCAAATACGTCCGAGCCATGAACGCGCTCGAACTCTCCAGAAAGGTGCTCGCAACATGTTGACCGCCGCACAAGCCGCCACGCAGGCCGCCAACCAGGTCGCCGCGCCGGACTCGCATGGTTTCGTCCTCGATCGGCTCTTCAACCTGACCGAGGCCGGCGCCTTCCGGTTGTTCGACCTCCTGACCGGGCTCCTCCTCTGCGCCCTCCTCACGCTGGCGCTCGTCCAGGTCTACCGCTCCACCCACCGCGGGGCGACCTACTCGGTCGCGTTCCTCCAGTCGCTCTTCATCCTGGGGGCCTGCACGACCCTGATCATGCTCGTGGTCGGCAGCAACATCGCGCGGGCCTTCAGCCTCGTCGGCGCGCTCTCGATCATCCGCTTCCGGACGGCCATCAAGGATCCCCGCGACGTCGGCTTCGTCTTCGCGTCCCTCGCTCTCGGCATGGGATGCGGCACGGGCTTCTACGCGGCCGCGATCCTGTTCACGATCGTCCTCAGCCTCCTCCTCCTGGTCCTCTCGCGCCTGAACGTCGGCGCCGCCTCCGCGCGGGAGGCGATCGTGCGCGTGACGCTGGCGCCCTCCTCCAACGGGGCCGCGGATTCGGTCGAGGCGGCGCTGAAGAGCGCGCGGGCCGAACCGATGCTCATCAACCGCGTGACCGACGGCGCCGCGGGCGGAGAGACGATCTCGTGGCGGGTGCGAACCGGGGAGGCTCCCGCGCAGGGGGACTTGCAGGAGCGGCTGCGGGGGATCCAGGGGGTCTCGACCGTGGGCGTCTACGTCGTCGACGACTTCCACGTTCTCTAGTGCCGCGCCGTCGGAAGGACCCCCGGCCCCTCACGCCTCTCCGGGCGTTCCTCTGGCTCGGGGCCGTGGGAGCGCTCCTCTTCGGCCTCGACCTCGTCCAGCGCCTCGTCGCCTACGACGTCCTCAAGGCAGACCGCGGGTCGGTCCCGCGGTCGGTCCGGCGTCCGATGAAGGACACCCTCCTCTGGGCCCTCCAGGGCCTAGGGGGGAGCCCGTCGGCCGAGGGGCTCCCGGTTTTCGACTTCTACCTCCGGCCCCGGGACAAGGCCCTCCTCATGGACCACCTGCGTCGCGTGCAGGTGATCGGCACGCACGACCCGGACACCCGCGGGTGGGTGGCGGCGCGGATGACCGCCGACGGGGAGACCTACGACGTCCGGATCAAGCTGCGCGGCCGCCAGTACTACCACCTGATCCCGCCGCGCCCGAGCCTCCGGGTGGTGCTCCGCCACGGGCGCGCGTATCGCGGCGCGAGGGTCTTCAACCTCGTCGAGCCCTTCGACAAGACCGGCGACCAGGTCTTCCTGTGGGAGTCGGAGGCACGGGGTCTCGTCGGCTGGGACCAGGCGCTCGGGGTGATCGCGATCGGCGGGGAGCCCGCGGCGCTGTGCCAGTACGTCGAGCAGGTGCGGCGGGAGACGGGCGACCGGTACCACCGGCCGGAGGGGATGTTCTTCCGCGGCGAGGCGAGCGAGGGAGACGGCGAGAAGATCTACGCCCAGGGGAGCGATTCGAAACGCTGCCTCCCGGTCGTCGAGCGCGTCATGGAGTGGCTCGCCGACACCGAGGGCACGGTGCCGTTCGAGGAGATGCGCGAGCGGATCGACCTGGATCGCTTCCGCTGGTTCACGGCGCTGACGGAGCTCTCGGGCGACGGGCACGGCTTCGCGCCCTTCAACATGAAGGGGTTCTGCGACCCCGTCACGCTCGAGTGCGAGTTCCTCATCTGGGACACCCGCTTCGGGGACTGGAGCTCGCTCCCCACTTCGCAGTTTCCCGTCGAGGGGACGCAGTTCCTGCGCTGCGACCGCTACCGGGTCCTGCACGACGCGGCGCTCTACACGCTGGTCGAGGAACGTCTCGAGCCGATGCTCGCGCGCATCGGCGCCTTCTACGAGGAGCACGCCGAGCGCTTCGCCGAGGACGCCATGTACTGGTTCCCGCGCGGCGGCCCCGACGGCGGATTCATGAAGGACCGGCCGGAGAAGATCGAGAGGAGGCTGCGGAAGAACGCCGCGGACATCCGCGCGGCCCTCACCGGCGAGCACCTCGAATGGTCCCTGGACGCGCAGCGGCGCGAGCTCGCGGTCCGGACGGAGGATCGAGGATCCAAGGTCTTGACCCACCTCGCGCTCGCCTCGCGCCCGGAGCCGGTGGCGCTCGAACGGCCGGCCGTCGTCTACGGCCGCTACCGCGAGCACCGCCCGGTCCTCGTCCTCCCCCTCCCGGCGGGCGTCGAGCCCGCGGACGTCGTCGGGGTGGTGGCGCACCGGCTCCACGGAGGCGCGCCCGTGCGACCCCTGCGGCGCGAGGGGCCTCTCGCAGGGGAGCGCACGCCCCTGCCGGAGGATCGGCTCGAGCCTCTCCCCCCCCTGCCGGCGGGCTTCGCGGTCGACGCCGCCGCGCGGAGGATCGCGGTCGGCCCGGGGACGGTCCGGCTCGAGGGCTCCCTCGCCCTGCCCCGCGGGTGGGGGGTCGAGGTGGCGCCGGGGACCACCCTCGAGATGGGCCCCGCGGCCCTGCTCGAGATCCGCGGCAACCTCGCGGCGCGGGGGACCCCCTCGCAACCGATCGAGGTCCGCCGCACTGGCGAAGAGCCCTGGGGGGCCGTCGCGGTCGTCGGCGAGCGCGCCGACCCGGTCGCGGTCGAGCTCACGCACGTCCTCCTGCGCGACGGCGGGGGCTCCGACGCCGGTCGGGTCCGGTACACGGGCTCGCTCGCGATCTACTTCGCGGACGTCACCCTCGACCGCGTGACGATCGAGGGCGCCCGGTCCGAGGACGCGATCAACCTGAAGTCGTGCACCTTCCTCGCGACGGACTGCGTCTACCGGGGGGGGAGGAGCGACGCGGTGGACTACGACTTCTGCACCGGGACGGACCGGGGAACCCTGGTCGAGGACTTCGGGAACGACGGCATCGACATGTCGGGCTCGCAGATCCGACTGGAGAGGCCGACCGTGCGCCGCGTGGGCGACAAGGGTCTCTCCCTCGGGGAGGCCTCCACGCCCGAGGTCGTGGGCGCGCGCATCGTCGGCGCCCGCACGGGCTGCGCCGTCAAGGACGCGACCGACGCGCTCGTCGAGGACCTGACGGTCGTGCGCTCCCGGACGGCGGTCTCGCTCTACACGAAGAAGCCGAGCTTCGACCCTCCGCAGGCCACGTTCCGCGGCCTGGTGGCGGTCGACGTCGAGGGCTTCGCCATCGTCGACCACGGCGCGGAGGCGACCTTCGTGGACGCCGTCCGCGTGGGCGGTCCCGACGGGCCGATGCGACCCTTCGAGGGGGTGGCGAACGAGCGGCGGGAAGGCCTCGCAGCCCTGGACTCCGAGGCGCTCCTGACGGTGGCCGAGGCGGCCCGCCGCTAGGCCCTACGCCTCCTCCTTCACCCCGACGATGTGGCGCATCCAGGGGATGCGCCCCAGCGCGGGGAACACGTTCCCGACGTCCATGATCCGGCGGTGCATCCGGAGGATTCCGAGGAACGCCGCCGCCACGAGCACGGCCTCCAGGGCCACGGGCGGCTCGAGCCAGTCGACCCCCAGGAGGAGGAGCAGCGCGACGGCGACGGTCGCGTACACGCGGAGATAGCGCCACCGGACGAGCTCGACCTGGGTCCGGAGGTGGAGCCCGAGGTGGTAGAGGAAGTTCTGGATCGCGTGGGCGCCGAGGACGGCGGCGGCGGCCCCGAGCGCGCCGTGTCCCCGCACGAGCGCGAGCGAGAGCGCGAATCCGCATCCCGTCGCGACCGCCGAGGCGGCCGCGAGGATGCGCACGCACCCGTAGACCTGGAGCGTGAACCCGTTCAGCCCCATCGCGGCGTTGAGATAGTTGCCGGCCGCCAGGACGGCCAGCACGGGTCCCGCGCCCGCGTATCGTTCCCCGAAGAGGAGGACCGTCACCGGCTCCGCAAGGGCGATGCAGACGGCGACGACGGGGAACGTGACGACCGCGATCCAGACGGCCGTCTGCCAGAAGAGGTCGTCGATCCCGGCGTGGTCCCCCCGCGCGTAGAGGCGCGAGGCGACCGGCACGTAGAGCATCTTCATGCTCTGCATCACGATCAGGTTCAGGCCGGCGACGGGGACGAGGGCGCGGAAGTCCGCCACGTCGGTCGAGCCGGAGACGGCCTCGAGGACGATCATCGGAAGGGTCGTCCGCAGGACGTTCATGACGTCCGAGACGAAGACCGGCAGGCCGAAGGAGTAGACCTCGCGCACCGGGAAGCGCAGCCGGCGCAGGTCGAGGTGCGCGAGGAGACCGCGGCGCGCGAATGCCCGGCGCAGGAGGGGCAGGTAGATGGCCACCGACACGACTCCGGCGACCAGGTAGGCGACCGCGAGCATGCGGACGTCGCCCCCCGCCAGGACGATCCCGAGCACGGCGAGGAGCTTCAGGGAGGGTCCGACGACGAACCGCCGCACGAAGAGCGCCCACGGGGTGGAGAACACCGCCAGCATGTCCTCGAAGAGGCTGTCGAGCGCTTGGAGCGGGGCGAGGGCGATCAGGACGACCAGGAGGGAGGCGGCCAGCGGGTCGGCGACGTGCGGCTCGATCAGGAGCCCCGAGAGCCCGAGGATCGTCGCGACCACCGCGGTTCCCAGCGCGACGACCGAGCCGGTCGCCAGGAAGAGGGTCCCGTACATCGAGGCGTAGTCGCGACGCTCCTCGTACAGGGGGGCGTACCGCGAGACCGCGCCCGCGACCCCGAGAAGGATCGCGTTGGTGACCGTGGAGACGATCGCGACGGCGTAGGCGAAGGCCCCGAAGTCTCTCTTGGCCAGGTACCGGACCGTGACGACCTGGACCAAGAAGTTGACGAGGAGCGCGACCAGGCGACCGACGAGGAGGAGGTTCGAGCTGCGGAGGTGCTCCTGCGTCGTCGTTCCCCGGGGATCCCTCGACGCTCTCGGTCGGGCGACCTTCGTCTTCACGCCAGCCCCGGATGGCGCAGCCCGCGGCGATCCCCCGAAAGCGATCCCGCCCGCCGGGCACGCCCCGGACTCCGGGGCGCGGCCCGGAGGCTCGTCTCCCGTCCGGGGGGGGCGGTCTCGGGGGCGAGCCTCCGCCAGATGCGGCGGGACCTCGCGACCGAGCCGCGGGACGGCAGGTCGACGTCGGGGGACATGTCGGGGATCGAGGTGCGCGCGGACGTCGAAGGAGGCCGCGAGCACGACCTCGTCTCGAAGATCGGCTTCTCGCTCCCCGTCACTGGAGAGGGGGCCTTCGGGACGAGGGGGTCTCTCCCTCCGTCGAGGGAAGGGAAGCCGCCGGCGCGCCGGCGATTTTTTCGACGCCTCCGTCGAGGTTTGAGCGACGAGGACCCATCGCCCCGACGGGTTCCGGCCCGGAACGGGCGCGCTCCGCCGAGCGCCGACGTCGGGCACGACCGTTGATGAGACGTCGTGCGGTCCTCCCGACCACGGCCGATCTCCGGGGCGAGTTCCCTCCCCGAGCGCCGGATTCCCGCCGCTCCGGAGGCGGGAGGGGTCGCGGTCCGGCGGAACCGAAGCGCGCCCGCGTCCGGCAGGCCCGGGCGAGCTCGCCGGCTCCAACCTGCCGCGAAGGAGTTTTCATGTCTCGTCCGACGATCGTTCTCGCCACGGCCCTCGTCCTCGGAGGCCTCGGCGGCGCGGCGGCTTCGCTGCGCCTGCAGGGCGTGCCGAACGGGATTCCGGACCTCGCCGGGCAGTGGGCCGGGAGGGTCCAGTTCACGGAGTACGACCTCTCGGACTCCTCCTCCTCCTCGTACGACAGGAAGTCCTGCACGTTCGTCCTGCTCGTCACCCAGACGGGGGCGAACCTCGCGATGCAGCTCGCCCCGAGTTGTCCGTCGGACGATTCGACGCCCGCGATCCTCCTGACCGGCAAGGTCGGGAACCGCCATTTCTGGGCGTACGCCTCGTCGAGCGCGGCCGGGGAGGCGGAGGGGGAGATCCTGCTCTCGGGAAAGGTCTCGGGCAGCGGCGCGAGGCTGAAGATGAAGGGGATCGGGATCGCCGTCGACGACTCGGGGTCGGAGTGCGAGGAGCTGCGATTCAGCGCGTCCAGGCTCCCGTAGCCCCTGCGCCTCGCCCACGCGGGCTCGCCCCCCGAACGAAGCGCGGGCGGCCCCCCGGAGACCCCGAGGGGGTCACGCGCCTCGGAAGTGGATCCCCTTCCTCCGGGTGAGGCCGTAGAACCCGTACTTGGAGAGGGTCGTTCCGACGCCGCTGTCGCGGAGCCCGGTCCACGGGAGGGAAGGTTCGAGGTAGTCGCAGCGGTTCTGGTAGACGGTTCCCGCGTCGAGCTCGCGGGCGAAGCGCTCGGCCCGCTCCCGGTCCCGGGTCCACACCGACGCCGTGAGGCCGTAGCGGGTCTCCTGCATCCGCGCGAGCGCCTCCTCGTCGTCGGAGACCGCGAGGACGGGCAGCAGCGGCCCGAAGCTCTCCTCTTGCATGGCCTGCGCCTCGTTCGGGACGTCGGCGAGGAGCGTCGGCGGAAAGAAGTTGCCCCGGACCCCCGGCACCCGCTTCCCTCCGAGGAGAAGGCGCGCCCCGCGCCGGACGGCGTCCTCCACCTGACCCTCGAGCCGGACGAGCGCGCCCGGGTCGGCGAGCGGGCCCATCGTCGTCCGCTCGTCCATCGGATCGCCGAGGCGGTAGGCCTCGAGGAGGGTCCTCGCCCGCTCGAGGAATTCCGGGTAGAGGCTGCGGTGGACGTAGACGCGCTCGACGGCGCAGCAGGACTGTCCCGCGTTGTAGCAGGCGCCGTCGACCACGTCCGCGACCGTGGACTCGAGGTCCGCGTCGGAGGCCACGTACGCGGGGTCCTTGGCCCCGAGCTCCAGCCCCGCGTCGATCAGCCGCCGGGCGGCCGCGAGGTAGACCGCGCGACCCCCCTCGGCCGATCCCGTGAAGGCCACGTGATCGATCCTCGGGTCCTCGATCAGGCGGACGGTCTCCTCGTTGGTCAGGACGAGGCCCGTCACGACGCCGGAGAAGTCGGGAGGGTCGAAGGCCCGCTCGAACGCCTTTCCGCAAAGCGGCGTCCGCGGGCTGTGCTTCAGGAGCACCGCGTTCCCCCCCAGGAGCGCGGGCACGACGACGTTCACGGGAATCAGGAGGGGGTAGTTGAAGGCGGCCACGTTCAGGACGACGCCGAGCGGGACGTGCTCGATCCGCAGGTGGAACCCCTCCGCCGACGGCAACACCTCCGGCGCGAGCGTGCGGGCCGCGATCGAGAGCATGTACTCGGCCCGTTCGCAGCAGGTCTCGACCTCCCTCCGCGCCTGCGCGATCGGCTTCCCCATCTGCAGGGTGACCTCCCGCGCGATCGCCTCGGACTCCCTCCGGAACCGGCCGATCCCCTCCCGCACGCGCCGCGCGCGCTCCTCGACGCCGATCCTCCGCCATCGGAGGAAGGCGGAGCGCGCGGCGGCCACCTTCTTCTCGAGGAGCTCGCCCCCGTCGTACGGGAGCTCGCAGACGACCTCCGGGTCGAACGGGTTGACGACCCTCAGGGTCACCGCGCCGACTCCGGGGTCACGTACGCCGCGGTGATCCCCCCGTCCACGACGAACGCGCTCCCCGTGAGGTAGGAGGCCTCGTCGGAGGCGAGGAAGAGGGCGGCCCTCGCCATCTCCTTCGCCTCTCCGAAGCGCCCCATCGGGACGTGGACGAGCCGGCGCTTCCTCTTCTCTTCCGTGTCGAGGTAGCGCATGAGGAGCTCGGTGCGCAGCGGCCCCGGGCAGAGCGCGACGACCCGGATCCCCTCGCGGGCGTGGACGACCGCCAGCTCGCGGCTCAACGCGAGGACCCCTCCCTTGCTCGCCGTGTAGGCGACCTGCGGAGTGGCGGCGCCCATCAGCGCTACGAACGACGCCGTGTTGATCACGACGCCCCCGCCCGCCCGCCGCAGGGCCGGGATGCCGAACTTGCAGCCGAGGAAGACCCCCTTCAGGTTGACGGCGATCGTCCGCTCCCAGACCTCCTCCTCCGTTTTCACGGCGTCGTCGTCCCTCGGGTCGAGGATCCCGGCGTTGTTGAAGAGGACGTCGAGCCTGCCGAAGGTCCGCTCCGCGACGGCGACCATCCTCTCGCAGTCGGCGACCTTCGAGACGTCGGCGGGGACGAAGGCGGCCTTCCCGCCCGCGGACTCGATCCCCCGGACGGTCTCCCGTCCGCCCGCCTCGTCGAGGTCGACGACCGCGACGCGGGCCCCTTCGCTCGCGAACAGAAGAGCGCTCTCGCGGCCGATCCCGCTCGAGGCTCCCGTGATCAGGGCCACCTTGTCCTTCAGGCGCATGCTTGGATCTCCGCGGTCCGCCGCTCCTGCGCGCGCGTCCACTCTCCGGGGGAGGGCCCTCGCGTCGTCGTCCCGCGACATGGCGGGGATCGTAAGGGCGGGCCTCCGATTCTCGATGTTTCCGCTTCGCGTTCGCCGGCGGAGGAGGGGACCTCGCCGCGCCGGAGCGGGGCGCGCGCCCCCCCCCGTCCGGCGAAGTAGACTCGGCCGGCGTGACGTTCCCGCTCGCGCTCCTGGTCGTCCTCGTTCAGGCGTCGCGCGTCGAGGAGAGCCCGTACGCCGCCTGGAAGCGCGGCCCGCCGGCCGAACCGGGCTTCTTCCCTCTCGCCGTCTGGCTCCAGGACCCCGCGAACGCGCCCCGCTTCCAGGAGGCGGGGATCAACCTCTTCGTCGGGCTGTGGAAGGGTCCGACCGAGAAGCAGCTCGCCGCGCTGAAGGCCGCCGGGATGAGGGTCGTCTTCGAGCAGAACGACGTCGGCCTCGCGCACGTCGACGACGACGCGATCGTCGGGTGGATGCACGGCGACGAGCCGGACAACGCCCAGCCGGACGGGAAGGGGGGCTACGGACCTCCGATCCCGCCGGAGGAGGTCGTCGAGGCGTACGAGAGGATGCGCGCGGCGGACCCCTCCCGCCCCGTCCTGCTGAACCTCGGCCAGGGGGTGGCGGTCGACGATTGGATCGGGCGCGGCGCGCGCCGGAACCACCCGGAGGACTACGCGCGGTACCTCCGGGGATGCGACATCGCGTCGTTCGACCTCTACCCGGTGGTGCACGAAGCGAAGGAGGTTGCCGGCAAGCTCTGGCTCGTCCCCGCGGGGGTCGAGCGCCTGCGCGCGTGGTCGAAGGGCGAGAGGCTCGTCTGGAACTGCGTCGAGTGCAGCCGCGTCTCGAACGTGGAGCGGAAGCCGACCGCGCAGCAGATCAAGGCCGAGGTCTGGATGTCGATCGTGCACGGCTCGCGGGGGATCGTCTACTTCGTGCACCAGTTCGAGCCCCGGTTCGTCGAGGCGTCGCTGCTGTCGGACGAGCCGCTCCTCGCGGGCGTGACGGCGATCAACCGGGAGATCCAGTCCCTGGCGCCCGCGCTCAACGGACGAGCGGCGCCCGTGAACGTGACCTCCTCGAACGGCGGCGTCCCGGTCGCCGCGACCGCGCGCGCGCGCGAGGGGGCGACGTACGTGTTCGCGGTCGGCATGCGCGAGGGCGCGACGGAGGCCACGTTCTCGGTCGCCGGCGAGAGGGCCGAGGTGATCGGGGAGGACCGGTCGATCCCGATCCGAGGCGGCGCGTTCCGGGACGCGTTCGGGCCCTACGCCGTGCACCTGTACCGGATCCGGTAGAGGGAGGATGCGGCGGGAGCGGTTCGGCCGGACGGGCGTCCGCGTCCCCGTCGTCGGTCAGGGGACCTGGAGGATGGAGGAGGACGCCGCGGCGTCGATCCGGGCGCTCCGCCGCGGGATCGACCTCGGAATGACGCACCTCGACACGGCCGAGATGTACGGGTCGGGCCGGGTCGAGGAGATCGTCGGAGAGGCGGTCGCGGGCCGGCGCGACGAGGTCTTCCTGGTCTCCAAGGTGCTGCCGTCGAACGCGTCCTTCCGAGGGACGGTCGAGGCGTGCGAGCGGAGCCTCCGGCGCCTGCGGACGGACCGCCTGGACCTCTACCTCCTCCACTGGCGCGAGGGGGGTGCGCTGGCGGAGACCCTCCGCGCGTTCGAGCGGCTCGAGGGGGAAGGAAAGATCGGGGCGTGGGGTGCGAGCAATTTCGACGTCGCGGATCTCGAGGAGGCGTGGAGCGCCGGGGGGGCTGGGCGGATCGCGTGCAACCAGGTCCTCTACCACGTCGGGGAGCGCGCGATCGAGCACGCGGTGATCCCCTGGTGCGAGAGGCACGGCGTGGCGGTCGTCGCGTACAGCCCGCTCGCGGAGGGGAACCTCCCGGCGCCGTCGACGGCCGGCGGACGGGCGCTCGCCGAGGTCGCGCGTCGCCGGGGGGCGAGCGCGGCGCAGGTCGCGCTCGCGTTCCTGATCCGGCGGCCCGGGACCTTCGCGATCCCCAAGGCGACCCGCCTCGATCACGTCGAGGAGAACGCGGGGGCCGGGGACCTCGTGCTGGCGGACGAGGAGGTCGCGATCCTCGACCGGGCGTTCCCCCGCGGGGAGCGAAAGCCCCTCCCGATGATCTGAGCGGCGCGCGCCCCGCGAGACTCAGATCCTCTCGAAGTAGCGCCGGCGCTCCCAGTCCGTCACCGCCTTGCGCCAGGCCTCCTCCTCGGTCCGGAAGAAGTGGGCGTAGTGCTCGACGACCTCCGCGCCGAAGGCGCCCCTCGCGAAGGCGCTCTCCTCGAAGAGGCCCGCCGCCTCCCCGAGGGTCCGCGGCACGTGCGGGAGGGCCTTCGCCGCGTACATGTCCCCCTCGAAGACCGGGGGGGGCTCGACCTTCTGCGCGACCCCCTCGAGGCCGGACGCGACGGCCGCGGCGAAGGCGAGGTAGGGATTCGCGTCGGCGCCGGGGATGCGGCACTCGATTCGGAGGCTCTCCCCCTCCCCGACCACGCGGAACCCCGCGGTCCGGTTGTCGTGGCTCCAGGCGATGCGCGTCGGGGCCCAGGAGGCGGCCTGGTAGCGCTTGTAGGAGTTCACGGTCGGCGCGTAGAAGACCATCACCTCGGGGACGCGGCGCATCCACCCGCCGAGGAACCAGCGGAAGACGTCGGAGCAGCGCAGGGGCCCAAGGGACGAGCCCCCGGGGAACGCGTTCTCGCCGTTCCTCCAGAGGCTCAGGTGGATGTGGCAGCTCGAGCCGGCCCGGTCCGCGGCGAACTTCGCCATGAAAGTGACGCTCAGCCCGAGCCCCTCGGCCACCTCCTTGACGCACTCCTTCAGGACCGCGTGCCGGTCCGCCATCGCGAGGGCCTCGGCGTACCGCACGTTCACCTCGTGCTGGCCGAGCCCCCACTCCCCCTTCGTCCCCTCGACGGGGACGCCCGAGCTCCTGAGGTGGCGCCGGAGGGCCCCGTTCAGCCCCTCCTCCCGGGTCCCCTGGAGGACGTGGTAGTCCTCGAGGTACCAGCCGGCGGGCTCGAGACCCGCATACCCCTTCGCGGCGGCGTTCCGATAGGAGTCCCGGAAGATGTAGTACTCGAGCTCGCTCGCCGCCTGGACCTCGAAGCCCGCCGAGGCCGCCGCCTCGACCTGCCTGCGGAGGATGGAGCGGGGAGCCTGGGCCACGAGGTCGCCCCCCTTCTGCCCCCCGACGTCGCACAGGACGAGCGCCGTCCTCGGGAGCCAGCTCGCCACGCGCAGGGTCGCGAGGTCCGGGACGAGGCGGAAGTCCCCGTAGCCGCGCTCCCAATTCGCGAAGGCGTAGCCCGGGACGGGGTCCATCTCCATGTCCACGGTGAGGAGGTAGTCGCACGCGTGCGCCCCGGTCTTGACCGTCTGCTCGAGGAAGAAGGAGACGTCGAACCGCTTCCCCAAGAACCGGCCGTAGGGGTCGCTGAAGACGGCGAGGACCGTGTCGACCTCGCCGGCGCTTCCGAGCTTCGCGAGGTCCTCGAGGCTCAACATCCCGGTGATCTTCGACATGCCGCGCCTTTCGTTCGGATGGCCGAGGCGGGAGAGCTTACCGATGCGGCGCTCTCCCCCGACGACCGTCCGGGGGGCACGGTCGCGGCCGGGCGGGTCGGACGTCGCCCCTCCGGGGAACGCGAGAACGGTCCCCTGTCGTGGACGGGCGCTCGGGGGACCGCCCCTCCCGATGCGTTGCCGATCGGAGGAGGTTACGATCCCCGTCGCGTCTCGAGGGTTCGAGGGGTCCGGAGAGCCCGCAGTCGCGCGGAAACGCCCGGCCTTTCCGCCCGTATCCTGCGACGGTCTCCCCTACGGCCTCGCCCCCCCGCCCCCGCTCCGACGCGGCGGACTCCAGGGTCGAATCCAGTGAGCAAGCGCAAAAAGCGAACCCTCTTCGTCGCCCTCGCGCTCCTCGCCGCGGCCGCGGCGGCGGGGGTCCTCCTCTCCGGTCGGGACAAGCCGACCCCGATCATGACCGCGCTCGTCGAGCGCGTCCCCCTCCTCCGGGCGGTCGTGACCGCCTCCGGGGGCATTCGGGCGAAGGAGTCGGTCGACATCCAGGCCGAGATCGCGGGGGTGATCGTGGATCTGCCGGTCCGGGAGGGAGACCGCGTGACGAAAGGACAGGTCCTCCTCCGGATCGATCCCTTCCAGACGGAGGCGGACGTGAAGGCCCTGCGGGCGCAGGCCCTCGCCGCCGAGGCCGACGCGAAGGGCTTCGAGAAGCAGGTCGCGACCGCGCAGGCGGACCTCGCCCGCAACGACGCGCTCCAGAGGTCGGCGGAGGCCGACCTCGTCCAGGCCGAGGCGAACTGGCAGCGGGCCGAGAGCTCCCGGAAGCGGAAGGAGGAGCTCGTCGCGAAGGGGGTCATCTCGTCGGACGAGTGCGAGCGGGCGCAGGCCGAGGAGAAGGCGGCGCGGGCGCAGGTCGATTCCGCGAAGGGGCGCGTCGCGCAGGAGGAGGCCCAGGTGCGGAGCAGCCGCCTCGCGATCGAGCAGATCGAGGCCTCGCACGACGCGGCCCTCGCCCGCGCGGAGGCGGCCACCGTCGCGATGCGGCGCGCGGAGGACCTCCTCGGCAAGACGACGATCCGCTCCCCCCTCGCGGGGGTGATCACCTCCCTCAACGTCGAGAAGGGGGAGCGGGCGGTCCCCGGGATCCTCTCGAACCCCCAGGCGACGCTGATGACGGTCGCCGACCTCACCACGATCCAGGCGGAGCTCCTCGTCGACGAGACCGACATCGTCCAGATCTCGCCGGAGGCCTCCGTCCAGGTGACCGTCGACGCGCTACCCGAGGCCCCGCTCAAGGCCGCGATCGCCGAGATCGGCAACGCCCCGGTCGTGAAGGGGGCGGGGGGGAGCGTGAGCGCGGCCTCCTCGTCGACCCAGGAGGGGAAGGACTTCCTCGTGCGGGCGACGCTCGAGAATCCGCCGGCCTCGCTCCGGCCGGGGATGTCCTGCGAGGGGGAGATCCTGACGAAGACCCGGGAGAACGTCCTCGTCGTGCCGCTCCAGGCGCTCACCGTGCGGGAGGTCCCGGTCGACGAGGCGGATCGCTACCTCCCTCCCGAGCCCGCGTCCGACCGCCGCGAGCTCCGGGCGGAGACCCGGGCGTCGAGACCGGTCACGAGGAACCCCGGCCGCCGCAAGGAGCTCCAGGGGGTCTTCGTGAAGGAGGGGGACGGCCGCGTCCGCTTCCGCCCCGTGAAGACCGGGATCACCGGCGAGATGGACGCGGAGGTCCTCGAGGGGCTCTCGGGCGGGGAGGAGATCGCGATCGGCCCCTACAAGGCGCTCCGCCACCTCGAGGAAGGGGCGCGCGTCGAGGTCGACAACTCGAAGTTCCGTCGCTTCGCGAAGGCGAAGGAGAAGCCGGAGGAGTCGTGACCGAGGAAGGGGGAAACGGCTCCCGGTCCGACGGCCCCCTCATCCGGATCGAGGACCTCTGGAAGACCTACGCGATGGGGCCCGTCGAGGTCCACGCCCTGCGGGGCATGAACCTGACGATCGAGCGCAACGCGTACATCGCGATCGTCGGCCCCTCCGGCTCCGGCAAGTCGACCCTCATGAACCTGATCGGCTGCCTCGACACGCCGACCCGGGGCCGCTACTTCCTCGACGGACGGCTCGTGAGCGAGCGCGACGAGGACGAGCTCGCGGGGATCCGCAACCGACAGGTCGGCTTCGTCTTCCAGACCTTCCACCTCCTCGCCCGCTTCGACGCCCTGCACAACGTCGAGCTCCCCCTGATCTACCGGGGGATGCCCGTCGAGGAGCGCCGGGGGCGAGCCCTCGAGGCCCTGCGGGCCGTCGAGCTCGGCGACCGCGTCCACCACCGTCCGAACGAGCTCTCGGGGGGCCAGCGCCAGCGCGTCGCGATCGCGCGGGCCCTGGTCACGCGCCCGAGCCTCCTCCTCGCCGACGAGCCGACGGGGAACCTCGATACGGCGACGAGCCTTGAGATCATGGACCTCTTCGACCGCCTCCACGCCTCCGGCAACACGATCGTCCTCGTCACGCACGAGCGGGACATCGCCGCGCGCGCGCGGCGCATCGTCGCCCTCCGGGACGGCGTCGTCGAGCGCGACGAGCCCACCGCCGCCCCGCCGGCCCCCGCGTCGTGAACGCGCTCGAGGCCGTCCGGATCGCGCTGCGCTCCCTCGTCGCGAACCCGCTGCGCTCCTTCCTCACGCTCCTCGGCGTGATCCTCGGCATCACCTCGATCGTCGCCGTCGTCAGCGTGATCAACGGCCTGAACCTCTACGTCGCGGAGAAGCTCTCCGACCTCGGCCCCGGCGTCTTCGTCGTCTCCCGGATCGGCATCGTCCCGAACCGCGAGGACTTCCTCGAGGCGCTCCGGAAGAACAAGCCCTTGCGGCTCGCCGACGCCGCCGCGATCCGCGAGCGCTGCCCCCTCGCCTCCGTCGTCGCCTCCGAGGTCCACGCGAACGCGGAGGTCGCCTACCGGGACCGGAGCGTCGAGCGGGTGGACGTCGGGGGGATCGACGCGGAGATCCTGCGGATCGAGCCCTACGACCTCGAGGTGGGACGGTTCCTCACCCCCGAGGAGGTCGACCGCTCGGCGTCGGTCGCGTTCCTCGGCTGGGAAGTCGCGGACAAGCTCTTCCCTCAGCTCGACCCCCGCGGGAAGAGGGTGAGGGTCCTCGGCCGGTCGTTCGAGGTGGTCGGCGTCGCCCAGAAGCGGGGGTCGGTCTTCGGCCACTCGCGGGACAACTTCGTCAAGATCCCGATCACGACCTACCAGAAGATGTTCGGCTCCCGGCGCTCCCTGAACGTCAGCGTCAAGGCGCCCGAGGAGGCGGCCCTCGAGCCGGCGATGGACCAGGTTCGGGCGGTCCTGCGCGCGCGCCACCACCTCCCCTACGCGGCGAAGGACGACTTCGGGATCGTGAGCGCCGAGGGGATCAACGACCTCTGGAGGAACCTGACCCGCATCCTCTTCACGGTCGCCGTCTTCGTCGTGGGCCTCTCCCTCGTCGTCGGGGGGATCGTGATCATGAACATCATGCTCGTCGCCGTGATCGAGCGGACGGCCGAGATCGGCCTGCGCAAGGCCGTCGGCGCCCGGCCGCGGGACATCCGGCTCCAGTTCCTGATCGAGTCGGTCACCCTCTCCTGCGCGGGCGGGTTCCTCGGGGTGGGGCTCGCCTTCGCGATCGCGGCGAGCCTCCGCGCCTTCACGCCGCTCCCCGCGGCCTTCCCCCTCTGGGCGCCCCTCCTCGCCGTCGCCCTCTGCACGACGGTCGGCGTCTTCTTCGGCCTGCAGCCGGCGGCGAAGGCGGCGTCCCTCGATCCGATCGAGGCCCTGCGGGCGGAGTAGCGGACGATGCGCCGGGTCGCCCCCCTCCTCGAGAACGCGCGGCTCGCGCTCGGGACCCTGCGGGACCGGAAGTTCCGCTCCTTCCTGACGATCCTCGGCGTCTTCATCGGGGTCGTGATCGTCGTCGCGGTCGCGTCCGTCCTGAACGGGTTCCGGCAGGACGTGATCGACCAGGTGCAGGAATTCGGGACGAACAACATCTACGTCTACCGCTTCCCCTTCGTGCAGATGGGGGATCTCTCCGCCTCCGTCCGCAACCGCAAGCCCCTGACGCTCGAGGACGCGTGGGCGATCCGCGCCTCCTGCCCGGCGGTCGAGGAGGTCTCCCCCGGGGTGCAGCTCGAGCGCGCGAACTTCTCCGCGAAGCGCGGCGACCGGGTGATGCTCGCGCCTCCCCTGAGGGGGAGCTTCCCGCAGGCGGAGCAGGTGGCGAACGTGACGATGGCGGAGGGGCGCTTCTTCACGGATGCCGAGAACCTCCACCGCGCCGAGGTCGCCGTCATCGGCTCGCAGGTCGCGGACGCCCTCTTCCCCCTCGCGAGCGCCGTCGGCAAGACCCTCCTCGTCGACGGCCACCGCCTGCGCGTGGTCGGCGTCGAGGCGAAGCGCAAGGAGGGGCCGTTCGGGTCGGGGAACGACGAGGACACGGTGATCCACGTCCCCCACGACACCTTCCGGAAGTTCTACGCCGGCGAGCGCGACTACTTCATCGCCGTGCAGGCGAAGACCGGACGGATGAAGGACGCGATGGAGCAGATCGGGGAGCTCCTGCGGCGCCGGCGCAAGGTCCGGTGGGACCAGGACAACAACTTCGAGCTCGGCACCGCCGACTCGATCATCCAGTCCTTCGACCAGATCGTCTTCGCGACGATCGCGGTCATGTTCCTCCTCTCCTCCGTCGCCTTCCTGGTGGGGGGCGTCGGCGTGATGAACATCATGCTCGTCTCGGTGAAGGAGCGGACGCGGGAGATCGGCCTGCGCAAGGCCTTGGGCGCGCGCCGCAGCGACATCGCCTGGCAGTTCCTGATCGAGGCGGTCTGCCTGACGGGGATCGGCGGGGCCCTCGGCATCCTCTTCGCCGAGGCGCTCCTCGCCGGCGCCCACGCGCTCGTCCCGACCCTCCCGGTCGCGACGACCCTCTGGGCGCGCGCCGTCGGCCTCGCGGGCTCGATGGGGGTCGGGATCGGCTTCGGGATGTGGCCGGCCCTGAAGGCGGCCCGGCTCGATCCGATCGAGGCGCTCCGGTACGAGTGAGGGCGCGCCCCTCCGCCCGCTTCTTCCGAGGAGCCGGCGAGCCGAGGGGCATCCTCCATGGCTCGCCAGCGGGAACGCCGGCCAGCGCCTAGAATCTTCCTTAGGATCCCTCATGCGGCGCTTCCTCGCGTTCGGCTCGCTCCTCCTCCTCGGCCTCCTCGGAGCGGCTCTCCTCTTCCCGCGCGGCGTTCCGACGGGGCCCGCGCTCGCGCCCGGCGGGGGCGAGTCGGTCGCGCGCGCCGCGGCGGAGCCGGCGGTTCCCTCCGCGGAGAGCCCGCAGCCCGCGCGGGTCCCCTCCGGCCCGCAGGAAGGGCCCGCGCATCCCCCCGCCGAGGCCGCCGATCCGTACCTCGTGGCGGTCGAAGGGAGAGTCTCCGACTCGGCCGGCGGCCCCGTCGAAGGAGCGCGCGTCGCGGGCACGCTCGGGGGGGATCCGGCGGCGCTCGTCGTGACGGCGACCGGGAAGGACGGCTCCTTTCGACTCTCCCTCCCCGCCCGCGAGACCCCCCGCGCCGGGACGGCGGAGGTCGTCCTCCTCGCGTCCGCGGAGGGCTTCGCGCCGACTCTCGTGCACGGGATGCGGCCGGCCTGGAACCGGGCGCTGCAGGTCGGAGCGATCGCGCTCCTGCGGCCCGGCTCGGTCGAAGGGAAGGTGCTCGGCCCCGACGGCGAACCCGCTCGCGACGCCGACGTCCGCGCTACGCCGCAGGGTCCCTGGGCCTCCCTCGCCCCCGTCCTCGGCTGGGGCCCGACGGCGGTGCGCACGGACGCAGCCGGCGCGTTTCGACTCGGAGGGATCCCCCCGGGAGGCGTGCGCGTCGCCGCTTCCCTCGAGGGACTCCTCGGCGCGACCCGCGACGACCTTCTCGTCGCGGAAGGGAAGACTTCCGGCGGAGTGGAGTTGCTCCTCCGGGAGGGGGCGTTCGTGGCCGGCTCCGCCCTCGACGACTCCGGCCGGCCGGTCGCTGGGGCTCAGGTCCGGTTCGCGCCGGGCGGGGGCGATCGCACGAAAACGGGGGTCTCGGACGGTTCGGGCCGCTTCCGCCTCGGCCCGCTCGCGCCGGAGGAGGAAGGGATCCTCTCCGCCTGGAACGAGGCCGCCTGTTCCCTCGAGGTTCCCGCGAAGTCGGGGCCCGAGGCGTACGAATTGCGCCTCTCCGTCCGGACGGTCCTCGCCGGCCGCGTCCTCGAGGCCGCCGGCGGGCGCCCGATCCCGAAGGCGGCCGTCCGCCTCGAGAAGCCACGCGGCCTCCGTCCGGGGAGCGACGCGGCGCCCCGCCCCAACCAGCCCTGGAGCGCGGCCTCGGAATCTCCCTCGACCTCCGACGGAACCGGCGCGTTCTCGATCCCGCTCTCTTCGTCGGGGTGGTACCGCGTTCTCGCCTGCGCCGAGGGGTTCGGGGCGGCCCGGTCCGACTGGGTGCGCGTCCAAGGAGGCGCCGCGTCGGCGGAGGCGGTCGTCCGCCTCGACCGGGGACGTCGCATCGCCGGCCGGGTCGTCTCGTCCAGCGGCTCGGCGGTGCCAAGGGCGGAGGTCTCCGCCCGGGGCCCGACCGGCGCCGAGGTCCCGGTCGACGGAGTCCCGGCGGTCAACGGGCGCTTCGAGATCGGGGGCCTGCGGCCGGGGAACTACCGACTGACGGCCTGGGCGCCGGGCCTCGAGGGCGACCGGAGGGACGTCCTCGTCCCGGAGGGGACGGACCCCGACCCGGTCGAGATCGTGCTCCGAGCCGCGTCCGGCATCGCCGGACTCGTCGTCCTCCCGAGCGCCCCCCCTCGAGGTTCCCTCGCCGTCCTCGCCCGGGCGAGGAGCGGGTCGACGACCGGCATGGCCTTCGCCGGTCCCGAGGGCCGCTTCGAGATCGTCCCCCTGCCTCCCGGCCCTTATCGCGTGGAGGCGCGCTTCCTCCCCCTCGAGCGGAACTCCTCCTCCGCGTGGCAGGCCCACGCGGCGGGCCTCTTCCCGACGAAACCCGGCTCCCGGGTCGCCGAGGTGACCGTCCCCGAAGGGGGGGTGGCGGAGGTCGTCCTCGAGGCGAACCCGGCGGCGGCGCCCCGGATCTTCGGGACGGTGAGGAGGGCGGGGCAGCCTCTCGACGGAGTCGAGATCCGCGCGCAGGGGAAGGGGGGCTCCTCCTCGGGGTTCCAGAGGAGCGCGCGGACGGGGGGCGACGGCGCCTACGAGCTCTGGCTCCCCCTCGAGGGCTCCTTCGAGGTGCAGGCGAGGGAGACCGAAGCCCCCGCGCCGAGCGCCACCCGGATGGTCGAGGCCGCCTCCGGCACGGATCAGGAGGTCTCCTTCGACCTCGTCTCCGGGGAGATCCGCGGCGCCGCGGCGGCCGACGACGGCGGCCCGGTCGCGAACCTCCACGCCCGGCTCTCCTGGCGGGGGCGGAGGGACGGCCACGGGCCGGGCTCCTCGCGGAAGGGGGAGTCGGGGAACGGGCGCTTCGCGTTCCGCGGGCTCCCTCCCGGCTCCTACACGCTCGCGCTCTGGGCGGACGGCCGCGGCGTGCGGCTCGAGCGCGTCGACCTCGAGGGTGGGGAGGCCCGCGACTTGGGCGACGTCCTCCTCCCCCGGGAGATTCCCCTCACCGTGACCGTCCAATGGGAGGACGGACCGCTCGTCCTGGGAGGGAGCGTCCGGGTCGAGGACGCTTCCGGGAACCCGCTTCCCCCGCTCGACCGTTCGGGTCCGGAGATCGCGGTCCGCGACGGCTCGCTCCGCATCGGACACCTCGGACCCGGGAGCTGGCGCCTGCGGATGAACCGCCCCCGGCGCGCGACCCTCGAGATCCTGCTCCCCGACTCCGGACCCGTGGACCTCGTCTGGGGGCTGTCGCGCCAATCGCCGACCGGGGAGAGCGAGGACGGGGACTGACGCCCCGGGGTCAGGGGCCCGCGCGCCCGGCGCGGGCGATGTGGATCTGCGCCGGATCGATCCCTTTCTCCCCCTCGGCGCGCCGCTCGGCCTCCTCCCGCAGGAACTCCGATTTCACGCCGATCCCCTTCGTCGAGCCCTGGCTCGAGCCGAACCGGATGCCGACGATCTCCCTCCCGCGCCGCTCCCAATCGAGGAGGATCGCCGAGTGCCCCGTCCCGTTCTTCCGCCAGAACTGGACGAAGTCCCCGGGCCTCGCCTCCTCCCACTTCTCGACGGGGACGCCGAGCCGAGCGTCGACGAGCGCGTGGAAAAGCGTCCGCCGGTCGCCGTCCGAGCCGTACCACGCTCTTCGGAAGTCCCCGATCGTCTCGGCGTTCAGGTCGCCGATCCGGAAGGGGACCTTCTTTTCGCCGCACCACTCCTCCCACGCGCGGAAGAAGACCTCGAAGGTGAAGCCGCAGCAGTAGGAGCGCTTCTGCGGGTCGCCGGTCGCGATCTTCCTGCCGAGGTAGAGGAGGTCGCGCGTCGTCCCTTCCCACGGGCTCCCCTTCGGCCACCAGTAGCCGTGCGAGCCGTCGCGCGGGTAGGACTCGAAGACGCGGACGACGAGCGGGTTGAGTTCCCCTGGCGCCGGGAGCGGGGAGGGGCGGCTCTCCTGCGCGCGCGCGGGGAGGAGGGAGGCGAGGAGCAGCGCGACCGGAGCCGCGACCGCCCCCCACGCCGTCAGTTCTTCCGTGCGACGTCGAACTTCGCGGTCTCCGTGCACTTCCCCTTGTCGAAGAACTGCCACTCCGACCGGAGCCGGTCGGGCCCGAGGAAGATGAACGTCGCCGCGTGCATGTGCGGGTCGTCCTCGGACTTCAAGTTCGTGACTCCCGCGCAGGAGAACTCGATCCGGTCGGCGGACCCGCCGGGCTTCGCCTTCATCCGCGGCTGGTTCCCCTGGGCGCAATAGTGGGTGAGCATCAGTTGCTCGCCGTCCATGTGGTAGACCGTGACCATCTCGTGGGCCGACCCGGGGAGCATCGTCTCGACGACGGCGCTCCCCGCCGCGGTCACCTTGTAGGAGGAGACGACCTTGGCCGTCGGCTTCCCGTCCTCGCCGACGCGGACCCAGTCGCCGGCGAGGGCCTTGATGCGGTCGAGCGGGGAGGCCTTCTTCGGCTCGTCGGCAGCATGGACGACGGCGCCGACCACGATCCCACCCACCGCGAGGGCACAGAGGAAAGGGTTTCTCATGCGTGGTTTCTCCACTCGGGAGCGATCCTCGGGGACGGGATTCTAACTTTCCGAGGGGGGGACGCGGGATGATCCCATGGCGGCGGGCTTCAGAGTCGAGCAGGAATGGATCGACTTCACCTGATCCGCGGATGCCCAGTCTACTCGGTGGAAGCCTCGATTTGAGAGCCGCTGCTCCCCCGTGCTTGTCGAGGAGCTCCATTCGGAGTGGAACCGGGGGTCGGCAGGAACCCCCCAGCGAAGTTCGCATCGAAGGGAAGGCCGCGAGTGGCCTTCTCCATTCGGAGTAGTTCGGTCCGAGCCCTCCCCCCCCTCCGGGCCCCGACCCCGAACCCTCGCCCGCCGCGATGACGAAGGAGAGAGGCCGTCGGGCCCACATGGGCCCGACGGCCTCCGCGAACGAGCCTGCTTGGCCTGTCGCCTACGCGATCCGGACCAGGTGGCGGACCACCTTGCGGGCCGCCGCCTCGTCCCTGAACCGCACGACGAGGCGCAGGGGGAAGACCGGGTCCTGTGTGCGGGAGAGCCGGGCGAAGGGCCTCACCTTCTCGGGCAGGGGGTTCTCCTCGACAGGGTCGTCAGCCGGAGCCGGCTCGGGGCCCTCGTCCGCGTCGCCCGCGAGGGCGAGAGCGTGCTTGAGGGCGAGCCTGCCGACGCGGAAGGTCGCGCGGACGTCCTCGGGCGCGGCGACCAGGTCCGTCAGCTTCTGGAGGTTCGACCTCCCCACCCGGACGAGCGCCGCGATCTCCTCGTTCGTCTTGCCGAACTCGTCCCGCAGGCGGACAACCGCGATCGCCTTCTCCGTCGCATCGAGGGTCTTCCGCGCGAGGTTCTCGGCGAAGGAGACCCGCAGGGCCTCGTCGTCGGTCGTCCCGTCGGGGAGCACCGACACCTTCACCGGGTAGGCCGAGGGGGCGATCCCCTTCGTCCTCGCGAGGAACGAGAGCGCCGCGTGGCGGCGGAAGCCGCTCACCAGCTCGAAGAGGTCCCCCTTCTTGCGGACCGTCAGGGGGTGGAGCAGGCCCTGCGCGTCGATCGAAGCCGCGAGCTCCTTGATCCGGGCGTCGGGCTTGAGGGTCCTTCGGAACCGGAACGGGCTCCCCTCGGCGTCGATCTGCGCCAGGGGGACCGTCCAGGTCTCGAGCCCGGCGTCGCTGTCGGGCGCGGGCTTGGGGTCGACCCCCGCGGGGGGGGGTGGTTCCGTCCGTGACGATCTTCGTCGCTTCCATGACCTCTTCCATCTCCGTCGCTCCCCGGGACCCTTCGGCCCCGAAAGTGCCTCCCCGCCGGAGCGGACCCCGCCCCGGAGGCGTCGGGCGGCCCCGCGCGGTCCCGGACCGCCCCTTGACCCAGGGCGCGACCCGAGGGACGCCCGCACCGGGGCCGTTGAGCCCTGGCCCCCGGCGGGGAGGCGTTGCCTCGATCGGGGGCCGCCCCGGGTCGCCCCGAAGCAAGCCCCTACTAGGAGGAGACGAACGAGGACCCCCGAGTGACGACGGTTTTTTTTCGTCGTCCCTTCGACCCTCTCGATCGTCTCCCCTTGGTGGAGGGACGATCGTGCGCGCAGGAAGCGGAACGATCGCGACGACGGGGAGCGCGACGATCCCTCTCTCCGAGGGCCCGCCGGGGGCATTCTCCGCGATCGCGATGGCGGCATCGCCCCCTTCGCGCGCGCGGAATCCTACGAATCGCGCCCGGTTGGCGGATTCCCGGCGCCCTCGTACGATTCCGCGCGCGCATCCTTCGGAGGCAAGCCGCATGAGGGCTCGCGTCTGCGCCCGTCTCCTCTCCGCCTTCGTCCTCGCCTCGCTTGCGGCGTCGGCCGCCGCGCAGCCGAACGTCGTCGCCGGCCGCGACATCAGCATGAGCAGTGTCGGCGTCTTCCAGAACGGCCACTCGGGGGTCTATCCGAACGGCGTCGTCGCGTTCGGGATCTCGACGACCGCGTGCAATCCCGGCACCGCGACGATCCCCTGGTTCGCGCAACCCAACCCGAACCATCCGTTCATCGCGTTCCTCATCGCGCGCGAGACCGCCGGACGCTTCACGCAGATCTCGAACCGGAGCTACTGCAAGCACCCCTTCTCCTCGACCAACACGCTGGGATGCACCCCCTCCTGCTCCGGCGGCCCCTCGACGCAGCTCGTCGTCGGGTGCTCCGACACCTACGGCGGCGCCATGAACGGCTCGTACTCGCTTCTCGGCCCTCCCGACGAGATCGACCCGTGGACGGGCGTCTGGTCCATGACGTGCTCGTACTTCGACTACGGCGTCCCGCCGCAGCCGACCTGCGACGGTCAGGCGAGCTCGATCTCGTACGGCTCGAACCCGACGGCGCCGCCGCGCTGCAACGTGAACGACTCGGCCCTCACCGTCCCCGGCTCGACCTACTATGCCCAGGCCGGATGGATCACCGCCGGGGAGCTCGAGTCGCTGCGCGGGAACAACTTCGTCTCCCGCGGCTTCGTTCCGACGTTCTCCGGGGGCGCGTGGAGCTTCGGGAGCCTGACGACCCAGCTCGCCGGCTCGGTCCTCCAGCGCTGGTCCGGGGCGACCCTCGACTCGAACACGAACGGCGCCGACGACGGCCGTCTCTTCGTCGCCGGGAAGGTGACGGGGCCGACGAACGGCCTCTTCCACTACGAGTTCGCCGCCCACAACCGCGACAACGACCGCGGAGTCGCCGCCTTCCGGCTGCCGATCTGCCCCGGCGCGCGGGTGGAGAACGCAGGGTTCGAGGACATCGACACGAACGCGGCGAACGACTGGTCGTTCTTCCAGACGCCGAGCGAGATCTCCTGGGCCGGCGCGACGACGAACGCGCTGAGGTGGAACTCGATCTTCAACTTCTGGTTCGACTCCGACGCGGCGCCCGTGACCGGCCCGTCGGTGCTCCTCGATCAGGCGGACGCGGGGCCCGGTCTCGCGACCGTCTCCGTGACGACGACCGTCCCCCTCGGCCTCTACAACGTCCACCTCGGACCGGGGTGCGGCGCCGGATCGAGCCCGAGCCTGTTCGCGATCGGGACGCCCAGCAACGCGGCGATCCCGAACGCGAGCTTCGCGCTGCGGACGACCGGAAACGCAGCGAACGCGCCGGTCGGCCTGATCCTCGCGTACGCCCCCGGGACCTTCGACCTCGGCGCAGGCTGCACCCTGTACGCGGCGAGCGTCGCCGGCGCCGCGGCGCTGGTCGGCGCGGTGTGCGACGGCTCGGGCGCCGCGACCTTCGCGGCCCCGGTGCCGAGCGATCCCGCGCTCGAGGGGCTCACCGCCGACGTGCAGGCGTTCTCGGTGCAGGCCGGCGGACCGTTCCTCGGAAGCTTCGCCTTCTCGAACGGGCTCCAGGTCCGGCTGGGCAACTCGATCCCGACCTGTCCGTAGCCTGTTCGGTCGAACCTCCCGCGGCGGGGCGTCCTCGCCCCTCCGCTTTCGTGGTGTGCGCGGCATGCCCACGCACCTTGAGGGGAAAGTCCTCTGGAGGCCCTGCGGGCGGGAACTCTCCGCCGAAGGCAAGGGCTTTGCCGCGAGGCGGGGTCCGAAAAAAGCCAGAGGCCACGCTCACGGCCCGACGAACAGGAATCGCATACCAGGCCTGATTCCAGCGGACCCTCGAACGCGACGGCGCGCTCAGGAGACCCGGTACGCCTCCGGCACCGGTCGATTCGGCCGGTCGAACCAGAGGGGGCGGCGGAGGCCGCCGGGCCCGGGGGCCGGGCGCGCCTTCTCCATCCATTCCCGGTAGGCCTCGAAGGACTTCTCCGTGTCGACGGCGATGTCGCCGTATCGATCTCCGGGCTTCGCCTTCTCGACCGTCACGCGCTGGTGCCAGCAGTGCATGCCGGAGACGGGGTCGGGCTGGACGGGGAAGATCAGGTTCTGATGGACCCCCGACTCCCGCCACCAGATGCGCCGGCTGTCGGGGTCGTCGCTGTCGAAGGGCTCGACGCCCCTCTTCTGGCGGATCCTCCAGACCGATCCCTCCCGCTCGATCGAGACCTCGGCCGAGGACCAGCGGTGCCCGCCGCTCGCCTCCTCCTTCGCGCGCCAGCGGCCGAGGTGGTGGGAGATCGCGACGACGCCGGGCGCGATCCCCTCGGTCACGTAGCAGCGGTTGACGAGGTGGCCGATGCGGGAGGAGACGCGGAGGAGCTCCCCCGTCTCGACGCCGAGGCGCTCGGCGTCCTTGGGGTGGATCAGGACCGGGTTCGAGTTCGCGAGCTCGTAGAGCCACTTCGACGGAGAGCGCGTGTGGATGAGGGTGGGGAGGCGGAAATTCGGCAGCAGGTCGAACTCGTTCTTGCCCCGGTCGAGCGTTCGCCAGTCGACGTGCCCGGGGAAGTAGCCGGGGAGGGCGTGCTCGGGCCAGCCCCACTCGACCATCGTGCGGGACCAGAACTCGAGGCGGCGCGAGGGGGTCGGGAAGCCCTCGACGACGCCCTCCTCCTGCGCGAGGCCGACCGGCTTGCCGTCTTTCCGCGCGATCCCCGTCGCAGGATCGACCTCGGCGCCGGCGACCGCGCGCTCGTGGAGGAGCCGCACGTCCTCCTCGACGGAGAAGACGCCGAAGCGGCGCATGTACTCGAGGGGAGCGAGCCCCTTCTCCTTCGCCGCCTCGGGGAGGCCCGGGACCCCGTTCTCGAACATCCAGCGGTAGTAGTCCTCGACGGTGAGCTTCGAGCCGGTGCCATAGGGCGACTCGAAGTACTTCCGGATCCCGAGCGAGCCGTCCGGATCGATCCGCCAGGAGAGCTCGATCCAGAACTCGTTGTGCTCCCAGACCTCGCCCGGGTTCGCCTCGCGCGAGTCGGCGACGGAGAGCCCGGAGCGTTCCTTCGCCACGCGGACGACCGGCTGGCGGAAGCCGACCCACCGCCCGTGGTGCGTCTCCTGGCTCTGGTTGTCGTGGCGCTCGAGCCCGATCCCGAGGGGGAGGACGAGGTCCGCGAACCAGGCCGTCTCGCTCCAGTAGGGGGTGAGGCAGACGTGGAGCCCGACCTTCGACTCGTCGGTGAGCGCCTCGATCCACGACATCCCGTCGGGATTCGTCCAGACGGGGTTGTAGACGCGCGTGAAGTAGACGTCGACCTTGCCGCGTCCCTCCCGGAGGAGGTGCGGGAGGAGGAAGGACATCTCGAAGAAGGCGAGGGGGAACTCCCGCGGGAAGAGGAGGTCGTTCCAGTCCCGGACGGGAGGCGCGGGGTTGGGGTGCTTCGGGACGAACTTGTTCCAGGTGTGAGGGTTGACCCCCCCCTCGGTCCCGACGGAGCCCGCGAGCGCGACGAGGAGGTAGAGGCAGCGGACGATCTGCCAGCCCCAGAGGTTTCCCGAGGACGCCGCGCGCCAGACGTGGGTCGAGAACCGGCCCCCCGCCTCCGCGATCCACTTCGCCGCCTGCTCGATCCGGCCGGCGGGGACGCCCGTCTCCTTCTCGGCGAACTCGAAGGTGAACTTCCCGTAGAGGTCGCGGAAGGCGCGGAGGAAGCTCTCGAAGGTTGGGGCGAGGTCCTTCCGCTCGGCGCGGAGGTACTCCTCCCAATTCACCCAGCGGCGGACGAACTCCGCGTCGAACTTGCCCTCGCGGACGAGGAAGTTCGCGATCGAGAGGAGGAGCGCCCCCTCCGTGCCGGGGCGCGCGGGGAGCCAGAGGTCCGCCTTCGCCGCCGTGTTCGAGAGGCGCGGGTCGACGACGATCAGCTTCGCCCCCGAGAACTGTCCGTCGATGATCCGCTGCGCGTGGGGATTGAAGTAGTGCCCCGTCTCGAGGTGGGAGGAGAGGAGGAGGATCGCGCGGGCGTTGGCGTAGTCCGGGGAGGGGCGGTCGTAGCCGGACCAGAGGAAGTGGCCGAGCCGGGCCGAGGAGGAGCAGACGTTCGTGTGGGAGTTGTGGCCGTCGACGCCCCAGGCCTGGAGGACCCGCATCACGTGGCCGTCCTCCCCGGGGCGGCCGATGTGGTACATGATCTCGTTGCGGCGCCCCTCGACGATCGCCCGCCGCATGCGCCCGGCGATCTCCTCGAGCGCCTCGTCCCAGGAGATCCGGCGCCACTTCCCCCCTCCGCGCGGGCCCTCCCGCCGCAGCGGGTGGAGGATCCGGTCGGGATCCGTCACCTGGTTGACGGTCGCCGCCCCCTTCGCGCAGAGGCGGCCGCGGCTGCCGGGATGGAGCGGGTTCCCCTCGACCTTGCGGATCGTCCAGGTCTCCTTGTCGACGTAGGCGAGGACGCCGCAGGCCGCCTCGCAGTTGAAGCAGAGGCTCGGGACGATCGCGTAGCGCTTCCCGACCTTCCGCGGCCACGCCTTCGACTCGAGCTCGACCCAGTCGTCCCACTCCGCGGGGTCGGGGTGGGAACGCAGGCTCGGCGGCCAGGGCCGGGGCCGGGTCTTCCAGGCCGGGGGGCCCTCGGGGGACGGGCTCAAGCGAGCGGGACCGACTGGCCGGCGTAGACCCACGCGCGGCTCCAGAAGAAGACGCCGACCATCGCGGCGAGCGCTCCGATCGCGTGGGAGGGGATCGAGCCGCCGCCGAGCACGAGGAGGAAGAGCGGCCCGACGATGCCGAGGGCGACTCCCCCGGTCCAGAAGGGGAGAGCGAACTCCCCGCGCACGATCTTCGAGGCGGCGAGCGCCGCCCGCGAGCCGGGCTCCGGGTGGAGGGCGAGGTCGAGGAAGAGGACGGCGCCGTGTCCGACGAGGGAGACGGCGAGGAAGCCGGCGAGGAGGGTCGCCTGTTCGGGCGGGCCGGCCGACATCAGGTTCGAGAGGAGGAGCGCGCCGAGGCCGAGGACCGCCCCCTCGATGAGGAGCCCCGGAGCCCGGAGCCACCCACCCCAAAGCTCCCGGGCCCGCGCGGCCTGGCGGAAGAGGAAGAAGGAATAGACCTGCGCGGCGGCCGCGGCGAGGAGACCTGCGACGAGGAGCGGGCGGTCGGGGATCCTGTCGAAGAGAGGGAGGAACCGCCGCGCGAGGGCGAGGAGGCAGAGGGCGCCGAAGGCGCTGAGACACCACGCCCCGCGCACGAGCCACGACCGCGGATTGGGTCGCTGGAGGAGGAACAGGAAGCGTTCCGGCCGCTCGAGGTCGAGGACGAGGAGGGCGGAGGTCACGAGCAGGAACGCGAGCCCGATCCCGGGCGCGACCGCGCGGGGGAGGTCCCCTTCGAGGACGCCCGCGAGGGAGGTCGCGCACCCCACGCCGAACGCTCCGGCGGCGATCCCCTTCGTGACGAGGTATCCCGCAATGTCGAGCCCCCAGGGGCGCCGGTGGAAGACGTCGAGGGAGACGGTCGGCCGGCCGGGGGCGACGTCCCCCGCCGGATGGCGGCGGACCGCCTCGAGGAACGCGCGGGCCTCCGGCGTCGCCCCGGCGTAGGCCTCCTCCACCGTGGGCCTCTTCGACGCGGGGTCCCGTGGGGCCTCGACCGGTCCCCGCGGGACCTCCGGCCCCGCGTCCGCGCAGCGGTGCATCGGCGCCCTCGCCGCCGCGAGGGGATCGAGGTCCCCTCTCCCGGCCCCCAGGTAGAAGATCTTCGGCCCCGTCCCCGCCTCGGGCCGCCGGACGTCGACCCGGTTCTCGCGGAGGAGCCGCGTCAGCGGATCCTCCTCGTCGTCGAGGTCGCCGAAGACGCGGCACTCGGTCGGGCAGACGACCACGCAGGCGGGGGCGAGCCCGTTCTCGAGCCGGTTCGCGCAGAAGTTGCACTTTTCCGCCGTCCCCGTGTTCGGGTCGATGAAGAGCTGGTGGTACGGACAGGCCGCCATGCAGGAGCGGCATCCGATGCAGGCGTCCCCGTCGAGGTCGACGATGCCGTCCGCGCGCCGGAAGAGCGCGTTCGTCGGGCAGATCTCCATGCACGGGGCGTCCTCGCACTGGTTGCAGAGGACCGGGAGGAAGATCCGCTCCGTGTCGGGGAAGACGCCCCGGTCGACCTCCTTCACCCAGCAGCGCCACACGCCGAGGGGGATCTCGTGCTCGGCCTTGCAGGCGACGGTGCAGGCGTGGCAGCCGATGCACCGGTCGAGGTCGATCGCGAAGGCGTAGCGGGTCACGCGCGCGGGTCTCCCCGCCCCTTGTAGGGGGACTCGCGCGCCTCCGGCAAGCGCGCGGCTCCGGGGGCGCCGGGCCGGGGACCGGGGCGTTCCCGATTCGGGAGGGGCGACGGGTCGTTGACGGGCCCCCCCGGCGCCCCCTACGGTCCTGCGCCCTCTCGCCGGCCCGGCCGGCCCGCGACGCGGAAGGAGGAGACCCCTTGGTCCCCCTGATCCCCCGGAACGAGAAGTTCCTCGCCCCCTTCACCGACATGGCGGCCCTCTCCTGCGAGGCGGCCGCGGCGCTGAAGGATCTCCTCCGCAAGTTCGACCGCCTCCCCGAGCGCGTCCGGGCGATCAAGGACCTCGAGCACCGGGGAGACAAGATCACCCACGGCGTCCTCGAGGCGCTCGCGAAGACCTTCCTCACCCCGCTCGACCGCGAGGACATCCACTCCCTCGCGACCGACCTCGACGACGTCCTCGACATGATCGACAACGCCGCGCACCACGTCATGGACTACGGCGTCGGCGAGGGGCTCTGGGGAGCGGTCGAGCTCGCCGAGATCCTCGAGAAGCAGACGGCGGAGATCGCGAAGGCGATGCCCCACCTCGGGGGGAACAAGGAGGTGCTCCCCCACTGCGTGGAGATCAAGCGCCTCGAGACGGCCGGGGACGCGGTCGCGCGGGAGGCGATGCTCCGCCTCTTCCGGGACCAGAAGGACCCGATCCTCGTGATCAAGTGGAAGGAGATCCTCGAGAACCTCGAGCGCGCCACCGACGAGTGCGAGGACGTCGCGAACGACCTCGAGGGGATCTTCGTGAAGTACGGCTAGGGCGCGGCCCCGCCTCCCCCCGCGACCTTGGACGCCACCCTCGGGCTCTACGCGACCCTCCTCCTCGTCCTCGCCGCCGAGTTCGTCAACGGCTGGACGGACGCGCCGAACGCGATCGCGACGGTCGTCTCGACTCGCGTGCTCTCCCCCCGCATCGCCCTCGTCCTCGCGACGGTGCTCAACGTCGTCGGCGCGATGTTCGGCCAGCAGGTCGCGCTCACCCTCGCGAAGGACATCATCCGCCCCGAGGCCGCCGACCTCTCGGTGATCGCGGCTTCGATGACGGCGATCGTCTTCTGGAGCACCCTCGCCTGGCGGTTCGGCCTGCCGACGAGCGAGTCCCACGCCCTCGTGGCGGCGATGGCGGGCGCGGGCCTAGCCGCCGCCGGACCGAGCGTTCTCCTCGCGAAGGGGTGGTCGAAGGTCGGGATCGGCCTCCTCTGCTCGACCTTCTTCGGGTTCTCCGGCGGCTTCCTCATCATGGGGTCGATCTACTGGATCTTCCAGAAGGCCCGCCGGGCGCTCGTCCAGAAGCTGTTCGGCCGGCTCCAGATCCTCTCCGCGGCCTTCATGGCCTTCGGCCACGGGACTGGCGACGGCCAGAAGTTCATCGGCGTGTTCAGCCTCGCCCTCTTCCTCGGCGGGCTCAATCCGGAGAAGACGATCCCGGCCTGGGTCGTCCTCCTCTGCGCGGTGGTGATGGGGGTCGGCACCGCCTTCGGCGGGTGGCGGATCATTCGGACGATGGGCATCCGGCTGACGAAGCTCGAGCCCGTCCAGGGGTTCGCCGCGGAGGTCGCGGCCGGAGCGACGATCACGATCGCGACCCGGTTCGGCATCCCCCTCAGCACGACCCACACGATCAACACGGCGATCATGGGGGTCGGGGCGACCCGGCGCTTCTCCGCGGTGCGCTGGGGGGTGGGCGCCCACATCGTCGGGGCGTGGATCCTGACCTTCCCCGTCTGCGCCGCGGTCGGCTTCGTCGTCACGAAGGTCCTGCGCGCGCTCTTGTGAAAGCGGGGCGGTCCCCTCGGCAGGCGGCCGCGCTCCTCCTCCCTCTCCTCCCGCTCGCCTGCGCGGTCCCCGCTCCTCCCCCGCCGGGCCCATGCTCGGTCGAGGCGGTCGTCCTCGGGAATGCGCAAGACGGGGGGCTCCCCCACCTCGGCTGCGGCAGGCCCTGCTGCGAAGCGGCGCGGCGCGACCCGGCGCGCCGGGCCCTCGTCGCCAGCCTCGGCCTCCTCGACCGCGAGGCGAACCGAGCCTTCCTCGTCGACGCGACGCCCGACTTCCCCGAACAGGTCGAGGAGCTGAACCGCACGGCCGGCCGCGCCCTCTCCGCCCTCCCCGACGGGATCCTCCTCACCCACGCGCACGTCGGGCACTACACCGGGCTGATCCACCTCGGCCGCGAGGTCGCCGGGGCCGAGCGCGTGCCGGTCTGGTGCACCCCCTCGATGGCCGCGTTCCTGCGCGCGAACGGCCCCTGGAGCCTCCTCGTCTCAGGCGGACATGTCGAGCTGCACGAGACGCCGCCGGGGACGACGGTCGAGCTGACGCCGCGCCTGCGCGCGACCCCCGTCGCCGTCCCGCACCGCCGCGAGTTCAGCGACTGCGTCGCCTGGCGGATCGCGGGACCGACACGGACGCTCCTCTACCTCCCCGACATCGACTCGTGGGATGCGGCCCCGGAGGGGCTCGAGGGCTTGCTCCGCGGCGCCGGCGTCGCACTCGTCGACGGCACCTTCTTCGATCCGGCCGCGGAGCTCCGCCGCCACGACGCCGGGGAGATCCCCCACCCGCCGATTCCCGAGACGCTGCGCCGGCTCCGCTCCCTCCCGCGGCCTCTCCCCCTCTTCTTCACCCACCTCAACCACACGAATCCCGCCCTCGACCCGACGGCCGCGGAGGCGAAGGCGGTGGAGAGGGAGGGCGCCCGGATCGCTCGCGCGGGCGAGCGTCTTCCCCTCTGAACCATCCCGCTCCTCGCGGGGAGGACGAGGGAGCCGCGGCGCGTCCGCGCCGCTACGATGACGTGGACCCCGGTGGACCGCTGCCAGACGAACCCTCCGGCGGGATCGAGGAACGAGGGGGATCGCTGCGGCCGCGCCAGCGTCTTCAAGATCCTCGCGGGCCTTCCCCTCCTCGCCGCGGCCTGCGCGCGCTCGGATCGGCCGCGGAGCCTCCTCCTCGTCACGTTCGACACGACGCGGGCGGACCGCCTCGGCGCCTACGGGGGGGCCGCGGACGTCTCCCCGAACCTGGATGCGCTCGCGCGGGAAGGGGCGCTCTTCGAGTCGGCGTACTCCCCCGTCCCCATGACCCTCCCCTCTCACGCGACGATCCTCACCGGCCTCGAACCCCCGGCGCACGGGGCTCACGGCAACGGCCAGATCCTGCCTGGGGACGTCACGAATCTCGCGGGCAGGCTCTCCGCGGCCGGCTTCGCGACGGCGGCGTTCCTCGGCTCCTCCGTCCTCGATCCGTCCACCGGCCTCGCGAGGGGCTTCGAGGTCTACGACTCTCCCCGCTATTCGTCCTCCGGGGGCACCCGCGCCGCCGACGAGACGACCTCGCGGGCGATCTCCTGGCTCGGCGCCGTCCCCGCGGGACGCCGCTTCTTCCTCTGGGTCCATTACTTCGACCCGCACGATCCCTACGCGCCGCCCGAGCCGTGGGACGGGCGGTTCCGCGGCCGCGCGTACGAGGGGGAAATCGCCTTCGCCGACGCGGAGCTCGCGCGCCTCCTCGAGCCGCTGCGCCGTTCCGGGCGGCTCGAGGAAACCCTCGTCTGCGTTACCGCGGATCACGGGGAGGCCCTGGGGGAGCACGAGGAACCGACCCACGGACTCTTCCTCTACGAGGCCACCGCGCGGGTTCCCCTCCTCTTTCGACATCCCCCGAGCATCCCCGTCGTGCGGGTGCGGGGGATCGCCCGGCTCGTCGACGTCGCGCCGACACTCCTCGACCTCGTCGGGCTCCCCCTTCCTCCGGACTTCCAGGGAAGGAGCCTCGCCCCTTCCCTCCGGGCCGGCCGGATCGATCCGGCACTCCCCGCCTACCTCGAGTCGGAGATCCTCCTTCACCTCGGCGGAGCCCCCCTCCGCGCCATCCGGACGGAGGAGTGGAAGTTCGAGCGCGCTCCCCGGCCCGAGCTCTACCGTCCGGAGGAGGACCCGGCCGAGGCGCGAAACCTCTTCGAGAGCCATCCCGAGATCGCGCGGGAGCTCGACCGTCGTCTGGCCGACCTCGAGCGGCGGATCGGGGAGAGGGCGAGGAGGGCCCCCGAAGACCCGAGGGCGGAGCCCGCGCTGGTCGCCCTCGGCTACATTTCCGCCTCCCTTCCCAAGGGCTCCCTCCCCGGACTCGACCCGAAGGATTACTACCCCATCCTCGCGAGGGCTTCGAACGCCGTTTCCTCGCTCGAGCGGGGGCGGCCGGACGCGGAGGTCCTCGGAGAGCTCGAGCGGGCCTTGCCGGGGGGGCGCGAGCGGGCGTTCGCGAGCCTCCACGTCGCGTTGAGCTTCGCCGCCAAGGGACGGCTCGACGTCGCCGGGGCGTGGGTCGAGAGGACGCTCCGGCTCCGGCCGGACCTCGCGGTCGCCCACCTCCTCGACGCGCGCCTCGCCGCGTCCCGGGGCGAGACCGCCCGAGCCGAGGAGATCCTGCGCGAGACGGTCCGCCTCCACCCGACGTTCACCGAGGCCAGGCTGCGGCTCGCCCAGCTCCTCGTCTATCTCTCCCGCGGCGCCGAGGCCGAGCCCCTTCTCCGGGGGGTCCTCCGGGAGTGGCCGAGCTCGTTCGGCGCCTGGGAGGCCCTCGCGAAGCTCCTCGGCGCGGAGCCCGCCCGCCGCGCCGAAGCGGTCGAGGCCCTCGAGGAGGCGGTCCGGTTGAGCCCCGATCCGGCGCAGACTCGCGCGCTCCTCGAGAAGCTCGCCGGGGAGGCTCCGGCGCCCGCGCGAGGGGACCGCTGATCCGGAGGACGGAAGGGGGGCTACCCCTCGAGCCGTACCGAATCGACCATCGCCTCGAGCGCCGCTCGGGCCTCGAGGATCGTCTTCTCGGGGCCGACCGCCTTGAAGAAGAACGGCCCCTTCCCCGTCTCGACGATCGCCGCGACCATTCGCCAACCGGGCTCGTCGTAGTCGCGCATGCCGGTCGCCATCCCCTGCGAGACGTAGCGCCCCGCGACTTCGACCAGAGTGGCCTTCAGACCCGAGACTTCCCGCTTCTCGACCCTGGCCTTGTCCTTGGAGGAGGAGCCGTCGGGCTGGTGGAACTGCCCATACCAGCGATCGAGATTGGCCTCGACGCTCCCCCCCTGCCCCTGACCGAAGTAGTAGAGGACGAGCTCGCCGTCGGCGGCATCCCCCTGCGCGCGAGGGATCGCGTACTCCGCCAAGCGCATCCCCGAGGAGGGCGCCTTCGCCTTCCAGGAGCCCGCGGGGACGAAGGAGAGCCCCTGTGCGGTCGACACCCGGCCGGCCGCGGTGAGCCCGGAGGTCTCCCGGGCCCGCCCGCCCCTCTCCGGGGGCTTGCCGCACGCCGGGAGAGAGGCGAGGGAGACGACGAGGAGGGGCGTGCCGAGGACCCTCACGGCGCGACGTCGATCGTGAGGACCTCGGAGACGAGGTCGATCGGGTTGAGGAGGACGTAGAGGAGGGAGAGGGGCATGCCGACGATCGGGGTCGCGAGGCCCGGAGCCACGTCGAGGAAGGCGGACCCGTTGCCGAAGGCGTTCAAGGGGTGGTGGAAGTTCACGAAGAGTCCGTTGTTCGGGTTCGAGATGCTGACGAAGGTGATCGGGTCGGGGTTGATCGGGATCGGGATCCCGTTGAACAGGATCCCGGGGGAGGTCCCCGACGCCGTGCCGATAAGCGTGTAGAGCCGCCCCGCGTTCGACGGACCGGCGGCGAGGCACAGGTTGAAGGATCCGCCGGGCGCGGCGGAGAGCGTGCCGGCGTTCGGGAAGAGGGCCCCGACCCCCGCGTGGACGCCGGTCGCGTAGATCTCCTGATTGCCCGGGGTCGTGTCGACCCAGGCCGGCAGGGCGTCCTGGCCCGTCGAGGCGATCCCGCTGTAGTCCCCTAGGAAGGTCCCCCCGAAGTTCGGGAACGGGCTCGAGGGGGAGGCCGAGAGCGCGACGTTCGCCCCGAAGCTGACCCCGCCGTCCGTCGAGGAGGCGTAGTAGGGCCGGAAGTCCGTGTTCGCCGGGTCGTCGCGCCGGTCGAGGAAAACCACGTGGAGCGTCCCGTCGCGCCCGACGCTCGCCCAGGGGAGGAACTGATCCTTCCCGTTCGCGATCGGGTCGTCGTTCACCCGGACGGCGGGCGCCCAGGTGAGGCCCCCGCTCGTCGAGCGGCGGCAGTAGACGTCGGCGTCGCCGTTGCCGTAGTCGGCCCAGACGACGTAGAGCCGGCCGTTGAAGGGTCCCCCGCTCGCGTCGACGAGGAGCGTCGGGAAGGAGTTGACCCGGACGGCCGGGGAGAGAGTCAAGGGGAGCGGGACGATCGGGAGGATCGGAAGGTCGACCCCCCATGTGAGCCCGCCGTCGAGCGACTTGTCGAAGTAGAAGAGCGCGCCCGCCTTCCAGGCGCAGTAGAGGACGCTGCCCGGCCCCACGACCGGACAGGCGCCTTGGCCGCTCGGCGCGGAGGGATCGGAGACCGAGAGGGGTCCGACCACGCCGGGCGCTCCGACCGGGATGCCGACGTAGAGGATCTGGGTCTGTTCGTAGGTCGTCGGCACCCCGTTCGTGTCGAGGAACCGGGTCCAGACCACGTGGACGCTGCCGTCGTAGGGGCCCCCCGTCGTGTCAACGGTGAGGAGGGGCTTGTCCTCGAGGGAGGTCGGCGTGTCGGGCCCGACGAGGAAAGGTCCGGCCCATGTCGCCCCGCCGTCGGAGGAGGCGCCGACGTAGACGCCCGACCCGATGCCGGCCCAGACCTGGCCCGTCGCGGGGTCGCGATTGAACGAGACCATACCGAGGAAGAAGTTTCCGTATCGGTCGGCGCCGACGCTCGTGTTCCCGGCCGCCATGTGAGTCGGCTCGATCAGGAGCCCCGAGAGCCAGTCCGCCCCCCCGTCTGAGGAGTGGGCGAAGCCGGCGCGGACGTCCCCCGTCGAGTAGTCGTTGAAGGACGCTACGAGCCGGAAGCAGTCCACCGGGTCGACGGCGAGGAACGGCTCGTTCTGCGCGGCTCCAGGTCCCGGGGAGCCGGTGTTCACGAGGACCGGGGGGGCCGCCCCGGGGTTCCCCGCCATCTCGGGCGCGCCGCCGGGGAGGACCGGTTCGAATGGATGCAGGAGGGTGCCCGACAGCGAGGGCATATCCGCGTCGGGCACGCAGGACGCGAGCGGGGTCGGGCCGCCGCCGACGCCGGCAAGGAAGATCGAAAGGATAGGGGGGGGGATCAATCCTTCTCCCGGGCAGGACCGCGGCGAATCGCCCGTGGAAGGGACGGGGGGCCACGCGCAGCATAACCGGATCCGCCGACGCCGTCATTCCGCCCGGCGGTTCCGCGGGGGCGGCCCCTCGCGGATACTCCTCGGGCCGATGCGGCGCCTCCGCGGGATCCTCGTCCCGACGATCGTCCCTTTCCGGGGACCGGACCTCTCCGTCGACGCTCCGGCGCTCCTTCGCCACCTTTCCTTCCTCGAGGGAGCGGGGGTGGACGGGCTGGTCGTCCTCGGCACGAACGGGGAGTTCCACTCCCTGACGCTCGAGGAGAAGCGCGTCGCCCTCGCGGCGGCGGCGGAGAACCGGGGCCGGCTGCTCCTCGCGGCCGGCACGGGCGCGGCCTCCCTCTCCGAAGCCGCCGCCGTCGCCGCGGAGGCGGCGCGCCTGAGCTTCGACGCGCTTCTCCTCTGCCCCCCCTTCTACCCTCGGGGCCTCAAGCAGAAGGGCCTCGTCGACTTCTTCCGGGCCGTCCTCGACGCGGGGGCGCCGTTGCCGGCCTGCCTCTACCACATCCCGCGATTCACCGGCGTCGCCTTCGACCGGCCCCTCCTCGAGGCGCTCCTCTCGACCGGCCGGATCGAGGGGCTCAAGGATTCGACGGGGACCGTCGAAAGCCTGGCCGCCTTCCGGAGCGAGTTCCCCGTGCTCGACCTCTTCGCCGGCAGCGACTCCCTGGTCCTCGAGGGGCGCAGGCGCGGGGTGGCGGGGGCGGTGACCGGGCTCGCAAACGCCTTTCCCGAGCTCGTCGCGCGCGCGTGGGCGGCTCCGCTCCCGGAGGCCGAGGCGGCGCAGGCGACCCTCACGGCGGTCCGGGCCCTCGCCGAGGGGAAAGACCTGCCTGCGCTGTCGAAGGCGCTGCTCGGCCTGCGCGGATTCGCTCGCTCGCCCGTCCGGCCGCCTCTGACGGAGCTCACCCCCGAGGAGGTCGAGGAGTGCGCGCGCCGTCTGCGGGAGCTCGGGCTTCTCCCCGAGGAGGCCGGCCGTATGTTGCGCACGGATCCGACTCCCGACCCTCGATGAAGCGCCTCCTCCCCGTCGCCCTCGTCCTCCTCGCCCTCGCGGCGGCGATCTACGTCGTCGCGACCCCCACCCGCCCCCCCGCGGGCCCCGATGGTCCGATTGCGACGGCGCCGGCGACGCCGCGGGAAGGACCGACCCCGCCCAGCCTCTCTCCGGGCCCGACCGGGACGCGGACCACGGCGGCGCCCCCGGCGCCGACTTTGCGACCCGCTCGGCCCACGCTGGGGGTCGTCGTCTGCCCCGCTTCGATCGGAGCCGCGGTCCGCGGCCGGGTGATCGACGCGTCGGGGACTCCGATCAAGAAGGCGGGGGTCTGGCTCGCGGGATGGAGGGGGACCGCCCCGACCGAGGCCGCCGCGCGGTGGGAGGGGCAAACGCCCATCGAGCACGTCGCGAAGACGACGGAGGGAGGGGAGTTCCTCTTCGAGAGCCTCCCCCCCGACTTCCGCTACGAGGTTCGCGCGCACGTGGGGGGGTCCGGGCCCCAGCGAGCCGGCCCGGTCACCCCCGGTCCCGGGGAGACGGCCGACGTCGGCGATCTTGCGATCGGGCCGGGTGGACGCGCGAGCGGGAGGGTCCTCGACACGCTCGACCGGCCGATCGCGGGGGCGACCGTCGGCGCCCTCCCCGTCCCCCGGGAAGGAAAGCTCGAGGAGGTCCTCCCCTTCGCCGACGCCGAGAGCGCGGGGGTCGCCGCGGGCTCGGACGGGGCGTTCCTCCTCTCCGACGTCCCTTCCGGCCGCGTCGCCCTCACCGCGGATGCGTACGGCTTCGCCCGGGCCGTCCAGGAGATCCGCGTGACGGCCGGAGGCGAGTCCGGGGGGCTCGTGATCCGCCTCTCCCCCGGAGGGACGATCTCCGGGAAGATCGAGGATCCCTCGGGGGAGGAGGTTGAGGGAGCCCTCGTGCGGGCCGAGCCGCGCGGGTCGGGACCTTCCTTCCTCGTGGAGGCCGACGACTTCGGGGAGTTCGAGATCGACGGCGTGCCGGAGAACGTCGCCTACCGCCTGACCGTGGAGGCCCCCGGCTCCGGGCGCGCGACCGCCGAGGCCCAGGCCGGGGACGAGGAGGTCGAGATCCGCGCCAGCGCCCGCCCCTCGGTCCTGGGGGAGGTCGTCGGCGCGGAGGGGGAGGAGGTCGAGTACGCCCTCGTCGCCCTCGTCCCCGACGAGACCGTCTGGCGTCTGCCGATCCGGGAGGCCGTGGGAGGGTTCTTCCGCGCCTACGCGCGGGACGACGGGACCTTCTCGATCGACGTCCCCTCCCCGGGCCGCTACCGCGTGATCGCCGTGGCTCCCGGTCTCACTCTCGGCGCGAGCCCGCCGTTCGCGGTGACGGACGCGCGCGTCGAAGGGATCCGCGTTTCCCTCCACCCGGGGACGGAGGTCCGCGGCGTGGTGCGGGGCGGAGGCCGTCTCCTCGCCGCCGAGGTCTGCCTCCTTCAACCGCCGCGCCCCGGCGAGACCGCCCCGGACGGACGCGGGGGCGCCATCCCCTCCCCGGGGAACCTCCTCGCGCGTGCGACCGCCGACCGCCAGGGGCGCTTCGCGTTCTCGCTCGTGCCCCCGGGCACCTACCTCCTCGAGACGACGGCCGACGGATTCGCCCCGGCGCGGACCCCCCCCTTCGAGATCCGGGCGGGGCAACCGCCGTCCGAGACGACGATCGACCTCGGGCGGACCGGCTCGATCCGCGGGACGGTGAAGGGGGAGGCGGCGACGCTGGCGGAGGTCAAGATCGTCTCGTTCCCCCCGAGCGGCTCTCCGCTCGAGGCCCTCCCCGACGTCGCCGGCGGCTTCGTCATCGGGGAGGCCCCTCCCGGGCGACATGAGGTCCTACTGTTCCCGCGCACGCGCCCCTCGGCGGAGTTCCGATGGATCGACGCGGCGACGGCGGCCAAGCAGGCCCTCGCGCACGCTTCGGTCGACGTCCCCGAGGGCGGGAAGGCGGAGGTCGCCCTCGATCCCGGGCGCTCGGCGGCCGCGGTCGTCCGTGGGATCGTCCGCCGCAACGGCGGACCGGGATCCGGACTCGTCGTGAACCTCCAGCCGACCGAGAACTCCCCGATCCCGATCGGGCCCAAGGTGAGCACCGACGCGGAGGGGAGGTTCTCCTTCGAAGGCGTGCGCCCGGGTCCGGCGAACCTCGTCGTCTACGCGGCGCCATGGGGGAGCGGCGGGACGAGCGCCCGGCTGGGCTCGCTCCGGCTCGAGGTCCGCGGGGATCAGCCGAACGAGGTCGAGATCCCTCTCCGCACGGGGCGGATCCGGGGCCGCGTCCTGCGGGAGGACGGGACCCCCGCGGGAGGGGCGCGCGTCACGATCGCGCCGGATGCGGAGAGGGGAGGGTCGGCGGACCTCGGGCGGTGGGTCCTGGACGCTGCGGCGGACGGGGCCTTCGACGGGGGAGAAGCGCCGACCGGCTCCTACGTCCTCACCGCGGAGCTCCTCTCGCCGGAGCGGCAGGTGGTCGGCTCCGCCACCGCCCCGATCGACCTCGATCCCTTCGCCGACTCGGTCGGCGAGGTCCGCCTGCGCCCGCCCGCTCCCCGTTGAAGTCCGGCCTCCGGACGGCCGCCGTCCTCCTCCTCGGGGCGCTGATCCCGCCCGCCGGGCTCCTCGTCTACTGGAGGATCCTCCCCGAGGAGCGCGCGAGTCCCGCCCGGACCGCCGGCTTTCCCCGACCGGTGATCCCGGCGGGGTCCGCCGAGGGCTCCGGCGCGATCGCCGGCCTCGTCGAGGCCGAGGAGGGAGGCCCGCTCGCGGACGTCGAGGTCCGAGCCGTCGGTGCCGACCTCCTGCGCGCAGCCCGAACGGACGCGGCGGGGGCCTTCCGGATCGAGAGACTCCCCGACGAGCCCTTCACGCTGATCGCCCTCGCATCCCGGCGCACGGTCGCGTCGCTCGACGAGGTCCGGCCCGGGGCGTCCGACATCCGGTTCCGGCTGGGCCGCGCCCCGGACGCGCTGCGCGAGCCCGACCGGACCCCCCCGCCATCGCCCGGGGAGCTGACCGGCCGCCTCTCGCGCTCGGACGGCGGCCCCCTCTCGGGATTCGTCGCCGCGCTCCTCCGCCTCGACTCGAGCGGAGAGGAGGTCGGGCCGGTCGCGGTCGCCCCCTGCGGATTCGACGGCTTCTTCGACATCCCTTCGGTCCCCGCCGGCTCCTACCGCCTCGTCGTCCTCTCGGCGAGGCGGATCCACGACGCGCGCCACCGATTCGCCGAGGCCCCGGTCGATGTCGGCCCGGGCGCGAAAGCGACGGCCGACCTCACCTTCGCCTGCGCGGAGCTGCGCGGCGCGGTCCGGGACGCCGAAGGACGGCCGGTGGCGGGGGCGATCGTCCGCTTCCTCCTCGAGGGCGGGAAGAGGGGGCGCCGCGAGTCCGGGCTGGTCCCCACGGACGAGGACGGCTCCTTCCGTTTCCTCGAGCTTCCCGGCGGTCGCGGCGAGCTCGAGGTCCACGCCCCCGGCTTCGAGACTCTCCGCAGTCCCGTCGAGCTTCTCGTCGGGGCGTCGCGCGAGGTCGAGCTTCGCCTCCGTCCGGCCGGGGGGTGAGCCCCGCCTATCGTCCGTCGACGAAGACCCGGTCTCTCCCGTCGAAGGGAGGGGTGAAGACCAGGAGGACGGCGCAGGGCTCCGCCCCCTCGACGCGAGCCTCGTGGACCATCCGGCGCGGGACGTGGACGACGACCCCGGGCCGGAGCCGGATCGTCTCCCCTGCGACCACCATGCGCGCCTCTCCCCGGAGCCCGACGACGGTCTCGTCGCGGCTTCGGTGGTAGTGCGCGGGCATTCCCGCGCGCGCCTGGACCACGTGGAGGCTCGCGCCTCCCCCGGCGTGGAGGTCGTCGACGCGCAGGGCTTCCCCGGGCCCGAGCGGGCGCGAAGCGAGCCACTCGTCGAGGGAGGCCGAGAAGGTCGGCCGGAGGTCCACCCTCTCCGCCATGCGGCACCCAGGGGGGAGACCGAAGAGGAGGAGCGCGAGGAGCGGCCGCCGCTTCTTCATCGGGGCGAGGATAGCGGTCCGGGCTCGAGGGCGATGAAACGGTCCCCCTCGAGCCAGGCGATCAACGGCTTCCCCCCCATCGAGACGCGCAGTCGCGGCGCACGGAGCTCCGGAGGCGCCTCGTAGACGAGCGTGCCGCAGACGGACGAGCCCGGCTCGAACTCGAAGGCGAACATGTCTTCGAGACCCGAAGCGGCGTCCACGCGCTTCCTCAATTCTTCGGCGGGCGCGCGCTCCCGTCCCTCCCCGTCGACGAGAACGGCGTTCGCCGGGTCGAATCGGTAGCCGAGGAAGCCGACGTAGTTCTTCACCTCGAGCTCGACCAGGAGGAAGGGCCCCCGTGCCGCCCCGTCTCCGATGCCGTACCTCTCCGCCCGGCGGACCGACCGGACCCGGAACCCCACCCCCCCGCTCCGCACCCACTCGTCGAGCCCGACCGTCCTCTCGCCGCGGCTCGCGAGGATGTCGACGGCGAGGAGCCCGACGACCCCGAGGGCGAGGAATCCGAGGAACGCGGCCCAGGATCGCCCCTTCATCCCTCGAGCCGGATCCTCTTCCTCCCCCAGAAGACGTCGTCGAGCAGATCGAGGAATCCGTTCCGTCCGAAGGAGATCCGGAGCCGCGGCTCCCGCAGATCGGAGGGGACGTCGAACCCGAGCTCGGCGACGCAGGAGCCGCCCGGCGGGAGCGCGCGCTCGAAGGGATCCCGCCCCGGCGGGAGATCGGGCCGCGACGCCGAGACCGCCTGGAACTCCCTCCCGTCCCCGCCGAGGAGGCGGACGGTCGCGGGGTCGAACCGGAAGGGGACGCGCTTCGCGTGGTTCGACACCCGCAGGTCGACGAGGAGGAGGACCTTCCCCGCGGCGCTCGGGACGGCGCTCCTGCGGTGGTCGAGGAGGGAGAAGCCGAAGTCGTCGTACCGGATCTCCTCGCCGCGGGCGGCGTCCTGGTCGCGTCGGTTCAGCGCCGCGAAGAGGACGAGCAGGCCGAGGAGGCCGGCGGCGGCGAAGGCGAGCACCCTACCGGCTCTCATCGTTCCGTCTCCCCCCGACCTCCCCGAGGAACGGCTCCGCGATCGGATCGATCGCGCGCGACCGCCGCGGCCTCACGGCGCGCCCGCTCGGACATCCGCCGCGGAGGGGGCTGCGTCCCGGGGAGGCTCCCCCTCCGACCCTCCGGGGATCCGCCCGAACCGGCGCTCGCGGGTGGGGAAGGACCGGACCGCCTCCCCGAGATCCGCGCCCGAGAAGTCGGGCCACATGACCCGCGAGAAGAAGAGCTCGGCGTAGGCGTTCTCCCAGAGGAGGAAGTCGCTGAGCCTCCTCTCCCCTCCCGTCCGGAGGAGGAGGTCGACGGGGGGGGGCGGCGCGGGATCGTGGTCGACCGCGCCGAGGAGCCGGAGGAAGGACTCCCGGGAGAAGTCCCCCGCCCCGGGGAAGAGGAGGGCGGCGCGCCGGATCGAGTCGCGCGCGGAGTAGTCGACCGCGAGGCGCAGGGTCATCCGTTCGCCCCGCGCGGTCGCCCGCTCCGCCTCCTCGACCGAGGAGCGGAGAGAGGGGGGGAGCCGGTCGCGCCGGCCGACGACCCGGAGCCGGACCCCCTCCGCCGCGCAGCGGCGCGCCTCGATGCGGAGGACCTCCTCGAAGATCGCGAAGAGTCCCGCCACCTCGGCCGCGGGCCGGCCCCAGTTGTCGGCCGAGAAGGCGTAGATCGTGAGCGTCGCGACGCCGAGGGGGGGGGCCGCCTCGACGACGCGCCGGACCGCCTCCGCGCCCGCGCGGTGCCCCTCGAGGCGGGGGAGGCCCCGGGCGCGCGCCCACCGGCCGTTCCCGTCGGGGATGACCGCGACGTGGAGGGGCGCCCCGGGGCGTCCGCTTTGCGGCGCAAAGTTCATGGCGGCGAAAGAAGCGCCCCTCCTCAGCGCCCGCGCACCCCCCGGATCCACGCCTCCATCTCCGCGAGGTAGCGCTCGAGGGCCCGGCGTCCCGCCGCCGTCAGGCGAAACTCCGTCCGCGGGACCCGCCCGGCGAAGGACTTCGTGCAGGAGAGGAGCTCCCCCTCCTCGAGGCGGCGCGCGTGGACGCTCAAGTTCCCGTCGCTCGTCCGGAGGATCGCCTGGAGGTCGCGGAAGGAGAGGGAAGCGTTCACGGAGAGCGCGGAGAGGATCCCGAGGCGGATCGGCTCGTGGACGAGCCGGTCGAAGGAGGGGGCGCCCCCCCCCGCCGCGCGCGGGCGGGGCCTCGCCTCGCGGGCGATCCCGGCGGCCCTAGCCACCGTGGCGCCTCGCGATCCGGACGCCGAAGAGGAGGTGGAGACCCCCGAAGCCTCCCGCGAGACAGAGGTCGTGGAACCCCTCGGGGACGAAGAGGGTGGCCGCCCCCGCCGCGAGGAAGGCGAGCCCCATCGTGCGGAAGAGGCGGAGGGAGAAGGCCCCCGCGGAGAAGAGCCCGATCCCGTAGAGGAGGAGCCAGACGCCGGGGAGAAGGCGCGGGGCCGAGGCGCGCAAGAGGGCGAGGGTGAGCAGGGCCCCGGCGGCGAGCGGAGGCGCGAGGGCGAGGAGGAAGCGCCCTCCCGGGCCCGAGAGGAGCGAGGCCCCCTCCCGCCGCGCCTTGGCGAAGGTCGAGCCGACGCCGAGCGTCCCGGCGAGGGCCGCCTCCGCGAGCCAGACCGCGAGCCATCGCCCCGGCGTCGCCTGGCGCGCGGCGAGCGCGGCCGTCGGGAGGGCCGTCAGCCCGACGAGCGCGGTCCCCCACCCGGGGACCGCCGTGAACGAGGCGGCGCGGTCGATCGTCTCGCGGACGAACCGGAGGTTCTCGAGGGCCCGGGCCTGCGCGAGGCGGGCGGCGGGGGGGCCGGGGGAGGAGGCTTCGGGGGGGAGCATGGGAAGGGAGGCTACGGGAGGTTCCTGGGCTGTCAAGTACTTTGCAGTGCAGAGCACAGCCCCGGCCGTACAATCGCGCGCCCCCGATCCCGCCATGAGACTCGGCCTGCTCCTCGCGCTCCCCCTCCTCGGCGCTCCGGCCCGCGGCCAGATCGACCTCGCGCGCTACCAGGAGGAGTTCGACCGCGGCGTCGGCCTCCTCCGGCAGGGGAAGCACGCCGAGGGGATCGCGGCGTTCGAGCGCTGCCTCGAGATGGCCCCGGACGAGCCCGACGCGACCTACAACATCGCCTGCGGGTACGCCCTCTCCGGGGAGAAGGGGAAGGCGCTCGAGTGGCTGGGGAAGGCCGCCGAGCGCGGCTTCGTCGACGCGAAGCTCGCCGCCGACGATCCCGACCTGAACCCGATCCGGGGGGAGGAGGGATTCCCCCCGATCCTCGGGAAGATCGGCGCGAACGCCACCCGCGCGCGTCAGCGCGCGGACGAGGCCGCGAAGGAGGCGCGCGTCCCCGTCGTCCGCGAGCCCCCGGGATACGACCGCTCGAAGCCCACTCCCCTGCTCGTGGTCCTCCACGGACTCGGCGGGAGCAAGGCGGAGTTCGTCCGACCCTTCGAGGATGCGGCCGCCGAGGCGGGCTTCCTCCTCTTCTCCGTCCAGGGGACCGTCCCCACTCGGGAGGGGGGCTACGCGTGGTACGACGGGGGGTACGCGCAGGCGCCCGGAAGGTACGAGGGGGGGATCCTCGAAGTCGTGCGCCAGGCGAAGCGGGAGCGGGCGATCGACGCGGAACGGATCTATCTCCTCGGCTTTTCCGAGGGAGCGCTGATGGCGGTCCACGCCGGCCTCCGCGCGCCCGGGCTCTTCCGCGGAGCGGTCGGGTTGGGCGGGGCGTACCACCCCGACGCACTCGTCGGGACGGCGGCGCTCCGGACGGCGGCGGAGCGAGGCTTCCGCGCCTACCTGATGGTCGGGGACAAGGACGCGGAAGCCCTGAAGGAATCGACGAAGCGGGCCGCCGAGGCGTTGCGGGCCGCCGGCCTGAAGGTGGAAGAGAAGTCCTACGCGGGAGGGCACGCGCTCCCCGAGGCCGCGTCGCGCAAGGCCGCGATCCTCGAGGCGCTGCGCTGGCTCGACCGCAACGCGCCGGCGCCCGAGACCAAGCCCGCCTCCGGCGAACGCAAGGGGTGAAGGGGCCTCCGCGCCGCGGCCGCGCGCCTTGAAGCCCCTGCGGGGCGCGTCGAGAATCGCTCTCTCCTCCCGTGAACGCGCCCCCCCTCGCCTACCTCGACAACGCCGCCACGACGCGCTGCGACCCGCGCGTCGCCGAGGAGGTCGAGCGCTTCCTCCTCGAGGAGTACGGCAACCCCTCCTCCGTCCACCCCCTCGGCGTGCGGGCCGCCCGCGCGCTGCGCGAGGCGCGAGAGACGCTCGCGCGGTGCCTCGAGGCGGAACCCGCGGGCGTCGTCTTCACTTCGGGCGGGACCGAGGCGGACAACCTCGCCGTCCTCGGGTTCGCCCGGGCCGGCCACGGCCGCCACCTCGTCGTCGGCGCGACCGAGCACCCCGCCGTTCTCGAGGCGGCGAAGGCCCTCGGGGCGGAGGGGTTCGAGACGAGCGTCGTCCCCGTCGACCGCGGCGGGCGCCTCGAGGCGGCGGCGGTCGCCGGGGCTTGCCGACCCGACACCGCCGTCGTCGCGGTCATGATGGCGAACAACGAGGTCGGGACGATCGCGCCGGTCGCGGAGATCGCGCGCGCGGTCCGCGCCGCCGCGCCGCGCGCCGCCTTTCACGTCGACGCGGTGCAGGCCTTCGGCAAGGTCCCCGTCTCGATCCGCGCGTGCGGAGCCGACTCGCTCGCCCTCTCCTCCCACAAGATTCACGGCCCGAAGGGAGTCGGCGCCCTCGTCCTCGCGCCGGGGCGCAGGCCCTCCCCGCTCTTCCACGGGGGGGGGCAGGAAGGGAACCTCCGCTCGGGCACGGAGAACGTCCCCGGCATCGTCGGCTTCGCGCGGGCGGCTTCCCTCGCGGCGGAGGGGGTCGCGACCGAGGCGGCGCGGTGGCGGCGCCTCCGCGAGCGGCTCGCGCGGGGCCTCGCGGAGTCCTCTCCCGGCGTCGTCCTGAACGGGGACGCGGAGCGCTGCGTCCCGACGATCCTCTCGGCGACTTTCCCGGGAGTCCCCGGCGAGGCGCTCCTCCACCACCTCGAGACGCGCGGGGTCTTCGTCTCGACGGGGGCGGCCTGCCACTCGAAGAGGGGGGGGAGCCACGTCCTCCTCGCGTGCGGCCTCCCCGAGGAGGCGGTCCGCTCGACTCTCCGTTTCTCGTTCGGCCGCTTCACGACGGAGGCCGACGTCGACCGCGCGGTCGAGGCCGTCCCCCCCCTCGTCTCCGAGCTGCGGGCTCTCGCCCGCTGACCCCGATGGAGAGGGGAACGAGCGGGGCCGGGGCGACCGGCGAATGTCTCGTCGTCCGGTACGCCGAGATCGGCCTCAAGGGAGGGAACCGGCGCTACTTCGAGGAGCGCTTGCAGCGCAACATCCGGGACGCGCTCGCCTCCACCGCACCCGCGCGGGTCGGGCGCGCCTGGGGCCGCCTCCTCGTCTTCCCCGAGGGGGATCCGGCGCCGGCGCTCGCGCGCCTGGGCGAGGTCTTCGGAGTCGCTTCCGTTTCCCCCGCCGTCGGGACGGAGAAGGACCTCGCCGAAATGGAGGCGGTCGCGGAGCGGCTCGTCGGCGCGGCGCTCGCCCGGCGGACCGCGGCGGAGCCCGTCCCCTTCCGCGTCGAGGCCCACCGCGGGGACAAGCGCTTCCCGATGAACTCGGTCGAGGTGAACCGCCGGCTCGGCGCGTCCCTCCTCGCGAAGTTCCCGCGCCTCAAGGTCGACCTCGACCACGCCACCCTCACCCTCGGCGTCGACGTCCGCGACGAGGCCGCCTACCTCTACGTCGATCGCCTCGAGGGCCCCGGCGGCCTCCCCGTCGGCGCCTCCGGGCGGGTCCTCTCCCTGATCTCGGGCGGGATCGACTCCCCCGTCGCCGCCTGGCTCGCGATGAAGCGCGGCTGCCGCGTCCACTTCGTCACCTTCCACTCCTATCCCTTCATCGGGGAGGCGACGAAGGAGAAGGTGAAGGACGTCGTCCGCCGCCTCTCGCGCTACCAGGGCCCCACCCTCCTCCTCGTCGCTCCGTTCGCCGCGATCCAGACGGAGATCCGGAAGGGGTGCCCCGAGCCGTACCGGACGGTCCTCTACCGGCGGATGATGAACCGGGTCGCCGTCCGTCTCGCCCGCCGGCACCGCTGCCTCGCCCTCGTCACGGGCGACTCGATCGGCCAGGTGGCGAGCCAGACCCTCGAGAACCTGCGCTGCGCGGAGGACGCCTCCGACCTCCCCGTGCTCCGGCCGCTCCTCTCCTACGACAAGCGGGAGACGATCGCCCTCGCGGAGCGGATCGGCACCTTCGGGATCTCGATCCGCCCGGCGGAGGACTGCTGCACCCTCTTCCAGCCCGACCACCCGGTGATCCGAGGGGACCCCGAGGTCTGCCGGCAGGTCGAGACGGAGATCGACTTCGAGCGCCTGGTCGAGGACGCCGCCGCCTCCTGCGAGGCCGTGCGTCTCGCCGAGGGGAAGCCGGACCGCGTCCTCGCTCCGGGGGCGATCGTCCCTTCCCCTCCGACCCCGGACCCGGAAAATCCCGCCTCGCGCGCGGCCGCGGGGTCCGCCAGGCCCCTCGCGCCCGAAGACCTCGTCTGAACGCGCGGGCCGGTCGGGACCCGCGCGCCCGTTCCCATGCTCGGCAAGCTCCTCCAACCCGAGATCCAGGAGGCGTTGCGCACGCGCGACTTCGAGACGCTGCGCGCGGCGCTCGTCGAGCTCCCCGTCCCCGACGCCGTCGAGATCCTGATCGACATTCCGGACGACGACGAGGCGATTCTCTTCCGGCTCCTCCCGAGGAAGTTCGCGGCCGAGGTCTTCGCCTACCTTCCGCCCGACGACCAGGAGGTGCTGCTGCGTCACCTCTCGACGGAGTCGCTGACCGAGATCCTGAACGCGATCCCGCCGGACGACCGCACGCGCCTGCTCGAGGAGCTCCCCGGCGAGGTGACCCAGCGGCTCCTCGCGATGCTCTCGCCCCAGGAGCTTAAGGTCGCGCGCCAGCTCCTCGGCTACCCGGAGGACTCCGTCGGGCGCTTGATGACGCCCGAGTACGTCGCGGTCCGGAAGGGGTGGACCGTCGGGCAGGCCCTCGAGCACATCCGGAAGGTCGGGCGCGAGGCCGAGACGCTCCACGTCGTCTACGTCGTCGACGAGAAGGGGACGCTCCTCGACGACTTGCGCCTGGGCGCCCTCGTCCTCGCCGATCCCGGCGCGAAGATCGCCGATCTGATCGACGAGCAGTTCGTCTCCCTCTCCCCCTTCGACGACCAGGAGTCCGCGGTCGCGGCCTTCAAGAAGTACGACCGCGTGGCGCTCCCCGTCGTCGACGCCGCGGGGCTCCTCCTCGGCATCGTCACGGTCGACGACGTCCTCGACGTCGCCACGGAGGAGGCCGGCGAGGACATCCAGAAGCTCGGCGGGATGCAGGCGATCGACGAGCCCTACTTGCAAGTCGGGCTCCGTCGGATGATCCGAAAGCGCGGCGGGTGGCTCTCCGTCCTCTTCCTCGGCGAGCTCCTCACGGCGACCGCGATGACGTACTTCGAGCATGAGGTGGCGCGCGCCGTCGTCCTCATCCTCTTCATCCCCCTGATCATCAGCAGCGGCGGGAATTCAGGCTCCCAGGCCTCTACGCTCGTCGTCCGCGCCATCGCCCTCGGGGAGGTTCGCCTCCGGGACTGGTGGCGGGTCGTCCGGCGGGAGATCCCCGTGGGCCTCGCGCTCGGCTCGGTCCTCGGGGTCCTCGGCTTCCTGCGGGTCGAGATCTGGCAGGCCGTGAAGCCGATCTACGGAGAGCACCACCTCCTCGTCGCGCTCACGGTCCTCGGGAGCCTGGTCGGCGTCGTGCTCTTCGGATCGCTCGCGGGGTCGATGCTCCCCTTTCTTCTCCGGCGGTTCGGCCTCGACCCCGCGAGCGCGTCCGCTCCCTTCGTCGCGACCCTCGTCGACGTGACCGGCCTCGTGATCTACTTCACGGTCGCGAGTCTCGTCCTCCGCGGAACCCTCCTGTGACGCGCCCCTCAGGGTCCCCGGACGACCCGGTAGACCCGGGGCTCGGGGGGGCCCGGCGAGGGTTCCGGGTCCAGACGCAACGGGACGCCCCGCTCCCGTAGCGCCCCCGCGATGGCGACCGCCTGGTCCGGCTCGAAGACGAGGACGCCCACCTCGCCGCGAAGCGCGCGCGCCGCGAGGGCGTCCGCGTAGCGTGGGAAGAGATCCTCGCTCGTCTTCCAGAACCGCCGGCCGCTCCGCTCCCGGATCGCGCGCGCGATCCCGACCTTCGCGATCGCGTCCCTCAGGTCGTCGAGGACCGGGTGGAACTCGGCGAACGCGATCCCCGGATCGCGGCCGGCGGCGAAACCGAAGAGCGGGGAGAACCCCTCGACGGCCTGCGCCGGCGGACAGGCGGCGCGGATCTCCCGGACGATCCGGTCGAGCTCCGCCCGCGGGAAGAATCCGAATCCGTAGAACGCCTCCCGTCCCGGCACCGCGACGAGGCGCGCGTGCCGCGCCGCGTTCGCCCCGAGCGCGAGGAAGAGGGCTCCGAGGGCGGTCCCGCCGCGCGTCGGACGTCCCCGCGCGGCCCGGGAGGCGGCGGCGGCGCCGAGGACGCTCGCCGGGACGAGGAGAGGGATCAGGTTGTGCGCCCAGAGCGTCGTCTTGAGGAAGAAGGCCGAGGCCCATTCCAGGATTCCGACGAGGAGCGCGAGCGAGGAGAGCGAGCCGCGCGGCGAGCGCAGCGCCGCGATCCCGCCGCAGATCCCGGCCGCGAGGGAGAGGTCGACCTCGCGCTGGACGGAACGCGCCCGGTCCACGAATCCCCCCGTGCTCCCCTTGACGAGGTGGAGGCCGACGGATTGGAGCCAGAACTCCGAGCCGTAGCGGAACGCGAGGAAGCCGCAGACGAGGACGAGGGGCAGGACGGCCCCGAGGGCGAGCCGGATCGTCGAACGCGCGTCGCGCGTGGCGAGGAGGCGCCATGCGAGGACCCCGAGGACGGAAGGGAGGAGGGACGCCTTCGCGAGGAGCGCCGCGGCGAGGCAGACCCCGAGCGCGAGGGTGCGACGAGGCGCCGCCGGCGGCCCCTTCGAGCAGACCAGGAACGCCGCCGCGAGCGCGAGGGCCCCGAGCGTCTCGTGCTCGAAGACGTGGTAGCGGAAGACGAGTTGCGAGCACCCGTAGATCGCGGCTGCGACGATCCCGGCGCCCCACCCGAACGCGCGGCGTGCGGCGAGCCCGAGGAGGAGCGCCGTCGTCCCCTGCAGGGCCTGCGTCGCGCCCTCGGCGACGCGGACGGAGGAGCCGAAGAAGCGGAAGAGGAGGGCGAGCGCGGCCTCGACCGCCGGGACGTAGGGGGCGTCGAAGTCGCGGTAGGGTTCCGCCCCGTTCGCCAGGAGCCGGGCCGAGGCGAGGGCGAAGGAGTCCTCGTCCCAGAGATCGGGATGGACGAGCCGGACGACGCGCGGGACGAGGACGGCGAGGCCGAGGAGAACCCCGGCGGCCCGGGCGCTCACCGCCCGCTCGGGCGGACCCCGAGGGTCCAGCGGACCGCGCCGGGACCCGGGGCGCTCGCGCGGACGGGGGCGGCCCCCGAGCCCGCCAGCACGATCGGGGTCCAAGTCCCGGAGGGATCCTCGATCCGCGTCCCCTCCGCGTCGGTCCAATCGAAGCGGTACTCGAAGAGGAGCTCGTCCGCCGAGCGGTTGACGAGCTCGAAGGAGACCGCGAGGAGCCCTCCCCGCACCGCCGACTCGACGTCCCGGACCGCCACGGCCCGCGCGAGGACCGGGTCGCCCGTGACGAGGTCGGTCGAGGGGAGCGCCGGGGCGACGAGCTCGCCGCGCGCCCGGGGCCCTCGAATCCCGATCCCCGAGCAGCCCGCGAAGCCGAGGAGGAGGAAGGCGAGGACGCGGACTTTCGGCTTCATCGCTCGGGAGAGGCGCAGCCTAGCGCCGAACGATGCGGGCGGGGCGGCCGTTCCCTCTTCCGAACGCTCCCCCCCGGCCCGCGAACTCCCCGACGTGGATCGCGGGCGCGGCACCCCTATCCTCCCCCCCCGTGCGCACGAATCCGTTCCTCTGGATCCTCGCGTGCTCCGCATCCTCCGCGCCGTCGCAGGAGCCCTCGGTGGACGACCGGCTCCGCCGCCTCGAGGAGACGGTCCGCCGGCAGCAGGAGGAGATCGCCTCCCTCCGCACGGGGACGGCCGGAGGGGCGGTCGCGGCCGGCTACGACGGCGGCTTCTTCGTCGCGAGCCCGGACGGGGCCTACCGGTTCACGCTCGAGGGGCTCCTCCAGGTGAACGCGAATCTCTTCGAGCGGGGCCTCGAGGGGCGGGAGACCGAGGTGTTCCTCCGCCGGATGCGCTTCGAGTTCGGCGGGGAGTTCGAGAAGCGCTGGCTCTTCCACGTCGAACCGAAGTTCACGGAGAGCGGCGTCGACCTCGAGGAGGCCTGGGTGGGCGCCGACCTCGGGGAGGGGGGGCCGCGGCTCCACGTCGGACGGATGAAGGAGCCCTTCTCGCTCGAGGAGATGATCCCGCTCCGCCACGTCGACTTCGTCAACCTCTCGACCCTGAACCAGCTCGTCCCGGCCGAGCAGCACGGGGTCACCCTGATCGGGAGGACCGCGGAGAGCCGGATCGAGTACGGGGCCGCCGTCTACACGGGGGACGGGGAGGAGGAGTTCGACAGCGATCGCGGCGGCTGCGCTCGCCTCGTGCTCCGCCCCTTCGCCGCCTCGGGGGAACCGCTCCTCGAGGGTCTCCAGTTCGGAGGCGCCGCGACCGCCGGACGAGCGGGGCAGGACCTCTCCGGCACGGAGTTCCTGACCGAGGCGCGCGTCCCCCTCTTCGCGTTCGAGCCGGGGAGCCGGATGGACGGACGGCGCGTCCGGCTCGCCGCGGAGGCGGCCTGGCTCTCGGGACCCTTCGCGCTCTACGGCGAGGCGATGCGCGCGGAGCAGCGGATGGAGGGGGCGGGGGGCGAGGCGGACGTCCGCGCGGGGGGAGGGTACGCGGCGGCGTCGTGGGTCCTCACCGGCGAGAAGAAGAGCTTCAAGGGAGTGAGGCCCGAGCGCCCCTTCGTCCCCGGGAAGGCGGGCGCGGGCCCCGGCGCCCTCCAGGCCGCCGCGCGGATCTCGGAACTGCGGCTCGACGAGGACCTCGTCTCCGCGGGCCTCGTCGCGCCCTCGGCGTTCCCCGGCCGGGTCCGGAGCGTCGACGTCGGCCTCAACTGGTACGCCCTCTACGAGGCGCGCCTCAAGGTCCACTGGCTCCGGACCTCGTTCGAGGAGCCGATCGCCGCCGGCGGCGACGCGCGCCGCTCGGAGGACGCCCTCCTGCTGCAGTTCCAGGTGAACTTCTGAGGCCGGGGATCGCGGATCCGGAGGGGGCGAGAGGATCGGGATAAACGATTTCCACCCCCGTGCGCCGCCGATAGGGTCGCCTCCCCACTCTTCCGCCGACACCGGCAAGGAGCTCCGCGCATGTGCGAAGTCGTCGTCGTCGACACGGTCGAGCTCGTCCCGACCTGTCACAACTGACCCGACCCCTACGAGGGGTCCTCCGTCCCCCTCGGGCCCGGCGCCCGGGGGAGACCCTGGGAAACTTCGGGCCCCCGGCTCGACGAGCTCTTCGTCGAGCCGGGGGCCGTCGTCTCCGGGCGGAGGGGCGGGGGTGAAAAAAGGGGGGAGCGCGGCGAGAATCCCTCCTTCCCCTCCGCCCGCCGCAGGTCCCCGCCCCAAGGAAAAGGCCCCCCCATGTCGAACTACGTCGCCGAGGTCGTCGCGCAGGTCAAGGCGAAGAACCCCGCCGAGCCCGAGTTCCACCAGGCCGTCGAGGAGGTCCTCACCTCGCTCACGCCCGTCTTCGACCGCCGCCCCGACTACCGGAAGGCGAGGATCCTCGAGCGGATCGTCGAGCCCGAGCGCGTGATCCTCTTCCGCGTCGCCTGGCTCGACGACCAGGGGGAGGTCCAGGTGAACCGCGGCTACCGCATCCAGTTCAACGGCGCGATCGGCCCGTACAAGGGAGGGCTGCGCTTCCACCCCTCCGTCACCCTCGGGATCCTCAAGTTCCTGGCCTTCGAGCAGGTCTTCAAGAACAGCCTGACGACCCTCCCGATGGGGGGCGGCAAGGGGGGCTCCGACTTCGATCCGAAGGGGAAGAGCGACCTCGAAGTGATGCGATTCTGCCAGGCCTTCATGAACGAGCTCCACCGCCACGTGGGCCCCGACACGGACGTGCCGGCGGGGGACATCGGGGTCGGCGGCCGCGAGATCGGGTTCCTGTTCGGGCAGTACAAGAAGCTCGCGAACGAGTTCACGGGGGTCCTCACGGGGAAGGGGCTCAACTGGGGCGGCTCGCTGATCCGCCCGGAGGCGACGGGCTACGGGGCGGTCTACTTCGCGGCCGAGATGCTGGCGACGCGCGGGGAGGCGATGGAGGGGAAGGTCTGCCTCGTCTCCGGCAGCGGCAACGTCGCCCAGTACACGGTCGAGAAGGTGAACCAGCTCGGCGGCCGGTGCGTGACGCTCTCCGACTCCTCCGGGTTCATCCACGATCCCGCCGGGATCACGCCCGAGAAGCTCGCCTTCGTGATGGACCTGAAGAACGTCCGCCGCGGGCGGATCGAGGAGTACGCGAAGCGGTTCAAGGGGGCGATCTACACCCCCGCCCAGCCCGGCCTCGACCACAACCCGCTCTGGAACCTCAAGGCGCACTGCGCGTTCCCCTCCGCGACCCAGAACGAGATCCACGACAGGGACGCGCAGAACCTGGTCCGCAACGGCGTCTACGTCGTCGCGGAGGGGGCGAACATGCCCTCGACGATCCCGGCGCAGCGGCTCTTCCTCGAGTCGAAGATCCTCTACGGGCCGGGGAAGGCGGCGAACGCGGGCGGGGTCGCGACCTCGGGGCTTGAGATGTCGCAGAACAGCATGCGCTTCTCCTGGACCCGGGAGGAGGTCGACAACCGCCTGAAGATGATCATGAAGGCGATCCACCGCGCCTGCATCGACGCGTCGGCGGCGTACGGGACGCCGGGGAACTACCTGAACGGCGCGAACATCGCGGGCTTCCTCAAGGTCGCCGACGCGATGATGGACCAGGGCGTGGTTTAGGCGCCCCCGTCCTTGACCACGACCCCTCTCCCCTCGCGGCCGTCCATGATCACCGTGAGGGGCCGCTCGAGGCGGAGACGGCGGACGAAGGAGGTCTCCTCCGCGGCGGGATGCGCGGCGAGCCACGCCCAGTCCACGAACCCGTCGCGGGGGTTCGAACCGACGGTGAAGTAGCCGACGAGGGAAGCGGCGAGGTTCTGGAAGAAGTGCGAGCCCTGCGAGGGGGCCACGTCGAAATCCTTGAAGGGCGCCTCGACGATCGCGCGGGCGCCCGCGATCTGCTCCCAGGCGACCGGGACGCCGAGCCAGGGGTCCGCCGCCCCCCAGCGCCCCACCCCGATCAAGAGGTAGGGGATCCCCTCCTCGACGAGGCGGTGGTTCATGCGGGCGATCGGATCGGCCACCTCTCGGCTCCTCGATCGGTCGAAGCGGGCGGGGTCGACGACGACGACGTCGCGGATCCCCTCGATGCGCCCGTTGCCGAGGACGCGCCGGCTGCGACAGAGCAGGTCGGCGTCGTCCCACTCGCCGATCGGGGCGGGCTCGGCCTCCGGTCCCGCCGCGAAGGGACGGATCTGGAGGAGCGCGAACTCCCTCGGCGCGCCCGGGGGGGTCGAGAGGTTCGCCGCGAACTCGATCTCGACCGGGCGGTTGAGCCCGCGACTGCCGACCTCGAGGAGGTCGCGGGCGATCTCGGCCAACGGGAAGAGGCCGTGCTTGAGGACCGGCGCGAAGGTGACGGCGGGGACGCCCTCCCGGCCGAGGCCGTCGTAGATCGCGTCGTTCTCGGAGGAATACGTCGACCCGACCGCGGCGAGGGTGCCGTCCTCGAGCGCGACCTCGAGCGGGTAGCGGCGCACGCGTCCCTCGGGGGCGGAGTCGCCGGACTCCCCGACCTCGAGGGCGCTGAACTCGGTCTGCGTGTTCCGCAGGATCTCCTCGGGCGAGCCGTGGCCGACCGGGTGGCGCGGGAAGCGCGGCGCGAACCGGAGCGCCTTCCCCCCCTCGACGACCGTCTCGCCGAGGCCGAGGGCGACCGACACGATCCCGTCCGCCCCCGTCATGGGAGCGGCCGCGTAGAAGTTGTAGGAACGCGCCACCCCGGCGAAATCGGGGTAGAAGCGGCGCCCGTGCCGGGCGCCGACGAGGCGCTGGACGAGGACGGCCATCTTCTCCTCTTCGAGCCGGTAGGGGGTCGCCTTGATGTAGAGCTTCGCGCGCTGGAGGAAGGTCGAAGCGTAGACGCGCCGGATCGCGCGCAGGGCCTGGCGCAGGCGCACGCCGGGGTCGGGGTGGTCGTTCGGGACCATCTCCGTCCGGTAGAGACCGGTGAAGGGAAGGTGCTGGGAGTCCTCGAGGAGGCTCGAGGAGCGCACCGCGAGGGGAAAGTCCGCGAGGGCGAGGAAGCGCTCGAGGTCGCGCACGACCCCTTCGGGGAGCGGAGCCTCGAGGAACCGCCGCTCGATCTCCGCGTCGTCGTCGCAGGCGGTCGCGAAGTCGCGGAGCGCGTTCCTCTCGAGGAAGTCGTCGAAGACGTCCGTCGCGAGGACGACGGCCGAGGGCGCGAAGATCCGGACGCCGGGGAAGCGCGCGCGCAGCCGCGACTCCCGCAGGAGCCGCCGCCCGAAGGCGAGCCCGCGCGCCTTCCCCCCGAGGGAGCCGCCGCCGATCTTCGCGAGGGAGGTCTCCGTCTCGAACGCGCCGGGATCGAAGACGGAGACGGCGCCCGACTGGCGCTCCCGGCGGAACTCGCGGATCGCCTCGAGGAGGTGGGCGCGCATCGCGCCGACCGTGGGGAAGTCCGCGACGCGGGGGGGGCGCAGCGCCTCGGCGAGGGCGAACTCCGTGCGCGCCCGCAGCCACGTCGAGAAGTGGTTTCGCTCGCCGTGGTAGACGAGGGAATCGTCGGGGACGGCGTGGAGGAGCGCCTCGAGCTCGCGCAGGTCCCGCGCCCGCCCGACCTCCTCCCCCTGCCGCGTCCGGAAGACGAAGTCGCCGAACCCGAAGCTCTCCCGGATGAACCGGGATAGCTCCTCGAGGAGGAAGGGAGAGTCCTTGAGGAGGATCGCGACGCCGGCCCGCACGGCCTTCTCCGCGTAGGCGGGGTCGCGGGTCTGGAGGAGGATCGGGAGGTCGGGCTCGTCGCGCCGGACCGTCTCCGCGAACTCGAGCCCCGAGGCGGCGTGGGGCTCCCCGCCCCGCGGGAAGTCGACGTCGGAGAGGATCCCGAGGAGGGTGCGGCGGTAGCGGCGGAAGTCCTCGATCGCCTCCTCGTAGGAGGCGCAGTGGAGGACCTTCGGCCGCGCCCGCAGGCGCATCAGCTTGTTCCAAGGGCTCGTCCCCTCGGCGATCACCCGCTCGGACTGCCGGAGCAGCTCCGCGTAGAGACGGGGGAGGAAGGAGGAGTAGTACCGGACGCTGTCCTCGATGAGCAGGATCGAGGAGACGCCGACCCGGGCGGTGTCCGCGCGGACGTTCCAGCGGTCCTCGAGCGAGTTCACGATCGCGAGGAGGATCCGGAAGTCCCCCTGCCACACGTAGAGCCGTTCGACCGCGGAGAGGTCGCCCCGGGCGCGGAGGTCGGCGAGCTCGCGGGCGTCGAAGGCGAGCACGACGACTGGCACCGTCAGCCCCGCCCCCTTCACCCGCCGCGCGAACTCGAGGACGTGGAGGTCGCGCAGGTGGGGCGTCGCGACGACGAGGTCGAAGCGCCGCCGCTGGTGGGAGAGGAGGGTGAGCGCCTCGTCGCCGGAGGAGATGCGCGTCAGGCGCGGGGCGTCGCGAAGCCCCGGGTCGGGGAACCCGCTGTGGAGGAGGTCCTGGAGCCGCCCCTCTTCCTCGAGGAGGAAGGAGTCGTAGGGGCTGCCGACGAGGAGGAGTCGGCGCACGCGGCGGGGCATCAGGTCCTCGAACCGCTGGAGACGGTCCTCGACCTCGGGGACTGCGCGTTCGGGTTCGAGGGGACTCATTGCGCTGCGGCGACGAGCGTGCCGCGACGATTGTAGGTATAGGTCGGGGGCGCCTTCCCGCCTCCCTCCCCCCGGGCGCGGAGGGGGATTGCCGACCCCCCCGGATCGCGCCTCCCCGGGCGCGCGAGCGCGAAGGCCGGCAAGGCGCCGGCCTTCGCGCGGAGCGAGGGTCGCCGGGGGGGATTACTGCAACGTGACGGCGACGCGGTTCGAGACCTCGCTCACCGTGATCGTGCCGGGCTGGAAGGTCGCGTAGGCGAAGTGGAGGGGGAAGCCGGAGAGACCCGGGAGGGGCGGCAGGATCACCTGCGCCTGGGCGTGCCCCGTCCCGTCGAGCGTCCCGAGGAAGCCGGGGAACATCGCGGGCGCGTTCCAGACGAGCGAGAAGAGGGGGCTCGTCGCGTCGACGGGGAGGATCATCGCCCCGCCGAGCGGGGTCGGCGTCGCGCTGTGGGAGAGCGCGACCACGTAGTCGTCTCCCGAACGGGTCGGCGCGTCGAGCGTCAGGGTCTGGATCGTCCCCATCGGCCAAGTCGCGGTCGGCGTCGCGAGCCTCGCCTGGTAGACGGTCGAGGAGGTCGAGTAGACGTGGTCGCCGGAGCTCGAGCCGTTGCCGTTCGCCTCGAGCCCGGCCGCGTAGAACTTGAGGGGGCCGGCGGCGAGGGTGACGGGCGGGGCCCAGGTCATCGACCACGAGGTCGCCAGGGTTCCGGCCGACGTGTGGGTCACGTGGCTCGAGTTCGCGAGGTGGGTGGTCGTCGCGTTCGTGATCTGCCAGGTCCCGGCGAACGCGCCCGCGCCGCTGCGCATCGTGATCTCGAAGCCGCGCTGCGGCGCGCCGCTGCCCGTGAAGAGGGTCTGGACGGCGAGCGAGGAGAGGCCCACGGTCGTCGAGGGAGCGGCGATCGAGAATCCGGCCGGCCCCGAGTTCAGGGCGAAGCCGGAGTGGCAGCCCAGGCACGTGCCCTGCCCGGGCGCTCCCGCGACGTTGGAGGGCGCTCCCCCTTCGTAGGCGAGGGACGTGCCGCCGAGGAGGACGGAGGCGAAAAAAATCGAGGCGATCGGGATTCGGCTCATCGAGGGACTCCCCGTTCCGCCGGTCCGCGTGGGGGAGAGGAGAGATCCGCGCGGAACGGTTGCGACCGGATGCCTCCTCTTCGGGTCGAGGGGCTCGGTCGAGCCCCCCTTCCGACCTGGACGGTCCCGGCGCGGGGGAGCCCGGCTCGCGAGAGCCGGGCGGCGCCCTCCCGTTCCCGCCCGATCGGACACCGTCCGGGACCTGCGCGGGGAACCCGGACTTCAGGGGTCTCCCAAACCGCGGGCCGGCGAGGCGAGACGCCGGTCCCGCCGTCCGGGTCCGGTGAGGGAGCCGATTGGAAGCCCTGGCGGCGAAAGCGATTCTCGCGTTCGGAAAACGAGCTCCCTGCGAAAGGGGGGGCTTCGGGAGGGAGGCCCGACTCCTCCCCCGCGCGCGGGGGAGGGCCGGCACCGGCCGAAAATTGTGACCCGTGGGGAATCTCACGCGACCTCCGCGGTCGACGACGCAGCGACCGCCGGGGCGCCTTGCCGCGCGCGGAGGGGCTCCGTAGCGTCTGGCCGAGAGCACCGACGTGGAAACGCCCGCCGCGACGACCGCCTCCGCTACCCCGATCATGCAGCAGTACCTCCGCGTGAAGGCGGAGCATCCGGACGCCCTCCTCTTCTTCCGGATGGGGGACTTCTTCGAGCTCTTCTACGACGACGCCCGCACGGCCGCCCGCGTCCTCGGGATCGCGCTCACCTCCCGCGACAAGGGGGCGAACGCCGTCCCCATGGCGGGCGTCCCCGCCCGCACGGCCCCCACGTACCTCCAGCGGCTCGTCCGCGCGGGCTTCCGCGTCGCGATCTGCGACCAGGTCGAGGAGCCGGGCCCGGGGCGCGAACTGATCCGCCGCGAGGTCGTCCGGATCGTGACCGCCGGCACGATCATGGAGGAGGAGATCCTCGATAAGGGGGCGCCGAACTACCTCGCCGCGGCCGTCGGCGACGGCGCGCGGTTCGGCCTCGCCTGGGTCGACCTCTCGACGGGGCGCTTCCTCGTCGAGGACCTCGACCCCGGCTCCCTCGCCGACGAGGTCGCGCGGATCGCGCCCGCCGAGCTCCTCCTTCCCGAGGCGAAGCGGGAGACGGACGGCTTCGCCCCTTCCTTGGTCCGCGAGGGGAAGCCGGTCCTCGGCTACCGGCCCGACTGGCACTTCGAGCGGAGCGCCGGCCTCCGCGCCCTGCGGGGGCAGTTCCGCGTCGCGACGCTCCAGGGTTTCGGAGTCGAGGAGGACTCCCCGGCGATCGGCGCCGCGGGCGCGCTCCTCCAGTACCTGGAGGAGACGCAGAAGACGGCGCTCCCTCACCTCGCCGCGCTCGAGCCCTTCGACCGCGGCCGCGCGGTCCTCCTCGACCAGCCGACCCGGGCGACCCTCGAGCTGGTCGAGAACCGCCGCGGCGAGCGCCCCGGCACGCTCCTCTGGGTCCTCGACCGGACGCGGACCGCGATGGGGGGGCGGACGCTGCGCGAGTGGGTCCTCGCGCCGCTGCGCGACCCGGCTGCGATCCTCCACCGCCAGCGAGGCGTGGCTTCCCTCGTCGAGGAGCGCGACCTCCGCGCGGACCTCGTCGAGCGCCTCGGAGACGTCGCCGACCTCGAGCGCCTCGCCGCCCGGGTCGCCTGCGCCCGCGCGCACCCGCGCGACCTCGCCGCGCTCCGCTCGAGCCTCGCCGCGATCCCGGAACTGAAAGCCCTGCTCGCTCGGGAGGAGAAGGAGGCGCTCCCCCCGGTCCTCGCGCAGGCAGCCGCGGGGCTCGACCCCTGCGCGGAGGTCCGCGCCCTCCTCGAGCGCTCGATCGTCGAGGACCCCCCCCTCGTCCCCACGGACGGGGGCCTGATCCGCGAGGGCTTCGACGCGGAGCTCGACGCGCTGCGGGGCATGAGGCGGGAGGGGACGGGGTGGCTCGCCCGACTCGAGGCGAGCGAGATCGAGCGCACCGGGATCGCGAGCCTCCGCGTCGGCTTCCACCGGGTCTTCGGCTACTTCCTCGAGGTCCCCCGCTCCCAGTCCGAGCGCGTCCCCGCCGACTACCACCGCAAGCAGACTCTCAAGAACGCGGAGCGCTTCGTCACCCCGGAACTGAAGGAGTTCGAGACCCGCGTGCTCCGCAGCGACGAGCGGGCGAAGGCCCGCGAGCGGGAGATCTTCGAGGAGGTCCGCGGGAAGGTCGCGGGGGAGGTCTCCCGCCTCGTCGCCACCGCGCGGACCGTCGGCCTCCTCGACGCGCTCGCCTCCCTCGCCGCCGTCGCCGCCGAGAACCGCTACGTCGCCCCCGAGGTCGACGAGGGGGAGGAGATCCGGATCGTCGAGGGACGCCACCCCGTCCTCGAGCGCACGCTCGCGGAGACCCCCTTCGTCCCGAACGACGCCCTCCTCGACCTCGGCGGCAGCCGGCTCCTCCTCCTCACCGGCCCGAACATGGCCGGGAAGAGCGTCTACCTCCGCCAGGTCGGCCTGATCGCGATCCTCGCCCAGATCGGCTCGTTCGTCCCCGCGAAGTCGGCGCGGATCGGCGTCGTCGACCGGATCTTCGCCCGCATCGGCTCGGCCGACGAGATCGCCGTCGGCCGCTCGACCTTCATGGTCGAGATGGTCGAGACCGCGAACATCCTCCACGGCGCGACGAAGCGGTCCCTCGTCCTCCTCGACGAGGTCGGGCGCGGGACGAGCACGTTCGACGGCCTCGCTCTCGCCTGGGCGATCTCCGAGCACCTCCTCACGGTCGTCGGATGCCGCACCTTCTTCGCGACCCACTACCACCCGCTGACCGATCTCGCGGCGAGGTTCCCGGGCGCGCGCAACTTCCACCTCGCCGTCCGCGAGTGGGGCGAGGAGGTGGTCTTCCTCCATCGGGTGGTCGAGGGGGCGACGGACCGCTCGTACGGGCTCCACTGCGCCCGCCTCGCCGGAGTCCCGGCCGAGGTCGTCGAGCGGGCCCGGGAGGTGCTGCGCGACCTCGAGTCGGACGAGGAGGAGCTCTCGGCGAAGCTCCTCGCGCGCGCTCCCGGCCGAAAGCGCGAGGCGGCGGGGCAGCTCGACCTCTTCGCCGCGCGCCGCGACGCGATCCTCGCCGAGCTCGCCGCGATCGACCCAGAGAAGACGACGCCGCTCGAGGCGCTCCTCCGGCTGAAGGAGCTCCGGGAGAGAGCCCGGTGAGCCGGCCCGAAGAACGGCTCCGCCCGCCGTCGGACCGGATCCGACCCGAGAGCGGAACCTTCCCCCGGTCCCTCCGGAGGGACGCGCGAAACAGCCGATAGGAGCCTCTCCAAGTCCAGGAGCGGGGGGCGGGAGTTTGGTCGCCGACGAGGTCGTCGAAGCCGCGCTCGACGCCACGCCACGGCTGGGAGAGTCCTTCGGATGAGGGGATTGGGCCGGGTCGTCCTCCTGGTCCTGCTGGTCCCTTTCCTCGCCCTTCCGGACGGGGAGGAGGATCCCCGCTGGCACGACACCTGGATCGCGCGCAGGGGGCGCGACGGGACCTTCCAGCCGATGCTCGGCGAGCCGATCGCGGGGTCGGCCTCCGTCCCCGACGGGATTGCGCTCCCCCGCGAGGGGCCGAACGGGAAGCGCGACGATCTCCTCGTCTTCTTCCTCGACTTTCTTCGCATCCGGGGCGTCGCGCCCGGGGGACTCTCGCAGGTCCGGTCCGCCGACGGGGGAAAGAACTGGAGCACACGGCGCCCCCTCGTCCTCAAGGGGAAGCGCGACGGCCTAGCCTGCCTCGACCCCTCCCTCGTCTTGCTCCCGGACGGGAGGATCCGACTCTATTACGCCGCCGCCGAGGGCGATCCCTCGAAGCCGAGCGGTGCGGGACCGCCCGAGGCGGGCTCGACCTCGGAGCCCGAAGAGGTCCACTCGGCCGTCTCGACCGACGGGGAGAACTTCGAGGTCGAGGAGGGGGTGCGGATCGCCGCTCCGGGCGTCCGGGATCCGGCGGTGGTCCGCATCCTCCGCGGCGAGTGGTGGATGTTCCTGTCCCGCCGGGACGAGACGGTCCTCGCCCGGTCCCGCGACGGCCTCCGCTTCTTCCTCGAGCCGGCCTGGGTCTGCGCCGAGGGGAACTCTCCGGGGGCGATCGGCGACGGGGCGGGGGGCGTACTCCTGTTCGTCTCGGCCGAGGACGGGATCCGGGAGATCCCCGTCGACCCCGACGGCAGGATGGGGCCGAGCAAGCTCGTCCTCGCTCTCTCTACGGGCGACGTCTCAGACCCCTCGCCCGTCCGCCTCTCGAACGGCGACGACCTGCTCGTCTACAAGCAGACCCCCCGGCTGAGCGTCGTCGGCCGCAACAAGTGGCGCCGCCGCAAGCGTCGCTGAGGTCCCGCTCGACTCGGGTTTGCCGGGGCTCCGACCCGGCGGCAGGGGAGGCCAGTTTCAGGGTCACCGTTCGTGACCTTGCGAGCCGGGGTGGCGAGCGCGTCCGCGAGAGGATGCCCGATCGCGCGTCGCAACAGATGAACGCCCGGTTCTCCCGGGCATGGCATCACCGCCCGGGGTGTAACCGACCGGGGGGGTGTGCGTCGTTAGGGCATGGGAAAGAGGCCTTCAGCTCTCGTGCCGGTCGAACGGATCGAGCGCCGGATCCTCCTCCGCCGAGGGGAGAAGGTCATCCTCGACTCGGACTTGGCCGGGCTCTACGAGGTGCCGACGAAGACTCTCAACCAGGCCGTCCGACGCAACCGCGACCGATTCCCGGCGGACTTCATGTTCCAGCTGACCTGGGAGGAGGCGAGGCAACTTCTAAGGTCACAATCTGTGACCTTAGAAGGCGGACATCACCTCAAGTACCGTCCCTACGCCTTCACCGAGCACGGCGTCGCCATGCTCTCGAGCGTCCTGCGGAGCGAGAGGGCCGTCCAGGTGAACATCGCGATCGTTCGGGCCTTCGTGCGACTTCGGAAACTCCTCGCGGAGCACAAGGGCCTCGCCCGCAAGATCGAGGAGATGGAGAGGAAGTCCGACGGGAACTTCCGGGTCGTCTTCGAGGCGATCCGGACGCTGATGGCCCCTTCCGTGCGCGAGGCAAGGAGGGTCAGGATCGGATTCCGCGTCCCGAAGAAGGGTCCGCAGGCATCACGCGGGACCCCGGGATCGCGCCCGGCCGAGGACCGAACCATCGGCGGGGCTTGAGAGGGGAGGGCACTTCTAAGATCACAATCTGTGATCTTAGGGGGGGCGATCTCTCGGGTGCCGATCCCATGCGTTCACCGAGCCGGGCGTCGCCATGCGGTCCAACGTCCCTCGGAGCGGGAGGGCGCGCGAGAAAATATCGCGATCGTCCCGGCCTTCCTGCGGTGGGGAGACGGCTCGCCGAACACGAGGACCTCGGCATTCCCCCCGTGCCGGCCAAGGCGGTGGCGGCACCGAGATGGTCTCTACCGCGGGCTCGCCCTCTCCCGCCGCGGCGGCGGCGGGTAGAGGACCCCCGTGTTCGGGTTGTCCGGGTCGAACGCGAAGGCCTCGCGGTTGCGGAGGAACTCCTCGAGGGCGTTCACCGGGATCGCGAAGTTGAGCCCCTCGGCGAAGAGGAACTTCCAAGCGATCACGCCGATCACCTCGCCGCGCAGGTTGAAGAGCGGCCCCCCCGAGTTGCCCGGGTTCACCTGCGCCGTCGTCTGAACGTAGACGCGGCCGGCCTGCTCGCGGCTCGCGCTGCTCACGATCCCCTCGGAGACGGAGCGCTCGAGGCCGAGGGGGTTCCCGATCGCGAAGACGCTCTGGCCCACGCGCAGGTCGCGCGCGTCGCCGAGGAAGACCTTCGGGAACGGAGGCCCCGGCTGCCCCGCCTTCGGCTCGATCTTGAGGAGGGCGAGGTCGGCGAAGGGGTTCGTCGCGACGATCCTGCAGTCCTCGTAGACGATCTTCTCGAACTCGCGCTCCCCCTTCCGGAAGAGCGTCGCCGTGATCCGCCGCTCCGGCTGGACGACGTGGGCGTTCGTGACGACGTAGCCATCCTCGTGGAGGAGGAAGCCCGAGCCGAGGCCGGAAGGGGTCTTGACCGTGAGGACGGCCTCCCCGAAGCGCTCGACCTGTTCCCGCACGGTCGCCTCGGGGAGGCGGGCGCGGGAGAAGAGGGCGCCCGAGGCGATCTCGGCGGGACCGCTCTCCGGCCGGGCGGCCTCGGAACGGACGAGGACGTCGCGGCGCGGGACCTCGACGATCGTCGGCCCGACGTCGACGAAGAGGGTCGAGTCGGATTCCTTGACGACGCGGCCCGACAGCCGGCCGCCCCCTCCGAGGGTCAGCTCCTCGAGGGAAGCCGGGCCCGAGGCGGGGCGGGGATCGCCCCCTCGGCCCGGAGACGCGCAGGCCGGGAGGAGGAGGGGGAGGAAGAAAGAGAAAAGGCGGCGCGCCCCCATGTCGGGGTCCTGTCCCTCGGATTCGCGGGCGCTATCCTAGCGGCGCGAAGTCGGGGGCGCGGAAGGGGTTTCCGGGCCCCGGAGTTCAGCGACCGAGGGAGCGAGCATGCTTGGGCGGGTCGCGTTGGGGGTCGCCGGAGCGGCTGGTCTTCTTCCCTTTCACGGCGACGAGCTCGCCTCGAAGTACGGCTGGCTCGGGCCGGAGGTCTACAAGTTCCACGCCCAGACAACGGGCCTCGGCGCGGCCGACCTGAACGGCGACGGGCGGACGGACCTCTTCTTCGCGGACAACGACCGCGCGCGGATCGAGGTGCTCCTCCAGCGCTCGCCCGAGGAGCAGGCGAAGCCCGAGCCTCCCCCCGAGGACGACGGGCCGAACGCGATCCTCGAGCCGGTGCGGTTCCGGAGGGCGCCCCTCGCCGTCGAGGCGAAGGTCCACTCCCTGGTCGCCGGGGACTTCAACGGAGACGGGCGAGCCGACCTCGCCTGGTTCGGCGACGACGGAAGGCTCGTCGTCGCGAGCGGGGAAGCCGGCGGGAAGCTCGCGCGGGCGCGGGAGTGGAAGATCGAGGAGGGCTCCACCGCGAGCGCAGGGCTCGCCGCGGCGGACCTGAACGGCGACGGCCGAACGGACCTCGGCTTGCTCGGGAAGAAGGAGACGCGGATCCTCCTCTCGGGTCCGGACGGCTCGCTCGGGGAGCCGGTCCGGTATCCCGCGAGCACGGAGCGGGCGAACGCGCTCGCCCTCGCCGACCTCGACGGCGACAAGTCCCCCGACCTGATCCTCGTCGCCCCCGACGAGGAGCGGTCGATCCGGGTTCGGTTCGGTTCACCGGCGGGCCGGTTCGGCCCGGAGATCCCGCTCCGGCTGCCGCCGACCCGGAGCGCGACCTTCGCCGACGCCGACGGCGACGGGAAGGCGGAGGTCTTCGCGATCCACCGGACCTCGGGGCGGGTCGGGATGTACGCCTTCGAGCCTCCCCCCCCGGGGAAGGCGCGATTCCCGTTCGGCGCGGTCCGCTACCACGCCTTCGAGGCCTCGAAGGGAGGCACCGAGCGCGCGCGGGGGCTCGCTCTGGGGGACGTCGACGGAGACGGGCGCCCCGACGTCCTCGCCTCCGACCCCGCCGCCGCCCGGCTCGTTTTCTACCGCGGTCGCGCCGACGGCGGTTTCGAGGAGGGGGAGTCGTTCCCCTCCTTCGTCGACGGGCGCGCCGTGCGGATCGCCGACTTCGACGGGGACGGACGCAACGAGGCGGCGGTCCTCTCGGTCGAGGAGAAGGCGGTCGGACTCTCGCGCTGGAGCGAGGGGCGCCTCTCCTTCCCGAAGGCCATCCCGCTCGAAGGTACGCCCGCCGCGTTCGACGTCTCCGACGTCGACGGGGACGGCCGGACGGACCTCGCCGTCGTGCGCCGGGCCGGAAAAGGGGAGTACGCCCTCGTCGTATTCCGCCACGCCCCTTCCGGCCTCGAGCCCGCGGCGACCTTCCCGTTGGCGGAACTCTCGACCGAACCGACCGGCCTCCTCCTCGTCGACCTCGACGGGGACGAGAGGCGCGACTTCGTGATCTTCCTGCCGCGCGAGCCCGCCCGGATCGTGATGAACGGCCCCGCTCTCGCCCTCCGGGACCTCGCGGCCGCCGACGCGCGCCAGGCGCTCACGAAGGGCGTGCGGGAGAACTCCTGGAGCCGCGCCGACGTCGACGGCGACGGGCGGGAGGAGATGATCGTCGCGCGCGACCACTTCGCGCGGGCGCTCCGGCTCGGGTCCGGGGGCGCGCTCGAGGTCCTCGACCAGTTCAACGCTCCGACCCCCGAATCCCAGGTCTTCGGGGCGGTCGTCGCCGACCTCGATGCGGACGGGAAGCGCGAGGTCGCCTTGCTCGACCGGAAGCGGGAGGCCCTGATCCTCCTCGCGCGCGGCCCCCGCGGGACCTTCGAGGCGGCCGGGGAGGTCGAGGTCGGCGCGCTCTCCTTCCGCGGCGGGGAGGCGAGGGACCTCGACGGCGACGGGCGGCCGGACTTCGTCCTCTTCGCCGAGGACCGCTTCGCCGTCGCGCCGAGCCGGGCCGAGGAGGCCTCCCTCGTCGAGGTCGCGGAGCACGAGTCGACGATCCCGAACGCCTTCTACGAGAAGGCGCTCGTCGGCGACGCCAACGCCGACGGACGCCCCGACGTCGTCCTCCTCGAGACCGGGAGCGCCCGGCTCGACATCCTCGCCGTCGAGGGGAGGGGGCTGCGCCACGCGCTCAAGTTCCGGGTGTTCGAACAACGAAGCTTTGAGCAGCAGCGCCGCTCCGCCGAGCCTCGGGAGGCGGTCCTCGCCGACGTGACGGGGGACGGGAAGGCCGACCTCGCCCTCCTCGTGCACGACCGCCTCCTCCTCTACCCGCAGGAGTGAACCCATGTCGAATCCCCTCCGGCTCCTCTCGATCCTCCTCGCGCTCGGGCCCGCCGCGGCCGCGCAGGACGCGCCCCCGGTCTTCCGGCTCCTCCCGCGCGACACGATTGCCGCGGTCGGCGTCGCGGGGGCGCCCGCCGTGAAGGCGGCGTTCGAGGAGTCCACCTTCGGGAGACTCTGGGCCGAGAAGGAGGTGAAGGACTGGCTCGCTCCGGTCACGCGCCTCCTGGACCAGGCGATGGAGCAGATGAAGGGGGAGGTCGGGTTCACGGTCGCCGACCTCTGGGACACGATGGAGGGGGGGGTCGCCCTCGCCCTTCTCGCCGTCGAAAAGGTCGAGGGGAAATCGGAGCCGGGCTTCTCCGTCGGGCTCGTCGCCGACTTCGGGAGCAAGAGGGAGCGGTTCGAGTCGCTCGTCGAGAAGGCGATCGAGAAGGGGCGGGATGCGGGGGACATCTCCCGGTCGGAGGAGGAATACCGGGGCGTCAAGGTCCAGGTCTTGAACCCCTCGAAGCCCACGGAGGGGAGCGAGGAGGAGCCGAGGTTCCGCTTCGCGTTCGTCGGGAGCCTGCTCGCCTGCGCGGTCTCGAACCTCCGCGAGGACCGGCTCGAGGCCCTGATCGACCGCGCGCAGGGGAAGGACGAGGAGAACGCCCTCCTCCGCGCCGACCGATTCCGGAAGTCCGCGGCTAAGGTCGGAGCCGGCCAGCTCCTCCTCTACGGGGACCTCGAGCGCGTCTGGAAGGTCGTGCGCGGATCCGGAGACCCCGACGGCGATGCGAAGGCGGAGGCGGTCGGAGTCTTCGCCCTCCACTCCGCCGCGTTCTCCCTCGGCATCGGGAAGGAGGGGACGCGCGCGGCCGCGTACCTGGGGGGGGCCCGCAGCGGCCTCTTCTCCCTCGCCCAGATGCCGACGGGCGAGTTCCGGACGCCCGGGCTCGTGCCCGCCGACGTCGTCAGTTACTCCGCCTACCGGCTCGAGCTGAAGAAGGTCTGGGAGGTCCTCGAGCGGATCTTCGCGGGCGTCGGGGAAGAGGGGGAGACGGGGTTCCGGAGCGGGATCCAGGCCTTCGAGAAGGAGATCGGGTTCTCGATCCGGGACGACCTGCTCGCGTCCTTCGGCGACGAGGTCGCCCTCTATTCCGCACGGCGCGGCCCCGAGGAGCAGGACGCGTTCGCCGAGCAGGATCCGGAGAGCGCCATGTTCTCCGGCTTCGCCCGCGCCACGGTCCTCCTCACGCTGCGGCGCCCGGAGAAGGTCGAGGGGTACCTCGAGGCGCTCCTCAAGAGGGCGGGCCTCGGCGCGACCCTCAAGACCGAGGAGTACCAGGGGAGGCGGATCCACTCCCTCATGGTCGCCATGGTCCCCCTCGCCTACGCCGTCGCCGGGGACCTGCTCGTCCTCGGCCTGGCTCCCGAGCGCGTGCAGGAGGTCCTCCGGAGGGTCGAGAGGCCCGACACCCCCTCCCTCCAGAAGAGCGAGCGCTTCGCGCAGGCCCTCGCCGGACTTCCGAAGCCGCGCGCCTCCGTCGGGTTCTCGAACGCGGAAGCCTCCGTCGAGGAGATGGAGCGTGCCTTCGGGATGGTCGGCGGGATGCTCGGCAAGGTGAACGTCCGGATGTCCGAGGCGGGGAACGCCGGACCGCCGATCGACTTCGCCACGCTCTTCAAGAAGGTCCCCTTCGCGACGGTTCGAAGGCACTGGAAGCGGGACAGCGCATCGACCCTCGTCCCCGACGGCGACGGGGTGCTCTGGGTGTCGATCGGTCCGTAGCACGCCGGATTGATCCGGCCGCCCGCCTCCGACATCCTCCCTTCGCTCGCCCCTCCCCGCGGAGGGGCCGGCGCCCCCCTCCCCGGCGATGGAACACCGCCCCCTCGGCCGCAGCGGACTGCGCGTCAGCGTCCTCTCCCTCGGCGCGATGACCTTCGGCGCCTCCCGCGGGTTCATGAAGGGGGTCACCTCGACCGACCGCGAGGCGCGGGCGCTCCTCGACCGCGCCCTCGACGCCGGGATCGACACGATCGACACGGCGAACGTCTACTCGGAGGGGCGCTCGGAGGAGCTCCTCGGCCGCTGGCTCGAGGGGAGGCGCGACCGCGTCGTCCTCGCGACGAAGTGCCGCTTCCCGACCCGCCCCGCCTCGCCCGGCGAGTCGCGCCCGGCCGACGCGGGCCTCTCGCGCCGGGCGATCCTCCGAGCGTGCGAGGGGAGCCTGAAGCGGCTGCGGACCGACCGCATCGACCTCTACCAGGTCCACATGCAGGACGGCGCCGTCCCGATCGAGGAGACGCTGCGCGCGCTCGACGACCTCGTGCGCACCGGCAAGGCCCTCTACGTCGGCTGCTCGAACTACACGGGATACCGGCTCGTCGAGTCCCTCTGGGCCGCCGACGGACGGAACCTCGAGCCGTTCGTCTCCCTCCAGCTCCAGTGGTCGCTCCTCGCGCGCGACGCGGAGCGGGAGTTGGTTCCCGCGGCCCGAGCCTTCGGAATCGGCGTCCTCGTCTGGAGCCCCCTCGCCCGCGGATTCCTCTCGGGGAAATACGTCCGCGGGAAGGCCCCGCCGGAGGGCTCGCGCCTCTCCGTCTGGGCCGACAACTTCCGGCAGGTCGACCACGACCGCGCCTGGGGCGTCCTCGAGAGGGTCCGCGAGGTCGCGCGTCGCCTCGGGACGTCGCCGGCGGCCGTCTCGATCGCCTGGCTCCTGCGGCGCCCCGAGACGAGCAGCGTGATCGTCGGGGCGCGGACCCTCGGCCAGCTCGAGGACAACCTCGCGGCGCTCGAGGTGCGCCTGACGGAGCAGGACGCGAAGGGGCTCGAGGAGGCCTCGCGCCCCGCCTGGGGCTACCCCTACGAGTTCATCGGGGCGCGCGAGCCCTGGTAGGGAGATCCGGTGATCGAGGTCGAGGGCTTCGGGAAGGACTACGACGGGCTCCGCGCCGTCGCGGACCTCTCCTTCTCGGTCCAGGCCGGAGAGATCCTCGGCCTCGTGGGCCCCAACGGAGCGGGGAAGACGACGACCCTCCGGGCGATCGCGGGGATCCTGCGTCCGACGCGCGGCCGGATCCGCGTCGCGGGGCACGACCTCGAGCGCGAGGCGGTGGCGGCGAAGCGGGCGCTCGCCTACGTCCCGGACACCCCCCACCCCTACGACCTCCTCACGGTCGGCGAGCACCTCCGCTTCACCGCCCTCGCCTACGGGGTCGAGGACGCCGAGGCGCGCGCGGGCCCCCTCCTCGCCGAGCTCGAGCTCCTCGAAAAGCGCGACGCCCTCGCCTCGACCCTCTCCCGCGGCATGCAGCAGAAGCTCGCGATCGCCTGCGCGTTCCTCCGCGATCCGCGCGCGATCCTCCTCGACGAGCCGCTGACCGGCCTCGACCCCCGCGGCATCCGCGACATGCGGGAGTCGATCCGGCGGAGGGCGGAGGCGGGGGCGGCGGTCCTCGTCTCCTCCCACCTCCTCGAGCTCGTCGAGAAGCTCGGCCACCGCATCCTGATCCTCCACCGGGGCGCCCGCCTCGCCCTCGGCACGCTCGGCGAGATCCGGGCCGCCGCGGCGATCCGGCAGGACGCGACGCTCGAGGAGGCGTTCTTCGCGATCACGGAGCGGGGGCCGGCCCCCCCGCCGTGAACCGAGCCCTCCTCTTCCTCGCGCTCCGGGTCCGGCGGAACCGGCTCCGCCAGTTCGTCCGGGGACTGCGCCGCCCGAAGAAGGCGATCGCGCTCCTCCTCTGGCTCGCCCTCCTCGGGTTCCTCGTCTACGCCCAGGTGCGGGTGCGGACCCACGCCTCCGCCGGGACCCGTCCCGAGACGGTCTTCGGCGTCCTCGGATTCATCCTCCTCGCCTCGGTCCTGAACGGCCTCGTCCAGCGCGGCCTCGCCTTCCTCCCCTCCGACGTCGACTTCCTCTTCGCGGGGCCCTTCTCGCGCCGGGCGCTCGTCCTTTACCGGCTCGTCACCCTCTATCCGGTCACGCTCGTCTCGGGCGCGATCTTCTTCTTCATCCTCGGGGTCCGCCCCGCGCACCCCGGCCTCGGTCTCGCGGCCTTCCTCCTCGGCCACCTCAGCGCGCTCCACGTCCAGACGATCGTCGCCCTCCTCGCGGTGCACCTCTCCGAGCGCGTCTTCGTGCGCCTGCGCCGGGGCGCGCGCTTCGTCGGCGTCCTCCTCGGCGCCGGAACCCTCCTCCTCCTCGTCCTGTCGACCTCCGCCCGCGGCGGGCCGGGCCGGACGCTCGCCGGGCTCGCGGACTCGCCCGCGACGCGGGTGCTGCTCTACCCGGCCGCGGCGGCCGCACGGGCGGTCGCGGCCGTCGACCTCCGCGATGCGGCGGCGTCGGTAGCGGGGCTCCTCCTCTTCGCGGCCGGATCGTTCGCCCTCGTCCTCGCCCTCGACGTCCGATTCTTCGAGGCCTCCCTCGCTACGAGCGCCCGGCTCGCCACCCTCCTCGCCCGCGCGCGCCGGGGCCTCCCGGCGGGGGGCACGCCCGAGGAGGGGATGGTCCGCTCGCTCTCCCTCCCCCGCCTCGGCCTCTTCCGCGGGGCGGGGGCGGTCTTCTGGAAGAACCTCGCGGCGGTCCGCCGCTCCGGACGCCTCCTCTTCACGGGGTTCTGCTTCTCCCTCCTCATGGCGCTGCCGGGCGTGCTCGCCGGCCGGCAGTCTCCGGGGGGGAGCGCGGCGGTCGGTTCGGTCGTGCTCGCCCTCGTCGGGATGCTCCCTTTCATGATGCAGCCCTACCTCGCCTTCGACTTCCGCCGCGACGCCGACCACCTCGTCGAGCTGAAGAGCCTCCCCGTCTCCCCCTTCGGCATGGCCGCCGCGCAGGTCGCCGCTCCGACCCTCCTCGCCCTCGCATTCCAGATGCTCCTCCTCGTCCTCCTCGCCGCCTTCGGCGCGGTCGACGCCGGCTCCCTGGCCCTCGCCGCCCTCGGGTTCCCCGCGACCACGCTTGGATGCCTCACCTCGGCGAACGTCGCCTTCCTCCTCTTCCCGACCCGCGCGCCCTCCGAGGGGACGCGGCCGAACCCCTCGGCGGGCCTCGCCATCTCGCTCCTCGGCCTGATCGCCTCCCTCGTGCCGGCGGGAGGGATCCTGTGGCTCTTCCTCGCCTCGGGGGCGGGTCCCGGCGTCGCCCTCGGCGCCGCGATCCTGACCCAGTACGGGATCGACCTCCTCCTCCTCGCGGCCCTCGGGGAGGTCTTCCGCCGTCTCGACCCCGCGACGGAGGTGCGCTGACGCCCGGCGCGCCCGTCTCGACCCGGAACCGACCGTGGACGCGTTCGAAGGCAAGCCCTCCGGCATTCGCGCCGCGGCCCTCCTCTTCCTCTGCGCGGCGTGCGCCGCCCCGGACAAGCGCACCGAGGGGAGGACGGCCCTCGCCCAGCGCCTGGTCGCCGCGGCCGTCGAGCGCGCCGTCGCGCGCCTCCCCCTCGATCCGCTCGAGGGGCGCCGCGTCGCCCTCCGCGTCGTTTCCCCCGGCAAAGACGACGGCCCCTTGCTCGACGCGATCGTCCGGGACCGGCTCCGCCTCGAGGGGGTCGACATAGCCCGGGAGGACCCGGTCTCCTCGGCGCTCGCCCCCTTCGAGCTCGCCGTCACGTTCCATGCGGCGAGCACCGACACGGAGACCTCCTCCCTCGGCATCCCCGTCCTCTCCCAGCTCGCCGCGAGCGTCGGGGCCCCGGGAGGGGCCGGCGACCTCTCGCTCTACACACGGTCGACCCAGCGCGGGGTCGCGAGAGTCCAGGCGCAGCTCCTCGAGCGCTCTTCCGGGCGCGCGCTCGCCACGCTCGGGCCCTTCGACGGGACCGCCTCCTTCAGCAACCTCACCCTCCTCGTCTTCGTCGGGCCGTTCTGCTTCACCGACCTCCCGGAGGAAGGGGTGCCCGCCGCCCCCCTGCGCCCGCCTCCCCCTCGAAGGGGAGGGGGGAGGACCGTCAGGCGGGGACCGGGGCGCGCACGATCGCCCGGGTCTTGCGGAGCAGCGTCACCGCGACCGGGACGCCGAGGATGAGCCCCCAGACCCCGAAGAGGTGCTCCCCGATGAAGAGCACGGCGAGGACGAAGACGGGGTTCAGGTGGACGAAGGAGCCCGTGATGCGCGGGTTGAGGACGTAGGCCTCGATGATGTGGATGAGCGTCACCATCGCGACGCACTCGAGGAGGAGGGTGAAGCCCCCCGTCGAGAGCGCGATGAGCCCGATCGGCGTCGTCGAGATGAAGACCCCGAGGACGGGGATGAAGGAGCAGAGGAAGACGATCATCGAGAGGAGGAACTTCGACGGGACCCCGAGGAAGGAGAGGCCGAGGAAGGTGAGGAGCGTGTTCACGAGGGCGATGACGGCCTGCGACTCGAGCGTCCGGCCGAGCGTCGCCCCGAAGTCGACGACCGTCCCGCGGACCTCCTCGTAGAGCCAGCCGATCCGCGAGGCGCGGATCGCCTCGACCTCCTCGCGCAGCCGCGGCAGGTCGAGGACGATCAGGAAGGAGAAGATCAGGGAGAGGAGGAGCGTGCTCACGATCTTGAAGGCAAGCTCCGCGACGTCGACGAGGGTGCCGAGCCCCCCGATGAACGGCTCCTCCCCCTCCGCCGCTCGCTCGCGGAGCTGCTGCAGGCTGAACTCCCGGACCTGATCCGCGAGCGGCTTCCCCTTGAGGGGCTCGATCAGCTTGAAGATATTCGGGTGCTCCGCCTTCGTCGACTCGATCCACCGCGCGAGGCTCTCCTTCATCACCGGGAACCTCGTCGTGAAGGTCTCCTCCTCCTCCCGAATGTGGGGCCCGAGGGCGAACCCGAGGCCGACCAGCCCCGCGATCCCCCCGAGGAAGACGACGGCGACGAGCGGCCGTCGGGGGGCCCTCGGGAACCTGCGCCGCAGCCCGGTCAGGGCCCGGCCTGCGGGGTAGGAGAAGACGAAGGTGAGGAGGAGGATCGGGAAGAAGGCGCGGAGGAGGTAGAGGATCCCGAGGAAGACCGCCCAGATGAGCGCCCGTCGGATGAGCGCCCAGGGATCGAAGGGGCGGGCGGAGGGGGGCGGCCCGAGGATGGTGGGCTCGTCGATCACGGGGGCGGGAGGATCGCGGAGGGCCCCCCTCGATACAAGCGTCCTCGGTCGGAACGGCGACGGCGGTCCTTCGTCCGACGCGCGACCACCACCGTGGTGGTTCGTGCGATGCGGAACCTCCACGGTGGTTGTTCGTGCGACGTCGAACCGCCAAGCCCGAAGTCCCGTGAAGACGGCCCCTTGGGACGCAACACCCGACGGACGGGAGTCCGGTCCTGGTTCCCGCGTCCCGCGACGGGCCCCGGCAGCCGACTCCGGTTATCCCGTGGGTTACCTCGCAGCGAGCCTGTGCGTTCTTGCGGTGGAGATCGCGGGAGTCTAGCACCCGGATCGCCTGACTCGTCCGGAGGGACGGTCCCCTCGAACCACGGAATCTCGTGCACGCCTACGCAGAAGTTCAGGAGGTACGCCCATGAACGCAGCGCTCGGCAAGTTCGTCCCCGTCGGTGCCCTTCTCGCAGGATGCGCGCTCCTCGCCGTGAGTGCGATGGAGCCCGCCGGGGCGGATCCGTCGGTCGCGTCGCCCGCCCCGCTCGAGCTCCTCACCCCGCAGAACTGCGCCCTCGTCCTCATCGACCACCAGCCGCAGATGTTCTTCGGCGTGCAGTCGCACGACCGGGCGGTCCTCCAGAACAACGTGGTCGGCCTCGCGGAGGCGGCGAAGGTCTTCCGCGTGCCGACCGTGCTCACGACGGTCGCCTCGAAGTCGTTCAGCGGCCCGCTGATCCCGGAGATCCAGGCGGTCTTCCCCGACCTCAAGCCGATCGACCGCACGAGCATGAACGCGTGGGACGACCCCGCCTTCCGGAAGGGGGTCGAAGCGACGGGCCGGAAGAAGATCGTCGCCGCGGCGCTCTGGACGGAGGTGTGCCTGACCATGCCGACGATCGACATGCTCCGGGAGGGCTACCAGGTCTACGCCGTCACGGACGCCTCGGGGGGTACGACGCCGGAAGCCCACGCGATGGCGATCCAGCGGATGACGCAGGCAGGGGCCATCCCCGTGACCTGGCAGCAGGTGATGCTCGAGTGGCAGCGCGACTGGGCCCGCCAGGAGACGTACGAGCCGGTCCTCGCGGTCGTGAAGAGGCACTCCGGCGCCTACGGCCTCGGCGTCCTCTACGCGAACGAGATGTTCGGCGCTCACGAAGGGAGCGCCAAGGCGTCGGAGAGCAGCGGAAGGCGGTAGGCTCCGGAGGCGTGCCCGCGCGCTGTCGCGCGCGGGATCTTCCCCCTCGGCTCGGGGGTGGCCTCCCACGCATGAAAGCGCGGGAGCCCCCGCCTCCGGGCCGCGAGAACTCGAGTCGGTGCGTTGCGAGGACGGCGTCGAGGCTCGCGCAGCGCCGCGATCCGGATCTCCGGCGAATGCTCGACGCCTCCGGGAGGGTTCGGTGGAACACACGGCCACTCGGCGAGACGTCCTGAGGATCGGCGCCACCGCCTCGCTCTCCGCAGCCCTGGGAGGATGCGCGATGCCGAAAAAGGAACGTGCCGCGCGACCGGTGGAGGCCGCCCACGCGCCCGAGCCCGACCTGATCCTTCACGGCGGAAGAATCGCGACCCTCGATCCCGCCCGACCGTCGGCGACGGCCGCCGCCGTCCGACGAGATCGGTTCGTCGCGGTCGGATCCGACGACGAAATCCTCCGCTTGCGCGGGACGGGGACGAGGACGATCGACCTTCGGGGTCGCTCCGTCGTCCCGGGACTCGACGACTCGCACCTGCACGTCATTCGAGGGGGACTCAACTACAACCTGGAGCTGCGCTGGGACGGCGTCCCGTCGCTTGCGGACGCGCTTCGGATGCTGAAGGAACAGGCGGCGCGGACCCCTGCTCCCCAGTGGGTCCGGGTGGTCGGTGGGTGGTCGGAGTTCCAGTTCGCCGAGCGCCGGATGCCGACCCTCGAGGAGATCAACGCGGTCTCGCCCGACGTCCCGGTCTTCGTCCTCCACCTCTACGACCGCGCCCTGCTCAACGGGGCCGCGCTCCGCGCGCTCGGCTACACGAAGGACACCCCTGCGCCGCCCGCCGGGACGATCGAGCTCGACGGGAACGGGAACCCGACCGGGCTCCTGATCGCGAAGCCGAACGCGCTGATCCTCTACAAGACGCTCGCGCTCGGTCCCCGGCTCGGCCGGGAGGACCAGGTCAACTCGAGCCGCCATTTCCTGCGGGAGCTCAACCGCTTCGGGATCACGAGCGTCATCGACGCGGGGGGGGGCTTCCAGAACTACCCCGAGGACTACGAGGTGATCTCCGAGCTGCACCGGCGCGGCGAGCTCACCGTCCGGATCGCCTACAACCTCTTCACGCAGCGCCCGAAGGAGGAGCTCCAGGACTTCGAGCGATGGTCGAAGATGACGCGGCCCGGGGAGGGGGACGACTTCTACCGGATGAACGGCGCCGGCGAGATGCTCGTCTTCTCCGCCGCGGACTTCGAGGACTTCCTCGAGCCGCGCCCGACGCTCCCCTCGACGCTCGAGGGCGACCTGGCGGCCGTCGTGCATCACCTCGTCCGGAGCCGCTGGCCGTTCCGCCTCCACGCGACGTACGACGAGTCGATCTCGCGATTCCTCGATGTCTTCGAGGGGGTGAATCGCGAGGTCCCGTTCGACGGGCTTCGGTGGTTCTTCGACCACGCGGAGACGATCTCGCCGAGGAACCTCGACCGCGTCGCCGCGCTCGGCGGAGGGATCGCCGTTCAGCACCGCATGGCTTTCCAGGGGGAATACTTCGTCGACCGCTACGGCGCGAAGGCGGCCGAGGCCGCTCCGCCGATCCGGAGAATGCTCGCGGCCGGGATCCCCGTCGGCGCGGGCACGGACGGGACGCGCGTCGCAACCTACAACCCCTGGGTCGCGCTCCACTGGCTCGTCACGGGGAACACGGTCGGCGGGACCCGGCTTTACCCCGAGTCGAACCGTCTCGAGCGGACAGAGGCGCTCCGTCGCTACTCCGCCGGGAGCGCCTGGTTCTCGGGCGAGCAGGAGAAGAAGGGCTCGATCGCGCCGGGCCGGCTCGCCGACATCGCCGCGCTCTCCGCCGACTACTTCTCCGTCCCGGAGGACGAGATCCCGCGCATCGAGTCGGTCCTCACGATCGTCGGCGGGAGGGTCGTCCACGCCGCCGCGGAGTTCGAGCCTCTCGCGCCGCCGCCGCTTCCCGTGAGCCCGGGCTGGTCGCCCGTCGCCGCGTACGGTGGCTACGCCCGTCGCAAGCCCGTGGGCAGGGCGTCCGCTTCCGGCGCCGCTCGAGCCGGTGATGCGGGTTTCCTCCACCGGCTCGGCGAGGCCGCGCGCGCTCTCGTCGACCGCTCGACGCCGCTCTGGGGAGCCACCGGCTGCGCGTGCTTCGCGCTGTGAGCGCGGGCGTCAAGGCTCATGGCGCCCGGCTGGCCGTGGGGAGGGGATCGTCCCCCCCGAAGGGATAACTCGCGCGCGTTCGCGGCCACGTCCTGGCTGCTCGGCCCCCTCGCGCTCCTCGCGCCGATCCGGGCCCAGGAAACGAGGCCGGCCGCGTCGGTCCCGCCACGCTACGAGGTCCTCCGCTACGAGGAGGACTACGGCTATCTCGCCGACCCCGATCGCCGCACCGACCCGTTCGACCCGCTCAAGTACATGCGCCTGGGCCGCGACGATCGGTTCCTCTCGATCGGGGGCGACGTCCGGGAGCGCTACGAGCACTACCGCAACTTGGACTTCGCCGCCGCGCCGCAGGACCGCGACGGCTACCTCCTCCAGCGGACCATGCTCCACGCCGACCTCCACCTCGGTGAGCCCTTTCGCCTCTTCGCCCAGCTCAAGAGCAACCTCGTCTCCGACCGCGCGGGGGGGCCGGGGCCGACCGACAAGGATGCGCTCGACCTGCATCAGGCCTTCTTCGATCTCGCCGTCCCCCTCGAGCAGGGCCGACTCACGCTCCGGACGGGCCGGCAGGAGCTCGCCTACGGATCGCAGAGGCTCGTCTCGGTCCGCGACGGCCCGAACGTCCGGCGAAGCTTCGACGCGGCGCGCGCGATCCTCGAGCGCGGCCCGTGGCGGGCCGACGCCTTCGTCGCGAAGCCCGTGGAGACCGATCCCGGCATCTTCGACGACGCGTCGGTCGAAGAGGAATCGTTCTGGGGCTTCTACTCGACGGGACGGGTCCTCGCGGGCTTGGACGCCGACCTCTACTACCTCGGGCTCGACCGGCACGACGCGACCTTCGCCCAGGGGACCGGGGACGAGCTCCGGCACTCGATCGGGACGCGCGTCTTCGGGAAGGATTCGAGCTTCGACTACAACTTCGAGGCGGTCTTCCAATGGGGCGAGTTCGGGCGGGGCGAGATCCGGGCCTGGACCCTCGCGTCGGACTCCGGCCTCACCCTTCGCGACCTTCCCCTCTCGCCGCGCCTCGGGCTCAAGGCGAACGTCCAGAGCGGCGACCGCGACCCGGGCGACTCCGACCTCGAGACCTTCAACCCTCTCTTCCCCCGCGGGAAGTACTTCGGGGAAACGGGGATCGTCGGTCCGGTGAACCTCCGGGACCTTCATCCGACCGTGCGGCTCCGCCCCTGCGACCGGGTCACGCTCGACGCGGGCTGGACCTTCTATTGGCGCCAGAGCCTCGACGACGGCGTCTACGACAACGGCGTGAACCTTCTCGCATCCGGAGCCGGCGCGCGCGAGCGGCGGATCGGGAGCGAGATCTCCTTCACCCTCGAGTGGTCGCTCGGCCGGCACGTCGCGCTAGGCTCGGCGTACGCCCACTTCCTCGACGGGCCGTTCCTGCGCGAGGTCGGTCTCGGCCGGGACGTCGACTACGCGGCGGTGACGCTCACGTTCCGATTCTGAAGGGAGAAGACCCCGCGAGGGTCGCTGGCGAGAGAGTCAAGTCGTGACGATCCCCGACGGACGAGAGACCGCCGCAGTCCCTCCCGGAGCGTGGAGCCCGCTGCGACGGCCGCTCTTCCGGTCGCTCTGGCTCGCCGCGCTCGGGTCGAACCTCGGGTCCTGGGTGCACGACGTGGGGGCGGCCTGGCTCATGACCTCCCTCACCCCCTCGCCGCTCATGGTCGGCCTCATTCCGGCGGCGACCGGACTCTCCTTCTTCCTCCTTTCCCTGCCGGCCGGGGCGCTCGCCGACATCCTCGACAAGCGACGGCTGCTTCTCTTCGCGCAGGCCTGGATGGCCCTCGCCGCGCTCGGGATCGGCTGCCTCGCCCTGGCGGGGGTCGTCGGTCCGTGGCTGCTTCTCGGCGCCACCTTCGTCCTCGGGATCGGCGCGGCTCTCGCCGCCCCGGCTTGGCAGGCGATGGTCCCCGAGCTCGTTCCCGTGAAAGAGGTTCCGGTGGCGGTCGCCCTCGGCGGCCTCGGCTTCAACCTCTCCCGTGCGGTGGGCCCCGCGCTCGGCGGGGTCGTCGTCGCGACCGCCGGCAGCGCCACGGCCTTCCTCGTGAACGCGGTCTCCTTCCTCGGACTGCTCGGCGCTCTCCTCCGCTGGCGCCGCGCGCCTCGGGGGAGCCCGCTCCCCGCGGAGCGCCTGTTGGCGGCCATGCGGGCCGGGGTCCGCTACGCGCGTCACGCCCCGGCCCTCCGCGCGGTCCTCGTCCGGAGCGGCCTCTTCATCCTTTGCGGGAGCGCGCTCTGGGCGACCCTGCCTCTCCTCGCGCGACAGCGGCTCGGCCTCGACTCCGCACGCTACGGCCTCCTCCTCGCGGCGTTCGGCGCGGGGGCGATCGGGAGCGCGGCCGGCCTGCCGCGGATCCGGAAGCGCGCCCCTCCGGAGGCGATCGCCCTGGGCGCGGGGGTCCTCCTCGCGCTCGCGCTCGCGGCCCTCGCCTTCGTGCGAAGCATGGCCTCCGCCCTGATCGTGCTCGGAGTCGCGGGAGTCCCGTGGCTCGCGCTGATGACCTCCTTTAATGTCGCGGCCCAGTCGGCGGTCCCCTCGTGGGTGCGGGCGCGCGCCCTCTCCTTCTACGGGCTCGTCTTCTTCGGCGGGATGGCCGGCGGGAGCGCCATCTGGGGAGCGGTCGCGGAACGCACCTCGATCCAGGTCTCGCTGGTCTGCGCCGCCGCCGCTCTCCTCGCGACGGTTGCCGTTTCCTCCCGGTGGTCCCTCCCCACGTTCGAGCCGGGCGCGCTCCTCCCCTCCCGCCATTGGCCGACGCCCCTCGTCGCGGGGTCGGTCGAGGACGAGCGCGGCCCGGTCCTCGTCACCGTCGAATACCGCGCGGATCCCGCGCGGGCGCCGGAGTTCGAGGCGGCGATGCGCGCCGTCGGTCGGCTCCGTCGTCGCGACGGGGCCGTCTCGTGGGCCCTTTTCTCGGACGCGGCGGAGCCGGGCCGGTACCTCGAGACGTTCCTGGTCGAGAGCTGGGCGGAACACCTGCGCCAGCACGAGCGGTCCACGATGGCCGATCGACCGCTCGAGGAGAGAGTCCGCTCGTACCTGCCGGGGGGGATGCCGCGCGTGACCCACTACCTCTCGGCGGAGAGGGGTCGGTGAGGGGGGCCGAGGTCCCCCTTCGACAGGACCTGGGATTCGTTCGCCGGACCGGGGAATGAGGCGGGGGGTTGCGGCTCGTGCCCGCCCGCGCGCTCTACGCGCTCACGCCACCGCGACCTTCACGCAGTGGATCGGCGGGAGCGAATCGTAGAGGCAGCTCCACTCCTCGCCGCCGTCGCGCCCGATCCAGAGCTGACCCGTCGTGGTCCCGAAGTAGAGCGCGGGCGACTTGAGGTCGTCCATGTCCATCGCGTCGCGCTGGACGGTGAAGAAGCTCTCCTTCTTCGGCAGCCCGCGCGCGAGCCGCTCCCACGAGCCGCCGCCGTCCTCGCTGCGCCACACCGCAGGCGCGCCGCCCGGACAGGTGCGCGTCGTCGGCTCGAGCGGCATCACGTAGACCGTGTCGGCGTCCTGCGGGTGCACCACGATCGGGAAGCCGAAGTCGGACGGCAGCCCCTTGGCGATCGACCGCCACGTCTTGCCGTGGTCGTCGCTGCGCAGCACGCCGATGTCGGGCCGCGGCCCCCCGGGCCCGTCCCATTCCGCCCAGCCGCCGTGATTCTGCATGTAGAGCCTCCCCGGTGCGTCCTTGTGTCCGGCGATCTTGTGCACGCACTGGCCGAACTCGGGGTAGGGGTCGGGCGCGAACCCGGCGCCGACGCCCTTGTTGGAGGCCTTGAAGCGGGCGCCGCCGTCTTCGCTCAGGTAGTGGCCGCCCGTCGAGATCCCGACGTGCACCCGGTTCCCGTCGCGGAGGATCGTGTGCAGGCAGAGCCCGCCGTTGCCGGGTTGCCACTTCCGGGCGTGCTCGTGGTTGCTGATCCCCGGGACCATCTCCCAGGAATCGCCGCCGTCCCCGCTCCGGAAGAGCGCCGCCGGCTCGACGCCGCACCAGAGGTCCTTCGTGTCGTCGCCCGGCTCGAGCGACCAGATGTTGGCGAGCGCGCGCCCGTCGTCCTTGGGGAAGGCGGGAGCCGACTTCGTCTCCCCGAACTTCCTCCCGAGATCGGTCGAGCGCAGGATCTTCATGCCGAAGAAGGCGTTGCAGCTCGAGGCGTAGATGCGTGGCTTGCCGCGCGTGTCGAGGAGCGTCGAGTAGATGGCCACCCCTTGTCCGAAGGGACCGCGCAGCGCGAAGCTGCGCCGGGTCTTCGGCCCCTCGGCAACGAAGAGACCCTTCTTGGTTCCGATGCTGAGAAGAACGCGCTCCGGCATGTTCAACCTCCCGAGACCGCGGTCAGGATCGAGACGACGTCCCCCGGCGCGAGCGCCGTGTCGAGACCCTCGCGGTCGCGCGTGTGGGACGAGTTGACGAAGAGGGCCACGTGGCGGCGCACGGCTCCCGTCTCGTCGCAGATGCTGCGGTGCAACGAAGGGTGGCGCCGCTCGAGCTCCACGAGGAGGGCGCGGACGCTCGCGGCCGGCAGCGAGAGCTCCTTGGCGCCCCCGCAACTGGCGCGCAGCGGCGGCGGAACGTGGACCGTGACGGTCGAAGCTCGAGGCATGCCGGGTCGAGGCGCAGAGGGCCGAAGCATAGGCACGCGAGCGCTTCCTTCCAGTAGGCTCGAATGCGGAGGCTGGGAGCTCGCGAGACCCGGGGGCGCAGACCCCTCGACCATCGGACGGCGCTCTCGAGGGGCGCCCCGCGGGAGTCTCGAACGGCACTCCCCTGCGGGCCGTTCCCCGGTGTCGTCGTGGTACGCCCGCCCGGATTCGAACCGGGGACCTCCGGTTTAGGAAACCAGCGCTCTATCCTTCTGAGCTACGGGCGCGGGCGAGGGGCTCGACGATAGGTGGGCTCTCCAGGACCGTCAACCGCCGCACGAGCGGCCTCGGGAACCGGGGAGGGGGGAGTCCCGGCGCTCTGGATGCGGGAACTCGGCCCCGGAGAATGCCGCGCCGTGGAGAACGAGACCTCCCTCCGGCCCGAGCCGTCCGCCCGCAGCCGGGAGGAGGCGGCGGCCGCCGCGCCGACGCCTCCCCGAGCGCACGAGGCCGTCGAGGAGTTCGCGCGGCTCGACCCGGAGGGGCAGGCGGCCCTCCTCACCCGGGTCGACGAGGCGACCGCCCGCGCCGTCCTCCACGAGGCCGAGCGCGGTGCGGTGGCGCGCCTCCTGCGGCGGATGCAGCCGGGCGCCGCCGCCGCGGTGTGGCGCCTCCTCCCGTCGGACGACCGGGTCGAGATCGTCCGCCACCTCCCGCGCGAGCTACGCGAGCGGTTCCTCGACACGTTGGGCGCCGGGGACCGGGCCGTGGCGGAGTCCCTTCTCGCCATGCCTCAGTCGACGGCGGGCGGGCGGATGAGCCCGAACTTCGTGAGTCTCCCGGAGAGCGCCACGATCGAGGAGGCCCTCCGGATCGTCCGCGGCTCGGCCCAGGCGGAGTCGGTCTTCTACCTCTACGTCGTCGACGCGCGGGGAAGGCTCCGCGGGACCCTCTCCGTCCGCCGGCTCCTCACGGCGCCTCCCGGGGCGCGCGTGCGCGACCTCATGACCCCCGATCCGCTCCGGGTCCGCGTCGAGGCCCGGATCGAGGAAGGGGCCCGGCTGCTCGAGACGCACCGGTTCCTCGCCCTCCCCGTCGTCGACGCCGAGGACCGGATCCTGGGGATCCTCTCCGCGGACGACGCCCGGGAGGCCGTGCGCGGGGCCGTGGAGCGCGCGGTCTTCGAGGTCACCGGCGTCGCGCCCGCCGAGGACGTGGCCACCCCCGCGTGGAAGGCGGCGATGCTCCGCATGCCCTGGCTCCTCGTCACCGTCGCGAGCGGCCTCGGGTGCGCGTGGCTCTCGGGCGTCTTCCAGCGAACGCTCCTCGAGGCGATCGTCGTCGCAGGTTTCGTCCCCCTCGTGCTCGCCCTCGGCGAATCCGTGGCCGCCCAGACGACGGCGGTCGTCGAGAAACGGTTCCTCGGAGGGCTGCCCGGCCCGCGGCGCCGGAGAACCCTCGCGAAGGAAGCGACCGTGGGGCTCGTCGCCGGGCTCGCGATCGGCGGGATCGTCGGCCTCGCCGCAGGGGCCTGGACCGGGGAGGCGCGGTTCGGCTGGGCGCTCGGCGGCTCCGTGGCGCTCGCCCTCACTTGGGCCTCCGTGCTCGGGACGGCGATCCCCCTCCTCCTCCACGGGAGCCGGATCGACCCCGCCGTCGCCTCCGGCCCCGTCGTCCTCGCCCTGACGGACGTCTCGACGCTCGCGATCTACTTCAGCCTCGCGGAGGCCCTGCTCCGGCCGGCGCCTTGACCGAGGGCCCTCCGGATCCGACCCGCACGACCATGAGCTGGATCCCGGGCGGCAGGAACTTCGTCACGCGCTCGAGGACGTCCCCCTTGAAGAGCTTCCAGAGCTTCGAGCGCCGCGAGGTGCCCACCATGAGGGCCTCGACGCCGAGGCTCGCGGCCGTCTCGAGGATCAGTTCCTCGGGGACGTCCGTGCACCCGTAGAGCGGAACGACGGGGACCTTCTTCTCCGTCCCCAGTCGCTCGGCCTCGGCGAAGACGCGGGAGGCCTCGGGATCCTCCTCGGGCGTGAGCGGCCGGGCCGCGGGGTCGCGGATCGAGACCGCGAGCTCGCGGACGAAGAGGACGTAGAGCGCCGCGCCGCGCCGCGCCGCCTCCGCAATCGCCGAGGGGAGCAGGCTCCTCCCGCGCGTCGCCACGAGCATCCGCGGCGCCCCCGCCGGCACCACCTTCTCCGCGGCGGGCACGAACGGGACCGGCGCGGCCGGCGCGGGGACGGGCACCCTCGCCCGCGCGCGGCGCGCGAACGCGCGGATCGTCAGCCCGATCGTGAGCACGCTCGCCGCAAAGTAGAGCGCGTTCCGCTTCTCGATGGCGACCGTGACCTCGATCGCGGCCATGACGGCGGCGAGGAGGGCGATCCCCCCCCGCTCCCAGCGGCCGATCCGCAGTCCCTTCCCGAAGACGCAGGTTCCGAGGTTGATCGTGATCGCCCCGACGACGCCGATCGCGTAGAGCGCGGCGAGGTGCTCGAGGTCTCCCTCGACCGCGAGGACGACCATCGGCGCCGCCGTCGCGACGAGGAGGGGGATCCGCGGGACGCCGAAGCGGTTGAGGTTCGCGAGGGCGCGGGGCATCTCCCTGTCCCGCGACATCAGGTACTGGACGCTGACGAGGTCGACGATCGCCGTGTTCGCCGCCGAGAGGAGGAGGATGCCGAAGACGAACCCCGCGGCGCCGGCGTAGGTCGGCCCGACGAAGTATTCCGCGAGCACGCGGAGCATGTCCCCCTTGTGCTCGGCCGCGACGCGGTCGAGGTCGGGGATCGCACCCATCGCGAGCCCGAGGACGAGGTTCCCGACGACCACCTCCGCGACCACGATCCAGATCGCGACCCGGCTCGTGCGGGCGACGGGAGGGGACATGATCCCCGTCATGTTCGCGACCGCCTCGACCCCCGAGAGCGCGAGGACGATGTCGACGAAGCTGCGCCAGCTCCTCCCGAGCCCGCCGGAGGGCGCCTGGACCACCGCGTCGCCGAGGTGGGGGAGCGCCGCCCCCATCAGCACGAGGGTGAGGCTGATCGCGCCGAGGGCGACGGCCAGGGCGAGGAGGCCGACGCGGCGCGGCCCGAAGAAGTTCAGCGCCCCGACGACCGCGAGGGCGAGGATCGCCCACCGCACCGACTCCGCGTCGCCGAAGCCGAAGTAGTGGAACGCGTCGAGCGTGGAGAGGGCGGCCGTGACGACGTAGTCGGCGGCGAGGAGGAAGGCGCCGACGACCGCCAGGTTCTGGGAGATGCGCTTCGCGGCGGAGTAGACGCCCCCTCCGTCCGGGTAGAGCCGGCAGATGACCGTGTAGGCCCACCCGACCGCCGCGACCAGGACCCCCATCGCGGCGAGGAAGTAGAAGGAGGAGTACCCGGTGAAGTAGAAGGCGAGGCCGAGGACGTAGAGGCGAGAGGTCCCCCAGTCCCCGTAGAGGAGGGGCGCGGCGTGGAACCAACGCACGTCGCGCGGTCGTTCCAGGGGGACGGTCATGGAAGGAGCGGGCCGGGGGGGGGCGGAAAGGGCGGGAGTCTAGCGGGGGGGGCCTCCACGGGCCGACCTGGGCGAGATGGCTCGCCGCTCCGATCGAACCGACCGGACTCTGGTTCCTTCGGGAGGGAAACCCTCCTCGGAGGGCGCCTCGACTGGCGGCCTCCGGGAGACCTCCGGTACAAGGGCGCGATGTCGCCTCCGCAAGCCCCCCGGCCCGACCTCGCGACCCTCCGGGCCGTGCCGAAGGTCGTCCTCCACGACCACCTCGACGGCGCCCTCCGGCCGCGCACGATCGTCGACCTCGCCCGCGAGACGGGCTACCGCGACCTCCCGACGAACGACTCCGACGCCCTCGCGGCGTGGTTCCGGCGGCCCGAGAGCCGCGGGAGCCTGCGGGAGTTCCTGAAGGGCTTCGTCCACACGATCGGGGTCCTGCAGACCCCCGAGGCAATCGAGCGGGTCGCCTACGAGTACCTCGAGGACTGCGCGGAGGAGGGAATCGCGTACGCGGAGTGTCGCTTCGCCCCCTGCTTCCTCACCCAGCGGGGGCTCACCCTCGAGGAGGTCGCGCGCGCGGCGCTCCGGGGTTTCGGCCGGGCGAAGGCGAAGCTCGGGGTCGGCTTCGGCGTGCTCCTCTGCGGCATGCGCGACCGGGCCGACACGCTCGAGACGGCCGAGCTCGCCGTCGACCTGCGGGACCAGGGGGTCGTCGGCTTCGACCTCGCCGGGGAGGAGGCGGGCTTCCCGCCGAAGCGCCACCTGGAGGCGTTCCAGTTCGTCCAGCGGGCGAACTTCTCGAACACGATCCACGCGGGGGAGGCCTTCGGCCTCGAGAGCATCTGGCAGGCGCTCCAGTACTGCGGCGCGCACCGGATCGGCCACGGCATCCGCCTCGCCGACGACATCGCCGTCGCCGACGGCCGGATCGTCAAGCTCGGCCGCCTCGCCCAGTTCGTCCTCGACAAGCGGATCCCCCTCGAGGTCTGCCTCACGAGCAACATCCTCACCGGCGCGGTCCCCTCCCTCGAGCGCCACCCCTTCCCGCTCTTCTTCCGGGCGCACTTCCGGGTGACCCTCAACCCCGACGACCGCCTGATGTGCGACACGACGGCGACGAAGGAGCTCGACCTCGCGGTCCGGACCTACGGGCTCACGTTCGACGACGTCGAGAAGCTGACGATCAACGCGATGAAGAGCGCCTTCATCCCCTACGACGAGCGCTGCCGGTACATCTACGAGGCGCTTAAGCCCGGGTTCGCGCGGGTGCGGGAGGGGGCGCGGGGAGGCCGGTCGGCGGGCTAGCCCGGCGCCTTCGACGCCCGGTCGAGGACCTGGAGGAAGGCGGCCGGCGCGACGATCGGGATCCCCTCGTGCGTCCGAAGGGCGAGGAGGTGGGCGTCGCCCGAGACGAGAAAGTCCGCTCTCCCGGCGACCGCGCACGCGAGGAACTCGTCGTCCGGCGGATCCTCCCGGACGACGCGGGGTCGCGACTTCACCTCGACCGTCTCCACGAAGGGGAGGAAGCCGACCTCGAGAAGCGAGCGGATCCTCTCGGTCGGCAGGCGGAACTTTGGGTACGCGAGGACCCGCGCGTACTCGAGGAGGATCGGACGGGAGACGAGCGGTCGAAAGACGCCTTCCCGCCACGCGGCGAAGACGCGCGAGGAGACGCCCCGGAACAACGTCGCGGAGACGAGGACGTTCGTGTCGAGAACCGCCCGGATCAGCGCCGTCGCCGTCGCGCCCAGCGGACGGCCGCTTCGACGTCGGTCTCCGTCAGTCCGAGCGCCGCGACGTGGTCGCGGGCCTTCTCGACCAGGTCGCCGCTCGCCGCGAAGGTCACGGGGCGGAGCACGATCTCCTCGCCGCGGACTCGGACCTCGAAGTACTCGACGCCGGGGAACTCCCGCACGACGTCCCGCGGGAGGGTGAGCTGGTTCTTCGAGGTCAGCTTCGCAAGCTTCGTCATTGCGGGAAGTAAGAATACAAGGAATCCTGGACTCGTCCATGTCCCGGGGTCCCCGTTCGGGAGAGCGGGAGCGTCGGAACGCTGGATGGGCCTCGGCGCCGACGGGGTCGCCTTCCTCGGGGGGGCTCGCCCGCGCTGGCGATGCGCGGATTCCCGCGGCGGTCGGGCGAGGTATTCTGGGGCCCGCCCCCGTATCTGGAGGCGCCAGAGGCATGGTCGAGCATCCGGACATCGTGACGCTGGTGCGCGCCCCGTCCCCTTCCGCGGCGACGGTCCTCCTCTCGATCCTCCTTGCGGAGGGGATTCCAGCCTACATCGCCGGCACGCTCCTGCAGGACGAGTTCGCGTTGAGCCAGAGGCTGATGGGGCTCAACGCGGTCGAGATCCAGGTCCCGCGCAACCGGCTCGAGGAGGCGCGGAAGGTCCTCGAAGCGGCGCGGCAAGCGGGTCGCGAACTCCCGGAGTAGGGGCCGCTCCGTTCCACTCGGCCTCGAGTTCGCGCCGGATCTCCGCCGGGTCGGCCTCGCACCAGGGGCAATCGAGGGGCGTGCCCGCCTCCGCGTCGAGCGCCTCGAGGAGCCGGCCGCACCTGCACCGAAACGAGATCCTCCGTCTCGGGCCGGCCCTACTTGGGCGCCGCGGGATAACGAATTCCCGGATCGGTCGTCGGCTCCCCGAACTTCCAGGAGTTGACGAGCGAGGCGGCCCACGCCTGCGTCCGGTCCTTGTGACAGAGGGTGCAGGCGTCCGGCATGCCGAGCGCCATCGCCTTCGCCGGGTCGGGGCGCCACCGGGTGTGCGAGCGCAGCTCGAAGGGGTTCCCGTTCTCGACGAGCCGCGGCATGTGGCAGTCGATGCAGACGGAACCCCGGCTGTCGGCGCGGTGGTGCGTGTGGCTCGTCAGGTCCTCGCGCCGGCGGGTGTGGCAGTCGAGGCAGAGCGAGTTGTCGCGGGGGTCCTCGCGCAGGCCCCCGTAGCGTGCGCGCTGGTGGGGGTCGTGGCAGGAGGTGCAGACCATCCCCCCCTTCGTGAAGTGGGGATCGCGCCGGAAGTCGTGGGCCTGCTGGTGGTGGCTCGAGGAGGCGCCGTCGGGCCAGAAGTGCTTCGTCTTCTTGCCGATCTCCGGCTCGACGATGCGGAAGCGGGCGGCGAGGGCTTCCCCCGGGAGGAAGGCGCAGGGGTAGTGGAACCCCTCCCCCGGGGCGCCCTCGGCGGGGCCGGCCTCCCCGCGGGAGTGGCATCGCGCGCAGAGGTCGACCTGGCGCTCGAAGGAGAGGCGCGCGGGGTGGACGGCCAGGCCCGGGGTTTCCGGAGACTCGACGTGGGCGCGGCCCGGGCCGTGGCACGACTCGCACCCGAGGCCGAGCTCGACGTAGCGCTCCCGGAACAGGGGACCCTCGACGGCGACCTCGAGGCCGGTCACGTGGCAGCCGGCGCAGTTCCTCTCCCACGCGTTCGCCGGGCTCGCCCAGGAGCCTTTCGCGGGCGCGAACGGCTCCGTCGGGCCGGGGTAGGCGTCCCAGCGCGCCCCGCGGACGTTCCACTGGACCGGCAGGACGTACTCGTTCCCGTCTCCGTTCTCCGTCACGTAGCGCTGTTTGAAGACGTGGCCGATCGTCCGCAGGACGCGGTACTCGGCGACGCGGCCGGTCGCGTCATTCGTCCGGACGAAGAACCTCCCCTCTCGCGCGGACATCTCCGCCCGGGCTCCGTCCTCGAAGGCGAGGGTCCGGCCGCCGAAGTCGCCGACGACGCTCGAGGAGTCCGCGATCCGCTCCATGGTGGAGTGGAGGCTTCGCGACCACGCCTCGAAGAGCCGAGGGTGGCACGCCCTGCAGGCGCCGGAGCCGACGTAGCACGAGCGCACCTCGACCTCGAGCCCGGCCGGTCTCGAGGCGGCTCCTCGGCTCCGGACGGCGCAGGCAAGGGCGAGGCCTCCCGCGGGCCCGAGGAGGAGGAGGAGGAGGGCGCGAGACGAGAGGGCCACGTCGGGACGCGACGTCCAGCCCCGTCAGAACGCCTTCAGCGCCTCGAGCACCTGCATGCCCTTCCCGCCGTCGATGGCATCCGTCGCGCGGCCGACCCCTTCGCTGATCGCAGAGACCGTCCGGGCGGCGTACTGGAGGAGGGCGGCGCAGAGGATCGAGGCGTCCCGCGCGGGGCCTTGCTCGCCGAGGAGGAGCGCCTGCACCACCGCCGCGGCCCCCTCCGGACCGGACGCGGCCGCGACCGGTTCCCACGGGGCTCCGATGCCGTAGTCCTGCGGGTCGACGACGAGCGCCCGGAGCGCGGCGCCGTCGATCTCGAGCCCCTTCGTCGGCCCGACCAGACTCGGAACGACCGAACCCCCGAGACCCTGGAGGAGGATTCCGCGGCCGTGTCCGAGGGCGCGCACGACCTCGGCCGCGACGCCGAGGACCGGGCCGGCCGCGGTCCCCACGAGGATCGCGCTCTCCTCGATCGCCAGGAGCTTCTCGACCGTGTGGAGGGCGGTCCGGACCTCGATCTCCTCCCTCAGATCGTCGAGCCGGCGCAAGCCGGGGAGGACGGTCGACGCGGAGAGGAGGGCGACGCCCGGGCCGTCGAGCATCCGCGCGGCGACCTCGGCGCGGTCCGCCAGCCCCGCGCCGAGTTCATGGAAGACGTCGGCCGGGGCGACGGCGTCTCCCTCCCTTCGGGAGCGCTCCCCGACCAGGAAGACGCGGACGCCGCAGGCGGCCGCGAGGAGGGCTCCCGGGGCCTCGAGGGGAAGGGACTTCTCGCGTCCGGCGTGCGGGGTTCCGACGCTGACGAGGGATTCCCGCTTCGTCGGAGAGGGGAGACTCGCCTCCGCGCGGGCCGCGCGCGCGAAGCCCGCCAGCTCGTCGACCGTCTCCCCCTTCCAGCGCAACGAGACGAGGAACGCCGCGACCTGCGCGCTCGTCGCGCGCCCGGAGAGGACGATCTGGAAGGCCCGCTCCGCTTCGTCCGCCGACAGGTTCCGAGCCGCGCGGCGGCCCGAAGCGACGATCCGGAGGAACGGGCGGAGCGGCACCTAGGCCGGGCCGAGGGCGCAGTAGATGGAGGGGGCCCCGGGGCCGATCTCCATCCTCCCCGTCTCTCCCCTCGCGCGGAGCCGGCTCCCGGCTGTTACCGAGGGGCCCCCGCCCATCGGGGTGGATCCGGTCATCCCCCCGGGCGAGAAGCCCCCGATCTCTCCAGAACTGGGGGCCGACATCGGCGTGGAGCAGGGCTCGCAGGGCTCCATCGCGGGGCGAGAGGCGGGCCTCATCGGCCTCGACTTCTTCGCAGCGGGCCTGCGGACCGTCTTCTTCCGCACGCTGCGAGAGCGTGCCGCCTTCCTCGTAGCCTTGCGGCGGCCGCTCTTCTTCGTCCCGCGCCCCGCGGTTCTCTTCGCCTTCTTCGCTCGCTTCTTCTTCATGATGAGATCTCTCTCTCTTCGTCCACTCTCGTTCCTCTGGGGATACAGCGCTCGGCCCCCGGCGGGAGGCATGCTCCGTAGGAAGGCGGTTCGACGCAAGGCCGCCCTTCGCGCGACCGGCCGATTTCCATGGAAGAACGCAAAGCCATTTCAGTTCAAGCCTTATGTTTTGGGCGCGGACCCTGCTCTCGGGGCCGGGCGGACCGTTCGGGCTCCGGCCGGCTTCCGTCCCGAGACGGGGGGCCTAGATCGTCGCCTGCGCGGGAACCCGCTCGACGAGCGCCGCGATCCGCTCCCTCGCCGCGGAGACGAGGGCCGGCCACGCGCGGTCGTCGAGGAGCTTCCGTCGGGACGCGAGTCCCCGGGCGCGCAGCCCCGCCCGATCCGCGGCGAGCGCGCGGAGCTTCCGCGCGAGCGTTCCCGCGTCGGGCTCGAGGAACCAGGCGGGGGCGAGCGGATCGATCTGAGGGGAGTGGCGCCGTTCGGCGGGGACGGTGAACGCTCCCAGCCGGTCGAACTCGCTCGGCCGCGCGGGGTCGGAGGGGACGAGCACCGCTCGGCCGGCCGCCATCGCCTCCCCCGCGTACCCGGCAACGCGCTCGTCGCGGTAGGGGAGGACGAGGAGGTCGCACGCCGCGTAGAGCCGGGCGCGCTCCGGGGGCCGCGCGACGAACTCGAGGAGGACCACGTCGGGGGCCCCGGGCGTGTCTTGCAGCGTCGCGAGCCGCGTCGTCGCCGCGTCTCCCGCCGCGTCGTCGCTCGGCGCGACGAGGAGGGCGACGTCGTCGCTCTCCGTGAACCCGGCGGCGAAGGCCGCAAGGAGGATGTCGAACCCGCCCGCCCGGTCCGTCGGCCCGATGAAGAGCAGGCGCAGCCCGCGTGTCGTCGGCACCGGGGCGGGCTCGACGTGGGGCCCGAAGACGTCTTCGTCGACCGGCAGGGGGAGGACGACGACCCGAGAGGCGGGGAAGCCCTTCGCGACGAGCCGGTCGCGGACGGACGGCCAGGGGGTCCAGACCTCGTCGGCCGCGACGAGCTCGGAGAGGGAGCACGCGCCCGCCACGGCCACCGTGGCGGCGCCCTCGAACGCCGTGGCGCTCGCCGCCTCCCCTGTCACGCGGACGTCCGGAGACCCCCCGAGGGCGCCGTACTCGGCCGAGGTGCAGGCGACGCGGAACCCCTGCCCGACGACCCGGGAGGCGAGCGGGAGTCCGAAGGAGTCGAGCGGTCCGGGGAAGAGCCCCTCCCAGGCGACCCGGACGATCCGCTCGACGGAGAGGATCCCCGTGGCGGGGAGGGGCGGCTCCGAGGGAGGGGAAGGCGGGGTCGAGGCGCTGTAGGGGGCGGCCACGCCCCGCCCCGGGCCGAGGACGGCGCGCAGCCGCCGCCCGATCTGGTCGAGCGAGTGCGAGGCGAAGACCTCCGCGCGGGCGCGCCGGCCTGCCTCGGCCGCCGCCGCGCGATCCTCGTAGAGGCGCCGGAGGGTCTCCGCCAGATGGAAGCCGATCGGCTCTGCCCAGCGGTGGCCCTTCAGCGCGGGCTCGAGGGCGACCGTCTCCGACTCCACCGGGACGACGGCGCAGTCGATGAGAAAGGCGTTGCGGTCGTGCAAGAAGTCGAGGGGCGCTCCGAAGCGCGTGGCCACGATCGGCAGCCCGAGCCCCGCGGCCTCGAGCACCTCGCGTCCGAGCCCATCCCCGCGCCAGACCTGGACGAACGCGTCGGCGGCCTCGAGCTCCTCCCGCCGCCGCCGCGGGTCCGTCCCCGACTCGACCCGGACCCGCGGCGCCCCCTTGCGGTCCGCGAGGTCGCCCACGATCCGCTCTACGCGCTCCCGGAGCGCGCGGAGGTCGCGCGCCGCCACGCCCCGCGCGAAGAGGAGCAGGCCGACGGACGCCTCGGCGCGGAACTCCCGCAGGAACATGTCGAGGAGAAGCTCCGTCGCGCAACGCGGCGTGCCGTCCGTCGAGGCCGCGAAGAGGAACCTCCGGCCGTTCCTCGCCCCGCGCGCCCCGTCGGACCGGACGAACTCGCGCGGGTCGAGGGGGGTAGGCACGACGCGGAGGCGGTCGAGGTCGACCCCCGAGCGCGCGAAGGTCTCCACGTTGAACGTCGAGGGGACCCAGACCTCGTCCATCCGGTTGCACCGCGCCGCCCAGACGGGGGGGAGCCGGTCCGTGTCGAAGTGCGCGCGTCCGATGTTCCGTTCGGCCCCCTCGGCCAGGAAGAACCACGGCGCGGGCGCGCGGGTGATCTGGACGAGCGCGCCCCCTCGCAGATCCCCTGCTTCCCCGGCGAGGCCCGGGGCACCCCGCGCGCCGCGGATCCGGAGGGTCACGCCGCGCGCCGGGAATCCCGCCCGGCGCAGCGCCCGGAGCAGGCTCCGGGCGTCGTCCGCGGCGGGATCCTCGGGGCCCGCGGCGGTCGCGAGGAGGACGGAGAGTCGGGAAGAGGCCTCAGCCAAGTTCGGTGCCGGGAAGTCCATCGGATCGATCGGCGCCCCGACTGGAGGGAGGCGGGGCGGGGCGCAGCGCCCTCCTCCGCCGCCCTCCGGAGGACGCGACGAGGTTCACCCGCGGGAGGTCGCGGTCCCTTCTGTGACCTCGACCTCCGGGCTCCGCGGCAGCGTCGGCGAGTCCCGCACCCCGAGGGGCCCCCCTCCCTGGATGGAGAGGAACGTGAGCATCTCCCGCCGGGTCCCTTCGGGAACCCCTTCGAAGCGCACGCCGGCGCGCCATCTCCCGCCGCCGCTCGGGGCGGTCCAGACCGTCGTCCCCTCGAGCTCGTAGACGCTGTCGGCGCCGAGACGGATCGTGAGACCGAGCTTCTCGTTCACTCCGACGGAGGAAGGGAGGCGCACGCAGGCCCCTCCGGCGGACAGGTCGAGAATCGTTCCCTCCTCGGTCGAGGCGCCCTCCCCGCGGCCGGGGCGGCGGACCGTCACCGGGAGGAGGGCGGGGGTGCGCGGCGTCCCGACGGGTCCGCTCGAGGGATGGAGGATCAGGGTCGCTCCGTCGCCCGACAACCGCATCTCCGCAAGGCGAAACCGCAGCCCCTCCCCGCGCCCCGCGGCCCGGACCTCGACCGGATCGCCCGGGGCAAAGGCCCCCTCGGGGACCTCCTTCACGACGACCCGCATCGATCCCCTCCGGTCGACGACGATCCCCTGGACCTCGATCCCGGAGCCTGCCGGCGTCATCGTGACGGCCGAGAGGAAGGCGGGGAAGAGGGAGGGGCCGGCGTCCTCCTCGAAGCCGAGGCGTTGGCGCAAGCGGGAGAGGGCGAGGACCGGGTTCCAGATGTCGCCCCCCTCGAGGTAGATCCGAACGAGGTAGAGGGCGGCCCCCGCGTCAAACACGCGGTGGTCGGTCGTCGCCAGGGCGGGCGCGAGCGGTCCGCCGAGGAGAGCGACCTCCGTGAGGATGTCGGCATCGGCGGGGTTTACGTCGAAGGCCTGGGCGACGCGACGGATGCGGATCACGTCGCGCCGCGCCGCCGTCCGGCGGCGGACGGAACGGAGGATCCACGCAATCGCGGCGATCGTCATCCCCGCCGCGAGGGCCCACCCCGCGAGGAGGCCGGTTCCGGTCACGGGATCGCCTCGGGCGACACGGTCCGGACGCCCGCCCCCGCGGGCTTTCCCCCCGCCGCGGCGAGGACCCTCTCGACGATCCGCGTCCAGTCCTCGAGCTGGAACTTGGGGAACTCGGCCCCGACGATCCAGGGCTGTCCGGCGCCGGAGAGGTAGAGGGCGGGGAGCGCCCAGGCGACCTTCCCGTTCGCCTCGACGACCTCCTCCCCGACCTTCATCTGGAGGACGACGGGGTCGTCCCTCTTCGGAGTCTCCGAGGGGCGCAGTTGGAGGCGCAGCCCGGTCCGGGAGACGTCGATCACGATCGCCTCCTCGAAGGGAGCTTCCGCGCCGACGCGCGCCATCGCAGGCAGCCGGGCGACGAGACGGAAGTGGCGCCGGCGGCTCTGCCCCTCCTCGCGAGGGAAGCCGATGCGAACGACCCGGCAGTCCCCCATGTCCTCCACCCCGACCACGATCGCTCCCGCGTCCTCGACCTTCGCCTCCGGGTCGTTCAGCACGGAGAGCCGGGTCCCCCCCCGCAGGCTGACGGAGGTCCCACGGGTGGCCACGACGAGGTAGTCCTCGTCCACTCCGAGCACGATCCCCTCGCACTTCTCCCCCGTCGGAGAGACGAGGTAGACGGCGGAGAGGATGTGAGGGGCCGGCCCGAGCGGGTCGGCGAATGCGAAGTTCCGCCGGAGGATCCGCAGTCGCTCCGCCTCGGCGCGAACGTCTCCCCCGCGGCGGAGGACCTCGCGGAGGCGCAGGACCGCTTTTCGATCGAAGCTCTCCGCGCTCGCGAAGGGAGGCGGGTCCGCGGGCGAGCCGCACGCGGCGAGAGCGCCGAGCGTCGACGCCTGGGAAGAATCGAGATGGTGGTTGTGGATCGCCTCCTCGAGAGGGTTCGGCTTCGTTCGGACCCTCGTCCAAAGGAACCGAGCGCGGCGGGCGTAGAGCGCCGCGAGCACGAGGACGCCGCCGAGGAAGACGTAGAGGTACCCCATCGTTGGACCGCCGCTCCGGCCCTGCCCCGCCGGTATCGGACGTCCGAGGGAGAGGACTGATGGGGAGCGCGCGGCCGCGCCCCCGCGCTCAGCGGGGAGCGCTCCTCACCTCTCCGGTCATCGGGACGAACCGGACCGCCCCGAGCGAGCGGCGCTCGGTCCCCTCCCGCGTGCGGGTGAGGACGACGAGCTCCGAGGGGTCGTCGCCGAGGGGGAGCACGAGCCTCCCCCCCTCGCGAAGCTGCTCGAGGAGCGCGGGGGGCACGCGCGGGGTCGCGGCCGTCACGAGGACGCCGTCGAACGGCGCCTCCTCCGGCCAGCCGCGGTATCCGTCCCCGGCGCGGACGGTCACGTTGCCGTAGCCGAGCGCCGCGAGCCTCTCCGTCGCCCGCCGCGCGAGGCTCTCGACGATCTCGACGGTGAAGACCCGCCCGACGATCTCGGCGAGGACGGCCGCCTGATACCCGGAGCCCGTCCCGACCTCGAGGACTCGGTCCCCCGGCTTCGGCGCGAGCGCCTCCGTCATCCACGCCACGACGTAGGGCTGGGAGATCGTCTGTCCCTCGCCGATCAGCAGGGGACGGTCCGCGTACGCGAGCGGGGCGAGCTCGGCGGGGACGAACGCGTCCCGGCGCACGCGCTCCATGGCGCGGAGGACGGAGGCGTCCGCGATCCCCCGGGCGCGGATCTGCTTGGAGACCATCGCCCGCCGCTCCTCCGCTCGCTCGTCGAGCGGGCCGGGCCGAGCGGCCCGGGACGGCTCCGGCGCGGGGGGGGAGGAGGAAGGGCGGCACGCCGGGGGCGCGACGGAGAACGCGGCGAGAGCGGCGGGAAACCACCTCGGCGACATCGCTCGGTCGGTGCGGCGCTCTCCCCTCTAGCCCCGGCGCCGAGGTCGCGCCAGGGCCGCCGCGTCGGGCGCGCATCGCCGAACTCCGGAACGGTCCAGCCGGCCACCATTTGCGTCGCTCGAGCCCATGCCTTAGGCTTCTCCAGCGAGAGGCGGTCCCGACCCCCGGCCGTCTCCGGTTCTCCCCTTCGTGCAGAGGTGATCCCCCGATGAGACGCTCCCGCCTCGCGCTCGTCCCCCTCGCCGCGCTCGCCTTCGCCGGCGCCCTCCTCCTCGGGCGGCGCGGCGCGGCGATCCCGCCCGGCCCCCCCGCCTCGGGCCCGACCCACTCGCGATCGATCGCCGTCAACCCGGCGAACCCGAACGAGATCTGGGTGGTGAACCAGGAGAACGACTCCGTCTCCGTCGTGAACGCGACGACGGGCCAGACGATCGACGTCAACCCCTCGCCGACCTCCGTCTCGATCCCCGTCGGCGTCTGGCCCCGGCGCATCGCCTTCACCCCCGACGGCGCGAAGGCCTACGTCACGGACTCGCGCGGGAACGTCGCGAGGAACCTCCACGCCCTCAACTTCACGGGCTCGGAGATCTACGGGACGATCTCCGTGCTCGACCCGGTCGCGAAGGTCGTGTCGACGACGATCGTGAGCGGGCTCGGCGTCGAGCCCTACGCGGTCGCCGTCGCCCCGAACGGGCGGTGGGCGGCCGTCACGAACCTGCGCTCGAGCTCCCTCTCGTTCCTCGACACGGCGAGCGACCAGGTCGTCCTCACCTTCGCCTACCCGGCCAACCTGAACTTCCCTCCCGCGGGCACGACGGTCTCCCAGGTCGACACGGACGGGGACGGGCAGGCCGACCTCCAGACCCCGGCGGGGATCGCGATCTCGGCCGACTCGACGCGCCTCTACGTCTCCCACTTCAAGTCGCCGTTCGTGTCCGTCCTCTCGGCCTCCCTCGACCCCGCCGGGAACCTCCTCGGCGTGAGCTTCGTCAAGGCGATCGGACTCGACAAGTACGCGGCGTTCGACCTCGCCGGGAACCCGGTCAACGTCTCGATCCTCAAGTCCCAGGGCGCGCCCCGGTTCCTCGAGGACCTCACGATCTCCCCGGACGGCGGCCGGCTGTGGGTCCCCCACGTCCTCCACAACTTCCAGCACGACGTCAACGACCCCGCCCTCGACCCCGCGTTCGCGAACCGCATCTATCCCGCCGTCTCCGTCGTGGACCTGGCGACGGAGACGTTCCAGTGGAGCGACCCGGGCCAGACGGACGCCTCCGCCCGGATCGAGTACGAGCTCTCCCAGACGCAGCCTCCTGCGCTCCCGGCCGACATCGTGCCGTTCGGCGTCGGCCTCCCCGGAGCCGGAGGGTTCACGCCCGTCCTCTCCGGCGCCGGCAGCCCGGTCACGGGCTCCTCGATCCAGGTCACCGTCTCGAGGGGATTCGGCGGGGCGCCGGTCCTCCTCGCGATCGGACTCACGGAAACCGCGACGCCGCTCCTCGGCGGGACCCTCTACACGGCGCCCGGCATGATCCTCTCCGCCCCGCTCCTCGGAGCCTCGGGGGTGGCGGGCGCGGGCTCCCGCACGTGGACCTTCGGGGTCCCGAACGACCCGGGCATCGTCGGCGGCTCCGTCTACGGGCAGGCGGCGGTCTTCGACGCGAACGCCCCGGCGGGCCTCTCCTTCTCGAACGCGGTCCGCGTCGTCGTCGGCAACCCCTCCGACTCGATCCCCCCCTCCCGCTTCGGCTATCGGGTGGGCCTTCCGAGCCGCGTCGAGTTCTCCGCGGACGGGACGCGGGCCTACCTCCTCGACCGCGCCGGCGAGCAGGTCCTCACGTTCGACGCGACGGGCCTCGTCCCGCGGTTCCTCTCCGTCTTCCCCCGCCGGGACGTCGCGGCGAACCGCACCCCGTTCGACCCCGCGCGCGGGATCGGCGACACGCCGAGCGGGCTCGTCGTCCTCGACGACCCCTCGAGCGCCGACAACGACGCGGTCGTCTACGTCCTGAACGAGACCTCCCGCGACCTCTCCCTCCTGCGGGCGAACCACGACGCGGGGGTGATCGCCAAGGCGGTCGCGACGAACCCCTCCGTCGTCCAGATCGATCGCTTCACGCCCGCCCAGAAGCAGGGGCGCGAGATCTTCGCCGACGCGAGCCGGCCCGTCACGTCCGCGAACTTCAACAACTCCTGCGAGGTCTGCCACTTCGAGGGGAACGACGACTCGACGGCGTGGCGCCGGTCCGTGGGGCCCCGTTCGACGCCCCCGATGTTCGGCGGGATCTTCGCGACGGGGACGCTCGCGTGGAAGCCTCTGCGGAAGAACCTGGGCGAATTCTTCCACGTCGCGGGGGTGGGGGAGAACGGCGGGACCGCCGCCCTCACGGCGGCCGAGGACGAGGCGCTCGTCCAGTGGGCGGAGACCGTGCCGGTCCCGCTCAACCCCAACCGCGTGAACGGGGCGCTCACGCCCCTCGCCCTGATCGGGCGGGACCTCTACTTCGGGGAGAACGCGACGGGGTTCAACCCGAACCTCCGCAGCTCCGGCTGCGTGAACTGCCATCCGAAGGTCGACCCCAACCCGCCGAACACGACGCCGTTCGCGTTCACGATCGACCGCGTCCTCCTCCTCGACTCGGGCCAGGACGCCGCCCACCAGCCCCTCTGCGACGTGATGCCCGAGAACCTCCTCGGCCAGGCCTTCGCGAACGTGAACTCGGGCGTCAACCTCGACCTCAACGGGGACGGCGTCCCGGACCTCGACCGCAACGGCGACGGGATCCTCGACCTCGAGTCCTACACCCCGCTCGACCCGGACAAGGACCTCTCCTTCACGATCCCCGGCTGCACGACGAGCGACCCGAGCGACCCGAACTTCCCGCTGCGCACCTACACCCGCGGGGCGAAGTTTTTCACCGTGCCGACGAAGCTCGGGGTCTTCGCGACGGGGCCCTACTTCCACGACCACGGGCTGCGGACGCTCCGCGCCGTCGTCGACCCCTCGAGCCAGTCGAACCCCTACACGGGCAAGGTCCGCAATACCCAGCACGATGTCCGCGGCTCGGACGTGCAGGTGAACCTGCAGACGCTCGCGAACGGCTCGACGTTCGATTTCGACGTCGACGCGATCCTCGCCTTCATCGAGTCGCTCTGACCCCAGCGCCCGCCCGGGCGGTCCCTCCGCCCCGGCGAGCGCCCTCGACCGGACGGGGACGGTTCCTCGACCGTCCCCGTCTTCGTCTCCCCCGAACGCGTCCCCTCCGGCGGCCGGCGATCACCCTCCCGGCGGGCGATCGAGCACCTCGACCCGCCCGTCCCCGTGGCCGACGACCAGTCGGTGGACGAGGCCGACGAAGATCCCCGTCTCGACCACCCCGGGGATCCGGTCGATCGCCGCGTCGAGGGCGGCCGGGTCGTCGATCCCCTCGAACCGGCAGTCGAGGATGCCGTGCCCCTCGTCGGTGACGTAGGCCCCGCCCGCCGGGTCCCGGCGCAGCTCGGGCCGGCATCCGAGGGCCTCGAGCGCCTTCGCCGCGGGGCGCCAAGCGAAGCGCACGACCTCGACGGGGAGAGGGAACCTCCCGAGACGGGGGACGAGCTTCTCCGCTCCGACGACGATCGTGGTCCTCCGGCTCGCCGAGGCGACGACCTTCTCCCGGAGCAGGGCCCCCCCCCCTCCCTTGATCAGGTTCCAACGGGGGTCGACCTCGTCGGCCCCGTCGATCGCGAGGTCGAGGGAGGGGACGTCGTCGAAGGAGACGAGGGGGATCCCGAGGGCCCGGGCCGCCTCCTCCGTCCGGCGCGAGGTCGGCAGGCCCCGGACGCGCAGCCCCTCCTGCCGGATGCGCGCGGCCAGACGCTCGAGGACGAAGGCGACCGTCGTCCCCGTGCCGAGGCCGAGGGTCGCGCCGTCCTCGACGAGGTCGGCCGCGCGGTAGCCCGCCGCCCGCTTCGGGTTCGTCATCGGGGCCCCGATTCTTCTCGCCGGAGGCGCCCGCCGTCAAAGGGAACGCCCCGGGGCGCTCCCCTTCCGGGCCCGCCCCGAGGGCGTTATAACGGGACGGTCTAGATGAAACTGATTCTCAACAACGAAAAGGCGCGCGGCCAGGACCCTCCCGCGGACGCCTCCCGCCCGTGTTCGAAGCGTTCGTGATCGCGCTGCGGGAGGGGGCGGAGGCCTCCCTCGTCGTCGGGCTCCTCCTCGCCTACCTCGAGAAGTCCGGGCGCGCCGCCCTGCGCCGCTCCGTCTTCGCCGGGCTCGCCGCGGCCGCGGCCGCCTCGGTCGGCCTCGCCGCCCTCCTCTCCCGGCTCGGCCTCGACCCGGAGAACGAGACGGTCGAGGGGACGCTGCTCCTCGTATCCGCGCTCCTCGTCGGGAGCCTCGTCGTCTGGATGGCGCGGCACGGGCGGCGCCTGAGAGGGACGATCGAGCGGAAGGTCGAGGCCCTCGCCCCCGACCGCACCGGGAGGGCCCCCCGGCTCGGCGTCTTCCTCCTCTCCTTCCTCCTCGTCGGGCGCGAGGGGGTCGAGCTCGTCCTCTTCCTCGGCGCCGCCACGCTTCGCGCGGAGGGCGCCCCTCCCCTCCTCGGCGGGCTCGCCGGTCTCGCCCTCTCCGTCGGCCTCGGGATCGCTTTCTTCCGCGGGAGCCTCCGGGTCGACCTCCGGCGCTTCTTCCGCGTGACGACGGCGATGCTCCTCGTCTTCGCCGTCGAGCTCCTCGCCCTCGCCCTCCACGAGTTCGTCGAAGCGGGGGCGATCCGCCCCGCGAACCCCGAGCGCTACATGAGCCTCGTCGGACCCCTCGTGCGGAACCGGGTCCTCTTCGCCGCGGCGATGATCCTCCTTCCCCTCTCCCTTCTCCTCGCGGGGGCCCGGCCCCTCGCGGACGCGGCCGCCCCCCTCCCCAACCCCGCCGAGGCGCGCAAGCTTCGGGCGCAGGTCCGCTCCGGGCGCTTCTGGCGAAGGGGATTCGCGGCGCTCGCCTCCCTCGCGCTGCTCGCCCTCGGAGTCCACGCGGCGGTCGCCTCGCGCGGCCTCGAGCTCTCCCCCGCCACGCCCCTCGCTCCGCTCGATGGCGCGGTCCGCGTGCCTCTCGGGGGGCTCGAGGAGAGGCGGCTGCACCGGTTCGGCATCGAGCTCGACGGGCGGATCGTGCGCCTCCTCGTCTGGAAGAACGGCGCCGACGTCCGGGTCGCGCTCGACGCGTGCCGCCTCTGCCGCGACCAGGGGTACGTCCAGCAAGGGGAGCACCTCATCTGCCGGAACTGCCTCGCCGAGATCCATCCCCCGAGCCTCGGGGCCGAGGGGGGCTGCAACCCGATCCCCCTCCCCTTCCGGCTCGGCGACGAGCAGCTCCTCGTCCGCCTCGAGGACCTCGAATCGGGGAAGGGGTGGTTCGCCCCGAGCCCGGGGCCGGAGCTCGTCTGCCCCACGTGCGCGATGAGGTTCCGGCCGGAGGATTCGGGAGGATCGATCGAGCGAGGCGGACGGCGGATCCCGGTCTGCGGGATGGAGACGTGCAGGGCGCGCGCAACCGAGGGGAAGTGAGCCTTGTTCGCCCGTCTGCTCCTCCGCTCCCTCCTCTGCCGGCCGCGACGGCGGCTCGCCGAGGTCGCCGCCGTCGCGCTCGGGACGGGAGCGGCGAGCGCTCTCCTCGCCGTCTTCCTCTCCGTCGGGGACCGGGTCGCCGCGGAGCTGCGGCGGTACGGGGCGAACCTCCGCGTCACGCCGGCGGGAGCGTCCCTCGGCCACGGGGCAACGCTCGCCGAGGCCGACCTTCCCGGCGTGCGGAACCACTTCTGGAGGAACAACGTCGTCGGCCTGGCCCCCTTCCTCTCCGTCGAGGCCGAGGTCGAGGGGAAGCCGGCGCCCGTCGTCGGGACCTGGTCCGAGCGCGAGATCGGCTCCGGCGCGGAGGCCTGCCGGGCCGGACTTCGGACGATCGCGCAGGCGTGGAAGATCGAGGGAGCGTGGATGGAGGGCCCCGGCCAAGCCATGGTCGGGGCTTCGCTCGCCCGCGCGTGGGGCGTGCGCGCAGGCCACCGGCTTCGGGTCGCCGGCCGGGAGGTGGCCGTCGCGGGCGTCGTCTCCACGGGGGGGGAGGAGGACGCCCAGGTGTTCGTCGACCTCGCGCTCGCCCAGGAGATCGCGGGAAGGCCCGGCCGGATCGATCGCGTCCTCGTGAGCGCGGTGACGAATCCCGAGGCCGAGCTCGCGGACCGGCTTTCGGGGTCCGGCGCCTCGGTCGCCTCCCTCGCCCGGCGGCTCCGCACCGACCCCGCGGGACTTCCCCCCGACGTCGTCGAGCGGTTCGCGTGCACCCCCTACCCGACCTCGATCGCGATCGCGATCGAGCGGAGCGTGCCGAACGCCGCCGCGCGGCCGATCCGCCAGGCGACGGAGACGGAAGGGGTGGCGCTCGAGAGGGTGCGCGGGGCCTTCTTCTTCCTCGCCGCATTCGCCGCGGCCGCCGCCGTCCTCGGGGTGCTCGCGGCCGTCACGGCCGACGTGATCGACCGCCGGTCCGAGATCGGGCTCCTCAAGGCCCTCGGCGCGAGCGACGCGCGGGTCGCCTCCCTCTTCCTCGCGGAGGCGGCGGCCGTCGGCCTCCTCGGCGGCGGCGCCGGATTCGCGATCGGCGCGGCGGCCTCCCGGGCGATCGGGACGGGGGTCTTCGGCTCCCCCCTGCCGGTTCCCCCGTCCCTCGCGGTCCTCTCCCTCCTCGGCGCGGTCGCCGCCGCGCTCCTCGGGGCGGCCGTGCCCCTCCGCGAGGTCGCGCGCGTCCATCCTCGGACGGCGCTCCACCAGGCCTAGCCGTGCTCGGCCGCATCGTCCGCGGTTCGCTCCTCCGGATGCACCGGCGGACGGCGGCGGCGCTCGCCGCCGTGTTCGTCCCCGCCGCTTTCGTCACGGCGGTGACGAACTTCGTCCTCGACGCCCGCGCGAAGATGTCCGTCGAGCTCGCCCGGCGCGGGCCGAACCTTTTCGTCGCCGGGGTCGATCCCGCCCGGCTGCCCGGCGGGTCGCTCCGGGAGACCGTGCCGGCGGCGCGGGCCGCCACGGCGATCGCGCGCGGCCTCCTGCGGGCGGAGGGAATGGAGATCCCGCTCCTCGGCTTCGACCCGCCGGAGGCCCGGCGCCTTCGCGAGGGGTGGCTCCTCGAGGGGGCGTGGGCCTCCTCGGGCCTCCTCCTCGGGGCGCGCCTCGCCGAGCGGCTCCACCGCCGCCCCGGAGACCGGCTCGGGGAGCGCCCGATCGAGGGCGTCGTCGAGACCGGGGAAGCCGAGGACGACGCCGCCTTCCTTCCCCTCGGGGAAGCCCTCCGCGAGGGGGCGCGGATCGAGGGGGTCGAGCTGCGGCTGGACGGATCGGCCGAGGAGGTCGAGCGCGCCGGCGCGGCGCTCGCCGCCCGCTGGGGGGGGGAGGCCCGGGTGCGGCGGCCGCTCGCGGCCGCCGAGCGCGCGATCCTCGATCGCCTCACCCTCGCCTTCCGGCTCGTCGGCGGCCTCGTGCTCGCCGTCTGCGCGCTCTCCATCGGGACGACCCTCGCCGCGGGGGTGACCGAACGCCGTCGCGAGATCGGAGTCCTGCGCGCCCTCGGCGCGGGAGACGCGCGGCTGCTCCGGATCTTCGGCGCGGAGGGGTGCGCGCTCCTGGTCGCGGGCCTCCTCCCGGGGCTCGCCGCGGGCTTCGCCCTGTCGGCCTGGCTCGGCCGTTCGGTCTTCGGCGGGGCGACCTCCGTGCGCCCGCTCGCGGCGCTCGCCGCCGCCCTCGCGTGCGGGGCGACGGGCCTGGGGGCCTCGATCGTCGCCGTCCGGCGCGCCCTACGGATCGAGGCGGGGCGCGTCCTGCGGGAGGAGTGAGATGCCGCTGATCGAGGTCCGCTCCCTCGAGAAGCGCTACGGCGGGCTCGCCGCGCTGCGCGCGGTCTCCTTCGACATCGAGCGGGGGGAGTGGATCTCCGTCATGGGACCCTCGGGGTCGGGGAAGACGACCCTCGTGAACCTCCTCGCGGGGCTCGACGCGCCGACGGAAGGGGAGGTGCGTTTCGAGGGGCGCGACCTGGCGCGGCTCTCCCCCGCCGAGCTCGCGGTCCACCGACGCGAGAACGTCGGGCTCGTCTTCCAGCACCACCACCTCATCCCCTACCTGACGGCGCTCGAGAACGTGATGCTCGCGCAGTACCTCCACAGCCTCCCCGACGAGGAGGAGGCGCGGCGCGCCCTCGAGGAGGTCGGCCTCGCCGAGCGCGCGGCCCACTTCCCCGGCGCGCTCTCGGGGGGGGAGCAGCAGCGCGTCTGCGTCGCCCGCGCCCTGATCAACCAACCGAAGCTGATCCTCGCCGACGAGCCGACGGGAAACCTCGACGCGGCGAACGCCGCGCACGTGCTCGGGCTCCTCACGCGCCTGCACAACGCCGGGCACACGATCGTCGTCGTGACGCACGACCCGGAGGTCGGGCGCCTCGCCAGTCGCCGCCTCGAGCTGCACCACGGCGACCTCCGCGCGGAGCGCCGCTCGACGCGGGAGGAGGAGGAGCTCTTCGACGACGTCCTCCAGCAATTCTGGGAGCGCCGGGAAGCGGGCGGGGGGGGGAACGAGTGCGCGGACGCCACCCCCCACATGCTCGACAACCGGAGCGTCCTGCTCGCGATGCGCGGGCGGGGGATCCTCCGGGAGGAGGAGGGGGCCTTCGCGTTGACGGAGACGGGAGAGCGCCGCGCGCGGGACATCGTCCGGCGCCACCGGCTCGCGGAGTGCCTTTTCCGCGAGACGCTCTCGATCCGCAACAACGAGCAGATCGAGTCGAACGCCTGCGTCCTCGAGCACGTCCTCTCTCCCGAGGTGACGGAGTCGATCTGCCGCTTCCTCGGCCACCCCCGCGGATGCCCGCACGGCCGCCCGGTCCCTCGGGGGGCCTGCTGCGAGGAAGGGGGAGAGGGGGCGGGGCCCTCCGCGGGCGCGATTTGACGTTCGCCTAAAAGGGGGTACACTTCTCGGCCTTTTTTTTGGGGAAAGGGTCGGAGACTGCCCCGGGAACACCGGGGCTTCGCCATCATGCGCGTGGCTTCGAAACCGCTCGGGAGGAAAGGACGCGGGGGGTTCAGCTTCGTCGAGCTCCTCTTCGCGATCGCGACGCTCCTCCTCTCGCTCCTCGGAGCGCTCCTCGCCGAGCTCTCGGCGGTCAACCTCGTGCGCACGAGCCGCGAGACGGCGGCGGCCTCGGCCGACCTGCGGGCGGCGATGGAGCAGATCCTCCTCCTCCCCCCCGCGAACATCACGGCCGCCGGCGGGCCCTTCGAGCCCGGCGTTCCGATCGCCGCGTTCAGCGGCCTGCACCTGCGCGGCGAGTCGATGGTCCCCGAGTATCCGGGCTACGTGCCCGGCGAGGCGGTGCCGGACCCGCTCCCGATCATCCTCCGGATCTCCTGGACGGACTTCGCGGGCCGGCCGCGCACGACGCGGCTTGCCACGATGAGGACGCGATGAGCCGGCGCGCGCATCGGGCCGGGCGCGGGGGGTTCTCCCTCCCGGAGGTCCTCGTCGCCTCCGCGATCCTCCTCGTCGTCGGCGCGGCGGTGACCGCCGCCCTCGCGCGGGCCCGGGGCCTCGCCGTCACGGGAGGGGAGCTCGCCGCCCTCGAGGAGGGGAGCGCGCGTGCGCTCCACCGCATGGTCGGGGACCTGCGGCGCTCGGGGTTCGTCGGGATCGGCGGAGTCTCCTATCCCCACCTCTTCGACGACGGAAACGCCCTCCCCCCCTTCGACGCGCACGCGCATCCGCCCGCGACGAAGCAGGCGGTCGCGGGGGACCCCGACTTCGGCCCGAACCGAGAGATCGTCTTCCTCCTCCCCGCCGACGACGACGGGGACGGGATTCCGGACGTCGACGCGACGGGGCACCTCGTGTGGGGCGGGGACGAGGTGAGCTACGTCGTGGTCACCGGCGCCGACGGCGTGAACGTCCTCGAACGGAGGACGAACGGGACGAGTCCCCTCTCCGTCGCCCGCAACGTCGAGAGGATCGCGTTCGACGATCCGGCGAGCTCCGGCTTCCAGGTGCCCCTCGGCACCGTCCGCGTGCGGCTCTTCTTCCGCGACCGCGACTCCGAAGGGAGGGCCTACCGCCACGCGCGGGAGTTCCTGGTGCGCCTGCGAAACGGCGAGTCGTCTTAGGGGAGGAATCGCCATGGAAAAGAAGCGCAGGGACGAACGGGGGACGGCAGCGCTCTACGCGCTCTTCGCCGCGGCCGTCGCGGCGGGACTGAGCGTGGCCCTCCTCGGCTACGCCCACTCCGCCAACCGTACGACGGGCACGGAGGCCGACCGCCTCCGGTCCGAGTACCTGGCGGAAGGGGCGATCGAGTTCGCGAAGAAAGAGCTCCAGACCCGGATCGCGAACCACGAGCCGGCCCCCACCGAGGGGACCGCGACGATCGACAACGAGACGGTCCCCTACACGCTCGCGCCCGCCGGCTTCACCGGCACGAGCGCGGACGCCTCGGGGGTCCAGACGATCTCGACGCACTACCACGTCGACGCCACCGGGCGCTTCGGGAAGGCCGCCTTCCGGGCGAACCGGCTCGTCTCGCTCGACCAGACGCCCCTCTTCCAGTTCGCCGTCTTCTACACGAACGACCTCGAGATCGTCCCCGGTCCGAACATGCAGATCCGGGGCCGGATCCACACGAACGCGGATCTCTACCTCGCCTCGAACGCGACGCTCACCCTCAACTCGAACTACGTGCACGCCGCCGGGGACATCTTCCGCAACCGCAAGGACGCGCCCGCGATCTCGCCGGGGACCGTCAACGCCCGCCAGTGGGTCGCAGACCCCTTCCTCCCCGCCGAGCCCGCGGTCTACCAGACGATGTTCAGCCACTCGCAGCTCCTCGCCCTCGGCGTGCCGAACGTGAGCGGCTACGACAGCAACTTCGCGGGGCTCGACCTCGACGGGAACGGCTCCTACGCGGACCCCGGGGACTGGCTCCCTTGGGCTCCCGGGGCGCTCGAGCGCTGGCAGCCCCCGACGGGCTACCTGAACGGCTCCGGCCACACCGTCCTCACCGGCGAACACGGCGTTACCGAGCTCCTGCTGCCCGGGACGCGGTCGACCGAGATGTTCGTCGAGATCCCCGCCGGGACGGGCGGGGATTACGACTGGAACTCCGGGACGCAAACCTACGTCCCGGTCACCCCCGGCACGGGCGCCTTCGAGAGGGGCTACTACCACGCCTCGGCGGGACTCTCGATCCTCACCCTCCCGAACGGGACCTGGATCGCCCGCGACGGCTCGGGGAACGACGTCACCTCCTCCCTCTCCGGCGTCGTCTCGATGAAGCAGATGTACGACGCGCGGCAGGGGGGTTCGATCCTCCTGACGGAGATCAACGTCGGCGCGCTCAACGCCTCGGGGCAGTTCCCCGCGAACGGCCTCCTCTACGCCGCGCGCTACGGCGAGGGGACGGGGACCCAGGCGAACGGGATCCGGCTCACGAACGGCGCGGAGCTGAACGGGCCCCTCACGGTCGTCACGGAGGACCCGCTTTTCGTCCGCGGGGACTACAACTCCGTCGCCAAGAAGCCGGCGGCGGTCATCGGGGACGCGGTCAACCTCCTCTCGAACTCGTGGAACGACACGAAGACCCCCGGCACGCTGCCCGACGCCTCCCCGACGACCTACAACGTCGCGGTCGTGACCGGCAACCACGACTCCTCGGTCGGGGCGTACAACGGCGGCTTCGAGAACCTCCCCCGGTTCCACGAGAACTGGACCGGGAAGGCCTGCTCGATCACCGGCTCCTTCGTGAACGCCTGGCTCAGCCAGTTCGGGACGGGGGCCTGGGCCTACGGCGGGGACCGGTACACGGCGCCGAACCGCATCTGGTTCTACGACACGGCCTTCAACAACCTCTCGAACCTCCCGCCGTTCACCCCGATGGCGGTGAGCGCGCGGGACGTCGTCACCTGGTAGGACGTCGGGGAAGGAGCCCCCTCCCCCCGGCCACCGGGGCCCGGTATCCAACCGGGCCCCTCGCTTCGTAATCCCTCCCGAGGATGCCGGTCTCGACGAGGGATCCCGACGAGGCGCTCGTCCGCGCGATCGCCGCAGGCGAGGAATCCGCCCTCGCCTCCGCGTACGACCGCTACGGGGCGCTCGTCTACGCCCTTGCCCGCCGCTTCCTCCGCGACGCCTCCGCCGCGGAGGAGATCGTCCAGGACGTCTTCCTCGAGCTGTGGAGGCGCGCCCGGCTCTTCGACCCCCGTCACGGCACCCTCCCCGCCTTCCTCGTGACCCTCGCCCGCAGCCGCGCGATCGACCGGCTACGGTCCCGCCGTCCCCTCCCGGCCGGGCGGGAAACGTCGGATCCCGAGCGCTCCGTCGACGAGGGGCTCCCCCCCCTCGAGTTCGCCTCTCTCGAGGACGCGCGGGCCGAGGTCCTCCGCGCGCTCGGGACGCTCCCTTCCGAGGAACGCCACGTCGTCGAGCTCGCCTACTTCGAGGGGCTTTCGCAGTCGGAGATCGCGGAGCGAACGGGAGCGCCGCTCGGCACCGTGAAGGGCCGCGCTCGGAACGCCCTCCGTCGCCTCCGCGAGGCGCTCCCGAAGGGGCTCGGAGGAGAACGATGACCCGGGCTCGCTTCGAGGACCTCTACGACCTCCACGCCCTCGGGGCGCTCGACCCGCCCGACCGCGAGGCGTTCGAGGCCCATCTCGCCTCGGGCTGCCCCGAGTGCCGGGAGGGGCTCGCGCGGGCGCTCGCCACGGCGGCCGCCCTCGCCCTCGCGGCCCCTCCCGCGGAGCCGCCGTCTGCGCTTCGCGACCGGCTCCTCCAGCGCGTCCGCGCCGAAGGGCCCGCTGCCCGCCCCAGTCCCGGGCGCCGCGCGTCCCGGTTCCTCCCCCTCGCGCTGGCGGCGTCGCTCGCCGCGCTCGCGATCCTCGGCGTGACCCGACTCCTGAAGCTCGAGACCCCGGGCTCCCGCCTCGTCGCCCTGCGCTCCGATCCCACGACGCCGCGCGCGACGATCAAGCGCGGCGAGGAGCAGGTCGGGACCGCCTTCTTCGACCGCGAGGGACGGGGCATCCTCGTCGTCGCGAAGGGTCTCGGACCGCCGGAGCCGGGCAAGACGTTCGTCCTCTGGGTCCTCCCGAAGGCCGGGGCTCCTCGGAACGTCGGCGCGATGCGGCTTCAGCCGCGCGAGGAGGTCGACGCGATCGTTCGAGAGCCGGGCCCGTTCGGCGAAATCGCCGGAGTCGCCGTGAGCGAGGAGGCCGATCCTTCCACGGGCGCCCCGACGAAGGTCGTGGCGGCGGGCGTGTTCTGATCGGACTCCGACGCCTCATGCGACCTCATCCCACGCCACGCCCGGTCCGGAACGCGCCGCGATTCCGCGCCCCTGCTCTCCTGGACCGGCGGACTCCCGAGACGCGACCGTCTGCATCTGCTCGAAATCCCCTGGCCATTCCCGGATGGCCCGCTGCGGGGAGCGTCAGGGAGACCCGCGCCGGGCCTGCTGCAACCGCAGAAGGAGATCTTCTGCGCCCACCTTCTCGCGCGAGCGGAGAGCCTTCATCTCCTTCCCCTCCGCGTCGAAGAAGATCAGCTGGGGGGGATCGAGGCGGCCGTCCTCCGCGAAGCGGCGGAGCGCGTCCTGGACCGCCGGACCCGGGTCCTCGGACGTGAGGTCGACCTTGAGGCGTTCGAACGCCGCCGTCTCCCGGATCACGTCGGCGTCCTTGAAGGTCGTCTCCTCCATCAGCTTGCAAGGCAGGCACCACCTCGCCGTGACGTCGATCAGGACCGGGCGGCGCTCCGCGCGGGCCTGCGCGAGGAGCGCAGGATCGTACGGCCGCCACATGATCCCTTCCGCTCGCGAGCGCGCGTAGAGAGCCGAGCCCGAAGCGAGCCCGAAGAGGCCGACGGCGATCCGGAGCGCCCACAGGGCACGCGTCGCGCGACCCGTCTTCTCGAAGAGGGCGAGCCACGCGCCCCCGGCGACGGCGACGGCCGCGAGGGCGGGGAGGAGCACACCCTCCGGGAGGCTCGGGTTCGCGAACCAGATCGCGACGGCGAGGAGGACGAACCCGAGGAGCTTCTTCACCCACTCGGTCCAGTCGCCCGCCTTCGGGAGGGTGGAGACGGAACCGGAGAACGCCCCGAGGAAGACGTACGGGAGCGCGAGGCCGGCCGAGAGCGTCCCGAACCAGAGGAGCCCCTTCGCGACGCTCTGCTCCTTCGCGACGGCGACGATCAGCGTGAGGATCAGGGGGCCGACGCAGGGCGCGGCCGTTACTCCCATCGTTAGGCCCATCAGCAGGGCGCCCACCGCGCCCGCCTTCCCCCCGCCAACTTTCGAAAGGAGCCAGGTCGGCGCGTTGATCTCGAAGAGTCCGAAGCAGGAGAGCGCAAAGGCGACGATCAGGAGGGAAAGGCCGAGGAGCACCCAGCGGTTCTGGAGCCACGCGCCGAACGCCCCGCCGGTGAGGGCCGCCACGACCCCGAGCGCAGTGAAGGTGACCGCGATCCCGAGGGCGTAGCAGACGGGGAGGAGGAGCCTCCCGCGCCCCTGCGCCTGGCGGCCGAAGTACCCGATCGTCACGGCGATCACCGGGTAGACGCAGGGCGTGAGGTTCAGGGCGAGCCCGAGGAGGAAGATCCCGAGGAGCGTCGCGAGGAGCCCCTTCTCCTCCTTCGTCCCCGGGCCGGAGGCGCCCGGGGCAGCCCCTCTGGCACCGGTCACCGGCTCCGCCTTCGAGAAGTCGATCGAGGAGAAGATCGCCGCATGCTGCGGCTTCGCCTCCCCCGGACCGATCTCGATCGGGAACTCGAGGGGGACCCACTCCGGCGAGCGGCAGAACTTGTCGTCGCAAGCCTGGACGTGGAGCCTTCCCTTCGCCCTCGCCGGGCCCGCGGGAAGGTCCGGACCCGCCTCGACCGTCGCCCCGATCAGGACCGTCCCTTCGTAGACCGAGGCCCGCCCGCCGAGCGCGGCGAGGTCGAGCTCGCGACCCGGTGGAAAGACGACCTCGCGCAGCGCGAAGCCCGAGTCCTTCGCGAGCTCGAGCTCGGTGGCGACGAACGCGGGGTCGAGCGGCTTGTGAGACTGGGCGTGCCACCCCTCCTCGATCTCGAGCCGGACCGCCACGCGGAAGGTCCGGCCCGGCGCCACCCGGTCGACCGCGACGAAGGTCTCGGCCCGGTAGGGAGCCTCCTCCTGCGCGGGAGCGCGGGCGCCGAGGGCGAGGAGGGGGAGGGCGAGGAGCCGGACGCTCATGGCGGAGTTGCGGGCGGGTCGCCGGCCATGATACGAGCCGGCGCGCCGGCGGTTCCCTTGCCTGCACGGCCGCCCGCGTCGGGGACGCACGACTCGGGGTGGGGATTCACGTGGACCTTCACCTCGCTCACGAAGGGCTCCGCAGCCAGGACCTCGTCCCGCACGCGGTGGGCGACGGCGTGCCCCTCGCGGACCGTGAGGTCCCCGTCGACGTCGATCTCGAGGTCGACCTCGTAGTAGGAGCCGAGGCGGTGCATCCGGATCCGGTGGACCTTGCGAACCTGGGGGTCCGCCGCGAAGCGCGCCTGGATCCGTCGCTCCATGTCCCCCGTCGGGGCGCGCACGGCGAGGATCGACAGGGTCTCCCACACGGACGGGGCGACGAGGGCGAGGATCGAGAGCCCGATCACGACCGCGGCGGCCGGGTCGAGGGAGGGGGCCCCGAGCCGGGCTCCGAGGATCCCGAAGACGACCGCGATGGAGGAGAGGGCGTCCGCGCGATGGTCCTTCGCCGCCACGACCATCGAGGGGCTGTTCAACCTGCGCCCGATCCGCATCGTGTAGCGGGCGAGCGCCTCCTTGACGACGACGCCGAGGACCGCGACGGGGAGCGCCTCGACGCCGGGCACGGCGTATCCCCCGGCGCGCAGCACGCGCACCCCCTCGTACGCCACCCCGACCCCCGTCGCGAGCAGCACGAGCGCGACGGCGAGCGCGGCGAGGGTCTCGATATTGCCGTGGCCGTAGGGATGGTCGGCGTCCGGCGGGCGCCTCCCCCAGACGAAGCCGATGGCCGTGACGACCGTCTGGAGGGTGTCCCCGACGGAGTGCCACGCGTCGGCGAGGAGCGCGGTGCTCCCGGTCGCCGCCGCGACGAGGAACTTGATCGCCGCGAGGATCACGTTCCCCGCGATGCCGACGAGGTTGCAGACCGTTCCTTCGGATCGCACGGTCGGGGCCCGCGCGTTGCCGGCGCCGGCGTGGCCTCCTATCGTCGCGGGCGACGCTCATCGTACCGGGGCCGCCCTCCGGAGCCTTTCCATGGGACGCCTTCCTCTCGCCTCCTTCGCCCTCGGCTGCCTCGTCGGCCCCCTCGCCCTCTCGGCGCGGCAGATCCCCTTCCCCCCCTCGTCCGCCCCCTCCCCCCAGGAGCCGGGCTCCACCCCCTTGGAGGAGGAGAAGGGTCTCACCCCGCGCGAGCGGTACCGGCGCAAGATCGAGCGCGATCTCGAGGGGGTGTGGCAGGTCGAGCAGTTGGGGAACCCCGCCTTCCCCCAGGTCGAGAACGTCCAGGGCTACTTCCTCTTCTACCGGGAGTACGTGGCCTACACCGTCACGGCGAGCGTGCGGTCGAACGTCCTCACGACCCTCGAAGAGGGGCTCTTCCAGTCGGGATTCAAGAAGTACACCGTGACGGAGGACGCGCGCTTCCTTCTCCAGAACCTGATCGGCGTGCAGCGCCTCGGCTCGCCCACGACGGAGCGTCCCCTCGGGGGGGAGGTCGAGGAGCGGCAGATCGTCTTCCTCGAGCGGGACGCGGTCCGGATCGGCCGCGCCGCGGACGACTACGTCCAGCTCCGGAAGGTCGCGACGGGCCCGCCGGCGCCCCGCAAGCCGTTCCCGCGCCCGCGCGCGTTCCCGCGCCGGGAGTCGGGGAAGACGGGCGAGGAGGAGACCCCCGCCACGCGGCCCGTGCGCCGGGACGGCTAGCGCCGGCGCTCGGCTAGCACTGGCTGAAGCCGCAGGAGGGGCACTTGACGCACCCCTCCTCGAAGGCGAGCACGCCCTCGCACTCGGGGCACTTCACCTTGAACGCGCTCGGGTCGCCCGACCGCGAGCCGTTCCCCCCCTCGGTCGCCGAGGCGAGCGCGTCGGGGTCGACCTCGCCGAGGAGGAGCGACTTCAGGCCGAACTTCTCCTTCGCCCGCAGGTAGCGGCGCAGCCCCTTCGCGAGCCCGTCGGCGAGGGACATGATCCGGCCCTCGCGGCTCGGGACGGTGAGGGAGGAGCCGATCCCCTCGAGCTGCTTGATCGCGAGCTCGATGGATCCGCCGCAGCGGAGGAACAGCGAGAGGAGCCGGCAGATCGCCTCGAGGTCGCTGTTCGCGATGTCCCCCCCCTTGCCGAGCTGCGAGAAGACCTCCCGCTCGATCCCCGCCTTCGGGTCGACCGAGATCTTCACGTGCATGTTCCCGAAGGGGGTGATCTGCCGGACCCGGAGGCTCGGCATGATCGCGGGGAGCCGGACCGGAATGAGGGGGGAGGCGGCCGCCGCGGCCTCGGCCGTGGCGTCCGGCCGTCTCTCGGGCGGCGCCACCTCCTCGCGGCGGCGGAGCGAGCGCGTGAGCGCCATCGGCTGGCGGTCGCGGCACCCGTCGCGGTAGACGGTGATCCCGCGGAGCCCGAGGTCGATCGCCATCTCGTAGACCCGCTTCACGTCCGCCACCTCGGCCCCGTGCGAGAGGTTGATCGTCTTGCTCACCTGCGCGTCCGTGTGCTTCTGAAACGCGGCCTGCATCCGGACGTGCCACTGCGGCTCGACGTCGTGGGCGCACACGAAGACGCGCTGGACGTCCTCGGGGATCCCCTCGAGGTGGCGGATCGAGCCGCTCTCGGCCGCCTTCTCGAGGAGCGCCTCCGAGTGGAAGCCGCGGCGCCGGGCGACCTCGACGAAGGGCTCGTTCACCTCAATCATCCGCTGCCCGTCGAGGACCTGGCGCCAGAAGGCGATCGAGAAGAGGGGCTCGATGCCCCCCGAGCAGTTGGCGATGATCGAGATCGTCCCCGTCGGCGCGACCGTCGTGCAGTAGGAGTTGCGCATCTTCCGGCCGCGCTTCTCCCAGTCGGAGCCCTCCCAGGCGGGGAAGGGCCCCCGCTCCCCGGCGAGCGCCTCGGAGGCGCGGTGGGCCTCCTCCGTGAAGAACTTCATCAGGCTCTCGCCGAAGGCGCACCCCTCCTCGGAGTCGTAGGGGATCCCCAGCTTGAAGAGGGCGTCGGCGAACCCCATCACGCCGAGCCCGATGCGGCGCGTCGTCTTCGACGTCCGATCGATCTCGGGGAGAGGGTAGCGGTTCACGTCGATCACGTCGTCGAGGAAGCGCGTGCAGGAGTGGAGGACGCGCCGCAGACCCTCCCAGTCGAAGGAGGGCCCCTCCGCGCCGCCCCCGACGAACTTCCCGAGGTTGACCGAGCCCAGGTTGCAGGAGTCCCAGGGGTGGAGGTCCTGCTCCCCGCAGGGGTTCGTCGCCTCGATCAGGCCGAGGTGGCGGATCGGGTTCGCCTCGTTCGCCCGATCGATGAAGAAGAGTCCCGGTTCTCCCGTGCCCCACGCGCGCACGCAGATCAGGTCCCACAGCTCCCCGACCGTCCAGGAGCCGGAGCCGTCCTTCTTCGCGAGCGGGGCCCACGCCTTCGTCCGGGGGTTCTGGACCTGGTGGACGGTCTTCGGGTCGCGCCGCAGCTCGTCGAGGTACTTCTGCGTCACCGCGACGGAGAGGTTGTAGTTCGTGAGCTGGGCCAGGTCCTCCTTGACCTGGATGAACGCGACGACGTCGGGGTGGTCGATCCGGAGGATCCCCATGTTCGCGCCGCGCCGGAACGCCCCCTGCTGGATCGCGTTCGTCGCGGCGGAGAAGACCTGGAGGAAAGAGAGGGGCCCCTCCGTCGTGCCGCCCGAGGAATGCACGACGTCGCCGCAGGGGCGCAGCCGCGAGAAGGAGAAGCCGGTCCCCCCCCCCGCCTTCTGGATGAGGGCGGTCGCCTTGATCGCGGAGAAGATCCCCTCGATCGAGTCCTCGACCGGGACGACGAAGCACGCCGAGAGCATCCCCATCTCGCGGCCCGCGTTCATCAGGGTCGGGGAGTTCGGCATGAAGACCTGGGACGCCATGAGCGCGTAGAACTCGCGCGCGACCTGCTCGACCCGCTCCGGCGTGCCGCCCGGATAGCCCGCCTCCGCGGAGGCGATCGTCGAGGCGACCCGCCAGAAGAGCTCCTTCGGGGTCTCGGCGGGCTTGCGGTCCGGCCCCTTCTTCAGGTAGCGGGCCTCGAGCACCTTGAGCCCGTTCGGGCGGAGATCCGGATCGGGGAGGGTGTCGAGCAGGCTTCGCCCCGCGCTCGCCCTCGCCTTCGGCATCACCGCGACCTCGCCGTTCCCGCGCGCCCCGGTCCTGATCGCCCTCGTCGGACCCATTTTCCGCCCCCTTCGCTCCGCCGTCTCTCGTTCGGTATCGGCCAACCTCCCGGTCGACCGTGAAGTCTCTGGTCGGTAAGGGAAAGCGTGCCCGTTTACCCAAGTATTTGTAGGTGTCAAGGGGCCCGCTACAAGGACTCGCGGAGGCGAAACTTGGATCGCGCACGCCGGCGGACGCCCTGCGTTCAGCGTGACCGCCGTCGCGCGAAGGCTGCGCGGAGGTCCCGCACCTCGCCGCTCCGGAGCCACGCGGCGGCCACGAACGTCGCGGCGGCCCCTGCTCCGACCGCGGCGGCGACGGAGGGGAAGAGTCCCGCGCCCGCGCACGCCCGGCGGACGGCGAAGGCGGCGAGCCCGCAGGCGAGAGCTCCGAGGGCGGACCGGAGGAGGCTCCCCCGGAGCCCCGCCGTGCCGGGGACGTCCCCCCGAGCGCGAAGCTTCCGGGCGAGGGCCCAGCCGTTCGCGGCCGAACCGAGGGTCGTCGCGAGCGCGAGGCCCGCGACCCCGAGCGGCCGGACGAGCAGGAGGTTCAACGCGAAATTGACCAGCACGAGGATCGCCGCGATCCGCACGGGGGTCCTCGTGTCGCCGAGCGCGTAGTGCGCGCGGGCGAGGATCTGCGCCGCGCAGAGGAAGGGGACCCCGAGGGCGAACATTCCGACCGCCCCCGCGGCCTTGGCGACGTCCGCGGGGCCGAAGCGGCCGTGCCCGAACAGGAGCCGCGTCACCGGCTCCGCGAGCACGAAGAGGCCCGCCCCCGCGGGGGCCGCGAGGAAGACGACCAAGCCGAGCGTCCGGTCGAGGGCGCGCCGGAAGCCCGGGAAGTCCCGGGCGGCCGCGCGCTCCGCGAGGGCGGGGAACGAGGCGCTCGCGGCGGCCATCCCGACCATCGACAGGGGGAACTGGAGGAGCCGGTTCCCGAGGTAGACGTAGGTGTTCGCGCCGGGGGAGATCAGGGCCCAGGCGACGAGCTGGTCGACGACGAGGTTCACCTGGACGAGCGAGAGGCCGAGCACGATCGGCACCATGTCCCGCACGACTTCCCGGAAGCCGGGGTCGTTTCGGTCGAGGCGGGGACGCACCAGGAACCCCTCCGACCGCAGCGCGGGGAGCTGGAGGGCGAGCTGCGCCACCCCCCCCGCGAGGACGAAGAAGGCGAGGAGGACGGCCCCCTCCTCGAGCGTCCCCGGGGGGAGGAGAGCGAGGAAGGCGAATCCCGCGATCCAGACGAGGTTCAGGACCGCGGGCGCGACGGCGGGCGGGAAGAAGCGCCCCCGCGAATTGAGAACCCCCGTCGCGAGGGCGTAGAGGCAGACGAGGAGGAGGTAGGGGGAGAGGATCGCGGAGACGCGCAGGACGAGCCCCGCCGCGGCCGCCTCCCCGAGGAGCGGCGCGATCCATCGGGGGGGGAGGAGGAGGGCCGCGGCCGCTGCCGCGACGGCGAGACCGCCGAGGACGCCCAAGAGCGCCCACGCCACGGAAGCGACGAGTCGGCGAGCCGCCTCGGTCCCGCCGTCGCGCGAAGCCCGGGCGAACGCCGGGATGAAGGCCGAGGCGAGCGCTCCTTCGCCGAAGAGGCGGCGGAAGAGGTTCGGCAGGAGCCAGCCGAGCTGGAAGGCACCGTAGACCCACCCCGCGCCGAAGGTCGCGGCGCCGAGAGAGTCCCGGACGAGCCCGAGGACCCGCGACGCGAGCGTGCAGCTCGCGACGACCCCCGAGGCGCGTAGGATCTGGGCGCCCGTCGCCTCCCCCGCGACGGCGAGCGGATCGACCGGGGCCGGGGCGGGAGAGGGCATCGCGGGTCCGGCAGAAAACCGCCGCTCCTCCCCCCACGCAAGGCCGCCCCGATCCTCCCGGCCTGACGACCGGCGGCCGGGGACCGTACCATGGCTCCTTCGCTCCAAGCGGCCCCCGCGCCCGGCGCGACGGGGTCTCGACCCAACCCTCGACAGAGGAGGTTTTTCATGCGAGCCGTCTGGAAGATCCCGCCGCTCGCCGCGTGGATGCTCGCGGCGGGGGCGGGCCCTCTCCTCGCGCAGGAGGAGAAGGCGAAACCGACCGATCCTGCGATGGAGGAGTTCGACGCCCTCCAGAAGGAGTTCCGCCAGAAGATGCGCGACGCGGGGGTGAAGGAGAGCGCCGAGGGGGCCCGTGCCGAGGCCGCCTGGGCGTTCCTCCCGAAGTTCCAGACCTTCGCGGACGGGCACGTCGGAACCGCGGCCGGACTCTCGGCCATCCGCCAGGTGCTCGGCATCGGGGGGATGATTGCGCGCGCCGCCCCCGAGAGGGCCTCCTCCGCCGAAGGCCTCACGACCTACGCCGAGAAGCACCTGAAACAGGCCGTCGAAACCGCTACGGACTCGGAGGTGAAGGCCGCCGCACAGGTCGCGCTCGCCGACCTCTATTGGAAGGACGGCACCGCGACGGGAGAGCGGCTCGCGATGGCCCGCGCCGCTTTCGAGGCCGCGATCAAGAACTTCCCCGAGGCGAAGGCCGCGATGCGGGCGAAGGGGAGTCTCTTCGAGATCGATCACCTCCAGGTCGGGAACGCGGCCCCCGACTTCGAATACCCCGACCTCGACGGCAAGGTCCGGAAACTGTCGGAGTTCCGCGGCAAGGTCGTCCTTCTCAACTTCTGGGCCTCGTGGTGAGGGGGCTGCGTGGCCGAGATCCCGACGCTGAAGAAGATCCACGATCGCTTCGGCTCGAAGGACTTCGCCCTCCTCGGGATCTCGCTCGACAAGAGCCGTGAAGCTCTGGACAAGAAGATCAAGGAAGCGGGCGTCAGCTGGACGATCGGATACGACGGCAAGTTCTGGGAGGCCGCGCCGGCGGTCCGCTACAACATCCACTCGATCCCCTCGAACTGGCTGATCGGCCCGGACGGGACGATCCGCAAGCGAAACGTCGAGGAGCCGGAACTCGAGAGCGTGGTCGCCGAACTCGTCGAAGGGAAGGGCGCCAAGCCTGCCCCGGCGAGCGGCGGCAAGAGCGGCCAGTAGCCGCTTCCCCCAGGTCGACCCCGCGCCCCCCGGCGCCCCGGCGCCGGGGGGCGCTTCCCTCTCAGCGCAACTCGAACGACCGCGTGCCGGAGGGACCCCACACCCATGGATCCCCCGCGTGCGCGCGGACGAAGTAGGCGACCTGGAGGCGGCGCCCCCGGAGGACCTCCTCCGACCCGCGCGCGAGCCGCCCGAGCGGGACGCGCGCGCGCCCATCCGCGCCGAAGGACCCGCCGAGCTCCCGAAGGCCGAAGGACTGCGCAAAAACCGGGTCGGCTCGGAACGACTCCGCACGCAGCGGCTTCCTCCAGGGGGGCGGATCGTCGAAGGAGAGGAGGACGCGGAAGAAGAGGCCGGGCGCGTCCTCGATCTCGAGCGCGAGCGAGTCGGGGTCGGCGAGGGCGCCGGTGAGACGGACCGCGGGATCCGAACGGTCGCGCGCGAGCGCCGCGAGCGGGATCGCGTGCGCGGGCTCGAGGCCCGCGAGGGGGTCCGCGATCGGCTCGCCGCGGAAAAGGCGCCGGCGGACGAGCGCGTCGAAGACGAGCCGAGCGATCATCTCGTAGCCGGGTGGCCGCGGATGGAAGTCCTGGAAGTAGAACTCCGTCGTCCACCCGCGGCGCGCGACCTCGCGGGCGAGCGGCGAGACGTCGACGAGCGCCTCCCCGCTCGACGCCGCGAAATCCCGGATGGCCGCGTTCACCTCGGCGAGCCTCCCCTCCTCGGGTCCGTAGGTGAGGAAGAGGGGCGTGGCCGCCCCCTCTCGCGCGGAGCGCGCGATCGCGGCGAGGTTTCCGCGCAGCCTTTCGGAGAGCTCGGAGGGTGCCGCCGCGGGGCCGGCGCCCCTCGGTCGGACGAGGACGTCCCCTCCCCCCCTTCCCTCGAGGCGGAACGACGGCCCCCCTTCGCCGGGGTTCACGATCCCCTCGGGCGGACCCTTCCGCGCGAGGAGGATCCGGGCGGCGCGGACCAGGCGCAGCGAGGAGAAGAGCCGGCCGACGGCGCCTGCCGCCGGTCCCCCCTCCCTCCAGACGTCGTTCACCCCGACGAGGACGGCGACGGCGACCGGAGCGTAGCGGGCGACGGCCGAGGCGACCTCCTCGCGGACCTCGCGGCTGTTGCGCCCCGGGACGCCGAGGTTGACGACCTCGGCGCTCGAATCCGCGATCCGCAGACGAGCGCGGAGGATCGCGGGGTAGGTCTCTTCCTCCTCCAGGTAGACGCCGTAGGTGTTCGAGTCGCCGAGGCAGACGACCGCCCGCGCCCCGCCCGCGGCTTGCCGCGACCGCAGGGTCGCGAACCGCGCGGCGACGCGGAGGCCGGCCTCGACGAGGACCGCGCAGAGGAGGAGGCCCCCGAGGACGAGCGCAAGGCGGCGCCACACGACCGCGATGCTAGCGGGACCTAGAATCGGCGCGCCCTTCCTCCCGGGGGATCCCCATGCTCCGCAGGCGAACGCCCTTCCTATTCCTCGCCTTCCTCGCCGCCGCGCCGCTCGCCGCGCAGGAAGTCCCCTTCTTCACTCCCTCGGAATGGTCGTGGCTCTCCTCCGAGGTCTCGGGGGATCGCGCCTATGAGCACGACCGCTGGTTCACCCACTACCACCGCCCCTTCGCCTCCGAAGGCCTGAGGGCCGTCGCGCGCTACGCCGAGGAGAAGGCGAAGGAGGCGGGCCTCGAGGGGGTCCGTCTCCTCGTCCAATCGAACGACCCCGACGAGGGGATGGAGTGGACGCCGCGGCGCGGGGAGCTCTGGACGCTCGAGCCCGAGGTCGCGCGCCTCTGCGACATGGGCTCCGTGCAGACGAGCCTCGCCGACCGGAGCCGCCCCTGCGACGCGACCGCCGGGCTCGTCGAGGTCGGTCCCGACGCGAAGGACTTCGAGGGGAAGGAGCTCGCCGGCAAGGTGATCCTGACGAGCGCTCCCTTCGGGACGGCGTTCGCGGAGGGGGTCTGGAAGCGGGGCGCCCTCGGCGTCGTCTGGTATCCGGGACCCGAAGCGTTCCTCGACTACCCCGATCAGGTCCGATGGCTCTCGATCCCGGCGAAGAGCGAGGAAGGGAAGCCCGGGACCTTCGGGTTCGTCCTCTCCCGAAGGCAGGGGGTCGAGCTCTCGCGCCGCCTGCGCGGGGGACCCGTCACCGTCCGCGCGGTCGTCGAGGCCGAGATCCAGGAGCCCGGCTGGCTCGTCCTGGTCGAGGGGCGGATCCCGGGGACCGAGCCCGCCCTCCCCGAGGTCGTCTTCACGGCGCACCTCCAGGAGGAGCGCTTCTCCGCGAACGACGACGGCAGCGGCTGCGCGAACACCCTCGAGGTCGCCCGGGCGCTGCGCCGCTGCATCGCCGAGGGGAGGCTGCCGCGCCCGCGCCGGACGATGCGCTTCTGGTGGACGACGGAGATCGCGAGCGAGAACCGTTTCTTCTCCGAGCACCCCGAGGAGGTCGAGCGGGTCTTCTGCGACGTGAACCAGGACATGGTCGGCGCGAGCCAGGCGGACTCGACGATGCGCGTGCAGAACGTGACGCGCCTCCCCTGGGCGCGCGCCCACGTCCTCGAGGACGTCGTCGAGGAGATCGTCGGCGCGCTCGTCGAGGGGAACACGGTCTACCTGAACGCGGGGCAACGAGGGCTGAACGCCTCGTACACCCGACCCGTCCTCGCGCGGCTCGGCAGCCGCCACCGCTACAACGCGCGGCTGATCCCCTTCCACAACTCGACCGACCACCAGAGCTTCACGGCGCCGCCGGTCGGGAAACCCGCCTTCACGTTCACGAACTGGCCCGACGACTTCATCCACTCGAGCGACGACGATCTGCGGAACATCGACCCGACGCAGCTGCAGCGGAACGCCCTCGCCGCTGCGGCGGTCGGCTACACGATGGCTCGGCTCTCGGCGCGGGACGCGACGCGGCTCGCGGGAATCGCCTTCGGCAACGCCGCCCGCCGCTTCGGCCGGGAGGTGCGGGTCGCGATGGGCCTCCTCACCGACCCGGGCGACCTCCCCCTCGGCGAGCGCGCGAAGCGAGCTCGCGCGCAGCTCCGCATCGCGTACGAGAAGGAGGCGCGCGCGATCGCCTCGATCGCCGATGCGACGGGCTGCCCGGAGGAGGATCTCGGGTCCTTCCTCGTCGAGCTCGACCATCTCCACGAGCACGCGGGCGATCTCCTCGAGCGGACCTCGATCGGGCTCAACGGGGGCGCTCCTCCCGACGAGGAAGGGAGCGAGGCCGAAGACGCTCTTGCCAAGACGAGGCCGCGGCTGGCCGGCACGGTCGCCGACTACTACGCGCGGCGCGGGAAGGTCCACGGCGACTTCCACGGACTCGGGGGACTCATGCAGTGGGAGGTCCTCTCCTTCGCCAACGGGAGCCGCAGCGGCCTCGAGATCTACGAGGGGACGGCCGCGGAAGCGCGCTCGGCGGGGAGCTGGTACTACGGAGAGGTCCGTCCGGAGGGGGTTCTCGCGTTCCTCAAGGCATGCGCCGAGGCGAAGGTCGTGGAGCTCGGCGGCGGGGATTGAGGAGAGGGAGCGATGCTCTCCGGCGCGCGGATCCTGCTGACCGGCGCTTCGGGGCTCGTCGGTCGGGCGGCCGCGCTCCGTCTCGCGGCCGCCGGCGCCGCCGTTCGCGCCCTCGTCCACCGCGCCTCGCCTCCGCCCGGGACGGAAGCCGTCGCGGGCGATCTCGACGACGGGGATTCCCTGCGGGGCGCCCTCGAGGGGATGGACGTGGTGGTCCACGCGGCGGCCCGGTTGGCGGGAAGCCCGGAGGACCTCCACCGCGCGAACGTCGAGGGGACGTCCCGACTCGCCGACCTCGCCCGGGGGGCGCGCCGGTTCGTGCTCGTCAGCACGACGGCCGTCTACGCTCCCGGACCCCTCTTCGACGCCGACGAGGAGTCCGCCGTCGGCCCGGACGAGCCGTACGCGCTCTCGAAGCTGGAGGCCGAGAGAGCGGCGCGGAGGGCGCTCGGCGGGCGGCTGACCGTCCTCCGAGCCGTCACGGTCTACCGGACCGGGCCTTGCCCCTTCGTCGCCGCCTTGGCGCACCTCGTGCGCGAGGAGGCGCTCCCGCTCGTGGGGGAGGGGAGGGTTCCGATCGACTTCGTCCACGCCGACGATCTCGCGTCGGCGGTCGTCGGGGCCGCGGAGGGTCGGGGGCCCGGCGCCACCTTCAACGTCGCGGGACCCGAGCCAGCTCCCCTGCGGGAGCTCCTCGATTCGGTCGCCGCGCGGCTCGGCGTGGCGCCCGGCTGGCTCCCCGCCGCGCGGCCGGGGGATCCGCCGAGCGCCGCGCTCGCCCCTCCGGATCGGTTCGCCCCGCCCCTCTACGCGGCCGCGGCCGTTCAACGAACGGTCTCGATCGCCCGCGCGAGGCGCGAGCTCGGTTACGCCCCCACCCGTTCGTGGAGGGTCGAGGTCCCCTGGGCCGTCGACGCCCTCCGAGGACCGGGTCCCTGACGGCTCAGCCTCCGGGGAGTCCGTCGGCGAGGTCCCCCTCGGGCCCCTCCTCCACCCGCGTCTCGACGGATCGGAGCCAGTCCGGGTCCTCGTGGAGGCGCCGGAGTCCTTCGGCGGCCGAGCGGTCGGGGAACTTCCAGGCGAGGAGCCACCACTCCCCCGCCTCGTCGACGACGCGGAAAGGACCGAGCATGTGCGCGCCGGCCCTCAGGAGCGCGACGCGTCCCTCGACGGCCCGACGGAGGAGGTCGCTCCTACCGGGCGCGGCGCCGCGACCGGGGAAGAGCCGGAACCGCTCGAGGACGCCCCATTTCGCCTCCCCCACGCCCGGTCTCCGGCCGGGTCACGCCGTATACGTGCAGTCGAGCCCGCCGCCGAGCGCCCGCTGGAAGAGCCAGCGGTCGGCCCCGAGCCCGAACCAGCCCCGCTGCGCGCGGACCCGCGCGAGCGACCGGAGCCCGCGATACAGACCCTGACGCCACCTCTCCGGGTAGACGAGGCGGCTCGAGACGATCGGGAGGAAGTAGTAGACCATCGTCTTCACGCGCCGCTCCTCCTCCGCGGTGAGCCATTGGAGCGCGCGCCCGCCGACGTCCCCGTAGACCGGGCGGTAGTCGAGCACCTCGCGGAGCGATCGGGGGAAGCCCTCCGTCTGCGCGATCGCCTCCTCGCCCATCGGCACGTCCCAGGCGGCCTGGAAGAACCGGAAGGTGAAGTAGACGCGCTCCGGGTCGAGGTCGCCGAGGCGCAGGATGAGTCGGCACGACGCGCGACGGTCCTCCTCGGTCTCCCCGACGAGCCCGAAGACGAAGTTGTGCATCGACGCGATGCCCCGCCGCAGCGTGATCCGCGCGAGCTCCCAGGGGTCGTCGGGGCGATGGCGCTTGCGAATCGCCCGGAGCATCCTCGCCGAGCCCGATTCGGTCCCGAACTCGAGCTTGCGGCATCCCCCCTCGGCGAGGAGGTCCCAGTCCGCCTCGGTGAACCGCATGGCGTCGACGGGCGAGGCGAGCGTGAACCACCCGCAGTCGGGGACGCGCTCGCGCCAGAGGCGCGCCATCCCCAGCGGCCGGGCGCGGTTCGTGAAGAAGTCGAGCTCGGCGAGGTGGAACTGCCGCACGCCGTAGCGCCCCCGGAGGAACTCGACGAGGTCGACGATCGCTCCGGGGTCGAGGAGGGAGGGCTCGAAGTTCGTCCAGTAGCAGAAGGAGCAACCCTTCGCGCATCCGCGGCCCGTGCCGATCGCGAGCGTCGGCTCGCCGTTGCCGAAGAAGCCGCCGATCCGCTGGATGTACGGGGTGAGGTCGAGGTGGCGGTAGACGGAGGTATGCTCGGCACGGAATCGCACGTGGGGGCGGACGGCGGCGTGCCGGCGCTCGCGCGGCCAGACGAGTCCCGAGACCCCGTCGAGCGGCTCCCTCCCCTCGAGGGCGGCGAGGAACTGGGGGGCCGGATCCTCCGACTCGGACCGCAGGAAGTAGTCGACGGGCCCGTAGTCCCCGTAGAGGACCTCGGGAGGGCACAGGGTGATGAACGGACCCCCGACGCAGGTGGGGATCTCCGGGTGCGCTTCGCGGACTTGCGTCGCAAGGCGCAGCACGCCGCCCATCTGCACCGCGGGGGTCAGCTCGTTCAACCAGAAGAAGACGGCGCGCGCGCCGTCCACAGCCTTGAGGAACTCCCCGGTGCCGTCCTTGCCGTTGACGTCGACGGCCTCGTCGAACCAGACGATCTCGTACCCGGCGTTGAAGATCGCCGAGGCGACCGCGATCGACCGGAACGGCACCCCCTGCCGGTCCGACGACGGTCCCGTCGTCCAGCGCGGGACCACGAAGCCGACCCTGCCTCGCACCGAGTCGGGTGTGAGGAACTGCACCTTGATCCTTCCGCCGGAGAGCCCGGCCCTTGGGCGGCGGCGCACCTTATCCCAGTTTCCCCCACCGTCAACGGCTGGGAGTGTGAAGGCGGGAGAGGGGGTGTCGGCCCCGGTCTTCCTCGCCGCCGCGCGGCTCGAGCCCGTCAGGCGAGCACGCGAGCGGCGATTTCCTGCGCGACCTTCCCGTCGACCCGGCCCCGATGGCGCCCGAGGAGCTCCTTCATGAGACGGCCCATGTCCCGCTTCGAAGCGAGGCCGAGCTCGGCCGCGATCACTCGCGCGGCGGCTTCGGTCTCCGATGCGCTCAGGAGCTTCGGCAGGTAGGTCTCGATCAGCGCCGCCTCCGCGCGCTCCTTCGCCGCGGCGTCGGGGCGGCTTCCCTTGTCGAACCCCTCCGCCGCGTCGTGACGGGCCTTGAGGGCCCGCCGCAGCACCTCGAACTCGCGCGCCTCGTCGAGGGTCGCTCCGCCTCGCATCTCCTCGTTCCGCAGGTCCGCGACGAGCATCCGGAGCGTCGAGGTCCGCGCCGCGTCGCGGGCCTTCATCGCCTCGCGGAGATCCTTCTCGATCCTCGTGCCGAGGGGTCCCATCGCCGGTAGTGTCGGGGCGGGCGGAATCCTACCGGTTCCCGCGTTGAACGCGCCCCTCTTGGACGAGCGACTTCGCGCCCTCCTCCGAGCGCTCTCGGTCGACCGGACCGCGGGCGCCGCCGAGCTCGCCGCGCGCGCGGCGGACGGGTTCGCCCGTGCCTGTGGGCGGGCCGATCTCGGGGAATTGCGCCTCGCGGCTCGCGCGCTCGCCGCCGTCCAACCTTCGATGGCGCCGCTCCTCAACCTCGCGAACGGCCTTCTCCTCGCGCTCGAGCGGGGAGGTCGCGACCCCGTCTCGTCGGCCGCTCGCGCCGCCCGCGCGTTCGCCCTTGGTCTCTCCCGCGACCGGAAGGCGATCGCCGCGCGCGCGGCGCGCCTCGTCCCCGCCCACGGTCCCGTCGCGGTCCATTCCTGGTCGAGCACCGTCACGGCCGCCCTCGTCCGGGCCGGGAGGCGGAGGTCCCTCGAAGTCGTCTGCTCGGAATCGCGCCCCGGACTGGAGGGCCGGCGTACAGCCGCGACGCTCGCGCGGGCGGGGCTCCGCGTCCGCCTCCTCCCGGACCTCGCCTTCCTCGACGCGGCCGCCGAGGCCGACCTCTTCCTCGTCGGGGCGGACGCCCTTTCCGCCTTCGGCCTCGTGAACAAGGCCGGCACCTGCGCGGCCGCCCGGAGGATCCGGGAGGGTGGCGGGACGGTCCTCGCCCTGGCCGACTCCTCGAAGGTCCTCCCCTCGGTCCTGGCCGCTCGGCTCCGCGATCGCCCGGGGCCGGCCCGGGAGGTCTGGCCGAGGCCTGCGCGGGGCGTGCGCATCGAGAGCCCGACCTTCGACACGACGCCCCTCGCGCTCCTCTCCTCGGTCGTCACGCCGCTCGGGGCGCGCCCGCCCGTCGGCGTCGTCGCGGAGGCCGAGCGCCGGCCGGTCGCGGGGACCCTCCTCCACGCCGGCGCGCGTCCATGAAGCGGGCGCGGCCGAAGGCCGCGCCCGCGAAGGATCCGATGAACCCGGGGACTAGCCCGTGGCGACCAGCATGCCGTCGGAAGTGGGGAGCGTCAGGGGGAAGATCCCCGTGACGTTCACCCACTGGAAGTAGACTCCGATGCAGGGCGTGGTTCCCGGAGGGATCGGGATGGGGACCGCGCTCGTCCCAGCCGGGGTCGTGGCGGTCGAGAGGATGATGTCCGCGGAGACGAGGAGCGAGCACCCCCCGACCGCGCCGAAGACGAACAGCGGCAGCGGCAGCGGGATCGCGGGCGGAAGCACCCAGGTCGTGTTCGAGAAGCCGAGGACGAGGAAGCTCGGGACGCTCGGCGCCGCGCCCGCCTGGGTGATCGCGAACCCGAGGTTTCCCGCGAGCGGAGGTCCGCCCGCCGTGCCGATCGTCGACGGGCAGGGCGGGCCGAAGCTCGCCGTGGTCCCGCACGGCACGCAGAGGTCGAGCAGGTAGTCGGTGGCGGGGAGGACGGTGTTCAGCGTCCCGAGACCCGTCACGTCGAGGCCGACGGTCCCCGCCGCGTTTTCGACGCCGATCGTCGCCGTCCAGCTGGGGCCGGCGACGAAGCTCGCCGCGTCGTAGTGGAACTCGATCGTGTCCGCGGGAGAGGGGTGGAGGATCGCCTGGTAGGTCGCGCTGTGGCTACCCGCGACCGTGGCGAAGTGCCCTTCGCTCGTCCATTGGACGATCAGGTCGCCGCCTCCCGTCACGAGGTAGCTGACCGAACCGACTCCGGCGAAGAGGTAGTTGTCGTCCCACCACGGGAAGATCACGTCGTTCGGGGCGGCCGCGGTCGGGATCGCGGCGTTCGTGAAGTAGCCGAGCCCGAGCGCCTGGTCGAACGCGATCCAGCCGTTGTTGTTGACCTGGAAGGCCGCCTTCGGCACGCCGTAGAACGAGAAGGGGGCGGGAAGCGCGGCCGCGGGGGAGGTCGTGTCGTCCGTCACGGGGAGGAGCAGGACGACCTCGCCCACGGCCCCCGAGATCGAGGAGAAGGCGGGAGCCAACGGGGTCGCGACGTAGTTCAGCACCGGAGGTCCCGGAAGGACGGGCCCGGGGGCGAGCGTGAAGTCGGTCGCCGGGAAGACGGCGTTCGCCGCCGCTCCTCCCGTCACGTCGAGGCCCGTCGCTCCCGTGCCGTCCTCGACTCCGATCGTGGCCGACCAGGGATCGACGCCCGCGGCGAACGTCGCTCCGTCGTAGTGGAAGTCGATCGTGTCCGCGGGGGAGGGGTTCAGGACGACCTGGAACGTCGCGCTCTCCCCGCTCCCGTTCGAGCCGGGGAAGTGCTCGACCGCGTTCCACTCGATGACGAGGGAGCCGCCGACGACGTCGTAGAGGACGGAGCCGGCGAGCCCGGTGTGGAGATCGTCCCACCACGCGGCGATGTAGTCGTTCGGCGTCAGGGCCGCGGGGATGGGGTCGTTCGTGAAGTCGCTCGCGCCGGCGGCGAACCGGACGTTTCCGTTCGAGTCGACGGTGAACCCCGCCCTCGGGATTCCCATGAAGGAGAACGCGATCGGGAGGGGCGTCACCGGGGACATCGTGTCGTCGACGCCCGCCCCGTGGAGGACGACGGCGGTCGCGCTCCCGAGGATCGAAGCGAACGCCGGGGCGGTCGCCACCGCGCCGTACGCCGGGGGCGCGGGAGGCCCGAGCGAGCAGGCGGTCTGTGCCGCGGCGCCGGACGCCGACAGGGCACTCGCGAGGAGAACGGGGAGGATGGGGATCCGTTTCATCGGGACTTCACATTCCTGCCCCCGACGGGGGCGCTGGGGACTCGGCCGCCGCAAGGGCGGGGGCTCTCCCGCGCCGCGGCCGGCCACGACCTTCCACGAGAAGCACTTGCGAGTCTCTCATCCCCCCCCTGCTTGCGTCAACGAGGGAGCGGCCATGGGATGAGACGCCCCTCGGGCGTCCTGGGTTCCCCTCCGCGGCCGCTAAGCTCCCTGCCGCGGATGCTCGCGCTCCTCCTCCTCGCCGGCGCCGGAGAGGGCTCGTTCGACCTCGCCGACCTCTTCGACCTCGCAAAGCTCCCTCAGCCCCGGCCGTGGAAGGTCCGGCAATTCTCCTCGTTCGACCGGACCGGCGGGAACGACGACGCCGGGCACTTCCTCGCGGTCGACGGGGATCGCGCCGTCCTGGCGCGGGTCGAGGGCTCGGGGATCGTGCTCCGGATCTGGAGCGCCAATCCCGACGGAGAGGAGAAGGCGCCCGCCCTCTTCCGGTTCGCGGACCGAGCGGGGGCGCGATTCGAAGCGCCCTTCGGCGCGCTCTTCGACGGGAAGGTCCCCCCATTCGCGCCGCCGCTCGCGACGCGCTCCTCGGGCGGGGCGATCTCCTACCTGCCGATGGGGTTCCGCGACGGCCTCGAGGTCTCGGTCGACCGTCCCGGCCGGTGCTACTACCAAGTCGAGGTGATGGACCTGCCCGAGGGGGCGGCGGCCTCCGTTGGGGACGCCCGAGAACCGAGGTTCCTCGAATCGATCCGCAGAGTCGAGGAGATCCTCGGACGCCTCGGGGAGGAGGATCCCGCACGAGGCCCTCCCTGGGCCTTCACCGTGAACGCGGCTCGACCCCTCGCCCGCGCCGGGGATCTCTTCTGGAAGGAGGGGGCGGGGCGGATCGACGAGCTCTTTCTGCAGGTTTCAGAGGGGACGGAACTCCGCGACCTCTTCCTCCGCGTCTGGGTCGACGGTGCAAAGGAGCCTGCCGTCGACGCTCCGCTCGACCTCTTCTTCTGCTCTCCCTTCGGCCTGCGCGACACCGCCGCGATGCCGATCCTGCTCCGGGGCTCGACCCTTCGATCCTTCTTCCGGATGCCCTTCTCGAACGGCATCCGGATCGGGATCGCCGCGCGGGGCTCGCCCCCCGGCGACGTCGTCCTTCGAGCGCGCTCCACGAGCGGCGACCCCGGAACGCCGCTCCGCTTCCACGCGCGCTACCGGCAGGAGACGACGCGGGCGGGGCGCGCCTTCAGGATCCTCGAGGAGACCGGCCGCGGCCACTTCGTCGGCGTCTCGATGGCGATGGTTGGGAACGACGGGATCTGGTTCCTCGAGGGAGACGAGGAGGTGTGGGCCGACGGCGAGAAAGCGTTCAACGGGACGGGGACGGAGGACTACTTCAACAGCGGCTGGTACTTCAACCGCGGCCCCGTGCAACAGCCTTTCCACGGCTGCACGGTGAAGGAGGAGAACCGCGGCGAAATCGGCGTCTATCGGTTCCATGTCCCGGACGCGATCCCGTTCGAGAAGTCGTTCCGAATGACGATCGAGCATGGCGGCCGCAACGATTACCCCGGCGCCGGCTACGCGGCGGTCGCCTACGCCTACCTCGACCGCTCCGAGGGCGTGGCGGCGTTCCCGCTCGAGGAGGACCCTCGCCCGCTGGTCACCGCGCCCCTCCCGGCGGGCGCCCTCGACGCGAAGGCGCTCCTCGACCGCCTCGTCGCCGGGAAGGCGAGGGTGGTCCCCCACCCGGCCGGTTCGGTCCGCCGCCCGTTCCTTGACCTCGAGCGGAGCGGCGAGACCTTCTCCGCGGAGTTGCGTTTCGAGGTTGGACAGTCCGGGATCTTCCGCCTGCTCGCCGGCTATCGCATGGGGCCGGACCCGCGAACGGACGTCCGGGTGGAGGTCGACGGGCGAAGGGTCATGGTCTGGACGCCCGCTGCGTTACCGACGTCGGGCGCTTCCGCACCCTTCTCCCTCGAGTCGGGAGAGCACCGCCTCGCGCTCCGCGAGGCACCGTGGGAGAAGGCCCCGAATCCGAACCGGTGGCTCGGGATCCAGATGCTCCGCTTCCAGGACCTGCTCGAGGGGGAAAGCCATCTCCCGCTGGCCCCCGAGTCCGTGAAGGACGGCCACGCTGTCGAGCAGCCGATCTCCTGGGACCCGGAACGGAAGGGGACCTCCCAGCTCTGGTTCCGGAATGCCCGCGTCGGCTCCTCCTTCACCATCGAGGTGCCCGTTCCGGAAGCCGGGCGGTACCGGATCGACGGCCGATTCACGCGCGCGCCCGACTACGCGATCTTCCGCCTCCTCGTCGACGGCGAGGCGCAGGGCGATCCGTGGGACGGCTACGCCCCGGAGGTCGGGGTCGCCGCGGCCTCCTTCGGCGAGCGCCCGCTCGAAGGAGGCGTGCACCGGTTCACCTTCGAGGTGGTCGGCCGCAACGAGGAGGCCCGCGGCGACTGGATGATCGGCCTCGATCGGCTCTTCCTCGGACGCCTCGGCGACTGACCCTCCTTGGCGGAAGGCTTGGGGGGGGGGGCTGTCCGGGGGCCCTTCCGTTTGCTCATGATCCAGAGTAAATTTACTCACTATATTGAGTAATTCGTCAGCCCGTTGAAGCACGCCACCGGCTACCGCCGTTCCCTCTGCGCCGCGCTCGTCGGACGCCTCCGCGAACCGCGGCGCTTCCTCCAGGTCCTCGCGGGCCCCCGGCAGTCGGGGAAGACGACCCTCGCCCGGCAAGCGATCGGCGAGGTCCGGTTTCCCGCCCACTACGCCTCGGCCGACGAGCCGACGCTCCGCGACCGCCGCTGGATCGAGGAGCAGTGGGAGATCGGACGGGAACGCGCGCGGGAGGGAGGGCGGCGCGGCGGGCTCCTCGTGCTAGACGAGATTCAGAAGGTCCCCGGGTGGTCCGAGAGCGCGAAGCGTTTCTGGGACGAGGACTCGGCGGCGAAGACCGCCCTCAAGGTCGTCCTCCTCGGCTCCTCCCCCCTCCTCGTCCAGCGCGGCCTCACGGAAAGCCTCGCGGGCCGCTTCGAAATCCTTCGCGTCCCCCACTGGTCCTTCGCCGAGATGCGGGAGGCCTTCGGCTTCGACCTCGACCGGTACCTCTACTTCGGCGGCTACCCGGGCGCGGCTCCTCTCGCCGGCGACCGGGAGAGGTGGTCCCGGTACGTCCTCGACTCCCTCGTGGAGACGACCGTCTCCCGCGACATCCTCCTCCTCACCCGCGTGGACAAGCCCGCGCTCCTGCGCCGCCTCTTCCAGCTGGGATGCGACCACTCGGGCGAGGTGCTCTCCTACCAGAAGATGCTCGGACAGCTCCACGACGCGGGCAACACGACGACCCTCGCCCACTACCTCGAGCTCCTTTCCGGAGCCGGGATGCTCGCCGGCCTCTCCAAGTTCTCGGGACGGAAGGTTCGGCAACGGGCCTCCAGCCCGAAGCTCCAGGTCCTGAACACCGCCCTCATGACGGCCGCCTCGCCCCTCGGATTCGACGAGGCGCGAGCCGACCGCGCGTTCTGGGGTCGACTCGTCGAGTCCGCCGTCGGGGCCCACCTCTCGAACGGCCTCGACGGCACCTCCGTCGAGCTCCTCTACTGGCGCGAGCGGAATCACGAGGTCGACTTCGTGCTCCGCGCGGGCAAGACCGTGACGGCGATCGAGGTGAAGAGTGGCAGGCGGAAGGAAACCCTCCCCGGACTCGACGCGTTTGCGAGAACCTTCCGACCGCGGCGGATCCTCCTCGTCGGCGCGGGCGGGATCCCCCTCGAGGAGTTCCTCCTCAAGCCCCCGAAGTCGTGGATGGAGGCATGACCGGACCGGCGAGCGGCGCCGGTCGTCTCGACTCGCGAGCGGCCGCTCGGCCGGGATGGCGCCGGGCTAGGGTCGACGGGCCCGTGTCGGCAATGGGGGCCGGGGGAGCGCAGGTGCTCCTCGAGGGTCCGCAACGCCTTCTCCCGCCGCGCCGGGTCCCCCCCCCGGGCCGTCAGGAAGTGGCCGAACTCCTCGTCGACCGCATGGGGGACGTCCTCGTCGGAGTGCGTCGTGCTCCGGAGGAGGAAGATCGCCTCGGCGTAGTAGGCGAGGCTGTTCCAGAACCCGACCGTCCCCTCGCGCGCGACGACGTGGGCGGTCTCGTGGAGGATCAGGTCGGCGATCGAGTCGGGCGCGAGGAGGAATCCGTTCGGAGCGCGGAAGAAGGAGTTGTGGAGGAGGGGCTCCTCCTCCGGCGGGCATTCCCCGACGCAGAAGCCGTAGGAGGCCTCCTGGGCCTGGAAGCCCGCCCACAGGACGAGGTCGCCCCACGTCGTGCTCCGGACCTCGATCGGCCAGACGCGGTCGCCGGCGAGGAGGCGCATCCCGTCCGGGCCGAGCTCGAAGCGTCCGGCGGGGAGCGTCCGGTCGAAGGGAGAGACGAGAAACGCGTTCGCGATCTCCACGGCCTCGCGCCAGGACCGGAGCGCGCGTTCCTTCTCTTCGGAGGAGGCGGCGCAGGCCTCGATCGCGCGCGGCGTGACCGGGAGGGAACGGCAGGCCCCGAGAGCGGGACCGAGCGCGAGGAGGACGGGGAGGCAGGCGCGCGCCGGGCCGCCGTCCCGCCTCACGGGGAGGGTTTCTCGTCCCCCTCGGGGGACTCCTCCTCCTCGTCCTCCTCCTCTTCCTCGGCGGCCTCCTCCTCGGGCTCGTCCTCCTCCCCCTCCTCCTCGAGCTTCTCGACCTCTCCCACGGTCGGGGCAGGGGCGGCGGGGGCCTTCGCGCGCTCGGCCCGCGCCGCCGCAGCGGCCTCGGCTGCCGCCTCCTGCGACTCCTCGCGGACGACCGGTTCCGCCGCGACGAGCCGGTCCCCCTCCGCGAGGTCGATCAGCTTCACCCCCTGGGTGGCGCGCCCGATCACGGAGACGTCCTTCGCCCGGATCCGGACGATCTGCCCCTGCTCCGAGACGAGGAGGATCTGGTCCTCGTCGGAGACCGCGAGGAGGTTCACGACCTTCCCGTTCTTCTCGGTCGTCCGGATGTTGATGATCCCCTTCCCCCCGCGGCGCGTGCGCCGGTACTCGTCGAGCGCCGTGCGCTTGCCGCGCCCCTTCTCGCAGGCGGTGAGGAGGGTGACGCCGGGCTTCGCGATCACCATGTCGACGACGAAGTCGTCCTTGCGGAGCGTGATGCCGCGCACGCCACGCGCGGGCCGCCCCATCGGGCGGACGTTCGACTCGGGGAACCGGACGGCGTAGCCGTCGTGCGTGGCGAGGATCACGTCCTCCCCGCCGCTCGTGAGACCCACGCCGATGAGGCGGTCCCCCTCGTCGATCCGGATCGCGATGATCCCGCCGCGCTTCGGCCGGGAGTAGGCGGCGAGCGGGGTCTTCTTCGCGACGCCGCGGCGCGTCGCGAAGACGACGTGGCGCCCGTCGAAGCGGTCGACCGGGAGGATCGAGGTGATCTTCACGCCGTCGCGGAGCGCGAGGAGGTTCCCGATCGCGCGCCCCTTCGCCGCGCGGCCGAGCTCGGGGAGGGCGTGGACCTTGAGCCACCGGACCTTCCCGTCGTCGGAGAAGAGGAGGAGGTAGTCGTGGGTCGAGGCGACGAAGAGCTGGGAGAGGATGTCCCCCTCCTTCGTGTCCGAGCCGATCACCCCCTTGCCGCCCCGCCCCTGGGCCCGGAAGGAGGTGAGGGCGGTCCGCTTGATGTAGCCGTCGCGGGTGACCGTGACGACCATCGCCTCCTCCGGGATCAGGTCCTCGGCGACGAACTTCTCGATCGCCTCCGCGAACTTCGTGCGCCGCGGGTCGCCGTACTTCGCCTTGAGATCGAGGAGCTCGGCGCGGATCAGGGCGAACACCTTCGCGTCGTCCCCGAGGATCGCGTGGTACTCCTCGATCTCCTTCTTGAGCGAGGCGATCTCCTCCTCGAGCTTCGAGCGCTCGAGCCCGGTCAGGCGCCCGAGCCGCATGTCGACGATCGCCTGGGCCTGCACCTCGGAGAGGGAGAAGCGCGCGCGCAGGTTCGTCTTCGCCTCCGGCGTGTTCGCGGACTTGCGGATGATCGAGACGACCTCGTCGATGTGGTCGACGGCGATCGCGAGCCCCTCGGCGATGTGGAGGCGCTCCTCGGCCTTGCGCAGCAGGAAGCGCGTCCGGCGGCGGAGCACCTCGAAGCGGTGGTCGCGGTGGCACTCGAGGAGGGGCTTCAGGGCGAGGGTGCGGGGCCGCCCGCCGACGAGGGCGAGGTTGATGACGGAGATCGTCGCCTGGAGCGGGGTGTACTCGTAGAGCTGGTTCAGGACGACCTGGGTCTCCTCCCCCTTCTTGAGCTCGACGACGATCCGGATCCCTTCCCGGTCGGACTCGTCGCGGATGTCGGAGATCCCCGTGATCCGGTCCTCCTTCACGAGCTCCGCGATCCGCTCGATGATCGCGCTCTTGCGCTGCTGGTAGGGGATCTCCGTGACCACGAGGACGTCGCGGTCCTTCTTCGACTCGATCTCGACGCGGCCGCGGAGCTTGAGGAGCCCGCGCCCGGTGCGGTAGGCCTGCTCGATCCCCTCCCGGCCGCAGATGATCCCCCCCGTCGGGAAGTCGGGGCCCGGGACGATCCGGAGGAGCTCCTCGACCGGGACCTCCGGGTCGTCGAGGAGGGCGATCAGGGCGTCGACGATCTCGTTCAGGTTGTGGGGGGGAAGGGAGGTCGCCATCCCGACGGCGATCCCGTCGGAGCCGTTGCAGAGGAGGTTCGGGAAGCGGCCCGGGAGGACGACCGGCTCCTGGCGCGTCTCGTCGTAGTTCGGGCGGAAATCGACCGTCCCGAGATCGAGGTCCGCCAGCATCTCCATCGAGGGCCCGGCGAGGCGCGCCTCCGTGTAGCGCATCGCCGCGGGCGGGTCGCCGTCGATCGAGCCGTAGTTCCCCTGCCCCTCGATCAGGGCATAGCGGAGCGTGAAGTCCTGGGCCAGGCGGACGAGGGTCGGGTAGATGACCCCCTCGCCGTGCGGGTGGTAGTTCCCCGAGGTGTCGCCCGCGATTTTCGCGCACTTGCGGTACTTCGAGCGCGGGGTGAGCCCGAGGTCGTTCATCGCGACGAGGATCCGCCGCTGCGAGGGCTTCAGCCCGTCGCGCACGTCCGGGAGGGCCCGGGCGTAGATGACCGACATCGCGTAGTTGAGGTACGCCTCCTTCATCTCCTTCTCGATGAGGAGGGTCGAGACGCGGGGCTCGGGCGACGCCGGTCCGGGGTTCGCGCTCGTCGGGTTGGCCATTCGCTCGCGGGCGCCGCGGAGCTTCGCGCGGCCCCTCTCCTGGAGGGCCCGCTCCGCCGGCGCGCCGGGGGGGATTATCCCGGTTTCGGGGGCGATCCAGAACCCTCGACCGGGGGCCGGGGGCCGGGACCCGCGTCCCCCCGGGGAGCGGAGGGCTTGACTTCCCGCGCTCCCCCCCCGGCTTGACTCCCGACCGGGCGGAGGCCAGGATGGAGGCGCTTGATTGATCGTTCAACTCAGGACGGGGCCCGGTGACGTCCGGGGGAACCCGCGCGCGCCTCCTCGACGCCGCCATGCGGCTCTTCCTCGAGAAGGGGTACGGAGCCACGAGCGTCGCGGACGTCCTGCGGGCGGCCCGGGCGAACAGCGGGAGCCTCTACCACTTCTTCCCGACGAAACAGGACCTGCTCCTCGCCGTCCTCGACCGCTACCGCGTCGAGATCCGCCCGAGGCTCCTCGGCCCCGCGTGGAAGGGGGTCCGCGACCCGATCGAGCGCGTGTTCGCCCTCCTCCGCGCCTACCGGCGCCTCCTCGTCGAGACGGATTGCCTCTACGGCTGTCCGATCGGGAGCCTCGCCCTCGAGCTGCACGAGCCCGATCCCCCGGTCCGCCGGAAGCTCGCCGCCAACTTCGACGGCTGGACCGGCGCCGTGCAGGAGTGTCTCGAGAAGGCGCGCGAGCGCCTGCCCGCCGACGCCGATCCGCGGGAGCTCGCGGTCCTCGTCCTCGCGACGATGGAGGGGGCCGTCATGCAGGCGAGGACCCACCGCACCCTCGAGACCTTCGACGCGTCGGTCCGGCGGCTCCGGGACTACTTCTCCCGGCTCCGGCGCGACGCGGATCGCTTCCGTCGCGACCGGAACGGGACCGCTCGGAAGGAGACCCTCGCATGAAACACCCCTCGATCGCCGCCCTCCTCCTCGGACTCTCCCTCCCCCGCGGAGGCTCCGAGGATCCGCCCGTCCAGGACAGCTCGTTCGTCGCGCCGGACGGTTCGCGCGTTCTCCAGCAGAGCATCGTCGTGAAGGCCTCCCGGAAGGAGGTGTGGGACGCACTCACCACCGCCGAGGGGGTCAAGTCGTGGGCCGTGCCCGTCGCGGCCGTGGATTTCCGGCTCGGGGGGATCTGGGAGAGCACGTACGACCCGAACGGGAAGATCGGGGATCCCCGCAACATCCAGAACCGGTACCTGAGCTACCTCCCGATGCGGATGATCTCGATCCAACCCGTGCAGGCCCCCCCCGGCTTCCCCCATCCGGAGCTCCTCCCCAACCTGTTCTTCGTGCTCGAGCTCGAGGACCTGGCGCTCGACCGGATCCGGGTCACCCTCTCCGGCGTCGGCTACCGTTCGGGAGAAGGGTATGACGCCATCTACCGGCACTTCGAGAAGGGGAACGCGTGGTCGCTCGCGAAGCTCCATCGGCGATTCGCCGAGGGGCCGATCGACTGGGGCCAGACGCTCGGCGGCCGAGGGCGGTAGGGGAGGCGGTCTCCGGGTGGATCTACGGTCCGGTTTGGGGGCGGATGCCCGCTCGCGCCTTCACCCCCTCGAGGAAGCGGCGGCTGCGCACGACGTGGTCCCCCTCCCAGTAGACCTTGTCGCACGGGGAACAGAGAAAGTAGCTCGCGTAGAGCGCGAGGGACCGAGGGGGGACGCGGCCGAGGACCTCCCCGCGCCCGATCTCCCGGACCTCGCCGTTGCACGACGGACAGCGACGAAAGGCGCGCTCGAGCGGATCGAGGCGGAGGGCCCGGCAGACTTCGACCAGCTGCTCGCGCGTGTCGAAGCCCCCGACGAGGTGGATCCTCGCCCCCGCGGCCGCCGCGCGCAGGGGGGGCGCGAGGCGCCGCGGGTCGACGAGCTTGCGGTCCCGCGTGAGAAGGATCCGCCCCTCGCCGACCGCGATCCGGAGAAGCCAGGCGTCGTCGGCCGGGTTGCGATGGAGCGTGTCGAATCCGGCGACCCGGAGCCAGCGGGCGAGGCGACCGAGGTTCTCGTCCGCGAGGAGGCGCGGCGGTCCCTCCGGTCCGGGCCGCGGGTCATCCTCCGGCGCGCGCACGGATCGAATCGGGCGTCTCCCCGATCGCGCGGAGGAGCCCGGGCTCGACGCGCGGAAGCGCCCCCCGCTCGAGCGCCCCGCGCAAGCGCCGCCGGCCGACCTCCGCGTCCCCGGTCCGGATCTCGAGGAGGCCGAGGAGGAGCGCCGCGACCTCGTCGGGCGGATCCTCGGGCGCCGCCTCTCGGAGGAGGCCGAGGACCCGAGCGGCGAGACCGGAATCGGGACCCCCGGCGTACGCGCGGGGGAAGAGGAAGACGGCCTCCGTGCGACGCGCGCCCGCCTCTTCACCCGGGGTGAGCCTCGCCCCCTCGACCCGACTCGCCGCCTCGCGGAGCGCGCCCGCCGGAAACCGCGCTCCGAGGGCGGGCTCGGAGGCCATCGCTCCGAGGATCGCGCGCGCGAGGAGGACGTGCCCCTCGGCCGTCGGGTGGACGTGGTCGACGAACACCGCGTCGCCGGAGATCCCCGTCGGGTCGGCGGCGTCGAGGACCGTCTGCGCGTCGAGGCGGGGGACGCTCGCCCGGGCGCAGGCCTCCTCGAGGATCGCGTGAATGTCCGCCGTGATCCGCGCGGGGAGGGCGTCGAGGTCCCTCGCCCGCTCGAAGGCGAGCCGGGCCTCCCCCTTCCGGCCCAACTCGAGCAAGACCCTCCCGCGTCCGAAGTGGAGCACCGGGTGGTCGGGCGCGTCCCGGAGGGTCTCGTCGAGGAGGGCGAGCGCTCCGGGGAGGTCCCCGCCCCCCGCGCGCTCGAGGACCCCGGCTTGGACCCGCGAGATGCGTCCCTCGGGGTCCGGGTAGTCCCGTCTCACTTTCGGGACCGCGTCGCGAAGGTTCGCCCCCGGGAGGGCGACGAGGAGCGGAACCGCGGCGCGACGGCAGCCCTCGATCAGCGCGGCGAACTCCACGCGACAGAGGGCGCGAGCCTCGCGGCGATCTTCCTCGGAGGCCTCCAGGGGGTAGTCCCGCGCCCCGGCGAGCGCGGGCTCGCCGGGCGCGAGGAGGCGGAAGAGGCGCAGTCCCGCGAGGAGCTCGCGCAGCCGGGAGCGAAGGGGATGGCTCCGCCGCTCGCGGCCGGGGAGGAGGTTCCAGGGGAAGAACTCGTTGCTCCCCGTGTAGACGACGAGGAGGTCCGGACCGTACCCGGCCATCTCCTCCACCCGACGTCGGATCTCCGCGATGCCGAGCCCGGGAGCCGACGCGTTGAGGGCGTCCACCGCCAACCCGGCGCGACGGAGGGCCGCCTCGACTCGGGCGGGGAAGGCGACCGAAGGGGGGTAGGGAAGTCCGGTCGCGGTCGACTCCCCGATGAAGACGAGGCGAGCGTGCCCCGGCGGGCGAGCCTCGGGAAACTCCGTCGTGACCGCGGCGGGGCCCCCCCCGACGGTGGCGACGCGCCGGAGCCCGGTCCCGCTCCGCCCCCGCTCCGCCGCGTAGAGTCGCGGCGGCCCGCCGAAGCCGAGGAGCCGGCATGCCCCTTCGAGGGCGACGAGCGGGAAGAGCGCGGCGGCCGCGCCGAGGAGGAGGCGGGAGCGGAGGCGGCTCCGGGGGCCCGGCGCGCCCCCCTCCTCCGCCGGCAGGTCGGGCGGGGCGCGGCGCTGCATCGGGCCCCTCGGCCGGCATCGCTACCCGAGGACGCGCCGGGCGCTCGCCACGATCGACTCGAGGGCTTCGCGGTACCCGTCGCGCTCGGTCTGGACCTTCTTGAAGCTGTCGAGGAATCCCTTGAGGTCCTCGAGCGACTCGAGCTTGAGGATCGTGCGCCCCGCGCGCCGGCCCCGCGGCTTCGGGCCCGGGGAGGCTGTGCCGCGCTTCTTCACCGGGATCAGGCCGAGGATCGCCTTCGCGCGGCCGTACATGACCGGATAGATGGTGTGCCCGGACTCCTTGGCCGCGGCCTGGACGGCCTTGTAAGGGGCGTCGCTCTCCCGGCGCAGGTAGTCGATGATGAAGGTCATCGCGCTGCTCGTGGTCTGCGTCATTACGGTTTCCTCTTCCACGGTGTCGACGCATGGTCCGCCGCGACACGGGCGACAGCCGAGGCGCGCGCGTCCAAAGAAAGCCAGGGGAGAGGCCGAGTCGAAGTAGGGGATGTGAGGAGGAGGATTCGGCCTTTACACCGCGGTGCGGCGACCCGTGGCCCGGAGTTTCCTATCCAATCCCGGGGCGGCGATCAAGGGGCTCGATGCCTCCTCCCGAGGAGACTCGCCCGAATGCGCGCTGCGGACCGGCCTCCTCGCCGGGGGCGGGGGGGGGGGGGGGAAACTTGGGTGGTCCTCCGACTCGCGGGGAGGTCCCCAACGACAAGCGTCGGCGCCTCAATCCTTTACGGCGGATCGCAGCGCCGAGCGAGCACGGATCCTCAACCCCCCTTCGTCTCCTCTCGGTCGAGGATCTGCCGGAGGAGGTCGAGCAGCCCGCGCCGCAGGGAAAGGAAGCCCCGGTACTGGACCGTCCGGTGCAGCCGATCCGCCCGTTCCGCCGCCTCCCGCGCCTTCTCCGTGAAGGTCGTGCGGTTCCAGTGGAGGATGACGAGCCCGTCGTGGCGCCGCTCCATGTCGTGGCGGAGGCGTTGCATGCGCCGGTGCCAACTGTCGTAGTCGGCCCACTCCCACTCCCCCTCGATCGCGACCCGGCTCTTCAGCGCGTCGAACTTCGGCTTGTGGGAGTACTGCTTGCGCGCCCCCCCGATGACGAGGATCGAGGGGCGCCGGCCTCGCCGCGACGCGAACGCGGCCGCCCGGGCCGCGAGGGCGTCTTCCTCCACTGTCTCGCCCGGCTTCGCCGGCCCCTCCTCCTCCTCCTGGAGCGCGAGGGCGAGCTGTTCCTCGAGCCACTCGACCTTCTCCGTCCGCACCTCGATCTCGCGGCGCGCCGCCTCGAGATCGGTCCGCAGGGCCGCCTCCCGCTCCGTCGGGGCGAGCGCCTCCTCCTTGACCCGCTTGTGCTCCGCGGCGCGCCGGTCCGCCTCCCGCCGCGCCTCCGACTCGCGGCGGACCTCCTCCTCGAGGGCGCGGATCCGCTCCTTCGCCTCGCCGAGCCGGATCCGCATCTCGTCCAGGGCGCGGCGCGAGCGCTCGGTTTCCTCGCGCCCCCGCGCCCGCTCCCGCGCGAGCGTCTCGGCCCTCTCGCGCTCGGCCTCGGCCCGAGCGAGCGCCTCGGCGACCGGGTCGGGGGGAGACTCTCCCCCGGCGGGCGCGACCGCCGCCGGCTTCTCCTCGGCCTCGCGCGCCTTCGCCGCTTCCTCGTCGAGGTCGCACGAGCGCCGGATCAGGTCCGCCGCGCGGGCGCGGACCTTCGGGTCCGCGTCCCCGATCAGCCGCACGAGGAGCGGCAGCGTGGTCTCGTAGGGGAGGTTCGGGAGAAGGTCGAGGACGAGGTCGATCTGCGGCCCGGAAAGGCGGCGCCCCGCGAGCAGCGGCTCCGGCAGCCGCTCGCGGATGCGGCGACAGAGACCCTTCAGAGATTTCGGGTCGTCGTAGGCGAGGTCGGCGACGAAGTCCGAGAGCTCCCAGTCCGACATCTTGTGGAACTGCACGCCGCCGTAGGGACGGACGCCGGTCTTGCGGGCGATCTCCTCGAGCTCCTCCCGGCGGAAGGTCTCGAGGAGGATCCACGAGAAGTCCTCGCGCTTCACCGACTCGAGCACGAAGGAGTCGGTGAAGAAGGGATGTCGCTCGTCCGTCACGGGTCCCGGGAGGATACGCGGGGGGGAGGCGGCCCGACTGCGGCCGCCGTGCCGGGGAACCCGAAGGGGAGCCCTCGCCGCTCGAGGTCCGCGACCACCCCCATGTGGGCGAAGGCCTCCCGCGCGCAGGCCTCCGTCCCTGCCGCGACGACGCGTGGCCCCGGCTCGGTCGCGTCTGGGGCGAGGCCCGGAAGCTCGGCGAGGAAGCCGCGCCCGCGCCCGTCGAGGACCCGCCGGTCGAGGACGAAGACCGCGCCGCGGTCCTCGCGACGCCGGAGAAGTCTCCCGAATCCTTGCCGGAACATGCCGAGCGCCCGGGGGAGGTAGATCCGGCGCCGGTGCTCGGCCTCCCCGAGCGCCGAGCACTGCGCCCAGAAGTAGCGGTCGAGGCGGCCGTAGGGGAGTTTCACGAGGACGAGGTACTCGACGGCGGCCCCCGGGAAGTCGACCCCGAACCAGAAGGTGTCGAGCCCCATCAGCACGGCGTCGTCGCTCTCCCGGAACCGCTCCGCGAGCTCCTCCTTCCCCTGCCCCTCCATCCCTTGCCAGAGGAAGGGGATCCCCGCCGCCCGGAAGTCGGACGCGACCGCGCCGGCGACCTTCCTCAGGTCGTCGTTCGACGTGAAGAGGACGAGGAGCCTTCCGCCGGTCCGCACGCCGAGGAAGCGGACGAACTCGGCGACGTACGCGAGGAACCGGGACCTCGCCGAGGGCTCGTTCCGGAACGGGGGCGCGTCGGCGGGGACTGCGAGGAGCACCCGCCCGTAGTCGAGCGTGCCGGGTGCGCGGAACGACTCGACGGCGCGCCCCGGCTCGCCCGTGTCCGGGTGAGGGGCGCGCCGCAGGAGGTCGAGGCCGAGGTAGGCCTCGGCCGCTTCGAACGACCCGCCGAGGTGGTTCGCCGCGGAGACGAAGGCCGCGGAGCGGAACGCGGGGAGGAAGCGCTTCCCGAGGAACTCGTTCGGCAACAGGACGCGGCGCACGCACTGGAAGCCGCCCCGGCGGAAGGGGTCCTCCTCCACGTCGTAGAAGGCGCCCGGATCGAACCGCGCCTCCCCCTCGAAGACGGGGAGGAACCCTTCGAGCCCGCCCGCCTCCGCGGCGAGAAAGGCCCGCGCGCGCCCGATCCGCACGCGGAGCCGCGCGGCCCCCCGCATGGGGGCGATCTCGAGCTCCTCCGCGAGGCCCGCGAGCGCGGCCTCGAGCGCCGAGAGGGCGCGGGAGAGCCCCACCCGCGCCTCGAGGAAGGTCCGCCCCTCCTCCTTTGACGCGTACTCCCGCAGGAGGGCGTGCGCCTCGCGCTCCTCCCGGCGCGCGGTTTCCCGCTCGCGCCAGCGCGCGAACCGCTCGACCTCCCGGTCGAAGGACTCGAGCGCGTCCCGGGCCTCCTCCCAGGCTTGCGCCGCCTCCTCGAGGAGGGAGCCGATCCCCCGCGGCGCCGGCTCGTCCGCGTCCCCGAGCCCCCGCGCCCGCCGGCCGGCGCGCCTCGTTCCCCGCTCGACCTCCCGCAGGATCGTCCGGGCGCGCGGCAGGCCGGGCTCGTGGACCTCGCGCAGGATCCGGTCAACCGTCCCGATCCTCACCTCGACCTCGTCGGCCGACCGCGCCTGGTCGTGGAGGTGCTCGCACTCGTCGAAGATCGCGTGGCGGAAGAACTCGGGCGCCGAGAGGACGAACGCGTGGTTCGTCACGACGAGGTGGGCGCGCTCCGCCGCTCGCCGGGCGACCTCCGCCGCGCAGCGCCGTCGATCGTCCTTGCGCGTGCAGCAGCCGCTCTCCGCGCGCACCTCCTCCCGCAGGCGCCGGAGCGCTCCTCCGGCCGACTCCCCCCCGGTCGGGATCGGAGCGAGCGCGGGGAGGCGGTCGAGGTCCCCGGACGCGTCGCAGAGGTGGAAGAGGCAGACGATCCCCCAGGCGAGCAGCTCGCCGGCGTCCTCGTTCCCCTGCGGGGCGAGGGCGCGCACCTTCCTCCCGCAGACGTAGTTCGCCCGTCCCTTGAGCAGCGAGACCCGGAAGTCCCCCTCGACGCCCGCCTGGGCGAGAGCCTCGACCGCGCGGGGGATCTCGCGCTCGAAGGCCTGCTCCTGGAGCGATCGCGTGAAGGTGGAGACGGCGAGCCGGACCCCCGCCCGGCGCGCCCAGAGCAGCGCCGGGACGAGGTAGGCGAGGGTCTTCCCGGTCCCGGTCGGAGCGTCGACGACGAGGAAGTCTCCGCGCTCGAGGTGGTCGGCGACCCGCCGCCCGAGGTCGTGCTGCCCCTTCCGATAGAAGAGCCGGGGGTCCTCGCCTTCGGCCTCCGCCATGAACCCGCGCGGCAGGACCTCGGCGAACGCGAGGTCGACCGCCCGGCGCTCGGCCTCGTCGAGGAGGACCGCCTCCTTCGTGGCGTTCGGCAGCGGCTCCTCCGGCAGCCCGTCCATCGCCTCGCCGAAGCGCGGGTCCGCCTGGGTAGCCTCCTCGATCGCTTGGCCGAGCGGGCGGCGCGCTGCGGAGAGCGTGCCCTCCGGGAGCGCGCCGCGGAAGAGGTCGTCCGAGGGGGCCCACGCGAGCGGACGGTCGAGGAGTTCGAACGCCGTCCGGAGATGGCGCGCGGCCCCCGGGTCCCGCTCCTCGTACCGATCCGGCAATTCCGCGAGGAGGGCCGCGAGGAGGTTGAACGCGGCGCGCGGGAGGCGACTCGTCTCGACCAGGAGGGCCGCGAGGAGCGCCGGCAGCTCCTCCGGCGCGGGCCCGCCCGGCCCGAATCGCCTCCCGGCGAGGAGACGCTGCGGATCCGCCGCCGCCCGTCCGGGCAGGACGAGCCGAGCGAGGTCCGCGACCCCGAGGACCGCGACCCGGTCGGCACGGGCTCCTAGGAGGCGCTCGAACCACGGCATGAACCGAGCCCGCTCGAAGCAGACGACCGGCCCTTCTCCCACGAAATCGGCGAATCGTCCGGCCACCTCCTCCGCGGACGGCTTGCCCCGGAGATCGTTCCCCGTGATGCCGTAGCGGCGATGGAGGCGGGCGCTCGCGGCCTCGTTCCGGGAGCGGGGGAAGGGGTTCGCGAACTCCTCGAACTTCCGGCCGCTTCCGCCCGGTTCCGGACGGAACGCGCGGAAGCCCGCGACGGCGTCGACTCGCAGGTCAGCCCCCGTCGCGTCGAGCCGGGCGAAGAAGGGGATCCCGGCCGGCGGGACTTCCCGAGGCGGGGCGATCATGGCTCCTCCCGCTCCTGCGCCAGGATCTCTCCGCGCTCCTCGGCCCCGACCGTGGCGAACCAGTGATGGGCGTCGAACGTCGGCACGATCGCGACGAACACCGAGGAAGGAGCCCGGCCGGGGATGCCCGCCTGGATCCCGTACATCGACGAAGTCGTCCCGAACGTGAGCCCCGCGCTCATGAGGAGGGTGCGGAACAGGGCGTCGCCGGGCACCTCGCGGCCGGCGGGGGGGAGGATACCGAGGAGTCTCGCCCCGACGATCGCCCGAGCCGTCCGCGTCCTACCCGTTCCCTCGCGTCCGAGACTCCCGCAGGCGACGGAGGGACTCTTGGAGGTCCTTCTCGAGGCGTGCCACCGTGGCCCCGGCTGGGCCCCTCAACGGGCCGCAGCCTGGTCGCCGGGAAGGTGGGATCTCCTGCGGGGCGATCTCCGCGAAGCTCAGGCCCGCCTTGGTCGACGCGGCGGCGGGGACATCCGGAGGGGGGAGCGCCGCGCCGAGAGTTCGGAGAGCGTCCGACTTCTGACCCCGGATCCGAGAGGCCGAGGCGGTGAGGACGGCGCGTTTCCTGGCGCTCACATCGGGGACGGTGCGCGCGAACGGAGACCGGGCGCCGCGCGCGGCGCTCTCCATGTCCTCAGGGATGGCGTCGATGGACTTGAAAGTGGCCACGAGGGCCCGGACGTGGCTCTCGTTCGGACCGTTCATCGGGGCCCGACTCTGTCTTCGTGAGAAGGAGCGTGCCTCCCGGATCGCCGCCGGAGGAGGAAGTAGAACGTCGGCGTCGCCGCCAGCGAGAGGAGCACCGAGATCGAAAGCGCCCCGATCACCGCGATCGCGAGGGGCTTCAGCATGTCCGCGCCGGACCCGATCCCGTAGGCGAGCGGGATCATCCCGAGCGCCGCCGCCATCGAGGTCATCAGCACGGGACGCAGACGCCGGCGGCCCGACCGGACCAGGGCCTCCTTAAGGCTCATCCCTTGCTCCCGGAGATGATCGACCCGATCCAGCATCAGGATCCCGTTCTTCGCGACGATGCCAACCCCGATGATCGCCCCCAGGTAGGCGATGACGCTCAACCGCGTGTGGGTGATCTCCAGCGCGACCACGGTTCCGAACAGGGCCAGGACGGCTCCGAAGAGAATCGCGTACGGCTCGACGAACGAGCGGAATTCGACGAGGAGGACGACGAAGATCAGGATCACGGCCGCGACGAGGGCGACCGTCAGGTTCCGGAAGGACTCCCTCTGCTGCTGGTAGAGCCCCCCGTACTCGATCGACCCAGGAGGAAGCGTCGGATCCCGGCTCAACTTGGAACGGATCTCCTCCATCGCGCTCCCGAGGTCGCGCCCCTCGAGGCGCGCCGTGACCGCCACGTTCTGGCGCAGGTCCTCTCGCCGGAGCTCCAACTGCCCGGGCTCTTCGTCGAAGTCCGCCACCTGCGAGAGAAAAACGACCGTCCCGGCCGGCGATCGGATGGGCAACCGGGCGAGCGAGCCGATCCGATCGATCCTGGAGGGATCGACCCGCACGCGGATGTTGACGACCCGATCTCCCTCGAGGAGATGGGAGGCCGTTTCCCCCAACATCGCGGCGTTGACCGCCCGGGCCACGTCGTCCGCGTCCATGCCGAAACGCTGCGCGTCCCCCGAGCGAACACGGAGGCGGAGCAAGGGCCCCGTGATCACGAGGCCGCTGAAGGTGTCCACGACCCCCCGGACCTTGATGGCCTCTTCGATCTGCGGAGCCTTTCGCTTCAGGAACTCCACGTCGGTCGAGAAGAGCTTCACCTCGATCGGCTTGGGAGACCACGTGAGGTCGCCGATCAGGTCTCCGAGGATCCCCGGGAATTCCCAATGCACGACCGGGACGGCGGCGGGCAGCTTCCTCCTCAGCTCCTGGACGACTTCCCCCGTGCCCCGCTTTCGTGAAGGTTTGAGCTTGACGAGGAAGTCGCCCGTGTTCGGCTCGGCGATGGCGAGCGCGAGGCGCGCCCCGGTCCGCCGCGAGTAACTCTCGACCTCGGGCGTGGCCCGGAGCAGGTCCTCCGCCTGGAGCAGGGCGCGATCGGTCTCCGCGAGGCTCGTGCCGGGGGGCGTGAAGTAGTCGATGACGAACCCGCCCTCGTCCATCTCCGGGAGGAAGTCGGTCTCGAGCCGCGCGCAAACTCCGACGCCCGCGAGGACCACGATTCCGCATCCCCCCAGTGTCAGCCATGGATGACGGAGCAACTTCCGCACGGCCCACTCGTAGACCCGGACGAGCCTGCGCAGGAGGAAGCCGCCCGCCTCGGCTTCCGCGGGGGTGGATCCCGCGCTGCCCGATCGAGGTCGAACGAGCCAGGCCGCGAGCGAGGGCGTCAGGGTGACGGCGAGGGCGAGGGAGGTGAGGAGCGAGACCACCATCGTCATCGCGAGCGCGCGGAAGAAGACCCCGGTGATCCCCTCGAGGAAGGCGAGGGGCACGAAGACGACCACGGGAGTCAGCGTCGAGCCGACGAGAGGCCGGAGGATCTCCCCGATCGCTTCCTGGACCGCCGGGAGATGCTTCTTCCCCTCCATCACCTTGGTGTGGATCGCCTCGACCACGACGATCGCGTCGTCGATCACGAGGCCGATCGCCGCGGCGATGCCTCCCAGCGTCATGAGGTTGAAGCTCATCCCGGCGAGCTTCATCGCCACCAGCGTCACGAGGACCGTGACCGGTATGACGAGGATCGCCACCGCCGTGGATCTCCAGTTCTTGAGGAAGAAGAAGAGGATCGCCACCGAGAGCAGGAGGCCGAAGAGGATCGCCTCCCCGACGCTCCCGACCGAGGCCCGCACGAGCAACGACTGATCGTAGAAGAACGCGAGCCTCATGTCGGAGGGGAGGTCGTGGCGCAGCGCGGTGAGTTCCTCCTTCAGTCGATCGGCGATCTCGAGCGTGCTTCCGTCGGGTTGGCTCCGGACGTTGAGCAGGACGGCGTTCGCGCCCTCGGCGGTGACCACGTTGAAGGCGGGCTCCTCTCCCGGCTTCACCTGGGCGAAGTCGCGGATCCGGACGGGATGGCCTCCCCTCGAGGCGATGGTGAGTCGTTCGATCTCGTCGATGTCGTGAACCCGTCCGTCCACCACGGTGAGGAAGAGGGTGTTGCCCTCCTCGTGCATCCCCGTCGGAGCCACTAGGTTGGACTTCGCGAGCGTATCGGTGACGTCGGCGAGACTCAGCCGTAGGGCCTCGAGCCGGGTCGGATCGACGACGACGTGAACCTCGGGCGTCCGCCCCCCCACGAGATCCACGCGCGCGATTCCCGGGATGCGGAGGAATCGCGGTTTGATCACGTAGCGGGCCACCTCCCAGAGCTCCGTGATCCGGTGGCCCGGGCCCGTGAGGCTGATTCCGATGATGGGAAAGGCCGAGAATGTCAAACGGAAGACCGACGTCGTGGCGGTGGCCGGGAGCGTGCTGCGGATCTGCGAGAGGCGCGTCAGGACGTAGAGCTCCGACTGCGCCATGTCGACCTTCCAGGTGAAGAAGACGTTGATCTCCGCGGACCCGCGTCCCGTGGCCGAGCGGATGCTCACGGAGCCGGGGATGTCCTTCATCGCCTCCTCGATGGGCCGCGTGACCGTCGCCATCATCTCGTCGGCGGGCATGACGCCGTTCTCCACCAGGATGACGACTCGGGGGAAGTCGGTCTGCGGGAAGACCGCGGAGGGCATCGTCGATGCCGCATACGCCCCCGCCATGCAGAGGGCGAAGACGATGAAGACGATCGCCTTCGAGTGACGGACGGCGAATCGGCCGAGACGCGACCCTTCCACGCGTTCCTCGGCCACCTGGACGGCCTACCGGGCGATGACCCGGACCCGGGTTTCCTTGGGGAGACCGTACGCGCCCGCGGTGACCACCGTCGCTCCTTCCCGGATTCCGTCGCCTTCGATCTCGACGAGATCCCCGTCGCGGATGCCGACCTCGACGCGCTTCCGCGCCGCTCGGGCACCGTCGACGATCGAGACGACGCTCACGCCTTCGGGATCGAGGACGACGCTCTCCTTCGGAACGGCCAAGCGGCCGGCGTGCTCGTCGGCCACGATCCGGACCCGCACGTACTGGCCGGGTCGCAGCCTGCCATTGGAACGAACGAGGATCCTCACCTGAACGGAGTCCGACTTGGGATCGACGTCGAGCCCGATGAAGCCGACCGCCCCCTTGACGGGTTCTCCTCTATTCGAGTCGTGGTTCGAGCCGGTCTCGATCTCCGCCGACTGGCCGAGCGCGAGCGCACCGAGCTCAGGGGAAGGGAGAGCCGCCTGCACCACCAACCGGTCGAGATCGACGATCTCGGCGAGCGCGGAGGTGGCATCGACCGACTCGCCGGGGTTCGCCCACACATGGACCAGGGTCCCGGATAGCGGCGCCTGGATCCGGAGGAGCGAACGCTGGGAGCGCGCCGCGGCGAGCGCCTTCTCGGCTTCCGCGCCCTTGGCCTCGGCCTCGGCAATCTCCTCCTTGGGGGGAGAGGACTTGAGGAGAGCGAGCTGCTTCTCCGACGTCGTCTGCTCGTTCCGGGCCGAGATCAGCTGGAGCTCGGTTTCCTGGAGCCTCCTTTCCGACGTGAGTTCTTGCTCCAGAAGACTCGTTTGCCGGTCGTAGGTCCGCTGGGCGAGCTCCGCGCCGCGGCGGGCCTTCTCCGCGGCGGCCTCGGCGACGGCGACCTGTTCGGGACGAGGCGTCGCCTTGAGCCTGGCGAGCGCCGCCTTCGCGGAATCCACGACCGCTTCGGCCTTCTCCTCCTCGGCTCGGGCGAGCCGGTCGTCGAGCTGGAAGAGGACGTCTCCCTTCTTCACCCGCTGTCCCTCGGCGCACGCGCATTCGGCCAAGATGCCGGTCACGGGTGATGCGAGGCGGGCGGATGCGGCCGGCTTGCCCTCGTTCGCCGGCTCGGGAACGACGGTCCCGTACGCTTCGACGATCCGGCGGAGCGTGGCCCGCGTGACCTTGGCCACGCGGACGGCGACTTCCGTTTCGACATCCAGCTCGTTCTCTTCGTGGTGCGCGGGCTCGAGCCACGTCCGATGGAAGAGAACGATCCACGTGCCGGCCCCGAGCGCCGCCGCAACGAGGCCGCCGACCGCAAACCAGACCCTTCTCTTCATCGCTCACCTGTCAGCCGGGAGCCTGGAGACGGAGGCTCGGGCAAAGTCCCGGGAGGGGCGAGGGGCCGTTCGACGCCGTCTTCGAGCGCTCCGAGTGCCGCCTGGGCCCGCGCCAGCGCGGTGAGTCGGGCGCGGCCCGCCGCCGCCCTCTGGACGCGGATCCCGACGACGGCCAGGGATTCCTCCTCGCCCAACTGGACCGCCTTCCGCATGGCCTGCTCCCGTGCCTCGAGGCGAGTCGCGAGGTCGTCCGCTTCGCGGAGCTCGGCGAGGGCGGCGCGATAGCGCACCAAGGCCTGCTCGGCCTCTCCGATCACGCGGGCCTGGAGCGCGCGGAACCGCGCCTCCGACTCTCGCCGGCGGGCCTCCGCCTCGGCGATCGACCCCTGGTTCTGGTCGAGCAACGGGAGCGTGACCGCCAACCCCAGGGAGAACTTGTGCTCTCCCTCATCCCAGACGTAGCCGGGACCCAGGTGGAGATCCGGGTACTGACGGGCGACTTCGAGCGCGAGCGCGGCCTCGGCTGCCCCGTACTCCGCGAGCCCCTTCTGAACGTCGAGGCGATTGAGGAGACCTTCGCGCTGGAGGGAAAGGAGGGGGAGCGCGTTCTCCTCCGGGGGCCGTTCGAGGTCGGGCCATGCGAAGGATGCCCCTTCGAGGGCAGCGGACGGAACCCCCACCGCCGAGGCGAGCGCGGCGCGGGTCTCCGTCACCCGTCCTTCGAGGAAGGGGATCGCCAACCTCGCGGTCGCGAGCTCGATCTCCGCCGCGTCGACCTCCGGCCGCGGAACCTCGCCCGCCGCGCGTTTCTTCTCGATGAGGCCGGCCGCCTCGGAGCGCACGGATGCCTCGCCCCGGAGGAGTTCGAGTTCGCGGATCGCCAGGAGGTGCGCGGCGAGCGCCGCGCGAACGCGGCTGCGGATCTCCCATGCCGTCTGGCCGAGATCGAAACGCGCCGCTTCCGCCAGCCGCTCGGCCTGCTCGATCCGAACCCCGCGCTTGCCGGCCGTCTCGACCGGGACGTCGAACGCGAAGCCGAGGATCCACGGTCGCGTCCCAGCCGGAGCATTCGTCGAGAGCCCCGGGCTCAGGGCCACGCTGGGATTGGGCCGGGCGCCGGCTCGAACGACGCCGGCCTCGGCGAGGCCCACGCGGGCCCTCGCGACGTCGAGCTCCGGGTGATCGTAGAAGGCGACGAGCGTCAGGGTGTCGACGGTCCATGCAGGGGGGCGGTTCGGGATTCGCGAGGCGAGGTAGGCGATCAGCCCGGGATCCGAGAGCGCGCGGTTCCGAAACTCCGCCTCCGTGGCAGCCGGCCGGATCGGCCGGCTCTCGTACGAGGTACAGGCGCCGATCAGCGCGACCGCGACGAGAAGGCCCCGTCGATTCATGAGTTCCCGTCCCGTCTCGAGGGGCGCTCTCGAGTCCCCCCCCCGGGTTCCTCGCGGAGCGCTTCGACCCGGCGGCGCAGCGCCTCCAGACGCTCGAGCTCGGCGCGCACGGCCGCGCCCCCCGCGCCCTCGCGCTCCCGCGCGCCGTGCAGCGCCCGTTCCGCCGACGCGTAGACCTCCCGAAGGTGCCCGCGGATCTCGGCCTCCAGACGCCGTCGACTCTCGAGAACACGGTCCTTCAGCTCGTTCTTGACCCGGGCGGCGTTCGTCGCGAGAAGACGCTCCAGGTACCCGCAGACCCTGATATCGACCGAACGGAGCGCGCTCTTTCGCGAGCCAAAGACTTCCCGGGCCCACCCCAAGGGAGATCGGACCGCGAGCGGGTGAAGCTCCGTGTAGGTGAGCCCGCTCCTCGTGCGGAAGCCCAGTTCCGGGCCGACGCTGCGCGGCAGGCCGCGGAGCGTCGCTTCCCCCGAAGCCGCGAGGCGCTCGAGGAAACCGTTCGCGAGCGCGACGAAACGCTGCGCGGCCTGTCGGTAGAGTACCTCCGCTTCGGGCTCTTCCTCCGCGCACTTGCGGAGCGCGTCGATCCGGGGCTCGGACTCTTCCACGGGACGCAGGAGGGCTCCGCGGCGCTCCTCGAGCTCGCGAACGAGCCGATCGGCGTGGAGCCGGATCCCCCGTTCCTCCGCGGCGCGAACGAGGGCCGCGCCCGACTCGACGGCCAGCCCCTCCAGGGCGCGAGCGAGCGCCGCCCAGTCCCGTGCGGGACCGGATCCGGCGAGCCGTTCCGTCGCGCTCACCTCGAGGATCGGTCCGATGTGACGACCGCCGTGACCGGCACGACCCCGGAGGGGAGGATCGGCGCGCCGACGAGCGCGTTCAGGAGCGTCGACTTGCCCCGCTTGAATTGCCCGACGCACGCCACGTGGAAGCGTCCCTCGGCGATGCGCTCGGCCAGGGCGGCCGCCTCCTCCGCGGCGCTCTCCGCCCCTAGCTCGGCCGCGAGCCTTCCCAGCTCCCGCAGCTTCGGCTCGAACTCGAGGACCGCTCGCGAGGAGGACGCCACCGGCTACTCGGCCTCGGCTTCCCGAGCGAGGATCTCCTCCCGGTCCTCGGGACCGACCGGGGCGAACCACCGCTGCGCGATGGTGGTCGGCACGACCGCCGAGAGGATCACGACGGCGACGAGGAGCGAGAACTGAACGCGGTCGATGATGCCGGCCTGCAGACCGTACGTGGCCGAGATCGTCCCGAAGGTGAGCCCCGTGCTCATGAGGAGCGTGAGGAAGAGGGCGTTGCCGGGGACGACGCGCCGGGCGAGAGGGAGGATGCCGAGGACCTTCGCCCCAACCTTGACGCCCAGGAACGCGAGGAGGAGTCCGAGGTTCGCCGTCACGGAGCCGATCGCCACGTTCATCCCACCTCGCAGGAAGAAGAAGGGCGTGATCATCGCGAACGCGACGACGCGGAGCTTCCGGTGGAGGTCTGCGTGCTCGCGGAACATCCGTGCCGTCGCGAGCCCGAAGAGGAAGACGGGCAGGACCGCGTGACCCCTCCCGAGCTTCGCGACCCACATGAACGCGAAGAGGATCAAGAAGAGGAGCTTGATCTCCGGCTCGATCACCCGCGCGCCGTACTTGGTGAAGACGGGCGGGAGGACGCGAGCGGCGAACCCGATCACCCCGACCGAGAACGCGACCAGGCCCAAGGTCCAGGCATTCCCCTCCGCGAAGAGGACCGAGAGGCCCACGGCGGTCCCCAGGTCGGTGACGAACGTCGCCGCCATCAGGAGCTTCCCCAGCTCGCGCCCGCTCAACCCCATTTCGACGAGCACCGCGTAGACGACGGCGAGGGAAGTCGTCGAGAGCGCGATCCCCGCGATCAGGGACGCCGCGTTCGACCAACCCGCGCCCCACCGCGCGTAGGAATAGGCCGCGGCGAACGGCGCGAGGAACGAGATCCCCCCGATTCCGAAGCTTGCCCTCCACCGGGTCCGCAGGAGGTGGGGATCGACCTCGGCCCCGGCGAGGAAGGTCAGGAGGATGCCGCCGAAGCCCGCGAGGAAGTCGAGCCAGGAGGGGGGATCGAATCGGAGGACGTTTCCCGCGAGGACCCCCGCGGCGATCTCGACGATGGCGCACGAGATCCCCAGCTCGACGGAGACCAGACTCGCCAGGAAGGCGAGCGCCGCGAGGATGCAGGCGACCAGGGCGGAGTCCATGTCCGATCCCGGGCGGGGGGAGTTCCCCCTTGCCCGGACGGGTAGGAGTCATCGGCCGCCCCATCCGGGGCAGCGGTTTCGGCGGACTCCACCGCCAGCGGCGGAGATTCTCGTCCGGGACCGAGGCGGGGCAAGCCCCCATCCCCCTACACCCGCTCCGGCGCCGCGGGACCCGGGGCACTACACTCGGTCCCTCCCCATGCTCCCCGACGCCCTCCTTCTCCTCCCCCTCCTCGCCTCGCAGGAGGCTCCGCCGGAGATCGAAGCCTGCCGCGAAACCTTCCGGCAGATCGTCCGCGAGGCCCTCGCCCGCGGCGAAGCCTACGCCAAACTCGAGCGCCTCTGCGCGGCGGCCCCGCGCCGCCTCTCGGGTTCGCCGGGCGCGGCGACGGCCGCCGAATGGGCGAAGGAGGCGATGAAACGGGACGGGCTCGAGAACATCCGCCTGGAGCCCGTGACCGTCCCCCGGTGGGAGCGCGGCGAGATCGCGGAGTTCCGGATCCTCGCGCCGCCCGAGGCCGCCGAGGAGTCGCTTCCGGTTCTCGCCCTCGGAGGAAGCGTCGGAACGCCGCCCGAGGGGATCGAGGCGCCGATCGTCGAGGTGAAGAGTTTCGAGGAGCTTCGGGCGCTCGGGGATCGCGCGAAGGGGCGCATCGTGTTCTTCAACCGACCCATGGAACCGGGCAACCCCGACCCCTTCGAGGCCTACGGAGGGGCGGTCGACCAGCGAGGCCGCGGCGCGGTCGAGGCGGCGCGCGCCGGCGCCGCCGCCGCGCTCGTCCGGTCGATGACGACCGCGATCGACGACTTCCCGCACACGGGCGGCATGCACTACGAGGACGGGGTCGCGAAGGTCCCCGCCGCGGCCGTGAGCACCCGGGGAGCCGAGCGGCTCTCGGCGCGGCTTCGAGAGGGAAGGGAATTCCGGGCGCGGCTTCGCCTCGACTGCCGCGAGGCGGGGGAGGCGAGCGGCCACAACGTGATCGGCGAGTGGAGCGGCCGCGAGCGTCCCTCCGAGGTCGTCCTCGTCGGCGGCCACCTCGACGCGTGGGACGTCGGGCAGGGAGCGCACGACGACGGGGCCGGCTGCTGCCAGGCGATCGAGGCCGCGCGGATCCTCCGCGCGCTCGACCTGCGGCCGCGCCGGACGATCCGCGTCGTCCTCTTCGCGAACGAGGAGAACGGCCTGCGCGGGGCGCGCGCCTACCGCGCCGCCCACGAGAAGGAGCTTCCCGACCACGTCCTCGCCCTCGAGTCCGACCGCGGCGGCTTCGCGCCGCGGGGGTTCACGACGAACGCCGGGACGCGCTCGCTCGCGATCCTCCGCGGGTTCGGCCGCCTCCTCGAGGGGGCTGGGGCAGACGAAGTCCGGCCGGGGGAGGGAGGCGCGGACGTCTCCGTGCTCGAACGCGACGGAGTCGTCCTCGCCGGGCTGCTCCCCGAGCCGCAGCGCTACTTCGACTTCCACCACAGCGCCCGCGACACGATCGAGACCGTCCACCCCCGCGAACTCAACCTCGGGGCCGGGGCGATCGCGGCGCTCCTCTACGGCGTCGCCGATCTCCCCGAGCGCCTGCCGAGGAACGAGGCGCCGCGGCGCCCTTGAATTCGCCCGCTCGTTTCCTAGCGTGGCCTCGCTTCGAGCTGCGGAGGTTTTCCCGTGACGAACTTCGTCCGCGTCTGCAGCGTGTCCGAGCTTTCCCCCGGCTCGTGCAAGACGGTGGAGGCGGGGGGGCAGGCGGTCGCCCTCTTCAACGTCGGCGGCACCTTCCACGCGATCGACAACACGTGCGGGCACCGCGGCGGCCCCCTCGGCGAGGGGACCCTGGACGGGACGGTCGTCACCTGCCCCTGGCACGGCTGGCAGTGGGACGTGACGACGGGCGCCAACGCGATGGGGATGCCCCAGAAGCTCCGCAAGTTCGAGACGAAGGTCGAGGGGGACGGGGTGATGGTGGCGGTCTAGGTTTCTGCTCCCCCTCCCTCGGATCGGCGAGCCCATGACCACGACACGCATGGAGAAGGACGCCCTCGGCGAGTACCCCGTCCCCGCCGACGCCTACTACGGGATCCAGACGGCGCGGATCGTCGACGCGTTCCAGGTGAGCGGGGAGCGCGCCCATCCGCGCCTCCTCTGGGCCTACGCGGCGCTCAAGAAGGCCGCCGCCCTCGCGAACGCGGATTGCGGCGCGATCCCGAAGAAGATCGCCGAGGCGATCGCGGCGGCGGCCGACGAGGTGATGGAGGGGAGGCTCCGCGAGTCCTTCCCCGTCGACCTCTTCTCGCAGGGGGCGGGGACCTCGGTCCACATGAACGTGAACGAGGTCCTCGCGAACCGCGCGGCCGAGCTCCTCGGCGGGAAGAAGGGGGAGTACCACACGGTCGAGCCCCACGACCACGTGAACCGCGGGCAGTCGACGAACGACACCTTCCCCGCGGCGACCCGCGTCGCCGTGCTCGCCGCGCTCCGCGACCTCGACCGCGCCCTCGCGGGGCTCATCGCCTCGCTCCGCGACCGGGCGAAGGAGTTCCACGGGATCGTCAAGTCGGCCCGCACGCACCTCCAGGACGCCGTCCCGATCCGTCTCGGCCAGGAGTTCGGCGCCTACGCGGAGGCAGTCGTGCGCGCGGCCCGCGGGCTCGAGCAGGCGGGCGCCGAGCTCGAGGATTCCCCGCTCGGGGCGACGGCGGTCGGGACCGGGATCACGGCCGCGAAGGGCTATCGCCCCGCCGTGATCCGCCACCTCGCCGCGATCACGGGGCTCCCGATCCGCCCGGCGAAGGACCTCCGCGAGGGGCTCCAGAGCCACCTCCCCTTCTCCGCCGTCTCCGGCGCGCTCCGCAACCTCTCCCTCGAGCTGATCCGCGTCGCGAACGACCTCCGTCTCCTCTCCTCCGGACCCGCCACCGGGCTCGCGGAGATCGTGCTCCCGCCGATCGCCCCCGGCTCCTCGATCATGCCGGACAAGGTGAACCCCTCGGTCGCCGAGATGGTAGACATGGCGGCGTTCCAGGTCTGCGGCGCGGACACGACCGTCGCGATGGCGGCGCAGGCGGGCCAGCTCGACCTCAACGTCATGACTCCCGTCGTCGCGCAGAACCTGCTCCGCGCGGTCGAGCTGCTGACCGCTGCCATCCGCGCGTTCGACGAGCGCTGCGTCCGCGGGATCCGGGCGAACGAGGAGAAGGCGCGCTCCTACGCCGAACGCACCTCCGCCCTCGTCACCGCCCTGAACCCGATCGTCGGCTACGCGCGCGCGGCCGAGCTGTCCAAGGAAGCGAAGAAGCGCGGCGTGACGATCCCGGAACTGCTGCGCGACCCCGCCTTCGGCTCGGAGAAGGAGCGCGCGGCGATCGCCGACCTCGCCGCCCTCTGCGACCCGCCGGATGGCGGCTAGCGCGCCGCGGCGGGAGAACCTCCTCCTCGCGGCGTCGGCCCTCGCCGCGGTCCTCGGCGGCTTCGCGGGGACGAGCGGGGGCTACTTCCTGACCGACGACTGGTTCATCCTCGGGAAGGCCGCCCAGTTCCACGCCGGGAACCTGCGCCACGTCTTCGCGCTCGGATCGGGCCAGCTCCACTGGCGCCCCCTCGCGGACGCGGTCTGGGCTTTCGAGTACGACCTCTTCGGGCTCGACCCGACCGGCTGGCACCTCGTCAAGCTCGCCCTCCACGCGGCGGGGGCGTTCCTCCTCGGGACGCTCGCGCGGCGCCTGACCGGCCGCCTCGGCGCCGGCCTCCTCGCGACGCTCCTCTTCGCGCTCCACCCGCTCGGCTGCGCCCCGGGGGTGTGGATCGCCGCGACGCACGAGAACCTCGTCTGCGCCTTCCTCCTCGCGACGCTCGTCGCCCTCGACCGCCGCGTGAAATCCGAGGGGAGCCTGCTCCCCGTCGGGCTCGCGTTCGTCGGGGCCCTCCTCTCGAAGGAGACAGGAGCGACCGCAGTCGCCCTCGGTTTCGCCCACGCCTTCCTGATCGCGGCGCCCGGCGAAGAGAGACGCCGCGCCCTCCAGGCCTGCTCGCTGCTCCTCGCCCTGACGGTCCTCTACGCCGGGGTCCGCCTCGCGGCCGGCGCCCTGCCGGGCTCCGACACGCCCTTCCGCCCTCCGCTCGACGAGTTCCTCTGGAGCCTGACGGTTGGCCCGATGCGGTGGATCCTGCTCCCCGTGAGCGAGACGGCTCACGGGAACCCTGCGAACGCGCGGCTTGCCTTCGCCCTCGTCACCGCCGTCGTCCTCGCGCGCTGGCTCGCGACGCGCGCTCCGGCGTGGCGCACGGCGCTCTTCGGAATCCTCCTCGTTCCCGTCGCGATGCTCCCGATCGCCCCGTTCTTCACGAGCCCCTCGATGGGGCCGGAGATGTGGAAGGGGCTCTTCGTCGGCCACTACCTCCTCCTTCCGACCGCGGGCTTCTGCCTGGCGCTCGCCGTTGCGGCGGGCACTCCGGGCGGAGGCCGGGGCATCCCTTGGCTCGGGCCGGCCTTCTTGGTCGCGCTTTTCGGGATCACGCTCCGCCGGAACCTCGGGCCGTGGATCGAGGCGGGCGAGGTCTCCGCGCGCTTCGCGGCCGGGATTCGCGAGCATGTGCCGACGCGCGAGGCGGGCCACCCGGTCGCGGTCGGAATCGTCGGCCGGCCCGTCTGGCACCGCGGGGTGCGGATCGATCCGGGTCAGGCGCTCGAGTTCGCGCTCGAGAAGGGGTGGCCGCTGCCGCCCTACCCGACGGACCGCGGCATCCCGCTCGAGGAAGTGCAGCGCTATCTGACGCGCTTGCAGACGGAGATGCCCTACAAGCCTGCCCTCTACGACACGCGCGAGCAGGCGCTCGCGGACGCGAGGCGCGCGCTCGCTGAGGGGCAGCGCACCGAGGACCTCGTGCTGCTCGAGTGGGACGCGGCTCCTCGAGCGCTCCGGCGCGTGCCCTTCCCCTGAGCGCCTCGGGCCCGTCGGCCCGCGGAGAAGGGAGGGGGACGGCAGCTATCCCTCGGACCGGCCCTCGAGAATCCGAACCGCCTGCGCCCCGACGTCGCCGAAGCGGTCCTCCCACTTGGTCTGGAGGATTCGGCGGAGCGTCTCCTTCGCCCCCTCCTTGTCGCCCGCCCGGACCTGAGCGCGAGCGAGGGCGAGCCACCCCTCCGGCTCGTTCGTCCGCGCGCGGACGACCTGCCGCCACTGCTCGACGGCCTCCGCGAAGAGGCGCTGATTCTCGCGGTGCAGGGCGAGCCGGCGGTGGCTCTCCGCCTCGTTGGGCTGCGCCTCGACCGTGCCGGTCCACGCGCGCTCCGCGCCTTCCGGATCTCCGAGCGCGCCGAGGCGCTTGCCGAGCTCCTCGTAGAGGTCCAGGTTCATGGGCGAGGAGCGGATCGACTCGAAGAGGGCGAGGCAGGCATCCTCCTTCTTCGCGAGGCCGTCGTAGGCAGCGAGCAGGGCCGCGTGAACCTCCGGATCGTTGGGCTGGAGGTCGCGCGCGACGAGGAGTTGGGGGACCGCCTTCGCCCTCTCCTTTCGCGCCAGGTAGACGAGGCCGATCGCCTTGCGAAGGACCGGCGCGTCGAGGCCCGCCTCCTTCACCTGCGCCTCGCGCCGCGCGGCGTAGGCGTCGAGATCGGGGATCCGTTCGATCACGGACCGGAGCGCCTGGAGCGCATGGCTCCGGTTCTCCAGGCTCGGGCCCCAGGAGACGACGGCGGCGGAAGCCGCGTCGACCGCCTTCTCCACCTTGCCGGTCCCGATGTAGGCCTGGGCGAGCATGCCGAGGTAGCTCGAGAGCGTCCCCTGGCCGACGCCGCGGTTCGGCTGCGTGCGTTGGTGGAGGGGGACCACCTCCTCGAAGTAGAGGGCGCTACGCTCGTGCAACCCGCCCTCGAGGCAGGTGCGCGCGAGCGTGGCGATCACGGGCTCGTTCCAGGCGTTCTGGTCCTTGAAGCGTCTCTCGGTCTCGTCGAGGAACGCGATCGCGTCGCGATCCCGTCCGACCTCGTGCAACGCGCGGATCTTCAGGATCCGGTACTCGAGGCGGTCGGGGCGAAGGAGGGCGAGGGAATCGAGAAGCGGCAGCGAATCGCCGTAGCGTTTCTCCTCGTGAAGCCAGGTGACGAGGCGGTGGCGCCCCTCCTCCGACAGACGGCCGCGCCGCTCGGCTGCGAGGAGCGTCTCGATCGCGCGCGCCCGAAGCTCGAGGCCGCTCCAGAGGTACTCCGCCGCGTGCAGGAGCCGGGCGGGGGAATCCGGGCTCTCCTCGATGACCCGCATCGCGACGGCGGCGAACTCTCCCGCCTTCTCCTCCCAGAAGTAGGAGTTGTGTCGCTCGACCATGGCCCGGTTGCCCGGCTGAACGGAGAGGAGGTCGGCCTCGAGCTCCCGGAGGACGATGCGGAGCAAGCGGGGCTCGAGGTCGCCGATCGCGCGAACCTCGCTCCGCCACTGGCCGAGGCTGTAGCCGAGCTGCGCCCAGCCGCTCTGCCCGGCTCTCCGAACCCAGGCCGGCTCGGCCTCGACGCGGTCGATCCCGAAGGCGAGCGCCGGTCGGGGACCGAGCAGATCCCGGAGGGCCTGGGCAACGTTCGACACCAGGGACGGCGCGCCGCTCGAAGCGCGCGTCAGGAGCTCGGGCAACTTCTCCTTGGCGAACCGTTCGAGGTCGCGCCCTGCGCTCGGAACCCGGGCCCTGTCGTGCGCCGCCCGGTGGAGCGCGCAGTACTTCGACAGGGTGTCGTCGATCCGGTCCGGGCCGTCCTGGAACATCGAGGACTCCATCCGCTCCCTCGCCGCGGCGAAGAGCTCGGCGCCGCGCCCGATGGCGAGCGCCCCGTCGTTCGACAGGGCGCCGAGGTACACCTGGAAGAGACGCTGGGTGAGCCAGTCTCGCTGCGCGCGGGCCTTCTGCGCGTCGAGCTCGGCTGCGAGGTAGGCCTCCGCGCGGCCGAAGTGCCGGCGGCTCTCCAACCAGCCGACGAGGGTCTCGACCGCGCCGTTCGCCTCCGGCGTCAGGGCTCCTGCCTTCGGCCGGCGGAACTCCTCGAGCGCGGCCACGAGCCCGTCGATCGCGAGGTCGGGGTGGTCGTAGCCCCAGTGCGTGCGGTGGAGAGAGAGCGTGATTTCGAGTCGGTCGAGCGTCCCCGGCGGCTCGAGACGGTGAAGCTCCGAGAGCTGGCGGACCTGCTCCGACGCGAACTCTTCCTGCGGGATCCTGCCGAGCGAAGCGAGGAACGACGCCATCCTCCGCCGCTCGCCTTCGAGCCAGGTTCCGCGGAAGGCGGCCGCCAGGGCCTGGAGTCCCCTCTCGGCGTGCGGTCCGGGAGCGTTGAGGACCTCTGCCGCCCTTCTCTCGACGAGAAGAGTGAGCAACTGCAGGGCCCGGCGGTCGAGGCCGCTTTCGATCTTGTCGTGAAGATCCCGGATCCGCGCGGAGAGCGCGTCGCAGGTCGCCTCCTCGTGGACCTCGCGGACGACCGATCCGACCTGCTCGAGGAAGGGATAGATCCCCTCCGGCGTGTGGCCGAGGACCCCGTCCGCGAGGCTCTCGAGCAGTCGGAAATCCTTGACGGTTCGGTAGAGGCTCGCGACCTGACCGACGTACACCGCCGGGTCGCTCGCCTTCTGGAGGAGCGCCCTCATGGCGCGCAGCGTGTCGGGGTCGAGTTCTTCGGGCACCCCCTCGCCGCTCCGCGAGAGCCGGGAGGCGGCCTGGTTCAGGAGATTGGAAAGGACGTGCTCGGGCGAGACCTTGTGCCGGGCGAGCAACGCCCCCTCCCGCCGGGCGTCGTCGCCGAGCGCGAGATACCAGTCGGCCAGCGCCTGGTACTCGCGCGGCCGCAGTTCGTCGATGCCGGCCACCGCCTCGAACGCGGCGACCGCCTCGGCGAGCTTGCCCGTCTCGGCCATCAGGTAGCCGTAGGCGACGCGCCAGCGGCTCTCGACTTCGGCGGGCACGATCCAGGCCTTGAGCAGGGATGCGAGCTCGTCGGGTCGGTCGAGCGCGACGAGGAGCCGGAAAATGTGATAGCGCCAATCGGCCCGGTAGGTCCTGTCTTCCCGTTCCCCCTTGCCCCCCTCCTCCTCCCCCGCGGAGAGCCTCGCGAACAGGTCGATCACGCTCTCGGGGAGACCCGGCGGCGCCCCGCGACGCGTCGCGGCGTAGGCCAGGACGCAGGCGCAGCGCTCCCGGAGGACCTGGTCGACCGAATGGCCGGAGTCGGCCCGGACCGAGGAGAGGAGCTCGCGCGCCTCGCCGTCCAAGACCTTCGGGTCCTCGCCGGCCTCCGCCGCGAAGCAGAGGCGCTCGAGCTCGAACCAGGGCCGGGCCCATTCGCTCGCGCGGTCTCGCTCCGCCGCGTAGCGTCGCACGAGCCCACGGCGGGCCGCGGCGCGGGATTCGCGCTTCCTCTGCTCGAGCGCCTCGCGCGGGAGGACCTCGCGCTCCTTCGCCGGACCGAGGAGCGCCGCCTCGCGCATCCGGACGAGCCGGTCGGAGACCCAGCGCAGCGCGCCGGCGGCGAGGTTCTTCTTCTGTTCGAGCGTCGCCGCCTTCGGCTCGAGCCTCGGAAGGAGCGAGAGGATCTCCTCCTCGAGGGGCTCGCCCCATTCTTGCCCAACGAGTCGGTCGAGGAGCCGGTTCGCGAGCGTGGGCCGATCGTCGTCGGCGGCGCCGGCGAGGAGGATGCGAAGGAAACCGATCGCCTCCGCCGTCTCGCCGTGCGCGTCGAGAAGCGTCAGCACGTGGAAGGCCAGAGTGGTCCGCTCGGTTCTCTCCTTCGCCTCGCTCCAGCGCGCGAGGACCCGGTCCGTAACCGAGCGCCAGACCTCCTCGTCGACATGCGTTCGGTCCCACGGAATCCACGGGAGGTAGCGACCCAGGCGGTCGAGCGGCATCGACTCGACCGCCCCGGGCGCGGTCAGGTCGGCGAGGAGGAGACGGCGGAGACCGGCGCAAGCGTCGCTCTGCTGGAAACGCCCGTCCCCCAGGATCTGTCCGGCCAGGAATCCCCCCCACGCCTCGACGGAGATCAGGCGGCGGGCGAGCGCCGCGAGGGGTTCGAGCCACTTCTCCTCGATCCGGTTCTGCCAGTAATCCCAGCCGTGGCCGAGGGCGAACTGGACGGCGGCGCCGAGCATGGCCCGCTCCTCCTCGCCGCTCGGGATTCCCTCGGTGGAGAGCCTCCCCGCAACCCAGGCGTCGGCATCCCCTTCCCGGCCCAGGCCGAGGAGGGTCGAGAGCCGGCGCTGGTAGGGGGTCTCCTGCTTGGGCGAGGTCGCGATCCAGGCCTCGAGCGTCGGGAGAAGCCGGGACAGGTCGCGGCGTTCCCAGAGGTGCTGCGTCCAGCGCTCGTAGATCGGGTCCACCTCCCCCGGGAGCCACTTCTGCCCGCCGACGGCGCGCTCGGCGAATTGGACCGCCCCGTCGAGGTCGCCGGCCGACTGCAGCGCGTTCAGGTATTCCATCGCCGCCTGGACGTCGAACGGACGCGAGGCGGCGATCTCCGCGAACAGCGCCCGCGCCTGGTCGGGCTGTCCGGCGCCTTGCAGCCAGCGGCCGCGCATCCCCTGAAACGTCGCCTTGCGCCACTCTGCGTCCTCCCCCGAACGCAGGAGAGCCGGTCGGAGCCGGTCGAGCAACGCGAGCATCTCGTTCGGCGGGCAGACCGACGCGGCAAGACCGAGGACGTGGGTCGCGAGGAAGTCGGTCGCGACGCCGTCGGTCCTCGCGACCTCGAGGGCGAGCTTGTCGAGAAGGTCCCTCAGCTCCTGACCCTTGCGGCCTTGGGACATCAGGGCGGCGGCGAGCCAGACGGCTCCCGGCTTGCCGGAGACCGTCGCCTCGGCCTCCCGCCACGACGCCCAAGTCCGGTCCCACTGGCCCGAGGCGGCGAAGTGGAGCGCGAGCGCGAAGTGCTCGGGGAAGCCGGCGCGTTTCTCGTGCGCGGCCTGCTTCGCGGCGGCGAGGGTCGGGTCCGTGGCCCCGAGAAAGATCGCGTCCCCGTGGCTCGAGACGGCCTTCCGCAACGCCGCGTCGATGGCTTCGCCGCTCCGCGCGACGACGGCGAGCTCCTGCTTGCCGACGGCACGCCCCTCGCCGTCGAGATGGACGACCTCGGTCGCCCACCACATCCCCCCGGCTTCGACGAAGGCCCCGAGCCGCGTGGTGCTCGCGACCTTGCCGTCGGCGACCGTGCGGCTCTCGACCAGCACCCCCTTCGACTCGTCGAGCGTGAGCCGGACCTCGTAGGCCTGCGGCGCGGGCGCCTTCAGGACGACGACGACGTTTCCCCCCTCGCCCTTCTCGAGCGAAGCATCGTAGGCGGCGTAGGACCGCGCGAGGTCGGCCAGGGACAGGTCCTGCAGCGGGATCGGGCAGGCGTCGCGGTCCGACTCCTCAGCGGCCCGGATCCGACCCAGCCGCACACCGGCGGCGAGCACGCCGCGCTTCCCCTCGTAGACCCACTCCTCGATCGGCTCCGCCCCTCTCGCGCTCGACCGCGTGAACCAGCCGTCCGGACCGAGGATCGCGTCGCTCTCGGACCGGTGGGTCTCGTGCCCCCGCAAGGGGTGGAGCGTGGTCCCCCTCGCGCGCAGCTCGATCCCGCCCTTCATGGCCCGGAGCGCCGGCCGGCGGTCCATCCGCCGGAGCGCGCCCCACGCCTCGGCAGGCCATTTCGGTTCGGGCGTCTCGGCCGGGGGTTGCGGCGCCTCGGGCAATTGCGGGAAGCGGTACGAGCCGAAGGAGGCGAGCCAGCCTCGGTCGTCGCTTCCAATCTGCCCCGCCAGTTCGAGGTTGAACGCCCTCGAACGGGATCCAGTGCCGGCGAAGTCCCGGCCGATGCCGTACCTGGCCCGCTTCATCGCGACGTCCGATCGCTCGATCTCGTCCAGGGCGAGACTCGGCTCCGGGGCGGGGGATGCTGCCGCGGGGGCGTCCTCCTCCGGAAGGGCGCGCTCGGACTTCCCCTCCTGCGCGTCCTCCGTCGCTTCCCCGGCCTCGTCCTTGTCCACCTCCAGGCCCTCGCGCCACTCGCCCTCGGCATCCACCTCGGAGACCCGATCCGCGAGAGCGTTCTCCTCCCGCCTGGAATCGGCCGGCGCGCCGAGCAGGAAGCTCTCCTCCTCGCGCACCTGGCCGCCTGCTCCGCTCTCGTACCCTCCCCGGCCGAGCGCCGCGCCGTGCAGATGCCTGCCGAGCGCGGCGATCTCGCGAAGCATCCGGTCGCGCAACCGGAGCCTCCAGGTCCCCGCGCGTTTCATCTGCTCGCGGAGAAGATCGAGAGAGGCCGTGTCCCGCCCCTCGGCGAAGAACCGCTCGCCGTCCCGCATCTTGACCCGGCGGCGCACCCCGTAGCGCTCGCGGTCCTCGTCGTTCTCGAGCACCAGGAACGAGGTGGTCGGGGTCATGATCCCGAACTCCTCGCTGCACGCGACGATCTCCTCCTGGATCGCCTTGCTCCGTCCTTCCTCGAGGAGGGCGTCGATCTGGCGCCGCGCCCAGAGCCGCGGCACGAAGGAATTGCCCTCCTCCCCCTCGCCGAGATCGAGGTCCGCCGCATAGCGCACCGGCCGCCCGGCAAGGGCGCCGGAGATCGCGATCCTTCCCTTCTGGGGACCGGCCGTCGGGAGGAACCGGCCGAGGACGACTTGCTGGGTCCCGGCCGGCAGATTGGGAAGGCGCTCGGGATAGACGCGGGCCGTCGCGAGCCCCTCGAAGCTCACCCGAAGGTCCTTCACGGAGGGCTGCGCCGCCTCGGCGAGCAGGCGGACCGCGCACTGCGCGGGATCGTCGCCGGCCGCGCGAACCGAGCCGCCGCCGACGGATGCGATCGCCTCGAGCACCCCCTTCTCGTAGGTCGAGGACGTGGACACCGCGTGGACGACCGCCTTGCTCCCCTCCCCTCGCCGCCTCAGGCGCCCCGCCAGCGCGACGGGGTCCGCGTCCCCGGTGGTGCCGATGCCGTCTCCGACGTAGACGAGGAGCGTGCCGGGACCTGCCTTGTCGAGCCCTCGATCGAACGCCCGGTCCAGGTCGGTCCAACCGAGGGAGGCGCGCCCCTCCAGGAAGGCGAGCGCCGCCTCGACTCGCTCCTCGGTGCAAGGGGAGGGCTCGTCGCGGAACGCGCGCGTCTCGACGTCGCAGGTCATCAGGGAAAAGCGGTCCTTCTCCCCGAGGAGCGAGAGGAGCGAGGAGACGAACGCCGACTGGGTCTTCCGCGCCGCCGGGTCCATCGAACCCGAGGTGTCGGCGAGGATCAGGACCTCGAGGGCCCCGTTCTCGGGGAGGAGGTCGCGCTGCCACGTCGCGGCCGCGGCATCCGGCGGCGAGAGGAGAAGCATGAAATAGCCGTCCTCGGCGCGCCGGTGGGGCACGACGGTGAGCGCCTCCGTCCGGTCGAGTTCGAGGGCGAGCTCGAAGTCGCGGTCCGGGGAGACCTCCTGCGCGTCGAACTCCGCGGAGGCGGCATGCTCGGAGTGCTGGATCCGGGCCTCGTGGGTGGGCGAGGCGACGGCGCGGATCGGCATCGTCGAGAGGACGCTGACCTGCAGCTTGAGCTCGCGGAGAGGGCGGCTGCGCAGCAGCTCGCTCCTCAGCGCGTAGCGGTAGCGCATCGTCGCGCCCTCGAGAGGCAGGACCTGGGTGTAGCGGAGCAGGATCCGCTTCTCGGAGTGCGCGAAGATCGGGAAGACGCGCGCCTTGAAGAGGTTCCCGCCCGACCATTCGAGGAGTCCCGGATCCTTCCGCCGCCGCAGGATGTCCTCGTAGATCGCCCGCGCCCGCTGCTTCTCGACGATGTCGGCCTCGACCAGCTCGTCGCCGATCCACATGCCGAACCCGCTGACCGAGGCGTCCGCCGGGAGCGGGAAGTGGAACACCCCCTCGAGCGTGACGTCCGTCGAGTTCACGAAGGACTGCTCGACCGTCGTCCGCGCGATCTGGTCGCGGATCTCGACGGTCACCTTGTGGTAGCCGACCGAGAGGGGCACGTCGCGCCCGTCGACCAGGGCCACGAGCGAGCCCATCCACTCGTCGGTCGTGGAAGATCGGAAGCCCGCGAGCCAGCGCGGCGGCGCCTCCAGCGTCTCCGTCGCGCGGCCGGCGCTGCGCAGCACGAGCGTGTCCTTCACGTCTCGCTCGAAGCCCCCCGGGGCGATCGCATGGACCGGTCGCTCGGCCCCTCCCTGGATCTCGAGGTCCCCCCGGTAGAGGCGCACGATGCCGGCCTCGGGGAGCTCGATCAGGCCGCCCGGCCCGAGCAGCAGGCCGCCGCTCCCCTCGAGCCGAATCTCGACCGCGTTCGCGCCTCGGGCGCTCGTCCGAACCTGGTCGCCCGGCATCAGGACGCTTCGGGCGTCGAGCGGCGTCCAGCGTTCCCGCCCTGCCGGGCGCAGCAGGGCCGCGCCCTGCAGCCCGGCGACCGCACCGACCCGAGCGTCGCGCGTCCGCGGGCCCGGGACCTCCTGTCCGGCGGAGAGATAGAGGAGGGAAGCGGCGAACGGGATCAGAAGGATGGACCGCATGAACGCATCCTCTCGTCGAGCTTCGGGAGGCCGAGGGCTTCTTGAGACGCGGGCGGAGGTCGAAGGTTCGGGATCGGCCACCCCCGGGGCGGGGCTGAAGCCCGCGATTCGAGGAGGCCTCCTCGGGGGGAAGCGGAGGGGTCCCCCTGCTTCGCGCTCCGCCGGCTCCCGTAGCGGCATCGATCGATTTCAGTCCCGGCGCCGGACCCGCCGAAGGTCTCCGCCCTTGACAGGGGGCTCGGCGCCCCTACAGAACTCCCGCCCCGCCGGCCCGGGCGGCGGGCAGAACCAGGATGGCGAAGTCCCTCGTGATCGTCGAGTCGCCCGCGAAGGCGCGGACGATTACCAAGTTCCTCGGCTCGGGCTACGTCGTGAAGGCGTCGTTCGGCCACGTCCGCGACCTCCCGAAGGGGAAGTTCGGCATCGACCTCGAGGACAACTTCAAGCCGCAGTGGGGGCCGATCCCCGGGCGGCAGAAGATCCTCGCCGAGCTGAAGGCGGCCGCGTCGAAGGCGGACAAGGTCTTCCTCGCCCCCGACCCCGACCGCGAGGGGGAGGCGATCGCCTGGCACCTCGCCGAGGCGCTCGAGCTGCCGAAGGCCAAGGCCTTCCGCGTGCACTTCAACGAGATCACCGCGAAGGCCGTGAAGGAGGCGTTCGCGGACCCGGGGAAGATCCGCAGGGCCCTCGTCGACGCGCAGCTGGCCCGGCGCATCCTCGACCGGATCGTCGGCTACAAGCTCTCCCCGCTTCTCTGGAAGAAGATCGCGAAGGGGCTGTCGGCCGGCCGGGTCCAGTCGGTTGCGGTCCGGATGATCGTCGAGCGCGAGCGGGAGGTCCGCGCGTTCAAGCCGCAGGTCTACTGGAAGGTCGCCGCGCTCTTCCGCGAGGCCGACGGGAAGGAGTGGAAGGCCGGCCTCTCGAGGGTCGACGGGGAGACGGCCGGGGAGCTCGACTCCGAGGAGAGGGCGAACGCCGTCGTCGCGCGCCTGGCGGGCAAGCCCCTCGCCGTGCGGACGGTCGAGAAGAATCGCAAGTCGATCCGGGCGCTCCCCCCTTTCACGACGAGCCTGCTCCAGCAGCAGGCCTCGATCCGGCTGCGCTTCTCCGCGAAGAAGACGATGCGGGTCGCGCAGCAACTCTACGAGGGGATCGAGATCGGGGCGGACGGCTCGGTCGGCCTCATCACCTACATGCGGACGGACTCCTACCGCGTCTCGAACGACGCGCTCGGCGAGGTCCGCCCGCTCATCCTCGAGGCCTTCGGCGCCGACTACCTGCCGGCCGAGCCGAACCGCTTCCAGGCGCGCAAGGGCGCGCAGGAGGCGCACGAGGCGATCCGCCCGACCTCGGCCCGCTGCACGCCCGACTCGATCGCCTCCTACCTCGACCCGGACCAGCTGAAGCTCTACCGGCTCATCTGGGAGCGGTTCGTGGCGAGCCAGATGACGCCGGCCCGCTACGACCTGACGACGGCGACGCTCGAGGCCGAGGGGTGCGAGTTCGTCGGTCGCGGCCGCGTCCTCGTCTTCGACGGCCACACGCGCCTGCTCGGGGCGCTCGAGGAGGAGCAGGCCCTCCCGCCCCTCGAGCCGGGACAGGTCGTGATGCCGCAGCGGGTCGAGGCGACCCGGCACGAGACCCAGCCCCCGCCGCGCTACAGCGAGGCGACGCTCGTCAAGGCGCTCGAGAAGAAGGGGATCGGGCGGCCGAGCACCTACGCCTCGATCCTCTCGACGATCCAGGACCGGGGCTACGTCGACCTGCGGGAGCGCAAGTTCTTCGCGACCGAGCTCGGCGAGGTCGTGACGGGGGAGCTGGTCGAGCACTTCGGCCGCGTCATCAACGAGGACTTCACCTCGCACCTCGAGGCCGATCTCGACCGGATCGAGGCGGAGAAGGCGAAGTGGAAGGACGTGGTGAAGGCCTTCTACCGGACCTTCGAGAAGGACCTCCGGAAGGCGAAGGAGGGGATGAAGGACTTCAAGCGCGCCCCCCAGGTCACGGACCAGGTCTGCGAGAAGTGCGGCGCGCCGATGGTCGCCCTCTACCACAAGAAGGGGAAGTTCCTCGGCTGCTCCCGGTATCCCGAGTGCGAGAACCGCAAGTCGCTCGGCGCGGACGGCACCCCGAAGCAGCCGCCGGTCCCGACGGAGCACAAGTGCCCGAAGTGCGGCGCGCCGATGCTGCTCCGCAACGGACGGCGGGGGCCCTTCCTCGCCTGCTCCGCCTTCCCGAAGTGCCGCTCGACCGTGTCCGCGGACGAGCAGGGGAATCCCGTCCGCCCGAAGGAGACCGGGATCGCCTGCGAGAAGTGCGGCGCGCCGATGGTGGTCAAGACGGGCCGGCGGGGGCCCTTCCTCGCCTGCTCCGCCTTCCCGAAGTGCCGGAACGCCAAGCCCCTCCCCGAGGAGCTGCGCGAGGCCCCGAAGGACGCGGGGGTCGCCTGCGAGCGCTGCGGCGCGCCGATGGTCGTCCGCAGCAACCGCTGGGGGAAGGAGTTCGTCTCCTGCTCGACCTACCCGAAGTGCAAGAACGCGCGCAACCTCGCTCCGGCCGGGGCGGTCGCGGGCGCGGAGGGCGCGGGGGAGCGCGAAGAGGGGCCCGCCTCCGACGAGCCGTAGCCCGGCGCGTCGGCGAGGCAGGCTGCGGACGGGGCCGGGATGCCATCCGTCGGCCTCACCATCGCAGCGGGCGGCGGGTCGCGTTCGCGCCGAGGTCGGAGACCCCCAACCGCTGACTGGATTCGCCCGGCCGCGCGGGACACGATCCCGCCGACCCTGACTCCCGACCCGCGTCTTCGCCACGGATGGCCGCCATGAAGCCTCGCCCGCTGCCGTCGCTCCTCGCCCTACTCGCGGCGTCCTGCGCAGGGACCGGCCCCCCTCGGGTCGCCGTGTACGACGCGAAGACCTTCTACGAGACGGTCAGTCTCGGGGGGGCCACCTTCTCCGCCGACGAGACGCACCTCCTCGTCTCGAGCGACGCGAGCGGCGTCTTCAACGCGGTCGCGATCCCCGTGGCGGGGGGCGCGCCCACGAGGCTCACGGACTCGACGACCGACGCCGTCATGGCCGTCTCCTACTTCCCGAAGGACGACCGGATCCTCGTCACGTCGGACCGCGGGGGGAACGAGCGCAACCACCTCTTCGTCCGCGACGTCGACGGGAAGACGACCGACCTCACCCCCGGGGAGAACGTGAAGGCGCGCTTCCTCGGCTGGTCGGGGGACGACGCCTCGTTCTGGGTCGCGACGAACGAGAGGGACGAGCGCTTCTTCGACCTCTACCGGTGCGCGACGGACGGGTACGCCCGCGCGCTCGTCTTCCGGAATCCGGGCGGGTTCGACGTCGAGGACGTGAGCCTCGACGGACGCTGGGTGGCCCTCTCGAGGGTCCGGAACAACGAGGACAGCGACGTCTTCGTCTGGGACGCGCGGGCCGCGGGCGAGGAACCGCGGAAGGTCACGCCGCACGAAGGGAGTGCGCTCCACTCCTTCGCCGCCTTCCCTCCCGACGCCGGATCCCTCGTCTACCTCACGAACGTGGGGAGCGAGTTCGACCGCGCCTGGTCGGTCGAGCTCCCCGAGGGGAGACGGGAACTCGTCGCGTCGGCCGACTGGGACGTCTCCTTCGTCGACTTCTCCCGCGACGGCCGCTATCGGGTGGTCGGCGTCAACGAGGACGGCCGCACGCGGATCTCGGTGCGGGACCGGAAGACGGGAGGGGAAGTGCGGCTCCCTCCGGTGCCGCGGGCGGACATCGCGAGCGCGGCCTTCTCGCGCAGCGGCCGGTTCCTCGCTTTCTACGCGAACGGCGACACCTCCCCGTCGAACCTCCACCTCCTCGACCTCCGGACCGGCGAGCACCGCCGGTTGACGACCAGCCTCAACCCCGCCGTTCGCGAGGAGGACCTCGTCGCCTCCGAGGTCGTGCGGTACCCCTCCTTCGACGGCCTCCGGATCCCGGCACTCCTCTACCGGCCGAAGTCCGCCTCCCGGACGGACCGTGCCCCCGCCGTCGTCTGGGTCCACGGAGGGCCCGGCGGCCAGAGCCGGAGCGGCTGGCGCGCCGAGATACAGGTCCTCGTGAACCACGGCTACGCGGTCCTCGCGGTGAACAACCGCGGCTCTTCCGGCTACGGGAAGCTCTTCTTCCACCAGGACGACCGGCGGCATGGCGAAGTCGACCTCCAGGACTGCGTGTTCGGGCGGAAGTACCTCGAGACCCTCGACTGGGTCGACCCCTCGAGAATCGGGATCATGGGCGGGTCCTACGGCGGCTACATGGTTGCCGCCGCGCTCGCCTTCGCGCCGCAGGCCTTCGAGGTCGGGATCGACATCTTCGGCGTGACGAACTGGCTGCGGACCCTGAAGAGCATCCCGCCGTGGTGGGAGGCGCAGCGGGAGTCGCTCTACGCCGAGATGGGGGACCCGGGGGCCGAGGAGGAGCGCCTCCGGCGGATCTCGCCCCTCTTCCACGCTTCGAACATCCGCCGTCCGCTCCTCGTCGTGCAGGGGGCGAACGACCCGCGCGTGCTGAAGGTCGAGAGCGACGAGATCGTCGAGGCGGCGCGGAAGAACGGCGTGCCCGTCGAGTACCTGGTCTTCCCCGACGAGGGGCACGGCTTCCGCTCGAAGAAGAACCGGATCGCGGCCGCCGAGGCCTACCTCGAGTTCCTCGACCGCCACCTGGGCGGGCGCGGCGAGGCGGCCCGCCCGGCCGCCGCGACCGCTCGCTAGAATCGGTCCCGTCGAGCGATCGGGGCCGGTCGGTGGGACGCGCCCCCCTCGCCCCGCCCATGGAGATCCAGCCGGTCGAGGTCCCCGGCTACGAGCGCGTCGTCCGGGTGTCGGATCCGGACGCCCGGCTCGTCGCTTTCATCGCGATCCACGACACGACCCTCGGCCCCGCGCTCGGGGGGATGCGGATGTGGCCGTTCCGCACGGAGGAGGAGGCGCAGACGGACGCGCTGCGGCTCGCGCGGGGCATGACCTACAAGTCGGCGGTCGCGGACATGGCCCTCGGCGGGGGGAAGTCGGTCGTCCTCGGCGACGGCCGCCGGGAGAAGACGGAAGCGCTCTTCCGCTCGATGGGACGCGCGATCGATTCCCTCGGCGGCCTCTACATCACCGCGGAAGACGTCGGCGTGAACGAGCGCGACCTCGAGATCGTCCGGAGGGAGACCCGGTGGGTGACGGGCCTCGCGAGCGGGAGCGGCAACCCCTCCCCGTTCACGGCGCGCGGGGCGCTGATCGGAATGAAGGCCTGCGCGGAGGAGGTCTTCGGATCTCCCTCGCTGAAAGAGCGGCGGGTCGCGATCCACGGGGTCGGAGCCGTCGGCGGCGCGCTCGCGCAGCTCCTCCACGCCGAGGGGGCGAACCTCCTCGTCGCCGACCTCGACGCGGAGAAGGCGGAGGCGGTCGCGCGAGAGACCCGCGCGGAGGTCGTCTCCGACGAGGCGATCTTCGAGGTCCCCTGCGACGTCTTCTCCCCGAATGCGCTCGGCGGGGTCCTGAACGACCGGACGATCCCACGGCTCCGCTGCCGGATCGTCGCGGGGTGCGCGAACAACCAGCTCCTCGACGAGTCGCGGCACGGGGCGGCGCTCCTCGAGCGCGGGATCTGCTACGCCCCCGACTTCGTGCTCAACGCGGGCGGGATCATCAACGTCGGCTGCGAGCTCTTGCCCGGCGGTTACGACCGCCAGGAGTCGCTGCGGCGGATCGACCGGATCGGGAGGCACCTGCGCGAGGTCTTTCGGATCGGCCGCGCGGAGCGGGTCTCGACGGCGGCCGCGGCGCTGCGGCTCGCGGAGCGGCGGCTCGCGGCCGGGCGGCGGAAGCGGGAACGGGGCGCGGCCTCCTGAACCGGCGGCCCCGGGCCCGCCCCTTCAGCGCGTCAGCACCTCGACCCCGTCCGGCCCGACGTAGACCGTGTGCTCGGACTGCGCGACGCGCTTCCCCTCCTCCTCGCAGAGCGGCGGGTAGCGCACGAGCACGTCCGCCCGCGCGAGCGCGGTGAGCGTCGCCTCGACCGCCTCCCGCGGACATCCTCGGAGCGAGCGGCGCGCGAAGGGGAGCCCCCCCCACTTCTCGATCTCCCGGAGCACCCCCTCGTCGACCCCGTCCCGCCGCTTTGGGCGGCCCGCGAGGCGGAAGACCTCGGGCCTCCCCTTCTCCTCGACCGTCCCCGCGCCGTCCGTCGAGAAGGGCTCGATCGCGATGACCATCCCCGCCTTCAGTCGTTCGCGGGTCCGGTCGGGGACGTTCGGGATCGACGGCGCGCAGTGGATCTGCCACCGCCCGACCCCGTGCCCGGTGAGGTTGCTCACCGGACGATACCCGTGGGCGCGGATCGCGCCGGCGATCGTCCCGCCGATCTCGCTCGTCGAGACGCCGGGCCCCGCCTTCGCGATCGCGGCGGCGAGCGCCGCCTCCGCCGCCTCGCGCAGCCGTCCGTTCCTCCCGGGTCCGAGGTCGATCGTCGTCGCCGTGTCGGCGACGAAGCCGTCGACGTGGACCCCGACGTCGAGCTTGACGAGGTCCCCCTCCTCGTAGCGCGTCTCGTCCTCGGGCGAAGCGCAGTAGTGCGCGGCGATGTGGTTGCGGGAGGACTGCGCCGGGAAGGCGGGCTCCCCCCCCAGGCGGCGGATCTCCTCCTCGACCGCTTCGAGGACGTCCCGCAGGAGCGCGCCGGGCTTGACCCGCGCGGCTCCGTGGTCCCGGGCGGCGGCGGCGATCCGACCGGCCTGGCGGAACTTCTCGAGGTCCCCGGCGTTCATCGCGGGGAGGATACCGGGGAGCGTGGACGCCCGTCCCCGCGCGGATCCGAGCCCGAGCGCGCGGCGGAGAAGCCGAGGAGCGCCCACCCCGAGAGGAGGGCGAGGCCGCCGAGGGGGGTGAGGGCGCCGAAGGTCTTCACGCCCGTCCCCGCGAAGGCGTAGAGGCTGCCCGAGAAGAGGACGATCCCCGCGACGAAGAGCCACCCGGCGGCGTTCGCGGAGCGCGATGGAGACCGCGAGACGACCCAGGCGACCGCGAAAAGCGCGAGCGAATGGAGGAGCTGGTAGCGGACCCCGACCTCGAAGAACTCGAGCCGGTCCCCGGGGATCCACCGCCGGAGGACGTGCGCCCCGAACGCACCCCCGGCGACCCCGAGGAAGGCGCCCGCCGCCCCCGCGATGATGAACGTGCGTTCCGCGCGCTCGAAACCGCTCGTCACCCCGCGTCCGCTGTGAAGGGCGCTACTCCTCGGGCGCCGTAGGGGGCGGGGCGGGCGTCGTCCGGCCGTGGCGGACGATGAGGAAGACGAACCCGCCGACGAGCGAGAAGAGGGTCCCGAGCAGGAGCAGGATCGTCCACGCCATCCCGCGCGACAGGGACGAGCCCGTCCCGGACTCGAGCGCCTCCTTGCACATCGCGCACTGGGCGAGCGCCGCCGCGGGTGCCGAGACGAAGACGAGGGCGGCGGCGAGCGGGCGCCGGAGGGAAGGCGGGAGAGGCGTCACGGCGCCCATCCTACCGGGAGCCGAGAGGCACGGCCGCAGGGACCGGGTTGCCGTGGTAGAGCATCAGATAGACGACGACCCCGGTCACGGAGACGTAGAGCCAGATCGGGAAGGTCCAGCGGGCGAGCCGGACGTGGCGCGGGAAGTCCGCCCGGAGCGCCCGCGCGAGGGTGATCCCGGCGAGGATCGGGACGGCGGCCGCGAGGGCCGTGTGCGAGAGGAGGACCGCGAAGTAGACGGCGCGGATCGGCCCCGTTCCCCGGTAGGGCTCGCTCCCGTGGTGCGCGTGGTACCAGAGGTAGCAGGCGAGGAAGAGGGCGGAGACGGCGCACGCCCCGAGCATGCACGCGCGGTGCGCGGCGATCTTCTTCCTCCGGATGCAGGCGACGCCCGACAGGAGGAGGAGGGCGCAGGTCGCGTTGAGAGCGGCGTTGATCGAGGGGAACGCCGAGAGCGGGATCAACCCGGCGGCTCCCGGAGCAGTCGGCGGACGTCGCGCTTGAGGCGCTCGACTTGGCCGACGTCGTCTCCCATGTAAGAGCCGCGGATCCCCCCGGCCCGGTCCACGAGGAAGAAGCGCTTGCTGTGCGCGACTCCACCGGGTTCCGGCTCGACGAAGTCGGAGAACCCCTTCCGGATCAGGTCGTAGACCGCCTCCTTCTCGCCCGTCAGGAAGAGCCAGCGCCCCGCCTCGGCGCCGCAGGAGTCGGCGTAGGTCGTGAGGACCTCCGGCGTGTCGTACTCCGGGTCGACCGTGATCGAGACGAAGCGGACGTCCGGAGGGAGGTCGTTCGCGAGCCGTTTCATCTCCCGGGTGAGAATCGGGCAGGGTCCCGGGCATCGCGTGAAGACGAAGTCCGCGATCCAGACCTTTCCGAGAAGGTCGGAGCGACGCACGGTCCGGCCGCTGCGCTCGACCAGGGCGAAGTCGCCGACCGGGACGGGGTCCCGGAGGGGAGGGTCGGCCGCGTCGGCTCCTTCGTCCGGCCGACGCCCCAGGTAAGCGCCCGCGGCGACCAGGAGCGCGACGAGGGGGAGGGTCCAGAGGAGGAGTCTCAGCCGCGCGCTCAAGCGAGGGCTCCCCTCCCGGGCCGCCGGACGAGGAAGACCGAAGCGGCGCAGGCGAGGAGGCCGAAGAGGACGCACACGCCGAGGGAAAGCCCGGTCGAGGGGAGACCGAGCGCCGCCGGATCGCTCGGGTCGAGGCAGCGCCGGAGCGCCGCGAGGCCGTAGGTGAGGGGGTCGGCGAACATGGCGACGCGGATCCATCCCGAGGCCCCTTCGGGAGGGAAGAGCGCCCCCGAGAGGATCCAGAGGGGCATCAGGAGCAGGTTCATGAAGGAGTGGTAACCCTGGACCGAGTCGGCCCTCCACGCGCCGACGAACCCGAGCCCGGTCAGACCGAAGGCCACGATCCAGAGGACGCCCGCGGCGGGAAGCAAGCCCGCGGCGCGGACCTTCGCCCCGGCGAGCGATCCGAGGAGGAGGACGAGGAGGGCCTGGATCGTCGCGAGGGCGGAGCCCCCGGCGAGCTTCCCGAGGACGATCGCCGTGCGGGGCGCGGGGGAGACGAGGACCGCCTGGAGGAACCCCTCGCGGCGGTCCTCGATGATCGAGATCGTCGAGAAGATCGCCGTGAAGAGGACGACGAGCAACGAGGCCCCGGGGAGGGCGTAGGCTCGGTAGTTCGCCTCCGACGGAGCGCCCGGGGGCCGGAACGAGTCGCCGAACCCTGAGCCGATGAAGAGCCAGAAGACGAGGGGCGTCGCGAGCGCCCCGATCACGCGGCCGCGCTCGCGGAAGAACCGGACGAACTCGCGATGCGCGAGGCTCGCGGACGGGAGGAGGAGGCCGGGCGTCACCCCCCCTCCTCGAACCGCCGGCTCGTGCGACGGACGAACACGTCCTCGAGCGTCGGGCGGCGGACCGCGACGCCGGTCAGCTCGGAGCCGAGGGCGTCGGCGAGGCGCTTCGCGAGAGCGTGACCCTCGCGGTGCTCGAGGCGGGCCTTCCCGTCGATCACGGTCGCGCTCACCCCGAATTCGCGCGCGACGCGGTCCCGCAGCCGCTCGGGGTCGGGCCCCTCCAGGGTGACGACGTCCCCTCCGACCTCCCCCTTGAGGGCGTCGGGGGTGCCGAGCGCGACGAGGGAGCCCCGGTCGAGAATCGCGAGCCGGTCGCACCCCTCGGCCTCGTCGAGGAAGTGGGTGGTGAACAGGATCGTCGCCCCCTCCTTGGCCCGCAGCTCGCGGAGGAACGACCAGAACTCGGCGCGCGCCGCCGGATCGAGCCCGACGCTCGGCTCGTCGAGAAGGAGGAGGGAGGGGCGGTGGAGCAGGCCCTTCGCGAGCTCGGCGCGCCGAGCGAGCCCGCCCGAGAGGCGCCGCACGCGCTCGCCGCGGCGGTCGGCGAGCCCGAAGCGCCCGAGGGCGTCCCCGATCCTCCCTCGAAGCTCCGCGCCGCGGAGGCCGTAGAGGTGCCCCTGGTGCCGCAGGTTCTCCTCGACCGTCAGGTTCCGGTCGAGGCTGCCGGTCTGGAACACGACGCCGAACCGCCGCCGGGCGGCATCCGGGTCCGCGACGACGTCGGAGCCGAAGATCCGGACCGCGCCCGAGGACGGGGGGAGCAGGGTCGCGAGGACCCGGAAGAGCGTCGTCTTCCCGCCGCCGTTCGGTCCGAGGACGCCGAAGATCTCCCCGGACCGGACCTCGAGGGTCAGGTCGCGCAGCGCGACGCGCTCGCCGTAGGCGCGCGAGAGCCGCTCGACGGAGACCGCCGGAACGGAGGACACGCGCGGCATGCTAGCCAAAGGGAGGCGCCCTTCGCCTCCGAACCGGCATGCTAGGATCGGGACCGATGCGATTCCGCCCGCAACGTTCGCCCGAGGAGGCGCGGGAGGAGCTCTCCGAGCGGCGACTCCCCTCCCCCCGAGAGGAGGCGCGGGTCGACGCCCTCCTCGAGGGCCTCGTCCGCGCCGGCGGGGAGGGGATCCGGGGAGCGAGCGAGGCCGCGGTGGAGGCGGCCGAGGGGGAGCTCGGCGTCCCCTTCCCGGCCTCGTACCGCCGCTTCCTCCTCCTCGCGGGGGGAGCCTCGAGGGCCCCCGGCTGGCGCGGCCTCTGGCGCGTCGACGAGCTGGTCTCCCTCAATCGGAGTCTCCCCCTCTTCCAGTGGTTCGGCGGACTCGTCGGCGTCGGGAACGAGGGGTTCCTCGTCTACGCCCTCGACTACCGCGCGGAGGGAGAGGAGCCGCCGCTCGTCACCCTCGGCCTGAGCAGCTCCGACCCGGCGGACGTGACCGCTCTCGCGGAGCGCTTCGAGGACTGGCTCCGGGAGACGCTCCCGCCCGTCTGACCGACGCCTAGCGCGCTCCGCCGAGAAAGCGCACGGCGTCCCCGGCGCGGAAGGCGATGTCGGGCCAGAGGGCAAACGTGAGGACGCAGAAGAGGGCGAGCGGGTAGAGGACGAAGAGCCAGATCCATCCGCGGTCCCACTTGAGGTGCATGAAGAAGGCGGCGACGCAGCTCGCCTTCGCGGAGGCGATCAGGAGCGCGAGAGTGATGTTGCCGGGGCGGCCGAGGTTCAGCTCGGAGGCCGCCACGGTGAGCGCCGTCCCGAGGATCAGCACCAAGAAGACGGCGAGGTAGAGGCGAAGGCTCGCGACGTGACCCATGGGGTTGCGCTCCGGGCGGGCTCGCTCAGAGGAGGTAGAGGGTCGGGAAGAGGAAAATCCAGACGATGTCGACGAAGTGCCAGTAGAGGCCGACGTTCTCGACGGGCGCGTTCCACCGGGAGTCGAACCGCTTCGAGAGGAGGAGCACCAGCGTGAGGGCGACGATCCCCCCGAGCACGTGCAGGCCGTGGAAGCCCGTCAGGAGGAAGTAGGTCCCGTAGAAGAGGTGCGAGCCGGGCGTGTGCCCGTCGTGGATCTTGTGGGCGTACTCGAAGCCCTTGATGACGAGGAACGTCACCGCGAGGAGGATCGTGAGGGCGAGGCAGCCCCGGAGCCGTCCGCGGAGGTTGCGCTGCGCCGCGTTCACGGCGAGGGCCATCGTGAGGCTGCTCGTGATCAGCACCACGGTGTTCACCGCCGCGAGCCTCCAGTTGAGGACCTGGTGTCCGCGGGGCCAGGCGGGGTCCGACATCCGGAGGGCGATGTAGGCGGCGAGGAAGCCGGTGAAGAACATCACTTCCGAGCCGAGGAACATCCACATCCCGAGCTTCGCGCGGTCGACGCGCTGCTCGTGCTCGGAGAGGGCGTGGGGGATCGCGGTGGCCGTCATGAGAGGAAGTTCCTGCCCCGGCCCCCGAGGACGAGGAGGCCGAGGAGGGCCGGGAGGTAGGCGAGGGATGCGCGGAAGAGCGCCGAGGCCCTCTCCCGCGTCCGACGCAGGGCGAATCGCACTCCGAGGGCGAGGAACGCGAGCCCGAGGACGAGGGCGCCGGCGAAGTAGACGCGCCCCGCGAGGCCGGTCGCCACCGGGAGGAGGCTCACCGCGAGGAGGGCGAGGGTCTGCAGCACGATCTGCCGCCCGGTCGCCGTTCCATCGGCGTCGTCCACCGGGAGCATCGGGAAGCCCCCGCGGGCGTAGTCCTCGCGCCACATCCAGGCGATCGCGAGGAAGTGAGGGAGCTGCCAGAAGAAGACGAGGAGGAAGAGGAGCCACGCGTCCGCGTCGAGCGAGCCCCGGACGGCCGCCCATCCGATGAGGGCCGGCATGGCGCCCGGCACCGCACCGACGACCGTGCACAGGGACGTCGCCCGCTTGAGGGGCGTGTAGAGGAAAGCATAGACGACGACCGCCGCCGCGCCGAGGAGCCCGGCGAGCGGGTGGGCCCCGAACGTGAGCGCCAGGACGCCGAGGGTCGAGCCGAGGCTTCCGAACGCCAGGGCCTCTCCCGGGACCATCCGCCCCGCGGGGAGCGGACGCCCCTGCGTCCGGACCATCCGAGCGTCCACCTCCCGCTCGAGGAGCATGTTGAGCGCGTTCGAGCCCGCTCCGACGAGCGCGGTCCCGACGGCGAGCCAGAGGAGGGTCTCGAGGTCGGCGACGCCCCTCGCGGCGACGAGGGCCGAGGCGAGCGCCGCGGCGGCGACCATCGTCGTGATCCCGGGCTTCGAGAGTGCGGCGTAGTCCGCGATCCGGGTCCTCCCCCGGGCGCTCGCGATCGCCGCAACCGGGAGGCCGCCGCTCAAGCCGCCTCTCCCGCGATGGCGACGGCGACCCGCGCGCCGAGCCCCTTCCTGGAGCGGAGCGCCAGGACGAGGCTCGTCGCGAGGAGCCCGGCCCCGACGGCGAGATGCGCGGTGACCGTCGCGAGATGCAGCGGAGGCGCCGCGGTCGAACGCTGGAACGCCGTCGTCACGACGAGGAGGGAGGCGACGCCGAGGGCGAGCTGGAGCCCGAGGAGCACCGCGAGCGCGGCTGCCGGGCGCCGGATGAGGGGCTCCTCGCCTCGGAGCGCCTCGGCTGCCGTGAGGGCGACGAGGACCGCCGCGGCGCCGGCGAGGAGAACGTGCCCCGCGATCCCCCTCCCCGTGTGGCGCAGGACCGCCCCGAGGACGAGCGTCGCGAAGAGGGCGGCCGTCGCCGCCGAGGCGAGGGAGGCGAGGGTGGATCCCCTCCGGTTCGGCGAGGGCTCGATCCGCGGCCACCCCTCGGAGGTGAGGACGGAGAGCGCCACGGTCGCCGCGAAGATCGCCTGCGCGAGGGAGGCGTGGACGACGGCGACGAGGGTCGGCTGGAACCGGAAGACGCGGAGCCCCCCGAGCACCCCTTGGATCACGACCGCCGCGAGCGCGAGGAAACCGAGGAGCCGAACGGACCTCCTCGTCTCGTGCCGCGCGAGCCCGATCGCGAGGAGGATCGCGAGCGCTCCGACCGACGCCGCGACGAGGCGGTGGCCGTGCTCGAAGAGGACTCCGCCGACCATCGGCGGGAGGAAGGAGCCGTACGAGATCGGGAGGAACCACCAGTCCGGCACCGCATCTCCGGATCCCGTGCTCGTGACGAGCGCGCCGGCGACGAGGAGCAGCCACGTCGCTCCCGCCGTGGCGAGGGAGAGGCGGTGGAGTCCCGCGCGTCCCATGTCCCGCGCCCCCGCCGTCAGTGCCCGGCGCGATGGCCGCGGCCGTCCGGCGGGGCGTCCTGCGGAGCCCAGTCCCCGCGCCCGTCCGCTTCGGCCGAGGAGTACTCGTAGGGCCCGCGGTAGACCGTCGGAATCCGGTCGAAGTTGTGGAACGGGACCGGCGAGGGGGTCGTCCACTCGAGCGTGTTCGACTTCCAGGGGTTCGCCTCGGACCTCTTCCCCTTGAAGGCGCTCGCGAAGAAGTTGGCGAGGAAGATCAACTGCGCCGCCCCGAGGAGGAAGGCGCTCCAGGTGATCCACACGTTCATCGGCTGCAGGACGCCGCCGAACTCGTACTCCGTGATGGTCGCCACTCGCCGAATGTGCCCCGCCTCCCCGAGGAAGTGCATCGGGAAGAACGCGGCGTTGAACCCGACGAAGGTGAGCAGCCAGTGGACGAAGCCCCACTTCTTGTTCATCTCGCGGCCGAACATCTTCGGGAACCAGAACGTGAGGCCGCCGAAGACCGCGAAGAGGGTGCCGCCGAAGACGACGTAGTGGAAGTGGGCGACGATGTAGTAGGTGTCGTGGATGTAGATGTCGACCGGCGTCGCCGCCATGAACAGGCCCGAGAGCCCCCCGATGATGAAGAGGGAGACGAAGGAGAGGGCGTGGAGCATCGGGACGGTGAACCGGATCGAGGAGTTCCAGAGCGTCCCGAGCCAGTTGAACACCTTCACCCCCGAGGGGAGGGCGATCAACATCGTCGAGGTCATGAAGGCCATCCCCATGACCGGGCTCATCCCCGAGACGAACATGTGGTGGCCCCAGACGATGTACCCGAGCCCCATGATCCCGACGAGCGAGGCGGCCATCGCCGTGTAGCCGAAGATGGGCTTGCGGGCGAACGTCGCGATCAGGTCGGAGGCGATCCCCATCCCCGGGAGGACCAGGATGTAGACGGCGGGGTGGGAGTAGAACCAGAACACGTGCTGCCACACCAGCGGGTGGCCCCCCCCGACGGCCGTCGTCGGCGCGCTCAGATCGCTCCCGAGGAAGATCCCCTTCGGCAGGAAGAGGGTCGTGCCGAGGAGCTTGTCGGCGAGCATCATCACCGTGGCCGATGCGAGGATGGGGGTCGCGAGCGTCTGGAAGATCGCCGTGACGAACTGGGCCCAGGTGATGAGCGGGAGCCGGCTCCAGGTGAGCCCCGGCGCCCGCATCTTGATGATCGTCGTGAGGAAGTTGAGCCCGCCGAGGATCGAGGAGAATCCGAGGAGCAGGATCGCGAAGAGCCACAGGACCTGCCCCGTGCCGGAGCCGGGCGCCGCGCCCGCGAGATCGGAGAGAGGGGGGTAGGCGGTCCAGCCGGCCGCCGCCGGCCCCTCCCGGAGGAAGAAGGAGGCGAAGAGGATCAGCCCGGCGGGGAGAAAGAGCCAGTAGGAGAGGGCGTTGAGGATCGGGAAGGCGACGTCGCGCGCGCCGATGTGGAGGGGGATCAGGAAGTTCCCGAACGCGCCGACGAGGATCGGGATGATCACGAAGAAGATCATGATCGTCCCGTGCATCGTGACGAGCTGGTTGTACCCGTCCGGCGTGACGCTCCCGTCCGAGGCGAAGACGAACGAGCTCCGGAGGAGCTTGCCGAGGATGGGGAACGGCTGGTTCGGATAGGCGAGCTGCCAGCGGAACAGCATCGCGAGCCCGCCGCCGAGCAGGAGGAAGAAGAACGCGGTGAAGAGATACTGCTTCGCGATCGTCTTGTGGTCCGTCGACCAGACGTACTTCCGGTAGAAGGACGTCGGCGGCGCGTGGAGGTGCTCGGAGTGGGCTTCGGCGCTCATGGGACCGTCAGTTGTACGCCCGGTGCTGGGCATCCCAGACGTTCATCCAAAGCTCCAACGTCTCGTCTCCGTTCTCCCGTTGGTCGGCGGCCTTCCCTTCGAGCCACCGGAGGAAGAGCCACTCCGGCTCGACCCAGAGCATGCCGCGCATCGTGAAGTGGTTGTTCCCGCACAGCTCGGCGCAGGCGATCTCGAGAGGGTGGAGGACGTATCCGGCTTCCTGCCAGGGGAGCTCCTCGACCTTCCCCCCCCGAGCGATCGGGACCTTCTCCGCGCGGGGAGGCTCGTAGTCGAGGTCTCTCCGGCCGGTCTTGCGCTTCCCCGCGCCGCTCGGATCGTCCTGGGGCGTGAACCGCCCGGTCGCCGGGTCCCGCACCCCGTAGCGCAGGGTGAAGCCCGGGCCCCTCGCGAAGGTGGTCGGGAGTCCGACCTTCGCCCTCTCGAACTCTTCCGGCGTGAGGAGCTCGAGCCGGTGCGTCTTGAGGTTCCACGCGCCGATCCGGTTCGCCGCGAACCAGACGCGCGTGAGCATCCCCGGCAGGACGTCCTGCTTGACCCGGAGGTAGGGGAGGAAGAAGGAGTGGATCACGTCCTTCGAGGACATCCGCGTCACGACGTTCCGATTCACCGGGATGTGGAGGTTCCCCCGGGAGACGACGTCGTCCGTCGCGTCGGGGTCGTCGATCCCGAACTTCCCGTCCTTCCCCGCGTAGCGGAAGTTCCACTTGAACTGCTCCGGCATCACCTGGACGACGAGCGCGTCCGCGTCCCTCGGGAACTCCGAGCGGATGTGGAACCAGGCGTCCTTCTGGACGAGGGCGAGCCAGATCAGGATGAAGCCCGGGACGATCGACCAGAGGAGCTCCGTCCGCTTGCTCCCGTGGGAGTAGACGGCCTTGCGCCCCGCCGAGGCCCGGAAGCGGACGATCGAGTAGACGAGGAGCCCTTCCGTCACGAAGAACGCGACGGCGACGACGACCATGATCTTGTAGTAGAGGCCGTCGATCGTGCCGCCGTAGGCCCCGTTGATGTTGGGCGGGAGCCAGCCCATGTCCGTGCAACCCGGCAGGGAGACCCCCGCGGCGAGACCGGCCGCGAGGGTCCTGCGCCCCGGCGTCTTCATCGGCCCTTCGTCCCTCCCCGTTCCTTTCGAGGCACGCACTTCCAGATCGGCCCCGCGGGTGCGTCCCGCGCGACGGCCCTCCCGCGCCCGCTCCACCCCCGCGTCGCGCCCCTACTCCTTCTTCTCCGCCTTCGCCTTCGGCGCGAAGGCGAAGTCGAGGGTCTTCGTCTCCTTCGGCCCCAGGGTGACCGTCGAGGTCTTCTGGCCGTCGAGCTTCGTCGACTCCTGCCACGCCACGATCTCGTAGTCGCCGGGCGGGAGGCCCGCGATCGTGTAGGTTCCGTCCTCCCCCGTCACGGCGAAGAACGGGTGCGAGAAGACCCCGCAGAAGCCGTTCATCCAGGGGTGGACGTTGCACTCGAGCCGGATCGGCGGGGTCACCTCCTCCTTGTCGAACTTCTTCGTCTCCTCCCCCGGTTTCGGCTGGCTGAAGTTGAAGCTGTCGTTCTTCTTCGGCTGGCACTTGATGTTGTGGTTCGTGTCGTCGCTGCTCCGGATCGTGATCGGCTGGCCGGCCATCACGCCGAAGACGTGCGGCTTGTACATGCAGCCGGTCTGGTCGAGGAGGACCGAGGTCTTCGGCGCCTCGAACTTCTTGTCCGCGATCGCCTTCGAGCTCGACTTCGCGTAGACGAGGACGTTCCGGAGCGTCCCGTTCCCGTTCACGACGACCTCTTCCTTGACCACCTTCTCTTCGGCGTGCTTCTTCGTGCAGTAGGAGTCCGCGGAGAGGTCGATCGCCGCCATCTTCGGCGCATCTCCGTTGAACGCGACCTTTCCCTTGATCGTCGCGGCCGTCGCGGGATCCTGGTGGAAGAACGCGACCGGCTCCCCGGGCGCGGCGGGCGGCGACGCGACGAGGGGGGCGGACTTGTGCTCGCTCGATCCCCCGAACGCGAAGAGGCTCGCGAGGGAGACCAGGACGGGACCGGTGAGGAGGGCCGCTTTCGGGCAGGTCATGAAGGGACTCCTGGACGCGCCGCGCGGAACCCCCGCCGGGCAGGCCGCGCGCCCGGACGGGACGGAGACGCTGGAGGGAGGTCTTTCCGAGGCGGCCAGAACCTAGGAATTCCGCCCCGGCGCGTCAAGCGGCCGTCTCGGAAGCGGCGACTCGTCCCTACGGGCCGCGCCGCCTGGCGAGAAAGGCGAGGCCCACGCGCGGAGAGGCGTTCCCCTCCCGTTCCTCGAACGCGAGAGCGACGATTCCTCGACTTGCGCCGAAGGCCGGGAAATCGCGGGAGATCCCCGGCCCCGGGGGAGCAAGGAGGCGGGGCTCGACCTCTCCCCCGGGGGTGGCCGATCCGACGAAGAGGGGTCCCGACTCCCCTTCGCGATAGGCGAAAAACAGCCGGTCCGGGCCTCCGGCGACGGCGGGGCGGATCCCCGCCCCGAGGGGTTTCTCCCACGATCCGGGACGCACGAGCTCGAGCCGTCCGTCCCGCCCCGCGAGGCAGACGACCGCCTCGCCCGTGAAGCCCCCGCCCCCCTCCATCATCGGGCACGCGGCGACCCTCCAGGTCCCGCTCCCGAGCTTCACGGGGGAGGCGAATCGCTTCCCGCCGTCCTTCGAGAGGAGGAGGTAGGGGTCCCGCGCCCCCGCGAGCCAGTTGCGGAAGACGACCCCGACCGCCCCCTTCTCGCCCGCCGCGACGGCGATCGGGCAGCACTCGCAGACCGTCTTCTCCGGCGAGGCGTACGCCCGCACGTTCTTCGACCAGGTCCGGCCCCCGTCCGCCGAGCGGGAGCACCAGATCTCCTGGCCCCGGGCATAGGTCCGGCAGTCGAGCCACGCGACGAAGAGGTCCCCCTCCTCGGTCGCCGCGAGGTCGTGGAACCCCTCGGAGGCCGACCTCGGCGCGTCGTTCACCCGCACCCCCGGCGACCAGGTCCTCCCGCCGTCGTCCGAGCGGAACGCGACGAGGTTTCCCTCCTCGTCCCCGCGTCCCGCCGTCGGCGTCGTGATCACGACCGATCCCCGCGCGAAAGCGATCCGGGGACCCCGGCGCATCGAGCCGGGCACGGGGACGCCGGGGGCGACCTCGACGGGGGCCGACCACGAAGGCTCCCCTGCATCCGTGGGGACGGGGTCGGTCGTCCCGAGGAACCCGATCCGCCGCTCGCGGACGGCGACGACGTAGACGTTCCCCTCCGGCGAGACGGCGACCGCGGGCTGGGCCGCCGGCCCTTCCACGAAGAGCCGGACGACCGGGATCGGGTCGGAGGAGACGGCCGGCGCGAGGAGCAGGAGGAGCCGCATGCGGGGATTGTTGATTCCGCCGGGGGTCCCGGCCAGCGTCGGTCCTCCGGGTTCGCTATCCTCCCTTGCCGGCGCGACCGGATGGAGAACTCTCCGATCAATCGACTCCTCGGGGCGAGCCCCGAGGACCTCCCCGACGGCCGCGTCCGTCTGCGCCTCGCCGTCCGCCCCGATTTCGAGAACGAGGTCGGCATGACCCACGGCGCGATCCCGGCCCTCCTCCTCGACGGCGCGATGGGGAGGGCGATGGTCCGGACCCTCGGGCCCGGCGAGACCTGCGCGACCGTCCAGCTCTCCCTGCAGTTCCTCTCCCCGGCGCGCGGCCTCCTCACCGCCGAGGCGCGGGTCGTCCGCCGCGGGCGGCGCGTCGCCTTCCTCGAGGCGGATTGCCGGGGCGAAGACGGGGCCCTCGTCGCCCGCGCCCACGGGACCTGGGCGCTCTCCGAGAAGAGGTGAGCCGATGCCCGCCGCGAAGCAGAGGCCCAAGCGCCGGCGAAAGAACGTCCCGGCCCCCGCGGCGCTCGAGCCGAAGTCCCTTCGCGCCGAGCCGCCCGCCGAGGTCCGGGACCTGGCGGCGCAAGTCGAGGCCGAGGGGGGGGCCGTCCTCGCCCCCTACCGCGATCCCTACGGGGGCCGCTGGATCCTGTTCGCCGCCCTCCCGATCGAGCGGGTCGACCGCACCCCCTACCAGCGAGACCTCTCCGACGCGCACGTCCGCCGTCTCGGCGCGGTCGTCTCGAAGGTCGGCCGCTTCCTCGATCCGATCGTCGCGACCCGGAACGCCGACGGCACCTACTGGACGCCGAACGGCGGCCACCGGCTCCAGGCGATGCGCGAGCTCGGGGCCCGGACGATCTGCGCCCTCCTCGTCCCCGAGGCCGAGGTCGCGACGAAGATCCTCGCCCTCAACACGGAGAAGGCCCACAACCTCCGCGAGAAGGCCCTCGAGACGATCCGGATGGCGCGCGGACTCGCCCCCGTCGACGGGCGAAAGGAGAGCGAGTGCGCCCTCGAGTTCGAGGAGGCCCCTTTCCTCACCCTCGGACTCTGCTACGAGAAGAAGGGGCGCTTCAGCGGCGGGGCGTACCACTCGCTCCTCAAGCGGACGGACGAGCTCCTCGAGAAGCCGATCGGCAAGGCCCTCGAGGTCCGGGAGAAGCGGGCGGCGAAGATCTTCGAGATCGACGAACGCGTCTCCGCGATCGTCGAGAAGCTGAAGGCCCAGGGGCTCGTCTCCCCCTACCTGAAGGCCTTCGTCGTCGCGCGGATCAACCCGATCCGCTTCAGCAAGAGGGAGAAGGCCGACTTCGACGAGACCTGGAAGAAGGTCGCCGAGCTCGCCGCGAGGTTCGACCCGGAGAAGGTGAAGACGGCGGACCTCGCGAGGATGGGCGGGCCTCCACCCGCCGCGGAGGAGTGAGCCTCCGCGCCGGGCGTCGAGGAGCCCGCGCTCGCTCTGCTGGACGCCCCCCGATAGAAAGGCGCGCACGCCCCGCCGGAATCCCTGATCTCCCCGGCGACCGGCGGATGCGCGCCGCTCTTTGGAGGGCTCCCCGGCTCGAGTGAACGATGCTCACGCGACTGCTCGTTCGAAATTTCAAGCGATTCCGAGAGGTCGAGATCGAGCTCGGCAGCCCCGTGGTGTTCGTCGGTCCGAACGACTCGGGGAAGACGACGGCTCTGCAGGCGATCGCGCTCTGGGACGCAGGACTCCGTCGCTGGAAGGAGAGGCGCGAGGGAAAGGAGACGCCCGGAAAGAGACCGGGAGTGACCATCAATCGCCGGGAGCTGCTCGCCGTCCCGGTCCCGAACGCGGTTCTCCTCTGGCGCAACCTGCACGTCCGGGAGGGGCGGCGGACGGACGGAAAGCAGCAGACCGTCAACGTCCGCGTCGAGGTCCTCGTCGACGGCGTGACGGACGGAAAGGCGTGGACCTGCGGACTCGAGTTCGATTTCGCGAACGAGGAGTCCTTCTACTGCCGTCCTTTGCGGATCTCCGACCGTCCGGACTCTCCTCGGAGGGAGATCCCTCCGGAGGCCTACGGGATCCAGGTGGCCTACCTGCCTCCGATGTCCGGTCTCGTCCCGAACGAGCGGAGGATCGACCCGGGCGCCATCAACGTTTCCCTCGGAGAGGGGAGGACGGCGGACGTCCTGCGAAACCTCTGCCATCTGATCGCGACCGGGAAGGAGGGCGAGAGGAGGTGGCGCGAGGTGTGCGATCGGATCGAAGGGCTTTTTGGCGTTGAGCTTGACTTGCCCAGCTACGTCGCCGAGCGAGGCGAGATCGCGATGACCTACCGGACCCCGTCCGGGGTCACGCTCGACCTGTCCTCCGCAGGACGCGGCCTCCAACAGACGCTCCTCCTCCTCGCTCACCTTTCGGTCAATCCCGGCTCGGTCCTGCTCCTCGATGAGCCCGACGCCCACCTTGAGATCCTTCGCCAGCGGCAGATCTACCACGTTCTCACGGAGGTCGCGCGGGACCACGGCAGTCAGATCGTCGCGGCAAGCCACTCCGAAGTCCTTCTAAACGAAGCCGCGGATCGTGACGTCGTGGTTGCCTTCGTTGGCAAACCGCACCGCATCGACGACCGGGGAAGTCAGGTCCTCAAGTCGCTCAAAGAGATCGGTTTCGACCAGTACTACCAGGCCGAGAGGACCGGGTGGGTGCTTTACCTCGAAGGTTCGACGGATCTCGCGATCCTCCGACAGTTCGCGGACACGCTCAAGCATCCTGCGCGCGAGGATCTGGCGAGGCCCTTCGTGCACTACGTCCAGAATCAGCCGTCGAGGGCGCGCGAACACTTTCACGGCCTTCAGGAGGCCAAGAAGGACCTCGTGGGATTCGCTCTCTTCGACCGGCTTCCCGACTTCCGTGCAAGGGACGAGCGCGGCCTCGCGGAACGGATGTGGAAGAGGAGGGAAATCGAGAACTACTTGTCTCAACCCGAGACCCTGAAGGCCTACTCGACGGAGTCGGCGCGAGAGATGGTTCCTGGTCCCCTGTTCGAGGAGCCCGAGCGGATCCGGCGCCTCGGAGTCATGCGCCGCTGCATCGAAGATCTCGTCTCCCCTCTCGCCTTGCGGGATCCATCGGACCCCTGGTGGTCCAACTCCAAGGCGAGCGATGAGTTCCTCGACCGACTCTTCGAGAGGTTCTTCCTCGAGCTCGGGCTGCCGAACCTCATGCGGAAGACGGACTACCATGTCCTGGCCCGCTACGTCCCCGTCGAGAAGATCGAACCGGAAGTTCTCGAAGTCCTCGACGGGGTTCGTTCTGTAGCGAGCCGGGCTCGTCCAGTCCGGGAAGGAGGCGAGGGCGAGTGAACCTGCTCAAGATCCTCCACGAAGTGAGGCCAACCGGGCTGGCAAGGATGGGCGTCCCCGCCCGGCCGCGAATGCGCAAGGCTCGCCGGGTCCCGGCCGGGTCCGGAGGGGTGGCGGGCCCCGAGTCACAAACCTCGCCTTAGCTCAGGAACGCCTCGATCGCCTCCGCGACGGCGTCGGGAGTCTCGAGGACGGGGAAGTGGGTCTTCCCCTCGAGGCGCGTCACGCGGATCCATGGGTTGCGCGATGCGAAGGATTCCTGGGCGTCCAGGTAGCCCGCTTCGGTCGGCTGGGCGTAGAGGTGGAGGGTCGGCAGGGGGGGGCTGAGCTCCGAGAGGGTCGCGAGAGGCCGGCCCTCGCGGGCGTAGGCGGCGGCGATCTCGCGGGCCGCGCGGGCCCACATCTCGAACGGGTGGGCTCCCATCTCGCTCCGGACGTGGCGGACGAGCGCCGGGTCGACGGAGCCTCCGAGCCACATCGAGAAGAGCCGTGACCGCGTTTCCTCCCAGCGTCGAGGTTCGCGGAGCCCTTCCAGCGCGGCGAGGAAGGAGGGCGGAGGATCGGGGACGATCCAATCGAGGAGGACGAGCCTCTCGACTCCCGCGCCGAGCCGCCGCCGCAGCTCGAGCGCGATCCACCCCGCGTGGGAGATCGAGACGGGGACGATTCGCCGGACGCCGCTCGCCTCGAGGACGGCGAGCGCGTTCTCCACGAGGTCCGCGGCTCCGAAGTCGGCTCCCGGACGGTCCGACTCCCCGTGGCCGCGCCAGTCGAAAGAGATCGTCCGTCGGCGAGGAGCGGCGCGTTCGAGCAATGGGCCGAACCCCGTGCGGGGCTCGCACCAGCCCGGAAGGAGGAGAAGGGCCGGCTCGCCCGGCCCCACGTCGTCGTAGACGACCCGCAGGGTTCCGACCGACGCTCGTTTCACGATGGAGTTCTCCCCCTCGGCTCCCGGGCGATCCGACAGGGGAAGGGATCCTACTTCCCCTCCCGAATCCTCGACCGTGCGTCCGTCTCTCCCGGTCGAGCACGCGGACCGATCCCTCCCGGCGAGGCAAGCGCGGCGAGCACGTACGCCACGGCGAAGGAGACGCCCGAATAGTTCGCCTCGCGCGGGAGACCCGGCACTTCGCGCGGGAACGGCGAGGCCGCGTAGAGGGTCCGTGTTCCCTCGCTGGACTCGCGGACTTCCCCGCGCGGAACCGCCGGATCGGGTTCCACGGCGACGACCCCCTCGAGACACCCCGGAAGGCAGGGTCTCCCCTCGAGCCGCGCCGGGGCCACGAGGACCGTCCCCGCGCGGGCCGCTTCGGCGGTCGCCGCTTCGAAATCCGCCCGGAGGTCGAATCGCAGCGAGCCGAGGGAGAGGTTGACGAACCTCGCCCCGGCGCGCACCGACCAACGGATCCCCGCGAGGAGGACTTCGACCGGCGCGGCGAGCGCGCGCTCGAAGATCCGGACCGCGAGCAGCTCGGCGTCGGGAATCCGTTCGCGGAGGACCCCCGCGACCGCGGTGCCGTGCCCGATCCGGTCGCGCCAGTCCTCGTCGACGAGGAGCTCGCCCCTCTCGAGGCGAATCCGCGCGCCGCCGGCCACCCGGCCGACGTGGGGGTGACCCGGGACGATTCCCGAGTCGACGACGGCGATCCGGACCGCGGGGGACACCGAGGGTCGAGCTCAGAGAGAGGCGGCCGCAAGCTCCGGGAAGAGCCGGCGGAACGAGGCGGCGGTGCGCGCGAGGGTGCGCGGCGGCCCGACGACCGCGGCGCGCCCGGCGTCGAAGAGGACGACGCGGTCGGCCAACGCGACGAGGGAGGCGCGGTGGGAGATGAGGATCGTCGTTCGGCCGCGCAGGAGCCGGGAAAGCGTCTGGAGGAGCTGCGCTTCGGCGGGCTCGTCGAGGTGGGCCGTCGGCTCGTCGAGGACGAGGACGGCCGGCCGCTGGAGGAGCGCCCGGGCGATCGCGACCCTCGCGCGCTCCCCGCCCGAGAGGGCCGCGCCCCGCTCGCCCACGATCGTGGCGAGCCCGTCCGGGAACCGGGCGCAGACCTCGTCGAGACCGGCTCCCCCGACCGCCGCGCGGACCTCCTCGGCGCTCGCCCGGGGCTTCGCGTACCGGACGTTCTCCTCGATCGTCGCGTGGAAGAGGAACGTCTCCTGCGAGACGACCGCGACCGCGGCACGGAGGTCCGCCAGGCGCAGGTCGCGCAGGTCGACGCCGTCGAGGAGGACGCGCCCGGCGTCGGGGTCGTAGAGACGCTGGCACAGGTCGGCCGCCGTCGACTTCCCCGCCCCGCTCTCGCCGACGAGCGCGACGGTCTCGCCCGGCGCGACCTCAAAGGAGAGGCCACGGAGGGCGGGCTCCCCGCGGCCGTGGGAGAGGACGACCCCCTCGAAGACGAGCGCCCCGCGCGGCGAGGGGAGGCCCCTCGCGTCGGGCTTCTCGACCACCTCGACCCGCCGGTCGAGGAACTCGAGCATCCGCTCGAGGGAGGGGCGCGCGGCGGCGGCCTCGAGCCCGAGGTTCAGGACCGAGGCGAGGAGGGGGAAGAGGCGCGCCTGGAAGGCGAAGAACGCGACGAAGGTCCCGACCGTCATCTCGCGGTGGACGACCTGCGCGCCGCCGAGGAGGAGCGTGGCGAATCCGCCGAGCGCCAGGATCGCCGCGGGGAGCCCCGCGCCGAGCGCCGAGGCGGAGTGGGCCCGGAGCAGCGCCTCGACGAACGAGCGGTTCTTCCCGCGGAAGCGCTCCTCCTCCCGTTCCTCGGCTCGCGCGGCGACGACCACGCGGATCCCGAGGAGCGTCTCGACGAGGAAGGAGCCGAGGTCGGCCGCCCGCTCGCGGACCGCGCGGCTCGTGTCCCGGACCTTGCCCCGCAACCGCACGTGGAGGAGGACGGCGAGCGGAACGAGCGGGAGGTTGAGGAGGAAGAGGAGGGGCGAGAGGCCGAGGAGGAAGGCGGCGCTCGCCGCGAGGAGGAGACCCTGCGTCGCGAGGCCGAGAGCCACGTCCGAGGTCGCGCGCTGGACCTCCCCGACGTCCTGGTTCAGCCGCGACACGACCTCTCCGAGCGGAGTGCGCGCGGCGAATCGCGGCCCGAGGGCGAGGAGGCGGCGGTAGAGGTCGAGCCGCATGTCGAAGAGGACGTCGCTCGAGACCGCGATCGCGCGCCGGGAGACGAGCGAGCTCAGCGCGAAGCCCCCCCAGCCGAGGAGCAGGACCGCTCCGGCGAGGAGGGCGAGCGCGCGGAGGTCGCCCCCCGCGAGCGCCCGGTCGATCACGAGCTTCGGCGCGTACGGGAGGACGGCGGCCGACGCGGCCGCGAGGAGGGCAAGGACGAGGACCCCGGCGGCCCGGCCGCGGTGCGGCCGGAGATACCGGAACGCGCGCGCCCAGGGGCGGCCGGGCTCGGCGGGCGGGCGGGGTTCCGGTTCCACGGCGGGGGCGCCTTGATCGGGATCGACCGGAGCCGAGTTTAGCGGGACGGGCGGCGGGTCGGCCTTCGCGCGCGCCGACGGCCGGGGTTAGCATCCCCTCGCCCCTCCTCCCGAGCATGGTGTTCCTCCCGACCTTTCTCGCCCTCCTCCAGGAAACGCCGGCCGCCTCCCAGCCCGCGCCGAAGCCTCCGGCGGTCGGCGAGGACGCTCCCGACTTCGCGCTGGGGAACCAGGAAGGAAAGGAGATCCGCCTCTCCTCCTTCCGCGGCAAGCGCAAGGTCCTCGTCGCCTTCTACCCGAAGGACGACACGCCTGGCTGAAGGAAGCAGCTGTCCCGGTACCGGGACTCGTTCCAGGAGTTCCTGGACGCGAAGACGGAAGTCCTCGGCATCTCGCTCGACCCCCTCGCTTCCCACAAGGCGTTCGCGGAGAAGCTCAAGCTCCCCTACTCGATCCTCTCCGACGAAGGGGGGAAGGTCGCGAAGCGCTACGGGGTCTACATCGACAAGTACGGCGGCGTCGCCGCGCGCTCGGTCTTCCTCGTCGACGAGAAGGGGAAGATCGTCTACGCGGATCCCGACTACTCGGTCAAGGACGACGCCGACTTCGAAGCGCTCCGCAAGGCTTTGCAGCCGCAGAAGGCCCCGTCGGGAGGGGCCCCCAAGAACGGAGGTGTCCGATGATCCCCCGACTCGCTTGCGCCCTGGTCCTCGTCGGCTCGGGCGCGTCCGCCCAGGTCATCGTGAACGGGATCGTGCAGCCCGTCCCCGGCCCGACGATCTGCATGCAGGGAGAGACCCACCTCCTCGAGTGCACCTCGGTCTTCCTCCGGTCGAGCACGATCGACCTGAACAACTTCGTCGGCCAGACGGTCCGGGTTACGGGCGTCGACGTCGGGCTCCTCTGCACCGTGATCGAGGTGACCTCGGCCGTCCCGGCGGGAGTCACGCTCGACTTCAACGGCGCGCCGACCCCCGGCGGGACCGTCGCCTTCACGGTCTGCGTTTTCACGTCGAACCCGCCCCACGTCTACGCGCTCTTCGTCTCCCCGTCGTCCGGCTACCTCCCCCTCGACCCGATCCTCGGGACGGCCCTCCTCGGCCCGCCCGTCGTCCTCTTCGGCGCGGGCTTCACGTTCGGGTGCTCGAACGTCCCGGTGTCGATCCCGCCCGACCCCTCCCTCGTCGGCGCCTCCTTCTGGATCCAGGCCTTCGGCAGCGGGACCTTCGTCACGCAGCTCTCGAACGCGGTCTGCCTGACGATCATCTGACGCGCTCGAGATTTCCGAGCCGTGGGCGACCCGCTCGCGTCGGTGCCCCGGCGAGCGCCTTTTGCCGTCGATACGCTGCCGATGGGCGAAGCCTTCGCAGGCAGGGACTCCGGACTCTTCGTGATGCGCTCCGAGCCCGAGTCGGGCGCGGGGTGGACCCGGGGCCCTGACCTACGGGCCGAACAGGGTGAGCGCCGCGCCGCGCGAGGCGGCGAGCCCGCCGATCGCGGCGGCGTCGACGACAAACCACTGGGTGAAGAGGCTCGCCCCGAGGAGGGCGGGCTCGTCCGGAATCGCGGCCGTGAGGGAGGCGTACCCCTCGCCCGGACCGCTCCCGGCGAGCGCGAACGGGACGATCGTCGGAGCCGGGACGAGGTCGACGTGGATCGGGATCCCGAACAGGAAGAGGCCGGGAGGAGCCGGCTGGTCCGAGAAGGCGAGGAGGGCCGGAGCGCCGCCGAGCCCGCGGCCGACGCCGATCGTGAACGCCGGATTCCCGAGATTGGGCGGCGCGAAGGCGACGACGAACGGGGCCACTCCGCCCGACCCGAGGGACGGGGGACCGTAGACCAGCGGGTTCGCCGGGAAGGCCTCCGCGTGGAGCGTCGGCCGGTCGAAGGGAGGGAGCCCGGCCGCGACGCGCGGATCCGTGAGAGCGTTCTGGAGGAAGTCGACGATCTGGTTCCGCTCGAGGAGCGTGAGCCCGAGCAGGTTGATCAGCGGATCCTGGTTGTCCGGGAAGTTCCCGCCGCCGTTGTAGAAGCCGACGACGAGGGTCAGGGACGGAACCCCGCCATTGTGGAAGAAGGGCGCCCGGAGCCCGACGTTCCGGAGGCTCGGAACCTTGAACTTCCCCCGGTCGGCGAAGCTCCCGGTGACGTTCATCCGGCCCGGGTCCTCCGGCCAGGGGCGCACGCCGATGTTCCGGAAGGTCTGGTTCGTGAAGAGAGGGGGCGCGTGGCAGGCGGCGCAGCCGGCGCCCGCCGGAGGCGGCGCGAGGAAGAGGTTGAGCCCCGCGACTTGGTCCGGCGTCAAGGCCGTCGGATTCCCCGCCGCGAAAAGGTCCCACGGCGTCTGGTCCGGGACGAGGATCCGCTCGTAGGTCGCGATCGCGAAGGCGATCCTCTCCGCCGTCACGCCCGGGCTCCCGAAGGCCGTCTCGAAGAGGTCGGGGTAGGTCGGGTCCGCCGCGAGCGCGGCCTGGACGTCGGAGGGGAGGTTCGTCGCCAGCCGAAGCGGCTTCGATGCCGCCACCTTCGCGGCGACGCCGGCCGGAGTCCTCGTCGCGCAGGCCATCTCGACGTCGGACACGATCGGCGCGAGCGCCTGGATCTCGAGCGCGCCGCCCGAGGGTATCGAGGCGAGGCCCGTGTCCGGGTTCACGAAGGGCCCCTCGGCGCGGCCGTCCCAGAAGATCGAGGGGGACCACGGCGAGGCGATCGCGTTCTGGGCCTTCCTCCCGGTCACCCCCCGGTTCGGGAAGAAGACCCCGTCGTCGGACAGGCCCCCCCCCGGCTCGCACCGGACCACCCCCATCGAGCCGCGCACGTCGTCCGGCGTTCCGAAGAGCCCGTCGAGGCCCGGGTGGATGGAGGGGGGGAGAAAGGAGCGCGGGTCCGAGCTTCCCGCCGAGGGGATGTGGCAGGTCCCGCACGCCACGGTGTTGTCGCTCGAGAGCTGCTCGTCCCAGAAGAGGATCTTCCCCAGCACCGCCTTGGCGGGGGTGATCGGGTTCTCGGGCGGGACGGGAACCGGGGGGAGGCCCTGCCCGGACGCCCGGGAGCCGAGGGCGAGGAAGAGGATGGAAACCGCCGCGAAGGGTCGTGAAGGCCTCATCGGGGTCCCCCCTTGGGAGCGGGGCGTTCGATCGGAGCCGGATGGAACCGCGTCCCCCGCGCAAGGTGTCGGCGAAGCCCCGCGGATCCGCCCCGCGGCGGCGCTTCAGGCGAGGAGCGTCGCGCTCCCCGTGAGGTCGATCTTCCTCCACGCCCCCCCGCGGAAGCGCCAGAAGAACGCCGCCGCCAGCGCCGCGAGGTAGATCACGATGCAGACGACCGACTCGACGGGGCCGCCGCCGAGCCTGCGCGCCCAGAGGATCGAGAGGGGGACGAAGAAGATCCACGCGAGGACGAGGCGCGCCCAGAGGCAGTAGGTCGTGTCCCCCGCGGCCCGGAGCGCCTCCGAGAGGGTGATCCCCGCCGCGTCGAAGACCTGCCACGCCGCGCCCGCAGCCAGCATCGGGGCTCCGACCTCGAGGAGGCGCGAGGTCTCGACGCGGGGGTCCCGGAAGACCGAGAGGAGGGTCGAGGGGATCGCCGCGTAGAGGATCCCGACGAGCCCCTGCCAGAGGGCGTTCACCGCGAAGGTGCGGCGGACGATCGTCGGGACGGCGTCCCGGTCGCCCGCCCCGATCGCCTGGCCGACGAAGATCGATCCGGCGGTCGCGACCCCCAGGGCGGGCATGAACGAGATCGAGAAGAGGTTCAGGGAGGCCATCATCGCGGCGAGCGCGGTCGTGCCGTGGCCCGCGACGACGTAGTTCACGAAGAAGGTGAAGGCCGAGAACTCCATGAACCAGTTGACGCCGTTCGGGAGTCCGAAGCGGAGCATCCGGAAGAACTCGCTCCCCTCGAGACGCACGCGGGAGCCGGCGCGCGGCGCGCCGACGCCCGCGAGGAAGAGACCGAGGAGCCCCGCGAACGCGAGGGCCGTCGCCGCGACGCTCGCGTACGCCGCGCCCCGCACGCCGAGGGCGGGGAACCCGAGGTGGCCGTAGATCAGGACCCAGTTGAACGCGACGTTGAGCACCATCGCCGCGAAGTTCGCGAGCATCGGGAGGCGCGTGTTCCCGAGCCCCCCGTAGTAGGCGCCGAGCCCCTCGAGCCCCGCCGCGGCCCCGGCCGCGAAGAGGCGCGCCTCCATGTAGCGCGCCATCGGCTCGCGGACGGCCGGGGCGAAGTCGAAGAGGGCGAGGAGGGATCCGACGAACGGAGCCGAGGCGACGCAGAGGACCTGCACGATCCCCGCGAAGAGGAGTCCGTACCACGCGTACCGCCTCGCCCCGGCGGGCTCGCCGCGCCCGAAGAATTGCGCGGCGAAGGAGTTCACGATCTGGACGGTGCCGATCGGGAGGATGAAGAAGTTGAAGGAGTTGAGGGCGCCCGTCGTCCCCGCGGCGAGCGCGTCCTCGCCGAGCCGCGCGACCATGGCGGCGTCCGTGAAGCCGATCACCGTCTGGCAGGACCGGGAGACCACGATCGGCCAGGCGAGCCGGAGGAGGCCCCCGACCCCGGGCGGGGCGAAGGAGGCGGACAAGGGAAGCCCGGGGCCTACCTCTCCCGCGCGAGCTCCTCGGGGCGATAGGCGACCCCGTTCTTGACGACGAGCGCGACGGAGTCGGAGTTCTCGATCCTCTCGAGCGGATTGCGATCGAGGACGACGAAGTCGGCCATCTTCCCCGCCTCGATCGAGCCGAGGTCCCCGTCGAGGCCGAGGGTCTGCGCGGGGGAGAGCGTCGCCACGCGCAGCGCCTCGAGCGGCGTCATCCCTCCCTGCACGAAGGCCCACATCTCCCAGTGCGGCCCGAGCCCCTGCATCTGGCCGTGCCCTCCGAGACAGACGCGCCCGCCGGCCGCGACGACCTTCCGTGCCGAGGCGGCGACGTCGAGGTGGTGCCAGTCCTCGTCGGTCGCCATCACGTCCCGGATCCGTCCGATCGGATCGACGACGCCTTGGGGGACGAACTGGAGGAGTCGCTCGTCCTTCCAGATCTCGTAGTGCTGGTGGAACCACTTGTCGCCGGACAGCCCCCCGTAGGCGACGAGGAGGGTCGGGGTGTAGGCCGTGCCGCTCCTCGCGAGGAGGGTCACGATGTCCTTCCGCAGCGGCGTGACGGGCAGGGCGTGCTCGATCGTCGTGTGCCCGTCGAGGACGAACGTCATGTCCATCTCCAGGTCCCCTCCCCCCTCGGGGACGACCATCACCCTCTCCTCGCGGGCGGCCTGAAGGAGCATCTGGCGCTGCTCGCGCTTGGGCTGCATGTAGGACTTCACCGTGAAGGCGCCGAGCGTCTTCATGCGCCGGAGGTGCCGGCGCGCGTCGTCGAGGCTCTTCACGACCGCCCTCGCCGGGTCGTCGGCGCCATAGAGGACGTAGCCCGTCGAGAAGATCCGGGGCCCGACCATGAGCCCCGCCTCGACCATCTCCCCCTGGCCGAAGGCCTCGTGCGTGCTCGCCGAGGGGTCGTGGGTCGAGGTCACGCCGTAGGCGAGGTTCGCGAGGTACTTCCAGGGGCGCTGCGGGAAGACGTCGAGCGTCGAGTAGTGGAGGTGGGCGTGCTCGTCGATGAGGCCGGGGATCACCGTCTTCCCCGCGAGGTCGACGACCTTCGCGCCCGACGGGACCGCCCCCGAAGCCGCGGGTCCGACGGACCGGATCCGGTCGTCCTCGACCACGATCGCGCCCCGCGCGATCACCTCGTCCCCCTTCATCGTGACGATCCGCGCGCCGGTGTACGCGACGAGCCCCCTCGGCTTGGCCCGGGGGAGATCGAGAAGGATCTCGATCGCCTCGCTCTTCGGGAGCTCCGGCTTCTTCTTCTCGTCCTTCTTCTCCCCCTCCCCCGGCGGCGGGAACGCCTTCTCGAGCGCGAGCCGGTGATAGGAGGGCCCGAAGATCCAGGCGAGGGTTCTCCCGCCGTCCGCCCAGTTCACCCACTCCCCCCCCTCGTCGGTGAGTCGCCCGAGCGGAAGGGCCGGATCCTCGAGGCTGATCTCGACCGGCTCCTTCCCGACCTCGGGGAGCGCCGTGACGTAGGCGTTGTGCAGCTCGTTGAAAGCGACCCACCGTCCGTCGGGGGAGACCGCCGCCTCCTCCGCCTTCCCCCACTTGAGGTGCACCCTCTTGTCCGTCCCGTCGAGCGCGACCGAGACGAGGAGGGCTTTCGGCACCTCGTGGGGCTTCGCGCCCTCCTCGTCCTCGAGGAAGTAGATGCGCTCGCCGTCGGGAGAGAACTGCGGGCGCGGCATCCGCCGGTTCGTTCCGCGGTTCTTCGTCCCGATCACGTAGCGGCTCGGGCCCCCCTCGATCCCGACCCAGTGGACCTCGTGCCACAACTCCTCGGCCGGGTCGTGCTCGCGGAAGGTCGCCCCGCTCCCCCGCAGGTAGACGACCCTCTTCCCGTCGGGGGAGAAGGAGGGGTTCGCGTACTGGCCCGGAACCGAGGTGAGCCTCCTCGGCGCGCCCCCGGCGGCGGGCATCGTCCAGACGTGGCCGCCGGCCCGGTCGTTCCAGGTGACGAACGCGATCTGCGCGCCGTCGCGCGAGAAGGCGGGGGCGTACTCGAGGTCCTCGAAGTCCGTGAGCCTCGTCGGCGTCCCCGAGGGAAGGTCCATCCCGTAGACGTGGCCGAAGGAGCAGAGCACGAGCCGCTTCCCGTCCGGCGACTCGACCGGCCAGCGGAGGATCCGGGCGCGGACCTTCTCGGCCCCGAGCCGCTGGGGGAACCGGAGCGCGTCGGTCACCCGCTGCTCGACCGCGACGCGGAAGGGGACGGCGGACCGCGCCCCCGTGATCGCGTCGTAGCGCCCGATCCGGCCGTCTCCCGTCGCGACGAGCGCTTTCCCGTCGGGCGCCCACGCGAATCCGGGGAAGACGCCGTGGAAGGCGAAGCCCTCCTGGTTGTCCCGCTCGACCTCGTTCGTGAGCGGCCAGATCTTCCCCGAAGCGAGGTCCATCAGCTCGACCCAGGTCTTCGCCCGGATGCGCCGCACGAAGGCCATCGTCTTGCCGTCGGGGGAGAGGGTCGGCGTCGCGGCGCCGCCGAATTCCCCGGTCAGCGGGACGACCTGGCCCGTCCTCCGGTCGAGCCGCTTCACCTGCCAGATCCCCTCGTTCACGTCCCGGTCGTACTTGTAGCGGGCGTCGCGCGCGGAGAAGTAGAGGAACCGCCCGTCCGGGGAGAACTCCGGGTCGGCGGCGTCGGGCTGCTCGTCCTTCTTCGTGAGGCGAATTCCCTGACCTCCCCGGAGGTGCCACATCCAGAGCTCGACGGTCCCGAGGGAGGAGGTGTCGGTCAGGCGCTTCCTCCCGACGAGCCATTCGCCATCGGGGGACCAGGCGGGGGAATTGACGGTGCTCTCCTTCTCCGCGCTCACCTTCCGCGCGTTCCCCCCCTCGAGGTCGCAGATCCAGAGCGCCTCGATCCCCGCGCGATCGCTCGCGAAGGCGATCCACTTCCCGTCGGGACTGAAGCGGGGCTGGACGTCGTAGGCCGGCCCGCTCGTGATCCGTCGCCCCTCCCCCCCCTCGATCGGGAGCAGGTAGAGGTCGCCGAGGAGGGAGAAGACGAGCCGCTTCCCGTCGGGGTGGACGTCGAGGGCGATCCAGGTCCCTTCGTCGGTCTCGAACGAGACCGTCCTCGACGGGCCGTGGGGGTCCTCGACCTTCCAGGGGGCCTCCTCCGCGGGCTTGGTGGCCGGCGCGGTCTCCGTCCCCTGGCGAGCGGCGAGTAATCCGGGGACGAGGAGGAGCGTCCTCAGGTGCGGATCGAAAGGCATCGGGATTCCTTCCCCGCGCGACGGGCGGCCGGCACGGCGCCGGCCGTGCGGCGAGGGTCCGGAACTGTACGCGCGCCCCCGAGCCGCCGGAACCGGAGCGCGCCCTGGCGAACCCGCGTCCCCCGACCCCTCCGGAGACGACCATGCGTGCTCGACCCCTCCTCGAAGCGGTTTCCCTCTTGTCCTGCGCGGCGCTCGTCGGCCTCCCCGCCCGCGGACAGTCCCCGACGGCGCTCTTCACCCTCACCGGGAGCTCTCCGAACGAGTTCTTCGGCGGCATTGGAGCGGGGCTCGGGGACCTCGACGCGGACGGGATCCCCGACTTCGCCGTCGGCGCAGAGGGGGCGGACCCGCCGGGCCTGACCGACGCGGGTCAGGTCCGCGTGTTCTCGGGCGCGACGGGCGGGCTCCTGTTCACCCTGAACGGGGAACAGAGCGGCTACGGGGTCTACATGAACGTGGCCGGGGCGGGAGACGTGAACGGGGACGGCGTCCCGGACGTCCTCGTCGGGTGGCCCGAGGCGAGCGCCGGGAACCTCGGGAACGCCGGACGAGTCCGCGTCTTCTCCGGCGCCGACGGCGCGCTCCTGCAGGCCTTGAACGGGACGGCGGCCGGGGAGCTGTTCGGATTCTCTCTCGCCGGCCTCGGGGACGTGAACGGGGACGCGCACGCCGACTTCGCCGTGGGGGAGACGGGCTGGGGAGCGAACCCGTCCTACCTCACCCACGTGCGCGCGTACTCCGGCGCGAGCGGGTCGGTCCTCACCACCCTGAACGCGGCGACGCCGGGGGACGGATTCGGGATCAGCGTCGACTCCGCAGGAGACGTGAACGGCGACGGGCTCGAAGACCTCGTCGTGGGCGCCAACTACGCCGTGGTCGCGGGGTTTCCCGCTTGCGGGCACGCGAGGGTGTTCTCGGCGACGGACGGCGCCCTCCTCTGGACGTTCGACGGCTCGGTCTGCGGCAACTTCGGAATGGCGGTCGCCGGAGTCGGGGACTTGAACGCCGACGGGAAGTCCGAGGTCCTCATCGGCGCGCCCACGGCCCTCGCGCTGGGCCAGGCCGAGGTCTTCTCGGGCGCGACCGGCGCGACCCTCTACACTTTCGACGGCACGTCTTCCCCGGGCTACCTCGGTGACCGGGTCTGCGGACCCGGCGACCTGGAGGGGGACGGCGTGCCCGACTTCGCGATCGGAAGCCACGTCGGGGCGGGGTACCTCGCTGTCTACTCGGGGGCGAGCGGGGTCTCCTTCGCGACCCTCACCGGTTCCGAGCTCTCCTCGGCCGTCGCCGGGGTCGGCGACCTCGACGGGGACGGGGCGGGCGAGCTTCTCGTCGGCGAGGATGCCTTCGTGAGCTCGGGCATGGGCTACGTCGGAAGGGCGCGCGTGTTCTCCTTCGACACCGTGCCCTCCGCCACCTTCGGTTCCTGGTGCCCGGGGGCCGGGGGCTTCGTTCCCCAGATCGCCTCGGTCGGGCTCCCGAACGTCGGAAACGCTTCCTTCGCCGTCCAGGTCTCCCAGACCTCGGGAGGCGCCTTGACCGTCCTCATCATCGGCGACTCGAACACCACCTGGGCCGCGGCCGGGATCGCGCTCCCCTGGAATCTCGCCTCCCTCGGGATGCCGGCGTGCAACCTTCGGGTTGCCCCCCTCGCATACCTGGCGACGTTCGCCTCGGGAAGCGGTCCGGGGGCCGGCACGGCCTCGTACCCGCTGCCGGTTCCGAACGTGCCGGCCATGGTCGGCGACTCCGTCCTCTTCCAGGGATGGACCAGCGTGACCGGGCTATCCCTCGTGCCCGGCGCCCTCACGGCGGGCCTCCGGGTGACCGTGGTGCCGTAGGGCTCTCGCGCTCGTCTCGTTCTTCGCGGCTCTCCCCCCGCTCCCCTCCGGTACCCGGGACTCGTCCAGCCCGCGTTCGGGAGGAGTTACGGCCCTCAGCCTGTCGCCTTCCGGCAGGAACAGGGCGAGCGAACGCGAGCCCTACAATGGCACCGCCGCCCGCTGAACGCGCGAATCGTGAGTCACGGCACCCGGCGCCTCGTTCTTCTTGCGACTGCCGCGTACCTGGGGGCGATCGGGATCGCCGTCTCCTTCCGGGGATCGTCTTCGCAGTCGACCGACACGATTCGGGTGGCCGAGGCGACCACCCTTCCGATTGAGGACGCCCGGCCCGTCGAGGAGGTCTCGCCTCCGGAGGGCGAACCGGCGACCCCTCCGACGGTCGAAGGAGCGCGACGAAATCTCCGTTCACTCTCTCTCCTCCCCGATGAGGGGGGCATCGCGGGCAGGGTGATCGAGAGCGATCCTGGCGACCGGTCTCCCGGCTCCTGGAGAGGCTGCGTGATCGAGACCGATCCCGACGACCCGCCTCCCGACTCCGCGAGGGAGGGAGCGCCCGTGACTCGATTCACCGTCAAGGCGCTGCGCGTGCTCGAGCCCGGCGGTCGCGTCGCCGTCGCGGAGGACCCAACTTCCCATCCCTTTGACGACCCGCGGGGCGCCTTCGAAATCCGGGGAATGATGCCGGGCTGCTACTACGTGATGGCGGAGGCCCACGGCTTCCACCCCTCCTCGTCTCCGGTCGTGGACGTGCGGTCCGGAGAATGGACCCGGGACCTCGAGTTCACCCTGGATCCGATGGTCTTCGTCAGCGGCAGGGTCGTAGACCGCGAGACGGGGAAGCCGATCCCCGGAGCCTCGGTGCGCGTCGCCCCCGGCTTCCACGGAGAGCCCTCGGGCCCCCTTCCGCAGGCGAAGACGGGCCCGGACGGGGAGTTCCTCTTGATCCTCCCGCCCGGAGGGGGCCACTCGCTCCACGCTTCTTGCGAAGGGTATGTCGCTGGCTCTTTGACATCCCAAGAGTGTGCGCGAAGGGAGGAGTGCACCGTCCGGCTGTGGCGCGCCGGAGGAATCGACGGATTCGCGATCACTTCCGAGGGGGCGGAGGCGGGACGAGCGGTCTGGGTCCAACCACTCGATCCTGGAAGCACCGCTTCTCGCACCGAACTGACCCGGGAGGGTCGCCTTGTCGTGCGGGTCGGTCCTTTCCTCGACGGTGGCGCCCAGTCGCGTACCGAATCGATCCGGAAGGATGGCTACTTCCGGTTCGAGGGTCTCGCGCCTGGCGGGTACTCCGTCGGCTTGGAGCTCGACCCCATCGCCGAGCCGCCGGGCAGTGGGTCGCTCCGGAGCCGCCCTCCCATCGTGACCGCCGTCACCGTGGAAGGAGGACGGACCGCCCGGGTCGATTTCCAGTCCGCGAAAACACCTCCGTAGGCGGCGGTCCCCCTACTCCCCGCGCCGTGCGCGGAGAGATGGACCAACCACTCCCAGGGAGCCGGGGGAAGGGTAGTCTTCCCCTCCCCTCCTCCGAGCCATGTCCAAGCGCGCCGCTTCCGTGTTCTTCCTGGCCCTCGCAGGCTTCTTCGGACGGGGAAGCGCGGCCCCGAGTTCCGACGGTCGCCCGCTCGCCCTCGTCGGAGCGAGCGTATTCGACGGGACCGGCAAGCCACCGATCCCCGACGCGACGATCCTCGTCGAGGGAGGGCGCGTGCGGGCCGTCGGCCGTCGCACGGAGGTGAAGGTCCCCGAGGGAGCCGAGGTCGTCGACCTCGCGGGGAAGTTCGTGATCCCCGGCCTCATCGACGGCCACGTCCACTTCTTCCAGTCGAGCGGCCTCTACGCGCGCCCCGACTTCCTCGAGGTCCCGGACCACCCCTACGCGAAGACCGTGGAGTCGATCCGGAAGAACCCCGCCCCCTACCTCTCGGCCTACCTCCGCGCCGGAGTGACCTCCGTCGTCGACTTCGGCGGCTTCTCCTGGATCTTCGACCTGCGCGACCGCTCGGACGCGGACCCGGGCTCGCCCCGGATCGCGGCGAGCGGTCCGCTCCTCGGCACGATGGTCATCGGGAAGCTCCAGCTCGACGGGGAGCCGATCTGGGATCTTGCGGACGAGGAGGGGGGGCGCGCCCTGATCGAGAGACTCGCGCCGCGGAAGCCCGACCTCGTGAAGATCCATTTCATTCTCCGCCCGGACCGGCCGTTCCCCGCGATGAGGAAGGCCGTGGCCGCGGCGATCGAGGCGGCGCATGGAAAGGGCCTGCGGGTCGGCGTCCACGCGACGCAGCTCGAGACAGCCCGCGCCGCCGTCGAGGCCGGGGCCGACGCCCTCGTCCACAGCGTCGACGACCGCCCCGTCGACGTGGAGTTCCTGAAGCTCTGCAAGGAGAGGGGGACGATCTACTGCCCGACGATCGTCGCCCTCGACTCCTATCGCCGCGTGGCGCGCGGGGAGTGGACGGCGGACGCGTTCGATCGGGCGACTTCGCCGGCGGGGGAGGCCGACACCTTCGAGCGGTGGAAGGCCCTGAAGCCCGATGAGATCCACGGCTGGGCGTCCCGGATGAAGGACGCTCCCGACGCCGTCCCCTTGATGCAGCGAAACCTGCTCGCCGTCCACAAGGCGGGGATCACGGTCGCCGCCGCGACCGACGCGGGGAACACGGGCACGCTCCACGGCGCCTCGCTCCACCGCGAGCTCGCGCTCATGGTCGCCGCCGGCCTCACTCCGACCGAGACCCTCGTCTGCGCGACGCGTAACGGCGCGCGCCTGATGGGGCGCGAGAAGGACCTCGGCACGCTGGAGCCGGGCACGCTCGCCGACCTCGTCGTCCTCGACGCCGATCCGCTGAAGGAGATCGCGAACGCGAAGAAGATCCGCCTGGTGATGAAGGGGGGGACCGTCGTCCACCGCGCCGCCGGAGGCTAGCCCTCGAGGCGGACGAAGCGGATCCTCGACCGGGCCGCCGCGCTTCGCCGGTCGCCCGGCTCCTCGAGCGCCTCGAGGAACCAGGCGAACCGGAGGCCGTGGAGGAGGCGAGCGTCCTCGCGCAGTTGTCTGCGGGACCAGGCGTCGAGCGCGGGAGGCTCGTCCGCGGGCCGATCGAAGAAGAGCTCGCGCGTGAAAGTGGGCGCGAGGAGGACGAGCCGCAGCGGCCGCTCGTCCGCGGCGGGAGGCGCCACGGCGAAGGGATCGGAACCCGCTTCCTCCGGAAGTCCGAGCTCGGGGAGCTCCGGAAGGAGCGTCGCGCCCGAGACGACCGCCTCCTCGGGAAGTCCTTCGAGCGCTACGCGGAGGCCCCGCACCTCCCCCGCGATCCACCACGCGAGGTCCGAGCCGATCGGGAGGACGAGGCGGCCGCCCCGAACGCGCCCGACGAAGTTCGAAGGGCCGCGTCCCCAGTCGATCTCAGCGGCGACGCGCGCTCCCTCGGCCCCCCGGATGGTGAGTGAGAGCCCGGCGTAGAGCCGCGCGTCGATTGGTCCCGCGCGCAGCAGGACCGTCCGGCGGGGCCCACCGGACGCGCCGCCCGATGCGACCTCGAGTGCCGCGGGAGAGGCGGGAGCCGGCGGCGTCCAGTCGATCTCCTCGCCGGCGTATCCAAACCCGACGAAGCGGAATCCGGCCGCTCGGAGCGCGTGGTGCGGCGCGCCGTCCCCGTGGCGGAGAAAGGTCGAGAGCGCGAGGGGCGCCCGGCGGTTGCGCGCGAAGGGGCCGACGAGGGCGGGGGCGATCCCTTCCGTCCGCGCGACGCCCCCCGCGAGGAAGATCGGGACGCCGGGGAGGCCCGCCGGATACGCGGCGACGACGGCCGGCGGCCCGTTCTCCGCCACGCGAGGGGCGATGAACTCGAGCGCGCGGCGGCCGAGGTCCCCCGCCTCGCGCCAGCGCTCGAGGGCGAGCCGGAGGGAGACGGCCCCGACCGCGACGAAGGCGAAAAGGAAGGCGCGGGCGGCGAAGCGGGTCGCCCGCGGCGCCGTTCGCCCGACCGCCGGAGCGCACGCGGTCGCGAGAACGAGCGCGAAGAAGAAGCCCGAGACGTGGAGCACCCGCGACCCGGCGAGCGTCTCCCCGGGCGCGATCGGCGCGGCGGGGAGTGTCACGGCGATCCAGGCGAGGAGGGTGCCGAAGACGGCGCGGGTCGGAACCGCCCGCGTCGAGGCGGCCGCGGCCACGGCGAGGACGGCAAGGAGGAAGAGCGCGAGGCGCCCCGCCCCCGCAGCGGACCCGAGGGTCAAGGGGTCGAAGGGGAAGGCCGCCGTCGAGAGGGCCCGGAGAAGGCCTTTCACGATCGGGCCCGGCCGCAGGAGGGGAGCGGATCCGCCGGCGAGGGAGCCGAGGGCGAGAAGCCGAGCGCCGAGGTACGCCCCGATCGTCGCGGCGAGGCCGCCGTAGAGGCGCGCCCGCGCGCCGGGACGAGCCGAGCCCGGTGTCGCGAGGTCGAGGCCGAGAAGGACGAGGGGAGCGACGATCCCCCATTCCTTGCAGAGGAGCGCAGCGCCGAACAGCCCGAGGGAGAGCGGGATCCGCGGAGCGAGGCCCTCGCGAAGCGAGCGCAGGGCGAGAGCGCACGCCGCGAGGAAGAGCGCCGTCGTGCAGAGGTCGAGACGGCACGACGCCCAGCCGAGCAGCTCGGCCCGCGTCGATCCGAACGCCCCGACGGCGGCCGCGAGCAGCGGGGCGCACGCCCCCCCCTCGGGGAGGAGGCGCCGCGCGAGGAGCGCGGTCGCGAGGGTCGCGAGGGCATGCACGAGGAGGTTCAGCGCGTGCGAGGCTCCCGCGTTCGCGGGGAAGAGGAGGGTGTCGGGGACGTAGACGGCCGAGGCAAGCGGGCGCCAGTAGGGGATCCCCTCGCGCCCCTGCCACGGTCCGGTCACGTCCTCGAGGACGGGCCGGAGGTCGGGCTTCCCCTCCCTCCAAGTCCGCGCGAGGACGAAGAAGTCGTCGCCGAGGAAGCCCGTGCGGAGGGCCGGCCACCCGACGACGAGGAGCGCCGCGACGAGGGCGCACGCCGCGGCACGAGCGCCGCGGAAGGACGCGGGGGGCCCCTTCATCCGCCTCCGCACTCCTTCCAGAGAACTTCGAGTTCGGGGCCCCACGCGCCGATCTCCCGGACCCGGACGAGATCCCGCCGCGCCCCTTCGACGTCGCCCCGGTCCCGGCGAACGCGCGCGCGGAGGACGAGCGCGCCCGAGAGGTAGGGTCTCGTCTCGAGGCAGGCGTCCAGGCAGGAGAGCGCGACCTCCGGCTGGCCCCGGCGGACCGCGAGGGCCGCGAGGGCGATCCACGCCGCGCCGTATGCCGGGTCGGACCGGACGACGCGCTCGAGGAGGACGCGCGCCCGTTCCTCCCGCCCCTCCGCGGTCTCGAGGAGGGCGAGCTGCGCGAGGGCGTTCACCTCGTCGGGGTTCGCCTCGAGGGCGGCCTCGAGGAGCGCCCGGGCGAGCGGGGCGTCCTGCCGCACGACGGCCTGCGCCGCCCTGCCGACCCTGGGGTCGACGGCCGGGGGCGCCCCGACCACGCGATCGCGGTGGAGGAGGATCAGTGCCGCGGCGGAGGCCCGCGCCGGCGACCGGCGCACGTCCTCGAGCGTGGGCCCGGCGCGGAGCGCCCGGTCGAGCGGGTCGGCCGGGGCGACCTCCATCCGCAGGGCCTCCGCAGGAACGCCCGGAGCACCCGGAGGAGAGCCGCTTTCTCCCTCCGTCCGCGCGGCGGATGCGCCCAGGGCCTCGGCGAGCGCCGCCACGCCGGGACGATAGGGGTGCGCCGCGCGCCCGGCTCTCGCAAGATCCAAGGCTCGGGCGCCGTCCCCGGCGAGGAGACGGGCGAACGCCAGAGCGACGCCGTCCCCCAGGAACCCCGTCCTCCGGAGGCTCCCCTCACCCAGCGGCGCTCCTCCGAGGCGCACTTCGACGATTCCCCGCGCGCGCTCCAGCTCCGGCGTGGAGTCCTCCGCCTCCCGGAGCGCGCGCTCGACCCGCCGCCACTCCTCCTCCCCGGGCTCCTCCCGTTCCATCCGGGCGGCGAGGCCCTCGAACGCACGGAGCGCGGAGAGGCTGGGACCCGCCCGAAGGAAGATCTCCTCCATCGACGGCGAGCCGACGAGCGCCTCGTAGACGGAGAGGGCGACGAGGCGATAGCCCACGACGTTCGGGTGGACCGCCTCCGTCCAGAGGGGATAGGGGGCGAGCGCGTCGAATCGCGCCGCCGCGTCCGCCGCCGGGACGCCGAGGTCTCCGGCCGCGCGGCGCACCTCCTCCTCGTACGCCGTCGAGAGGGGCTGCGTCGCGCGTTTCTCGTCGGAGTGGGGCGGCACGACCAAGACCAGCCCGATCCCGCGCCCTCGGCACTCCTCCGCCAGCGCCTCGAGGTCCCGGCGAAAGTCGGGGAGCGGCACTCGGACGGTGCCTCCGCGGGCGTCCGCTCTCGCCCGCGGGAGGACTCCGGCGAGCAGGCACCGCAGCCCGCGCGCGACTCGGGAGGTTCGGAAGAGCCGGGCTCCCGGCCGGGAGAGCCGGGCCGTCACCTCGGCCACGGTCATCGGCGTCTCCTGGAATTCGTTGTGCCCGCCGTGGTACGCGACGACGACGTCCGGGCGCAGCGGCGCGAGGTCGCGGCGGAGCCGGCGAAGGCTCTGGATCGTGGTGTAGGTGGGGACCCCGGCATTCAGGACCTCGACCCGACCTTCCCCGAAGGCTCTCCCCAGCATCCCCCGCAGGAGGTCGGGGTAGGACCGCCCCGGGATCTCCCCGCCTCCGAAGGTGCACGAGTCGCCGAGGCAGACGACGCGCACCGATCCGGGGGCGCGGTCGGCTCTCGCCTCCGGGCCGACGAGACCGAGGGAGTTGATCGGGAAGACCCCCACCGACCGGATCCCCCGGCGGAAACGAAACACGACCTGCGGGTCGAACTCGAGGTTCCCCCAAGCGCCGCCGAGGACGTCGTAGGGGACGGTGATCGGAAGCCCGAGGCCGGAGAAGGGGGGCGGCCAGCGGACGAGGGAGAGGGCGAGCTCCGCCCCTCCGAGGAAGAGAGGCCCGGCGAGGAGCGCGACGAGGATCCGCCTCCGGCGGGGCCCGCCGGCCGCCGATCTCGTGCCGGCGAGGCTCATCGCGACCGACGATTCTGCGGCGCCGCCGACCGGCCCGAATCCGGGGCGGGACCAGGGCGAGCGACCCCCTCGCCCAGGAGTCCTACGCCTGCACCGTGATCCCCAGGCCCTGGGACGCGCTGAACCCTTGCGGCCCGCAGGGGTCGAGGAAGAAGGCCTGCGTGTAGACCTGGCCCCCCGCGAGCGCCGGGTCGTCGGGAATCGGGAGCTCGGTCGCGGCGAGTCCCGCGCCGTCGGCGGGCATCGGCAGCAGGAACGGCGCGCCGCCGCCGAAGTCGACGAGGAGCGTGACGCCGAGGACGGGGAGCGAGGTCGGGGCGAGGCCGACCCCGAGGAGGCCCGTCGCGTTCGCGGGGGCGCCCGAGCACGTGAGGGCGAAGAGGGGGTTGCCGACGCTCGGCTCGGAGTTCGCGCGGAGGGCGAGCGCCCCGGAGCACCCGGGCGTCGGCGCGCCGTAGGCGAGAAGCCCCTCGTCGCCGTCGAGGACGCCGTCCATGTCCCGGTCGATCCCCGCGCGGACGCCCGAGCCGACGGGGACCCCGATCAGCGTGAAGGTCGAGGTCCCCGCGAGCGCCGCGTTCTTCATGTCGTTCCAGGAGAGGGCGGGGAGCGCGGCCCTGTCCGGGAGGAACGCCCCTCCCGAGTAGCTCCACCCGCGCGGCGCGCCGCCGACGACCCCCTTCGCGACGAGGTCGCAGGCGCCGGCCGCGGCCTGCGTCGAGAGGAGGGTGAAATCGTTCGCGACCGGAGTGGAGTTCGCGTTCCCCTGCGTCACCGTCCGGCCGTGGCCGACGACCGGCTTCGTGCCGGTGTCGAAGCAGAGGAGGAAGGCCTGGAGGTTCTGGCGGTTCGTCGCCGCGGTGGGGGTGTTCGCCGCGAGAGAAGAGAAGACCGGCTGCTGGAGGAACGTGAGGAGCGTGTCGATCTCCCCGTCGTGGATGAAGCCGAAGCCGGCGCGCTGCGGGCCCGGCGCGCGGTTGAATCCGAGCTTCTCGTAGAGGTTCCGGAGCTGCGGGACCTTGAAGGGCTGGCTCTCCTGGAGGAGCGAGCCCTGGATGATCGTGCGGGAGGTCCCGTCCGGGAGGGCGTGGCAGGTGACGCAGGTGAGGATCGGGATCGAGGGGTTGAAGGGCTGCGTGTTGAAGAAGGTCTGGCCGGCGGAGGGGATCCCCCCGAGGAGGCTCGGCGGGAAGGTGTCGTCGAGGTTCCGGTTCGGGTTGGGCGGGTACCGGATCGAGTTCACGAACGCCGTGTAGTCGACCATGTCGCCGGTCGAGATCGGCGACCCTCCCATCAGGTTCGTGAAGGCGGGGTTGAACGCGGCGAGGTCCGCCCGGTCCCCGCGCCAGTGGAAGGGGGTCGTCGCCGCGAGCCCCCTCAGCGACTGCGTGGTCATGGGCCCCTTCATCGGGTGCATCGTGTAGGAGGAGGGGATCAGGAGGGGGATCGGGTTGAACAGGTTCGGGACCGTCTGCATGCTTCCGCCCGGGTCGCCGAGGTCCCAGGCGACGCGGTCCAGGTTCGCGTCGATGTGGCAGGCGGAGCAAGCCATCGTCCCGTTCCCGGAGAGCTTCGCGTCGTAGAGGAATCCGCGCCCCTCGCGGACGAACCACGGCTCCGGGTCGCTCGCCGCGAGCGGCCTCTCGGAGAGGACGGTCCTCGAGACCGTGTCGATCGTCTGGAGCGTCTGGGAGAGGCGGTTCAGGACGTAGAGGCGGGGCTGCACGGGGTGGTGGGCGAGGCCGCGCGGCCCCTTCTTGTGGCGGGGGTCGGCGCCGGCGCCCGGCGCCGTCCCGATCTCGATCCGGTCGAGGACGGCCCCCGTCGCGTCGAGGACCCCGATGCGGTCCGTGCCGAACGCGGCGACGTAGAGCGTCGCCCCGGCCGGATCCCAGGCGAGGTCGGTCGGCTGGGCGAGCGCGGTCGAGACCGCGGCGGGGTTCGGGAGCGTCGCGTAGTCGACGGCCGGGTTGAGGTCGAACGGGGTCACCGCCGGCGACGGCCCCGGGACGATCCTCGTCACCCGATTGTCGACGGCGTGGCCGCGGAGGACCGGCTCGAAGAAGACCAGGTTCCGCGCCTCGGTATTCGCGACCCAGAGATCCCCCGTGACCGGCCGCGGGGCGATCCCGAGGTTGATCGTGCCGACGCCCGCGTAGTTCGCGAGGATCGTCCCCGCGTTCGCGTCGATCTCGACGACGTCGTAGTCGGGGAGCGTGTGAGGGAGGATCGGATCCCAGGCGGGGTCGGTCGCCGAGACGATCCGGGCGACCTGGGGCGGGGAAGGGAGGGCCGGGTTCGTCGGCGGCGGCTGCGGCGGGGACTGGTTGACCAGGAGGACCGTCGAGCCGTTCCCCGACTCCGTCACGACCGCCCAGACCTTCGACCCGTCGGCGCTGACGGCGAGGGCGCGCGGGTCCTCGCCGAAGATCGGGATCGTCTGGAGGAGCGCGTGCGTGGAGACGTCGAAGACGCGGACCTCGTTCGACTGGGACACGCTGACGAATGCCCGCGGCGGCGCGCCGGCAAACGCGACGTCGGCGGGCTCGTCCGCGCAGGGGATCGTGTCGAGGACGACCCCCTGGGAGACGGAGACGACGCTCACGGAGTCCCCGAGGTGGTTGACGACCCAGACCTCGTCGGGCGTGCGCGGGGCGACGGAGACGGGCTCGAGCCCGACGGGAATCTCGAGGAGGAGGACCGGGGCCGACGGGTTGCCCAGGCCGAACACGGCGAGCCGGCCGTCGGGCGTGTTCACGGCGTAGAGCCGCGACCCGTCCGAGGAGAGCCGCACCGGGTGGACGGGGGGGCTCTCGTAGTTCGTGTAGGAGGGCTGGGGGAGTGCGGGCGCGGCGAGCGCGATCGCGGCGAGGAGCGCGGGCGGGAATCGCCTCATCGGAGTCCTTCCTCGGGCGAGGCCCGCCCGACGAAAGCGTTACGGAGAGCCTAGGCCGAGCCGCGGAGAGCCGCAAGTTCCGCCGCGGGCGCGCGGCGCGCCGACGACGCGGGGCGCCCCGAGGGCGCCCCGAGAGAAGGGACGGAGGGGACGCGGGGGGGGCCTAGAGCCCCACCTCGATCTTGAGGCCCGCGGAGAGCGCGACGCCCCCGGCGATCGGGATCGGGCCGGCCGGGTCCAGGACGGCCCACTGCTCGTAGAGCGTCGCGCCGATGATCGCCGTCGAGTTCGGGACCGGCAGCGTGACCTGCCCCAACCCGAGGGCGTTCGTGACGACGGCGCCCGAGGCGGCCAGCGTCGAGAAAAGGTCGGCGTAGACCGTGCAGGGGCCGAAGGGGACGCTCGTCTGGCCGAGGCAGAGGAAATGGACGGCGATCGCGCCGGGGAGGGCGCTCGAGAGCTCGACCGAGAAGAGGGCGTTCCCGATCTCCGGCGGCCCGTTCGTCCCGATCTGCGGGACTCCGTTCGACCCCGCGCACCCGACGCCGATCTCGGTCAGGCGCGCCTGCGGCGTCTGGATGAAGATCTTCGTCCCACCCGTGTAGGGGCTGCCGCCCCCGCCGTAGCTGATCCAGAGGTCGAGCCAGCCGTCGCCGTTGACGTCGAGGAAGGCGTGGTCGTACACGCCGAAGACGTTGTAGTTCTGCTGCGCCGCCCCGTAGGGGTTCGAGAGGAGGGTCGGGGAAGTGACCGGGAAGTTGTTCCGCAGCAGCGAGAACCGACGGGAGAAGCCCGGGACGTCCACGTCCACGTCGGAGACGCCCACGTCGAGGTCCCCGTCCCCGTCGACGTCGGCGAAGTGGGGGTTCGCGTTGAAGCCGTTCGTGTTCGGGCTCTCGACGTCGCTGAACATGTGGGAGAGCCAGTTCGCCCCGACGCGCGCCGCGGTCCCGCCGGGGTTGCGCTTGTACTGGTCCTGGGGGTCCTGGCAGTAGTACATGTCGAGGTCGCCGTCGTTGTCGAGGTCGCCGACGCCGACGTCGTAGCCCGAGCTCGAAACGGGAGCCGTGAAGGGGATCGTCCCGGGGAACGCCCCCGTCCCGTCGTTCCAGAAGATCTGGATCGACCCGGCCTGCCCCCGGACGAGGTCCGCCCACCCGTCGTTGTCCATGTCCGCGATCCACCCGGCGGTCCCGAACCCCGAGTCCGCGTAGCCCGAGAAGAGGTTCGTCGTCGTGATGTCCGTGAAGACGCCCGACCCGTTGTTCAGCCAGATCCGGTCCTCGAGCGTGTTCGTGTAGTCGACGAAGTAGAGGTCGGGCATCCCGTCGCCGCTGAAGTCCCCGACCCCGAGGCCGCAGAACTTGTTGTAGCCGACGGCGGGGAAGCGCCAGTTCTCGAGGACGATCCCCGTCCAGACGCCCGAGGCGTTGTTCCCCCAGTTCATCAGGACGTCGGGGGGGTCGCCGAAGGTGTTCGCGACCACCACGTCCTTCCAGCCGTTCCCGTCGAGGTCGACGATCTCGACCGCGCGCGAATCGGACGCGGCGAGGAAGTCCGGAGCGTAGGTCGCCGTCATGTCCGTCATCACGCCGTTGTCGTTGATGTACAGGACGTTCGGCATCGGCCCCGCCACCGTGAAGGGGAACTTCCGGACGACGATGAGGTCGGTGTCGCCGTCGTTGTCGATGTCCCCGACGGCGACGTCCTTCTCCTGCGGGTCGGCGGTGCCGACCCCCGGAGCGGCGGAGAGCCGGCTCGCGGTCTGATCGGTGAACTGCACCCAGACCTGGGCGGGAGCGGCGGCGGCGAGGAGCGCGGTCGCGCCCGCGCCGGCGACGAGGGTGGAGAGAGCGGAGCGTCTCATCGGCGACTCCTCTTACGGATGGCCAGGGTCAACGCGCCCGGGGGACGGGCAGGGAAAGCGAGATCGTCCGCCTGTCGGGGCGCTCCGTCAATGGGAGAGCGGCCGGGGTGGGCGAGTTCCCTTGCCCGGAATCCGTGCCCCCCTCCATCCGCACCTCCGGGCGGCTCCGGGGAAGGGGCCACGGGGGCTACGATCGGCTCCGGCCCGTGTCGACCTCTCCCGCGAACGTGACGAGAGCGGCCTTCGCGACCGCCGCCTTGCTCCTCGGACCCGGGTGGACCCCCCCCCGCGGCGAGATCCGCTTCCGGGCCGGCGGGCTTCCCCCCTTCGTCCACACGAACGGGGCCTGCGGGCGCCGGTTCCTGGTGGAGACGATGGGCTCGGGGGTGGCCCTCTTCGACGCCGACCGGGACGGCGACCCGGACCTCCTCCTGGTCGACGGAGCGCCCCTCCCCTGCTGCCCCCCTTCGCGACCCGCGCGCGACCGGTTCTTCGAGAACCTCGGCGGGGGCACGTTCCGGGACGCGACGGAGCGCTCCGGGCTCGGGGACACGGGCTACGGGATGGGGGTCGCCGTCGGGGACGTCGAGGGGGACGGGGACCTCGACGTCTACCTCACGAACTTCGGCCCGGACCGCCTCTACCGCAACCGGGGGGACGGGACCTTCGAGGACGTGACGGGGCGCGCGGGCCTCGGGGACCCGCGGTGGGGATCCTGCGCCGCCTTCGCCGACGTCGACTCCGACGGCGACCTCGACCTCTTCTTCGGGAACTACCTCGACTTCTCGATCGAGAGCCACCGCGACTGCACCGCGGCGAACGGCGTCCCCGTCTACTGCGATCCCGACGCCTACGGCCGCGTCGCGTGCGCGCTCTTCGCGAACGCGGGGGACGGGACCTTCGTGGACGCGACGGTCCCCTCCGGGATCGGCGCCCACCCCGGCAAGGCCCTCGGCGTCGCCGCCGCCGACCTCGACGAGGACGGCGACGAGGACCTCTACGTCGCGAACGACGGAGTCGAGAACTTCCTCTTCCGCAACGACGGGCGGGGCGTCTTCGCGGAGGAAGGCCTGTCGGCCGGCGTCGCGTACGGCGAGAACGCGCTCGCTCAAGCCGGGATGGGGGTGGCGTGCGGCGACGCCGACGGCGATGGGCGCCTCGACCTCTTCGTGACGAACCTGTCGGGGGAGACGAACGCGTACTACCGGAACCTCGGCGACGGCACCTTCGTCCACCGCTCGCAGCCCGCGGGCCTCGGCGCGCCGAGCCTCCTCGACACGGGGTTCGGAGCGGAGTTCGTCGATCTCGACCTCGACGGGGACCTCGACCTCCTCGTCGCGAACGGCCATGTCCTCGACAACGCCGAGTCGGTGAACGACGCCCTCCGCTCCCGCCAACCTCACCGGCTGTACCGCAACGACGGCGGGCGCTTCCGCGAGGCGACCGCCGGGGCGATCCCCCCGGAGGCCGCCGAGGGCTTCGGGCGCGGGCTCGCCGTCGGCGACGTCGACGGCGACGGCCGTCCGGACGCGGTCGTCTCCCAGTGCGGGGAGGCCCCCTACCTCTACCTCAATTCCTCCACAGGGGTCGGCGGGTCCGTGTCGCTCCTGCTCGTCGGGACCCGGAGCGCGCGCGATCCCGCCGGCGCGCGCCTCGAGGCGCGCGCGGGGGGAAGACTCCTCGTCCGCGTCCTGCACGGAGGCGGCTCCTACCTGTCGCACTCGGACCGGACCGTCCTTCTCGGCCTCGGGGGGGCCCGGGAGATCGAGTCCCTGACCGTGCGATGGCCCTCCGGCACCGTGCAGCGGCTCGGCCCGATCCCGGCCGGGAGCCGGCTCGTCGTACGGGAGGCGCCTTCGGCGGGAGAGACTCGGTGAGCCTCCTCCTCGGTTGGCTCCTCGCCCTCCCCTCGGATCTCGGACGCGTTCGCGCCGACCTCGACGCCGGCCTCGTCTCGAGGGCGATCGAGGCCCTGGCCTCCGTGGAGGCGGCCCCCGACGCCGAGCCCGACGCCCTCGCCCTTCTCGCCGAGGCGCGGACCGCCGCCGGACGCTTCGACCTGGTCGAACCGCTCCTCGTCCGCCTCGCCGCGGGGCCCGGCCCGTCGACGGGGGCCCTCGTCTCCCTCGGGGAGGCGCTCGCCGAGGCCGGCCGGATCGCGCGGGCCGGCGCGCTCCTCGAGTCCGCGCTCGCCCGCCGCCCCGACGACCCGACCCTCCTCCTCGCCCTCGCGCGCCAGCGCTTCGGGCTCGGTGACGCCGTGGGAACGCTTCGCCTCCTCGACCACGCTCCCCCGTCGGAGACCGCCTCCGCGCTCTACCTCCGCGGCGCGGCCCTTCGGGCGCTCGGCCGGGAGGCGGAGGCGGAGTCCGCGCTTCGACGCGCGGTCGCCGCGGAGCCGGGGCATGCTCCGGCGCAGGAAGAGCTCGGTCGAGTCCTCGAGGCCCGCGGGAATTTCGGGGGCGCTCTCCTCGCCTACGAGGCGGCGCTCGGCGCCGAACCGAACCGAGGGGCCTCGGCGCTCGGCCGCGCGCGGGCGCTCGCGCGCGCCGGCCGCAAGGAGGAGGCGGACCTCGCCACCCTCCGGTTCCGCGCGATCCACGCCTACGAGGAGGGGCGAAAGCTCCTGGATACGCAGGCGCAGGAGAACCGCGGGAGCGCCTCCGCGCGGACCGCGCTCGGCCGGTTCCTCGTCGACCACCGCCAGCTCAGGAAGAGCCTTCCGGTCCTCCGCCGGGCCCGCGAGCTGGATCCGGCGGATCCCGCTCCCGTCGAGCTCCTCGCCCGCGCCCACGCGGGGCTGCGCGAGTTCGCCGAGGCCGAGGGGCTCTACGAGGAGCTCCGCGGTCGCCTCCCCGACCGGAGCGACCTCCCCCTCCGCCTCGCGGAGATCGCGGAGGAGAGGGGCGTTCCGGACGCCGAGGTGGCCCGGCTCCTCGACGCGTCGGCCCGCCTCGGCTGCCGCGAGGGGGCGCTCGACCTCGCGTTCGGCCGCCTCGCCGCGCGAGGAGGCTCCAACGGGGAAGCCCTCGACCGTTTTCGTCGCGCGGCGGGGCAAGAGCCCGAGGCCCCCGACGTCTGGTGGGCGCTCGCCCTGGCGCTCCAGGGACTCGGCCGAGTCGACGAGGCGGAGAGGACCCTTCGGGCGGCGCTGGACCGGGACCCCGCGAATCCCGCCCCGCGTCCGGCCCTGGCCCGGCTCCTCGAGGACGCCGGGAGGAAGGAAGAAGCCGCGCGCGAGCGCGCTCGCTACGAGCGCGACGTGCTCGAGGCGCGCCTCCGGGGGAAGCGTCCCGGAGGGCGCAGGCCGCGGGGTATGCTTCGCCGCGGCGCGCCCCGGCGTCTCCCCCCCCGACTCTCCCCCCTTGCTCTACGACATCCCCGAGATCCGGCGGCACTACGCCCGCGTCCTCGAGGAGAAGCCCAAGGAGTACTTCGAGAGGTTCGACCCTTTCATGCTCGATCGGCGGCCCCTCGTGGCCGCCTTCGTCGACCGGCTCTTCGCCCGCGTCTTTCCCGAGAGGGTCCCCCTTCTCCTCGACGTCGGCTGCGGGACGGGCTTCTACTATCCCCTCCTCGCGAAGTACGCGGAGAGGCTCGTCGGGGTCGACGTCTGCGTGCCGATGCTCGACCTCGCGAACGAGCTCATCCGCAGGAAGGGGCTGACGAACGTCGAGGTGCGGGAGTCCTCCGCGTTCGACCTCCCCTTCGGCGAGGGGACCGTCGACGGCGTGCTCTCCTTCGACTTCCTCCACCACGCGCCGGGCGTGCCGCAGGCCGCCTCCGAGATCCATCGCGTCCTAAAGCAAGGCGGCCGCTACACGGCCTTCGAGCCGAACCTCCTCAACCCCTCGATCGCGTGGTACCACGCGGTGCGCCGGAACGAGTGGGGGCTCTACGCGCGCAACCGCTTCACGGTCCCGCGCGTCTTCCGCCGCCACTTCGGCGAGGTCCGCGTCGAGCCCGACAACACGATCATCTCCTACCTCTCCCCGCGGACGCTCCCGATCTACGAAGCGCTCACGGCTCTCACGAGGATCCGCCCCTTCCACCTCTTCACCTTCCGGTACATCCTCGCCTGCACGAAGGCCGCCTCCCCGCGTTGACCGAGCCGCTCCCGGACCGAACGCGCCGGCGCCCGGCCCTCCTCTTCGCGGCCTTCCTCCTCGCGCTCCTCGCCGCCCTCTTCCACCGCTCCCTCTTCGGAAGCCGCCTCCTCGCCCAGGCGGACAACGTCTACCTCTACCCCCCCTGGAGCGCGTTCAAACCCGAAGGGTATCGGCCGCAGAACCCGGTCCTCTCCGACCAGACCCTCGTCTTCCTGCCGTGGTACCGGTTCGAGGAGGAGTGCGCCCGGAAGGGGACGCTCCCGCTCTGGAACCCGGGCACCTACGCCGGCGCCCCGCAGCTCGGGAGCGGCCAGTCCTCCTTCTTCTTCCCTCTCCGGTGGATCCGCGCGATCGGCGGCGACCCGAACGGCGCGGCGCTCTACGCCGTGGTCCGGCTCTGGCTCGCGGGCCTGTTCGCCTACGCCTATCTGCGCTTCCTGCGGCTCTCGCCCCTCGCCTCCGCCTTCGGCGGCCTCTCCTGGGCGCTCTGCGGATTCCTCGTCGTCTGGCTCAACCACTTCCAATCGAACGTGGGGCTCTTTGCCCCTCTCCTCCTCCTCCTCGTCGAGCGGATCGCCGCGAAGCCCGGCCCTCGCTCGACCGCGCTCCTCGCCCTCGTCATCGGCCTCCAGTTCCTCGGCGGCCACTTCCAGACCTCGCTCCATCTCCTCCTCGGACTCGGGCTCTACGTCCTCGCGAGGTGCCTCGTCCCGTTCTCTCCCGAAAACCCGCGGCTCGGCGCGCGGGGGATCCTCGCCTGCGCCCTCGCCATCCTCCTCGGGACGGGGATCGGCGCGATCCAGATCGCGCCCTTCCTCGACTACCTGAAGGACAGCGCCGCGCGCCGCGTCTTCGCCGTGGTCGAGCAGGTCCCCGTCGCTCCCGGCGCGCGGTCGATCGCGTGCCTCGCCGCGCCCGACCTCTACGGCAACCCCGCCCGAGGCGACTACGCGGGGCCCGAGGGACCGAACCTCAACTACAACGAGCTGAACGGCGGTTGGGCCGGACGCCTCGCGCTCGGCTTCGCGCTCCTCGCCCCCTTCCTCGCTCGCCGCCATCGGCTCGTCCCGATCTTCGGCGCCTTGCTCGTCCTCTCCGCCGCCGTCGTCTGGCGCGTCCCGGGCTTCGTCTACCCCCTCGCGCGCGCGATCCCGCTCCTCGGCTCGACGAAATTGATGCGGCTCTCGATCTTCGTCGCGCTCTCGGTCGCCGTCCTCGGCGCGGTCGGCCTGGACACGATCCTCTCGCGGATCCGCGGCGCGCGTGCCCGTATCGCCACGGGCTTGGGCGCGATCGCGCTCGCCGCGGCCGACCTCTTCGCGTTCGCTTGGGGCTACAACCCCGAGATCGAGCCTCGGCACCTCTATCCGACGACCCCGGCCCTCGAGTTCCTGAAGGAGGACCGCTCCCTCCACCGCATCCTCGCGCAGCCCGGCGTCCTTCCGCCGAACACGCACCTCGCCTACGGCCTCGCCTCGGCCTCCGGCTACGACTCGGTCGAGCTCGAGCGCTACCGCGGCCTCGTCTCCCTTCTCTCCAGCGATCCGAACGGGCGCTTCTTCCTCAAGGAGATCCGGTGGTTCGACCGCCCGGACTCGCCGATCCTCGACCTCCTCGGCGTGAAGTACGCCGTCCTCTCCGAGAAGCAGGGTCTCGATCCCGCGCGCTGGCGCCTCGCCTTCGACGGCGAGGTCGCGATCTACGAGAACCTCCGGGTCCTGCCGCGCGCCTTCGTCGCGCGGGACGCAGTCGTCGCGGCGAGTCCCGACAATTCCCTCCAGTTCGTCGGCAGCCCGGCGTTCGATCCGGCGACGGTCGTCCTCGAGGAGCCGACCGACTGGAGGAAGGCGGACCTCTCCGGCAGCGCGGTCGAGGTCGTCTCCTACGAGCCGAATCGCGTTCGCCTGCGAGCCAGGATGACCGCGCCCGGGTTCGTCGTCCTCGCCGACGCCTACCACGACGGCTGGCGCGTGCGCGTCCGGGGCGAGCCGCAGAAGCTCTGGGTCGCCGACCACGCGCTGCGCGCGGTGCTCGTTCCTCAGGGCGATCACGACCTTGAGTTCTCGTACGACGCTCCCCTCTTCCGTCTCGGGGCCGGCGTCACGGCCTTCTCGATCCTCTGCGTAGGGATCCTCCTCCTCCGTCGGTCCTCCACTCCGACGGGCTGACGGCCGGCCGCCTTTCTCCGGCTTCCGTTCTCTCCGAGCAGCGCTACACTCGTCCCTCGCATCGGACCCGCGGGATACCGACGCGGGTTCGCTCCCGAAGGGAGGCTCGGCGATGTTCGGACCGCGCTCTCTCGTGGCCGTCGCGGCGTGGGCGGCCGTCCTCGCCGCGCCGATCTTGGCGCAAGTCGAGCGCTTCGACGACTTGCACCGGATGCTGCCCTGGGATGCGACGGCCTCCACGAATGCCGTGGCGCTCGGGGACGTGGACGGCGATGGGGACCTCGACCTCCTCCTGGGAAACGAGGACCTGGACCGGCTCTACCTGAACGGCGGTCTCGGGCTGTTCCGGATCGCTCCGTCGAACCTGCCCGCGGTGGTCGACGACACCTACGCGCTCGCCCTGGGTGACGTCGACGGAGACGGGGACTTCGACCTCCTGCTCGGGAACAACGGACAGAGCCGGCTCTACCTCAACGACGGATCGGGCGTCCTCGCCGACGCGACCGGTCAGCTCCCGACGCTTTCGGACGCCACCCGGGCCCTCGCGCTCGGGGACGTGGACGGCGACGGGGATCTGGACGAGTTCATCGGCAACATCGGGCAGGATCGGCTCTACTTGAACGGCGGGGCGGGAGCCTTCTCGAACGCGACCTCCCTCCTCCCGCTCGACGCCGACTCCTCCTACGCCGTCGCCCTCGGCGATCTGGACGGGGACGGCGACCTCGACGCGCTCTCCGCGACGGGATCCTGCAGCCTCTACCTGAACGGAGGCGCGGGCTCATTCTCGAACGGAGCGGGTCAGCTCCCTCCGCCGCCGCAGGGGTTCCTGCGCGCGATGGCCGTAGGCGACGTCGACCTCGACGGGGATCTGGACGCGGTGCTCGGGGGCCTCGCGTCTTGCGCTCCGTACGGGTGCACGGCCGGCCCCATCGTCCTGTACCGGAACGAAGGCTCCGCCACGTTCACGGTGGTTTCGCAGGCGACCGCCGCGTTCTCGAACGCCTTCGCGCTCGGCGACGTGGACGGAGACGGCGACCTCGACCTATTCGCGGGGATGTCCGGCAACTGCGGCAAATACGGGTGCGGTTTCGGGCAGGACCTCCTCCTCGCGAACGACGGCCTGGGCACCTTAACCGCCGTCGCGGCGCTCCAGGCACCCTTGTCCTGGACGAACGCCGTCGCCCTCGGGGACATCGACGGGGACGGCGACCTCGACGCAGTGACCGGAGCCGGCTATCTCGCCGGCCTCACGAACCGTGTCTTCCTGAACAACGGGGTCGGGGCGCTGAAGGACGCGACGGGACAGGTCGCGCCCACCCCGAGCGCCGCCTCGGCGATCGCGCTCGGGGATCTCGACGGCGACGGAGACCTCGACGCCTTCTTCGCGGGCGCCGGATACGCCCAGAACGGCGGCCCGACCCGCGTCCTCCTGAACGACGGAGCCGGGAGCCTCCAGAACGCCTCGGCTCAGCCGACGGGATCGGGCTTCGCGAGCGACCTCGCCCTCGGCGACGTGGACGGCGACGGGGACCTCGACGCCCTGGTCGTGAGCCCGATCTCCTCGATCCTGCAGGTCTCGCACCGCCTCTACCTCAATAACGGGACGGGCGCGTTCGTCGTCGCGACCGGGCTATTCCCGCAGGACTTCGTCTCGGCAACCGCCGTCTCCCTCCCCGACGTGGACGGGGACGGCGATCTGGACGCCGTGGTCGGCACACGGATGGGACCGGGGCTTCCTCCGACCCCCCTTCGTCTCTACCCCAACAACGGCCTCGGAGCCTTCTCGTTGGCGCCGGGAGGGTTTCCGCAAGGTCTCCAGAACACGACCGACTTCGCGGTCGGCGACGTCGACGGGGACGGGGACCCCGACATTCTCGCCGGAGCCGGAGCCTGTCCCGTCACCTCCCCATGCCCACCCGCGCCGAGCCGCCTCTACCTTAACACGGGCGGGACCGGCGTTTTCTACGACGCGAGCACTCAACTCCCGTCCAACCCGGACGTCACCGTGGCCGTCGCCCTCGGAGACGTCGAAGGCGACGGCGACCTCGACGTCTACCTCGCCAACGGACTGTCCTTCTCGTCGGCGCCGAGGCAGGACCGGCTCTACCTGAACGACGGGAGCGGCTTCTTCTTCGAGGCGACCGGGCAGATTCCCGCCGAGGACGGTCCGGGCGGACCGGTCTCCCTCCTCGACGCGGACGGCGACGGAGACCTCGACGCTTGGATCGGGGTGTCCCCCCAGCCGCGCCTCTACCTGAACGACGGCACAGGGGTCCTCTCCGATGCCCCGTCGAGCCTCCCCGTCGGTTGGAGCGACGCCTCGGATCTCGCCGTCGGGGATCTCGACGGCGACGGGGATCCCGACCTCGTGCTCGCCGACTCGTGGCGAGTCCGCGTCCTCTCGAACCTGACGCGCCAGCTCTCGTGGCGGGCGCTGCCCCGGATCGGGAAGCCCCTGACCTTCGACCTCCGCGGTCCCGCCTGGGGGGCGTGGTTCCTCGTCGCCTCCCTCGGGACGGGAAGCACGCCCCTCCCGCCCCTCGGCGTCTTGCGCCTCGACCTCGCAACCCTGATCCCGATCCTCGGCGGATTGCTCGACGCGCAGGGGCACGCAGCGGTGACCTACCAGGTGCCCGGGGTCCCCGCCCTCGTCGGTCAGACCCTCTACTGGCAGGCCGTCGTCGTCGGACCGGCGAGGCTCACGAACCTCGAGAAGACTACGTTCACGAACCTGTGAGAGGAGGACGGACGATGAAACGGCTTCGAGTCGCTGCCGCGACCACCGTCATCGCCGCGGCCGTCGCTCTCTCCTCCGGCGCCCAACCGCCGCGGTTCGACGACCTCCACCGGATGCTCCCGTGGGACGCGACCGGCGACGCCTACGCGGTCGCGCTCGGAGACGTCGACGGGGACGGGGACCTCGACGCGGTGTTCGGGATCGCGACCGAATCCTCCTTCTCGAACCCGATCTTCCGGAACCGGCTCTACCTGAACGGCGGTCTCGGTGCCTTCCGGGTCGCGCCATCGAGCCTCCCTCCCACCGTCGAAGACACGTACGGGGCCGCGCTGGGCGACGTCGATCGCGACGGGGACCTCGACCTCCTCTTCGGGAACGACGGCCCGGAGACGGTCTACCTGAACGACGGCTCGGGCGTCTTCGCCGCGACGGCGGGCCAGATTCCCGCGGCCTCGGACGACACGCGCGCCCTGGCGCTCGGAGACCTGGACGGGGACGGGGACCTCGACGCGCTCGTCGGGAACTTCGGACAGAGCCGGCTCTACCTGAACGACGGCTCGGGGGTCTTCGCCGACGCGACCCCCCAGCTCCCGGCCGTCGACGACTCGACGAACGGTCTCGCCCTTGGCGACCTCGACGGAGACGGGGACCTCGACGCCCTCCTCGCGAACCTCGGCGTCCCTCGCCTCTACCTGAACGACGGCTCCGGGACGTTTGCGAACGCCCCGTCCCAGATCCCGGCGCAGTTCTACGGACAGCTCCGCGCCGTCGGGGTGGGAGACGTCGACGGCGACGGGGATCTCGACGCGGTGCTCGGCGGCCCCGGCCTCTTCCCTCCCTTCACGACCCCGGGTCCCGTCGTCCTCTTCCGGAACGCGGGCCCGGCGCTCTTCACCGGAGTCGTCCTCCCCTTCTCCGCCTCGACCTCCTCGCTCGCGCTCGGGGACGTCGACGGGGACGGGGACCTCGACGTGCTCGTCGGCGACTCCGGCGCGTGCGGGGAGTTCGGCTGTGGCTCGGGCCAGGACAGCCTCCTCGTGAACGGCGGGACGGGGACCTTCACGAACGCGTCCTCGCAGTTCCCGGCAACTCCGACCTGGACGAATGCCGTCGCCCTCGGGGACGTCGACGGAGACGGGGATCTCGACGCGCTCCTCGGCACCGGGTACTTCGCCGACCACGCGAGCGAGCTCCTCCTGAACGACGGGGCGGGGACCTTCCGGGAGGCGACCGGGGGGATCTCGACGGCCTCGCTCCCCGTCGCCTCGGTCGCCCTCGGAGACCTCGACGGGGACGGGGACCTCGACGTCTTCACCGGAGGACTCGGGCAGGACGGCTACTTGAACGGCGTGAGCCGGGTCCTCCTCAACGATGGAGCGGGCCTCCTCGAGCCGGGTCCCGCCCAACCCGCCGGGTTCGAGAACGCCGGGGACGTCGCGCTCGGGGACGTCGACGGAGACGGGGACCTCGACGCCCTCGTCCCCGCGACGCCGGGGTACTTCCCCTCCTCGGACCGGCTCTTCCTGAACGACGGCACCGGGGCGTTCGCGGTGGCGCTGGGCCAATTCCCCCAGACCGGCCTCGCCGCGAGCGCCGCCGCGCTGCGCGACATGGACGGGGACGGGGACCTCGACGCCCTCGTCGGTTCCCACGCTTCCCCCGGCCTCCTCCCGCCGTACCTGCGCCTCTACGTCAACGCCGGAGCCGGGGCATTCTCGTTCGCGGCGGGCGCGTTCCCGGCGGGGACCCCGCACGCCGGCACCTTCTCGGTCGGCGACGTCGACGGGGACGGCAACCTCGACGTCCTCGCCGCGGACTACGGCAACTGTCCCCCCGCCGCCTCCTCTTGCCCCGGCGCGCCAAGCCGCCTCTACCTGAACGCGGGGGGCGGCGTCTTCGTCGACGCGAGCGCGCAGCTCCCTCCGAACGCGGACGTCACGGTCTCCGTCGCGCTCGGGGACGTCGACGGGGACGGCGACCTCGACGCCTACCTCGGCAATGGCCTCCCCCCGCCCGGTCCCAAGCAGGACCGGCTTTTCCTCAACGACGGGGCAGGCGTCTTCTCCGATGCGACCGGGCAGGTCCCGGTCGAGAGCGACTCGGCCGGACCGGTCTCCCTCCTCGACGTCGACGGGGACGGCGACCTCGACGCCTGGATCGCGGAGGATCCATTGCCGCGTCTCTCCATGAACGACGGTTCGGGCGTCTTCTCCGACGCCGGGCTCTCGCTCCCCGTCGGCTGGAGCCGCGCGACCGACATCGCGACCGGCGATCTCGACGGGGACGGGGATCCCGACGTCGTGCTCGCCGACGCGGGAAGGATCCGCGTCCTCTCCAACCTCGAGCGGCAGCTCGCCTGGCGGGCGCTCCCTCGCGTCGGAAAGCCGCTCGTCCTCGACCTCCATGGGCCCGCGTGGGGAGGGTGGTTCCTCGGCCTCGCGCTCGGGACGGCGAACGTGCCGATCCCACCCTTCGGGACGCTGCGGATCGATCCGACCCTCACGTTTCCGCCCCTCGGCGGGATCTTCGACGCGCAGGGCCGTGCGGCGGTGACGAACGCGGTGCCTCCGAGCCCCTCCCTCGTCGGCGCGACGCTCTACTGGCAAGCCCTCGTCGTCGGGGCCGGCTATCCGCGGTTCACGAACCTCGAGACGACGACGTTCACGAATCTCTAGCGCAAGGAGAGGAAGATGATCGCGCTCGTGCTTCTCGGTTCGCTCCTCCAGCACGCGACGACCGTCGAGGTCGAGCCGAGGGTCATCCTCAAGCCGAGCGGAGGCCTCGGCACCACGGCCTACGCGCCGCGGCCGACCGAGAAGGGCTTCCTCGATCGAGCGCCGAAGGAGGAGCAGGTCCCCGGGCCGACCGAGGAGGAGATCTCCGGGGCGAAGGTCCAGACGTACTCGATCCGGGGGAAGAAGGAGAAGGTCGTCACCTGGTTCGGGATCGTCCGGAGGATCACGGCGGAGGGGAAGGAGGAGGACGCGCCCCGAACCCTCCTCGTCGAGAACAAGTACTTCGACGGACTCGTGGACACCCACCTCCTCGTCCTCTCCTTCAACGGCGGCGGGGACTTCGCGGTCAAGGTCGGGAAGTCCAAGGAGAAGATCGACCCGCTCGTCCTGGTGCGCGTGTACGGCAAGGTGATCGAGGAGAAGGGGGGCGTGCCGACCGTGCGGGCGGACTACGTCCGCGTCTGGCCGTGGACGACCTTCGCGTTCATCGGGGCGTACGGAGAGGACCGCTCGAATCCGGAGTGGCGCAAGCTCTGCAAGGTGGACCTCGAGGACATCTACGAACCGCTTCCGGACGGGAAGTACTACGTCGAGCGGCTCGGGCCTCTCCCGAAGAAATAACTCAGCCCCCCCGGCGCAGGGGCTGGACGATGAAGTCGTCGAACACCTTTCGGTCCGGACGCTCGCCCTGCGCGCGGAGGAACTCGTCGAGCGCGAAGAGGTGCGCCGGCGCGAGCTCGAGGGGGTGCTCGTCGGGCTGGAAGATCGCTCCGACGGGAAAGTCGACGCCGGGCTTCCGGGTCATCTCGACGTGCGTCCCCAGGACGTGGAAGATCGGATGGCGCCGGGCGAAGTCGGCGAGGCGCCCGATGCTCGCACGGAAGGCCTCCCAGTCCCGGACGTACAGGCGGCCCGGGTAGAGGGTGTCGCCGGTCAGCAGAAGGCCCGTCGACTCGTCGTAGACCGCCACGCTCGAGGCTTCGTGTCCCGGGATCGGGAGGATGCGGAGCGTACGCCCGCCGAGGTCGAACGTGGCCTCCCCCTTGGGCCAATCCGGAATCCCGAAGAACTTCGCCACCTCCTCCGGCCTCGTTCCGAGGACGGTCGTGCGGGGGCGTCCGCGGAACTGCCCGTCGCCGGCCACGTGGTCCCCGTGGGCGTGGGAGTGCGTGACGACGAGCTCGAGGGGCCCGAGGCCGCGCGCCTTTCGCCAATCCTCGACCATGCGCTCGACCGTCTCGCGAACGGGGAACTTCTCTTCCGACGCGGTGGCGCCCGTGTCCTGGAGGAACGCCTTCTCCTTGCCGAGGAGGAGATAGAGGAAGGGCGCCTCGAAGTGAACGCACTTGCTCTGGCGGAGGATCCAGGTTGCCTCGTCGTAGCGGTGGGCCTGGATCGGCGGGTCCGCGTTCGTCGCGCAGTCGGCGGAGCCGCGGATCCAGCGGACGTCGAGGTTTCCGGGGGCCCGCTGGGCCGGCCGAGAGGGGGGCGAGACCTGGGCGCGGGCGGAGGGCGCGGCCCTCCAGGCGCCGACGGCGAGGAGTGCGGGCAACGACACGATCAGGAGGCGGCCCCTCGCAGAGCGCGCGCTCCGTGTGAACGTGGTTCGTCCCGCGGGGTTCATCTGAAGCCGCGCGGTCCTCACCGCGGCGGCACGCGCTCGCGGAGGCGCACGGAGTCGACGCCGAGGAAGGAGCCGCCCGAGAGCGGGTTCTTCCCGACGGCTTCGAAGCGGAGGACGTGGGTCCCCGGATCGAGGGAGGAGGAGCCGAGGGAGACCTCCTCGACCTTGATCTGGGGAGCGTACAGGTCGATCCGCGCGACCTTCTCGACGCCGTCGAGGAGGATCCGCCAGGCTCCGTAGTCGTAGGAGCGGGTGAGGGGGAGGACGAGGGCGCGGTACTCCTTCTCCTTCACCTCGAAGGGGAGCTCGATCGAGGCGTCGGGCGAGGTCGCCCGGAAGAAGAGCTGGCCGTCCCCGGTCCACTCGTACCCCTTCTGGAGGACCGCCTCGCCGCCGACGGCCTTCGCGCGCTCGAGGAGGACCTTCCCTTCGACGACCCGGTCGAGGAGCGGGGGGACGCGCTCGTTCGCCGGAGGAAACGGGGCGAGGGCCTTGGGCGTCCCGACCTGGTACCAGAACGCGACCGAGGCGAAGTCGTCGAAGCGTTCCGTGTGGCCGTGGATCTTGCCGTCGGGCTTCTCGTCGCCCGGAACCCAACCCTTGTGCTCGATCGTCACGCGGAGCGACTTCTTGAATCGGACCGGGTCGAGGAGGTGCCAGCGGTAGGCGCTCAGGCGCTGGCCGATGTGCCCCCACCCTCCCTCGAGGAGCGGCGTGCCGCTGTAGGGGAGGGTGTGGGCGCGCAGTCCCCATGCGGAGAGGAAGTAGTCCTCGGTCCCCGTTCCGCGGATCGAGGGGGTCTCCTCCCCGTCGACGTAGAAGCAGTCGTCCCCCTCGCCGAACCACTCGGGCGAGCGGGTGCGGACGGAGAGGACGGTGCCGACGTAGTGCCCCTCTCCCTCCGCATCGAGGATCCGGTAGTCGCGCCCCTTCGCCGCGGGAAACTCCTGGCGGTAGCGGGCGCAGAAGTTGGGGGTCCGATCGGGGAGGGGCTTCTCCTCCCAGTCGATCTGGAAGTAGGTGGAGTTCAGCGGCCTCTCGCTCTCGTTCGCGAGCGTGATTCTCGCCGACTTCGAGAAGGGCATCGGCCAGAAGCAGTTGTAGGAGTCCCCCTCGTCGACCTGGACCGGGATCGAACGGACCTCGCGCCGCTCGCCGAAGCCGCACGCGAAGAAGTCGCCGACCGGGGATTCGACCGCCGGGGCCTCCGCGCCGTCCCAGAAGATCCGGAGCACGACCTCGTCGGGGCGCGCGCCCCCCTTCTCCGCGAGCCAGGAGGGGCGCGCCTCGGGGAAGGTGAGCCAGACGTGGCGGATCACGCCGGGGCCCTTCAGCTCCGCGAGGGTGCGCGTCTCCCCCGGCGCGACCCGGAGGTTGTCGCGGTTGCTCTCCGGGTCGGGGGAGGCGGAAGAGACGCGGCGCGAGCGCCCCTCGCCGAGCCGGGTCAGGGGGTCGAGGAAGGAGTCCTGGGCGAGGAGGAGGAAGAGGGGGGCAAGCGACATGGGTGCATCGTGTCGCGGGCCGGAGGCCCGCGGAAGCGCGCCGCCGTTGCGTTGCGGCGGGGGGCGCCGAGAATCCCGCCGCCCGTCTCCGAGGACCCCCCCGTGCTGAGCCCCGTCCTCCTCGCCCTCGCGCTCCGCGCTCCGTCCGCGGCCTGCGGCACCGGCCTCCCCGACGAGATCCGGGCGGTGATCGAGGCGCCCGACTTCCGCCACGCGCACTGGGGGATCCTGTTCGTCGACCGGGAGACGGGCGAGACGGTCCACGAGTGGAACGCGGACAAGCTCTTCGCCCCCGCCTCCGTGACGAAGCTCTTCTCCGTCGCGGCCGCCCTCGAGACCCTCGGAGCGGAGTTCCGGTTCGAGACGCCGATCGTGCGCCGGGGCGAGGTCGACGCGCAGGGACGCCTGGCGGGAGACCTGATCCTCGTCGCGAGCGGCGACCTCACGATGGGGGGGCGGACGGACGCCGAGGGGAGGGTCGCCTTCGCGAACTCCGACCACACCTACGCGAACGGGAACGACACGGCGCAGTGGACGCAGCCCGACCCGCTCGCGGGCCTCGACGATCTCGGTCGCCAGGTGGGCGTCGCGGGGATCCGGCGGGTCGACGGGGAGGTCCTCCTCGACGACCGCCTCTTCGAGAGAGCCGAAGGGTCGGGCTCGGGTCCGCGCGGCCTCACCCCGATCCTCGTCAACGACAACCTCGTCGACCTCCTCGTGACGCCGGCGGAGGCCGGTGCGCCGGCGAAGGTCGACTGGCGGCCTCGGAGCGCCGCGGTCCGCGTCGACGCGCAGGTCGAGACGGTCGGGAAGGAGGCCGAGCTCAAGGTCGACGTGTCTGGCGCCGCGCCCTCGGAGATCCGCGTCCGGGGTCGGATCCCCGCCGGCCACGCCCCGCTCGCCCGCGGGATCGAGGTCGGAGACGCGGCGGCCTTCGCCCGCGCCCTCCTGATCGAGGCGCTCCGGCGCTCCGGCGTCGTCGTCGCGGCCTCCCCGCTCGGTTCGAACCCCGCCGACCGCCTCCCCGAGCGCGAGGAGGTCGCGGCCCTCCCCCCCGTCGCGGCGCTGCGCTCCCCTCCCTTCGCCGAGAACGCCCGGCTCATCCTGAAGGTCAGCCACAACCTCCACGCGAGCACGCTCCCGCTCCTCCTCGCGGCGCGGGCCGGGAGGCGAACGCTCCAGGAGGGGCTCGCCCTCGAGGGAGAGGCCCTGCGCCGGCTCGGCGTCCCCCTCGGAGAAGTCTCCTTCGGGGGCGGGGCGGGCGGGTCGCGCGCCGACTACGCGACTCCGCGCGCGACGGTGGCGCTTCTCCGCGCGATGGCCGCGCGCCCCGACGGCGCCCGGTTCGAGGACGCGCTCCCCGTCCTCGGCGTCGACGGCACGCTGGCGAAGGCGGTCGACGAGGGGAGCCCCGCGCGCGGGAGGGCGCGCGCGAAGACGGGCACCCTCTTCTGGGACAACGGGCTCTCGGGGAAGCCCCTCCTCACGAGCAAGGCGCTCGCGGGCCACCTCACGACGGCGAAGGGGCGGCGGCTCGTCTTTGCGATCTTCGTGGGCGGCGCGCAGCTCGAGAAGGAGGACGACACGGCGAAGGTCGGGCGCGTCCTCGGCCGGCTCTGCGAGATCGTCTGCGCGCGGGGATGACCGGGGCGCCCCAAGGCTCAGCGGAAGGGGAGGATCGCGAGGAGGACGAGGTCGACGACGAAGAGGAGCACGATGATCGTCTCGAGCGCGAGCATCTTGCGGTTGGAGGATTCGCTCGCCGCGAGGTGGTAGAGCTCGTCGAGCGTCCGGAGCTTCTCCTCGACGGAGGCCTTCCACTCGGGGAGGTGGAAGCGGCGCGCGCACCCCATGTAGAGCCGCGCGAGGTGCCAGTCGCCGAAGAACTTGGTCGCGTTCGAGACCTGCTCGGCGACCTCGGAGAGACTCACGCGCAGCTCGCGCAGCTTCCGCACCGGCTCCCCCACGCCGAACAGCGGAACGACCCCGCCGTGGACCCGCTCGAGGTCGTCGTAGGCCCGGTCGACCACCCGGTCGAGGACGGCGTCGTAGTGGCGGTACTCGACGAGCTGGAGGTTCGCGAGCTCGATCACCCGGAGGACGTCGGCCGCGCCCCCCGCCTTCTCGACGAGGAGCGCCGCGTCCCAGTCGACGACGACGAGGTCGTCCCGGTAGTAGGAAAAGCGCTGCCCGAGCGTCTCCGCGACCTCGGCGTCGGAGAGGCGGGACGGGTCCGGCTCGCCGGTCAGCAGGGCCGCGGCCTCGCGTCCCCTCGCCCCGAGCCACGCCTCGGCGTCCTCGAGGCCGAGGTCCTCCGGCGCGAGACGGAAGACCGTGTACGCCTCGGGCTCCTCCGGCGCGAAGCTCCCCTCCTCGACGTGCTCGGCCATCTTCGCGAGCAGGCCCTCGAGGGCGCCCCGCGCCACGGCGTCGAGGGAGGCGTGGCCGGGGAGCACCGGAGCGTGCCATCGGAGGAAGTCGAGGAGGGTGTCGCCCCGCGCCTCGAGGCGCAGCGTGATCGAGACCGCGCCGAAGGCGTAGACGTTCGCCGAGACATCGAGGAAGGTCTCCCCCGCGCGGATCGGCTCGAGTCCGACGTGGACGCACCGCTCGAATCGCACCCCGCGCGGCGCCGACGTCCCGGGGCGGAGCGCTTCCTCGCCCGCACGGTCGACCGAGCGGGCGATCGCCGCGAGCGGGAGCTCGTAGGCGACGTCGTAGGCGTAGAGGTAGAGGACCTCTCCCTTCACGGGGGGGGCAGGGACGGTCCGCGGGCCCGCGATCCTATTCGGCGGAGGGCGCCGCGCGCACGCGAGGGGAGGGGGGCCGTCCCCCGGGGGGGAACGTCGCGTCTCCCCCCGCCCCTCCCGGGCGACTACGGCAGGAGCGTGACCTTGATCCCGTTCGTGGCGACGACGCAGGGGGGGGAGGCCGGCGGCGCGAGGACGACGGCCTGCGCGCACACCGCCGCGCCGACGAGCGCCGGAGCGTTCGGGATCGGGAGGGACCAGACGGGGAGGCAGCCGCCGGGTCCGCAGAACGGAAACGGGACGAGGAAGTAGTCGAACATGTCGACGGCGACGCTGCAGCCGGGGATCCCTCCCGTGCAGGTCCACGCGAGCCCCGGCTGGGGAACGCCCGACGGCGCGCAGAATCCGACGATCAGCTCGGCGGTCGAGGAGCCCGCCGGAAAACCGGAGGCGACGAGCGTGAAGCTCGCGTTCCCGATCTGCGGCGGAGTCGGACCGCAAAAGAGGGACGGGGGATTCTGGCCCGGGAGGGGGCAGCCGAGACCGATCGGAACGCATTGGCCGGACGCCGGTTCGGCGAGCGCGAGAAGGGAAAGGAGGAGCCCGCGCGAGACGCTCCCCGCCCGCCGGAGGAGGTCGCGGGGTCGAAGCGGAGTCGGCATCGGGGGCAGTCCGCGGGGAGCATACCCTCCATCCCGCGACTCGGCGCCGCCCCGCCGAACGGGTAGAGGAGATAGGGCGCCCTCTCCCCACGGAAGCGGGCGGCGTCCTCCTCGAGCCGGGCAAGGAGGGCGCTGGCGGGCTCGCCCCTCTCGATCGCCTCCCGCAGCCAGCGCGCCCCCGCCAGGCGGTCGAACCGCTCCGCGGAGAAGGAGAGGAGGCCGGGATGGAGGTCGCGTACGGCGCACAGGAGCCGAACTCCGAACTCGACCGCGCGGAAGCGGGCCGGTTCGCGGACGCGGATTCGCACCCCTCCGCACTCCCGATCCAGGTGTCGGGGGTTGAGCGCCTTCCCGTGGATCGCGCGCGGCGTGAACCGCGCCGGGCCGACCACTACGTCCGGCAGGCCCGCGAGGGCCGAGGCGAGCCGGTCCCCGTCGACCCAAGGCGCCCCGACGAGCCGGAAGGGGGTCGGGGTGCCGCGACCCTCGGAGAGGTTCGTCGCCTCGAGCAGGCAGGTGCCCGGATAGACGAGGGCGGTCTCGGGGTCGGGCATGTTCGGGGAGGGAGGCACCCACCGGATCCCGGTCTCCGGGAAGAGGGCGTCCCGCCGCCATCCCTCGCACGGGACGACGAGCAGATCGACCCGCCGGCCGTCGAGGGATCTCGCCGCGAACAGTCGGGCGAGCTCGCCGAGCGTCATGCCGTGGCGCAGCGCGATCGGGTGGACCCCGACGAAGGATCGAAGGGCCGGATCGAGCAGCGGCCCCTCGACGACCTCCCCCCCGATCGGGTTGGGACGGTCGAGGACGACGAACGGGATCCCCGCCTCGGCCGCCGCCTCCATCGCGAGGGCCATCGTCGAGACGTAGGTGTAGAACCGCGCCCCGACGTCCTGGACGTCGAAGACGAGGACGTCGAGGCCGGCGAGCATCGCGGGCGTCGGCTTGCGGACCTCGCCGTAGAGGCTCCAGACCGGAAGGCCCGTCGCCTCGTCCCGCCCGTGCTCGACCTCGCCGAGCGACGACCCGCGGAGTCCATGCTCGGGGGCGAAGATCGCCGCGAGGGCGACGTCCGGCGCACCGCGGAGGAGATCGATCGCGTGGCGCCCTTCCCCGTCGACCGAGGAGGGATTGCAGACGAGCCCGACGCGCTTGCCGCGGAGGACCGCGAAACCGCCGGCGACGAGTCGGTCGAGCCCGGTGCGAACCGCTCGCCGCGGGGGGCGGAGGGGCTGGTGCGAAGGGCAGGAGGGGAGGAAGAGGAGCGCCCCGAGCAGGAAGGGGAACGCCCCGCGACTCACGGGAGCGTCGCCCGCGCCGCGGCGACGCCCCCCTTCTCCGCGTCGTAGACGACGCTCACCTCGCCGCGGCCCCGGACGATCCAGCGGAAACGCCTCCGCTCGTGGGACCCGACCCCCTCCTCGAGGACGAGCCGCGCCGGCTCGTCCTTGACGAGGGAGACGCTCTCCGGGCGGAACCGCTCCGGGAGCGGGCCGCCTCCGACGACCTCGATGCCGGGCCCCGCGATCGTCAGGAGGTCGGGGCGGCCGAGGCGCTTCCCGGCCGCGCGCCCCGATCGGGTCGGGATCAGGCCGAGGTTGCGGACGACGGCGGTCACGCCGAAGGTCCCTTCGCCGATGGGCTCCGTCTCGACCGCCTCGATCTCGACCTTCGGCATCGAGTCGGCGTGCTTGAGACAGAAGGCGGCGTTGCGGTGGCACATCTCCTCGATCATCCACGGCGGCGGAACGCGCCCCGTCATCTTCTTGAAGCCGCCGACTTCGATCCGGCCGAACTGGGGGTGGTCGACCTCGTGCCAGGGGACGAACTCCTCCCCGAGCATGAGGAGGTCGTTCCACTTGAGCCGCGCCTTCGGGTCGAGATCCCCCTTCCCCCCCGTGTATTGCGACTCGTTCCAGAGCTCGTTCGTGAAGGAGAAGATGCCGAGCCCCTCGTAGGTCCAGTTCACGAACCCGCCGTGGACCGTGTAGAGGTCCCGCCAGATGACCATGTAGCGGTAGAAGGGGAGCATGAACTCGCCGTCCGCGCCGATGCGGTCGTAGACCCTCTGGTCCGCCGCAGGGTAGGCGTCCCCCCTCTCCTGGGCCCCCGGGCCGCGGAGGATCATCCCCCCGTTGTTGTGGAAGGACTGGACGGCGGCGACGTTGGGGTGGGCGAGGAGGAAGTCGGCGATCGCGCGCGACTCGGGGTGGGAGAGGGGGTACTCCCCCGCCCCGAACTGGACGTAGTGGGGCAGCCAATCCGAGGGCCAGTTGCGATTGAGGTCGTAGCCGCCCGGGCCGTCCTCGTTCACCTTGCCGTCCCCGTCGTTGTCGATCCCCTCCGAGCCGAGGAGGATCCAATCTCCCGTCTTCCCGGGCTCGACCGGCACCATCACCCGCGGATCGTCGGGGTCGAGCCGGTGGGTGCCGTCGGGGACGCGCTTGCGCATCTGGCAGAGGTTGCCGTCCCCGTCGAGGTCGTCGGGGCCGTCCTCGTCCGCGACGCCGTCGCGGTCGTCGTCGACCGGGCGCTTTCCGCTGCGGGAGGAATGGGGGTGGTTCGCCGCGGCGAACCACCAGGCCCGCCCGTCGGGGTTCTGGCTCGGGAGAACGTAGAAGACGCGCTCGTCGACGAGCTCAGTCGCCTTCTCGAGGCGACCGTAGTTGTCGAGGAGGTACCACGCGGCGTAGAGCGCGGCCTCCCCCCCCTGCACCTCGTTGCCGTGGACGTTCCCGTCGATCCACATCGCCCCCTTCTCCTTCTCCGGCCCCGTCCTCCGGTTCGCGATCGTGAGGACCCAGAGGTCGCGCCCCTCGTAGGACCTCCCGATCGCCTCGAGCCTCGTCAGGTCGGGATACGCCTCGTGGAGCCGGCGGAACTGCCCGACGAGCTCGTCGTAGTCGTAGAAGCGGTTGAACGCGATCTCGACCTTGTGGGGGTTGCGCGCCTGGGCGGGCCCGGGAGGGGCGAGGGGGGCTGGGAGGAGAAGGCCGAGGAGGATCGGAAGGCGAGCCCTCATCTCGGCGCTCCCCCCTCGAATCGCAGCGTCCGCGCGTCCTTCCCGGCTCGGTCGGTGTCGACCTCGAGCGTCCCCGCCGAGCCGGAGCGCGCGCGGACGATCCATCGCAGCTCGCTCCGGCCGCCGCCCCCCTGGAGCAAGGGGATCAACGTCTGGCGCTCCCCCGCGAGGAGCGCAGCCCCCTCGGGGAGCTCGAGCCGGACGCGGACCGGCCGGACCTTGGCCGTCCGCCGTCCGATCTCCGTCGCGGTCGGGAACCGCCCCACGTTCTCGACGCTCGCCTCGATCGCGTAGAGGTCGCCCCCTCTCGACTCGATGCGCGCTTGTCCGACGCGGACGCGGGGAAGGAACTCGCCGAGGGCCGCGAGGAAGCGCGCCTGCTTCTCCGCGAGCCCCGGGATCTCCGCGGCCGGAGGATTGTTCAGAACGAACGGGCGCCAGCCTCCGACGTCGACCGTCCCGAGCCTCGGGTGCGCGACGGGGTGCCAGGGGACGAAGCCCGACCCGCCGAGGACCGCGTCGTTCCAGCGGAGCCGCTTGCGCTCTTCCTCGATCGCCTCGTCCTTCGCCGCGGGCCGGGACGACGGCACGCTCGCCGGCGCGGACCCGGGGGCGCTCGCCGGTGCGGTCGCGGCGGGGAGGTTCTCGAAGTCCGGCCTCCAGAGGGACGCCGCGAGGACCGGAGCGCCGAACTGGAAGTAGGCCCAAGCGGCGAACGAGCCCCCCGCGTCCGCCCGCTCCCCCTTCGCCTTCGAGCCGGTGATCTCCCGGTAGCGCCCGGCGACCTCCTTCAAGAGAGGGAGGTCTCCCTTCAAGAACTTCGTCACGATCCCCCGCCCCTCTGCCGCGTCGCCGTCCTCGGGCGGCTGCGCGAGGTTGTCGTGTCGGCCGTAGACGAGCACGGCGGCGACGTTGCGGTGCCCGAGGCAGAATTCGAGGAGGGCGCGCGTCTCGGGCTCGGAGGCGGAGTGGGGCCCGGCGTCCGCCTCGTGCTCGGGATACCCTTGAGGGAAGTTCCGGTCGGGGCGCGCGTCCCCGGGCGGATCCTCGTTCGTCTGCCCGTCTCCGTCGTCGTCGATCCCCTCGGCCTCGACCTTCCAGCGGCCGCGCTCCCCGCGGAGGGGATCCGCGGGGTGAAGGATTCGGGGATCCTCCTCGTCCGCGACCATCGTCCCCGCGGGGTCCTCGATCCGCATCCGGAGGATCATTCCGTCGCCATCGAGGTCGTCGGGCCCGTCCTCGTCCGCGCGCCCGTCGCGGTCGTCGTCGCACGGGAGGCCGTTCCCGGGGCGTTCGACGAGCGGCTTGCCGAAGCGGGCGAGGGCGGCCTCGGGACTCGCGCGAGGGATCACGTAGAGCGCGGCCTCCGCGAGGAGACGGTCCACGGAAGGCTCCTTCCCGCGCGCGGCGAGCAGCCCGCGCACCGCCTCCACCGCGACTTCGGTCCCGAGGAGGTGGGTCCCCTCCAGACCCGCCACCACGAGAATCCCGGGGCGCTCGGCGAGCGGTGCGGACCCCGGAGTCCCGACCTCGAGGAGGTGGATGGGCCGCCCTCCCCGCGTGGTTCCGATCGAGGAGAGGGAGACCGTCCCCCTACCCGCCTCGACGAGCTCCCGGAGCGCCCCCTCGAGGGCGGCCTCGTCCCGGTACGGACCCGTGTCGGTCGGCCCCCTTCCGGGAAGCGCGGCGCAGGCGACGGGGAGGAGGACTGCGAGGAGCGATGCGGGGCCGAGGAAGGGTCGTGACGAGGGGGACAAGGGGAGGGGCGCGGATTATGGCGAGGGAACTATTCGGGAGAAGCGCTCGTCGCATGGAGACCGAAGGGCCTTCGCGGGACGACGCCGCCCGCCGGGCCAGTGGGACTTTGACAAGTCCCGAGTTCCCGGGTAGGGTAGCGGCCGTTTTCGGCCTCCCGCCTCCGAAAGGCGTACGGGTACGGAAGGAAGAGAAGCCATTTTCATGGGCAAGGGAGATATTTTCATGCGTACGGCATCCGCTTTCGTCGCGCTCGCAGGCCTCTTGGCCGGCTCCGCCGGCGCGACCGTCTCGAACGTGTCGGTCACGGTCGGGGGCCTCGGCGGGTTCACCTCCTGCGGGGTGCAGAATCCCCCGACCATCTGCGACGGGGTGACCCCCGCGACCGCGCAGGTCGACTTCGCTTACGACGACGGGGTGAGTCCTCCGCGCCTGACCCTCGTGGTGACGAACACGTCGCCGGTCACCCCCGGCGTCGCAAACCCCGTCATCCGGGCGATCTACTTCAACACGCCTGCGGGGGCCTGCACGGGCCTCACGCTCGTCAGCCAGACGGGCACGGCTGGGGCGACGCCGGCCTGGACTCTCCTCTACGACGCCGACCTGTCCGCGGCCCCGAACCCGAACGGAGCGGACGGGATGGGCTCGTACTACGCGGCGATCCAGAACGCGGGCGGAGTCGACAACTCGATCGCGAACGCCCTCGCCGACACGCTGTGCGGCCCTCCCGGGAGCGAGGTGATCGGCCCGGTGACGTTCGAGTTCGATGTGACCCTCGTCTCGGGGGGCGCGACCCTCACGGCGGGCTCGTTCGCGAACGCGTTTTCCGCCATCCCCCCCGGCTCGCACCAGGCGAACGTCACGATGCACTTCGTCGCGGGGGGCCCGAACTGCGACAGCGGGTTCATCACGAACCCCGGTGGCTGCGCTCCGGGTGCGTTCGTGACGGGGAGCTCGCCCCCCGGCCACGTCCAGCTGGGGAGCCAAGTCTGCTTCACGATGTCGGGCGCGGACGGCTGCGCCGGCTGCCTCGGGTTCTCCGCCGGCCCCGGCCCGATCGTCATCCCCCAGCCCCCCTTCCCCAACCTCGTCGTCCCGCTCACCCCGCCGGTGTTCGTCATCCTCGGGTCGCTGACCCTCCCCCCGAACACGACGGTCACCGCCTGCACGACCGTCCCGGGCGACCCGATCCTCAGCGGAGCGACCTTCTACTTCGCCGTCCTGCAGATGGACCCGGGGACGGGAGAGTTCTTCATCTCGCAGGGGTTCAGCCTGACGGTCGACTGAGCCCGGTCCTCCTCGAATCGATCCCGGGGGCGCCGCCGAGCGGCGCCCCCGGTCGTTGGGGCTCGGTCAGCGGACGAGGAGGCGCACCGCTCCGTTCGGAGCGTTCGCCGAGTAGATCAGGTCGAGCAGGTTGTCGCCGTCCGCGTCGAACGGGACGGGGTGGCGCGTGTACGCCGGAGCCGCGATTCCGCCGGGGCTCGGCGCGAAGTGGCCGGTCCCGTCGTTCTGGAGGAGCCAGTCCGTCCCCGTCGAGAGGGTCGCGGCCACGACATCCGCGTCGCCGTCCCCGTCGAAGTCGCCGAGGGCGACGTCGATCAGGTCCTCGGTCACCGGGACCCCGGTCACGCCGTTCGTGACGTACGAGAAGGAGCCGGCGCCGTTGTTGGAAAAGACGCGGACGTAGCGATCCGCCCCCGTGCCCGGGAGCCGGGTGATTCCGGCGGCGTCGAGGTCGCCGTCCCCGTTGAGGTCCGCGAGGGCCATGTCCGTCCACCAGGTGCTCGCCGCCGAACTGAACGCTCCGCTGAGGAGCGTGAACGAGCCGGCGCCCGCGTTCTTGTAGACGCGAGCCCCGCTCGCGTCCCAATTGGCGGAGACGATGTCGGGATCGCCGTCCTTGTCGACGTCGGCGAGGACGACCCGGGTCGTCGCGTCCGTGACGGCGGGGAGAGAGGTCCCCGGCCCGCTCGTGCCGTCCGCGAACATCCCCGTGCCGTCGTTCACCAGGAGACGCTCGGGAGCGCCGAGGCCGTTGCCGTTTCGACCGAGGACGAGGTCGACGTCCCCGTCGCCGTCCACGTCCCCGGCGGCGATGGAGGAGACGAGGTCGGGCCCGCCCGGGAGGAGACCCGCGAGCGAGAAGTGCCCGGTCCCGTCGTTCAGGTAATACCGGCTGGGCGTCGGCTGCTGGGAGAGGAACGAGTCGATCCCGTTGCCGACGGCGACGTCGAGGTCGAAGTCGCCGTCGAGGTCGGCGAGGACGGCGCAGTAGCTCGGCTCGAGCAGGGAGGGGAGGTTCGTGGAGGTCGCGTCCTCGAAGACGCCCGACCCGCCGTTCAGGAGAAGCACGTTCTGCGCGGAGGCGTCCATCAGGCTCGCCCCCAGGGTCGGGAGGTAGACGTCGAGATCCCCGTCCCCGTCGACGTCGCCGACCGCCGGCCCCATGCCGTTGAAGAACGGGACCCAGGCGAGGAGGTCCGGGTTCTCGGCGAACGGGGCGGTGGCAACCGGAGCGATCTCGACGCGGACGGGGTTCGAGACCCCGACCCCGCTCGGCGAGCTCGGATCCACGGCGGCGGCCTGGAAGACGAACTCCTGCCCCACGAGCAGAGGCTGGAGCGGCACGAAGTAGAGGAAGGTCAGGTCCCCGTTCGACGGCAGGGGGCCGTTCGCGACGACCGCGAAGAAGGCGAGGTCGACGTCGACGGGGCCCACCCCGGGGAGGATCGCGCCGCCCGGGAGACCCATCGAGAGCGAGTAGATCGCCCCCCCCGGACCGCTCAGGGCGAGCCGGATCGGCGCGCCCAGGGTCGGATTCCCGGTGTCGGAGAGGAGCGAGAGGTTCCCGATCCCGTCGGAGCCGAGGGCGCCGGCGGCGAGGATCCCCGAGGCGAGCGCCGCCCGTCCGGCGTAGCGCAGATTCATGTGAGCTTCCCTTTCCCCTTCGGGCGCGGCGTCCCCGGGGACCTCGGACGCCCGCGCCCGCGAGCGGGCCCGTTATCGACGGGCCCGCCGGCGGACTGGAGCCGCGGCTCGATTCGGGCTCCGCAGCCTTTCGAAGCCTTGCGGAAATAGGAACTTGCTTTAATCGATCCCTCCCGCCGGTCCGGGGCGGTACGCGCAGAAGCGACCCGAGTCGCAGGAGGGGCGGTCCCCCCGGATCGACTTCGCCGCCTCGACGAGCGCCGCCTCCTCCTCGCCCCGGCGCACGCGGTCGAGGATCGCCCTCGCCATCTTGACGGAGAGGAACTTCCGGATCGGGGCGTGCTCCCGCCCGACGATCTTGAGCGCGTCGATTCCCGCGCGGGCGAAGGCCGGGAGGGCGCAGAGCCCGCAGGGGCCGTAGGGGAGACCGGCCGGGGAGAGCCGGTCGGGATGCCCCCCGAGGTCGGCCACGAAGGCGTGCCAGTCGGAGAGGTTGCGTTCGAGGGAGGCGACCTCGGCCTCGGAGAGGGCGCGCCCCGCTCCCTCGAACCGGTGGCCGAACCCGGCGAGCCCCGAGCAGAGCGCTCCGACGGCGTGGTGGTGGGTGGTCATGCACGTCCCCTCCTCCCACGCGCAGCCGTCGTTCAGCAGGAAGACCTCGAGCTCGACCCGGCCCCGCGTGCGTTCCGCGATCGAGGCGATCTCGGCGAGGCGGAGGTGGCGCGGCAGGATGACGCGCGCGACCCCGAGGTCGGCGAAGAACGCGACCGCCTCCGCGCTGAGCGCGGGGGCGAGGGAGGAGAGGTGGATCGGGACGGCGATCCCCTCCTCCCGGAGCGCAACGATCGCTCCCGGATCCGCCACGATCAGGGCGTCGGCCCCGGCGTCGCGGTAGGCGCGGGCGAGCTCGAGGACCGCCCGCAGCGTCCCGTCCGCGTAGAGGGGGGCGTTGAGCGTCAGAAAGACGGGGCGGCCGGCGGCGTGCGCGCCGTCGATCAGCCGCCGGAGGTCGCCGAGCGTCTCGAGGTTCCCCCCGATCGGGCTCCGGCGGTTCAACCAGACCGCGCCCGTGAACCGCTCGAGCCACTCCCGCGGGACCGCGCCGCAGTAGAACTCGTCGGCCCCCGCGGCGAGGAGCATCTCGAGCTCCTCGGGGTGGCGGATCGGCGCGGTGAGCTTCAGGCCCACTGGGGGAGGCCCGCCTGGAGGACGAGCCGGTCGAACTCGCCCGAGGCGGCGGCTTCGAACGCGGCGCGAAGCGTCCCCTCGGGCTGGGGGAAGAAGTAGGTGTTCCCCTTTTCGAAGAGCGGGATCGGTGCGAATCCCGCGGCGGCCGGCGCTTCGAAGACGGTGAGGTGGCTCTGGCACTCGCGGCCGCACCGCGAGACCGGCTCGAATCGGTCCTTCCGATCGTCGCGGAGGGCGGCCGCAAGACAGATCCGCCCCGTCGTCACGACTCCGAAGGGGAGGGTGACGGAGAGCGGGAACCCGGGCCGCCCGCGCAGACCCCCCCCCTGGGGGAGCGGGTCCGACTCGATCCGGCCGACCCCGTTCGCCTGGAGCAGGGCGAGGAGCGGTGTCGAGCCGGCGGCGTCCGCGCGGAGGGCGGCCCGCGCCTCGCCGGGGGGGACCGCCTCGGCGTAGCGGGGGGTGACGCGCGGGTCGCGCAGCCCCTTGTTCAGGAGCCGACCGAGGACGGGGAGGAGGGAGGGAAACTCCCGCCGCAGGAGGCGCAGCGTCCCCCAGTCTTGGAAGACGACCTCGCACGCGCCCCCGCCCGCGAGCGCCCGGAGGATCGGCGCGAGGCGGCCGAATTCCCCCTCCGCCATCGGCGGGGCGCAGAAGGTGAACGCACACCCCGCTTCCTCGGCCACGACGCGGGCCGCGACGGCCTGCTCCGGCGTCGGGAGGAGGTGGGCGCAGAACTCGTTTCCGAAGTAGAACCGCCCGGCCTTCGCCCCCGGGAGGAACTCCGCGACCATCGCGTCGAGCCGCTCGAGCGCCCGGCGCTCCGATTCGTGCCGCGCGAAGGACGCGAGCGAGCGAGGCTCGACCTTCTCCGGCCGCGGGAGATAGAGCGCGAGCGCGACCATGGGGCCTCTAGAGCGGCCCCGACTCGACCGCGATCGGTCCCGAGGTGATGTCGCCGGGGAACTCGACGGTGCGGAGCTTCTCGAGCGACTCCGTCGAATAGACGTCCCACCTCTCCCCCGCGCCGCCGACGTAGAGGCGTTTCCCGTCGACGCTCACCCCGGTCAACCACCGGCGCGGCTCGAGCTTGAGCTCCTTCTGGCGCACGATCCGCCGCGCGACGAGGTCGATCTCGTGGAGGTGCTCGTTGCCGTAGGCGAAGGCCTTCTTGCGGTCGGGCGACACGGCCGGCCGGAAGCCGGGGAATTCCGGGCCGATCTCGCCGAAGTCGGCGACCTTCTTGCCCTTCAGGTCGAGGACGAGGAGGCCCGTGGCGTTCTTCTTCCGGATCGGGTCTCGCGAGCGGTAGAGGACGGTGTAGCGGTCGGGGTCGCGGTAGTCGAAGAGGTCCCCTCCCATCGGCCGGAAGGGGCCGAGCCCGGCGAAGAGGGGCTTCGCCAGCTCGATCAGCTTCTCCTTCACCTTCATCTCCTCGGGGTCGACGACGACGAGATCGCGGCCGAAGGCGTGGAGGGCCGTCCCGTCCGGGGAGAGGAGGAGGCGGGCCCGGCGGATCTCGCGCGGGAGGTCCTTCTCCTTCCACGACTTCACCTTCTCCCGCTTCTCGAGATCGAAGAGCCAGACCTCCTTCTTCTCGATCGCGTAGCGGTCGATCTCCTTCTTGACCGGGGTGACGGAGAGGAGGACCCGCTTGCCCCCCGGGAGCTCGACGATGTCGTCGAGCCGGACGATCCGCTCGTCCGTCGAGAGGCGGAAGTCGTCGACGACCTCCCGGCGGGGGACGTCGACGATCTCGAAGCCCTCCATCCGGTCCGTCGAGACGAACAGGCGCTTGCGGTCGCGCGTGAGGGTGAAGTCGAACGCGACCCCCTTGCGCAGAGGGATCGAGCCGACGACCTCGTCCTTCGCCGTGTCGAAGACGAGGATCCGGTTCGGCCAGACCCCGAGCCAGAGGAAGCGGCCGGGCTCGATCCCCGGTCCCTGCGCGGGAGCGGCAAGGAGCGGGGCGAGGAGGAGCGCCGCGATCACGGGAAGACGAGGTCGATCGCCCGCCAATCCTGCACGGGCGACCCGCACGCGGCGGCCCAGTTCGGGTAGTTGACGAGGTAGTCGGGGACCTGCGCCGGCCAGAAGCAGGTCTTGTAGCAGTCGTAGAGGTCGCGCTCGATCGGGGCGCACAGTCCCGACGTCCCGCCGGCGGCATCGGTCTCCCATCCCGGGGAAAAGATCGTCGTGCAGCCGAAGGGGTAGGTCTGCGCCTGCGCGTGGACGTCCCCCGCGGCAAAGGCGGCGATGCGGTGCGCCTTCCGGTTGAGGGGGCGGAGATGTCGCATGCTCGGCTGCGGGGCGGGGGCCCGAGGGACGCCGGGGGGAGCCTAGGCGCTTGCTCTCGGGGCGTCCAGCGCGAGGGGTGCAGGACACCCGTCGAACGAGGTTCCCTGGCCTCTCGCGTGGCCGCTTGCTCCGAGCCGCCGCGGCCCGAGCGAACACCTCGGTCCGCCGGATCCTCGCCCCTTATCCACTCAACGGGCGAAGAAGCCCCCGCGGCTCCGTCGGCCCCCGCGGTCCTCCGCGAAGTCGGAGGAGACGAGCGCGGCGAGAGAGCGCCGCTTCGCGCGCGCGCGGTCCAGATCGTCCTCGACGACGCGGGCGGCCGCACGGCCCGCGGCCTCCTGGCTCTCCTGCGCGTCCCGGCGGAGCGCGTCTCGCGTGACGAGGAACACGGCGGCGCCGACCCCGAGGAGCGGGAGGAGCGCCGCGGCGAGGAAGAGGCCGACCGTCTTCGAGCCAAGGCTCCCCACGCGGACTAGCCTCGCACGTCCCGTGCCGGGAGACGCCCGGGGATTCCTTGACGTTCTCGCCGTGGGCCTCCAGGATCCTCCCTCTTACGGCTCGCCCGTCGGAGGGGGGCGGGTCTCCTCACGCGCTGTCCGTCCCGGATTCGGTAGGGCATCCGGGACGCCAGGGAGGCGACTCGCCCGGCTCGTGGCGTCGGCGGGAGGGCCGGGTCCGACGAATCGACGGGCGATCTCTCCCTCGTGCCCGAGCCGGGTGGGGTGGTGGGTCCATGCTTCATTCCGTCTTCGTTTTCGCGCTCCTTCAGGTCGGCGAGGTCTCCGTCTTCAACGGGACGATGTTCCCGAGGAACGAGCGGGTGAATCTCGCCATCCCCGCGCCGGCGGGGGCCCTCCCGGCGAGCACGGGGATCGCGATCGGAGGGGAGATCTGTCCCTATCGGGCGGTCTCGAGGTGGGCGGACGGGAGCGTCAAGTGGGCGAGCGCGACGAAGCAGGTCTCGATCGGGCCCTACGCCGAGCAGGACTACCCCGTCGAGTTCACCGGAGTCAATCCTCCGGGGGCGCCGCCCCTCCCGTTCGCCGCCCCCCCGACCCTCGTCGTCACGGTGAACGCGACCTCGTACGCCGTGGGGAACTGGGTCCTGCTGAACTCGACGCCCGCCCGAGCCTGCTACTGGTCGACGGCGCTCGTCGGATCCCCGAACGCGGTCGTCCGCATCCAGGTCTTCGCCGAGGTCTTCGCGGGGCAGGCGTTCGGAAAACTGACGTTCGTCGTCGGAAACGACGCGTTGATCCGGGACAACTCGAACCCGATCCCCGTCTCTCCCCTGAAGCTCCGGATCCAGGGTGGGGTCCTCATTCCCCTCTACCCGAACGCGCACAAGGTCCTCACCGTCTCCCCCCTGATCGAGTACTCCTTCCCCCTCGCGACGCTCGGGGACGGCCAGCGCTGGGCGACGCGCTTCGTCTGGGGCGCGGCCGGAGTGAACCCGCTCGCGTTCCTCCTGAGCGCCTTTTACCCGCTCCAGGGGCTCCCCGACCCCGTGTGGGTCTCGGAGAGCGGGGCGGCGGGACTCTACGGGACGCTCAAGAACGTGAGCGACGTCCCGCTCTCGGCCCGGGCCGCCGCCGAGGGATCGGCCTGGGCGTGGTTGGCGATCGATCGACCCGAACCGTGGCACAACCTCGGGTTCCTCTTGAAGGACGAGGGGTCCTCGGGTCCGCACGGGGGGTGGGGGAAACTCGCCCTCTACGACGTCTACCGCACCCGCGCCCCTTCCCTCCTGCGGAAGTACGACTGCTACGCGATCACGCAGGCGAGCCACCGGAACGACCACTACTTCCCGTTCCGGTTCGTCGACCATCTGGATGTCTCGACCCTGGATGGATGGGTCTCGCCGCCCCTCCGCCCCTTGGGGCTGTACCAGATCCATTGCACGGGGAACCACGGCTGGATCGGGAGGAACGAGGCGCATTCGGAGGCGGGGATGATCCAGGAGGTCGTCGAGTTGACGGGAGACGAGTACCTCGCCCAGGAAATGTGGCAGATGGGAGAGTTCTGGGGCGCCTACGAGGGGGTCGACGGGCCCTTCGACGAGGGAAGGTCCGTCAGTCGCCCCCTCGAGAATGCGCTCCGCGCCTTCTTCGTGGGACCGGACTGCTTCCGCCAGGATCTGGCGGGGCGCCTTCTGACGTGGGTCGGGAGCAAGCTCATCCCGAATCGGGAATTCGTCGACGTTCCGAACGCGCCGGCGAAGAGGGCCTTCTCGATCTATTCGGGCGCGAAGTGGCTCACCTGGTGCCCCGAGTTCCAGCCGATGTTCCCCGGCTACTGCCCCCCCTCCGGGATCGCCTATCCCTACTCCGAGGTGATGGTGGCGTCGGTGTTCGTCCGGATGGGGGAGCTCTTCGGGACCACGCCGGGCTACGAGGGGATCCTCGAAGACATGGAGCGGCTCTTCGTCGGGATCTCGACGCTCACGGGATTCCGGACCGTCGAGTCCGACGACGGGCTCGACAACGTCGCAGGGGGCCCGAGCCTGGGGGTCTGGGGATACGCCTCCTTCCGGGGGCTCGCGCGTCGAGCCCAGGGGAACGGGGACGCGCTGTCGTTCCTGGTCCTGAACTACATCGCCGACCTGATCGAGAACGCGGCGATGAACGGGCCGGATTCGGCGGCCTCGCAGGTCTGGCTGCAGAACTAGGGGCGCCGGCCGGACCGGCTCCCCGAGGCCCGGGGCGTCCCGAGGGCGGGGCGGGTCGTTTCGCCGAAACCGGGAGCGGCGGTGTCTATCGTTCCGAGCACGGTCGATGGAGGTCCCGGAGGACCGCGCCCTGATCGAGCGGACGGCCCGGGGCGACCCGGGGGCGTTCGAGGCCTTCGTGCGCCGCTGGGAGGGCCCCCTCTATCGCTTCCTCCTCCGGGCGACCCGGTCGGCCGCGCTCGCCGAAGAGGCGCGACAGTTGACCCTCGTCCGGATCTACACGCGCGCGGGCGGATACCGCGGCGGGTCGGTGCCGGTCTGGCTCTTCCGGACCGCGTGGACCGTCGCGGCGAACCTCCGGCGCGACGAGGCGAGGGCCGGGGCGGGTCCCCTGCCGGAGACTCTCGCCGCCGCGTCGCCCTCGCCCGACCGGCGGGCCGAGGAGGACGAGGAGCGGGAGGCGCTCCGCCTCGCCCTCGCGCGACTGCCGGAGGAGACGCGGGCGGCGCTGTGGCTGCGCATCGCCGAGGGGATGAGCCTCGCCGAGACGGCGGCCGCCCTCGCCGTCCCTCCTTCGACCCTGCGCTACCGGCTCTACCTCGCGCTGCGACGCCTCAAGCGCGAGCTCGACTCCCCTGCGGGGAGCGGAGAACGAGATGCTCTGCCGTGACGCCAAGTTCCGGATTCCCGACCTGCGGCTCGGGGACCTCCCCCCTGCCGAGCGCGCCTCCCTCGAGCAGCACCTCGCCGAGTGCCCGGCGTGCCGCCAGGCTGCCGAGGAGATCGGCCTCGTCGTGGACGCGCTCCGGCGCGACGCGGAGAGCGCGGCTCGCGGCCCTGCTCCCCTCGTCGACCTCGACGAGGTCTTGCCGCGCCCCCCCCTCCCGGCGAGCCTTCCGCGCCTCGTCCGGCTCGCCGCGCGCGTCGCCGCCGTGTTCCTCGTCGGCGTCGGGACGGCCTCGATCTTCGGCATGGATGTCCGCGCCGCCGCCGGCTCGCTCACGGTCTCCTTCGCCCTCCCCGGGGCGAAGCGGGCGGAGGGGACGCCGGCCCCCCTCATCGAGTTCGCCGAGCCGATCGGTCTCGCCGTCCGCCGCGAGGTCGAGGCGACGCTCTCCCCGGCGTTCCACGACCTGCTCCTGTGGATGACGGGGGCGGAGGTGCAGCGGAGCCGGGACCTCTCGACGATCGCCCAGTGGGTCGAGGATCGCCGCCGGCGCGACGCGGCGGCGATCGCCGACGTGCTTTCCTCGACGCGCGAGGACCTCGACCTCACGCGCACGGCCGTGTTCGAGGTCGCCGGGCAGGCGCTCCGGCGACAGGGATGGTGATTCCATGATCCCGAACGCACTCCTCCTCTCCCTCCTCGTCGTCTCCGGGCCGGCGCAGAAGCCGCCGCCGGAGAAGACCGACTTCCCCGCGCTCCGCCGCGACCTCGAGGTCCTGAAGCGGATCCTCGAACGGGAGGGGCTCGGCCGGACGGGCGATCACGACGGACTCACCGCGATCCTCGAGAGGGACAAGTGGGGAGGGTGGGGCCGCGGCGGGGAGGCGCTCTACGTCCCGGGCGACGGCGCGCTCTTCCTCTTCCGCGTCGGCGAGCCCCTCGCCCCCGACGAGGAGAAGCCGTCGACCGACGGGAGGGGAGACGCGGAGCCGACCCTCTGGGAGCGCGTGCGGGCGGAGGTGGACGGGAAGCCGCTCCCCGAGAAGGGGGCGAAGAAGCCCTTCGACGCCGAGCGGGTCGAGGCGCTGAAGACCAAGGTCCTCGAGGCCCTCGCCAAGTACGGCGCGAACGTCGGGCAGCTCCGCGACGACGAGAATCTGACCGTCGTGCTGCGCGGGCCCTCGGTCCGCGAGGGGGGCGGCCTCTTCGGGGCCGTGAGGAGCTCGTCGGGGGATCCCGTCCAGGACGCGCGGGTCGCCTACGCGGGGGCGCTCGGCGCCGGGCAAGAGACGACGAACGTGAGCCCGGACGGATCCTTCCGCGTGTGGACCGTCGGCGGCGGGCCGTCGACCGTTCTCGTGCTCCGCATCTCCCGGGGGGACGCCTCGGCCTTCGCCGCGGGGTCGATCGACATGGGGGCGCTGCGGAAGCGCGCGAAGATCGCGCAGTACTGATCCGACCCGGCGGGGCCGGCTAGGCTCCCTCCTCGTGGCCCCCGGTCCGGCGATCCTCCGGCGCCTGCGGAAGATCTGCCTCGCGCTCCCCGAGACGCGCGAGGTGGAGGCCTGGGGGCACCCGAACTTCCGCGCCGGAAAGAAGACGTTCGCCGTCTGGGAGAAGTATCGCGGCGAGTGGTGCATCGCCGTGAAGGTCGACGACGACCGGCGCACGGCCCTCCTCGCCGACCCGCGCTTCTACGTCACCCCCTACATCGGCGTGCAGGGGTGGCTGTCGATGAAGGTCGAGGGAGGCGTCGACTGGAGGCTCGTGAAGGACCTCGTCGTCTGGAGCTACCGGCAGGTCGCCCTTAAACGGATGCTCGACGCGCTCGACGGGCGGGGCGGGGGGAAGAGGTCCAAGCCAAGCAAGCGGGGGCTCTTCGGGTTCCGCCCCGGGCAATCGTAGGTGGCTATTCCCGCAGACGTACCGAGGACCACCGCCCCGCCGAGCCCGCGTACGCGCCGAGGCCCCACGGCCCCTTCGTTTCGCGCCCTCCGAGCGGGATCCGGGCGGGCTTCTTCCCCTCGACGGAGTCGTCGATCCGATCGTCGCGGACGTCGACGCGAAACCCGGTTTTCTTTCCCGTATCGAGGTTCGACATCCGCTCCGTGCCGAGCTTCTCCCACCGCTCCTCCTTCGCGTGGTAGTGGAAGACAGTCACGCCGTAGTCCGCGACGAACGCGACGACGAGGAAGCCCGGCTCGGCGCGGGCGAGCAGGACGTTCAACTGTCGGTTCGGCCCGGGCCAGATCTCGAGCTCTCCGGTGATCGAAAACTCGGTCCCCTTCGTCGACTCCGTCCGCCAGGCGACCGCGTTCGATTCGGGGAAGGCGATGGAGATCCAATCCTTCCCGGCGGGCTCGAGCGAGCGCAGCCCGTGGACGCCTTGGTCCCACTCGGGGGTCCGCGCGCGCAGGAAGGCGACGAACTCGGCGTCGAGAACGGCGAGTCCCTCGGCTCCCCACGTCGTCTCGACGGACTGGAAGAGCCGGTCTGCATAGGTCCCTCCCCCACCGAGGCGCCGGGCCTCCGCGAGGATGGAGTCGAACGCCGGCCGCTGTTTCCCGGTCTTCAGGGAGCGAAAGAAGAGCCCGGTCACCGCGTGGCGCTCGTAGAAACCAAGCCCCTTGAATTCGTCGCGGAAAATGTCGCGGGCACCTGGAAGTTGCTTTCGGTCGAGGAGGTCGAATGCCCGAAGGATGTCGGTCGAGGACTCGGGCTCCTTCTCGAGGCCTGGCGAGAGGCCGAGCGCGGTGAGGGTCTCCTCCTCGATCCAGGCCGCCGCTCCGTCGGAGAGCCAGTTCGGCTGGGAGTCGTAGTTCGGGAGGGCCGTGTAACCGACGAGGTGCGCCGCCTCGTGGACGAGCAGGCGGCGGGTCAACAGGGGCAGACCGATCGTCGCGAGCGCGTCGTCCGAGCACTGCGGCTGGAGGAGGACGTAGGCGGACATCGTCTTCGGGTGCGCGAAGCAGAGGTTCTTCTTGAACTTCCCTCCGCTCACCTCGGCGTCCGCCTTCTCGTAGGCGGCCTGCGTCCGGAAGAGGTGGACGTCGAACGGCTTCTCCGGCCCCGCGTCGGGAGAGCCGAAGAGCTTCGCCGCGATCGGCCAGGTCGCGTCCGCCGCCTCCAGGGCGAGAGCGGCGGTCCGGTCGTTTTCGAAGTCGCAGACGACGCGGAAGAACTTCCCCGTCTTCGTCGTTGCCGCCGCGGCCGGAGCGGCGAGCAAGAAGCCGAGGGGCGCGAGGACCGCGGACCCGAACCTGCGAACGGCGGGGATGACCATCGCGATGCGAACTCGCGTCCGGGGATTGCAAGAGCTTGTCCGCACGGGATCAAGGCCACGCCTGGGCCTGCCCGAAACTCCGGATGATGGGAGGTTCCCCGTTCATGGCCTGCCGCCCCCCCCCGCGTAGAATCTCCTTCCCCGCCGGGGGCTCGCTTCGAGTGGGAATTGCCAGAACCATGGCGCGCGCGCGCGTCCGGGACCTCCTCGCTCCCCTCGCGGTCGCTCTCGTCGCGTCCACCGCGCCCCGAGCCCAGGAGACGCGCGAGGCCGAGACGAAGCCGGCGTCGAAAGTGCTCGCGATTCGCGCCGACTGGGTCCTGACGCTCGAAGGGGACGGGCTCGGAACGCTCGAGAACGCCGTCGTCCTGATCGAAGGCGGAAAGATCAAGGCGGTCGGGTCGAGCGTAGAGATCCCCCCGGGCGCCGAGGTGATCGAGGCGGCGGGGATGACCGTCGCGCCGGGGTTCCTCGACGCGCGCTCCGCGCTCCCGCTCGACCGCGGCGCGCTCGCCGAAGAGCGCGCGCTCGCGCCGGGCTTCGACGTCCTCGACGCGGTGGACGCCTTCGCGCGCGAGCCGATCGAGGAGGCGCTGCGCAGCGGGGTGACCGCCGTCCACGTCGGGCCCGGACGGCGCGCGACGATCGGCGGGAAGACGGCCGTCCTCAAGCTCAAGCCCGGCCGCCCCCCCGCCGAGCTCGTCGTCCGGCGCGGGGCGGCCGTGCGGGGTTCCGTCGGCGCGGCGAAGGACGGGACGCCGGGCCCGATCGCGCGGATCGGCGAGATCCGGACGCTCCGGGAGCAGTTCCGCGCCGCGAAGAAGTACCGCGAGGCGTGGGAGGACTACCGCGAGGCGCGCCGGGAGTTCGAGGAGGAGCGGGCGAAGCGGGCGAAGGAGGGGGGAAAGTCGGCGGAGTCCCGACCCGCCGAGGGGACGTCCGAACCGCCCTCGACGCGCGAGCGCCCGAGGCGCAAGCCCCCGCGCGACGCGAGCGAGGAATTCGGCGAGATCCCCGACCCCGTGGCTCCCGCGGGAGAGGCGATCGCCCTGCAGGAGAAGAAGGAGAGCGAGTCGAGGCCCTCCGAGAAGAAGGAGGAGCCGCTCAAGCCGCCCGACAGGCCGGCGCTCGAGCCCGACAAGGAGGTGCTCCTCGAAGTGTTGGACCGGTCGGTGCCTCTCTGGCTCGAGGCGCACCGCGCCGAGGACATCCTGAACGCCCTCGCGGTGGCGAAGGAGTTCGACCTCGATTTCGTTCTCGAAGGGGCGACGGAGGCCGTCCGGATCGCGGGAGAGATCGCGGCGGCCGGGGTGCCGGTCGTGCTCGGACCCCCGCACGTCGGCGAGGAGGCGGCGCCGGAGCTCGAGGAGAACGACCCGGCGGCCTCCGCCCGGCTCCGAGCCGCGGGGGTCCGTTTTGCGCTCGGCTCCTCCGGGACGGATCCGGCCGAGACCCGTTTCCTCGCGCTGCACGCGGCCCTCGCCGCCTCCGCCGGGCTCGATCCGGTCGCGGCGCTCCGCGCCGTCACCGTCGAGGCGGCGCGGCTGTGCGGGGTCGGCGACCGCATGGGGTCGATCGCCCCCGGAAAGGACGCGGACCTCGTGCTCTTCGACGGGGACCCGCTCCGGACGGGGACGAAGGTCCGCGCGGTCATCGTGGACGGAGAGGTCGTCTACCGGCCGTGAAGGCGTGGCTCGCGGCGCTCGCGCTCGCCTCCTCCCCCGCCGACGGCGTGAAGGGGGTGTTCGCCGGGACGGTTTGGACGGGAACCGGGCCGGCGCGGGCGAAGGCGGTGGTCCTCTTCGAGGGAGGGCGGATCGAGCGGATCGAGGAACGGGCCCCCCCCGTCGGGGATGCGGGCTACCGGAGCTGGCCCGAGGGGTTCGTGACGCCGGGCCTGGTCGACGCCCACGCCCACCTCGGCGCGCGCGCCGACCTCGTCGAGGACACCTTCGCGGTGACGCCCGACGCGCGGGCGATCGACGTGTTCGAGCCGACGCACCGCGACTTCGCCCGGGCGGCGCGGGCGGGCATCACCACCGCGCTCCTCGCTCCGCTCGACGAAAACCTCGTCGGCGGCCTCGCCGCGCTCGTGAAGACGGCGGGCGCGGCGGATCGGCGCGTCTTGCGCCCGGAGGCCCTCCTCAAGGTCTCGTTCGGGGCGGCCGCGAGGCGCGCCGATCGCGAGCCGACCTCGCAGCAGGGCGCGGCGGCGCTCCTCCGCCGGGAAATCCGGCGCGCGCGCGAGGCGGGAGGAAGCGGGGCCCTGCCGCGATGCGCGCGCGGGGAGCTGGCCGCGCTCGCTCACGCGGGGACCGCCGAGGAGATCTTCGCCGCGGGGCGGTTCGCCCCGGAGTTCGGGCTCAAGTTCAACCTGGTGCACGCTCCGCTCGCGGGGGAGATGTCCGCCTTCCTGAAGGAACGCGGGATCGGCGTCGTCTGCGGCCCCTACGACGCTTCGACCCCGCTCCGCTGGCTGCGCTCGCCGGCGGCGCTCGAGGGGGCGGGCGTTCCGATCGCCTTCTGCACGGACGGGCCGGAGCGAGATCCCGAAGCGCTGCGCCTCACGGCGGCGCTCGCCGTCCGCGCCGGGCTCGACCCGGACCGCGCGCTGCGGGCGCTGACGGTCGGCGCGGCTTCCCTCCTCGGGGCGACCGACCGGATCGGATCCATCGAGCCCGGGCGGGACGCCGATCTCGTCGTCTGGTCGGGAAACCCGCTCGACCTCGGATCGCGCGTGCTCGCCGTCTTCGCGGGAGGAGAGCTCTGGTTCGAAGCCGGGGCGCGCAGGCCCCGGCGGCCCGGCGAGCCCATCCCGGCCGAAGAGGCGCGCCCGTGATCCCCCTCCTCGGGGCGCTCGCGCTCCTCGGGACCGGTCCGGGGGCGGAGGGTTTCACGATCCACGCCCGGGAGGTCCACCCCGTCTCGGGCGCGGCGCTCGAGGATGCGTCCGTCGCCGTGCGGGAGGGGAAGATCGTCGAGGTCGGGCGCGGGGCGCACGGCCCGCGGGGCGCGCGCGTCCTCGAGGGAGGGTCGCTCACGCCCGGACTGATCGACGCCGCCTCGACCGCGGGGATCGCCGGGAAGGCGAACGAGGAGTCCTCGGAGGTCGCTCCGGCGATCCGGGTGCTCGACGCGCTCGACCCGAAGGCGCGCGCGTTCGAGCGGCTCGCCCGGGCCGGCGTTACGGCGGTGTTCGTCTCGCCGGGGACGCGCGGGGTGATCGGCGGGCTCGGGACGGTCGTGAAGACGGCCGGGGAGTCCCTCGACGCGCGCGTCGTCGAACCCGCCTCCGCCCTCAAGGCCGCGATGGGGGACGACCCCTCGCGCGGAAACATCCCCGTCCGGTTCGGCACGCCGACGAACTTCTACTTCCGGCGTCCGACGTCCCGGATGGGCGTCGTCTGGCTCTTCCGGAAGGCGTTCTTCGACGCCGCGGAAGCCCGGAAGGCCGGGCGGCGCGGCGACGAGGACACGGACGTCCTCGCCGAGGTCCTCGAGGGGAAGAGGGGCCTGCGGGTGACCGCCCGGCGGTTGAACGACGTCCGCACGGCCTTGCGGCTCGCCGAAGAGTTCGGATTGCGGATCCAGATCGACGGGGCGGACGAGGCCTACCTTTGCGCCGAGGAGCTGAGGGCGAGGGAGGTCGCGGTCGTCGCCGGGCCGATCCCCTCCGCCCCCTCCTCCCGGTTCTCCGAAGTCGACGAGCCCTGCCTCGCGAACGCCTCGCTCCTCGCCAAGGCGGGCGTCCTCCTCGCGCTCACGGCGGGAGACCGCGGCGGGGAGGAGGCGCTCCCCGGGCAGGCCCTCTTCGCGATGCGCTACGGGCTCCCCTTCGAGGCGGCGCTCCGCGCCGTGACCCTCGACGCGGCCCGGATCCTCGGGATCGAGGAACGGCTCGGCTCGATCGAGGCGGGCAAGGACGCGGACCTCGTCCTCTGGGAAGGCGCCCCCTTCGCCTCGCGGCCCCTCGCGGTCCTCGTCGACGGTCGACTGGTCTACGACGCGGCCTCCGACCCGGGCCCCCCCGGGTCGGCGCGCCGCTAGAGGGAGACAGCGCATGATCGGCCTCCTCCTCCTCCTCCCCTGGCTCGCGGCGGCGGGCGCCGCGGGGAAGGTCGCCGTCCGCGCCGGGCGGATCGTCCCGGTGGTCGGCCCCGAGATCCGCGACGGCGTGATCCTGATCGAGGACGGGAGGATCGCGGCGGTCGGGCGCGCGAAGCCCGAGGGGAAGGAGCCGGCGGAGGGCAAGCCCGGCGAGCCCCCCTTCGTCGACGTCCCCTGGGACGCGACGGTGATCGATGCGGCGGAGCAGACCGTCTTCCCGGGGATGGTCGAGGCGCACTCCTCCCGCGGCCTCGACCGCCCGAACGAGAACGTCCCGGTCACCCCCTTCGTCACCGTCCTCGACGCGATCGACCCGGTCTCCTTCTACTTCGAGGACGCGCTCCGCGACGGGATCACGACGATCCTCGTCCTTCCGGGGAACAACTGCGTGATCGGCGGGCAGGGGAGAGTCCTCAAGCCCTACGGCCGCACCGTCGAGGCGATGACGGTCAAGCCCGAAGGGGGGATGAAGATCTCGGTCTCGCCGAAGTCGGGCTTCACGCGCCTCTCGCAGATGGCGGAACTGCGCAAGGCCTTCGCCGAGCTGCGCGAATACCGCGAGCGGCTCGTCGAGCGCAAGCGCGACGAGCGCGAGGAGGAGAAGGCGAAGGAACGGAAGGAGGGGACGCCGAAGGCGCCGGCGGCGGCCGGAGGCGACCTCGTCCAGGAGGACGACGTCGACGCGCGGAAGCGCCCCCTGGTCGACCTCGTCGAGGGGAGGATGCCCGCCTTCGTCTGGTGCGAGCGGGCGATGGACGTCGCGCATGCGATCGAGGTCGCGCGCGGGAACGGCTTCCTCGCCCGCACGACCCTCGTCCTCGGCCCCGAGTGCTGGAAGGCGGCCGACGAGATCAAGGCGAGCGCCCGTCCCGTCGTGCTCGACGCGACGCTCCTCCACGTGGAGGAAGACCCCCTCACGGGCGAGGAGAAGCGCACGAACGTGCCGCGCGTCTTCCACGAGAAGGGGATCCCCTTCGCCCTCCAGACGGAGACCTCCGCCCTCGGCTCGCGCTATCTCTGGTACCAGGCCGCGGCCTGCGTCCGGAACGGGATCCCGCGAGAGGCCGCGCTGCGCGCGATCACGCTCACCCCGGCCGAGATCCTCGGTCTCGGCTCCCGCCTCGGCTCGATCGAGCCGGGCAAGGACGCGAACCTCCTCCTCCTCACGGGCGACCCGCTCGACGCCCAGACCTGGGTCGACCGGGTCCTCCTCGAGGGGGAGCTCGTCTACGAGCGGGCGAAGGACGAGCGGCTGCGCCGGCTCCTCGAGGGGACCGAAAAGCCGAAGGAGGGGAAGGAGAAGTGATCCCCCTGGTCCTCCTCTGCGCGCTCGCGTCGGGCCAGGTCCTCGCGGTCCGCGCCGGGCGGATCCACACGGGGACCGGCGAGACGATCGAGGAGGGGGTCCTCCTCGTCGAGGGAGGGAGGGTCCGCGCGATCGGGAAAGGGGTCGCGATCCCGGCGGGCGCCTCGGTCCTCGACGCGGGGGACGCGGTCCTCATTCCGGGTCTCGTCGCCGCGGACTCCGCGCTCGCCGAGGGAGGGGCGGACGCGGTCCTCTCGATCTCCCCCCACTACCGCGCGGTCGAGGGGTTCGACCCCTTCGCGAACCCCGGCCGGATCCTCGCCTCCGGGATCACGACGGCCTACGTCTCCCCGGGCCGGAACCGCCTCCTCTCGGGCCGGGGCGCGGTGGTCCGTCTCGCGGGACCCGCCCCGCGCGTCCTGCTGCCGGAGGCCGACCTCCGGCTCGCCGCGGGCGAGGCGAGCGAGCGCCCGCCC
>DASRRH010000017.1:0-62405 GCA_035695825.1 Planctomycetota bacterium | reverse complement strand
CGGGCTCGAGGCGCGTCTCAAGGCGCTCGAGGAGGCCGCCGAGTCCCTGCGCGCCGCGGTCCGGGACCTCGCCTCCGAACTGCGCCGGTAGGGATGTTCTCCCTCCGCGCCGGGCAAGCTGGAAGCAGGGGCGCGGACTCTGCACGCCTCGAAGAGACCAACCGCGAGTTCTGCTTGGCGCCCGGCGGGTCGATCCGCCCTGCCGAGGCGCAAGGAGGTCTGAACCCATGATCCCGACGCTCCTCCTCTCGATCGCTCCGCTCTCGCTTACCCAGGACGCTCCTCCTGTCCGCGTCCGGGTGGAGAAGGCCGCCTCGCCGACCCCTCCGAACGCTCCTTCGGGGATCCGGGTCGAGCAGACAGCCCGAGGGAAGGAGGTCGTCGTCGAGTCCGGGATCCCCCTCGCGGACCTGGTCACGTGGGGAGGCGTGATCCTGGGACGGGTCTACACCTGGCGGCAGGACTCCGAGCCGGTCCTCCGCGGGACGCCCGTCAAGCTGACCTCGCCGCAATCGGTCCCCATCGCCGACTTCGAGCCGTGGCTCGAGGGGGTGCTCCTCACGCAGGACTTCGTGACGATCCTGCCGCCCGAGGGATCGCTCGAGCCGGTCCTCCTGGTGAATCTCCGGGGGGCGGATCGGTCCATGCTCCCGAGGTCAGCCCTCTTCGTCCCGGCCGAGGAGGTCCCGCGCTTTCGCCATCCAGGGACCCTGATCCGGACGGCGGTGCCGCTGACCTACCTCGACGCCCAGCGGGCGGCGGTGAATCTGCGTCCGTTCTTCACCGACCCGCACCTCGAGTCGATCTCGCCGCTCGGCAGCTCGAACGGCGTCGTGATCCAGGGCTTCCCCCGGACCGTGTCGACCCTGATCGCGATCCTGAAGATCGGGGACGCTGGGGGCCTCGACGGGGCGCGCCTCCCCGTGCTGGAGCGACTGCCGGAGGCGGCGGGGGAGAAGGCGGGCGCGACTCCCTTCGAGATTCGCCTCCGGAGGCTCGAGGAGGCGTCCGAAGCGTTCCAGGCGGCGATCCGCAACCTCGCGGCGGAGTCGCGCCGGTAGGGCCGCTCGACCTCCGCGGCGAGCCCGGCTAGAACCCGGAGCGTGGACTCGACGCTCCGGTCCGTCCTCCGGCTCCTCGAGGAGGGAAGCCCCGAGGTCCGCTGCGCCGCGGCCGTCGTCCTCGGCGCGCTCGGGGAGAAGGAGGAGCCGGTCGTCGAGGCGCTCCGGGCGCGCCTGAAGGACGACAACCCCCTCGTCCGGCGGTTCGCCGCCGAGGGGCTGGGAAGGATCGGAGCGAGGCGGACGTTCCCCGACCTGATCGAGCTCGTGGCCCACGGCGGGGACACGGGCCGCGCCGCGGCGGCGGCCGTCGCGGCGATGGGGGCCGCAGGGGTGCACGCGCTGAAGGAGTTGATGTCGAAGGTGGCGCCGGGGGTGCGGCCGATCATCGCCGGCGCGATCGGCCACGGAGGGGGGAAGGAGGCGGAGAAGGCCGCGCTCGAGTCCCTCCTCGACAGCGATCCCGCCGTCGTCGAGGCCACGCGGCGCTCGATCGAGTCGGAAGTCTCGGCCGCGAACGGGGAGCAGAAGAAGGAGCTCGCCTCCCATTTCCTCCGCTTCCTCCAGCGGAAGGAGGTGGCCGCGCATCCGACCGCGACCGCGGCCCTGCTCCGGCTCTTCGAGCCCCTTGCCGAGCCGCGGCTCGCCGGGCGGCTCTGGAGCTTCGCCGGCCCCGACCGTCCCCCGACGGTCCGCGCGGCGGCGCTGCGCGTGCTCGCGACCCTCCCTCCGCCGAAGGAGAAGGAGGAGATCGGCCGGCTCTTCGACGCGCTCGGGTCGGAGGGGGTCACGCTCACGGAGCCGGCGCTGCGGATCCTCGAGAAGGCGGAGGTGCCGAAGGGTCTCGAGGGGAGGCTCCTCGGGTTGCTCGATTCCCCCGAGCCGGGCGCGCGGATCTTCGCGCTGCGGAAACTCCGGTCCGCCGACACGCCCGAGGTCGGGCGCGCGGTCGTCGAGCACCTCGACCACCCCGACCCCGAGGTCCGCCGCGAGGCGGAGGAGACCGCCTCGGCGCTTCGCTGCGGGCGCGAGGCGCTCCTCGAGCGTCTCGACCGCGCGCGGGAGGCCGAGGAGGCCGGGCGGGTCGCGGCGGTCCTCCTGCGGGGGACCGCGCCCTTCGACGAGGCCGCCGCGCGGACGATCGTCGCGCGCGCGCTTCGCTGGATCGAGGCGGGGGACCCGCGCTGGGAGTGGGCGCTCCAGCTCCTTCGGCGCTCGAAGGGGGGGGAGGCCTTCGGGGTCCTGCGCGACCGGGGGCGGGCGCTGCGCCGGGCGAAGAAGTGGAAGGAGGCGCTCGCCTTCTACCGGCTGGTCGCCCGGGACTCCCGCTTCGGAGCCGAGGACCGCTTCGACCTCGCGGTCGTGGGGCTCCACACCGGGAACCTCAACCCCTCCCCCGACCTGCGCGGCCGCGACCCCGCCCTCGGCCACCTCGAGGATCTCCTGCGCGCCGAGGGGTTCGATCTCCTCGGCTCCCTCAAGAAGGAGCGGACGCTCACGCCGCGCGAGTGCTACTACGTCGGTTTCCACTTCTCCGAAAAGGCGGGCCCCGCCGCCGCGTTCGGAGGCGAGGTCCTGAAGCTCGTCGCCTCGAGGGCGCCGCGCTCCGCCGAGGGGAAGGCGGCGAAGAACAAGCTCGTCCGCGAGGCGCTGGTCTAGCGCAGGGCCGTCGCGATCCGGACGCCCACCCGGACGCGCGTGCCCGGCGCGAGCGGCTCGAGGCGGACCGCCCGGGGAGGGAAGAGGACGAGGAGCGCGGAGCCGAACTCGAAGCGGCCGACCTCGTCCCCCCGCCGGAAGGCGCGCCCGTCGACGTAGCGGCGGTGGAGGAGGCGGCGGCCGCGGCGCAGCCTCGGATCGTAGAGGAGGCGGACCGACCCCACGTTGTAGGCCCCGACCGCGACGAGCCCGATCGGGCCGGCGGCGGTCTCGAAGACGCTCGCCACCCGGGCGTTGCGCGCGAGGATCCGGGGGCTCGAGGCGAGCCATCCCGGTCGGACGGGGAAGAGCGTGCCGGGGACGCGGACCGCCTCGACGATCCGTCCCGTCGCGGGGGCGTGGAAGCGGTGGTAGTCCCCCGGGGCGAGGTAGATCGAGACGAAGGAGCCTCCGGCGAAGCCCGCCGCGAGGGGCGCCGACCCGAGGAGGTCGGAGAGGACGTAGTCCCACCCCTTCACGCGCAGGCGCCCGCCCGGCTCGAGCGGCCCCGCCTCGAGGACGGTCCCGTCGGCGGGGGAGAGGAGGGCGGCGGGGTCGGGGTCGAGGACGCGCGCGTTGGGGGAGAGCCGCCGGGAGAAGAACTCCGCGAAGGTGCGGTAGAGGTCGACCGGCAGCTCCGCCTCCCGGAGGTTCGCCCCGAAGCGGCGCGCGTAGGCGAGGTAGAAGGGCTCGCGGAGGAAGCGCGGCAGCGGGACCCGGGCGAGGATTCCGGCGAGCCGCGTGGCGAGGACTCGCGGGAAGAGGCGCCAGCCGAGGAACGCCGGCCGGCGCGAGCGCTCCTCGGCGGGGGGGGAGAGCCGCGGGAGGGGCGAGGTGACCGGCGAGGACATGCGCGGGATGGAACGCTTCGGAGGAGGCATCTATCTTAGCGCCCCCGTCCGGAGGGACGGGAAGGGCCATGCAACGCGTTCCGAAAGGGTGGGGCGAGGAGCTCTGGGTCCACAACGACCCCCTCTACTGCGGGAAGATCCTCCGCCTGCGGAAGGGGAAGCGCTGCTCCCTCCACTATCACAAGAGGAAGACGGAGACCTTCTACCTCCAGTCGGGGCGCGTCCGGATGGAGCTGCGCCATCCGGACGGGAGGTCGGACCTTCTCGAGATGAAGCCCGGCGACGCGCTCGAGATCTATCCCGGCCTCGTCCACCGGTTCACGGGGATCGAGGACTCCGAGATCGTCGAGTTCTCGACGCAGCACTTCGAGGACGACTCCTACCGGATCGAGAAGGGGGACTAGCGTGGCACGCGGGGCGCGGAACCTCGCGGAGGCGCTGCGCCGGACGCGGGCGCGCGTGAGGCCGGGACGATACGCGCTCGTCTCCCTGCCTCCCTCGCGGGCGCGCCTCGCGGAGGGGTTCCTCGCGCGGGTCGGCTCCCGAGGGATCGGGCAGGTCGTCGCGGAGCGCGAGGGGGTGACGCTCCTCCTCCCCGAGCGGACGCTCCGCGGCCTGCGGGGGGAGAGCGAGGGGTGGCGCGTGCGGCGCGGGTTTCGCGTGATCTCCTTCGCGTGCCCGATGGAGTGGTCCGTCGTCGGCTTCCTCGCGCGGGTCTCCCGCGCGCTCGCCGATGCGCGCGTCCCGGTCGGGGTCGTCTGCTCGTTCGACTTCGACCACGTCTTCGTCCCGGCGCGGCGACTGCCTTCGGCGCGGCGGGCGATCGCGCGAGCCCTCCGACCGTCCGGCTCCGCGTAGGTCCCTCCGCGGAGCAGCGGCGACCCCCACGAACGCTGCGCGGCTCCGAGGTCCGACTCCTCTTGTCCTCGGGGAGGCTGGTCCCGCTTCTCCCGACTGACGACGGTGCGTTAGTTGCAGGGCAGGGGGATGCACCCCTCGGAGTCCCCTATGGCAGGCTTTCACGTTCCCCTCCCGGCAACCGGTCGTTACCTACGAGAAACGCTGAGGGGCTGCGCGCTCCTCCTCGTCGCCTCCCCGGCGACGCGGGCCCAGGGCTACGAGATATGGGAGTTCGACGGGGTCGCCCTCAACGGGAGCCTCGGCTACTCGGTCGCGAGCGCGGGGGACGTCGACGGGGACGGCGTTCCCGACGTGATCGCCGGGGCCCCGTTCGCGGGCCTCGTCTCTCCGACCGGGGTGGGCGAGGCGAGGGTGTTCTCCGGCGCGACCGGCGCGCTCCTCTACACCTTCAACGGGGCGGCGCCCCAGAACTACTTCGGCTTCTCCGTGTCGGGATTGGGGGACGCGGACGGGGACGGTCTCGACGACCTCCTCGTCGGGGCGCCGTGGGCCGACCCGGGAGGCGCCGCGGACGCCGGCCAGTGCCGGGTCTTCTCGGGAGCCACCGGCGCGTCGCTCTACGACGTGAGCGGGTCGGGAGGCGGGGCGTATCTCGGGCGGTCCGTCGCGGGCGTCGGGGACGTGAACGGGGACGGAGTCCCCGACTTCGCCGCCGGCGCGGCGGGCCAGGCGGGCGTCCGCTCGGGGTCGAGCGGCGCGGTCCTCTTCTCCGTGGCAGGTCCTGGGGGAGGGTTCGGCTCGTCCGTCTCGGGAGCCGGAGACGTGGACGCGGACGGCACGACAGACGTGATCGTGGGGGGACTGGGCGCGGGCCAGGCAAACGTCTACTCGGGCGCGACGGGCGCGCTGCTCCACGCCTTCGTCGGATCCGCCGCCGACGGATTCGGCGCCTCGGTCTCCGGCGCGGGAGACGTGAACGGGGACAGCTTCGCCGACCTCCTGGTGGGGGCCCCGCAGGCGAACCCCGGCGGGGTCGACGACGCGGGGGAGGCGCTCGTCTTCTCCGGCGCGACCGGGACGGTCCTCTTCACGATCGACGGCGGCTCCCCGGACGAGTACCTGGGTTCCACCGTGGCCGGGATGGGCGACCTGGATGGGGACGGACTCGGCGACCCCTTCGTCGTCACGGCGCCGGTCATCTCGTACCCGGGCTGCTACGACTGCAACACCAACGGTCCCGGTTCGGCACGGCTCTTCTCGGGAGCGAGCGGCGCTCTGCTCCTCGACCTCCGGGGCTTCGGTTGCGACAGGCTCGGGTTCGCTGCCGGCCCGGCGGGGGACGTGAACGGGGACGGCGTCCCCGACCTGCTCGTCGGCGTCCCGGAGCTCTGCCCCGGCGACGCCGTCCCCCCCCTGATGGGCCACGCGCGGGTGATCTCGGCCGTGGGGCTCCCGCCCGGGACGACCGCGCTCGGTCCGGGGTGCGCGGGCGCGGGCGGTTTCGTCCCGCGGATCTCGACCTTCGGGGGAGCGGCGAGGTTGGGAAACGGCGCCTTCGGGCTCTCGATCTCGAGGGCGTCCGGCGGGGCGTTCGCCCTCCTCTTCGCGGGAACTGCGCCGAACCCCGCAGGGATCTCGATCGGCGGATGCGACGCCTACCTCGGCGGCTCCGTCGCCCCGCTCGGACCCCCGGTCCTCCTCGCCGGACCCTCCGGGGCCGCCGGCGCCGGCCGTCGACTGCAGGGATTCGGGATCCCGAGCGATTCCTCCCTCTCCGGCGGGGTCGTCCACCTCCAGTGGGCGGCCGTCGATCTCGCGAGCCCGAACGGCCTGTTCACGACCTCCGACGCGCTCTCCGTGACGATCCAGTAGGGAGAGGAGCGTCGCGGGGCCGCCCGCGCCCCGCCTCCCTTGACCGATCGGCGGAGACTCGGTACACCTTCACGCCCCCGTCCGGGGCCGAGGAGCTCTCGGCCTCCCGGGGTCGCTTGCTTCCGGCGCTCCTCGCTCCTGCGTTGACCGAATCTTCCGATCGGGATGGCTGAGACTTCCCTCGCGGCGATCGTCCTCGGGGCGGGCAAGGGGACCCGCATGGGAGGCCCCCTCCCGAAGGTTCTCCACGAGGTCTGCGGGCGGCCGATGCTCCAGTGGGTCCTCGACGCCGTGCTCGACCTCAAGCCCTCGCCGACCGTCGTCGTGGTCGGCCACGGGCGCGAGGAGGTCGAGCGCTCGCTCGGGGGAAAATTCGCCGTCGAGTTCGCGGAGCAGGAGGAGCCGCTCGGCACCGCCCACGCCGTCGCCGCCGCGGCGGAGAGGCTGGCGGACTTCGAGGGGACGGTCCTCGTCCTCTACGGGGACACGCCGGCGCTGCGGACGGACGCGTTGCGCGACCTGGTCGGCGCCTGCCCGAAGGGGGGGGTCTCTTTCCTCGTCGCCGAGATCGCCGACCCCGCCTCCTACGGGAGGATCGTCCGCGACGCGGCCGGCCGGTTCGTCGGGATCAAGGAGGAGCGCGACGCGACGGCGGCCGAGCGGACGATCCGCGAGGTGAACCTCGGGGCCTACGCCTTCGACGGCCGCCGCCTCTTCGCGGAGCTCCGGGAGATCCTCGCGACCCCCCGGAAGAACGAGAAGGCCGAGTACTACTTGACGGACGTCGTCGGCCGCTTCGAGAAGGCCGACGTCGAGGTCGCGATCCGGCGGACGACCGACCCGGACGCCTGGCTCGGGATCAACTCCCCGCGCGACCTCGCGCGGGTGCGCCGGGTGCTCCAGGACCGCATCCTCGCGCGCCACCTCGCGCGGGGCGTGCGGATCGTGGACCCCGCGACGACCTACGTCGACTGGGACGTCGACATCGGCGAGGGGACGGTGATCTTCCCCTGCACCGTGATCGGCCGCGGGGCGCGGATCGGCCCGAACTGCGAGATCGGCCCCTTCGCCCACCTGCGCGCGGACGCGGTCCTGCGCGAGGGCGTGGTCATCGGCAATTTCGTCGAGGCGAAGAAGGCGGTCCTCGGGGCGGGGGCGAAGGCGCGCCACCTCTCCTACCTGGGGGACGCGGAGGTGGGCGCCGGGGCGAACGTCGGCGCCGGGACGATCACGGCGAACTGGGACGGGCGGGCGAAGCACAAGACGACGATCGAGGAGGGGGCGTTCGTCGGGAGCGGCACGGTCTTCGTCGCCCCCGCGTCGCTCGGGAAGGGGGCCCGCACGGGGGCCGGGGCGATCGTCACCCGGGGGACCCGGATCCCCGACGGCGAGACGTGGGTCGGCGTGCCGGCGCGGCCGCTCTCCCCGAAGAGCTCCCGCGGCAACGCGGGGGGGAAGGAGGCGGGCCCGCCGCGCCCCCCCGCCCCCGAAGCCCCCCGGACGGAGCCGGTGGCCCCGGGAAAGTCGAACGATGGCCCCCGGCGGTGAGCTGAAGGTCTTCTCGGGGGGCGCGCACCCCGACCTCGCCCGCTCGATCTGCGAGCACCTCGGCATCGGGCTCGGCGAGGCGACCGTCGGGCGGTTCCCGGACGGGGAGATCGAGGTGAAGGTGAACGAGGACGTCCGGGGGCGCGACGTCTTCCTCGTCCAGCCCACCTGCCCGCCCGTCAACGAGAACCTGATGGAGCTGCTCGTGCTCGCCGACTGCCTGCGCCGGGCCTCGGCCGAGCGGATCACGGCGGTGATCCCCTACTTCGGCTACGCGAGGAAGGACCGCAAGGACGAGGGGCGCGTCCCGATCACGGCGAAGCTCGTCGCGAACCTGATCACGCACTCCGGCGTCGAGCGGGTGCTCGCCGTCGACCTCCACGCCGCCCAGATCCAGGGCTTCTTCGACATCCCCGTCGACCACCTCTACGCCAAGCCCGTCCTCGTCGCGCCGCTCCACCGGCTCGGTCTCCGGGACCCCGTCGTCGTCTCCCCGGACGTGGGCGGGATCAAGGTCGCCCGCGCCTACTCGAAGGAGCTCGGGGCGAACCTCGCGATCGTCGACAAGCGCCGCGTGAGTCCCGAGGAGGCGGAGGTCGAGGCCGTGATCGGCGAGGTCCGCGGCCGGCCCGCCCTCCTCGTCGACGACATGATCACGACGGGGGGGACGATCGCGGAGGCGGTGCGGATCCTCAAGAACTTCGGCGCCGCCTCGGTCTTCGTCGCGGCGACCCACGGCGTCTTCTGCGGCAAGGCGCGGGAGCGGCTCGACGCCTCCCCGATCGAGAGGATCTTCGTCACGGACACGATCCCGTCGCGGGCGGACCGCCCGGTCCCGGCCCGGACCGAGGTCGTCTCGATCGCGCCGCTCCTCGCCCGGGCGATCTCGCGGATCCACCGGGCCGAATCCCTGAGCCTTCTCTTCGAACAGGTGATCGTCTGATGGCCCCGCAAGCCCCGTCGGCCCCGGAGCGCGCCGCGCTCGCCGCCTCCCCTCGGATCCCCTCGAGCTCGCGTGCCGCGCGGCGGGAGCGCCGCGGAGGCCGCGTCCCGGCCGTCGTCTACGGGGCGGGGAAGCCCGTCGCGCATGTCGCGGTCGCCCGCGAGGACCTCGTGAAGGTCCTGCGCGAGCGCCGGCGCGTCGTCCCCCTCGAGGTCGAGGGGAGGACGGAGAGCGTCCTCCTCCAGGAGGTCGTCTTCCACCCGATCGACGACGACCCGATGCACGTCGACTTCCTGCGGATCTCCGAGAAGACCCTCGTCCGCGTCAAGGTCCCGCTCGAGTTCATCGGCCACCCGAAGGCGGTGATGGCGGGAGGGGAGTTCATCCACACCCTCGCCGAGGTCGAGATCGAATGCCTCCCGGGGGACATCCCGGCGTCCATCCCGGTCAAGGTGGCCCACCTCGAGATCGGCCAGTCGATCGCCGTCAAGGACCTCGAGCTCCCGGCGGGGGTCAAGGTGCTGAACGAGCCGGGGACGACCGTCTGCCTCGTCCGGGTCCACCACGAGGAGGAGGCCGCCGCGCCCGCCCCGGCGGAGACGGCCGCGGTCGAGCCCGAGAGGATCGGACGCAAGGCCGCCGACGAGGAAGGGGAGGAGGCGGCCGAGGAAGGGGCCAAACCCGAGGCGAAGGGGAAGAAGGAACCTGAGCCGAAGGGGAAGAAGGAAAAGGAAAAGGAGTAGCGGGGGTCCCGCCCGCGGAGGGCCCCGGCGGGGCTTCCTTGCGCGGCGAGCGGCCCCCGGTAGGATGCTCCCCCCCGTTCCCCCCGCGGACGAGGACGGCGCCTGCCCGCGCCCATGCCCCTTCGCATCGTCGTGGGGCTCGGCAACCCGGGCGAGGAGTACCGCGGCACGCGGCACAACGCCGGTTTCGAGGTCCTCGACCGCGTGGCGGCCGACCTCGGAGTCGCGTTCGGCAAGCCCCGGTGGGGGCGAGTGCCGCCGGCGGAGGCCGGAGGGGACGCGGCGGGGGGATTCCTCCTGGTCAAGCCGAAGACGTACATGAACCTGTCGGGCGATGCGGTCGCGAAGGCGTGCGAGGTCCACGGGGCGAGCCCCGCGGATCTGCTCCTCGTCTGCGACGACTTGAACCTCCCGGCCGGGCGGCTGCGCCTGCGCGCGCGGGGGAGCGCCGGCGGCCACCACGGACTGGAGTCCGTGATCGGCCGCCTCGGGACGGAGGAGTTCGCCCGCCTCCGGATCGGGATCGGCGGGGTCGTCGGCGACGCCGTCCCGCACGTCCTCGGTCGCTTCGCGCCGGGGGAGGGCCCCGGCATGGAGGCGGCCTACGTCCGCGCGGCGGAGGCCGCCTTGCTGTGGCTGCGCGGGGCGACCGTCGCGTCCCTGATGAACGAGGTGAACCGGAGGCCCGGGAGCGAGGAAGCCCCGGGAGATGAGGCGTGAGACCGAAGACCTACGAGGCGATGATCCTCATCGACAACCGGGAGGTGAAGAAGGACGGCGCCGCCCTCGAGCAAAAGGTGAACGTCATCCTCGAGAAGCACGGGGCGAAGATCCTCGTCGCCCGCCGGTGGGACGAGCGCAAGCTCGCCTACGAGATCCGGGGCCAGAAGCGGGCGACCTACTACCTCGCCTACTACGAGGCCTCTCCCGACCGGATCGACCCGATCCTGCACGACCTCCACCTCACGGAGTCGGTCCTCCGGGTCCTGACGCTCGCCGTCCTCGAGGTTCCCCCGTCCGCCTTCGAGGCGCCCCCGCCCGCCCACGGCGAGGAGGGGGAGGCGCCGGAGACCCCCGCCGCCCCGAAGGCGGAGGAGCCCGTCGCCGCGGCCGCGGAGGCCGAGGAGACCCCGGCATGATCCCCGATCCGAAGACCCGCTCCGGCGCATCCGACGTCGTCGACTTCGCCGCCGACGTCGAGGTTCCCCCCGAGGCGACCCCGCTCGCGAGGGGGGGGAAGGGGTTCAAGCGCTTCCGGGAACGGCGCCGCTGCCGCTTCTGCGCGGACCGGGTCGACACGCCTGACTACAAGGACATCGGGAGGCTCCAGAAGCTCCTCTCGAACCAGGGGCGGATCTACTCCCGCAAGCGCTCGGGCAACTGCGCCCGCCACCAGCGCCTGGTCAAGCTCGCGCTGAAGCGGGCGCGCTTCGTCTCCCTCCTCCCCTACCTCGCCTAGGAGAGCCGGAGGTCTTCCATGTCCCGCCACGTCCAGGTCCTGCTCCGCGCCGACGTCGAGAAGCTCGGGCGGCCCGGCGAGGTCGTCCGCGTGCGCCCCGGCTTCGCCCGCAACTTCCTCCTCCCGCGCGCCCTCGCCGTCCCCGTCACGGAGGAGAACCTGCGGCGGATCGAGAAGGAGAAGGCCAAGCGCGCGACCGAGGAGCACTCGCTCCTCGAGGGGCTGCGCGCGATCGGGGAGCAGATCGCCGCCGCCGCCGTCAACATCGAGGCGAAGGTCGGGGAGGAGGGGCGCCTCTACGGCTCGGTCGGGACCGCGCAGATCGCGCAGGCCTTCGCGGCCCTCGGCCTCCCCGTCGAGGAGAAGCAGGTCCGGCTCGAGCACCCGATCAAGGAGCGCGGCGTCTTCCCCGTCAAGATCCACCTCCACCCGCAGGTCGAGATCGAGACGAAGGTCTGGATCGTCGAGGAGAAGTCCCCCGGCGCGGGGGGCGACGGCGGGGTGTGATCGCCGGGGCGCGCGGCGCGCGCGCCCCTTCCGCGGCGGAAAACCCCGCGCTATTCTCCCGCCCCCCCCCCCGCGCACGGGCGGATCGACGAGGGGATGGCGCTCTCTCCGCAGGCTCCTCTCCACGACCCCGAGGCCGAGCAGTGCGTCCTCGGGTCGATGATCCTCGAGCGGGAGGGGATCCCCGACCTCCTCGAGGTCGTCTCCGCCGAGGAGTTCCACGATCCGCGCCACGCGCGCGTCTTCGAGGCGATCCTCGCCCTCTACGACCGCAGCGAGTCGATCGACTTCGTCACGGTCGGGGAGGAGCTCGACCGCCGCGGCCACCTCGCGGGGGTCGGGGGGCGCGCGTACCTGATCGAGCTCTCCCGGATCGTCCCGACGACGGCGCACGCCCTCGCCCACGCGGGGATCGTGCGACGCTGCGCCGTGCGCCGGCGCCTGCGCGAGGCGGGGGGGGAGATCCTGCGCTCGGTCGAGGAGCCGCACGAGTCCGTCGAGGAGCTCCTCGACCGGGCCGAGGCGCGGATCTTCGACCTCGCGACGAAGGGGGCGAAGGGGGGGGGCGTCTCGATCCGCGAGGTCCTCCGCGACGTGATGGCGCGGATCCTCGAGGAGCGCTCCCGGGGGCGCCTCGTCACCGGTCTCCCGACGCACTACTTCGAGCTCGACGAGATCACCTCGGGCCTGCAGCCCGGGGAGCTCTTCGTCCTCGCCGCCCGGCCGAGCATGGGGAAGACCGCGCTCGCGCTCGGGATCGCGGAGAACGTCGCGCTGCGGGAGAAGAAGGGGGTCGCCCTCTTCAGCCTCGAGATGTCCGCGGGCCAGGTCGCCAGCCGGATGATCTGCTCCCTCGCGCGGGTCGACGCGCACCGCCTGCGCCAGGGCCGCCTCTCGGACGGGGAGTACGCCCGCCTCGGCGAGGCCCACGCCGAGCTCTCGGAGGCCCCCCTCTTCGTCGAGGACGATCCGCTCTTAAGCCCCCTCGCCCTGCGGGCGCGCTCCCGCCGGCTCCACCGCAAGGAACCCCTCGGCCTGATCGTCGTCGACTACATGCAGCTCCTGCACACGGGGGCGCGCATGGAGTACCGCCAGCAGGAGGTCTCCCTCATCTCGCGCTCCCTCAAGGCCCTCGCCCGGGAGCTCTCCGTCCCCGTGCTCGCCCTCTCCCAGTTGAACCGCTCCCCCGAGGACCGGGACGACAAGCGGCCGCGGCTCGCGGACCTCCGGGAGTCGGGCTCGATCGAGCAGGACGCCGACCTGGTCGCGTTCCTCTTCCGGGAGGATTACTACAAGCCGAAGGGGGCCGCGCGCCCGGAGCGGGAGGAGGGGGGGGGGGATACTCGGAACGCCGCCGAGCTGATCATCGCGAAGCAGAGGAACGGCCCGACCGGGACGGTGCGCCTGCGGTTCCTCTCCACCTTCGTCCGCTTCGAGAACCCCACGCTCTCCCCCGTGGAGCCCCTGTCCGTCTCATGAATCGGGGCTCATGACGGGAGGGCTCCTCGCCCTCGCCGCGGCGGTCCTCCTCGGCGCGGGCGGCGCCGTCCAGGAGACGGTCCTCGAGGTGCAGGTCGAGGGGAACCGCACGACCCCGACGAAGGTGATCCTCGACCTCCTCGGGACCCGCCCCGGGCGCGCCCTCGACCGGCGCGAGCTCGAGCGGGACCTGCGGGAGCTCTGGACGCGCCTGCGGATCCGCGCGGAGGTCGAGGAGGAGGCGGTTCCGGGAGGGTTGCGGATCCACTTGCGGGTGGAGGAGGCCCCGAAGCTCCGGGAGATCGAATTCCGGGGGAACCGCGCCTTCGGGCGGGAGAAGCTCCTCGAGGCGGGCGAGATCGTCCCCGGCTCCCCGCTCGACGAGATCTCGCTCGCCCGGGTGCGCGCGGCCGTCGAGCGCTTCCACCGGGAGGAGGGCTACCTCTTCGCGGAGGTCTCGACCCGCATCGACCGCGAGGCGGAGCGCGCCGTCTTCGAGGTGAGCGAGGGGCCGCTCGTCCGGGTCGCGGAGGTCCGGATCGTGGGGAACCGCGCCTTCCCGACCGGCTCCTTCCTCGGCATCGGGAAGAGCCTGCGCGGGGCGATGCAGCTGCGGGGGGCGTGGTTCCTCTTCCGGGGCTCCGAGTTCAAGGAGCGCGTGCTCCGCGAGGACCTGATCGCGATCCGCCGCCTCTACCGCGCGGAGGGATACCGGGACGCGGTCGTCGAGGTCCGCGACCTCCACTTCTCCGAGGACCGGACGGAGGTCACCGTCGAGCTCCTCGTCGAGGAGGGACCGCGCTACGTCGTCGCCTCGGTCGCGATCGAGGGGAACCGCGCCTTCCCGCGAGAGGAGCTCGAGCCCCTCCTCCGCCTGAAGCCGGGGATGCCCCTCACCTACGAGGCGGTCCGGGGGGACCTCTTCGCCCTGACGCGCTTCTACGGGGAGCGGGGCTACCCCCGCCACCCCTCGATCCGGGACGGGTTCCGGATCGACGAGCCCGAGGAGCTCTACGGAGAGGAGACCGCGCGCGTCGCCCTCACCTACCGGATCCGGGAGGGGGAGCGCACGCGCCTGCGCGCGATCGAGATCCTGGGGAACACCTCGACCCTCGACCCCGTGATCCGCCGCGAGCTCACCGTCTTCCCGGGGGACTGGGTGAACACGACGGAGCTCACGCGCTCGATCGCGCAGCTCGACGGCCTCCGCTACTTCACGGACGAGGCGGGGCTCCCCGCGACGTCCTACCGGTACGTCGAGACGGGGGAGAGCGGCTGGAAGGACCTCCGGATCGAGGTCCAGGAGGGGCAGACGGGGAACTTCCTCTTCGGAGGAGGGGTGAGCAGCGTCGACGGGGCGTTCGTCAGCGTCTCCCTCCTCAAGCGCAACGCCGACCTCTTCGCGCTCCCCTCCTCGCTCGGGAGCGCGCTCTCCGAGATCGTCGAGGGAAAGGCGTTCCACGGCGGGGGCCAGGACGTGCAGCTCGAGCTCGCCCCGGGGACCCGCCTCTCCCTCTACCGCCTCCACTTCCACGAGCCCGACCTCTTCGGCGACCACGTCGAGCGCACCTCCCTCACCCTCGACCTCTACAAGCGGCTGCGGGGTTTCGGCGGGCTCTACGGGGAGGCGCGCCAGGGGCTCCTCGCCGCGTTCGGCCGCAACTTCACCCGCCAGACGGCGCTCGAGGTCGGGCTCAAGTCCGAGCAGGTCGACGTGACGAACGTCGACCCGGCAGCCCCGAAGCCCCTGTTCGAGCAGGAGGAGCTCGGCTTGAGCGGGCTTCGCTCCGCCTACGTCGACTTCGTCCACTCCCGGCTCGACATCCCCGTCGACCCGACGGAGGGGTACTTGGTCCGCGCCCGCTACGAGCACGCCGGGGGGCCCATCGGGGGGGACTTCGACTTCCGCAAAGTCTTCCTGACCGGCCGCGGCTACGTCCGGGTCGCCGAGGACGAGCGCGGCCGGGCGCGGGTCCTTTCGGGAGTCGTGCGGCTCGCCTGGGCGGAAGGGTTCGGGGAGACCGAGACGGTCCCCTACACGGAGCGCCTCTTCGCGGGGGGACCGGGGACGATCCGAGGCTTCGACTTCCGGGGGGTCGGCCCGAAGTTCAACGGGGAGCCGTACGGCGGCGAGGCGATGTACCTCGGTTCGGCCGAGTACCGCTTCCCGGTCTACTCGACGGCGGTCTCCGGGCGCCTCGAGGAGGTCGAGCTCGTGCGCGGGCGCCTCTTCCTCGACGCCGGGACGCTCCGGAAGCACTTCCGCAACAGCTTCGAGGAGTGGCGGGCCGCGGGCGGGGTCGGGGTCTTGATCCGCCTCCCGATCGCCCCCCAACTTCCGATCACGCTCGACTTCGGCGTCCCCCTCCACCGGGAGCGAACGGACGACACCCAGGTGTTCACCTTCTCGATCGGCAACTTCTTCTGAACGGAAGGAGACGGCATGAGAGCCTTCGTCCTCGGTTCCGCGGCGGCGCTCCTCGCGCTCGCCGCGGCGCAGCCGGAGAGCGCGCCCGCGGGCGCCCCGGCCCGGCTCGGCTTCCTCGACATCGACGAGGCGCTGCGGGGCTCCGGGAAGGTCAAGGCGGACCTCGAGGAGCTCCAGAGGAACCTCCAGACGAAGCTCGGGGAGCTCAAGGCGCGCGCGGAGGAGCTGAACAAGCAGAAGAAGGCGCTCGCGATCCTCGACCCCGACTCCCGGGAGTACTTCGAGAAGCGCCGCGACCTCGACGCGGAGTTCCTGAAGCTCGACGCGGAGGACAAGTACTGGACGCGCTACCGGGCCGAGCGGGAGGAGACGGTCAAGCTCGCCGCCTACGACGACATCCGGAGGGCCGTGGGGGAGGTCGCCTCCGCGAAGGGGCTCGACGCCGTCTTCCGGATCGACAAGACCGACGCCGCCGACGCGCGGACCCTCGAGGAGCGGGGCGAGCGCGCCCGCCGGCGGATGGTGTTCTCCTCCCGCCCCGAACTTGACATCACCCCCGAGGTGATTAGGCTCCTCAACCGCTGAAGAGCCGGTCCACGCGCTCGCCTCCCTCCGGGAGGGAGACCGGCGGACCGGGCGCGCCCCTCCGGGGCCCGGAGGCGTGTCGCCGTGCCGCGGGTCCTAGCGGGCGCGGGGGCCGGTTGCCCTCCGTGGCGAAACGACCCCAGCAGACGATCCGGACTCCGGTCGAGCTCTCCGGCGTGGGGATCCACTCCGGAGCCCGCGTCCGGCTGGTCCTCAAGCCCGCCTCTCCCGACACGGGGGTGCTGTTCGAGCGGGTCGACCTCGCCGACACCCCCCAGGTCCCCGCGCGGGCGGAGTCGATCGCGCCGAACGCCCTGCGGCGGACGACGCTGCGCAGCGGTGAGGCCGAGGTCGACACGGTCGAGCACCTCCTCGCCGCCTGCCACGGCCTCGGGATCGACAACCTGCGCGTCGAGATCGAGGGGCCGGAGGTCCCCGCCGGGGACGGCTCCGCGCGCCCGTTCGTCGAGGTCCTCCTGTCGGCCGGGCTCGTCGAGCAGAAGGCCCACAAGAAGGAGCTCGTCCTCGAGGAGCCGATCTTCGTCCGGGAGCGGGGCGTCACCCTGGTCGCCCTCCCGCAGGAGGAGGGGCTGACGATCGAGTACGTGGCGGACTTCGGCTCCCCGACGATCCCGCCGAGCTCGTTCGTCTACCGGCTCGACCGGGCCGACTTCGTCGAGACGATCGCCCCGGCGCGCACCTTCTGCCTCGCCTCCGAGATCGACGAACTGAAGGGGAGGGGGCTCGGCAAGGGGGCGAACAGCGAGAACACGATCGTCCTCGGGGGGAACGGGGAGACGCCGCCCCTCCGCTTCCGCGACGAGCACGTCCGCCACAAGGTCCTCGACCTCCTCGGGGACCTCTTCCTCGTCGGCGCGGACCTCCAGGCCCACGTCATCGCGACCCGCTCCGGCCACGGGACGAACGCCCTCCTCGTCCGCCGCCTCTCCGAGGAGCGCGAGGCGCGGGAGGGGGTGGGGAGCATCCTCCCGGAGAGCGGGTTCGACATCCGGGAGATCATGCGCCTCCTCCCGCACCGCTACCCCTTCCTCCTGATCGACCGGGTGATCGAGCTCCAGGGCTACCAGCGCGCCGTCGCGATCAAGAACGTCACGATCAACGAGCCCTTCTTCCAGGGGCACTGGCCCGGGGCGCCGATGATGCCGGGCGTCCTCCAGCTCGAGGCGATGGCCCAGCTCGCCGGGGTGCTCCTCCTCCGCAAGCTCGAGAACACGGGCAAGCTCGCCGTCCTCTGGGCGATCGACCGGGTGAAGCTCCGCGGCGCCGTCGTCCCCGGCGACCAGCTCCGGATCGAGGTCGAGACGCTCAAGGTGAAGAACAGCATCGGCCAGGTCCAGGGGATCGGGAAGGTCGGGGGGAAGGTCGTCTGCGAGGCCCAGCTCCTCTTCACGCTGGTCGACGCGTGAACGCGGAGGCAGGGCTCCGCGTCGCCGTGATCGGCGTCGGCCACCTCGGCCGCCACCACGCCCGGATCCTGCGCGAGATCGAGGGGGTCGAGCTGGTCGCCGTCGTCGACGCGCGCGAGGAGCGGGCGCGGGAGGTCGCCGGTCCGCTCGGGGTCCTGGCCCTGACCCGCGCGGAGGACCTCCCCGACGACCTCGACGCGGTGACGGTCGCCGTGCCGACCTCCGCCCACGTCGAGGCGGCGCTCCCCTTCCTTCGCCGGGGGATCGCGACCCTCGTCGAGAAGCCGATCGCCCCGAGCACGGCGGAGGCCGACCGCCTCCTCGCGGCGGCCCGCGCGGGGGGGGCCCTCCTCTCCGTCGGGCACGTCGAGCGCTACAACCCCGCGATCGCGGCGATCCGCGACCTCGCGATCGCCCCGCGCTTCATCGAGGCGCACCGCCTCGCCCCCTTCTCCTTCCGCTCGACGGACGTCGGCGTCGTCCTCGACCTGATGATCCACGACCTCGACCTGATCCTCGAGCTCGTCGCCGACGAGATCGCCTCCGTCGACGCGGTCGGCGTCTCGGTGGTCACGGAGCGCGAGGACCTCGTCTCCGCGCGGATCCGCTTCCGCGGCGGGTGCGTCGCCAACCTGACGGCGAGCCGCGTCTCCCTCGCCCCGATGCGGCGGGTCCGGTTCTTCTCCCCCGACTCCTACGCCTCCCTCGACTTCGGGAAGGGGTACTCCCTCGTCGTGAAGAAGGGGCCGAACTGGGAGAAGGCGCGGGAGCGCCTGGCGACGGTCGATCCCGCCGCGGGGGTGGACGCCCTCGGGCTCCTCGAGGAGGGGGGGGTCGTGGTCCGCGAGACGAAGGTCGAGGAGGCCGAGCCCCTGCGCGAGGAGCTGAAGGCCTTTGTCGCCGCCGCGCGCGGGGACGGGAAGGCGCCCGCGAGCGGCGAGGACGGGCGCCGCGCGCTCGCCGCCGCGGAGCGGATCCTCGAGGAGCTGGAGGTCCAGCGTTGGTGAAGGAGCGCGCGGCGGCCTTCCGCGAGGTGGGGGAGAGCGAGCTTCGGGACGCGGACGCGTTCGAGCGCCCGATCCTCGAGCGCTGGCGCGCCTCCGACCTCTTCGGCGCCACGCTCGCCGCGCGCGCGGGCGCTCCCCCCTTCGTCTTCTACGAGGGGCCCCCGACCGCGAACGGGCGCCCGGGGATCCACCACGTCCTCTCGCGGACGCTGAAGGACGTCGTCTGCCGGTACCGCACGATGAAGGGGCGCCGGGTCCTCCGGAAGGCGGGGTGGGACACGCACGGGCTCCCGGTCGAGATCGAGGTCGAGAAGAGCCTCGGGCTCTCCGGGAAGGGGGAGATCGAGACGTTCGGGATCGGCGAGTTCAACCGCCTCTGCCGCGAGTCGGTGTTCCGCCACAAGGAGGAGTGGGAGCGGCTCTCCGAGCGGATCGGCTACTGGCTCGACTACCGCGACCCCTACATGACCTGCTCGAACGCCTACGTCGAGTCGGTCTGGTACCTCCTCTCCCGGTTCCACGCGGCGGGGCTGCTCTATCGCGGGCGAAAGGTGATCCCCTTCTGCCCCCGCTGCGGGACGGGGCTCTCGAGCCACGAGGTCGGCCTCGGATACAAGGACGCGACCGACCCGTCCGTGACGGTCCTCTTCCCGATCGCGGGAGCCCAGGGCCGCTACCTCGCCGCCTGGACGACGACCCCCTGGACGCTCCCGAGCAACGTCGCGCTCGCCGTCCATCCGCGCCTTCGCTACGCGCGCGTGCGGCGGGGGGGGAAGGAGTTCGTCGCGGCCCGCGGGCGCCTCGCCTCCCTCTTCCCGGCGGGGGACTTCGAGGTCATTGAGGAGTGCGACGGCGCCGCCCTCGCCGGCACGCGCTACGAGCCCCTCTTCCCGATCGACCGGCTCCCGCGCCTCCCGACCGGGACGTGGACCCCCTCCGAGACGAACGCGCACCGCGTCTACGCGGCGGAGTTCGTGAGCGCGGAGGAAGGGACGGGGATCGTGCACGTCGCCCCCGCCTACGGCCCCGACGACCACGCGCTCGCCGCGCGCGAGGCCCTCCCGGTCGTCGCCGCCGTCGGCTCCGACGGGCGCTTCGCGGAGGGGGGGCCCGTCCCGGCGGGGACCTTCTTCAAGGAGGCGGACCCGCTCCTCCTCGCCGACTTGAAGGGGAGGGGGCTGCTGCTGCGCCGGGACCAGGTCGAGCACGCCTACCCCTTCTGCTGGCGCTGCGACACGCCCCTCTTCTACTTCGCGACCCCCGCGTGGTTCCTCCGCACGACCTCCTATCGAGAGGCGCTCGTCGAGTTCAACCGGCGGATCCGCTGGGTCCCGCCCGAGGTCGGGACGGGGCGGTTCGGGGACTGGCTCGAGGGGAACGTCGACTGGGCGATCTCGCGCGAGCGCTACTGGGGGACGCCGCTCCCGATCTGGGTCTGCGACCGGGACGAGGGGCACGTCGAGGTCTTCGGGTCGGTCGGGGGGCTCGGGAAGCGCGCGGGATCGCTTCCCCGCGACCTCGACCTCCACCGCCCCGCCGTCGACGGGATCTCATTTCGATGCGGCACTTGCGCGGGCTCGATGCGGCGGGTCGCTTCGGTCCTCGACTGCTGGTTCGACTCGGGGGCGATGCCCTTCGGGCAGTTCCACTGGCCCTTCGAGAACCGCGACCGCGTGCGCGAGCAGTTCCCCGCCGACTACATCGCCGAGGGGCTCGACCAGACGCGCGGGTGGTTCTACACGCTCCACGCGATCGCGACTTTCCTGACCGGGGTCGACCGCGCCCGCGGCGAGGAGGACCCGGCGCTCGCGCTCCCGGAGGGGAGCGCCTACCGGACCTGCCTCGTGAACGGACTCGTCCTCGACCGCGAAGGGAAGAAGATGTCGAAGCGCCTCGGGAACGCCTTGGATCCGTGGGAGGCGATCCGGCGGGACGGGGCCGACGCGGTGCGCTGGTATCTCCTCTCCACCTCGGCGCCGTGGCTGCCGAAGCGCTTCGACCCGGACGGGGTGTCGGACGTCCGCCACGGCTTCCTCCGGAAGGTCGCCGACTCCTACAACTTCTTCGCGCGCTACGCGAACGTCGAGGGGTGGAGCCCGGGGTCGAAGGGGGGGGCCGCGGAGCTCCTCGACCGCTGGATCGCCTCGCGATCCGCCTCGACGGTCCTCGCCGTGGACGGGGCGCTCGAGGCCTACGACCTGACGGGGGCGTGCCGCGCGATCGAGCGGTTCGTCGTCGAGGAGCTGTCGAACTGGTACATCCGCCGGAGCCGCGAGCGATTCTGGCGGGGGGGGGAGGGAGCCCGAGGCGCGTTCGCGACGCTCCACGCGGCGCTCGAGACGACCTGCCGCCTTCTCGCCCCGTTCGCCCCCTTCCTGGCCGACGAGGTCTACCGCCGGGTGCGCGGCGAGGCGGAGTCCGCGCACCTCGCCCCTTTCCCGAAGGCCGACCCCGCCGCGCGCGAGCCCGGTCTCGAGGCCGCGATGGACGTCGTCCTCCGCGTCTGCAGGATGGGGCACGCGCTGCGGGAGCGCGCGAGGCGCCGCGTCCGCCAGCCGCTGCGCCGCCTGCGCGTCTGGGTGGGGGCGGGCGACCCGAGCGCGCTCCGGGACGAGGCCTTCGCCGCGCTCGTCCGCGAGGAGCTCAACGTCAAGGAGATCCTCCCGACGGAGGGGTTTCCCGTCGAGATGGCCCTCCGGGCGAAGCCGAACTACGCGGTCGTCGGGAAGAAGCTCGGCGGCCGCGTGAAGGTCCTCGAGAGGAAGCTCGCCGAGGCCGACCGGGACCTCGTCGGCGTGCTCTGGGGCCTGCGGTCCGGAACTCCCGCCCGGATGTCCCTCAGCCTCGACGGGGTCACGGCGGACATCCTCCCGGAAGACCTCCGCTTCACGATCGAGGCTCCTCCCGGAACGAGCGTCGAGGCCGAGGGGGACCTCGTCGTCGCACTCGAGACGGAGGTGACGGAGGACCTCCTCCTCGAGGGACTCGCGCGCGAGCTCGTCAGCCGGATCCAGAGCCTCCGCAAGGACGGCGGTCTCGACCTGAGCGACCGGATCCGGGTCGACGTCCGCGGGGACGCGGGGGACCTCGTCCGCCGCGCGCTCGAGGCTCACGGGGCGGTCGTCCGCGGGGAGACGCTCGCCGAGGGGGGGATCCGCTTCGCCTCGGGGGACGGGGAAGGGTGGAGCGAGTTCGAGCTTCCCGACGGGGCGGGTCGGGTCGCGCTGCGGATCGAGCGCGCCGTCAGGTCGCGGACCTGAGCCGAAGGTTCTCCGCCGCTCGCGCGAGCGGACGATCGAGGGTCCAGAGGCCCGAGCGCTCGACGAGAGCGGAGGCGAGGAGGTGGGCGTCGACCCACCCGATGCCGCGCCCGGCGAGGGACCGCACATCGATCATCTCGAGGACCTCGTCGTCGGACACCAGGGGGGCGGGAGGGAGGAGGCCCAGGTCCGCCAGGATCCCCGCCCGCCGGGTCCCAAGGGATCCGAGGGCGAGTTCGCCTCGGACCCATGGGTGCACGGACACTTCCCCCTGCTCGAGCAGGCCGGCGAGGCGGGAGGCCCCGGGAGAGCCGCGGAGGAACTCCACCCAGACCGAGGTGTCGACGAGGATCACGCCGCGCGACCCCCGGGCCTTCGGCGGCGGGGGGACTTGGCATCGCGCGCGACCCCGCGGAGGGACGCGAGGCGCCGGCGGGCGGCGGCCTCGACGAGGGCGCGGAGCCCGAGCTCCACGAGCTCCGTCTTCGTCCGCGCGCGGGTCGCCCGGAGCGCCTCGCGGACGAGGCGGTCGTCGAGATCGAGGGTGGTCCGCATGCGTACGAGTATGCATGTTTCGTATGGACGCCTCAAGGCGGGGGGGAGACGCTCCGCCGCGGGGGCGCGGGGGCGGCCTCCGCCTCCGGGCGGAGGCGATGCGCCGTCTCGCGGCCTTCGCGCGACGATCGGCCCCTCCCCGCGGGAAGTCGCGCGCTCCGGTCCGCCCGCGCGCTTGTTTCCCCGGGGTCGGCACCTAAGATTCGCCCCCGCTTGCGAGACGATTCTGGCCCCTGCGGAGCGCGTGATAGAGCCATGCTCGGGGAACCGATACGGTTCGAACAGGGAGCCGATCTCCGGCGCGCCTGGCGGGACCGCGAGGTCCATCGCCGCGCGCCGGGAGGCACCCCCTTGGACGGAGGGTTCCCGAGACCCTTCCTCTACACGGCCCTCGCGGGGACCTCTTGATCCTCGAACCGGAGCCCCGGAGACCTGCATGCGACCGGCCCTCCTCCTCCTGATCCCCGTCGCGTTCGCCTCCGCGTTCGGCCTGAGCCGACTCTTCCGGGGGGGGGCGAAGGAGGGGACCGCGCCGCCGAAGGCGCCGGCCGTCCCGCTCGCGACGCAGCTCCCCGAGCCGGCGCGCCCGAGCGGAGAGCCGGGGGAGGCTTCGGCGCAGCCCCGCGAGGCGTCGGGGCGCAGGGAGGCGGTGGCGTCGGAGGCCTCCGCGGGCGCGGATGCAGGCGAGGAGGTCGCGGCCGCCGCGCTGGCGGGGGGGAACCCCGGCCCGGCCGAGGCGCTCCTCCGTTCGGACCCGCAGGGGTCCCGGCGGAAGGCGCGGGTCGCCCTCGCCGGCTCCCTCGCCGAGTCGCGCCGGGGGAGCGGGGATCTGCCGGGGGCCGCGAAGGCGCTCGTCGGACAGCTCGAGGGGATGGCGATCGCGAGGGCCCCCTACGCCGAGATGCGCCCGGTCGCGCAGGCCCTCGACGCGCTCAACCGGGAGCTCGTGTTCAACCCGGCGGGCGGCTGGCGCAGCGAGAAGGTCGTCGTGGAGAAAGGGGATTCCTGGCACCGGCTCGCGAAGAGGTTCGCCGCGGCGCGGGGCGTCCAGCATGGGGTGGGGATGCTGCGGGCCGTCAACCGCAAGAGCGGGGACCTCCTGGTCCCGGGGGAGCCGCTGCGCTTCCCCCTCGACCCCGTCCGGATCGCGGTGCACCGCGAATCGTTCGCCGCCTTCGCCTACCTCGGCGAGGTCATCGTCCGGGTCTACCCGATCGGGATCGGACGCGAGGACGCTGAGACCCCGTCGGGGAAGTTCACGATCGGCGAGAAGGTCGCGGATCCGATCTGGTGGAAGCCGAAGCCCCCGATCCCCGCCGGGGACCCGCGCAATCCCCTCGGCGCGCGCTGGCTCGGTTTCCGGCAGGAGGGGCGGACGATCCCCTACGGGATCCACGGCACGGAGCGGGAGGACGCCGTCGGGGGACGCGTCTCGGAGGGGTGCATCCGGCTCCACAACCGCGACGTCGAGGAGCTCTTCGACCTGGTCCCCGACTCGGGGACGCCCGTCGAGGTCTTCTAGGGACTCGCGGTCCCCTCACGCAGGCTCGAGGTAGGCGGCGAGGAAGCGGGGCGGGAGGCCGAGGTCGCCGACGACGACCTTCCCGACGTGGGAGGGCCCGGCCGAGAGGTAGAAACCCCGCTTCGGGGCCGCGAACGTGACGGTCGTCGAGGCGCGGACCGCGCGACCGAGGACCTCCCCCGTGTCGGCGTCGAGGCCGGTCGGGAGGTCGGCCGCGAGGACCGTGCGGCCGGAGGCGTTCAGCACCTCCACGATGGCGGCCGCCTCTCCCTCGAGGGGGCGCGAGAATCCCGTTCCGAAGAGAGCGTCGACGACGAGGAGCGGCCGCTCGAGGAGCGCCGCGAGCTCGGAGGCGGGAGGGCAGGCGCGCACCGGGGCGCCCGCCCTCTCGAGGATCGCGCGATTGAGGCCCGCGTCCGAGTCGGGGAGGGGTCGGCGGCCGAAGGAGAAGACCTCGAGCCGTCGCCGTCCGTCGAGGAGGCGGCGCGCGGCGCTGTACCCGTCCCCTCCGTTGTTCCCCGGACCGCAGAGGAAGAGCACCCCCTCGAGGGGCGCCGGTCCGGCGCAGAGGCGAAGCGCCTCGGCGGCGATGGCTCCGCCGGCGTTCTCCATGAGGAGGATGGTGGGCATCCGGAGGAGGTTGGTGGCGGCCTCGTCGAGCCCTCTCGCCGAGCGCCGGCTGAGGACAAGCAGGGCCTGGGGTTCGTTCGTATTCATTTTGAAAATAAAGATTTGCGGAGAGGATGCCGATAAGGGGGGCCTCGATCCAGGCGCTGCCCCGGGGTGGGTGGGGCGGGGAGCGGGCCGGTCGGGAACGCCCGTCTCGAGGGCCGCGACGAGGCCCTTGACTCGCGACTCGACGTGGCTAGGATGCGAGGCTCTCATAAGGAAAAGGCGCCGATGGTGGCGCCACGCTTCCGTTTTTCGCGGCGGCGATCCGGTCTTTGAAATCGAGGGTGGCTCCGAGAAGTGTGCGAGCGTGCCCGTGCGTCCTGGCGGTAGCCGCCGGGGCGTGCGGGAGACGATTCCACCCAGGATTCGACTTCATTCGAAATTCGAACTCGATGAAGGGTTTGATCCTGGCTCAGAGCGAACGTTGGCGGCGTGGATGAGGCATGCAAGTCGAGCGAGAAACGGGGGGCAACCCCCGGAGTAAAGCGGCGAAAGGGTGAGTAACGCGTAGGCAATCCACCTCCGAGACCGGGACAACCCCTCGAAAGGGGGGCTAATACCGGGTACGCCCCGCGGGGGGCATCCTCCGCGGGGGAGACGGCGGGGATCCTTCGGGACCCGCTGCTCGGGGAAGAGCCTGCGTCCCATCAGCTTGTTGGCGGGGTCATGGCCCACCAAGGCGATGACGGGTAGCCGGCCTGAGAGGGTGGTCGGCCACACTGGGACTGAGACACTGCCCAGACTCCTACGGGAGGCTGCAGTCGAGGATCTTCCGCAATGGGCGAAAGCCTGACGGAGCGACGCCGCGTGGGGGATGAAGGCCTTCGGGTTGTAAACCCCTGTCACCCGTTATGAACGCTGCCGGGTTAATCGCCCGGTGGTTGACAAAGGCGGGAGAGGAAGCCCCGGCTAACTACGTGCCAGCAGCCGCGGTAAAACGTAGGGGGCAAACGTTGCTCGGAATCACTGGGCGTAAAGCGCACGTAGGCGGTCCCGTAAGTCGGGTGTGAAAGACCGCGGCCTAACCGCGGAACCGCGTCCGAAACTGCGGGACTCGAGGACGGGAGGGGAGAGTGGAACTCCTGGTGGAGCGGTGAAATGCGTAGATATCAGGAGGAACGCCGGCGGCGAAAGCGACTCTCTGGTCCGTCCCTGACGCTGAGGTGCGAAAGCTGGGGGAGCAAACGGGATTAGATACCCCGGTAGTCCCAGCTGTAAACGATGGGCACTAGATAGGAGGGGCTCCGATGGCTCTTTCTGTCGTAGCTAACGCGTTAAGTGCCCCGCCTGGGGAGTATGCTCGCAAGGGTAAAACTCAAAGGAATTGACGGGGGCTCACACAAGCGGTGGAGCATGTGGTTCAATTCGAAGCAACGCGAAGAACCTTACCTGGGTTTGACATGCGCGGATTAGCCTCCCGAAAGGGAGGGTCCGCCCGAAAGGGTGGAACGTGCACAGGTGTTGCATGGCTGTCGTCAGCTCGTGTCGTGAGATGTTGGGTTAAGTCCCGTAACGAGCGAAACCCCTGTTCCTAGTTGCGACCGGGTCGAGCCGAGCACTCTAGGAAGACTGCCGCTGTTAAGGCGGAGGAAGGTGGGGATGACGTCAAGTCATCATGGCCCTTATGCCCAGGGCGACACACGTGCTACAATGGCCGGTACAACGGGTCCCGAAACCGCGAGGTCAAGGCAATCCCTTGAAAGCCGGCCCCAGTTCAGATCGGAGGCTGCAACTCGCCTCCGTGAAGTCGGAATCGCTAGTAATCGCGGATCAGCCACGCCGCGGTGAATATGTTCCTGAGCCTTGTACACACCGCCCGTCAAGCCACGAAAGCCGGGACTGCCTGAAGTCGCGCGTCCAACCGCAAGGGGGGCAGCGCCGACGGCAAGCTCGGTGATTGGGACTAAGTCGTAACAAGGTAGCCGTAGGGGAACCTGCGGCTGGATCACCTCCTTTCTAAGGATGCGAGCCGGAAGCAGCCCCCGGGATCTCCGGGGGGGGCTTCCCATCGGCGCGCGCGCGCGCGGACCGGAGCCACCCTTTTTTTGGCTTCCCGGCTTCCCGTATGCGGTCACGGGCCCATAGCTCAGCCCGGTTAGAGCGTCCGCCTGATAAGCGGGAGGTCAGTGGTTCAAATCCACTTGGGCCCACCAGGGCCCGCGACCTCTCGCTCCGGGGGCGTAGCTCAGCTGGTAGAGCGTCTGGTTTGCAACCAGAAGGTCGTGGGTTCGAATCCCGTCGCCTCCACCATGCGGCGGAGGGCGGAGGGAAGGGCCGGGCCGCGGGGGACCGCCTGCGGTCTCCCGGCCGGGAGCGATCCGGGCTTCCGGGCGATTTTTCGATTCCGTTCTTTGACAACCAGGGACGAAGGGTTTTTCGATCTTGAACGAATCAGCATCTTCGAGTGGCCAAGCTACGAAGGGTGCACGGTGGATGCCTTGGCGTCGAGAGCCGACGAAAGACGCGGCCTAGCTGCGATAAGCCTCGGGGAGCCGCAAGCAGGCATTGATCCGGGGATCTCTCAGATGCGGAAACGTTCCGGGGGTCATGCCCCGGAGCGGCCGGCGGAATCCATACGCCGGCCGCGGGAACGGCGGGAACTGAAACATCTCAGTACCGCCAGGAAAGAAAAGAAATTCGACTCCCTCAGTAGCGGCGAGCGAACGGGGACCAGCCCAAACCGAGGTGCGTGCAAGCCCGTGGGCGTTGCGCACCCGGGGTCGCGGGAGTCCGCGGCGCCCTCCACGAAGGGCGCAGCGAGTTACAAAGGCGAAGCCTAGCCGAAGGCCCTGGAAAGGGCCGCCGCAGGAGGTGATAGCCCTGTAGGCGAAAGGTTTCGCTCTCGCGCGGACCACCCAAGTAGCGCCGGTCACGTGGAACCCGGCGTGAATTCGGGAGGACGACCTCCCAAGGCTAAGTACTCCTCGACGACCGATAGCGCAAAAGTAGCGCGAGCGAAAGGTGAAAAGAACCCCTGTTAGGGGAGTGAAAAGTACCTGAAACCGTGTACCTACCAGCGGTCGGAGGGCCATGCTTCCGCAAGGAAGCGGCCTGACGGCGTGCCTTTTGCTTAATGATCCGGCGAGTTGCGCCTACGGGGCGAGGTGAAGGGCCTCCGGCCCGAAGCCGAAGCGAAAGCGAGTGCGAACAGCGCGTGCCCCCGCAAGGGGGCGTAGTCCCGTGGGGCAGACCCGAAAACGGGTGATCTACCCATGGCCAGGGTGAAGCGGGTGTAACAACCCGTGGAGGCCCGAACCGGTGTATGTTGAAAAATGCTCGGATGAGCTGTGGGTAGGAGCAAAAAACTAATCGAACTCGTAAATAGCTGGTTCTCCCCGAAATAGCTTTTGGGCTAGCCTCGCGGGTTCTCCGGCGGGGGTAGAGCAACCGAATGGGTTTGAGGGCCTACCCGGCTACTCTCCCCAATCGAACTCCGAATACCGCCGGCTCCAACCGCGGGAGTCAGAGCACGGGGGATAAGCTCCGCGCTCAAAAGGGAAACAGCCCAGATCGCCGGCTAAGGTCCCCAATTCGGGCTAAGTGTCGTAAAGGAGGTGGAGGTGCAAAGACAGCCAGGATGTTGGCTTAGAAGCAGCCATCATTTAAAAAGTGCGTAACAGCTTACTGGTCGAGCACCTCCGCGCCGATAATGAACGGGACTCAAGTCCGAAACCGAAGCCGCGGAACGTGCGGGACGGCGTGCCCGCACGCTGGTAGGGGAGCGTTCGACGGTAGGATGAAGGGAGACGGTGACGACTCCTGGACGATGTCGAAGTGATTATGCCGGAATAAGTAGCGAGAAAACAGGTGGGAAACCTGTTCGCCGTAAGCCCAAGGTTTCCTGGGGAAGGTCAATCCTCCCAGGGTTAGTCGGTCCCTAAGGCGAGGCCGAAAGGCGTAGTCGATGGACAACGGGTCAATATTCCCGTACCACTCGGGGCGCGTTACCACCGATGGGGGGACGGGGACGTGAAGGTCGTCGCACGACTGGATGTGTGCGTGGACGCCCGCGGGGGGCGCCGGAGGCAAATCCACGGCGCGTGATCCCGGGGGCGGACCGAGCGGCTTGACTGCGAAGCGACCGGATCGTCCTCCAAGAAAATCCTCTAGGGAGTGCTCCGGGTGACCGTACCAAAACTGACACAGGTGGGCGAGGTGAACATCCTAAGGCGCTCGAGAGAACTGTCGCGAAGGAACTAGGCACACTGGCCTCGTAACTTCGGAAGAAGAGGCGCCCCCCGGCGTGAAGGGCCTCGCGCCCGGAGCGCGGGGGGGCCGCAGTGAAAGGGCCCAGGCGACTGTTTACTAAAAACACAGGTCTGCGCAAAGCCGTAAGGCAAAGTATGCAGACTGACGCTTGCCCGATGCCGGAAGGTTAAGGCGAGGGGTCCGCGGGGTTCCCGTCCGCAAGGCCGGGTCCGCAAAGCTCCGAACCGAAGCCCCGGTGAATGGCGGCCGTAACTATGACGGTCCTAAGGTAGCGAAATTCCTTGTCGGGTAAGTTCCGACCCGCACGAATAGCGTAACGACTTGGGCGCTGTCTCCGCGACAGGCTCGGCGAACTTGTAGCTGTGGTGAAGATGCCACATTCCCGTGCTAAGACGGAAAGACCCCGTGAACCTTTACTGCAGTCTAGTACTGGATCTTGGCTCGGCCTGCGTAGGATAGGTGGGAGGCTGTGAGGCGGGGGTTTCGGCTCCCGCGGAGCCAACGGTGAAATACCACCCTTGCCGTGCTAGGATTCTAACCTGGACCCGTGAATCCGGGCCGGGGACCGTGCTAGATGGGCAGTTTGACTGGGGCGGTCTCCTCCCAAAAGGTAACGGAGGAGTTCGAAGGTACCCTCAGCGCGGTCGGCCATCGCGCGTCGAGTGCAAGGGCACAAGGGTGCCTGACTGTGAGACCTATCGGTCGAGCAGGTGCGAAAGCAGGACCTAGTGATCCGGCGTTACCAGGTCGAAGGGACGTCGCTCATCAGATAAAAGGTACTCCGGGGATAACAGGCTGATCTCCCCCAAGAGTTCATATCGACGGGGAGGTTTGGCACCTCGATGTCGGCTCATCGCATCCTGGGGCTGAAGGAGGTCCCAAGGGTTGGGCTGTTCGCCCATTAAAGCGGTACGTGAGCTGGGTTTAGACCGTCGTGAGACAGGTCGGTCCCTATCTAGCATGGGTGCAGGATGGTTGAGGAGGCCTTTCCTTAGTACGAGAGGACTAGGAAGGACGGACCTCTGGTGTTCCGGTTGTCGCGCCAGCGGCACGGCCGGGTAGCTATGTCCGGGCGGGATAAGCGCTGAAAGCATCTAAGCGCGAAGCCCTCTCCAAAACGAGCCATCCCCATCAGCCTCCTGGAAGACTACCAGGTAATAGGCCGGACGTGGAAACGCGGTAACGCGTGCAGCGAACCGGTACTAATTGGCGATCGGCTTGGCCACTTTTTTCTCCCCGCCCCGCCCGGGGCGGCGAGGAAAGAGTTTCGAAGATACGGTGCAGGGACGGTCGAACGATCCTTCTCCCTGGTTGCCTTTTTCGATTTCGATCCCGGTGAGTACAGGTGGCTGGCCACACCCGATCCCATCCCGAACTCGGTCGTTAAGCAGCCGCCGCCGATGATATTGCCCGAAATGCGAGAAAGTAGGTGATCGCCGGGATCTTTTGAATTCGGCCCGCCCGGGAGGGCGGGCCTTTTTTTCGGTGCCGGCTTTCCGCGTCGGCGCTCTCGCGGCGGGGGGAGCCGGGGCCTCGGCGGAGGTCCGGGCCATGGACAAGGAGCAGCTCGAGCGCCGGCGCGAGCGAGCGCGGGCGGGCGGATTCTCGATCCGGAACCTCGGGGAGGAGCCGGTCCACTCGCGCTTCGAGGTCTACTCTCCGTCGGGCGCGCGCTACGAGGTCGAGATCCGCGACCCCTCCTCCCGCGAGAACGGCTGCACGTGCCCGGACTACGAGGCGAACCTCCTCGGCACGTGCAAGCACGTGGAGGCCGTGCTGCTCCGGCTGCGGAAGGCGCTGCGGGGGCGGGACCGGCGGCTGCTGCGGGAGCCCTCGCCCCGGCCGCAGGTCTATCTCGCCTACGGGGCCGAGGTCGGGGTCCGCCTCGTGCGTCCGGCCCGGGTCCCGGACGAGGTCGCCCGCGCCCTCGACGCCCTCTTCGACGAGAGGGGTTCCCTGCGCGGGGATCCGGTCCGGTCGTTCCGGCGCCTGGAGGAGGAGATCCGGGGGCAGGGCTTCCCCATCACGGTCTCCGATGAGGTCCCCCGCTTCGTCGAGGGGCTCGAGGAGAGGCGCCGCGCGGGCCAGGAGCGCGAAGCGCTCGAGGCGGCGATCGCCGCCCGCGGGGAGCGCTTCGATCTCCTCTCGGCGCCCCTCTACCCCTACCAGGTCCGGGGCGCCCTCCACCTCGCTCTCGGGGGCCGCGCGATCCTCGGCGACGAGATGGGGCTCGGGAAGACGGTGCAGGCGATCGCCGCCTGCGAGTGGCTGCGCCGGACGAAGGGGATCGCCCGCGTCCTCGTCGTCTGCCCGGCGTCCCTCAAGCACCAGTGGGCGCGGGAGGTCGGGCGCTTCGCCGGCCTGCCCGTCGCGATCGTCGAGGGAGGGCGGAAGCGCCGCGAGGCGCTGTGGAGCGCCCCCGCGTTCTTCACGGTCGCGAACTACGAGCTCGTCCGCCTCGACGGGCGGCTCCTCGCCGCCGACGACCTCCGGTTCGACCTCGTGATCCTCGACGAGGCCCAGCGTATCAAGAACTGGAGGGCGCAGACCTCCGACGCCGTCAAGCGGCTGCGGAGGAAGAGCGCCCGCGCCTTCGTGCTCACCGGGACCCCGCTCGAGAACAACCTGGACGAGCTCTACTCCGTCCTCCAGTTCGTCGACCCGCGGATCCTCGGTCCCCTCTGGAAGTTCAACGAGCGCTACCACGCCTTCGACGCCGACGGGAAGGTGATCGGCCACCGCAATCTCGACGAGCTGCGCCGGCGGATCGCGCCGGCGTTCCTCCGGCGGCGCAAGGAGGAGGTGGCCCTCGACCTCCCCGAGAAGGTCGAGAACACCTACTTCGTCGAGATGGCCCCCGAGCAGCGGGAGATCCACGACGAACACGAGGAGGCCGCCGCCCGCCTCCTCGCGATCCTGAAGCGCCGGTCGCTCACGCCCCGGGAGCGGGAGATCCTCCAGAAGCACCTCGCGATGATGCGGATGGCGTGCGACACCCCCTTCATCCTCGACCGACGGGTGAAGGTCGCCCCGAAGCTCGACGAGCTCGAGTCGATCCTCGAGGAGCTCGTCGTCGACGGGGGGAGGAAGGCGCTCGTCTTCAGCGAGTGGGAGCGGATGGGGGCGCTCGCCGCCGAACGCCTCGCGCGACGGGGGATCGGCTTCGAGCGCCTCCACGGCGGGGTCCCCTCCGCGGAGCGGGGAGGGCTCCTCGACCGCTTCACCAACGACCCGAAGTGCCGCGTCCTCCTCTCGACGGACGCGGGCGGGCTCGGCCTCAATCTCCAGGCGGCTTCCGTCGTGGTCCACCTCGACCTCCCGTGGAACCCCGCCCGCTACGACCAGCGCGTCGGGAGGGCGCTCCGCATCGGCCAGAAGGAGACGGTCCAGGTCGTCCGCCTCGTCTCCCGCGGGACGATCGAGGAGCGGATGCTCGACACGCTCGCGAGGAAGCGGGTCCTCTTCGAGGCCGTGGTCGCGGGGGACGGCGGCCCCGCGGAAATCGCGTTCCCTTCGCGGAGGACGGCGCAGATCGCGCTCCTCTCGGGGCTCCTCGGGGGGGAGCGGGGCGGCCCGGTCGCGCAGGGGGAGGCCCCCGCGCCGGAGCGGGAACCCGAGGCGGCTCCGGCGAGCGCGGCGGCCGCCGGCGCAGAGAAAGGGGGAGCGCCGGCGACGCTCGTCCCCGCGAAGAAGGAGGCGGACGACCTGGTCGGGATCCGGGAGCGCGTCGCGGCGGCGCTCGAGGGGAGGCTCGAGACGCTCGAGCGGACGGCGCAAGGCTCGCTCCTCGTGGTCGTCAGCGGGGACCCGGGGGAGGCCCGCGCCGCGGTCGCCAGGTCGATCGGCTCGGCGACCCCGTTCGCCCTGCTCGACGCGGCCTCGTACGAGGCGCTCCGCCCCTCGCTCTCCGCGCGCGCCCCGCGAGGTCGCAAGCCCGCCGACGAGGCCGCCTCCCGCCGGGCCCGCCTGTTCGATCGGGCCGCGGAGAAGCTCGAGGCGGCGGCGCTCCTGCTCGGCGGCGACTTCCCGGCGGAGGCCGTCCTTCGCGCGGCCGAGGCGGCCGAGGAGTCCGTGCGCGCCGCGCTCTCCTCCGCGGGGGAGCCCCCGCGCGGAAGCGCCCTCCTCGCGGCGGCCTACGCCGCCTCCCGCACCGGCGCGCTCCCTCGGGGTTCCCTCGAGAAGTGGGCCCTCGTCCGGGACCTCCGGGGGCTCGTCGAGGGGGGCGGGTCGATCGACGCGGACCTCGCGAAGGAGGCGATCGAGGCGGCCTCCGCCCTCGCGCGGCCGGCGAAGGGGAAGCCTCGCGCCGTCGCGTCCGAAAGCGGCGGCCGCTGAGGGGAGCGGGGGGATCCGCCGACCGGGGGCGGACCGGGCTCCCGTCCCCACACGGGAGGGGGCTTGCGCCGGCCGGCGGGCTCGCGCCGTGATTTTGAGATGCTAATATTCCGAAAACCTGTCCCGGAGACCGCCATGTCGAAGCTCAAGACCAGACCGCGGAAGAAGGCGAAGACGCGACCGGTCGGCCGGCCGCGGGGAGGCCGCCGCTCGAGGGGCTACGCGAAGTTCCAGGCCCTCGTCCCGCCCGAGCTCTTCCGCCGGATCAAGATCGCGGCCGCGGCGGCCGGCAAGCCCCTCTCCGAGATCGGCGAGGAGGCGCTCGCGGCGTGGCTCAAGGCGCGGAGGCTCGGCGGACTCACGGGCGTCGGCCCGTTCATGGAGGGCCTCGACCGGATGTACGGGAGGGCGATGCGGAACCTCGCCAAGGGCGGGTGACGAGGGACCTCGACGCGGAGACCGTCCTCGCGCTCCACGCCGAGTCGATCCGGCGGTACGGGGGCTCCGCCGGGCTCGCCGATCGAGGAAAGCTCGAGTCCGCCCTCGCTCAGCCGAGGTCTTCCTTCGCTGGCGTGGAGTTGCACCCGACGCTGCCCGAGAAGGGCGCGGCCTACCTCTTCACCTCTGCCAGGCTCACGCCTTCGTCGACGGCAACAAGCGGGTCGCCGTCGCAGCTCTCCTCTACTTCATGGTCGAGAACGGCGTCGCCGTGGTCGCCCCTCAGGGCGAGCTCGAGGAGGTGACCCTTCGCGTCGCGCGGGGAGAGATCGGACGCGCCGAGGTCGCGGCGTGGGTGAGGGGTCGAACGGTCGCTCTCGAACGGACGAAGCGCGGATGAGGCGATGCCCGCCGAAGCCTCCGGGCGAAGCCGGCGGGTCGGGGTCGGGACGCCGCGCGGGCCTGCGCGCACCCTAGGGAATTGCTTGGGCCGGATGGACATGGGATCGGCGCACCTCGCGAATCCGACCCACGTGGGTCGTCCCATCGGCCATCGTGGCTCCTAGGTGGGGGGAGCCCTTCAGGCGGGGTCGCCCACGGAATCTCCGGATGACCCGAGCCTGTCCGCTGGATCGCGCGATCCCGGAGCGACCCGAGGAAGGCCCTCGAGGAGGCTACGACCCCGCGCCGGCGGAGGCGGCTCCGGGGGAGCGCAGGCGCTGGACGATCGAGGGGCCGGCGAAGCGGAAGGCGAGGACGGCGAGGAGAGCGAGGGCGAGGGACGCGTAGACGAGCGAGCTCGCGGCGCGCGACGCGAACGTGAGGAAGAAGACGAGCCAGAGGTAGTAGACCCCGGTCGTGTGGAGGCGCTTCCACCGGGCCGGGCCGAGCCAGGCGGCGGAGCGGTCGAACGAGGTCGCCGTCATCGCCGCGAGGAAGAGGTATCCGACGCCGCCGAGGAGGACCGTCACGATCCCCGCGCGGTCGATCACGCCGCCGACGGACCAGCCGCAGAGGGCGAGGAGGACGAGGAGGTGGGCGAAGTGGGAGAGGGCGAAGGAGACGCCGACCTGGCGGCGGTTTCCGAGGAGCCAGGCGGTCGCCCGGCTCGGCCAGGCCCTGCGGAGCGAGGCGGCGAGGAAGGCGAGGGAGAAGAGCGTGACCGAGGTGCGCGCGGTGGCGCGGACGGCGAGGGCGAGCGCGCCGGGGCCCGTCCCCTCGGCCGCGAAGATCGCGCCGAGCATCGCGGCGAGGGCCGCCGCGGCCCAGCCGACGATCGGCCATCCTCGGGGGGCGCGCATGGGGTCAGGGTGGAGGGGTCCGTCGCGAGGTCACGAACCCGGGGGTCGATGGGCGCGGAGACGGGAGTTGGCGGGCCTCGATCCCGGGCACGAACGCCGCGATCCGGACGTCCTTCCCGCCCTGGCCTCCTCGACGGACCGCTCGGGCCTCTCGCATCCCGAACTCGACCCATCGGGGTTCGCCGGACTTCGCATCGTAATCCGCCTCGTGGGGGGAGGGAACTGCCCGAGTTCCGCGTTGATCCCGACCGGGGACCGTTCCGGATCCCGGGAACGGGGAGGAGACGGGGCCGCCGAGCGGGTTCGTCCCGACTCTCCCGACACCGCGGTCGACCTCCCCTCCCAACACCGAGCCCGCGCACTCTCACGAGAACCTCTCGACGATCGCGCGCACGTCTTCCCGTCCGAGCGCCGCCGCGGCCGCCCTGACCCCGGCCTCGAAGCGGGCCTCCATGATGCTGACTCGCTCCCCCCCGCCCGCCGCGTCGGGCCAGCCGCGCGGGACGTCGGAGTCGAAGTCGAGGGTCTCCCCGAGGGGGAGGGAGGGCTCGATCACGGCGAGATCGACCCGGGTCTTTCGCGCGAGCCGCTCGACGAGGGGGCGGCAGGCGCGGACGCTCCCGGCGGTGGCGGCGGGAAGGGCGGCCTCCTCGGCGAGGAGGCTCGCGGCGATCTCGCGCAGGTCGCTCAACTGCGTGGCGTACTCGAGGTCGTTCCGGAGGATCTCGTCCGTCAGGAGCTCGATCGATCGGAGGACGACCCGGAGCGGATTCTCGGCGCGCTCGAGTCTTGCGGGCGTGCGGCGCGGGGACATCAACACGGCGAGCACGTGGGTCGCCCCGGCGGCGATCGCGGCCCGGAGCGGGGCGATGTCGGTCACGCCGCCGTCGATGAACTGTTCCTCGCCGATCTCCACGGGCTCGATCGCCCCCGGGATGCTCGACGAGGCGAGCATCGCACTCCGGAAGCGCTCGAAGGGGAGGAACCGCCAGGAGGGGAGGGAAGCCGAGGCCGAACGCTCCCGGAACCACGCCTCCATCGCCGGGCGGTGGCGGTCCTGCGTGCAGAGCACGAGCTCGCCCGTCTGGAGGCAGACGCTGTTCACGACCGCCGCGACGGGGGAGTCGGCGAGGCGGCGGAGGCGGTCGGCGCCGAGGTGGCGGTCGACAAGCTCTCGGAGCGGGTCAAAGTTGTAGAGCCCCTCGGGGACGTCGTGGAAGAGCTTGAAGATGCTGAGGGGCCCGAAGTTCCTCCCGACGATCCGGCGCTTGCGGGCGTTGCGGTAGAGGGAGCGGATCTCCTCGAGGGCGCCCGGGTCGTCCGGCGCGAGGGCGGCGAAGGGGGCGATCAGGGCTCCGGTGCTCGTCCCCGAGACGATGTCCCAGCGGAGCCGCGGCTCCCGGCGGACGATCTCCCAGAGGACGCCCACGCCGAAGGCGCCCTTGGCGCCGCCGCCGCTGAGGACGAGGGCGAGCTTGCCGGTCACGCGACCCTCCGAAGGGTGGAGTCCATCGTTCGAGGTCGATTCATCGGCCGGATCGGACCGCGGCTGGCCGCCCGACCGGCGCGAACGAATACCCGGAGGCCGTGGGCGAGTTCAAGTCGTCGGCATCGGTAGACTGGGCGGAGGCCTCGAGTCCGGACGGAAATTGCAAGCGCTTCCGCTCGTGTCGGATCGACCGGGAGGGGAGCGGGGGGTCGGTGCCTGGCGCCGCACGCTCCGCGTCGCTCTCTTCGTCGCCATCGCGTACGGGGTCACTTGGCTCGCCATCGCGTCGGCCCGGTTCGTCTCGAATCTCGAGAGGCAGCCCTCCCTCGAGCTACTCGGCATCGACCTATTCGCCCTTCTCGCAGCCTACGGGCCCTGCCTGGCGGCGGTCGCGATGCGCCTCCTGGCCCGGGAGCCTCGCGCGGGGGCGACCCACAAGCCGCCTCCGGGGCGCTGGTTCCTCCTCGCCTGGCTTCTCCCGCCGCTCCTCCATTTGGCGGCGCTTGCCGTCGCCACCGCGATTCCGGGAGTGGATTACTCGGACGTCTGCACGTTCGAGGTGCCCGGGAAGCACGGGGAACGGGAGGTGCACGTCCTCGGCGAGCGGCTGAGCGCGAGCCGCCTTCTGACTTCCCTCCTCCTCGGCCCGAGCCTCCTCGCGCTCGTCGCCCTCGGCGAGGAGATCGGCTGGCGCGGCTACCTCTACAGGCAGCTCGAGCCCCTCGGCTTCTGGCGCTCCTCCTTCCTGATCGGGCTCATCTGGGGACCCTGGCACGCGCCCTCCCTCGCCCTCCGCGACACCGTCTTCGAAGTCCTCACCGACGTCGACATGGTCCCCAGCGGCATCGGCCGGCCGCCGAGCCTCCTTCCGTTCACCCTCTCCACCGTTCTCCTCGCTCCGCTCCTGTCGTACGTCCGGAGAAAGTCGGGGAGCGTCCTCCTCTGCGCCGTAATGCACGGCTCCGTGAACGCGACGCTCTGGATCTCGCAGCTCACCCGAGGGGCGGGGCTCGGCACCGCGGGCTTGCTCGGGCTCGCGGGAATGCCCGTGCTCGCGGCGGCAGACCTCGCCCTCTTCGTGCTCGACCCCGGCCTTCGCCGGAATGGAAGGGGTGCGCCCGGAGCGGGGGTCGGCCCTCCCTCCACCTCGGTGGAGCAGGGGGATCCGGGCCCGCCGCGTCCATCCTCCTGAACCGATCCGGCCGCGGGCGGGAATGTATCCTGCGAACGATGGCCCCTCCCGCCTCGAACGACTCCCCCGAGCGGCTCCTCGCCCACGGGCCGTTCCTGCGGAGCCTCGCCCGCGCGCTCGTTCTCGACGAGGCGCTCGCCGAGGACGCGGTGCAGGAGACCTGGGTCGCCGCGCTGCGGCGGCCGCCGCGGTGGGGGGCCGATCCGCGCCCGTGGCTCGCCGCCGTGACGAGGAACCTCGCGCTCCGGCTCCGGCGCGGCGAGGGGCGCCGGAACCGCCGGGAGCGCGCGGCCGCCAAGCCCGAGGGGCTCCCCTCGACCGCCGAGATCGTCGAGCGCGAGGCGCTGCGGCGCCAGGTCGTCGAAGCGGTGCTCTCCCTCGAGGAGCCCTGCCGCTCGGCGATCCTCCTCCGTCACTTGGAGGAGATGCCCCTGCGGCAGGTCGCGCGGCGCCTCGGGGTTCCGGTCGAGACCGCGCGCACGCGGATCCGGCGCGGCCTCGCGCGCCTTCGCCTCCGGCTCGACGAGAAGAACGGGAACGACCGCGCCGCCTGGTGCGCGATGCTCCTCCCCCTCGCGCGGGCGAAGCGCGCGTGGATGGGGCCGGCGGCGCGGGAGATCCTCTCGGGAGCGGCCGGAAAGGCCGCCGCAAAGGCGGGGCTGGCGGCGGCGCTCGTCCTCGGCTCGGCCGCGGTCGTGCGCCCGCAGGCGGGGGGAGGGGGCGGGGAAGGCGCGGGACCGAAGGGAGAGGCGAGCGCGCTCCTCGCGCAGTCGCGAGACGAGCGGGCGCGCGTCCTGGAAGGGCGCGCGTCCGGTTCGGGTGGAGATCGCTCCCCCCTCGCCTCCGCCTCCGGCGTGAAGGAACGGCGCCTCGCCGGGCTCGTCCTCGACGACCGGGGGGTTCCGTTGTCGGACGCGAGCGTCGAGGTCGACGGGCATCGCTCGACGACCGACCCGAAGGGGCGTTTCGATCTCGACGAGCCGACTGCGGGACCGCTTCGGATCCGCGCCTCGCGCGAAGGGCACTTCGACGCCTCCGCCGAGTGGGACGCGGGCGCGGGCGCCGCGCCCGTCCTTCGGCTCGACCGGGCGCTCATCGTGGAAGGTCTCGTCCTCGACCCCTCCGGCGAGCCCGTCGAGGGGGCGCGCGTCCGGGCGGAGCCGCGCGAGGCGGGAGCGCCAAGGGCCGGACCGCGAACTTGGGAACCGGGTTCGCCCCCGGGCTTCCTCGCCGAGAGCGAGCCCGCGCGCGCCGACGGGGCCTTCCGCCTCGGGCCCCTGCGGCCGGGCCGCTACGTCCTCGGAGGGTGGGCCTCGATGGATTCCTCCCTCGGCCCCCTCGGGCAGGTCGAACTCGACCTCGCGGCGGACCGGCGAGGGGTCGTGATGCGCGCGCTCGAGGGGACGATCTGGATCGGGGGGAAGGCGAGCGACTGCGACACGGGGGAACGCCTCTCCGCCTTCGATCTCGCCTGGGAAGTCTGCGGCCCGGGGAGGATCTTCGGCCGCTGGTCGGCGGACTTTTCGGAGCCCTCCTTCCGCGTCGCCTCCTGGTCCCGCGCCTCCCTCTCGGTCGCGCCGCGGCGGATCCTCTTCGGGGCCGCCGCCCCCGGGTACGAGGCGCGCTTCCTCGACCTCCCGCCGCGGCCCGAGGCGCTCTCCTCCCTCGCGATCTGCCTCCCTCGATCGCGGCCCGGGACGGGCGACCTCGAGGCGCGCGTCGGCTTCGACGACGGCCTTCCTTACGACGGCCCCCTCGCGATCGAGACCTGGCGCCCGGGCGCAGAGAAGAGGCTCGACGCCTTCGCCAGGGACGGGCTCGTCAGGATCGCGGGGCTCGAGCCCGGGGATCTCGCGGCGCATCCGGTCCTCCCCGAGGCCGTGCCCCTCGCCGGGGAAACGACCCGCGTGGTGAGGATCGATCCGGGGCTCGTCGCGAGGGTCGCGTGGCGGCTGACGCGAGGGGGGGAACTTCGCCTGAAGGCGCTCGACGCGGAGCGCCGCCCGCTCGAGCGCTTCTCCCTCGTCCTCGAGAACGCCGAGCGCGAGCTGGCCGCGGACGGCGAGGGGGGGGAGGTCCTCCTCCGGGGAGTCCCGCCCGGAACGTACCGCGCTCGCGTGTCGGCCCCGGACCTCGGCGAGGCGACCGAGACCGTCGTGGTCGAGCGGGGCGGCCTCTCGCACGCCCTGCTCGTCCTCTCACCCGGCACCGGCCCGCCCTGAGTCGTAGCCCTCCCTCGCGTCGCGCAACGCGGGATCGGCCCGAGGGCTCCCCGCGTGGACTCGAGGCCTCGAACAGGAGAACCACACATGCGTCTGCGCTCCTTCGCCCTCGCCGCGCTCCCTCTCGTCGCCTCGCAGACCGCGCCCGCGCCGCTCACGGTCCAAGACCTGCACGCCCGCTTCCTCTCCGTCGCGCGCGGCAAGTCGGGGGACCTGTGGCCCGGCTTCGACCCCGCCCGCTACGTGCTCGTGGCGCGCGAGGAGGGCTCGGCGGACTCCGTCCTTCGGTTCAGCCCCGACCCTTCGGCCGCGAAACCCGAGGTCTTCATGGTGGTCGACGCGGCCTATGTCCGCTCGCACTCCTTGGAGGACGACCTTGCCCTGGTGTTCCACGAGGCCTTCCACGCCTTCGAGGGGGACAAGAGCCGCAGCGGCGCGCGCTGGCGCTCGGAGAACGCGAGCCTCCTCTTCGAGTACTCCGACTCGACGCCGCGGAACGACGCTCTCCTCGGGATCGAGAGCCGGCTCCTCGGCGAGGCGTTGCGCGCGAAGGAGGGGGAGTCACTACGCTCCGCCGCGGCCAAGTTCCTCGCGATGCGGCGCCTGCGCCAGGGGGAGCTCGAGCCGCGGTTCGTCGAGTTCGAGAAGGGGCTCGAGTCGAACGAGGGGCTCGCGGAGTACGCGGGCTTCCGCGGGGTCTCGCTCGCGATCGGCGTCGCGGCCTCGGGCGCCGTCGCGCTTCCCCTCGAGCACCGGACGGAGGAGGCCTTCCTCGGCGACACCTTCAAGCCGCTCGCCTCGATCGGCGAGAGCGGGAAGAACCCGCGGCGGAGGTTCTACTTCACGGGCTCGGCGCAGGCCTTCCTCCTCGACCGGCTCCTCCCGGAGTGGAAGCGGCGGGTCCAGCAGGACGCGGCCGCGCTCCAGGACCTCCTCGCCGAGGCGGCCGGCGGGGAGGACCCCGAGAAGGTCGCGGCCGCCGTGCTCGAGGGTGCGGGGTACGAGGCGGCGCTCGAGGCAGCGACGAAGGCCGCGGCCAAGCGCAGGGATTCGGCGCGGGCTCTGCGCGAATCGGTCCTCGGGAAGGGGGGGCTCCGGGTCGTCGTCGAGGTCGCGGGGGGAGGTGCGATCCGTTCCTTCGACCCGATGAACGTCGTCCTCGTCGAGGGGGGAGGTCGGGTCCACACGCGGATGCTCGAGATCGGCGGCCCCGCGAATCTGCGCGCCGACTTCGAGCGGGCCCTCGTCCAGGAGACGAAGGAGGGGAGGTTCACGACCGTCTTCGAGCCCGCCGACCGCGTGAGCGCGTCGGTCGACGGCCGCGCGGTGGACCTGTCGAAACCGGGCGAACATCGCGGCCCGCGGATCCTCGTCGAGGGCCCCGGCCTCAAGGTCACGGCCGACGAGGGGGTCCTCGTCGTCGAGAGGGACCGGGTCCTCGTCCGCGGGGGTTGAGGTCGGGGCCCCTCGCGCCCGCGAGGGTTGTAGTTCGAAAGCCTGCCTTTCGATCTGCAACCCATCCCGCAGTCCCGGGCGATCAGGGACTGCGCCGATTCCGTGTTGATTCCGGCCACAAGCGGCGCCGGACTCGCGGAATAGAACTGGAGTGGGGGTGAGCCTCGCGATCCCGTTGCAAGTCCCGGGGCCACCTCGGCCTCGCAGCCCTTCTCAACACGGAACGGGTGCGGTCTCCCCCTCGGCCAGAGCCGGCGAAAGGGCGGCGTCGACGAGGAACCTCACGCCCCTCCGGCGTACGGGATCTCTCGCTCCTGCACCGCCTCGGTGGCGAAGCGCAGCGCCTCCCGAATGTCCTCCCTCTCGAGGTCGGGGTGCGCTTGGAGGATGGCGTCCTCGCTCATCCCTTCCGCCACCATGCCGACCACCGTCGCGACAGGGATCCGCAGGCCGCGGATGCAGGGCATCCCGCCCATCCGGGCGGGGTCGACCGTAATGCGGGGGAATCGTCTGGCCATCGTCTCTGGGAGATCGGGTCGTAGAGGGACTGGCGCCGAGGATAAAGACTCGGTCCGGGTGCGGGAAACGCACGAGAGAGGAAACCCTTGCGGGACCCTCCCCCCGTTGGACTTCGTCCCGGAGAGCTCCCCGAGAGGCGGGTGCGCCAGTTCATCCAGAGAGGGTGCCCGCGAGCCCCTGGGTGGCTCCCCCTCTCAGCCCCCTTCGGTTCCTCTCCGTCCCAGGCCTGCCGGTCCACCGCTCGTCGGCGGGCTCGTCCAGCAGTCGCGCGAACCGTCCCTCAAGCGCCGGGAACGAGGGGTCGCAATCCGTTCTCGGCGGCGATTCGGGAAAGGACGCGGTCGGCGCACACGAATCGAACCTCGGGGTCGAGCCGGTCCCGAACCCAAAGGGCACTCGCGAGATGGACGGCGTCGTAGGCGCGCAGCGGGAGCTCGCGGACCGCGCGGACGGCCCGGTCGAGCACCTCCGTCGTGACCTCGACGAGCCGGCACTCCTCCATGTCCCGGGCGAGCCGGTCGAGGAGGCGCCCGAGGTCGGGCGAGGGGAGGGTGCCCTCTCGGACCCGTCGCGCGAAGGCGGCGGCGGCTTCGACCTCCGCGATCCGCGAGACGGCGGGGGGGGAGCCCGACGCGAAGAGGGAGGAGACCTCCTCGCTCCCCGGCTCGCGCACGTACCTCTTCACGAGCGCGCTCGTGTCGAGGTAGGCGATCAACGCCGGTCTTCGATCACCGCGTCGGAGACCTTGGCGCCGCCGCGCAGTCGGATCGGCCGGAACAGGGCGAATCCCTTCCCCCGCGGGAGGGTGACGAGCCCCCGGGCGGCCGCCTCGAGCCACGCGCGCTCCTGCGTCGCGCGCGCGCGTTCCGCCTCGACCGGCCGAAGCTCGGCGACCGGCCGTCCGCGGTCGGTCACGACGAAGCGCGCTCCCGCCCGGACGAGCCGGAGGTAGTGGGAGAGTCGGTCCTTGAGCCGCTTCGTCGGCACCGTGCGCATGCGATGGGAAAGTAGCCCTGGTGGCCACTTTCGTCAAGGAAGGGGAGGCTCCTGGAGCGCGACCCGGTCTCGACGGCGGGGGAGGGGCGCGCGGAGGAGGGGCGGAGAGCGCCCCCGGCCCCGTAGGATCTTCCCGCGCGTCCGATGTGCCCGTTGTCCCGATACCGCGCCGGCTCCCTCCTCTCCCCGATCGCGGGCGCCGTTCTGGCGGCCGCCGCGGCGGGCCAGGAGAGGCTCGAGCCCCCGGCCCCGCCTCCGGGCGTCCAGGAGTGGCGCGTGGGCCGGGTGCGGCTCGAGACCGGCGACGTCTTCTCCGAGGCCGAGGCGGCGGCGAACCTCCTCTACCGCGCGGCGAACATGCTCCACGTGCGGACGCGCGAGGAGGTGATCGCGCGGGAGGCCGCGGCGCTCCTCGCCGAGGGGGATCCCTACCGCCCCGCGGCGGCCGCCGAGCTCGAGCGCAACCTTCGCCGGATCGGCTTCCTCGCGGAGGCCACGGTCGAGCCGCGCTTCCTCCCGGACGGGACGGTCGACCTCCTCGTCCACACGCGGGACCGCTTCACGCTCCGGGCGGGCGTCGGCGGGTCCTCGTTCGCGGGGCAGGCGCGGTCGCGCGCCTCGCTCGGGGAGGAGAACCTCTTCGGTAGGGGGAAGGAGGCGAGCATCGTCTACGCCCGGACTCCCGACGTGACGGGAGCGGAGCTGCGCTACGTCGACCCCCAGCTCCTCGGCACCCGCCACCGGCTCGAGGCCGCCTTCAGCCACACGGACGAGGGGACGTCGGGCGAGGTCTCCCTCTTGCGCCCCTTCGACACGCTGGCGACCCCCTGGTCCTACGGGGTCAGGGCGGGTCACCTCGAGGACGAGGCCGAGTTCTTCGAAGCGGGGGAGGACGTCGCGAAGGTACCGCGGAAGGTGGACGTCCAGGATGCGTTCCTGACGCGGGGCTTCGGCCCCCGCGAGAAGAGGCGGCTCTTCGGGGTGCGCCTCCTCCACGAGAGGACGGACTTCGGCACTCCCGAGGGCCCCGCGGGTCCCTCCCTCCGCGTGCCGGGCGACCTCGATTCCTGGAGATTCGGGCCGACCGCGGCCTGGCAGGACTACCCGCGCTTCCTCGCGCGGACGTACCTCGACTCGCTCGGCTTCGTCGAGGACGTGCCGACGGGGACGTTCCTCGAGACGTGGCCGGGCGTCCGGTACCGGAGCGAGGAGAGGAGCGGCGCGCGGCTCGAAGCGGCGGCCGACGCGGACTTCCGCTGGGTGGACGAGCCCTGGCCCGAGGGGATCTCGGTCCTCCGCCTCTCCGCCAGCGGGCGCTACGGCGAGGGGGAGGGGCGCGCCTGGGGGGCGGGGGCTTTCCTCCACCTCTACGAGACGCGGCTGCCGCTCCAGACCCTCGCCGCGAACCTCGCGGCGGACTTCATCTGGGAAGGCGGGGACCTTCCCGAGGAGTTGCGACTCGGCGAGGAGTCGGGGCTGCGCGGCTACAAGGCTCGGGCGCTGACCGGGACGAAGCGGGTCCACCTCAACGTCGAGGACCGCCTCGCGCTCCCCCTCGAGGTCCTGACGGTCCGCGCCGGGCTCGTCGCCTTCTTCGACGCGGGGGAGGTCTGGGACCGGGGAGAGCCCTTCGAGTGGTCCGAGGCGAAGCGCTCGGTAGGGATCGGGCTCCGGTTGGGTTCGCTCCCCTTCCTCGGCCGGCGCGTCGTGCGGATCGACGTCGCCTTCCCCCTCGACGAGGTGGCGGGGACCACGCGGAGGATGACCGTGACGTTCGCCTCCGGGCAGGTCTTCACCCTCTTCGAGAACCCCGAGGGCTTGAGCAAGGAGTTCTGAGCGGGCCCGGCGCATGCGCCGCGCGGGCCCGGCCGGCGGTCAGCGGCCGGAGGGGGCCGGTCCGCGCTGGAGCGCGTCGATCTTCGCGGCGAGGACGAAGTCGTTCCGGTGGAGGCCCTTGATCTTGTGGGTCCAGGTGTCGACCCGGACGCGGCCCCAGGCGACGTGGAGGTCGGGGTGGTGCTGCTCCCGCTCGGCGATCTCTCCGACGCGGACGGCGAAGTCGAGCGCCTCGCGGAAGTTCCGGAACTCGAAGTCACGCCGCAGGCGCGGGATCCCCTGCTCCTCGACGACTTCCCAGCCGGGGACCTGTGGCGCGAGGCGCGCGACCTCCTCGGAAGCGAGCGGGGGGATGCCCCCCCGGCAGGGCTCGCAGGAGCCGCGGGCGAGATCGAGGTCTTCGGGCACGACGACGTCGGCATTATGGCGAGGCCGCGGCACCGAGGACCAGGAATCGCGCGCCGCCGGGGTCACTTCGCGCGTTCGAGCGGGTCTCCCTGCAGCTCGGTCAGCATCCTGAACGTCGCCCGCATGACGCGCCGGATCTTGTCGACGTCGACCTTCTCCGCGTCGTCGGTCGGCTCGTGGTAGTCGGCGTGGACGTCGCTGAAGAGCCACATGGTCGGGATGCCGAGCTTCGCGAAGTTCGCGTGGTCGGAGCGCACGGAATAGCCGTCGGCGTCCTTGATGTCGGTGAAGCCCTCCTTCGATGCCATCGCCTCGAACCGCTTCACGAGACCGTTTCGGGCGGGGTGGGCCTTGGAGGGCGAGACCAGGATCTGATTCGGGGCGTTGCGGCCGATCATGTCGACGTTGACGTTGCCGACCGGCCTCGCGCCGCGGGGGAACCACGGGTTCTCGACGAAGGCTTGCGACCCCCAGAGCCCCCTCTCCTCGCCGGAGACCCAGACCAGCAGGATCGAGCACTCGAGCGGACCGTGCGCGGCGAGGGCCTCGGCCAGCGCGAGGAGGCCGCAGACGCCCGAGCCGTTGTCGTCCGCGCCGTTGTAGACCTTCCCGTCGGCGCCGACGCCGAGGTGGTCGTAGTGCGCGGAGACGATCAGCACCTGCTTCGCGCGCTCCGGGTCCTTCCCCGGCCAGAAGCCGACGACGTTCTCGCCCTCGACGGCGCTCTCGGCCAGCATGCGGCGCGTCTCGGAGAACTGGAGCGGCAGCGCCTGGCCCGTCGCGGGGTCGTCGACGCCCGCCAGCTCGAGGAGTTTGTCGATCGTCTTCTTCGGCAGGTAGACGCGGGGGAAGGTCGGGCTCTCGTTCGGCCAGGTCACGCGAGGGGTCCGCATCATCGCGGCCCAGAGATTGAACACCTTCCCGGCGCCTCCCTGGGGGTCGGCTCCGTTCACGCCGCGCACCGTGGTCAGCACGCCGGCGGCGCCCGCCTTCCGCAACTCGACTTCGAGAGCGGGGAGGTTGTCCGCCGGCTCCCGGAGCAGCGCCCACCGCCCCTTCAACGGGGCCCCCGCCTTCTCGATCTCGCCGATCGGAACCTTCCCGAGGTTGACCACCTCGGCGTCGACCTCGAGATCGTCGATCTCAAGCGGCGAGAAGCAGTAGTCGCTCGCGAACGCGAGCTCGACCCTGTCCCCGCCCCCCGTCGCGGCGGCCTTGCAGCCTGCGGCGTCCAGGGCGCGCTGCCTCAGGGGATAGCTCTGGAACCAGCCATCCCTGGCGCCCGGCTGCCAGCCGAGCCGTTCCAAGCGGTTGCGGATGAAACGGCCGGTGAGGCGCATCCCGACGCTCGGCGTGTCGCGCCCGCCCATGTCGTCGGCGGCGACGAAGAAGGCGTCGGCGAGGATCTTGTCGGTCTGGATCGCCGCGAGGCCGCGATCGAGCGGCGTGGCGCCGGCGACGGGGGCGGGAGGAGTCTGATGCGCGCGAAGGGGCGCGGCGGGCAGGGGAGCGGCGGCGAACAGGACACAGGCGACCGCCCATCGGCCGGCGTAGGCGCGATCGGGGATCGGGTGGGTCCTTTTCAACGTCCGGATTCGCAGGTCGTCGGGCCGCGCCGGGACCCGCGCGAGGAAGCGCGGTGGAGCGGCCCCTACTACGTGTTGGCATCTTCGGAAGTTTCGGGAACGGGAATCGCCCGGGCCAGGATGGCCCCTTCGTGCCGCGGGTCCGACACGTCCACGAGCGCATGGCCGAACATGGGCGACTCATCGCGGCGGCGGTCGAGGCGTTCACCTCGGTGTCGGCCTCGTACGCGCTCGCGGGGGACCACGCGGTCTCCCTCTACTCGAAGCCCCGCGTGACCGTCGACGCGGACTCCCTGGTGGCGAAGCGCGATCTGCCCCGTCTCCGGAGGGCGCTCGAGAAGTCGGGACATCTCGTGCGCAAGAAGGGGGACACCCTCGAGGCGTTCGGCCCGGGCGAGGATCCCGACGCGTCCGAGGCCGCTCTCGAGCTGCTCCCCGCGGAGCTTCATCCCGTCTGGAAGGGCGCCCTCGACTCCGCCGTCGAGGCGACCTACGCCGGAACTCGCCTCCGCGTCGTCACGCGCGCCGCTCTCGTCGCGATGAAGTTCGCCGCGGCCGTCTCGACCGACCGTCCCCGCGAGGACAGGCTCGTCGACCTCTCCGACCTGATCCGTCTCCTCCGGCCGGACCTCTCGCCGGCCGAGGAGAGGGAGGCGCGAGACCTCGCCGCGCGCGCCTACCGCGACGCGGGGAAGGATTTCGCGAGGCTCCTCGACGACCTCCGCGAGGGCCGCCCGGTGACGCTCTAGCCGGCGACGGCGCGCCCGGGCCGTTGCTATCCTTCGGGGCCCTCCATGGCCGCGACCATCCCCGGGCCCGCGAGGTCCCTTCCCTCGAAGACAGCGGGCCGCCGCGCTTCGCGAGGCGCGCCTTGAGCGGTCGCAGCGGAGGCTCTCGTCGCGGAGGGGCCGCGACCGCGCGCGGGACGATCCGCCCGGCCGACCCCTTCGACCTGATCCGCTGGATCGCGCGCTCGCAGACCGACCCGAGGAAGGCGCTCGCGGAGCTCGTCCAGAACTCCCTCGAAGCCGGGGCGCGAAACGTCCTCGTCCGCCGCTTTCGGCGCGGGAGGGCCCGGTCGATCGCCGTGCGGGACGACGGGACTGGGGTCTTCCCCGAGCTCGATCGGCGCGCCGCCCTCGAGCGGATCGCGACGAACATCGGCCACTCCTACAAGCTCGGCGTGTCGGCGGCGAAGCGGCGCGAGCTGATGATCCAGGGGAGGTACGGGATCGGCATCCTCGGCTTCTGGTGCATCGGGCGGGTCTTCGAGATGCGCACTCGGGTCGGAGGCTCCGAGGTCGAGGGCCTCCGGATGTGGGAGGACTCCGACCGCTACGAGGTCTTCACGCCGGGCGGGCACCTGCCGCTCGGCGAGACCTGGACCGAGATCGTCGTCGCGGACGTCCACGCCGCGGCGTGGAAGGCGCTCCTCGCCCGCCGGGCGGGGAACTACCTCGCCGCGGAGCTCCGAGGCCAGATCCTGAGCCGGGCCGTCCGTGTCCAGGTGCTGGACGAGGCCGCGCGAGGCTCGGCGGAGAAGTCGGTCTTCGTCGAGCCGGTCCGGTTCCGCGGCGAGCGCCTCGCCCTCCCCGACCGCGTGCCCGTCCCCGGCCGGAGCCCGATCCGCCTCGACCTCCACTACGTCCCGAGGGAGGAGGGGGGCGGGAGGGTGCGCCTCGAATCGGGGGGGACGATCGTCTGCGACGACCTCTCCCTCCTCGAGGGGTTCGACTTCGGGCGCGTCCCCTGGAACGCGGGGAGGCTCGAGGGGGTGGTCGAGTTCCCCGACTTCGACGTGGCGCCGGGCTCGCGGCGCGGCGTCGTCCCGAACGAGGCGGCGGCGGCCTTCGCCGAGGCGCTCGCCGCCTTCGAGCCCGAGGTCGCCGCCGTTCTCGCGGCGCTCGAGTCGAAGCGGGAGGAGAAGCGGGAGGTCGAGGTCCTGCGCGAGCTGAAGCGCGTCTTCCGCGAATTGCCGCGCCTCCTCCCGCACTACGACTTCTTCCCGATCCTCGGGCCCGACGACGAGCCCGCCACCCGCGATCTGCGCCCGGGCGAGGAGGTCGGCGACGCATCGGCGGGGGAGGCGCTCGCTCCGTCGCCGGAGGAAGGCGACGAGGGGGAGGATCCGCCCGCCGGCGAGGAGCCCGCCCTCTTTCCTCCGGGTCCCCTGGTTTCCGTCGCGATCTCGCCGGTCCGGCCCCGGGTCGAGCCCGGCGGACGCAAGGCGCTTCGAGCCCGCGCCGTGGACGCGGACGGCCGCGCGGTCGAGGGGGAGGTCCTCTTCTCGTGGCGGGTCGCCGGAGGGGAGGGGTCGGTGAATCCGGTCGACGCCCCGGCAACCGTCTTCGCCGCGGGGCGGTTTCCGGATCGCGCGCGCGTCGAGGTCGAGGCGCGCCAGGGGGAGGTCCGCGCCGCCGGCGCGGTCGAGGTGGCGGTCGTCGAGACCGTTCCGGGGAGCCGCGACGCCGGGATCCCGCCTCTCGAGCTGGTGAGCGCGCCGCTCGAGCCCTGGCGCTCGCGCCTCCTCGGCAGCCGCTGGGAGGTGAACCGCGGCCACCCCGACTACCGGGCGACCGCGGGGGAGCCGAAGCGGCGCCTGCGCTACTTGGTCCTCCTCCTCGCGAAGGAGATCGTTTTCCGGAACGCGGGAGACCCGGGTGCGGGGCGCGCCCTCGAGCAGATGGTCGAGGTCCTCGCCCACGTCGACGGGGCCGCGTAGCGGGACGGGAGGGCTCTCCCCCGGTTCAGTTCTTCCCGGCCGGGCGGGTCGCGGGGTTCTCGGGGCCCTCGGCGGGAAGCGCCGTCCGCTCGAGCGCCATCTTCGTCGACTGGGTCATCTTCATCTCCCCGCCCATCGGGTTCGGCACGGTCAACTCCATCTTGACCTCGACCGTCATCCCGAGGGGAAGGCCGTCCTTCCTCGACACGCGCGCGCCCTTCCGGATCTCCCCCTTCTCGATCTTCATCCCGGGGGGAATTGCGCTCGTCTCGCCGGCGCCCTCCTTCCCCTCCGGCGCCGTCTTCTCGGCCGGCGAGATCGTCCCCTCGGTCGCGACCGAGGCCGCTTCCCCGTCGGCCTTCTCGAGGGTGGAGGTCCCCCGGACCGCGAGGTCGTGGCCCGCCCCCCCCATGGGGAAGTCGAGGTCGACCTGCCAGGATCCGCCGGGCGCGACGGGCCCCTCCGGGAGCATCGTCAGGTACCCCTGCATCCTCGGCTTCATCCCCTCGTCCGTGAACTTCCCCTTCATCATCTGCGCGAGCCTCTCGCCGCCCGGCGCCCCTCCGTCGAAGAGCCCCTTCAGCGCCTCCGTCGCGCCCCGGATCTCCTCGACCCGGCCGCTCGGCGCGATCCTCATCCGGAACGCCTTCCCCGCGAGGGCGGTGAACGGCTTCGTGGCCATGGCGGCCATCGGGTTCTCGTCCTCCGCCGGTTCCGTCGAGTCGAACTCCATCTCCCCCAGCATCGGGGCGGTCAGCTTCCCCCGGGCCGCGCCGAACTTGACCTCGACCCACGCGGAGCCATCCTCGGCCACCTCCTCGACCGTGTACGAGAAGACTTGCTCGCTCTGGATCTTCGAACCCATGTCCATCTGGCCCATCTTCGTGGAGTTGTCCAAGTCCGACGTGAGCCGGTAGGCGAACCGATCCCCCTTCCGGACGTTCAATCGGAGCGCGACCTTCTCCGCGCCACCCTCCTTCATCCCCTCCTGCGGGGCCGGGGCGGCCGGGGCCTGGCCGGAGAGGAACGCGGCGAGCGCGCACGCGGCGAAGGGGGTCGTCTTCATGGGGGCCTCTCCCGCGCGGCTCCGCTCCGGGACGAGGGAACGCCCGCCGCGCGCGGGGCGGACTCTAGCAGGGGGGGCGAAGGGAGGGGGAGAAAAGGCCGGGCGCCGGGAGCCCCGAAATTCTTCGTGGGTGCGGACGGGCTCCTCCCGCGTTACACCAGGGGGCGATGACCCTCGACCCCCCGAACGACTGGACGCCCGAGGCGAAGGAGAACGAGCGCCCCCGGCGGAGGACGCGCTTCACGGGATCGGCCGCTTCCGCCGACCGCCTCGTCGACCGGGTGATCGCCGCGCGGCCGCCCGTCGGGCGATGGCTCGCCGGTCTCTTCACTCCCGAGGCGGCGATCGGCGACGACATGGTCCGCTTCCTCGTCCTCCACGACCCCGCCGTCGACCGGATCCTCCGGGTCGAGCCCTTCGCGGGAGAAGCCGCGGTCGAGGAAGCGGCTCGGAGCCTCCTCTCCGCCGTCGCGGGGGGAGGGCCGACGGCCCCGCTCCCCGGACGGCCGACCGAGATCTGGACCGACTCGACCGCGCTCGAGGAGAGCGCGCGCGAGGCGCTCGCCGGGCTCGGCATCCAGCTCGTCTGGCGCGAGAGCCTCCCCGAGCTCGAGCGACTCCGGGAGCGCCTCGCGGGGTTCCTGGAGAGAAGGAGGCCGGGGGCGGGCCGCCGCCGGGCCGGCACCCGGCCGATGCCGAACGCGGCCGACCGGCGGGCTCCATAAGAAGCGTCCGCCTCCCGGGCGTCGCCGGGCTCGCGCTCGCGCCGTTCGCTCCGGGGGCTCGGGAGGAAGGACTGCTCCGGCCGCTGCGGAAGGGCTCGGACCCGCGGTTCGCGGGGAGGCTCCCGACCCCGCCAGCGGTCTCGGGAGAATTCGCGCGCTCCTCCCCGACGGCGCGCGTCGCCTCGGACCTGCGCGGCCTCCTCGCCGCGTCCCTCTCCGCGGACCCCGCGGACGCCGGAGCCTTCGTCGACTTTCACGAGCGCCTCCTCTGGATCGGCTTCGCGGGGGACGCCGCGCGCGGAGCGGAAATGCTCCTGTCGGTCTCGGCGAGCTTTCCCCCCGCACTCGCCCTCCTGGCGGGCGTTCGCCTGGAGGAGGGGAGGCTCGACGAAGCGGAAGCGCTCGCGACCCAGGCGCTCGCCGCGTCCGCGGAACTTCCCCTCGCCCTCGCCGTGCGAGGCTACGCCCGCCACGCGGCGGGGGACTGGAAGGGGGCGCTCGCCGACCTCGAGCGCGCCGTCTCGCTCGATCCGGCTCGCCCCGACGCCGCGTTCTGGCAAGGCTCGGTCTTGTTCGAAAGGAACCGGATCGGCGAGGCCGCGCGCCTCCTCGAGAAGGTCCTCCCCCTCGAGCCCGAGCAGGGCTCGGGCCGGGCGGCGTTCGCCCGCGCGGCGATCGCCCTCGCTCGCGATCTGGGGGGCCGCGAGCCGCTCCGGGTCCCGGAGGGGTTCAAGGGCCTCGTCGCCCCCTTCGAGATGCGGCCGAACGTGCCGGCCGTGCGCGTGCGGCTCGGCGATTCGCTCGAGGGGACGATGATCGTCAACCCCGGATCGGCCGCCACCCTCCTCTACGCGAGCGCGGCGAAGGCGGTCACCCCGAGGCGCGACGCCGCGCTCCCCGCCTCGGCGCTGACGGGCCTCCCCTTCCCCTCGCTCCCGGCCGTCCTCTCCTCGCTCACGGTCGCGGGGGTCAGGATCGAGGACGTCCCCGTCGTCCTGAACGAGGCTCCCTTCTCCGCCTCCCTCGGCGACCTCCTCGGCGTGATCGGCCTCCCCACGCTCCGGCGGTTCCGCGTCGTCCTCGACGGCTTCGGCGGGGTCCTCCGCCTCGATCCGCCGAGCGGGGCCGGGGGCTACTCCTTCGGGGTCGGAGACGCGCCTGGCCCCCTGTCGGCGGCGTTCCTCCCGATGCGCGTCGCGGGGGGCGTGCTCACCCTCAAGGGCAAGGTGGGCACGAGTCTCGAGCGCCACTTTTTCCTCGACCCGAGCCTCGTCGAGACCACCCTCGACGCGGGGATCCTCGACCGCGAGTTCGGCCTCCGGCAGGGCGCGAAGGGGGTCGGGGCGGTGGCGATGACCGACCCGACGGGGCGGCCGTTCTCCGCGCTCCGTGCGCGCCTTCCCGCGCCGATCTCGATCGGGACGCTCGAGTTCGGGGACCTCACGGTGAAGGGGGTCGACCTCTCCGCCCACTCGCGGGCGGCCCGGTGCGTGGTGGCGGGGCTGATCGGGTTCGACCTGCTCGCCCGGTCGCGGGTGACCCTCGACTTCGGCGCGTCGCAGGCGATGTTCGAGACGATCGTGCCGCAGAAGGCGCCGCCTCGGTGACGCGGAGGGAGGGTAAGGCGCGAGCCCTCGTGCCGGGCGGCCTCCTTCGCCGGACGCCGATGCGGGGGGTGGGAGGGGGAGGGGGAGGGGGCGGGCGATGGGCTCGCATAGGAGCGCCTCCTCCTCGAACGACCTCCGACCTAGGCGAGGCCGAGGCTCGCGCGGAGCGCGCTTTCCACCCGGGCCATCGTCGACGGCTCCAACGCCCCCAGGAATCGGCGCAGGCGCTGCTTGTCGACCGTGCGGATCTGGTCGAGTCGGACGACGGAGTCAAGTCGAAGTCCTCCCTCGGGGGCGAGGACGGCGACCTCGGTCGGATAGAAGATCCTCCTTCGAGACGTGATGGCGGCGACGATGGTGGCCGGGCTGTGCCGGTTCCCGACGTCGTTCTGCAGGATCAGCGCCGGGCGCGTCTTCCGGATCTCCGCGCCGACGCCCGGGTCGAAGTCGACGACATGGACCTCCCCCCGGCAGGGATGGGCGGCCTTCCCCTCTTGTCCCATTCCTCCCACTTCTCCCATGCCTCCTCCTCCAGGGGGAACCACTCGCGGCAGAGTCGGAGGTTCTGGACCGCCCGGCGCCGGTAGCCTTCCTCCAGGCGCTCGGCGAGCGCCGCGCGGCAGGAGAAGCCGAGGTAGTGCCGGATTGCCCTGCCGATCAGGCGGCTCCTCCCCCGTTCCCCCACGGTCCCGTCAAGGAGGGCGGCGGTCTTCTCGGAGAGCTGGACGGTGATCCGACGAGACATGGGATGCGGACCGTCCGTCGACGGTCCCGCGACGGCGGGAGCATTGTACTCGCGCCGGTCTATCGGCTCGGATTCGTCGCTCCGGGAACGAAGGCGCCAGACGGCCATGCGGTCCTCCTCGGGGCCCCCGCGGGCTTCCCCCTCTAATGACGAACGAGGGGGCGAATGGTTACAGGGCTCCTTGGACGCGCATCGGCGCTGCCGGCGAGAATTCTGCGCGGTCGTGACGAGACGGGCCCCTCGGAAGGAGAGAGCGCCGAGGAGGCGGCTGGCGGGAGTCCCGACGACGTGGAGACGGAGGTAGTGCTCGACGAGGGACGTCGTCTTGGTCGGTGGAAGCGGGGCCCGCACCTCCTTCGTGACAAAGGGACCCTATTGGCGATGGAGATCGCCTCGCTTCCACCGGACGCGGCCGACCTCCAGGGCCCCTTCCTCGGGGACCCGTCGCACGCGGAGGATCTCGGCGCCCGTTCGACGCGGACTCTTCGAGTCGACGTACACCGGGGATAGACTCCACGCCCCACCGATCCTGGAGACCCCCCGTGCGAAGAATCCTCCTCCTCTCCGGAGCGCTCTGCGCCCTCTTCCCCCTCGCTGCCTCGAGCCCGCAAGAGAAGGGGAAGGCCGTCCCCGCGTCGATGGACGACATGATGGCGGCCTGGAAGAAGGCCGGGGCGGTGAACGAGAACCACCGGCTGCTCGAGCCGCTCGCCGGCGAGTGGACGGAGACGACGAAGATGTACATGGACCCCTCCGCGCCGCCGATGGAGTCGACCGGCACCTACAGCGGCCGGATGATCTTCGGGGGACGGTTCCTCGCGATGGAGCACAGGGGGAAGATGATGGAGGAGCCGATGGAGGGGCGGATGACCCTCGGCTACGACAACCTGAAGAAGAGGTACGTCTCGACGTGGATCGACTCGATGTCGACCGGGATCTACGTCTCGGAGGGGACGTACGACGCCGGGACGAAGACCCTCACCCTCACCGGGGAGATGGACGACCCGATGACGGGCGGGAAGACCAAGTACCGCGGGGTCTGGAGGGTCGGCGAGAAGGACCGGACGTACTTCGAGTGGTACGACACGCGCGAAGGGAAGGAGACGAAGTCGTGGGAGACGGTCTACACGCGGAAGAAGTAGTCGTACGTCGTCCCGAGGGTCCTTCGCCCGCTCCTCCGGCGGGGTCCGGCAAATCGCGCCACGGCGCGGGCGCGTCGGCCTCCGCTCTCCTCCCCCTCGCCCATGGTCTCGAGGGTCGGTGGAGCGGCGGGACCTTGCTCCCGTGGGTTCGACGCGGGAGAGCGTGAGAGGATCGAGCCGGGGGGGCGCACGCGCCGCGGGGGAGCCGCGACCGCGCGAGGGAGGATCCCGCCGGCCGACCCCTTCGACCGGATCCGCTTGATCGCGCGCTCGCGGACCGACCCGAGGAAGGGAGGGGGTCCCGCTCGGGCGAGCGTTGCGGCCGGTGGAAAAACCCGTGCAGGTGTAACGATCGCGCGATCCTGCGTCCGTCTGCTGGGCGAAGGGGCTCTCGCCCACGATCCGTGGGGTGCAAGGCACTGCGCACGCTCGACGCGGCCCTCGGGCTGCACCGTCGCGGGTTGCTCGACGACGCCGCGTCGCGCTTCTACTTCGCCCTCTTCCAGGCGACGATCTTCGCGCTCGAGCGGCGGGGGGAGAGAGCCTCCGATCACCGGCCGGGTTCGTCCGGGTGGACGCACTGGATGGTGGTCCGTTCGATCGCCCGCGTTCGCGGGTTCCCGAGGGACGAGTTACTATGCGCCCAACTCCGGCGGTTGAGGCTGCGAGCCGACTACGGGATGGAGCCCGTCCGTTGGACCGAGATCGAGGACCTCCGCCGCGAAGTCGAGCGGTTCGTCCGAGAGTTTGGCGAGTGAGAAACAAGCGGATGGAGAAGCTGATCCGGGCCGTCGAGCGCCGGTACCCGGGGACGAAGGTCGCGGTCGATAGCTACGTCTGCCCGGACGGCGACGAGACGATCAAGTGGTGGCTCTGGATCCTCAACTGCCCGGGCAAGCAGGTCTTGCGTGCACAGCGCTGGGCGACCGAGCTGTCCTTCGACCTCCACGGCTGGAATCCTCCCCCGTGGTTCGTCGAGGCCGTGAGCCGGAAGGACACGCGGCGGCGGCACGCAGAGAGGTGGGTGCGGGCGTCCAGGGGCCGCCGGCTCGGCACCTCGCCGGCCCGCCTCTCGACGAGGAGCCGGCGGCGGTCCACGCCCCGGCGCTTCCGCGCATAGGCGCCGCGGGAAAGGGGGGATCCCCTCGGTTCCCGCGAGACGGTTCGGGCGGGTGAACGAGCGCGTGGCGCGTAACCGCACCCCCGAGACGCCGCTCGGGGAAGACCTCGCCCGCTTCCTCGTCCTCCACGACCCCCTCACCGACCGAACCATCCACCTCGAGCCGGTCGTCGGGAGCAAGTCCCTCGAGGACGCGGTCCGGGCCCTCCTGGCCGCTCTCGCGGGGGATGGGCCGATGGGCCCGTACCCCGGACGGCCGGCCGAGATCTGGACCAACTCGACCGCGCTCGAGGAGTGCGCGCGCGAGGCGCTCGCGGGGCTCGGCATCCGCCTCGTCCGGTCGGAGAGCGTCCCCGAGTTCGAGCGGCTCCGGGAGTTCCTCGACGTCTTCATGGAGGGGAGAGGGCCCTCGACTCGAGGTCCCTCCTTCGAGGACTAGGGCGGGCCCGAGAGGTCCTCCGGGAGGCGCGGGCCCGCGCGATGTCGCGCCGGCTTGACCGCTCGGAGGCGCCTCCATAGGTTTGCGCGAGGCGTCCAGGACGCCTCCCGTCCGCGGGAAGGACCGAGTCCACCTGGGTCGATCGCGACAGGCGCGGTTCGCGCGAACCTCCTCCTCGCCCGAAGCCAGCGGACCCCGGGACCGAAGGAGGCTCGTCGTGCCCGACCGTCGCCTGCCCGTCCGTCCGGACTTGGGGCAGCTCAAGCGCCAGGCGAAGGACCTGCTGCGCGCCATCCGCAGGGGGGAACCCTCCGCGATCGCCGACCTCGAGCGGTTCCACTCGAAGAAGGTCGCCCCGGCGGACGCCAAGCTCGCGGACGCGCAGCTCGTCCTCGCGCGCGCCTACCAGGCGCCGAGCTGGCCCCGGCTCGTCCAGGCCTGCGCGCTCACCGACGCGATCTGGCGCGACGACGTGGCGGCGGTCCGCAACTTGATCCGGAGGAACCCTCGGCTGCTCCACGAGGAGGCGACGATCCGGAACAGCAACTGGGGCCCGCCGATGACCTACGCCGCGAACCTCGGCCGCGACCGGATCATCGACGCGCTCCTCGGCCTCGGCGCGGAGGACCTCGGGTCGGCGGTCTGTCGGGCGACGCTTCAGGGGAAGATCGACACCGCGCGAAGGCTTCACGCGCTCATGGGCTCCCCGCGCCCGCTGGCCGGCGCGCTCGGGGGGCCCGCCTACACGCTGAGCGCGTCGGGGACGGCGCTCCTCTTCGAGCTCGGGGCCGAGGTCCGGGACGCGGAGGGGAAGCGGCTTGCGCCGGTCGACGTGGTGCTCGAGACGGACTCCCGGAAGCCCTCGGCCAAGCACGAGATCCTCGAGATGTACGTCCGGCACGGGCTCGAGCTGCCCGACACGCCGGCGATGGCGCTCCATCGCGGGAGGATCGACCTGCTCGAGGAGCACCTGCGCCGCGACCCGGGGCTCCTGCGGAGGACGTTCGCGCACGAGGAGATCTACCCGCCGGACCTCGGCTGCCACGACGACGTCCTAGCGACGCACGGGACGCCTCTCGCGGGGGCGACCCTTCTCCACATGTGCGCCGACTACGACGAGATCGAGATCGCGCGGTGGCTCCTCGACCGCGGGATGGACGTCGACGCGAAGGCCGCCGTCGACGCCGACGGCTTCGGCGGCCACACCGCGCTCTTCGCGACGGTCGTCTCGCAGCCGAACTTCTGGATGAACTACGGGGGGACGCCGCAGGTGGCCCCCTTCGCGCAGCTCCTCCTCGACCACGGCGCCGACCCGAACGTCCGCGCGTCCCTGCGGAAGAAGCTCCACCCCGGCTACGGGGAGGACACGCTCCACGAGTACCACGACGTGACGCCCTTCTCCTGGGGCGAGCGGTTCCACAGCAAGATCTTCGTGAGCCGCCCCGCGATGCGCTTGATCGCCGAGCGCGGCGGGCACGCCTGAGCGCCGGTTGCGCCACGCTCGCCCGACCCCCAACCGGGGGATCGGAGGTCACCCGCCGGCCACGATCTCCGAGGGGGCGATCTCCGCCGCCTCGATGCCCGGGGTGCCCCCCCGGCACATCTTGACGTCGAGGTCCTCTCTCCAGACCTCGCGGATTCGCGCGAGGATCGGCGCGCGAGCGAGCCCGGCGATCCAGCCGAGGAAGCCCGGGATGAGCAGCGTCTCGCGCACCAGGGTTCCCTCTCCCGAGGGGACGAACTCGGCCGCGTAGCGCGTCCCCCGGCCGAGTCCGGCGACGACCTCGACCTCCACCCGGTCCGGCGGAACGAACTCCTGGCGGAATCTCGACCGGCCGCGGAGGGACCCGACGATCGGGAAGCGGAGGTCCGCGACGACGCGGCGCCCGCCGATCTCGACCACCTCGGCGCTGCCGAGGGTTCCCGGGTGGACGTAGGGGAGGTGCTCGAAGTCGAAGTACTGCTCGACGAGGATGCGGGGCGGGTAGGGGACGCGGATCGAGTGGGTGAGGCGGGTCACGGGGTGGGGGGGAGGGGGGGGGGCGCGGGGCCGGAACGTCCCTCGCGGGGGAGCCTCGGCTCGCGAGGCGCCGAGTTCAAGTCAGACGCTCGTAACCCCTCCCGACTCGGGCGTCGTGCATGCGCTCGGAGCGGAGTTCGGCTCGCCGGGGGGTGCTTGCGGCTCCGGGCGGCGGTGTCGGGGCCGTGACGCTCCGGGAGAGCTCGACGACGCAAGTCGCGTCCGATTAACGGCCCGCCCGACACGCCGGAAGGCGCCTCGTGCGGGTTATTTGCTTTCCGGGAGGAGGGCGATGGGGGGCCCCGGGGAGGCGAGGGGCGCGCCTGGGTCTCCTCTTCCCCGGGGAGGCGACTCACGTGGGTCGCCCCGCGGACGGTCCTGGGGGGGCGCATCGAGGTCCCCGGGGGCCGGCCGCTCGGCCCGAGCACCGTCCCGCCGCGCGAGCGCGACCCCTCGTTCGGCGGGCGCTATCCTTCCGGGCGCGCATCCGGGAGTCGAACGATGGACCCTCGCACCCGCAAGCGCCTGTCCGCCGCTGCACGAGAGTTCGTGGCGGCCGAGCCGTGGAGGATCTTGAGCCCCGCGCACCTGGTCGGGATCCGGGACGAGGAGTCCGGCCGGCTCGCATGCGCGCTGGTTCTCGGCCGGAAGCGGAAGGAATGCGCCCTCTTCCTCGGGCTCGGGCCCGAGGCGTTCGAACCGTTCTTCTCGTCCTGGCGGGAGATCGCGAGCGGCTGGGACCTCCCCGAGGGAGGCGAGGGGTTCATCTTCTCGACGATCTCGCGCCGCGACCTGGTTCTCGGGTCGGACACCTGGGAGAGCCTCGGGGCGTGGAGGGGCGTCCTCCTGGGCGTCTGCTCGTGTGCCCCGGAGGACGAGATCGGGCCTCCGTCCGAGGAGGAGGCGGGCTTCCTCGCGCGCGCCCTCTCGGCCCTCGCGCGGTGGGCGGGGCCCGGCTGCGCGAAGTCCTTCCTCGTGCCTCCCCCCGCCTTCCCGGTCCTCACCCTCGCCGAGCGCGGCGGGCTCGAGATCCGGGAGTCCCTCGAGTCGATCGCGCCTCCGGGGTCGTGGCCCCTTCCTCTCCTCATCCGGCCGGAGATCCGGGATTCGATCCCCTCGGTGGCGACCGTCGACGCCTACTTCCTCCACTTCCCGCCGTACCCGGGCCACCGCGGGGAGGAGTCCTCGCGGGTCCTCGTCCTCTTCGACCACGCGAGGGGGAAGGTCGTGGCGGCCGAGGTCGTCCCGGAGGAGGGATTCGAGTCGCGGGCCGGCGAGGCCCTCCTCGACGCGCTCGCCGGGAACCTCCAGTGCTCGGCGCCGCCGCCGCGCCCGTGGAGGATCGTCACGGACTGCCGACCGTTCTACGAGCACGCGCGCGAGGCGGTCGAGAGCCTCGGCATCAAGTTCTTCCACCGGATGCGCATCCCCTCGCTCCGCGGCCACATGGACGAGGTCTGGGACGAGCTCGAGCTGACCCACGAGCGCCAGTACGAGTTCCGGCGCCGCTGCGGCCGTCGCGAGTGACGGGGGGGGGGCGCGAAGGCAGCTGCCGGTTCCCTAGGCGGAATGGTCCGGCGAGGGATCTTCGCGGCGGCCCACCTCCTCCCCGGCGTCCGGCCGCTCGGCAACCGCCCGATGCGGGCCGACTGGAGGCGCGTCCTCGACGCCTTCGTGTTCACGAAGGCCGCGGAGCCGAGCCGGCGGCGCTTCACGAGGGAAGAGGTGGAGGAGCACCGCGACCTCGTCGCCGCCCTCGAAAAGGGGGCGGCCCTCTTCCGGAAGCGCTGGGACGAGGGGGGGTCCGTGTTCAGCGGTCCGTCGAGCGCATCCCCTGCTCCCATGCAACAACGGGGGCGATACCCTCGTATCGCCCCCTCGGCCTCCGGAACACCGCCGGTGCTCAGGAGCCCGTGCCGACCGGTTGCGGCGTCAGCTCCTGGCCGTTGGTCGCGGAATCCGTGAGCTGGAACGTGCTCGTGGCGACGCCCTGATTGCCGTTCGCGTCCGTCACGGTCGCCGTGAACGTCACGAACTTCTGGTCGAGCGCGGCTCCGACGAAGGGCGCCCCCACGACCCATAGGAGGACGGTCCGCACCGCCGGCGTGCCGTCTTCGAGGAGGATGACCTCGCTGCCCGCCACGTTGAAGAGGCGCGCGACGTTCACGTCCGCGTTGCCGCCGGCCCCCGCGAAGGGCACGCTGAACCGGAAGTCGAAACCGGGCGCGTTGCGGTTCGGATTGCCGACGCCGGCGGCGGGATCGTCGACGCGGCCGGGTTGGGCCGCCAGGTTGGCGTTCGTGGGATCGAGCAGGCCGTCGGAGGCGCCGAGCTCGTCGACGACGACATCGCCTTCCCGGTCGACGATGTTGACCTGGATGAAGTGGAGCGATCCGTTGGGCGGCGCCGCGCCGAAGGTCACCGCGCTCGGCTCCCGGGGGGCGACGATCTCGACGATCGGCGCGGTTCCGCCGAGGACCCGGTTCGGCTCGCCGGGGTTCTGGGTCAAGCCGTTGCCCGAGGTCCCGAACGCGCCCGTCGCGGACGCGGAGACGTTCAGGGTCACCCGGTCGAACGCGAGCCGGCGGGCATCGTCGACGACCGCGACGGTGAGGTGGAAGCTGCCGCCATCCGGCGGAGCGATCGACTCGAGCACGTGCCACCCGGCCCAGATCGTCACGCCGGGGCCCGGGGTGTCGTCCGTTCCCGCGATGTTGAAGAGCGGTCCCAGATTGGTGTTGGCGGGGATGATCGTTCCGTTCGGCGTGATCAGGTCCTCGTCGATGAAGACGAACAGGCCCGGGAACTGGGGGTTGAGGCCGGGGAGAGCGTCGACGTGGCGGATGTTGACGTCCTCGTCCACGGTCACGGGGACGTCGTCGCGCGTGCGGATCTCCGCGACGATCGCGAACCCGGTGCCGTTGAGATCGCCGGTCCCGATGCGGGAATCGCCCGGCGCGATGAAGGCCCCGTCGAGCGGCGAGGTGATCCGCACCTGCGGCGCGAGGCCCTTCTTCAGGAGTTTCCCGGGCTTCGGACGCTCGAGCGAGGGGGTCGCCGACGCCTGCGGAGCCGGACCGACGCCCGCGAACGCCGCGAGCGCGAGCAGGAGCATCCACCGTGCGCGCGCGGGCCGCGCGGATGCTCCGGAGGTCGGGGAGAGAGGGTTCCAGGTCACTGCGGAATCTGTCGGACGCATGCGAGTGTCTCCTTTGGGGAATGAAGCGTTCCGAAACGGGGTGTCCGTGTCATCGAATCCATGGGCTCACCGGGGCGCCGCCGATCGGCGCCTCGGTTCAACCGGCCGTTGCACCTCCGTTCCTTCCGAGGCCGTCCCCGTCGTGCGCGTCCCTCCGCACGGGGCCCGGCGCGATCCCTTCCTGCTCGAGCGTGTCGGCGAGGAGCGGCGAGCAGGCACCGATCTCCACTCCCGCCGAGCGGAGGCGGCGTAGCGCCTCCAGGCCGGAGCGGCCGATGAACGTCACTCCGATGAGATCGAGAGCGACGCGGAAGCCGGACCGGATCGCGTCGGCGCACTCGCGCTCGAGCAGCTCGACCCACTCGTTGGCGATGCGTCCCCGGAGGTCCAGGACGACCCGGCCGCCTTCCGACTCGACGCGCAGGATCCGAAGCATGGGAGTCGAACAAGGCAACGTGCATGCCCGTTCGATTCAGGCCGGAGGGTCCTGCTGCAATCACTTCATGGGAGTGCGGTTAGCCGGGAGGACCTTCGCCGTGCGCACCGCGGGCGCGGCACTCGATGCGCCGGCCGGTTGGCAGATTGCCAAGGCCCGAAGCTGCCTCGGACCGGTGTGGATGGGACCCCCCCTTCCGCCTACGGAATCTCCCGCGGTCGGGCCTGTCCATGTAACCGCCCGCGTCATTCCTTCCGGGGTTGTTCCGGGTTCTCCGTGGGTAGCCCGGGGTGGCTCCCGCCCTTCCGCCGAGGCCCTCTCGCTTCGCTCGTTTCTTCGAGGGCCTCGGCTTCAGGGCGAAGAATGTCGCTGATGCGAAGGTTCGGAGTCTCCGGAGGGCGATCGCGGGGGGAGACGGGGGCGGGAAGAATGCCGTCCCCGGATCCCCCCTCATGCGCGACATCGAGCTCTACCGCCATCTCCTCGGACTCGAGAAGCGCTGGACCGTGACGAAGGTCGCCCTCGACGTGAAGGAGCAGCGCGTCGACGTCTGGGTCGACCCCGTAACCTAGGATCTGGCCCTCAACGCTGGCCTGCCGAGGGGACGCCGTCTAGAGTTCCGAGGAAGGCAACGAACTCTTCGGGGGACCCTGCCGGATCTCGTGGTCGCTCAACCGTAGATTCGACGTCCTCGTGTCTCATCCACGCTGACAACTTCCG
>DASRRH010000016.1:0-25787 GCA_035695825.1 Planctomycetota bacterium | reverse complement strand
GACGTTCTCCTCCGAGAGGAAGAGGTAGGCGTTCTCGTCGTCGGCCACGCACCCCTCGACGGTCCCTCCGGCGTCGAAGGTGCGGACCAGTTGGGCGGCGACCCCTCCCGTGGGACCCTCGAAGAGCCTCCACTGCTTGATGACCCCGGTGTCGGAGGTGCCGAAGAAGTAGAAGTCGCCCGTCGTCGGGCTCTTGTACATGCAACAGCCGTAGACGTTGAATCCGAGCGGGATGGTGCCCGCGGCGACGTCGTAGAGCGTGCGCGTGTTCGGATCGACCGCGTAGATCGCGAGCACGTCGTTTGACCGCTCCCCGGAGGTGACGAGCGCCACCTGGGTGAGCCCGAGAGGGAAGCCGTAGCGGATGTCCACGTTGTTGAGCTCCCCGTCGGGGAGGAACTGGAGCTGGTTCCCGCCGAGGTCGTAGACGAGGAGGCCGACGTCCTTGTCCGTGCCGATCAGGAGGCTCAGACTGGGGACGACGGGGTGGACCCAGATGCAGAGATCGTCGGCGGCGTCCCCCCCCGTGGGCACCGGGACGGTCTCGTCCGCCGGGAGGACGGATTCGGTCTGGGCGCGCCCGGCCGGCGCGACAGCGAGGAGCGCTAGAAAGAGCATCGGCGCCACGACGGCAGGCGCCCGGAGGTCGGCTTGGCAAGTCATGGGGGCAGTCCTCACAACAGAGGCCTCGAGGAAAGGACCGCGAGGTCCGAGCCGGGGAAGGCGATGCGCCCCGAGTCCTCGTCGCGGTCGTGGCCGAACTGCATAGGTTCGGGTGACCCCTCCCGACCGACCCGCCGTGGGCGGAGGCTACCGGGGCTCGTCCCGGACGGCCAGCCCGGGTTTCCACGGAACGGGCTTTCGCAGGCGGCGCGGCGTGAAACCCCGAGCGGCGGGAACCGGGGTCGGGCGGTTTTCCTCCCTCCTAGCGCCGACCCTGGTTCTGGGGCGTTCGCAAGGGTCATGAGGCGCCGTCGGAGCGCACCCCGGGTTCTTCGATCGCCGGGATCTCGATGGAGGGGAGGGCATCCCCCCCAGGAATCCGGCGGACGCCAGGATCAGCCGGGCCGATTCGCGCGCTCTGGGGAAAGGCAAGCGACGAGGGGCGCGATCCGCACGACCGACAGGAGCCCGTGGTTCGCGAAGACCGCCGCGACCCGGTGGAGGGTCATCGCACGCCCCCTCGCGGCGGAGACCGCCAGGCGGATCCAAGTGGCTTCCAAGAAGAAGCCCGATCCGCAGACCGCCGAAGCGGCGCGGTAGAGCCCCCGCAGCCTGGCGGCGAGGATCGCGGCGAGCGCCATCGAGCCGTAGGCGAGGCCGGCGAACCGCTGGAAAGGCTTGTCGGCCGAGACCCGCCAGCCGTGCGAGGCCGCGAATCGCTCCGGAGCCGCGAGGCCATGCGCCGCAGCCGCGAGCATCGCGAAGCCGAAGTAGCCGACGAGGGGATGGACGAGGCGCAGCTCCACGAACCTCCGCCTCTTGCGCGGCCCGGTCTGGAGGGCGTGCACCCGACCGGCCGTCAGGAGGCACGCGAAGAGGAGCCGGAACATGGCGTTTCGCGAACGACCAGGGAGTGGCTGCCGGCCGCCCTCCCATCCCGAGAACGGCGGATCGCGGGCCCTCCGGGCCCCCGGCCGACGGTGAATCCGCACCGGTTCCGTGTCGAGAAGAGCCATCGGGCCCGGGAGCCCGCAAGACTTGCACCCGAATCGGCTGCCCCCCCCCATTCCCATCCTTCTCCGCGAATCCGCAGCGGTTTGTGACCTGAATCAAGACGGAACAGCGGCAGCTTCCGACCGGAATCGAGATGCGGGGGAGCGCCGCCGGGAAGAGGACCGCCGCCACCGGGGAAGCACGGCCTCAGAGGGTGCGATGAAGGCGCGTCCGAAATTTTTTCGAGGAGAGGTCGAGGCCTGCCGGCGTTTCCGATCGTCCCGTGCCCGCCTCGGTGGTGGGGAAGAACCGGCCCCGCGCAGGCATGGCCCTTGCGCTCTGCAGACGACGAAGAAAGGGCCGGCTGCGAGAGAGAGGGGTCCCCCCTTCCGATGTGGTCCTCGTGCCCGTGTCCCCGCGTCGATTCCGTTTGCGTTCGGTTCTCCCCTCGCTGCCAGCGAAGCGAACCGACCCCGGGCGACAAGAACGGAGGTGAAGCATGTCCGAGATGGTCGTGGTCAGGTTGGCCGGGATCCTCTCGATCCTGACGATTGCCGAGGGGAGCGTCCTCGCGCAGCCGATCTTGGATCCGGAGACCATCCCCAAGTACGTCGAGTCCCTCGTCATCCCGCCGGTGATGGCGCCCCATTCGACAAACCCGAACGTCACGAAGTACCGGATCGCCGTGCGCCAGTTCGAGCAGCAAGTTCTGCCGGCCGGCTTCCCCGTGACGACCGTCTGGGGCTACGGCCGCGACGGAGACCCGCTGCCGGGTGCGGGGGTGACCTCCTCGTTCAACTTCCCCGCGTTCACGGTCGAGACTCGGCGCGACGAGCGCGTGCGCGTGCGCTGGATCAACAACCTCGTCGATGCCAGCGGAGGTTTCCTGCCCCACCTGCTGCCGGTCGACCAGAGCCTCCACTGGGCAAACCCCCCCGGTCCACCGGATAGCCAGGGGACCGACCCGACTCCCTACCTGGGTCCGGTCCCGATCGTGACGCACCTCCACGGGTCCCATGTGCCGGCCGTGAGCGACGGGTTCCCCGAAGCCTGGTACCTGCCCGCCGCGAACGACATCCCTCCCGGGTTCGCGACCTCCGGTAGCCACTATGGCACGGTTCAGCCCTGCCCGGCGGGGGCCGCCGTCTTCGAGTACCCGAACGACCAGCGAGCGACCACGCTCTGGTACCACGACCACGCTCTCGGCCTCACGCGCGCCAACGTGTACACGGGGCTGGCGGGCTTCTGGCTCATCCGCGACGAGGTCGAGGATGCGCTGAATCTCCCCGGTCCCGCGCCGAGGCTCGGGGATCCGCCCGGAACGCGGTACTACGAGATCCCGATCGCGATCCAGGACCGGACCTTCCACACCGACGGCTCGCTCTTCTACCCCGATAGCCGCGCGTTCTTCGACGGCGGCGACTACCCCGGCCCCTACTTCCCGAAGACGGACATCCCGCCGATCTGGAACCCGGAATTCTTCGGGAACGCGATCGTCGCGAACGGGAGGACGTGGCCCTTCCTCGAGGTCGAGCCGCGCCTCTATCGCCTCCGGTTCCTGAACGGATGCAACGCGCGCTTCCTCATCCTGAAGTTCGACGGCACGCTCCCCTTCCACCAGATCGGGTCCGAGGGGGGCCTGCTCCCCGGCACTCCGGTCCTCCTTCCGCAGCTCCTGATGGGGCCCGCCGAGCGAGCCGACGTGATCGTCGACTTCTCGCCGTTCTCCCCGGGCGACGCGGTCGTGCTCCGCAACTTCGGACCGGACTCCCCCTTCGGCGGGCTCCCGGTCTCGCCGGGCGAGGTTGCCGATCCGGCGACCACCGGGCAGGTGATGCAATTCCGGATCGTGCCCCCGACGGCGGCGGGAAACCCGGGGCAGATCCCGGCGTCCCTGCCGGCGATCCAGCCTCTGGGTCCGCCCGACGAGGTCCGGGACCTCACCCTGAACGAGCTCGAGTCGGCCTTCGCGGACATCCCCACCAAGGCCCTGCTCGGGACGGGAGCGGCGGGACCGCTCCTGTGGGAAGATCCGATTACGGAAAGGCCCGTCCTCGGCAACACCGAGGTATGGCGGCTGATCAATCTCACGGAGGATGCCCACCCGATTCACCTCCATCTCGTCCAGTTCCAGGTCCTCGACCGCCAGCGCATCAAGACGAAGAAGTACATGCAGGCGCAGAACGCCTGGCTCGGCGGCCTCGCGAGCCAGGCGCCGACGATCGAGGACTACCTCCTCGGGGCGCCCTCTCCGGCCGAGGCCTGGGAGACGGGATGGAAGGACACCGTCGTCGTGCCGCCCGGAGCGGTCACGAGAATCGCGGCGCGCTTCGACCGGGCCGGACTCTACGTCTGGCACTGCCACATCCTCGAGCACGAGGACAACGAGATGATGCGCGCCTACGAGGTGGTCCCGCCGTGAGCCGTGTCGCGGGCGTCTCCGGAACGAATCGCGCGGATGCCGGCATAGGCAGGGAACGGTGCGACGGGGTCTCGGACGGACCGGCCCGTCCGAGACCTCGATTCATGGGGTGCTCGCGCGGGTGCTCGAGGAGCCGCGCGGAGCGCGGCGCCCCAGGTTCTCGAGTCTTCCCCCCTCTCCGGTACGCAGCCCGGCTCCCGTGGAACCCGTCGTTCCCGTCAGCGGGGCACCCTTCGCCGGTGACCTCCCAGACGGGGAGGGATCTCCGGAGACTTCCGGCATGCGGCCGCGGGACCGGCCCCTTCCCGGGAGTCTCGCCTGGATGGAAACAAGGGAATGGGGCGAGGGGGTTCAACGCTCCGACATGGCCGATGGGGCAGCGCGGCCCGTGAGCGTCGCCGAACCGGGCCGACGGTCCGCCCTTCTCCCGCCCCGCCCGCATCCCCTCCCCCATCCCTGGCCCCCGCGCTCGCCTGGTTCGTGACTCCGGCCCCTACGCGAACCGCGCCCGCGGCTCGCGCGATTCCCGAGTTGCCCATGCGGATCTCGCAACCTCGGGGGCCCGTCCTTCCTTCTCATCGGGATCCGCCCGCCTCTCATCGCGGCCCCGAACTCGGGCGAGACCCGGAAGGCTCCTCGACTTCGACGAGGACGTCCCGGCTGGCGATCCGCAAGACCCCCGCCGTGTCGCAGCTCAACCGCACGGTTCCCCTCTCCAGGAGAAGTCGCCGGAATCCGTAGGTCCCGTCCGGCGGGTCCCCGAGCCGCCGCCCGTCGACCTCGATCGTGCCTGCCTCCGGGAGAACGCAGACGACCGTCTTCCTCCTCGCGGACGGATCCTCCTCCTCCAGGACCCCCGCGTCGTTCACCTGCAGGGAGAGCCCGGGCGCGCCTGCGGACCTCAGCGTGTACGCGAGGTAGCGGCCCGAGAACACGCGGAGTCCGCCATCCAGCACCCAGCGCTTCGTCCTAGAGGATCGGGATCGCACCAAGCCGGACGAAGGCAAGGTCAGGCGAAGGCGGCGGCCCCGCTGCGCCTCGAACGCCTCGAGCGCCTCCCCGCACTCTTTGCGATACGCGTCGACGAGTCGGTTCGCCGCGCCGAGGATCGCGGCGTAGTCGTAGCGCTTCCGCGCCCGCTCGAGGCGGGCCTCCACCGCCTCCTCCCCGGTTCCGAGCCGCGCTCGGAGCGCCCCGAGGAAGCTGAACGTCCCCCCCGCGCGCTCGGCCTCGGCCTTCCACGGAACCCCGAGAACGTCGAGGATGCAACCGAGGGCGGCGCCCACGGGATAGATCCGGTTGCGGGGCATGTCCTCCGGCGAGGGGGCGAGACCGCGGAGTCGTTGCTCGAAGTCCTGGAGGAGGACCTCCGGGAGAGTCCGGCGGGGGAACACGCGGCAGAACGACGCCGCCCTGTCCGACGGGCGCGCCTGTCCGCAGATCTCGCTCATGAGAGCCACGCTTCGGACCTCGACGTAGTTCGCCGTCCCCTCGACCAGCTCCTTCTCCCTCTCGAGCCGCTCGACGAGGGGCGTGGCCCGCCGCCAGCGGTGGGTTCGTACGGCGACGAACTCCTCGGCCAGCGGCGTGAGTCTCGGGTCACCCGGTCGTTCGGACGCCCGGACTGCATCCATGAGGAGGCGCATTTCGACCGCGGCGAGGGCCGTGTTCTCCGGGTCGAGGATCGGATACGGCTCTTCGGGCTGCGTATCGACGGAGGCGAACCGCTCGCTCTGGTACTGGTGGAACGCCTCGTGGACGATGAAGGCGAAAACCGAGGACGACCAGTCGGAGGGGGGAAAGAGCGCATCGGCAAGGGGGATCGCAGCCGCCCGGCCGCCTTCGAACTCGAGATCGAAGCTCAATTGCCCGACGAGTTCGCCGTAGCGGCCGGACCAGAGGGAGGCCGAGGCGCCGAGCTCCGGCCACGTCTCGGGATAGGCGACGAAACCGGGGGGCGGGCGCGAGACGTTGAGGAGCAACGCCCAACGATCGGGAACGTAGAGAACCAGCGGCCTCGTCCGTGCGTCGTAGCCGGTCCAGAGCTCACGGGCCGAGGGGTGTTCGAAGAGCCGAACGACGGCGGCGGCGATCGCGAGCGCTTTCTCCTCCACGACCGGCCGGGTCTCTCCTTGGATCCGGCCGTCGGGCGGGTCGCGGAAATGCGGTTCGAGCGGGAGCAAGCCCAGGGCGAGCCGAAGCGGTGCCGATCCCGTCGCAAGGCGGAGCATCGAGTTCACGCAGCCATCTCGCTCGGGCTTCGTGGCGCCCCGCGGGCGAGCCCCCGGGCGCGGCACTCTACCACCGTCGTGCCGGACCCGCCTTGGCACCGGGGGGCGCCGTCTCGCGCATGTCGCCAGAGAGGGTCGAGCGGTGCAGTCGTCGATCCAAGATCTTCGAGGCCGACCCTCCCCTCTGCCACCGCCGCGGGGCGACGATCCGCATCGTGGCCTTCGTCGCCGACCCCCGCGTCGTCGACGGGATCCCTCTCGGCCGGCCCAGGGGCGGGCGTCGGGTCGCACGTCGCTCCCCCTCCCCCGAGGGAAGGGGTTCCTCCCCATTCCCAATTCCTCGAGGTCCGCGACCCCGTCGGGGACGCGAAGGGCGAGCGGCTGGCATACGGCGCCAGGGACGGGTCCGGCTGGCGCATCGTCTGCGGAGGGGCGAAGAGCGCCGCCCACGAGGACATCGGACCGCCCACCTTCGCCGCCGGCGGGGGCTCGATCGGCTCCGGAGCCCGCGACGGGCGCGAGCCGTGGTGGAGGGACCCTCGCCCTGCCGTGAGGGCGAAGCGGGTCCGACCGGGGACGCATGCGGGCGCGCGGCACGCGAGGCGGGAGGCAATCCGCCGGGCGGCCTCCTCACGGGAGTCGCCGCCAAGTTCGCCACCGTGCAGGAGGGAAGGTCCCGCATCTCTTGCGCGTCCGAGGAGCCCAGGGCGGAGGCGCCTCAGGATCCCTGACCCCGGCCCCGGGGCTACACTGCGTGGAATGGCGGGTCTGCCCTCCGGCACACCGCGACGGGCGCTTTCGTCGGTCCTGCGGACGAGCGCGACCAGCCTGCTTGCCATCGCCGCCGTGGCCGGGATCTACCTGGCCGCGCGGTCCTCGAAGCCCGAGGCGGAGGCCCCCGCCCTCCCGCAGCCGGACGGGACGGCGCTGATCGAGGGGACCGACTACCGCGTGATGGTCGCGGTCGCCCGGATCAAGCCCGAGAAGCCGGGCGGCGAGAAGTGGGACTCCGGCCGTTCGTCCACCGCGGCGCCCGACCCCTTCTACGAGATCTGGTGGCGGGGCAACCGCGTCTTCAAGAGCCAGGAGGTCCAGGACGTCCTCGTGGCCTCGTGGAGCAATGTGGCGCTGCCGGAGCTCGTCCATCTCATCGCCGACGCGAAGGTCTCGCTCGAGACGATCAAGGAGGGAGCGCTCATCACGGCGCGGTGGTCCGACGCGATCCAGGTCCGGATCTACGACGACGATCCGCTGAACGACGACCTGATCGAGGAGTTCACGCTCGGCATGAACGAGCTGCGCGTGGGAGACCAGGTGCGCGAGGGCCGACGCGGCCTGGAGAGCGCGACGATCCGCGTCATCCCCCGGGACACCCAGCAGCTGAGGCACTTCATCCGGTGACCGGCGGGCCTTCCGCGGCGGCCGGGAGACGGTCCGGACGGCTGGCGGCGCTCAACTGGCTCTGCCACGGCATGCTGGCGGTCGGGCTCGTGGCGCCCTGCATGACCTTCGTCTCCCGCATGGGCGGCGCCACGGAGGTGGCCCGCGCCGCGGGGCTGATCCCGGAGCCCGCGACCTACTCCGTGCTCTCGGGGATCCTCACCCTGTTCGAGGGCGGCGACTTGGGGATCGGATGCGTGCTGCTCGCCTTCTCGGTGCTCTTCCCGATCGCCAAGCTGATCGCCGTGCGGCTGGTGCTGCAGTCTGCGACCCGCCGTGCGGTGTCGCCGCAGCTGCTGAGGGGGGTCGCGGCGCTCAGCAAGTACTCCATGGTCGACGTCTTCGTCGTCGCGCTGCTCGTGGTCGCCTCCAAGACCATGCCCGGCGGATCGCGCATCGACCTCGAGTGGGGCCTGTTCGCGTTCGGCGCCGCGGCGCTGCTGTCGATGGGCCTGACCTCGGCGGTGCGGAGGACGGCGGCCCCGGGGAATGCACCGATTCCGTGTTGATCGGGTCCACCCGGCGCAGGCCTCGACTGAACTCGCGACGGAATCCGGGAGCCGACCGCCGTTTCCCTCCTGTTCCACTTGGCCGTCGCGCCTCGTGACGGGAATCCACATCCAACTACGGCAGTTTCCCCGGCCGCGATAACATCCGATCGCGCGCGACGGGTGCCCCGGGGCCTCGGGGCGGCGGCGCGCGGGAGGTTTCCCATGAGGCCGACCCCCCTCTCCGCGTGGGCGCTCGCCGCTCTCTCCCTCGCTCCGCCCGCGCCGCTCGCACAGGAGGCACGGAAAGAGGCCGGCACCGACAAGATCTCGCTCCGGCTCAACGTCCGGGAAGGGGACCGCTTCGGCTACCGGTACGTCGTGGACCAAGACCAGTCCACGAACGTGGGCCCGATGGACGTGGGCTCGAGGCTCCACAACGAGATGGAGATGACCTACGTCGTCGAGGAAGTCGCCGGCGACGGGTCGGCCTGGATCGAGGTGAGGTTCGTCAACGTCAAGGGGACGACGACCTTGCCGATGGGCGGCGAGATCGCGTTCGATTCGACGAAGCCGGACGAGAATGCCGACCCGACCCCTTCGAGGATGACGAAGCCGTTCACGGCGCTCGCGGGGAAGTCGATCCGCATGAGACTCGCCCCGAACGGCCGGGTCCTGGAGCTGCGCGGCATGTCGGAGATCCTGGCGGACATGAAGAGGGCGCTCTTCGAGGAGGACGAAGGCGCTGCCGAGATGTTCGCGTCGATGATGGAGGCGACGTTCTCGGCCGAGGCCATGACGAGGATGATGCAGACGTGCGTCGCGGCCTTCCCGGACGCCCCGGTCTCCCTCGGCGCCTCCTGGAAGGCCGAATGCGCCTTCCCGATGTCGGGCTTCGGCCTCGACCTCGCCTTGCAGCAGATCTCCACCGTCGAGAAGTTCGACGCGGAAACGGCGACGATCGAGAGCGTCGGGGAGATGTCGATGAGCGCGAGCGCGGGTCCTGCGACGAAGCCGGAGCAGAAGAAAAAAGAGGGGGAGGAGGACGACCCCTCGATCCGGAAGAAGTCGTGGAAGGACCTGATGGAGGGAGTGAAGGGGAGGATGAGCGACCTTCAGTTCGAGAAGGGAGGCCTGCGGGCGACGCAGTCCATGTCGCGCAGGGACGGGCTTCCTCTCCGGATCGTGACGGAGTGGAGCTTCGAGATCGGCCTGGCGGACCCGACGGGAGAAGAGAAGGACGCGGCTCGCACGAGGATGACCATGAAGATGGTCATCGAGCGGACGTCCCTCACCACGCAGGAGCCCGCGAGCCGACCTGCCGCGAGACGCTGACCCGCCCGTTCCGGAGGCTCCACTCCGGGACGAGGGGCGTCTCCTCCTATCCCTCGGCCGTCCGGACGTCCCGGCCGGCGGCGGCCCCCTCGGCCGGCGAAGCCGGGCGAGAGCACGGGAGCCGGCCCCCTTCCCCGATCCAGGAGAGGACGCCTCTGGACCTCCTCCCCATCCTCTCTCCCGATTCCGCCGTATGGTCTCCCGCTCACCCCCGGAGAACTCCATGCGACCTCGCCGCCTCGCAAGGGCCATGCTCGCTCTCGCCGCATGCACGCCGCTCCCGTGGAACGTGGCACAGGCGCAGCGCGGGATGACGGTCGAAGACGTGCTGTCCATCGAGAACCTGGGCACGATTGCGCTCTCGCCAGACGGACAGTGGGCCGCCGTCACGATCCAGCGGTCGAAGCGCGACGCCGATTTCCACGCGCGCACGCGGCTCACCGGCGACGACCGCGCCGACGTCTGGCTCGTCTCGACTTCGACGGGCGAGCGCCGGCGCATCACCGATGGCGTCACCGAGGGGTGCGGCTACTGGGCGCCGAGCTGGTCCGCGGACGGGGAGCGGCTTGCGATGTTGTCCAGCCAGGGGGACGACAATGCCCATCTCTTCGTCTGGTCGCGGCAGAGCGGGACGCTCGAGCGGGTCGCGGCAGAGGGGATCCACGTGGCCGCCGCCCTCGAGGCGGGCGATGCGCGGGGGTTTGGATTCGTGTGGGTGGACGACGCCACCCTTCTGACCGTCGTCGTCCCGGCCGACTTCCGCCCCTTCGACTTCGGCGGCGACCACGAAACGCAGACGCTCGCGCCCCGGGAGTGGAGGAAGATGGAGCGCGGGCGCGAACCGAGCGTGAGCGTCCTCGTGAGCGGACCGGGCGCACGACCGAGCGCCGCCGTCGCGACGGTCCTCGCCGTCGACGTCGTCCGGCGGCGGTCGACGCGCCTCGCCGACGTGGCGGCCGCCTTGCTGAGCGCGCCGCAGGCGAGTCTCTCGCCGGACGGGAAGCACCTCGCCTTGTTCGAGACCGAGCCGGTGCCCCCGACGCCCGGGAGGCCGATGACGTTCGACGATCGCGGGCGAACCCGGGCCGGTCTCGTCCGCGTCGGATCGGAACGGGATCGGCCGCGCTGGCTCGACGCGATCGAGCGGCCGACGCTCGATTCCGTGCGCTGGGCTCCCGACGGAAGCACTCTCGCCGCCCTCGCGCCGCGCGAGACGCGAAGCGCCGACGAGGCCGTCCACCTCGTCGATCCGGAGACCGGCGAAATGCGGCGCGTGACCCCGGCGACTTTGCGGGTCCGGCGGTTCCTGTGGCTCGACTCCAAGCGCCTCCTCGTGCAGGCCTCCGGCGACGGACAGGACGCCGGCTCGTCGCGCCGGAACGATTGGTGGGTCCTCCCCCCCGGTGGCGCGGGACGCAACCTGACGGCGTCCATGCCGGAACCGCCGGACGGGATCACGCGCGTCGCGGACGGAATCCTGGTCGCGGTCGCGGGCGGCGCCCTCTGGCAGATCGATCCCGCAGGCGAGCCGAGGAAGATCCCGACGCCGCCGATCCGTGCGCTCGCCGCGCGCGAGGTTCCGTCGCGCAGCGAAGGAGCCCCCGAGCTCGTGGTGAACGCTGGCGAAGGCGCCGCGGCCTCGCCCTACCGGGTCACCCTCGAGGAGGGGCGGCCTCGGATCGAGGCCGTGCCCCGTCCGTCGCCCCATGCGAAGGTGGACGCACATTGGCCGTGTCAACACGCCGTCGTGTTCAAGGCGGCCGAGGACGAAGGCGTCTTCGCCTGGGCGACGGACCTCTCCACGGGGCGCGCCACCCGCCTGGCCGCGATCAATGAGCACCTCGCCGAGGTCGCGCCCCCCCGCAAGATGCTGATCGAGTATCGCGGCGCGGACGGCGACGCGCTCAAGGGGATCGTCCTCCTGCCGCACGACCGCGCGGCGGGGAAGCGGTACCCGGTTCTGACTTGGATTTACGCCGGCTCGGTGGTCCGCGACACCGGCGGGGAGGCGTCTCTCGCCGACAAGTTCAGCAACAACGGGCTCAACATGCTGCCCCTCGTCGCCCGCGGGTACGCCGTGCTCTTCCCGAGCATCCCCCTCGGACCCGAGGGGAAGGCGGGGGACCCGATGATCGATCTTCCGAAGGGGGTGATCGCCGCCGTGGACCGACTGATCGACCTCGGCATCGCCGATCCCGAGCGGCTCGCCGTCGGCGGACACAGCTACGGCGGCTACAGCACGTTCGGCGTCGTCGCGTACACGAACCGGTTCAAGGCGGCGATCGCTTCGGCCGGGGTGTCGAACCTGGTCAGCCAGTTCGGCACGTTCGACGCGCGCTTCCGATATGGGGAGACCGCGACGGAAGGCATCTCCAGGATGCGCTGGACGGAAGGGGGGCAGGGCCGGATGGCCGCGACGCCGCACGAGAACCTCTGGCGATACCTCCGCAACAGTCCGCTCTACTACGCCGATCGCGTGCAGACCCCGCTCCTCATCATCCAAGGCGACATCGACTTCGTCCCCCTCTCGCAGGGCGAGGAGTTCTTCTCGGCCCTCTACCGCCAGGGCAAGACGGCGCGTTTCCTCCGCTACTGGGGCGAGGGGCACTCGGTGGAGTCGCCCGCCAACACGCGGCACATGTGGCAGGAGATCTTCGACTGGCTCGACACGCACCTCGGGCAGGGGAGTCCTTCCGGATCCGGGAAGTGATGAGCATGCACCGATTCCTCGTGGACCGGGTCCACCAGGTCCAGGCCCCCGCACCGCTCGCCACGGAATCGGTCCGCCGGCCCCCGTCCCCTTCTTATTCCACGTATCCGTAGGTGTTTGCGAGGGGGATCCACAGGCGACGAGGGCAGGTTCCCCGGAGGCGGGGGTTGAAGGCCGTTCGTCCGCCGCTACGAGGGACGCCCTCCGGCCGGGAGAACCGGTCCCGGGCACGGTTGCCCGGGCCTCCCGGCCGTCGATCTTCGAAAAGGAGTCCGATGAACCGAATCCTCGCCCTGGCCCCCCTCGTCGTCGTCCCCGCCGTCGCGCTCGCCGCCGTATCGGCCCAGGAGAAGAAACCCGAGGAGAAGGGGGCGCCCGCCGAGATGCAGATGACGCCGCCCCAGCCCGGCCCCCACCACGCCCGGATCAAGGACTTCACCGGCGCCTGGGACGCCGAGGTCGAGAGCATGATGGGTCCCCCCGGCACGCCGCCCGAGAAGTCGAAGGCGACGGAGACCGACATGACCGTCGGCGGGCTCTGGAACGCGATGGACGCCCGCGGGGAATTCGGCGGGATGCCGTTCCACGGCCACGGTTTCGGCGGCTATGACTCGCAGAAGAAGATGCACGTCGGCTCGTGGATCGACAGCTTCGGCGACTACATCACGAACAGCGAGGGGGACTGCGACGGGACCTGCAAGGTCGAGACGACCAACTCCGACATGCCGAACCCGATGGGGCCTGGCCGGATCAAGGTGAAGCAGGTCCACGAGTGGAAGGACAAGGACACGCGCGAATTCTCGATGTTCATGCAAGGGCCCGACGGGGCCTGGATGCAGACGATGAAGATCACCTACCACCGGAGGGTCAAGTAGACGCGCGGGACGCCGCGCCCGCGCTCGCGGGCGCCCGGAACGAACGAGGCCGCGGGAAGCCGCGGCCTCTTCTTTCGTCGGCCGAGCGGGGGAGATCGCTCCTGCGCCGGCTCCCGCTCCGTCTCACCTCGTCTTCTCCAGGCACCACTTGACCCCGCCTCGACAGGCGACGTAGAGGAAAACGAAGCAGTAGAGAACGGCCGTCTCGCCTCGGTTCACCCCCGGGAAGAACTGCGGCCCGAGCTGGAACCTCCAGTGGAACTGGAAATAGGCCACCGCCATCATGCCGCTGCAGAGGAAGGCCGCCGCACGCGTTCGAAACCCCAGCATCACCGCCAGCCCTCCCAGGAGCTCGATGATCCCGCCGAACCAGAGCTGGGAGCCCGCCGGGGGCCGGGACTCGGAGAGCACCCCCAGGATCTTCTGGGCGCCGTGGAACGAGAACATGAAGCCCGCCACGATCCGGAGCAGGGCGTAGGTGTGGTCCGTGTACTTTCCAAGCCACCTCATGAGTCTGCTCTCCGATCCAAGGGATCCTGCTGCTTGCCTCGAACGGCGACTCCGCGCGCGGCGACTCCCCGTCGTCGATCCGACGGTCCTCCTACTTGGACCGGCGCGGGCGCGCGTTCCTCGTCCGGGACGTCATCCAAGCGGGGGACGTCGAGGGAACGGATGGCCCTTCGCGAACGCCTCAGGCGTCGACCAGGACCTTGAAACCTCCGAAGATCACGCGCTTGGAGTCGAAGGGCATCGACTTCGGACCCATCCTCTTCGTGAATCTGGGGTCCTTCATCGCCTTGGCGTTGACGCGATCGCGATGCGCGCGCGACTTGAACACGACCCACGGGAAGATCGCCGTCTCGCCGCGCTTGAGCTGGATCCTGCGCGGGAACCCGATCCCCATCTTCACGTGGAGGTCGTCTCCCGCGCATTCCCGGTACTCCAGGGCGCCGTGCTCCCGGCAGATCCTGCCGGCCTTCCCCGCGATGCGGCGGCAGGCCGAGAGGTTCTTCCTCGGGACGGGCAAGAGATACCCATCGACATCGCGGGCCATGCTCGGCCTCCTCAGGTTCTCTCCGCCGCGTTCTCCATGCTGGCGGGGGAATTCTAGGGACGCCACGGCCGCGGCACCATCCGGCCGAGCCGCGCTCCGACGGGAGAATCCGCCGCGGCCCAGCCGGTCCGAAACGGTGGTCCGACGGCGGCCTCCTCGCGCACGCGACGATCCCCGCGAGGGGAGGGGCCCGTGCCCGAGGGTCACCAGAGGCCGGGGACGAGACGATCGGTCCGCGCCATGTAGGCCTCGTAGTCCTTCCCGAACTCATCCAACATCATCCGCTCCTCGGGCCCGACGCGGAGAGCGAAGAGCAGGCCCATCGCGAGGACGTAGGAGGGGCCCGCCACCCTGTTGGGAAGGAGGATTGCCTGGCCCAGGGAGTAGACCAGGAGGGCCAGGTACATCGGATGGCGGATGCGCCGGTAGATGCCCTGGGTGACGAGCCGGTGGTTCTCCCTCACCTCGAGCGTGATCGACCAATTGGTCCCCAAGTCCGCGTGCGAACGGTGGAAGAGCCAGAGACCGAGCGCGAGGCAGAGGGCTCCTGTGACGTACGGGACCGGGCGAAGCGGATAGTCCGCGAACGCGAGCGCCGGCGTCGCGATCCAGACGAGCGGGACGAAGAACCCGAGCCAGGCGAGCATCAGGAGGGCGATCTCGAGCGGCCCCTTCCGGCTCTTCACCACCCGGATCCCGCGGCTCCGCTGCCCGTGCGGGGCCCGGATCATGACCATCACGATGGTCCCCGCGAGGACGGCCGCCTTCGCGAACGAGGGGTTCACGGCGGGGAAGGATGCGGGACCGTGGCGCGCGGCTCGCTACGGCGCGAGCCCGATCTGCTTCAGGAAGGTCTGGTTGTCCCAGAACAGGTACTCCTCGTCCATCACCCCACCCTTCCAATGCCCGATGGTGCACATCGGCAGTTTGAACGCCTTGCCCGTGGCCGGGACCGACTTCCCGTCGGCCGTCGGCATCGGCATCGAGAAGGTCCCCTCCATCACCCCGATCACGCTCGTCCACTCCCCCGAGCCGAACCGGATCGGATGGACCTTGATCCGGGTGTCCGGGGCGTAGACGAACATCCCCTTCAGGTCCTCCATGTGCCTTTCGATCCCCTTCGTCGAATGCCCGTCGGGCCAGTGGACGACGATGTCCTTCGAATGGCTCCGGTGCAGCTCGTCCCACTTCTGGCCTGTGAACACACGGAAGTCGAGGTCGTCGAACGTCGCGAGGTGGGCCTGGACGCTCCCCTCGTCGGCTTCGGGTCTCGCCGCCTTCAGATGGCGAGGCGTCCCGCAGGCCGCCAGCAGGAGGGCCGCCCCCACGATCGAGGCCGCGTCGCGTGTGCGCGTTTTCGCCGCCGCGGTGCGAATGGACATCGCCGATCTCCTTGTCTTCGCTCGACGGTCGGGTCGAGCCAGCCGCGCCCGGTACCGTATCCGGTTCTCCCTCCCCGGCGCGTGCGGCGACGGCGGTGGCCGTTCGTGCCATCCTCCCGGAGGCGGGAGGGGTCACGCGGGAGGGGCAGCGGACCCAGGCGGGGGGGGAAGGGCCGAGGCGATCGCCGAGACGAGCTCCGCCACGGGCCGCGTAGCGTCGAGGACGAGGTGAGCGATCTCGGCGTAGAGGGGCTCCCGCGCCGCGAGGACGGCGGAGACCTCCTCGTCCGGGGGGGCGCCGGTGAGGGAGGGGCGCGTTCCCTCCCCCTCCGCCCGAATGCGCGCGGCGAGCGTCTCCGCGCCGGCGCGGAGGTAGACGACGAAGCCGCCGCGCCGCATGCGGTCGCGGTTCTTTTCGGAAAGGACGACCCCCCCCCCCGTGGCGACGACGCCGTCGAAGACCTCGCACAGGCGGGCGAGCACCGCGCTCTCGGCGGCGCGGAGCGCCGGCTCGCGCTTCGTCCGGAGGAGGTCTCCGGCCAACGCCCCGGCGATCGTAGAGACGAGGTCGTCCGTGTCGGCGAAGGAGACGCGCAGGCGCTCCGCGAGCGAGCGGCCGACCGAGGTCTTCCCGCTCGCGCGCGCGCCGACGAGGAAGATCCGCACGGCCCCGCCTCACTTCCCCGCGCGGCGCCGGAGCGCCGCGTGCGCGGCGGCGCGGAACAACTCCCGGGGAGGCTCGGCGCCGGTGAAGAGGCGGAACTGCGCAGAGGCCTGCCGCCAGAACATCTCGATCCCGCCGATTCCCCTCGCCCCCCTCTCCCGCGCGAGGCTGAGAAGCGCCGTCTCCGGCGGGTCGTAGACGACGTCGAGGACGACGGTTCCCGGACGGACCGCTCCCGGCGGAACGAGGAGAGCCTCCGGGTCCCGGGTTCCGACGGGGGTCGCCTGGACGAGGACATCGTGCGGAGCGGAGGCGAGCCCCTCCCAGGGGATCGGTTCGGCGCCGACCGCGGAGCAGGCCGAGGCGACGCGATCCGGCGAGCGGCCGGCGAGGAGGACGGCGGCGCCGCGCGCGCGGCAGGCTAGGGCGATCCCCCGCGCCGCGCCCCCGCAGCCGAGGACGAGGACCCGCGCGCCCTCCAGGCCCCGGCCCCCCTCCTCCTCGATCGCCTCCGCCGCCGCGTCGCCGTCCGTGTTGTGCGCCTCCCACCCCTCCGCCCCGCGGACGAGGGTGTTCGCCGCGCCGCACGCCTCGACCTCGGGGGAGCGCCTGGCTGCGAGTCGCGCCGCCTCGAGCTTGAAGGGGGCCGTCACCCCGAGCCCCGCGAATCGGTGGTCCTCGAGGAGAGCGAGGAAGTCCGCGAGTCGAAAGGGGGAGAAGGGGAGGAAGATCGCGTCGAACCCGGCGGCGCGAAGCGCGGCGCGGTGGACGGCCGGGGAGAGGGAGTGGCCGATCGGCCGGCCGAGGACGCCGAACACGAGCGTTCGCGGGGAGGGGCCCGCGGGGGGGAAGGTCGCGCGGAGCTCCGCGACGCTCCACTGCCCGGGCGCCGTCGGAACCTCCGCCGCCGCATAGGTCCAGATGGATCCGAAGAGAGGCGCGAGGGCGCGGGTCGCCGCGCCCTCCTCCCCCATCGCGAAGGCGATCCCGCGACCCCCCCACTCGCGGAGCGCACGAAGGACCCGGAGGCCGTCCTCGGCGCAGCGCGCCGTCGTCACGTACTTCGGGATCCCTCCCGCCGCGGCGAGCGACTCGAAGACGAGGGGGGAGATCCGCTCCGGCGTCCCCGCGAAGTCGTGCGAGGAGATGACGCGGCGCGTCTCGGGGGGGAGCTCCCGCAGGTCCGAGGCGGCTCGATGGTCGACGTCGACGTAGCGCGCCCCGGCCGCCGCCGCCGCACGGAGGAGGGCCGCCCGCTCCCCCCGGTTACCGAGGAAGGCCCCTCCTTCCGTCTCGAGCGGGCAGGCGGCGATCACCGGAAGCGGCGAGCCCTCGACGAGGGCTGCCGGGTCGGGGGAGCCGATCCGGTCGAGCCGGAACTCGACGAGGCCCGCGAGGCCCGCGCAGGCGCGCGCGGCGACGATCGCGGAGTGCGTGTCGGGAGCGGCGACCGAGGCGACGATCATGGCCGCAGCAGCGCGCGGATCTCCGCCGCCGCGGGGGAGCGGAGGGTCCCTTTGCGGCGAGCGACCTCGACCGCCCGAAGCCCAAGCGCGCGGTAGAGGGGAAGGGCGGAGGGGGCGTGGCGCGCCAGCGCGGCGAGGTGACCCCGCACGACGCCCGCGTCCCCCCGCGCGATCGGACCCGTCAGGGCTCGGGGGCTGCCGACGCGCTCCAGGTTCTCGACGGTCCCCGCGAGCAGGACCAGGAGCCCCCGGAAGACCGGCTCGAGCCCGCCCGCGGGGACCGCGCGGCCGAGGATCTCCCGGGCGAGGTCGACGATCGCGACGGTGTAGTTCGAGGTCACGGCGGCGGCGGCGTGGTAGAGGGCCTTGCGGTCGGAGCGGATCTCGACGGGGCGGCCCCCCACCCGCCGAACGAGAGCGCGAACGCGAGGGAGGGCCCCGCGGTCCCCCTCGAGCGCGAAGAGGACGCCGCGGAGGTCCGTGCGTCCCGGGTCGGCGAAGCTGCGGAGCGGGTGCGCCGAGGCGACGGCGGCGCCGCAGGCGCGAGCGGGGGCGAGGACGGAGGAGGGATGGAAGCCGCTCGTGTGGAGCACGACCGAACCGCGGGGGAGGGACTGCGCCCGGGCGAGCCGCTCGCAGACCTGCGCGATCGCGGAGTCGGGGACCGTGAGGAAGATGACGCCCGCTCCCTCGAGGGCCGACTTCGGGTCGGGGAAGGCCCGGCCTCCCGCGAGGGCCGCCGCGCGCCGGGCCGAACCGAGGGATCGGCTCGCGAAGGCGACCTCGAATCCCTTCCGGGCGAGCGCGCGGCCGATCGCGGTCGCGACGGCGCCGGCGCCGACGAAGGCGATCCTCCGGTCAGACCTTCTTCGCACCGGCCGGTACGGCCCCTCCCCCCTCGACGGGGATCAGGTCCGCCGGCAGGTCGGGGAAGTGCTGCCGGATCATCGCCGCGGTCGCCTGCGCCTCCGCCACCGCGTTGAAGAGTCCGAAGAAGGCCGAGCCGCTCCCCGTGAGACGGAAGTGCTTGAGACCGCAGCGGTCGAGCGCCTCGCGGACCTCCTGGAGATCGGGCACGAGCTCGAGGGCGGCCTCCTCGAGCCGGTTGAAGATCGCCGCTCGGGCGCGCTCGAGGTCCCCCGAGCGGAGGTCGTCGAGCGGGACGGTGACGGGCTTGTCCCGGTTGCGCAGGCGCAGCGCCACGTGCCGGTAGACCGCTCCGGTCGAGACCTCGAAGCGCGGCCGGACGAGGAGGAAGTGGTATCGGGGGAAGAACGCCAGCGGCTCGACGATCTCGCCCCGGCCGCGGCAGAGCGCCGTCCCCCCGGAGACGAAGAAGGGGCAGTCCGAGCCCACCGTGGCGCTCGCCCGGCGGAGCTCCTCCGCCCCGAGCCCGCTCTGCAGGAGCCGGTCGAGGACGACCATCGCGGTCGCGGCGTCCCCCGATCCCCCGCCGAGACCCGCGCCGGCGGGGATCCCCTTGTCGAGGTGGATCGTCACGCCCCGGCTCCCGCCGAGCCGCTCGAGGAACACGCGGGCGGCCCGGTGGACGAGGTTCTCCTTGCCCGAGTTGAGGAGGGGGTCGTTGCAGACGAGGCGGATGCCCGGATCGACCCGCAGCTCGAGGGTCAGCGTGTCGAAGAGGGAGACCTCCTGGATCACGGTGACGATCTCGTGGAAGCCGTCGGGCCGTTGCCCCAGGACCTCGAAGAAGAGGTTCACCTTCGCGGGGCTCTTCACCACCATCCGGTCGGAGGTCTCTTCGACGACGATCATGCGGGCTCGAGGTCGAGGCGTGCGTTGTCGAGGAGCCGGGTCGCGCCGACGCGGACCGCGAGGAGGGCGAGGGCCGCGCGAAGGGTCCCCTCCGCCTCCTCGAACGTGTCGGGGTCCACGACGGCGGCATAGTCGAGCTCGGCGCCGGGGCTCGCCGCGACCGTCTCCCGGAGGAGGCCGCGGAGAACCGCGGCCTCTCGCGCTCCCTCCGCCCAGGCCGCGCGGGCCCGCGCGAGCGCCCGGGAGAGGCAGCGCGCCGTCTCCCGCTCCCTCGGGCTGAGAAAGGAGTTTCGAGAAGAGAGTGCGACCCCGTCGGCGTCGCGGAGGGTCGGGCAGGGGACGACCTCGACGGGGAGGTCGAGGTCGCGCGCCATCCGCGCGACGAGCGCGAGCTGCTGGGCGTCCTTGCGCCCGAAGTAGGCGCGGTCGGGGCCGACGACCGAGAAGAGCTTCGCGACGACGGTGAGGACGCCGGAGAAGTGTCCGGGCCGGCTCTTCCCCTCGTAGCGGTCCCCGAGGGGCCCCGGGACGACGCGGGTCGAGAAGCCCGGCGGGTAGACCTCCTCCACGGTGGGCGCGAAGAGAGCGTCGACCCCTTCCCGCTCGAGCAGCGCCGCGTCCCGCTCGAGGGGTCGAGGGTAGCGTTCGTAGTCCTCCCCCCCCCGGAACTGGTGCGGGTTCACGAAGATCGAGACCGCGGTCCGGGCGCATTCGTCCCGGGAGCGCCGGACGAGGGAGAGGTGCCCCTCGTGGAGCGCCCCCATCGTCGGAACGAACCCGAGGCTCGTCCCCTCGCGGCGCAGGCTCTCCGACCAGCGGCGCATCGAACGACCGTCCTCGATCCGGATCATCGGGCCGGAGAGGCGCAGGCCCCTCTCCTCTCCTGCCAGAGATCGCCGATCGTGCGCCCGACGAGAGGGTGGACCGCGAGCGGCGCGACGGCGGCGAGGGGTTCCAGCGCGAAGGGGCGCTCGAGGAGCCTCGGGTGCGGGATCTCGAGGTCGGCCTCGCGCAGCGCGAGGTCCCCGAAGAGAAGGAGGTCGAGGTCGAGGGGGCGCGGACCCCAACGGGGACCCGGCTCCCTCCCCTCCTCCCGCTCGACCCGCTTGCAGAGGTCGAGGAGCCCGCGCGGGTCGAGGTCGGTCTCGACGGAGGCCGCGCCGTTCAGGAAGCGCCCCTGGGAGGGACCTCCCTGCGGCTCGGTGTCGAGGAAGGGGCTCACCCGGAGCACCCGCACGCGTCCGCTCGCCTCCAGTCGCGCGAGCCCGGCGCGCAGGTGGCCCTCCCGGTCCCCGACGTTCGAGCCGAGGCCGAGGGCGGCGATACGCGCGGCGCGCGGTCGCTCGGGACGGGGTCCTGCCATCGGGCGTCTAGAAGCGCGACGGAGGGGACGCCTGCGTCCGAGCCGCGGCGGGGAGCGCCCGGAGGACGACGGCCCCGACCGGACCGCTCAGGGCGTAGCCGAGGAAGCCGAGGGCGAGCGCGATCTGCGGCTCGTAGAGGAGGAGGAGGACGGTCACGAGAACCACGGCGAGGAAGGGGAAGACCTTGCGCTCGCGGAGCACCCAGGAGAGGAAGTGGGTGTAGCGGACGCGGCTGATCATGAGGACGCCGAGGACGGGGAGCGTGAAGGGGAACACCCTCCGGAGCGCCACGTGGACGGCGTCGAAGTCGATCCAGGGGACGCGCTTCGTGCCGTCGAAGAAGTAGAGGAGCACGAGGGAGACGGCCACTCCGGCCGCCGCGGGGGAGGGGAGGCCCGTGAAGCGCTCGTGCGCCTCAGGGGAGGGGTCGTTCTCGACGTTGAACCGCGCGAGGCGCAGCAGGGCGCACAGCGCGTAGAACCCCGCGACGAGGAAGTAGAGCCGCGGATGCGGCTGGAGGCCCGCCGTCCGCACCTCGTGCTCGACCAGGACCTTGACGAGGAGGGCGGGGGCGACGCCGAAGGAGATCGCGTCGGCGAGCGAGTCGAGCTGCCCCCCGAGCTCGGAGGTCGAGCCCATGAGCCGGGCGACCTTCCCGTCGAGGGCGTCGAAGAGCATCGCGAGGAGGACGAGCCAGGAGGCCTCGACCAGCATCTTCTCGAGGGAGGCCTCTCCCCCCGGACTCGAGGAGGGGCCGTAGGCGTAGAGGAGGGCGTCGGCGGTCTTCGCGATGGCGAGGAAGCCGCAGAAGGCGTTTCCCAGCGTGAGGAGGCCCGGGAGGATACCTCGGCTTTTCATCCGCCTTTCCGCCGCATCCTATCCGCCTCGCTCCTCTCCTTCCAAGGAAGGGAGCGCCGGCGAAGCGGAGAGCCCCGCCGGCGCGCGACCCCAATGAGAGGGGCGCCCCTCGGGGCGCCCCTTCGGCCCTCGAGGGGCCGGGTACCTAGTTCTTCCGGAGCGCCGCGGACTCGGCGCGGATCTCCTCGTCCGTCAGGTCCTTCCAGTCGACGAGCTTGAGGGAGACCTTGACGTCCCGCGGCTCCTCGCTCCCCTTCCGGACGCGCCAGGTCCGCTCGAACGTCTCCGTGACCCCGGTGAGCGCGTTGATCCGGTAGACCTCGCGGAAGTTCTCGAGCTTCGTCTCCGCGCAGTTCTCGGCCGTCGCGGGGAGGGCCTTCGCGGCGCAGACCACCTCGAGCGTCCCCCCGTCCTCGGAGGTCGTCGCCGTCCAGACCCGGCCGGGCGCGAAGGTGAAGGAGGGGACCTCGACCTTCACCGTGTCCTCGCGCTTGGTCCCCACGAGGACCTTCGCGTAGGCCGGCGGGATCGGGGCGAAGTTGAAGTACTCCGCGTTCGGAGCCGGCGCCTTCACGAGCGGCTCGACCCCCTTCTGGATGAAGTCGGAGCGCAGCCGCAGGAGCGCGACGTCCCCGGCCGAGCAGGCCTTCGCCGCCAGGCAGCACTTCCCCGACTTCTCGACGCCCGTCTTTGCGCCCTCGATCTTCCGGAGCACGGTCACGTCCCCACCCTCCTCCCCCGCGGGGAGGACGACGTAGGAGACGCGGACGGGGGAGGCGTTCGCCGGGCAGTCGGAAGCGGCCTTGGCGTCGTAGGTCCACGCGCGGCCGGGCTCGACGAGGACCGGCGGCCCGCTGACCTTCGCCTCGTAGCTCCAGGCCCTCCCGGGCTCGACGAGGACCGGAGGTCCCCCGAGGGACACGAGCGCCTCGTACGTCCACGCGCGGCCGGGCTCGACGAGGACCGGCGGTCCGCCGACCGCGACGACTGCCTCGTAGGTCCAGGCCCGTCCGGGCTCGACGAGGACGGGAGGCCCTCCGACGGCCACGCTCGCCTCGTAATTCCAGGCCCTTCCCGGCTCGACCAGGACCGGAGGTCCGCCGACCGCCACGTTGGCCTCGTAGGCCCACGCGCGGCCGGGCTCGACGAGGACCGGGGGTCCACCGAGGGTCACCGTGGCCTCGTACGACCAGGCCATCCCGGGCTCGACCAGCACCGGGGGTCCACCGAGGCTCACGGTGGCTTCGTACAGCCAGGCCCTCCCGGGCTCGACCAGCACCGGGGGACCGCCGACGGCGACCGTGGCCTCGTAGGTCCAGGCCCTTCCCGGCTCGACGAGGACGGGAGGCCCGCCAAGGACGACCGGCGCGACCACGAGCAGAAGGCTTTCGAGCCCGATCATCGGATCACCTCATCGTCAGGGAAACCGGACCGTCGGTCAGGGAACTGCCCCGCAGCGGCGTAGGATGCCACGGCAGGCCTAGACCTGCAAACAGGGGTCCAGCGGGCCATCCGGGGTACCCCATCGGCCATGCTGGGGGTCGGGGTCAAGACCCCCCCCATGTCGAGGCGGGGGGTCCAATTCGCGTTACGCATCCGAAACGCACCGCTCCCTCTCCGTCACCTCGAGGGACCGGAGGCGGCTGGCGAGACCAGGCCCTGCTCCCGGTCGATCCGGGCCAGGTACCGCCGCGCCTGGGCCCTCGAGTGGGGGTAGTGCTGGAGGCTCGTCTCCAGGCACCGCCTGGCGGCGGCGAGGTCGTGCTTCTTCTCGTAGAGGAGCACCCCGAGGTTCTGGTAAGCGTTCCCCGTCCCCTCGTCCCAGAGCCGCCGGCGCTTCTCGTCGAGGCCGGCGTCCTGGAGGAGCCTCTCGCCCGACTCGATCGCGTGCCGGAGGTAGCGCTCTACGCGCTCGTCCTCGCGCTTGAGGTGGTAGTAAAGGATCAGGACGCAGTCGTTCAGCGCCGAGGGGTCGTCCGGCGCGATCTCCCTCGCCCTCTCGTAGGAGGCGAGGGCGGCCTCGAAGGTCTCCGCCGCGTCTCTCCTTCGGCCGTCTGCCTGCCGCCTCTGCCCGAGCTCCCAGCGGTAGTACCCGAGGTTCGTCCACCAGTCGAGCTCCGTAGGAGCGGAGGCGCTCGCCCGCGCGAGGAGTGCCTCCCCCGTCTCGAGGTCGCCCGCCTCCATCAGGGCCAGCGCGGCGAAGTCGACGCCGTCCTTCGCCGTGCGTCCGAACGCGTCGCGCGTCCCGCGCAGGTCGGGCGCTCGCGCGATCGCTTCCGCGAAGCGTTCCGCCGCCTCGCGGAGGCGGCCGAGCCCGTAGGCGCACCAGCCCCGCGAGACGACCGTCCACCACGATCGCTCCGCGGCCGTCTCCCGGAAGTCCGCGCGCAGGGACGCGCTCTTCCCGTAGGCCTCCGCGGCCTTCGCGTAGAGGCGGTCCGCTTCCTCGAACCGGTTCTCCCCCCGCGCCGAGTCCCCGGTCGACTCGGCCGAGCGCCCGAGGAACCATGCGACCACGGGGTCCTGCGGGCGCTCGGAGCCGAGCGACTCGTAGAACGCGAGAAGCGCCGCGCGCGCTTCCGTCGTCGCGTGCGCTTCGACGGCGCGGGCGTGGAGGGAGATCGCTCCCGGGATCGCGCGCGCCCCCTCGAGGAGGACCGCGCGCTCCCGGTCCTCTCGCCCGAGGGTCGATTCGATCTCCGCGAGGAGAAGGTAGCCCTCCTCGCGCTGGGGGTCGAGGGAGAGAAGAGCGCGAGCGGCCTCGACGGCCACGCGCGCCGCGCTCGAATCGTCGCTGGAGCCCGTCCCCTCTCGGCCCGAACGAAGGGAGCCGCCGAGCGCGCTCGCGCGCAGGCGAGCGGCCTCGTAGCGCCGATCCGGACCATCCGCGAGCTCCTCCGCCTTGCCGGCCTCCTCCGCCGCGCGCTCGAAATCCCCCTCGCGCAGGGCGACCCGGGCGAGGCCGAGCCGGGGGAGCGGATCGCCGGGGCGCAGCCGTCCCGCCCGTTCGAAGTGGGCGACCGCGTCCCCGTAGAGGAGCGCCGCCCGCGGGGTCTCCCCCGCCGCCGCCTCCGTCGCGAGCCCGAGGAGGAACGACGTCTCTCCGTCCTCGGGTCCGATCGAAGCGCAGCGCTCGAGGAGCTCGAGGGCCCCCGAGGCGTCCCCCGCGTCGAGCCGCGCACGGGCCTGCGCGCGGAGCCCCGCCCCCCCTTCGCTCCGCCCGTCCGAGGCCCTCCGAGGAGCCGAACAGCCCCCCGGAGCGCCGGCGAGGAGGAGGACGAAGCCGAGCGAGGAGAAGAAACTCCCTGGGGAACCTCGCCGGTTCCCCAGGGGAGTGTGTGTTCCCAGGAATCGGCCCCCGCGACGCACGATCGGGGGGTCTCTCTCCTACAGGATGTCGAGGACCCCCGGCGCGACGCCCGCGCCGACGAGGGTGCGGGTGAAGGCGCGGTAGTTCACCATCACGGAGATCTTCGAGTTCCAGGGGAGCGGCTCCTTGTCCGCGACCTTCCCGAGGGCCACGATCGCGAAGCCGCGGGCCGTGTCGGTGAGCTTCTCGTCCTTCGCCATCGCGATCAGCGGCTGGACGGAGCGGTGGTCGCCGATGAATCCGAGCGCCGTCGCAACGGCCGCCTGGACGGAGAGGGTCTTCGCATCCTTCAGGATCTCGAGGAGCTCGGGCACCGCGGTCTGGTCGGAGAGGAGCCCCAGCCCGATCGCGGCCTGCTGGAGGAGCAGGGGCTTGCGGACCGCCTCCTTCACCTCCTTGTGGAGCGCCTCTCGCGCCTCCTGAGCGCCGAGCAGGCCGAGGCCGAGGCAGAAGTAGCCCCGCGCGTCCTCGTCGTTCAGCTCTCCCATCCGCTTCGTGAGCTCCTCGCGCACCCGAGGCTCCTGCGCGAGGCCGAGGGCGAGACCGAAGGCCGCAGCGAACTCGGGGCTGCGCTCTTCCTTCATCGACCGGACGAGGTCCTCGACGATCCCGTCGAGGTCCTTCACCTTCTCGGGCCGCTTCGAGGCCTTGTCCCGGTAGGCGAGCACGCCGAGCGAGAGCCCCACCCACGGCCGC
>DASRRH010000015.1:0-46243 GCA_035695825.1 Planctomycetota bacterium | reverse complement strand
CTGGTCCGCACCTTCGACGCCGGAGGGACCGTCGAGGGGTGCGTGGCCGACGACGAGAACGCCTACCTCTTCCTCTCGGAGGAGAACGTCGGCATCTGGCGCTACGGAGCCGAGCCGGGGGCGGGGACCGCCCACGTCCTGGTCGACTCGAGCGCGGGCGGCGGGTTCCTCACGGCGGACGTGGAGGGGTTGACGATCTATTACGCCGCGGGGGGAGGGGGCTACCTCCTCGCCTCGAGCCAGGGGAACAGCACGTTCTCCGCCTACCAGCGCGCGGCGCCGCACGCCCACCTGCTCACCTTCCAGATCGCCGCGAACTCCGCGCTCGGCATCGACGCGGTCACCGGCACGGACGGCATCGACGTGACGAACCGGGGGCTGGGCAGCGCGTTTCCGGACGGCGTCTTCGTCGCCCAGGACGACGTCAATCCGGGCGGAAACCAGGACTTCAAGGTGGTGTCCTGGCCGGCCATCGCCGCCGCCGCGAATCCGCCGCTCCTCATCGACAACTCGTACGATGTGAACGACACGGGCTGTGCGACGGCGGGGTCGACCTTCCGCAACGGCACCGGCGTGAACCCGTCCATCCTCGCCAACCTCCAGGCGCCCGTCCTCGGATCGGTCTGGTCGAGCAGCCTCGACTGCGCGGGGCATTCCCCGGGATCGGCCCTCCTGTTCTGCTTCAGCGCTCCCTGGAGCGGGCTCGTCCTCCCGGTGGGGGAGGTGCTCGTCGACCTCTCGAGCGCATACCTGTTCACTCTGTCGGCCCCCCATACGGGGAACGTCGTCACCTTCAGCGCGCCCGTCCCGCCGAATCTCCTCCTCTGCGGCGTGCACCTCTCCCTCCAGGGCGTGGTTCTGGGCGCACCCGGGCCGACCCTGTCGAACGCGATCGATCTGGTTCTCGGGGGGTAGACGAAAGGAACTCTCGGCGGGTTCGCCTCGACCCCGTCGGCACGTCGGCGGCCTCCTGCGGGGGGCCGCCGACGGCGCGTCTGAGGGGCTTCCCCCGACCTCGACACACGATTCTCCGTGGAGCGCCGGCCGCCGTATGCTCCGCCCCCCTCCGGAGCGACCGGCCTACTGCGGATAGCCGAGCCGGAGCTGCAGGCCGTTGCTCGCTTCCCCGATTCCGAGAAGGGGGCCCCCGGGGACGAGGGTCGCCGCCTGGACGGTCAGGACGAGTCCCGAGAGCGAGAGGTACTGGGGAATCGGGATCGGCAGGGTCCAGGCTCCCGCGGCATTGGTGTTCGGAGCGGGAAGGGCGGTCAGACCGACCGGGGGAACCTGGGCCACGCAGCCGCCCGGCAGGGGAGCGGGCGCGGCCGCGCCCATTCCAAGGAAGAGGAACCCCGGCGCGTTCGGGGCCGCTCCCGTCAGCGCGAAGATCTGGACGCCGCCGAGCGCGGGGGGATTCGCGGACAAGGTTGGCGTCCCGCCCGCTCCGCATCCCGAGCCGACGCTCTGGATCTGCGCCCGCACGGAGGCGAGGTAGCGGAAGAGGTCGAGCGCCAGTTGGCCGTTGTGCCAGTGCGTGAGGTCCGTCCCCGCGCCGTTCGCATTGAAAAAGGTGTTCCGGTCGAAGTGCCCGACGATCCGGGTCTCCGGCGTCTCGACGACGATCATCGCCGAGTCGTTCGGGCCGGCGGGCTGCGTCGGCCCGAACGAGCCGTCGGGCGTGTTCAGGCGGACGAGGAGTCCCGTGGCGGAGACGATCGAGAAGGCCTGGTAGGCGCTCGTGCTCGGGAGAACCTGGAAGAGGCTGATCCCCTCGCCGTCGTACGCGTCGACGTCGGAGGCTCCTCCGGCTCCGTCGGGTCCCGAGAGCACCGGATGGTCCGGGAGGAGGAAGCGGCCGGGGTCCGCGCGCAGGAGGAGGGCCGCCTGCCCCGAGTCCTGGTAGACCTGCGCGCCGTAGCGGGCGAGGAAGAGGTTGTCGCTGATCGCGGCCGCGCCCCAGAGCGGCCCCCAGTTCGCGTCGCTGATGAAGAGCGCGGAGCCGCCGGCGTCGATGTACTGGTCGAATGCGTCCACCTCGGGGGTCGAGAAGAGGCCGTTGTTCGAGCCCATCACGACGATCCGGTGGGGGAGGAGCAGCGGCAACGTCAGGGGAGAGGTCGACTCGACGTGCTGGGAGACCGTGAACCCGTCCAGCTCGAGGAGGGTCCGGAGCCACCCGAAGCCGTGGTTCCCCGGCAAGGTCGAGAAGTTGTCGATGTCGCTCAGGTTCTCCGTGTCCCCCGGCCCTCCCGTCCCGTCCGCCCCGCGGACGAACAGAATCGACCGGCCGAGGGGGTCCACCTGGGCGAGCGCGTACGGGGCTCCGATCCCGACCGCGAGGAGCGCGGCCGCCAGGAGGGAGGGTGCGCGGGGCTCTCTCACGGCCCGAGTCTACTCCTCCGCCGGCGCTGGCCCCATCTCCCGGGAGCCTCCCCGCCCGTCCCTCCTTCCGCCGGGAGACCGCCTCGCGCGCCGAAGTCGTAGAGGTGCTTCCGAGTCCTGCATGGGCGACTCCCGATCGTCCCCGTCCCCACCCCGAGACCCCTTGCCTGCGAAGACCTCGACTTCGGGGCGGATGATCCCTTGAGGATCAAAGACTTGCGCTCGGTCTCGGCATCCCGAGTCCGCACCCCGATGGCATCGAGCGGGCCGAACCCTCCGACCGGGACCGATTATGAACGCACACAATGGACACGTGTCCATTTTGGAAGTTCACAACGGACACGTGTCCATTACGCGCGAGCGAAACCGCGGCGGCGGCAGTTGATCGAGGGTGCGAGGGGTGTCGGAGTTCCGGGCGCGCGGCGGCGAAGCGTCCGCTCTCCTTGACCGAGGACTGCCGGGCCCGACTTCACTCTTCCCCGTGCGGCGGCATCCCGCACAGGCCCGCCGCCCCAGCATCGCCCATCCGGGTCGTGCGGCCCGGCGCCCTCGGCATCTCCCCGAGCGGCGTCCATTCGATCGTGAGCGACTTGGAGTCGAGGTCGGTGATGACGAACTTGACGGCGTACTTCTCAATCCCGTCGGGGGTAGGGAGCCCGCCGTCGAACACGTAGACCTGTCCCTTCCGGGGCCGAACGGAAGTCTTGAACCATCCGTGGTCCGGAACCGCGTGCACGCTCGCGTACTCGACGTCGCCGAGCGACGCGACGCGGTTGCGAGAGCCACCGTACGCATTGAAATGCAGGAGCCCGCAGTTGCCGTAGAGGAGATCCACGTAGTTCCGGTGGACCTTCGGGTCGCGGGACGCGAAGAAGAAACTGTATCCGGAGTTCTCGTACGGCTGCGTCGCGCGCTTCGTAAGGACGACCTTCGTCCGTTTCTCTGTGCCCCGCCCGGCGTGCGCTTCGGCGGTCGCTTGCGCTAGGGAAGCGCCGGCCGAGACGACCACAAGGAGAGAGAGAACGGCGGCCAGGAGGGCTTGCACCGGGAATCGCATGAGGCCTCCATGACGCGGTAAGCGAGCAGATTCTACCGATCCCTGGAAACGCGGGGTCCCGGTCGGTCCAGTTCGCTGATCTGACGGGCCCGGCCAGTAGCGCTGCCACGTTCCCGCCCGCGTTCCGCCGCCGGTCGTCGTACCGGAGCACCGTCTCCATCCGCGCGTGTCGGGAAAACGCCCGGACTTCCCGAGCGTCCCCTCCCGTGAAGCACGACCTCCGCCTCACGCACGGGCTCGAGGACGCCGTGAAGCAGCTCGCGTGCGCTCCGACCGGCGAGCAGTTGAAGGCGACCTCCGAAGCGCGGTAGCGTGCGCGCGCGGAAGAACGCCCGGAACAACGTCGGCACCGTAGGACCTTGAGGAATCCGACCGTTTTCGCGGAAGAGACGACGGCGCAAGCAGTTCCGAAGGTCCACTTCGTCACCTTCGGCTGCCAGATGAACGCGCTCGACTCGGAGCTCGCCCTCGGGCGCTTCCTCGAGAGCGGGTTCGGGCGGGCCGAGAGCGTCGAGGAGGCCTCCGTCGTCGTCCTCAACACCTGCTCCGTCCGCGAGCACGCGGAGGAGCGCGTCTTCTCGCGCCTCGGGGAGCTGCGCCGCGAGAAGGAGCGTCGCCCCGACCTCATCGTCGCGGTGACGGGCTGCCTGCCGCAGCGCGTCGGCGAGGGGGTGTTCCGCAGGAGCCCCGTCGTCGACGTCGTCGTCGGGACGCGGGAGTTCCCGCGGCTGCCGGAACTCGTGCGCGAGGTCCTCGAGGGGCGCGGCCGGACGAGCGCCCTCTCCGAGGAGTCGCAGGTCGAGTTCCCGCGCAACGTCTCGGCCCACCCCGGCGGGCCGCACGCCTTCGTCGCCGTGATGCGCGGCTGCGACCTCCACTGCACGTTCTGCATCGTGCCGACGGTGCGCGGTCGCGTGCAGAGCCGCGGGCCCGGGGCGATCGTCGAGGAGGTCCGGAGGCTCGTGGAGCGAGGGGTGCGCGAGGTGACGCTCCTCGGCCAGACGGTGAACTCCTACGGCTACGACCTCGGGCGCGGGGCGGGCGCGCCGCGACTGTCGGGGCTGCTCCGAGCGCTCTCGGAGGTCGAGGGGCTGGCGCGGATCCGGCTCGTCACGAACCACGCGGCCTATCTGACGGACGACCTGATCGAGGCGGTCGCGGAGCTGCCGAAGGTCGTCAAATTCCTCCCGGTGCCGATGCAGTCGGGCTCGGACCGGATCCTCCGGTCGATGCGGAGGGGCTACACGGTCGGGCTCTACCGCCGGCGGATCGAGCGGCTGCGGGAGGCGGTGCCCGGCGTCGAGATGTCGAGCGACTGGATCGTCGGCTTCCCGGGCGAGACGGAGGAGGACTTCGCGAAGTCGGAGCGCGCGCTCGAGGAGATCGGCTTCCTCCAGAACTTCGTCTTCAAGTTCTCGCCGCGGCCGGGAACGGACGCGGCGCGGGCCCGGGACGACGTCCCCGAGGCCGTGAAGCGGGAGAGGAACAACCGGCTCCTCGCGATCGCGGCTCGGGTGGCGGCGGATCGCCACCGCGCGCGCGTCGGGGAGGTCGAGGAGGTCTTGGTCGAGGGGCCGTCCGCGAAGAGGCCCGGGCGCCTCGCCGGACGGACGGATCGGAACCACCTCGCCCTCTTCGAAGGGCCCGCCGCGCTGGCCGGGACGACGGTCCGGGTCCGCGTCCTCGCCTCGACGACGGGCTGCCTCCTCGGCGCGCTGGCGTGAGAAGGGGGGCGGCGTACGCCCCCGCGATGCGCCGCGCGATCGAGCTCGCGCGCGGCGGAGCGGGGAAGGTCGAGCCGAATCCGCGGGTGGGGGCGGTGCTGCTGCGGCGCGGCCGGATCGTGGCGGAGGGGTTCCACGAGGCGTACGGAGGTCCCCACGCGGAGGTCGCGGCGCTCCGAGGGACGAAGGGGGACACGCTCGTCGTGACGCTCGAGCCCTGCTCGACGCGCGGGAAGACTTCTGCCTGCACGGAGGCGATCCGCCGGCGCGGGGTGCGAAGGGTCGTCTGGGCGCTCGACGATCCGGGCCCGGAGAACGGGGGGAAGGCGCAGGCGATCCTCGAAGGGGCCGGCGTCGAGGTCGTGCGGGGGGTCGCGCGCCGGGAGGCGGCGCCGCTCCTCCGGTGGTTCCGCCGCGCGCTCGCGCTGGAGCGGCCCTGGGTGGTCGCGAAGTGGGCGATGACCCTCGACGGGAAGATCGCCAGCCGGGAGGGGGACTCACGGTGGGTGAGCGGCGAGGCCGCGAGAGCGGCCGTCCACGAGTTGCGGGGGAGGTGCGAGGCGCTCGCCGTCGGAGTCGGGACCGTCCTCGCCGACGACCCCCTCCTCACGCCCCGGGGCCGCAGTAGGCTCTCGAGCCCCCCGCTCCGGATCGTCTTCGACTCGCGGCTCCGGACGCGCCCGGAGGCGAGGCTCTTCTCGGACCGATCCTCCCCCGTCGTCATCGCGACGGGGAGGGAGGCCGATCCGGAGCGCGAGCGCGCGCTGCGGCAGCGGGGGGCGGAGGTCCTCCGGTTCGGGGTCGACGGGGAGGGGCGGGTCGAGGTGACGGAGGTCCTGCGGGTGCTGCGGCAAGGAGGCGTGCGCCGGCTCCTCCTCGAGTCGGGGGGCGCGCTCGCGGCCTCGTTCTTCGCCGCCGGCGCGGTCGACCAGGTGATCGCCTTCGTCGCGCCGAAGGTCGCCGGCGGGGCGGGGGCGCCGACGCCGGTCGGAGGGGCGGGGGTCGCGCGGATGGCGCAGGCGTTGCCGGCCGCGGAGTGGTTCGAGGATCGGGTCGGCGAGGACCTCCAGGTCGTCGCGTTCCTGGGGGAGGGCGCCGCCTTGCCGGGAGGCGCTTGAGAAGGGGCTTGTCGAAGTCCCGGCTTCCCGCCGCGCTCCTCGCGCTCGTCCTCGCCTGTCGGGAGGGTCCGCCGCGAGTCGTCGCGTCCGTCCCCGACGCGGGGTCGCGCGCGCTGCTCGACCGGGCCGCCGGGAAGAGAGAGGAGGGGGACGAGGAGGGAGCGCTCGCGATCTACCGGGAGGCGATCGCGCGGTCCCCGTACCTCGTCGAGGCGCACCGGGCCGTCCAGGAGATCCGCCTCGCGCGACTCGAGAAGGGGGCGCTCCTCGAGGAGTACGGCCGCCTCCTCGAGGGGGCGACCGAGCGCCCCGAGCCGCACTACCTCCTCGGAAGGATCCTCGCCGATCCCTCCGAGCGGCGCGCGGCGTTCGAGCGCGCGCTCGCACGGGACCCCGCCTTCGCCTTCGGCCACCACGGGATCGCCGCCGTCCGGCGCGCGGAGGGGGATGCGAAGGGCGCCGAGGCCGCTTACCGGCGCGCGATCGCGTGCGATCCGAGGCTCCCGGACCCGCGGCGGGGGCTGGTCGAGCTCCTCCTCGGAACCGACCGGTTCCGCGAAGCCCTGAGGGAGGCCGAGGAGGGGCTGCGGGTCCGGCCGGGGGACGGGAGGCTCGCCGCCCTCGCGTCGGCCGCCGAGCGCCGGCTCGGCCTGCCGCGGGCGCTCCCGCGCGCGATCGACGCCGTCCGGGAGGCCCCCGGGGAGGTCGGACCCCTGCGCGCGTTGCGCGAGGCCCTCGAGGAGCGGCCGACGGAAGAGTCGCTTTCCCGAGCGCGCCTCGGCCTGGCGGAAGGGGAAGGGAGGGAAAAGCCTCGGGAGGTCGAGGCGGAGCGACGGGCGACGCTCGGCTGGATCGAAATGGCGCGGGGCGACCCCTTCGCCGCGGCGGCGGAGTACCGGGAAGCCTCGGCCCTGGGGTACTTCGCCCCCTCCCTCCGCGAGGAGTTCGGCCTCGCCCTCCTGGCGGCCGGCTCCTTCCAGGAGGCGAGGAAGGTCTGGCTCGCGGGGTCGGCGACGGGGATCGACGGGGGACCGCTCTCGCGCGCGCTCGAAGCCTGCGCGGAAGCGCCGGGAGACGGGCAGGCGCTCGGCGCCCTCGCCCGCGCGCTTCGGGCCGGAGGGAGGACGCGCGCGGCGAGGCTCGTCGCCGGCCGGCTGCGCGCCCTCGTCCCGGGGGACCGGGAGGGCGCGGAGATCGCCGCCGCGTGCGACCGGGAGGAGGCGTTCGTACGGGGCGTCCGGGAGATCCTGAAAGGGACCGATCGCGATCGGAAGGGAACGCGCGGCCTCGGGGCGTTCCTCGCCGAGGCCTCGACCCTCTCGCGCCGGCTCCTCGGGGAGGACGCGGCGCGGGGGTCGCGGATCCGCTCCTACCTCCCGGTCGGCTGGATCCTCGACCCCTCCCCCGGGGCGGGGGGACTCCCCGGATGGTTCGCCGAGCGGGGACGCTTCGCCCTCTTCGGCCGCCGCCTCCTCGGACGTCCGGACGGGATCGTGCTCCGGATCCTCGCGCGAGGGCCCTGCGACGGGGAGATCCTCGGCCGCCCCTTCCGGGGCGAGGTCGTCCTCGGCGAGGCGCGGGAGATCTCGCCGGCGAGGATCGGCGCGGGGGGAGAGATCGCGGGGGCGGCCGCGTTCGAGGGGTACTTCGTCGACCTCGACGCGGTGCGGTACCGGGCGGCCGAGGTCGAGCGGATCCTCGAGCGCCACGCTCCCCGCCGGCAGGCGGTCTACGGAGACCCGCTCCCCCCCTGCCGGACGGAGGACGCGCTCCTCTCGATCGCGGAGCCCCTTGCCCTGGAGGAGAAGCTGCTGCTCCGCGCCGGGGAGAGGCGCGAGCGGGGGTGGGTCGATCGCGTCCTCGAGACCGTCGAGCTCCACGAGAGGGCCCACCTCGCCGACGCCGCCGCCCTCCTCCCGATCGGCAGCCACCTTCTCCCGGCTCTCCGGCTCCTGCTCCGCGGAGGGGCGAGCGCCCGGGGCGTCGAGGCCCTCCTCGAGGGGCGCGCCGAGCTCTGCGCCCTCGCCGCCTCGGAGGAGACCGATCTCGCGCTGGCGGGGATGGCCTCCGCAGCGGCGGCGGAGGGCTCCCGGAGCCCGCACGCGGTCGGGTACCGGCGGATCCTCGAGGCGCTCGTCCGGAGGGTCCGGGAGCGGCGTCGGAGGGGCGAGGAATGGCCCGCGTTCCGCGACGACCGGAACGTCTACCAGCAGCTCTTCCTCGTCCCGGCCGAGGTCCTGCGGGAGGAGGCGCGCGCGGTCGCCGCCGAGGAGGGGCTCGTCCCCCCCCCTTCGGCGTGGGGGGCCGGAGGAGGGTGAGGCGACCCGCGGCCACGCGCTTCACCGCTTCGCGCCCCTCCGCTACGATCGGGGCGGTTTCGAGTCCCCCGCGGCCGTCCGCCGCGAGCCCCCGCCGACGGGCCGACACGAATACGCATCCCGCTCGAGGACCCGCCCTGCGCGCGAGATTCCCCTCCCCCGTCCAGTCCTCCCTCGGGCCCCCGCGACCGGCCGTCGCGCCGCGCCCCTCGAGGGAGAGGTGAGGAGCGGGGGGTAGCGATGGCCCTGTTCGCGGAGCGGATGGCCGCCCTCGGGACGGAAAACGCGTTCCGGATCGCGGAGGACATCGCGCGCGCGCAGCGCCGGGGGGTCGAGGTCGTCCGGCTCACGCTCGGAGAGCCCGACTTCGCCACCGCCTCGCACGTCGTCGAGGCCGCGACCGCGAGCCTCGGTCGCGGGGACACCCACTACGTCGACCCGGCCGGCACGCCCGCCTTCCGCCGGGCGGCGGCCACGCACCTCTCCCGCACGCGCGGGATCGAGGTGAGCCCCGAGGAGATCGTCGCCCTCCCCGGCGCCAAGCCCGCGATCGCCTACTCGTTCCTCGCCTACGTGAATCCCGGGGACGAGGTGATCTATCCGAGCCCCGGCTTCCCGATCTACGAATCCTGGGTCACGTTCCTCGGCGCGAAGCCCGTCCCCCTCCTCCTCCGGGAGGAGAAGGGGTTCGCGTTCGACCCCGCGGAGCTCGAGGCGCTCCTGACGACCCGCACGAAGCTCCTCATCCTCTGCACCCCCTCGAACCCGACCGGGGGGGTCCTCTCGCGCGAGATCCTCGAGGGGGTCGCGAAGGGGGTCGAGCGCAGGGGGAGCGGCGAGCTCCGGATCTTCTCGGACGAGATCTACGAGGACCTCACCTACGACGGCTTCCGGCACGTCTCGATCGCCTCGGTCCCCGGGATGCGCCCCCGGACCGTGATCGCGACGGGGCTCTCGAAGAGCCACGCGATGACCGGCTGGAGGATGGGATACGCGGCGCTCCCGGACGCGGAGGAGGCGAGCCGCTTCAAGCAGCTCAACATCAACTTCGTCTCCTGCGTCGCCCCCTTCGTGCAGGAGGGGGCGCGCGAGGCGCTCGAGAGCCCCCGGAGCGCCGCCTCGATCGAGCGGATGCGCGAGGAGTTCCGCCGCCGGCGCGATTTCGTGGTCCCGGCCCTGAACGAGATCCCCGGGATCCGGTGCAACCGGCCGCTCGGCGCGTTCTACGTCTTCCCCAACGTCGACGGCGTCTGCCGCTCGCTCGGGGTCCACGACTTCTTCGGGTCCCTCCCCCCCGAGGGGAAGAGGACGACCAGCCCTGCGACCCTGCTCCAGCGCTTCCTCCTCTACGTCCACGGCGTCGCCGTCGTCGACCGGCGGAGCTTCGGGGTGATCGGGAGCGAGGGGCAGCACTTCCTGCGCCTCTCGATCGCGACGGACATGGCCACCCTCGAGAAGGGCCTCGAGCGGATCGCCCGCGCGGCCGGGGACGCGGCGGGATTCCGCGCCTTCACCCGGGACGAGGAGGCCCTGGGACGCCGTCCGTGAGGATCCTCGCCACCCGCAAGATCCCCGACGCCGGACTCGCGATCCTGCGGCGCGCCGGGGAGGTCCGGATCGTCGCGGAGACGGAGGAGGAGATCGTCCTCCCGGAGCGGATCCGGGCGGCCGTCCGGGACGCGGACGTGCTCGTCTCCCTCCTCACCGAGTCGATCGACCGGGGGATGCTCGAGGCGGGTTCACTGCTCCGGGGCGTCGCGAACATGGCCGTCGGCTTCAACAACGTCGACGTCGGGGCGGCGACGCGGCTCGGCCTCCCGGTGACGAACACCCCGGGGGTCCTCACCGACACGACGGCGGACCTCGCCTTCGCGCTCCTCCTCGCCGTCGCCCGCAACGTCGTCCCCGCCGACCGCCACATGCGCTCGGGCCGGTTCAGGCTCTGGGGTCCGAGCCTCCTCCTCGGCGCGGACGTGAGCCGCGGGGGAAGCGGAGAGCCGAAGGTCCTCGGCATCGTCGGCTTCGGGCGGATCGGTCAGGCGGTCTTCCGGCGCGCGAGGGGATTCGACATGCGCGCGCTCGCCTTCGATCCCCCCCTGCGGCGGCTGATCGAGGGCACGGAGGGGGTCGAGTACGCGGAGTTCGACCGGCTCCTCGCGGAGAGCGATTTCGTGACGCTCCACACGGATCTCAACCCCTCGACGCGCCACCTCTTCGACGCGCGGGCGTTCGGGAGGATGAAGCGGACGGCGATCCTTATCAACACCTCGCGCGGGCCGGTCGTCGACGAGCGGGCCCTCGTCGAGGCGCTGCGGGCGGGGACGATCGCGGGGGCCGGGCTCGACGTCTACGAGGAGGAGCCGGCGATGGCCCCGGGGCTGGCCGCGCTCGACAACGTCGTGGTCCTCCCGCATGTCGCGAGCGCCTCCCGCGACACGCGGAACAAGATGGCCTCCATGTGCGCGGAGAACGCCGTCGCGCACCTCGAGGGGCGCGCGGCGCCGAACTGCGTCAACCCCGAGGTCTACGAGACGGAGGCCTGGCGCCGCCGCGTCGGCCGCTAGCCCCGCGTGCCCCCCCCGGGATCCGCGAGACCGGCGCCCCCCCCCGGAGGGGAGATCCGCGGGGCGATTCCCGCCCGGGAGGTCGCTCGACCGGCGGCGACGATGCGGGCCGTCGAGGTGACCGCCCTCGGCTCCTTCCGTCTCGTCGCGGACCGGCCCGTCCCCGTCCCCCGCGCGGGGGAGGTCCGCATCCGGGTGAGGGCGGCGGGGATCTGCGGAACGGACGTCCACATCTGCCGAGGGGACCCGAGCGTCGCGAAGATGGTCCGTCCTCCGATCGTCCTCGGCCACGAGTTCTGCGGCGTCATCGACGCCCTCGGGCCGGGGGCGAACGGCTTCTCGGGCGGGGAGTACGTCTCGGCCGAGATGCACGAGGCGTGCGGGGCGTGCGCGGCCTGCCTCGCGGGGAAGCGCCACGCCTGCCAGCGCACGCGCATCCACGGGGTCCACCTCGACGGGTGCTTCGCCGACTACGTCGTGGTCCCGGCCGGCAATGTCGTGCGGCTCCCCCGGAGCCTCCCGGAGAAGGTCGGCGCGATCCTCGATCCGCTCGGCAACGCCGTCCACACCGCCTTCAAGGTCGACCTCCGGGGCCGGCGCGTCGCGGTCGTCGGGATGGGGCCGATCGGGGCGATGACGGCGGAGGTCGCGGCCTTCGCCGGGGCTTCGAGGATCTTCGTCGCCGACGTGAAGCCCCGGGCGCTCGAGCGAGCCCGGGCGTGGGTCGCGCGGCGGGACCTCGGAGAGCGCGTCGAGGTCCTCGACGTCTCGGCGCCGGTCCGGGAGGAGGCGATCGCCCGCGTCCTCGCCGCGACGGAGGGGGGGGTCGACGTCGCGATGGAGATCTCGGGACACCCGAACGGGATCAACGACGCGATCCGGATGACGCGGGGGGGAGGCGACGTGGTCCTCCTCGGGATCCCGCGCGCGGAGACCGTCCCGATCGAGGGGTTCGGCGAGCGGGTGATCTTCCGCGGCCTTACGCTCCACGCGATCATCGGGAGGGAGATGTTCGCGACCTGGGAGAGGATGCTCGACCTCCTCGCCCGCGGGATGGAGGTCGAGCCCTTCGTCACTTCCGAGGTCCCCCTCGAGCGCTTCCCCGAGGCGCTCGAGCGTTTCGCCTCGGGCGAGGAGCAGAAGGTGGTCCTCCGGATCGGGGAAGGGAGCGGACGATGATCGGAGCGACGAGGGACCGGCTCGCCCGGGAGATCGAGGGGATCCGCGAGGCGGGCACGTTCAAGGAGGAGCGCCTCCTCGAGGGGCCGCAGGGGGCGCGGATCCGGGTCGGGGGGCGCGAGGTCCTGAACTTCTGCGCGAACAACTACCTCGGCCTCGCGAACGACCGCCGGCTCGTCCAGGCGGCGCAGGGGGCGCTCGGGCGCTTCGGCTTCGGCCTCTCCTCGGTCCGGTTCATCTGCGGGACCCAGACGATCCACAAGGACCTCGAGAGGAGGATCGCCTCCTTCCTGAAGACGGAGGACGCGATCCTCTACACCTCCTGCTTCGACGCGAACGGCGGCCTCTTCGAGACGCTCCTCGGCGAGGAGGACGCGGTGATCAGCGACGCCTTGAACCACGCCTCGATCATCGACGGGATCCGGCTCTGCAAGGCGGAGCGGCTGCGCTACGCGCACGCGGACATGGGAGACCTCGAGCGCCGCTTGAAGGAGGCTAGGGCCAAGCGCACCCGCCTGATCGCCACCGACGGGGTCTTCTCCATGGACGGGGACGTCGCGCGCCTCGCCGACATCTGCGCCCTCGCCGAGGCCCACGACGCCCTCGTCATGCTCGACGACTCCCACGCGACGGGCTTCTTCGGTCCGACGGGCCGCGGGACGCCGGAGCACTGCGGCGTCGAGGGGCGCGTCGACGTGATCACCTCGACACTCGGCAAGGCCCTCGGCGGCGCGAGCGGGGGGTTCACGGCGGGGCGGCGCGAGATCGTCGAGCTGCTCCGGCAGCGCTCTCGCCCCTACCTCTTCTCGAACACCCTCCCGCCCGCGCTCGTGGCGGCGGGGATCGCCGTCCTCGACCTCCTCTCCTCGACGACCGAGCTCCGCGACCGGCTCGAGAAGAACACGGCCCAGTTCCGCGGCCGGATCGCGGGCGCGGGATTCAAGATCCGGGAGGGGATCCACCCGATCGTCCCGATCCTCCTCGGGGACGCGAAGCTCGCTGGCGCGATGGCCCGGGACCTGCTGGAGGAGGGGATCTACGTGATCGGCTTCTCCTATCCCGTCGTCCCGAAGGGGGAGGCCCGCATCCGCGTCCAGATCTCGGCCGCCCACGACCGGGAGCAGATCGACCGGTGCGTGGAGGCCTTCCGGAAGGTCGGCTCGAAGCACGGGGTCGTCCGGTAGGCGCTCACACCGCCCCCTTCCGCAGGATCACGACCCCGATCGTCCTCCCGAGGACCATCAGGTCGAAGAGCACGGACATGTTCTTGATGTAGTAGAGGTCGTACTGGAGCTTGACGACCGCGTCCTCGAGGGAGGAGCCGTAGCGGTAGTTCACCTGGGCCCACCCGGTGATCCCCGGCTTCACGGTGAGGCGCTGGCGGTAGAGCCGCACCCGCCCCTCGAGCTCCTCGACGAAGAAGGGGCGCTCGGGGCGCGGCCCGACGAAGGACATCTCCCCGCGGAGCACGTTCCAGAGCTGGGGGAGCTCGTCGATCCGGGACTTGCGGAGCCAGACGCCCGTGCGGGTGATCCGCTCGTCGTTCACGCGGGCCCAGACCGGCCCCGTGTCCCGCTCGGCGTCCGCCCGCATCGTGCGGAACTTGAAGAGGGTGAACTCCCGGCCGTCCTTGCCGATGCGCTTCTGGCGGATGAAGACCGGTCCCCGGGAATCGAGGCGGATCGCGATCGCCGAGGCGATCATGATCGGGGCGGTGACGAGGAGGCCGGCGGCCGAGACGGTGAGGTCGAGGGCGCGCTTCGTCGCGAGGACGAAGCGGGACTTCCGGAACCCCTCCGAGAAGATCAGGTGGGAGGGGTGGAGGCTCTCGACGGCGATCTTCCCCGTGATCCTCTCGTAGAGGGACAGCCACTCCTCGACGGGGATTCCCTCCATCCGGCAGCGCAGGAGCTCCTCGGTCGGCAGGCGCTTGCGGCGGTCCTCCATGGCGACGACGACCCGGTGCACGCGCATCCGCCGGGCGACGTCGTAGAGGCTCTCCGCGTCGCCGCGGACGACGGGGAAGGGGACGGAGGGGAGCTCCCGGGGGGCCCCGTCCGCCCCGTCGCCGAGGTAGAACCCGACGAGCTCGAAGCCCGTGTCGCGGCGCTCGTGGATCTCCCGCGCGAGGGTCCGTCCCGCCGTCCCCGAGCCGAGGACGAGGAGGCGCTCGTGGAACTTCCACCGCCCGATCGCCCAGTGGAAGAACGCGCGCCAGACGGCGAGGACGAGGAAGGTCCCGAGGACGACGAGGATCAGGCGCGTCGTGATCCCCGGGTCGAGGGTGGAGGGGAACTGGACGAGCGCCGCGAGCCCGAGGAGCTGGAGCGCCTTGACGACGATCGCGAGGACGATCAGGGCGGCGCCGCAGGCGACGAAGAGCTTCCAGTTGCGCTCCCGACGGTCCGCCGAGACCCGCCAGTCGTAGAGCTCGGAGAGGGCGAGGACCGGGATCAGGAGGAGGACGACGACGGCCGAGGCGATCGTCCCCTGCACCCATTGCTCCGTCCCCCAGACCCAGGGATAGGTCATCCCCGCGAGGATGCATGCGTAGAGGAGGAGGGCCTCTCCCGCGAAGAGGGCGAGCTTGCGGTAGGAGACGTACCGGTGGAACAACCGCATCGGCCCGGGCTCGAACGCGCTCCGCGCGTAAGGCCAACCGTCCGCGCACCGGCTCCGCCGGCGGCGGACCATCCATCCAGGGGACCGGTTCCTTCGCCCCGCGGCGCCGCGGGGGGGGGAGGTCCGGACGGCCTCAAGGCTTACACCTTGGCCCCCCGGGAAGCAAACCTCGGACCCCCGGAGCGCGGAGGGGGGTCAGGATCCGACGTCGGGGATGTGCTCGCAGTCGAGACGGCCGCCCCCGGACCGCCGGACCGCGACGACGTCGATCCGGATCGGCCGCTCCCCGAGACCCCGGGCGGCGGCGAGCGCGAGCGCGGCTCGCCGGAGGCGCCCGATGCGCCGGGCGTCGACGGCCTCCTCCGGCCGGCCGAAGGCCTCCCCCGACCGCGTCTTCACCTCGACGGCGACGAGCGTCTCCCCGTCGAAGGCGAGGAGGTCGACCTCCCCGAGGCGCGTGCGGAGGTTGCGGCCGAGGATCCTCCACCCCTTCGCCTCGAGGGCGCGCGCCGCCGCCTCCTCCCCCCGGCGCCCGAGCCTACCCCGCTCCTCCACGCGCGGCCTCCTCCCCCTCCTCCTTGTCGACGATTGCCGCGATCGCGTCGCGATTGAACCGGAGGCGCACGTTCTCGTCGACCTTGAGGACGACCGTGTGGTCCGTGAGCGCGGCGACGACGCCGTGGAGGCCCCCGCTCGTGACGACGCGATCGTTCTTCTTGATCCCCTTCAGCAGCTCCTGGCGCTTGCGCTGTCGCTTCCTCTCCGGACGCATGACGAGCATGTAGAAGATGAGGAAGATGAGGACGATCGGGAGGAACGTCGTGAAGGCCCCGGTCGGCGGAGGGGAGGCGGGCCGGGTGTCGGGGCTCTGGAGGAGAGGGATCAAGGAGAGGGTCGAGAGCAAGAGGGTCCCCTTCGCGCGTCCGTTGCGGGCGATCGCGGCGGGGAGTATAGGCAAACGCCCCGGCGGCGGGCGAGCCTCCGGGGGGGAGAGCCCGTCGCGCATGCGGATCGCCGTCGGCATGTCGGGAGGCGTCGACTCGAGCGTCGCCGCGCTCCTTCTCCGCCGCGCCGGCCACGAGGTCGTCGGGTTCTTCCTCCGCAACGGCGTCGCGGCCCGCGAGGGCCAAGCGCGCACCTGCTGCTCGGTCTCCGACGCCCGGGACGCCCTCGAGGTCGCCGAGGAGCTCGGGGTCCCCTTCTACGCCCTCGACTTCTCCCCGGAGTTCGGCGCCCTGATCGAGCGGTTCGTCGACGGCTACCGGCGCGGGCTCACCCCCAACCCCTGCGCGCGCTGCAACCGCGAGATCAAGTTCGGCGCCCTCTTCGACCTCGCCCGCGGCCTCGGGGCGCGGTTCGTCGCGACGGGCCACTACGCGCGGCTCGAGGCCCGCGGGGGGGAGGTCCGGCTGCGGCGAGCCGCCGATCGCGGGAAGGACCAGTCCTACCAGCTCTTCGCCGTTCCCCGGGATCGGCTCGGGAGCGTCCTCTTCCCGCTCGGGGAGCTCGGCAAGGGGGAGGTCCGTGCCCTTGCCCGGGAGGCGGGGCTCCCCGTGGCCGACAAGCCCGACTCCCAGGAGATCTGTTTCGTCCCGGGGGGAGACTACCGGGCCCTCCTCCGGGAAAAGGGGCTTCCCCCCCAGCCCGGGCCGATCGTCGACGCGGCGGGGCGCGCGGTCGGACGTCACGACGGGATCACCGGCTTCACGGTCGGACAGCGACGGGGCCTCCCGCCCTCCCCGGAGGGGCCGCGGTACGTCGTCGCCCTCGAGCCGGCGACCGGCACCGTCGTCGTCGGGGGGCGCGAGGAGGCCTCGAGCGCGGAGTTCCACGTGCGGGAGACGAACTGGATCGGGCGCGGACGCCCCGAGGGAGCCGAGCGCCTGCGGGCCCTCGTCCAGGTGCGGTCGCGGCACGCCGGGGTGGAAGGGGAGGTCAAGGGACGGGGGGAGGACCGCGTCTTCGTACGACTCGACCGGCCCGAGACCGGCGTGTCTCCCGGCCAGGCCGCGGTCTTCTACGAAGGGGACCTCCTCCTCGGCGGCGGCTGGATCGAGCCCCCGGCCGCGGAGGGAGGGATCAGACCCGGGCCTTGAGGTCGCAGCCGGCCCGGAACCGGACCGTCCGGGATGCCTCGATGCGAAGCGCCTCCCCGGTCCTCGGGTTGCGCCCCATCCGGGCGGCGCGCCGGCGCACCGAGAAGGTCCCGAACCCGAGGAGCGCGACGAGCCCGTCCTTGCGCAGGCCCTTCTCGATCCCCCCGAGCACGGCCACGACCGCCCTCTCGGCCGCCGCGCGCGAGGTCGCCGAGCCGAGCTGGGTCCGAACCTGATCGACGAGTTGAGCCTTGTTCACCCCGATCCTCCTAACTCTCCCGGTCTCGCCGCGGAGGGGAGAGTCGCCGCGATCCTAAGAATGCCCCGCGGAGCGCACAAGGCGGGGGAACGCGAGCAATGAGGGGCTGGCGCTTGACCCTGGCGCTCTCCGCGGCGGCCTTCCTCGGCGCCGCGGCGGACGTCGCCCGCTCCCCCTCCCAGGTCGCCGAGCGCTGGATCCTCCTCGACGTCTCGGCGAGCGCGGTCCGCGGCCGATCGGCGCTCTACGCCGACCTCCCGACCCTCCTTGCGCCGGCGTGCGAGACCCTGCGCGGGGGGGATCGCGCCGGCCTCGTCCTCTTCGGGCGGCGGGCGCGTCCGATCGGTCCGCTCTCCCCTGTGGGAGACCTCCTCGCGCGCCTGCGCCGGGGGCTCCCCTCGCTCGGGGATCTCCCCGAGGAGGGAGAGACCAATTTCGAGGCGGCGCTCGCGACGCTCTTCGAGGTCGCCGGTCCCGGCGCCGACGCAGTCGTCGTGAGCGACGGCGTCGAGTCGGGAGGGGACTTCCGCGCGGCGCTCGCGGGTCTCGCGCGGCGTGAGATCCGGATCCACGCCCGGGCCCTCCCTCCCGCCGAGGGGGGCGACCGGCGCGTCGAGTCGGTCGATCTCCCGCGCGCGGCCTCGGTGGGGGAGACCGTCCTCGCTCGCGCGCGCCTCGCGCGCGAGGGGGCCGTTCCCCCGCGGGGGACCTTGCGATGGACGATCCGCGAGGGGGGGGGAACCGAGAGCGTCCTCCGGGAGGAGCTCGAGGTCCCGGGCGACGGGACCCTCCGGGTCGAGCGGGCGGTCGCCGTCCGGCGAGCCGGAGGGCTCACCGTCCGCGTCGAGTGGGAGCCGGAAGCGTCGGACCGTTTTCCCGAGAACGACGCGGGAGCGGCCGCCTGCACGGTCGGTGGAGCGAGGCGGGCCCTGGTCGCCGGCTCCCCGCGCCTCGCCGAGGCGCTCGGCCGCGTCTCGTGGATCGAGGTCGAGGCGGTCCGCGCCGAGGAGGTCGCAGCCGCGCTCCCGCGCGCCGACGCGGTCGTCCTCGTCGACGTCCGCGCGGAGCGCCTCGAGCCCTTCGCCCCCCGACTCCTCGAAGCGGTCGAGCAGGCGGGCGTCGGCCTCCTCGTCGCGGGGACGAGGGAGGCCTTCGGGCCCGGGGGCTACCGCGCCTCGAGCCTGAGGAGGATCCTCCCCGTCGAGCCGGGGCCGCCGGCGGATCGGCCGCGCGACTTCCTCCTCCTCCTCGACGCCTCCGGGAGCATGGAGGGGGAGAAGTACGCCGCGGCCCGCGAATCCGTCTCCCGCCTCGCCACCGCGGCGTCGGAGGAGGACTCCGTGCGGGTCGCCGCGTTCGCGGGGCGCCTCGGGCCCGTCCAGGTCTGGAAGGAGGAAGGCCGGCCGCCCGATCCGCGCCCCGCCGGCTCGTTCGCCGCCGAGCGCCCCTCCGGCGAGACGGACCTCACGGGCGCGCTCGTCGCCGCCGCGAGGAGCCTCGGGGACCGCGCGCCCGCTCGGCGGCGCAAGCTCCTCGTCCTCAGTGACGGGCGTGCGGAGGCGGCGTCGGGGACCACCCTCGAGGCCGCGGCAGGCGCCATCCGGGAATCGGGAGCGGAGGCGGTCTTCTTCGCGGTCGGGGCCGATGCCGACGTCCTGCACCTCGACCGGCTCGCCGCCGCGTGCGGAGGGCGCTCGGTCCGCGTCGAGGACCCCGCCGCTCTGCCTGCGGCGGTCGCGGAGGAGGCCGCCGAGGTCCACCGCGGGATCGAAAGGCACCCGCTTCGCCCTTGCGACCTTTCGGATCGCCTCCCCACGGAGACGCCCCCTACGCTCGAGCGAGCGCGCTGCGTCCTTCGAGCCGGAGCCGCGGCGGCGTACGCCGCCGTCGAGCCCGAGCCCCTTCTCTCCTTCTGGAGGGCGGGCGCGGGGGTCGTCGCCGCGTTCTGCTCGACCCCGGGCGGAGAAGAGGCTCCGGCGTGGGCCGAGGCGACGGCGGTCTGGGAGCCCCTTCTCGGGCTCCTCTGCCGGGCTCCCGGAGGGGACCGGCTCCGGTACGAGCCGGAGAGGCTCCTCCTCGAGACGGACGGGGACGCCGGCGACGAGCCGGATGCGCGGGTCGCGATGGGGGCCTCGGAGGTCCGGCTCGAGCGGATCGGCCGGAGGCTGTTCGCGGCGCCCTGGCGCCCCCCTTCCTCCGCGCCGGTCGGCGCGCTCGTACGGCGGGGGCTCGCAGCGCCGCGTCCCGCCGCCTTCTCGGGGTCGTTCTGCCCCCCCGAGTTCCGCGGGAGGGCCGCCTCGGTCCTCGCGGAGATCGCGCGCGCGACGGGGGCCGCGGGTCCCGACTCTCCCACCGTTCCTCCTCCTGCGCGCGGAGGGGAGGGGAGAGGCAAGGGGGGTGCCGAGCCCCTCGCGGCGGCGGGGCTCTTCCTGCTTCTCCTCTCGGCCGGACTGCGGGCGGTCCCGGAGCGCCGGCGGAGACGCTCGGCGCAGGCGAGCGCTCAAGCGTTCGAGGTCTCCGGCCGATAGAGGCGACGGCCCCCTTCCGACTTGCCATGCGCCATCCCCCCTTCCTGCTCCTCCTCCTCCCCCTCGCGCTCGCCGGGTGCCGGCTCGGCCCCTACTCCGAGTTCGTCGGCCCCGACGCCCGGCTCGAGAAGCGGATCCAGCAAAAGGTCCTCGCCCTGCGCTACGCGCGGGGGGGGGAGCTCCTCGACACCATCGGGTGGCTCCAGCGGTGCGGGGAGCCCGCCTATCCGGGGCTCCTCGACGCCCTCAGCGAGGGGCAGCCGAGCGTGCGGGCCGCGGCGGCCCTCGTCCTCGGCGCGACGGGGGACCGGCGACTCGTCCCGTACCTCAAGCCGCACCGCGAGGACGGCGACCTCAACGTGCGCTACGAGGTCGCCCGCGCCCTCGCGCGTCTCGGAGACTGGTCCTCCCTCGAGACGCTGATCGCGGGCCTGCGGGACGGCAGCCCCTACGTCCGCGCTCTCTGCCACGAGACGCTCTGCCAGGTGACCCGCCTCGACTTCGGCTACGCCCCCCTCGGGCCCGACGCCGAGCGCGCCCCGGCGGTCGAGCGCTGGGAATCGTGGTGGGAGCGGCGGCGGAGCGACCCGTTCTTCGGCGGCTGATTCCTCGCGCGGCGCCCGAGGGCTATAGTCTCCGCGCTTCCCCGAAGGCGTGAGCGAGCGCGTCAAGCCCTGCCTGCGCTGCGACGGCCTGGTGCCGTTCGAGGACTCCCACTGCCCCTGGTGCGGCGCGCGGATCGGGGCGAGCGCTCCGGCCCCCCCGTCGGGGGAGGAGGTGGGCGTCCCCTCCTCGTCGGTCCCCTTCCTCGCGGAGGCCGCGGTCGTCGGCGCGGGCGCCGCTCTGGCCGTCGGGACGATCGTCGCGCTCGGGGCGGGCTTCTAGCGGGGGGAGCGAAGGTGCGGGAGGCGGGCGAGGATCTCCGGGAACCGCGGGTCGCGGCGGAGCGCGGCGAGGTCCTCGTCCCGGAGGAGGAGCTCCCGGTCGTCGAACCCGAGCTCGATCGCCCGGCGAAGGGCCCCGACCGACTCGTCGAGCCGGTCGAGCCGGGCGTAGGTGCAGGAGAGGTTGTAGAAGACGATCGGGCTCGAGGGCTGGGCCGCGGCCAGGCGCAAGTCCACGGCGAGCCCCTCCTCGTAGCGGCCGAGCCGGGCGAGGAGGTTGGCGAGCTCGGCGAGCGCCTCGGCGTTCGAGGGGTGGCGGGAGACCTCCTCCCGCATCGCCGCCAGGACGAACTCCGTACCCGCCTGCTCGAGCCGGGCGGCCGTCTTCGGATCGATCCGCATTGGGGCGTGCCGATCGCTTCCGCGCGAGGCGCGCGGTTGCTTCCCTCGCGAACCAACGAGGATAGGAGTCCACCTCCGCGGGTGTCAATCCAGCCCCTTTTGACCGGCGCCGCGGCCGCGGGTACAAGGCGGGCCGGCGACGGCGGGATCCGCGCGTGAAGATCTACTTCTGCGACATCTGCAACGAGAGCATCCCCCTCCAAGACCTGGAGACGGGCGCCGCGATCACGGTCAAGGGGAAGGTGATCTGCCGGACGTGCAACCCGGCGGCCGGCTCCCGCGCGACCTCGGCCCCCGGCGGGGGGGGCCGGGCGGTCGGCTTCGCCCTCCTCGCCTTCCTCGGGGCGGCGGCCGCCTCCGTCGGGTACACGCGCTACCGCGAGAAGGAGCTCGACCAGCGCCTGCGCGGCGAGGCCGACGCGGTCCGGGGGGACCTCGCCCCGCGGTTCGACGTCCTCGACCGGCGGGTCGCCGCCGCGGACGATCGGGTCGTGGGGGCGGACCGCCGGATCGGCGAGCTCAGCCAGGCCTTCGAGGAAGGGCAGCGCCTCGGAGAGAAGGAGAGGGAGGAGCTCCGGTCCCGGTTCGACCGCGTCCAGGGCTACATCAAGGAGAACGAGGACCTGAAGCACCGCCTCGAGCGGCTGGAGATCCGCTCGACCGCGCTCGACGAGGGGAACGCCCGCCTCGCCGGGGCGGTCGAGGGCCTGCGCGCCGAGCTGAAGGAGGCCGGGGCGGCGAGCGTCGCGGCGGCCGTGCCGGCGAGCGGTCCCGCCTCCCCGCCGGGGGAGAAGCGCGAGGAGGGGATCCCTCCGGCCATCCAGGCCCTCATCGATCGGCTGAAGGACAAGGACGCGAGCGTCCGCTGGGCGGCCGTCTCCGACCTCGCCCAGTCGGGGAACCCGAAGGTCGTCCCCTTCCTGGTTCCCCTCCTCAAGGACGAGGACGACTTCGTCCGCCACAACGCCGCTCTCACCCTCGGGGAGCTCGACGCGAGGGGCGCGGTGCCGGCCCTGCTCGACTCGCTCGGCGACAGCAACGCGATCGTCCGCGACTCCGCGATCACGGCGCTGCGCCGGATCACCCGCCAGAACATCAAGTTCGACCCGCACGGGAGCAAGGAGGAGCGCGACCGGGCGCTGCGGGCGTGGCGGCAGTGGTGGCAGGCGAGCTCGGACAAGTTCCTGAACGGCTGATCCCGTTCGCTTGCGCCCGGCGCGGGGCGCGCCTATTCTCCGGCCCCTTTTCGCCCGCCCTGGGGCGCGATTCGGTTCGGGAGAGACGAGCGCAGCCATGCCCCACACCGTGACCCTGATCCGTGGCGACGGGACCGGTCCCGAGCTCGCCGAGGTCGCGCGCGAGGTCCTCGACGCGACGGGCGTCGCGTTCCGCTGGGAAGGGGTCGACGCCGGCATCGACGTGATGGAGCGCGAGGGGACGCCGCTCCCCGAGCGCGTCCTCGAGTCGGTCCGCCGCAACCGGATCGCCCTCAAGGCGCCGATCACGACGCCCGTCGGGACGGGCTTCCGCAGCGTCAACGTGGCGCTCCGAAAGGAATTCGACCTCTACGCGTGCGTGCGCCCCTGCAAGAGCTACGCGGGCGTGCGCTCCCGCTATCGCGACATCGACCTCGTCGTGATCCGGGAGAACACGGAGGACCTCTACGCGGGGATCGAGTTCGAGCAGGGGAAGCCCGAGACCGCCGCGCTGATCGAGTTCATCGAGAGCCGCGTCCCGAAGTCGCGCATCCGCCGGGACTCCGGCATCTCGATCAAGCCGATCTCGATCACGGGGACCCGCCGGATCGTCAAGTTCGCCTTCGACTACGCGCGGGAGAACGGCCGCCGCAAGGTGACGGCGGTGCACAAGTCGAACATCATGAAGTACTCCGACGGCCTCTTCCTGCGCGTCGCGCGGGAGGTCGCCGCGGAGAACCCCGACATCGAGTTCGAGGACCGGATCGTCGACAACATGTGCATGCAGCTCGTGCAGAAGCCCGAGCTCTACGACGTCCTCGTCCTGCCGAACCTCTACGGGGACGTCCTCTCCGACCTCTGCGCGGGCCTCGTGGGGGGGCTCGGCGTCGCCCCGGGCGGGAACATCGGCGACGGGGGGATCGCGATCTTCGAGGCGACCCACGGCTCGGCCCCGAAGTACAAGGGGCAGAACAAGGTGAACCCGACCGCGCTCATCCTGTCGGGGGTGATGATGCTCCGCCACCTCGGCGAGAAGGCCGCCGCCGACCGGCTCGAGCGCGCCGTCGCCCGGGTGATCGAGGAGGGGAAGTCGGTCACCTACGACATGAAGGAGAGCCGCGACGACCCGACCGCCGTCGGGACGCGCGAGATGGGGCGGGCGATCGTCGCGGCCATGAAGCGGGCCTAGGGCGTGGCCCGGGCGAAGATCTCGGTCGTCGGCTCGGGGTTCGTCGGGGCGACCGCCGCGCAGCGCCTCCTCGAGGGGGACCTCGGGGACCTCGTCCTCTACGACGTGATCGAGGGCAAGCCCCAGGGGATCGCCCTCGACCTCGCCGAGTCGGCCCCCGTCCAGGGCTTCTCCGTCTCCGCGAAGGGGACGAACGACCCGAAGGAGACCTATGCCTCCGACCTCGTCCTCGTCACGGCGGGCGTCCCGCGCAAGCCCGGCATGTCCCGCTCCGACCTCCTCGAGGTGAACGGGAAGATCGTCCGCGACGTCGCCGGTCATCTCCGCGAGGGCTCGCGCGACGCGATCGTCGTCGTCGTCACGAACCCCCTCGACGTGATGACCCACCTGATGCGCGCCCTCACCGGGTTCCCCGCGAGCCGCGTCGTCGGGATGGCGGGGGTCCTCGACGCGGCCCGCTTCCGCTCCTTCCTCGCCTGGGAGATCGGCGTCTCCCCGCGCGAGGTCGACGCGATGGTCCTCGGCGGGCACGGCGACGCGATGGTCCCCCTGCTCCGCTACGCGACCGTGAACGGGATCGGCGTCGAGCGCCTCCTGCCGAAGGACCGGCTCGACCGCCTCGTCCAGCGCACGCGGGACGGCGGCGCGGAGATCGTGAACCTCCTCAAGACGGGCTCCGCCTACTACGCCCCCTCGGCCGCCGCCGTCGAGATGATCCGCTCGATCCTCCGCGACGAGAAGCGCCTCCTCCCCTGCTGCGTCCAGCTCGCCGGCCAATACGGGATCCGCGACCTCTACGTCGGCGTGCCCGCCGTTCTCGGCCGGGCCGGCGTCGAGCGGGTGATCGAGCTCGACCTCACGGCCGAGGAGAAGGGGGCGCTCCAGAAGTCGGCCGCCGAGATCCGCAAGGACCTCGACCTCCTCCGCGAGAAGGGGCTCCTTCCCCGATGACGAAGAAGAACATCCGGCGTTCCAAGTCCAAGCGCCTGAAGCTCGTCGGCTTCCGCACCCGGAGCAAGACCGTGGGCGGCCGCGCCGTGATCCGGCGCAAGCGTCACAAGTCGGGGAGGTTCCGCGTCGGGTAGGCCCCCGGGGATACGGCGCCGCACGCCTCCTCCGGGGCGAGGGAGGACCGCGGGGGACCCATGCGAGCTCGGCTTGACGAGGGCCGTGTTCCCTGGTTGAGTCCCGGCGCTCTCCATCCGCCGAGGTGATGCGATGAACGGGGTGCCCTTCTCGCGCCGTCCCCTCCCCTCGATCGCGCCGCTCCTCCTCCCCTTCCTGTCCCTCCCCGCGGCGGGCCAGCCCTCCCCCCTCCCCCAGCACGTCGAGCCGCTGGCCCTCGACTCGGGGCCGCTCGACAACCCCGGCTCCGCGCCGGCGGTCGTGTGGAGCCGCTTCCTCGACTTCGGACCGAACGCACACTGGGCCCGATTCCTCTTCTCCGTGGCGGACCTCCCCGAGGGGAGCGCGGTTCGGGTGACCTCCCTGCTCGACGGGGAGAGCCAGGTCCTCGACGCGTCCCGGATGCAGGAGTGGAAACTCTCCTCGGCGTACCTGAACGGCGCGCAGTTCGCGATCCAACTCCTGGCGGGTCCGGGGACGCAGGGGAATCGGCTCGTCGTGCGGCAGGCGTTCGTCGGGGATCCGCCGGCCGCCCTTGCGGCCCCGCCGGAAGACATCTGCGGCGCCATCGACGACCGCCTGTTGACCGTCAAGTACTCGATCTGCCGTCTCCTGCTCGGCGTCACGGTGTTCGACGACTCCCCCAACGCGCAAGGCTGCACGGGCTTCCTGATCGACGTGCCTCCGGGGAACGCCGTGGACCAGAAGTGCCTCCTCTCGGCGGGCCACTGCTTCGTTCCCGTTCCCCAGACGAACTTTCAGATCGCGACCGTGGCGCAGTTCAACGTGCCGCTGTCGAACGCCGACTGCACGATGAATCATCCCTCGCTCCTCGACCAGTATCCGGTCACGGCCGTCGTCGCCGCCGCGGTGGGCGCGGCGGGCGTCCCCGGGAACGACTACGCGGTCTTCCGCACCGGCCGCAACAGCGCGAATCAGACGGCCTTCCAGCGACAGAACGCTCTCTTCGCGGCCCATCCGGGCCCAGGGGCGATCTTCGGGCCCGTCCCCTTCTCGCTCGCCAAGGTGATCCCCGCGAACGGGACGTCCATCCGGGTGGCGGGCTACGGGGTGGACAGCACAGACTTCGCCAACGCCGCGGGCGGGAACGGGAGCTGCAACTGCCCCCTCGGGACGATGACGGGCACGTGGAACCAGGTCCTCCAGGCCGACACGGGAACCCTGGCGACCCAGGTCGGGGATGTGCTGACCTATGTCATCGACACCTGCGGCGCGAACTCGGGATCGCCGATCCTCCACGAGACCACGAAGAAGGTGATCGGGATCCACACCGCCGGCGGGTGCGTGATGGTCGGAGACAACGCCGGGACCAAGATCACGAAGCCCGCCCTGCAGGCGGCGATCGCGGCCTGCTTCCCTCCTCCGGCGACGCTCTTCAACGACGAGTGCGCGGCCTCGGTCCCCCTCGCGGACGGGCTCAACGCGGGCTTCACGAACGTGAGCGCGACGAACTCCCTTCCCGCCTGGCCCTGCGGAGCGGGGGGGAAGGACGTCTGGTTCTCCTACCAGCCGATTTGCTCGGGGACCTTCACGTTCGACACCTGCACGCCGGGGACGAACTTCGACACGACGCTCCAAGTCCTCGGGGGCACGTGCGCCAACCCCGTCTCCCTCGGGTGCAACGACGACTCCTGCGGCGTCGGCTCCTCCGTTACCGTCAACCTCGTGGCGGGGAATCTCTTCTACGTCCGGGTGGGGGGACATTCGAGCGCGGTCGGGCTCTTCGACGTGCGCGTCGCCTCCTCCTGTCCTCCCCCGGGAGTCCCCTGCGTCGTCTTCTCGGAGACGTTCGAGGGGGGAGGGCTCGGCGCCTACGCCGAGACGGACGCGGCCGGCGCCGCCGCCGCGACCCTCTGGCACGGCGAGGCCCTCTGCGACGCGGCGATGACGCCGATTCCGGCGTCGATGGGGGCGAACGCCGCCGCCTACAACCGGGGAGACCTCGGCCTCTACGACTACGACACGGCGGGGACGCCGAATGGCGGGGCGATCGAGTCCCCGGTCATCCCTTCCTCGGTCGTCGCGGCGCTGCGCCTCTCCTTCCAGTACACGAAGGAGACGGAGGGCGCTGGGACCGCTGCCTTCGACCAGTGTTTCGTCGAGGCCCGACCGGCGGGGGGCGCCTACGCGACCGTCGCCCAGGTCGTCGGGAACACCCCCTGCACCCCTGCGGTGAGCTTCGCGGTCAACCTGCCGCAGCCCTCGGGTGGGCCCTGGCAGCATCGGTTCCGCTTCGAAACGATCGACGGCTCCATGAACGGTTACCGGGGCTGGTACGTCGACAACGTCGTCGCCACCCAGCATGTCACGACCGGCGGAGCCTTCCTCCCGGTCGCGACCGGGTGCGGGACGCTGGCGATTCAGCCGGCGGGCGTCCCGGTCCTCGGGAGCAACGTGAACTTCGCGCTCGAGAACGTCCAGGGATTCCCGCTCATGTGGGTCGGAGCCCCGATCCTCATCCCGCTCTGTCCGCCGATCCCGTGCGCGCTCGGCGCGAGCTTCGGAGCGCTCGTCCCGGGAGCCCAGATCCTCGGCGGCACGCTCCCCTGCGACCCGAGCGCGATCGGCCAGACTTTCGGGGTCCAGGGCGCGGACGTCGGGAATCCCGGCGGTTGCGGCGCCGCGACCTTCGGCGTCCCCTTCGCGCTGAGCCCGACGATCCTCACGACGATCGGCTGAGAGGGAGACGTTCCTTCCGGGGCCCGCCTTCCCTGCTCACCCGGAGTGCGCTTCGACCTCGACGGTGACCCGGGTCGCCACGGCGACCGCGCGGTAGAGCGGTCAGCGCGCCTTGTAGCGCTCGACGAGCCGCGCGGCCGCCGTCGCGTCGACCCCTTCGAGAACGAGGCGCAGCCGGACTTCCCGGAAGTTCGCCGGGTCGCTCTTCGTCCGGATCCCCTCGATCCGGGCCGTCGCGCTCTTGAGCGGCAACCCCTCTTCCCTCGCGAACGCCTCGACGAGGAGGACGCCGCAGGCGGAGACGCCGGCGAGGAAGATCTCGGCCGGAGTGGCCGCCTCCCCTGGGCCTCCGGCGTATGCGGGCTCGTCGACGACGAAGTGGTTCGTCCGGGCGCTGCTCAGGCTCCGCCCGGGAACGCCGGTCGTCCGCGAGACGGCCGTCGTGACGAGGAGGTCCTCGACCAAGTGTCCCTTTCTGGGAAGGGAAGCCTAGAGGCGCTTCTTGCGCTTGTGCGTCGGGCGCCTGCCGTGGTTCGACTTCGTCCAGCGGTGGCCGCGGCGGCGGGAGTTGTCGCGCTGTCTTGCCATGCTCGTTTCTCCGGCGGCGAACGATACGGGAAGCGCAGACCTCTTCAAGCCGCGATTCACCGGCGGGGACCCGCATCTACGGTCCACTCGACGGACTCCGGCGGTCGATCGCCGACGTGCAAGACGGTCTCCCGCTCGGCCGGGCCGAAAAGTCGCAACCGCCAGGTTCCGGGACCCAGATGACGGATCTCGGTGCCCCCTCCGTCTACCCGAATCATCGCCCGCCCGTTGAGGTGGTCCGTGCTCCGGAATGCAATCCAACGGGAGAACGCCTCATTCCACCGAAAGCCTGCTTCGCGGTTGAGCGAGTCCGGCGGAGGGACGGGAAGACCGTCCTCCGTCTCGACCCTCAGGACTGCGCGGTCGAAGGCTCGCCCATCGGCCCAGGACAGCCGAACCGGAACGGGGTGGGCGACGGGGAGGGTCACCTTCCCGAAATCCCGCGTTTCGAGCGGAGCGAGTTCGAGGCGCTCCACACGCGTCGCGCGGCCGAGCTTCCCGATGGTCAAGACGTAGGAGCCTGGCGGCACCCCCCGGATCCGGAACGATCCGTCGGGCCCCGAGAACACGCTCCCGCTCATCCACGTCCTCGGAGGCCCCCAAGGGGAGACCGAGAGGTTGACCGCCGTTCCGGGGAGCGGCGAACCGGAGGAATCGACCGTGGTGCCCGCGAGGTGCGTCGTGGCGAGTTCGAAGAGCACCTCCAGGTCTCCCCCCTTCTCGATGCGCTCGACTCTGGTCAACGCCGGGAGGGGGAAGTCGGCTTCGAAGACGGAGACCTCCACGGAACCCGACTCCTCGGTCCAGAACTCGAAGGTCCCGTCGACTCCCGTGGTCGCCCCCTTCGACGGGTGGACGCTCGCGGGGTCGCGGGAGGGAAAGTGGGCGGGCGGGAGCCGGACCCTCGCTCCGACGACCGGCAAGTTCCTCCGGAGCACCGTCCCGTGCACGCGAGCGAAGGAAGCGTCCGAGGCGTCGATCTCGACATACGTGGTCTGCCCCTCGACCACCGTCACCTTCGCGCCGCCGCGGGAGACCTCGCGAAGAGGGGCGAGGTCGTCGGCATGCAGAAGGACCGTCCCGCTCGGGACGCGCGCCGCGACTCCCACCCAGTGCTCGCCCGGATCGAGGGGGAACAGCTCGAACCGTCCCTCGCTGTCCGCGAACGTGCCCACCCAGCCCGCCGACACCTGGAGCGGCACGGGAGGAGCTTCTCCCCTCACGCGGACCCTTCCCTCGATCCTTCCGGGGATCTCGAGAGTGAGGAGGACCGGTTGCGGTTCGCCGTCCCTGGGGACGAGGACCGTTTCGTTGGACTCGTGGCCCGACACGAATCCGGGAGCCCACGCATAGATCGGATAGTCTCCGGGGAACAAGTCCGGGACCTCGAAGGCGCCGTCGCTCCGGGCGCGCACCGTCCTCCCTGGCGGCCTCAGCCCTCCTCCCTGGACGGTCACCAGGGCGTGGCGCGGGGGTTCTCCCCGGGAGTCGACCACGCGCCCCCGAACCGCGCGTCCCGGCGGAACGGGAGAGAGGAGGATTCCGACCAAGGCCTGGGAAGCGTCGGCTCGGATCGACACCGTCTCCGCTCCTTCCGCGAAGCCGGGCAGGGACGCGCTCACCGAGTACTTCCGGTCGGAGACAACCCGGACCTCGAACTTGCCCTCCGAATCGGTTGAGACATGGACGTCCACGTCGGCGCGCCGGACGATCCGGCCGAACTCGAACGACGGGAAGTCCATGTTGCGGACGACGACGGCCGCGTTCGAACAGGGGCGCTGGGACGGGAGCTCCCTGACGACTCCGGAGATGCGCCCGAGAGGGAGCAGGCGCAGGACGAGGTCGCGCGCGCCTCCCTCCACCGGCATCTCCTGGGACCAGGCTGTGGGGGTCCTCGCCCTCACCTGGCCGTTGCGGCCGATCCGGACGGGGCCGATCCGGAAGCGCCCCTCCGCGTCGGAGACCGCGGAAGGAACGGGGAGGGGATCCGTCGCAGAGAACTCGACCTCCGCGCCGGGGACCGGGCGACCCTCCTCGTCGACCGTGGTTCCTTCGATCGTCGTTCCCGGGAAGAGTGAAACCGTGACCGCTGCGGCCTTCTCCCCCTCTCGGAGCCGGAAAGGGTCGACGAGAGTCGGGGCGAAGCCCTCTCCCGCCGCCACGAGGCGAATCACGCCGGGAGCAACTCCCTCCAGCCGGAATGTGCCCGACTCGCCGCTCCGTCCCGTCGCGCAAGGATCCGGAGGGAGGAGGTCCGGGGATTCGGACTCGCCTAGGAGGACGTATGCAGCGACGGTCGCGCCGGGGAGCCCCGCGCCGGTCGGGTCGAGGATCCTCCCTTCGATGCTCCCGGGACGGAGGAGGACCAGCGCCCCGACCTGCACGGTCTGGCTCCATGGGACCCGGATCCCGTGGACGGTCGTCGAGGCGAATCCGGTCGCGGCGACCTCGAGGAGGACCTGCTCGACCGGACTTGCAATCCGCGGGATGGCATCCAGAAAGTCGAGCGAGAACACGCCGAGGGATCCCGTGACGCCCCGGGCGATCCGGGCATCCCCTTCGTCCCGGAAGGACCCGGAGACTCGAGCACCGGAGATCGGCGCTCCTTCCGAGTCGGCGACCGAACCGCGGAGTTGGAGGAAGAGAGAACGTCCGTGATAGCCGGCGGGCCTGGAGTCCGCCGGCTGGGATTGCGCGGGCCGCGTCGAAACGTCTCGGTCGGCCCCGAGAGCCGTCGAGGGGTCGTCCCTCAGAATGGTTGGCTCCCCGGGGATTCGGATCTCCGGGGGTTGAACGGCCGGTCCCGGTTCCCGTCCCGGGATCAGGAACGCGACGAGGAGAAGCGCGACCGTTCCGATCAGGAGGGGGAGCGCGCCGCGGCGGATCAAGGAATCCGCGAGTGCCCGCCTACCGGCGAGCCAGCGCCTCCTGGATCCACCTCCGGGCCAGGGGGTGGAGGGCCGAGTAGGCCTCCCACGTGGAGCGCGCCCACTTCTCGACGGCGAGAGCGAGGACCTGGCTGTCGCGGGCCCCCTGCACGTCCGCCAGGGTGACGCCGCCGCGGGACGAGGGGATTTCGGGCTTCTCGAGTTTCCGGGGGCCGTTCAGCCAGCGCTGAACCGCCTCGAGGACCGAGGGGTGCGAGCCATGTTCGAAGGTGCAGCAGAGCCCGGTCAGGTGCGCGGCGAAGGACTTCCCGGAGGCGCAGTAGCGGTCGGGGTGCTGGAGGGCGTAGGCGTCCACCAAGGTGCGGCGGACCTGGTAGGAGGGAATGCCGCCCGGGTTACGGACGCAGAGCTCGTCGAACGTCGCCTGGCACCCGGCCTCCCCCTCCGGCGCGACCGACCCGCAGCCCGAGCACGCCGGAGGCATCGACGCACCTAGGGACCGAAGGGCCGGAACTGCTTCGCGAGGGCGAGATCCTGGTCCATGTAGCGCGAGCCCGCCGCCGCGTCGCCGTAGAGGACCGAGGGGACGCCCGTCGTCCGGAAGTACTTGAGGCGGAAGATCACCTGCCCGTCCTCGACGAGGAAGGGGACGTCGTGGGCGCGGACCTCGAGGATCGCCCGCGTGCCGCGGCGCTCCCCGCGCCCGTAGCCGAAGCCGTTGTCGAAGAAGCCGGCGTAGTTCGTCCGCAGCTCCCCGATCCCGACGTCGTAGGCGAGCATCTCGGCGGCGTGGTCGGCGGGGACGGCGACCTTCTCGAGGGAGGAGAAGATATAGAACTCCTCGGGCTCGACGATGAGCGTGCCGCGCGGGGCGGCGACGGCCTCCCAGAAGTCGGCGGGGTCGTGCGCGCCGACCTTCTCCAAGTCGACGATCCCGGAGAAGCGCTTCGCCCGGAATCCGATCGGCCCCTCGCCGCGCAGGCGGATGCGGAGGAAGACGCCCCCCTCGCGGTCGAAGCGCACCTCGGAGGCGGGGAGCGGGCCCTTCTCCCCCCAGACGAGCGGGCTCCTCGCGTGGAGCTCTCGCACGCTCGCCTCCTCGATCGCGTCTTCCCCCCGCGAGAAGCGGACCTGGTTGAGGGAGATGCCCGTCCGGACGCGGACCGGGAAGGAGCGCGGCGCGACCTCGATCCAGAGCCGGCCGCGGAACCCCTGGGGAAGCTCGTCGAAGCGCCCGTTCCGGTCCGTGACGACCCGCGTGAAGATGTCGAGCCGTCCGGTCGTCGACTTCGGGTTCGTCCGGGCGCGGACGTCCGCGGGGAGCGCGAGCTCCTCGAGGAGGGGGACGAGGTAGATCTGGCCGCGCTCGAGGACGCCTCCCGCCCGCAGGTCGAAGCGGTAGACCTCGAGGTCGCGGAGCCGTTCCTCGACGGTCGTCGTTTCGGGGAGGAAGCCCGTCCGCACGCGGACGGCGTACTCGCCGAGGCGGAGGTCGAGGCTCGCGGGCTGGACCTGCGCGGGCGCGATCGGCTGGCGGCCCTTGAGCGCCCCGCGTTCGACGAGATCGAGGATCTCCCCGTGGACGAGGATCCCTTCCGTGCCGGTCGCGGCTCGCGCCATGCCGTGATTCTTCCGTCCGCGGGAGGGCCCGTCAAAAAGAGGCCGCATCGCGGGTGCGGCCGGCGCCAGCGGTCCGGCTTCCATCGATCGATGCCGAGGAAGCGGGAGCCTCGGACGACGATCGCGATGGATGGGAGAAGCAGGCTCGCGCGGGGCCACTCACATCGATCCGCCGAATCGGCTCGGCACGAGCGTCCCTCTACAGGTAGAGACGATCGAGAGGGGCTCCTGTACGAAAGAAGGTTTTCTGCGTACACGGCCCCTCCCAAATCGTCTCTCCTCTGTGGAGGCCCATTCATCCGGGTGCGACCCGGGGGGCCTCCACGAGGCAGCTCTCCCGCCGGAGCCGAGAAGGCCCGGGCGGGCCGGCTCCCGGTGCGTCGCGCCCGTCTCCTACAGGTTCGTGAACGTCGTCACCTCGAGGTTCGTGAAGGAGAGGGGCGGGGCGACCAGGGCCTGCCAGTAGAGCGAGAGCCCGACGAAGGCAGGGTTCGGCGGGACCGGGAACGAAGCGGAGCCCCGACCCTGCGCGTCGAGGGCGCCGGCCGCAACGACGAAATGAGAGGGAGGATCGAGCCGGAGAGTCCCGAGCGGCGGGACGGGGAAGCTCGCGCTCGCGAGGGAGAAGGCGAGGATCCAGCCCCCCGAGGGAGGCCCGTAGAGGTCGAAGACGAGCGGCTTCCCGATCCCCGGGATCCCGCGCCACGCGAGCTGGCGGGTGAGGTTCGTGACGGGAATCCGGCTCGCCTGGCCGAGATTCCCGAACACGGCGTCGAGGTCTCCGTCCCCGTCCACGTCTCCGAGGGCGACGGCGGGGGTCGCGTCGAGGATGGACGGCATCTCCGATGTCGCGTCCGTGAAGACGCCGGAACCGCCGTTTCGGTAGAGCCGATTCTGCGCGCCCAGCCCGTAGGGACTCGCGTTTCCGGCCAAGGCATCGAGGTCACCGTCCCCGTCGATGTCCCCGAGAGCGACGGCGGGGGTGGTGTCGGTGGCCGGGGGGAGCGCGCCCGCCGCGTCCGTGAAGACCCCGGAGCCGTTGTTGAGGAGGAGTCGCTCCGTCGCGGTCTTCCCGAGCAAGGCGTCGAGGTCTCCGTCCCCGTCGACATCCCCGAAGGCGAGGGCGTACGTGGCGGGGTAGATGTTCGCCGGGAGCGCGGTCGTCGCGTTCGTGAAGAACCCCGCGCCGTTGTTCAGGCAGAGGCGGTTCTGGGCTCCATAGTTGCCGAAGAGGACGTCGAGGTCGCCGTCGCCGTCGACGTCCCCGAGGGCCACCGCGAACGTGAAGTCGAAGGTCGTGGGGATCTGCGCGGGGGCGTCGCTGAAGGCGCCCGAGCCTCCGTTGACGTAGAGCCGATCCTGTCCCCCGGCCAGGAGATTGGAGTTCGCGTAGTTCCCGAGCACGGCGTCGAGGTCCCCGTCCCCGTCGACGTCTCCCAGGGCGACGCCTCGCGTGAAGGCGTAGGGGGTGGGCGGGAGGAGCGAAGGCGCGTCCACGAAGGTTCCCGCGCCCCCGTTCAGAAGGAGGCGGCTCAGTCCTTCATTGCCGACGAACAGGTCGAGGTCCCCGTCGCCGTCCACGTCCCCGAAGGCCAGGGCGTAGGTGTCGTCGGAGACCGCGGGGAGCTGCGCGGTCGCGTCGGAAAAGAGGCCCGTGCCGTCGTTCCGGTAGAGACGACTCTGCCCGTCGTTGCCAAGGAGCGCGTCGAGGTCGCCGTCCCCGTCGACGTCCCCCAGCGCGAGTGCCTGCGTCCCCTGCGCCTCGGGGACGGGATGGGCGGTCGCGTCGGCGAAGCCCCCCGAGCCGTCGTTCACGTAGAGACGGTCCTGGGTCCCGTCGTTCCCGATGAGGGCGTCCAGGTCTCCGTCCCCGTCGAGGTCGCCGAGCGCGAGGGCGCGCGCGATCTCCAGCGTCGGCGGCATCTGGGAGGTCGCGTCCGTGAAGACCCCCGATCCGCTGTTGGCGTAGAGACGGCTCGGGCCGTCGTTGCCGATCAGGACGTCGAGGTCCCCGTCGCCGTCCACGTCCCCGAGGGCGAGCGACTTCGTGTCGTCGAGGACGGCAGGGAGCTGCGCGGTCGCGTCGGTGAAGACGCCCGCGCCGTTGTTCAGGTGGAGGAGGTTCTGGGAACCGGAGTCGTTCCCGAGGAGGGCGTCGAGGTCCCCGTCCCCGTCGAGGTCGCCGAGGGCGAGGGAACGGGTGTAGGCGGAGACGAGCGGGATCTGCGCCGTGGCGTCGACGAAGGCCGCCGAGCCGTTGTTCAGCTGGAGACGGTTGTACGAGGCGAACCCGGGCTGGCCGTTCGCGACCAGCGCGTCGAGGTCTCCGTCCGCGTCGACGTCCCCGAGGGCGAGGGCCCACGTGTGGGCGAAGACCGGCGGAAGCTGGGCCGTCGCGTAGGCGAAGGAGCCGGAGCCGTTGTTCAGGAAGAGCTGGTTCTGCTGCGCGTCGTTCCCGATCAGGGCGTCGAGGTCGCCGTCCCCGTCGAGGTCCCCGAGGGCGGCGGCGCGGGCGGGGCCGACGACCGGGGGGAGCTGGGCCCCCGCGTCCGAGAAGACGCCGGCGCCGCCGTTCAGCAGCAGGCCGTGCGGCTGCCCGAAGTTCGCGACCAGGGCGTCGAGGTCTCCGTCGCCGTCGACGTCCCCTAGGGAGAGGGCCCTCGTGTCGTCGAGGATCGCCGGGAGCTGCGCGCTTGCGTCGGCGAGCGCTCCCGACCCGTCATTCCGATAGAGCCGATCCTGCCCTGCGGGGTAGAACCCGGAGACCGCGACCAGCGCGTCCAGGTCCCCGTCCCCATCGAGGTCGCCGAGCGCCACTGCCGCTGTCGCGTCGACGACCCAGGGGATCGCGCGGTGCAGGTCCGCGAAGCGCGGGGCCTGGGCGCGGGCCGGTGCGAGGACTCCCGACGAGAGCAGGACGGGACCGCAGAAGAACGCGGACGCACGCATCGGCGAATCTCCCTCCGAGCGCAGAGGGATTGTCCCACCGCCGCGCTCCGCGACAAGGAGGGGGCAGCGCTTCCTTGACCCACCCAGCACGGTCCCTAGCATCGCGCCCCTTTCCCCGCGTGAAGATCCACGAGCACCAGGCGAAGGAGATCCTCGCGCGGTACGGCGTCGCCGTCCCCGCGGGGAAAGTCGCGTTTTCCCCGCCGGAAGCCGCTTCCGCGTACGAAGCGCTCGACGGAGGGACCTGCGCGGTCAAGGCGCAGATCCACGCGGGAGGGCGCGGGAAGGCGGGGGGGATCAAGCTCGTCCGGTCGGCCGCCGAGGCCGCGGCCGCCGCCGAGGGGATGCTCGGAAAGCCCCTCGTCACGGCGCAGACGGGCCCGGGCGGGCGGGTCGTCCGGAGGATCCTCGTCGAGAAGGGGTGCTCGATCGCTGCCGAGCTCTACGTCGGGATGGCGCTCGACCGCCGCCTCGCGCGGCCGGTCGCGATGGCGTGCGCGGAAGGGGGGGTCGAGATCGAGGAGGTCGCCGCCCGGGCACCGGAGAAGATCCGCCGGGAGGCGGTGAGCCCGACCGGGGGACTCCGCCCCTACCAGGCGCGCTCGCTCGCGTTCGGGATGGATCTCTCGGGGAAGGAGGCCGGGAAGGTCGCCTCGCTGATCGAGGCGCTCGCGCGCGCCTACCTCGACCTCGACCTCTCGATCGCCGAGGTGAACCCGCTCGTCCTCACGAAGGAGGGGGAAGCGCTCGCCCTCGACGCGAAGGTCGTCTTCGACGGGAACGGGCTCTACCGCCACCCGGAGGCCGCGAAGCTGCGCGACCTCGACGAGGAGGACCCGAAGGAGGTCGAGGCCTCCCGCCACGACCTCTCCTACGTCGCCCTCGACGGCTCGATCGGCTGCATGGTGAACGGCGCGGGCCTCGCGATGGCGACGATGGACGCGCTCCTCCTCCACGGAGGGAAGCCCGCGAACTTCCTCGACGTCGGCGGGGGCGCGACGAAGGAGCGCGTCGCCGCCGCGTTCAAGATCCTGCTGTCGGATCCGAGGGTCCGGGCGGTCCTCGTCAACATCTTCGGGGGGATCGTCAAGTGCGACGTCCTCGCCGAAGGGGTCGTCGCCGCGGCACGCGAGGTCGGCTTGAAGGTCCCTCTCGTCGTCCGGCTCGAGGGGACGAACGTCGAGAAAGGGCGCGAGATCCTCCGAGCCTCGGGGCTCCCGATCGCCCCCGCGGCGGGGATGGACGAGGCGGCGGCGCTCGCCTGCGCCGCGGCACGGGGGAGGACGGGGTGAGCGTCCTCGTCGGGAAGGGCTCGCGCGTCGTCTGCCAGGGGATCACCGGCTCGAACGGGACCTTCCACACCGAGCAGGCCCTCGCCTACGGCACGAAGGTGGTCGCGGGGGTCACGCCCGGAAAGGGGAGGACGAAGGGGGTGGGGGGGGTCCCCGTCTTCGACACCGTGGCGAAGGCGGTCGCCGAGACCGGCGCGGACGTCTCCGTGATCTACGTGCCGGCGGCGTTCGCCGCCGACGCGATCCTCGAGGCGGCCGCGGCGGGGATCGGGCTCGTCGTCGCGATCACGGAGGGGATCCCCGTCCTCGACATGGCGCGGGTGAAGGAGACGCTGCGGGGAGGGCCGACGAGGCTCGTCGGCCCCAACTGCCCGGGGGTGATCACCCCGGGAGAGTGCAAGGTGGGGATCATGCCGGGCTACATCCATCGGCCCGGCCGGGTCGGGGTCGTCTCGCGGAGCGGAACGCTTACCTACGAGGCGGTCTGGCAGTTGACCTCCCGCGGGATCGGCCAGTCGACCTGCATCGGGATCGGGGGGGACCCGATCGTCGGGACGAGCTTCGTCGACGCCCTCGAGCTCTTCGAGGCCGACCCGGACACCGACGCCGTCCTGATGATCGGGGAGATCGGCGGGACCGCCGAGGAGGAGGCGGCCTCGACCTTCCGGGCGAAGGGGACGAAGCCGCTCGTCGCCTTCGTCGCGGGCCGTTCCGCCCCTCCCGGCCGGCGGATGGGCCACGCGGGGGCGATCATCGCGGGGGGGAAGGGGACGGCGGCGGAGAAGGCGGCGGCCCTCGAGGCGGCGGGAGCGAGCCTCGTCGAGAACCCCGCGCGGATGGGGGAGGGGATCGAGCGCGCGCTCGCCGAGCGGGGGCGGCGGCGTCCCTAGGCCCGATCCCTATGGAACCTACGGGTGCCGGGCTACAATCCCCTTTGTTTGCGCGAGCCCGCCCCGAGGGGGAAGTGCGAACCGACGGAGCCGAGACTTGACCCACCCCGCGAGCCTCTTCCCCCTCGCCCTCTTCCAGAATCTCGGGCTCGCCGAGATGCTGATCATCGGGTTCGTCGTCCTCCTCGTCTTCGGAGGGCGCCTCCCGAACCTCGCGCGCAGCCTCGGGCAGAGCCTCGTCCAGTTCAAGAAGGGGCTTCGGGACGACGAGTCTCCGGCGAAAGGGCCGACCCCTCCCACCGGCGACTCGAACGGCACCAACCGGTAGATCGCACCCCTAGGGCGGTGGAGAGGAAGACGGGGGTCGTGCTCGCGGGAGGGCGGAGCCGGAGGATGGGGGTCGACAAGCGCTTCCTCCGGGTGGAGGGAAGCCCCCTCCTCGAGCGGGCGCTCGACCTCCTCGCCCCGCGGTGCGAGGAGGTGATCGTCTCCGCGAACGACCCCGAGCGGCTGGTCGGCCTCGGCCGCCGGGTCGTGCCCGACCTCCTCGTCGGGGCGGGGCCGCTCGCCGGCCTCCACGCGGGGCTCAAGGCCTCCTCGAGCGACCTCGTCCTCCTCCTCCCCGTCGACGCGCCGTTCGTCTCCCCCGCCCTCCTCGACCGGTTCGCGGCGGAGGCCGCTCGGGGCTTCGACGTCGTCTGCGGCTCGACCGGCGCCGGGGTGGAGCCCCTCGTCGGGGCCTACCGGCGCGGCTGCGTCGAGGCGATCGAGGCCGCCTTCGCCGAGGGGCGCCTCAAGGTGACGGACTTCTTCCCGCGGGTCCGCGCGCGCGTCCTCGACCCCGAGGAGACGGCCCTCGCCGATCCGACCGGGCGCTCCTACGTGAACCTGAACGAGCCCGGGGACCTCGGGTCGCTCTCCTCCCTCGTCGCGGGTGCCGGATGATGGAGCCTCTCCTCGAGGAGCTCCTCGGCCCGGTCCGCGCCGAGGTCGAGGAGATGTCCCGCCTCTTTGAACGGGAGCTCTCCGCCCCCTCGGCGGTGCTGCGGGACCTCGTCGCGCAAGTCTCCCGGTACAAGGGGAAGCGACTCCGGGGGGCGGAGGTCCTCCTCGTCGGGAAGGCCCTCGGACCCCTCGACCCCGAGCACCTCCCGGTCGCCGCGATCGTCGAGATGATCCACACGGCGACCCTCGTCCACGACGACGTCCTCGACCAGGCCTCGAAGCGCCGGGGGCTCGCGAGCGTGAACGCGCGCTTCGGCAACCCGACCGCCGTCCTCCTCGGCGACTACCTCTACGCGAAGGCCTTCCACCTCTCGACGGGGCTGCGCTCCCAGGTCGCCTCGCGCCTCCTCGCCGGGACGACCCGGACCGTCTGCCGCGGCGAGATCGAGCAGACCGCCGCCCGGTTCGACTTCGACCTCACGGAGGAACGCTACGTCGAGCTGATCGACATGAAGACGGCCTCCCTCCACGGGGCCGCCTGCGAGCTGGGGTGCCGGTACGCGGGGCAGACGGAGGAGCTCGCCTGCGCCATGCGCGAGTTCGGCCGCAGCCTCGGCCTCGCCTTCCAGATCGTCGACGACTGCCTCGACCTCGACGGGGAGGAGGCGGTCGTCGGGAAATCCCTCGGGACGGACGTCGCCGAGGGGAAGGTCACCCTCCCCGTCGTCCACCTCCTCGCGCGCCTCTCTCCCCGCGAGCGGGTGCGCGTGAAGGAGATCTACCTCTCGGAGGGGATCGCGGACCGGGCGGGGACGCTCGCGGCGGAGTTCGACCTGCGGCCGGGAATCGAATACGCTCTCGGCCGCGCGGACGGATCGATCCGGAAAGCCCAGGAGCTGCTCGACCGCCTCCCCGCGAGCCCGTCCCGCGACGCCCTCGCGAGCCTGGCGGAGTACGTCCTTTGCCGGCGCTCGTAGAACGAGGTCCCCGAGCGCGGCCGCGCCTCCGGCGAGGCGGTCGCGCGGGGTACGGAACGATGTCCAACTTCGGGCTGGGTTCTGCGACGTGACGCGCGAGGCGCCGACGGTCTCGGCCTCCTCCCGTTCGTGGGGGTGGGGCGCCTCCCTCGCGGGGGTGCTCGCCCTCCTCCTCCTCGGCGAGGGGGTCGCCTCCGTCGCGCGCCGGCTCGTCTCCGGCTCCGCGGGGATCCTCGCCTGGGGCTCCGCCCTCGTCTTCCTCATCTCCGCCGGCGCCTTCCTCGGCCTCCACGGCCGCGCGGTCTTCGCCTTCTTCCGCTCGGTCCGGGTGGGGGCCCTCGCGATCGCCCTCTACGCCCTCTCCGCCTGCCTCGGCGTCCTCTTCAAGCAGCGCGACCTCTACGCCCCCGACCGGACGGAGGGGTTCTTCCAGAAGTTCGCCTACGCGCAGACCTACTTCGCCTACCACCTCCTGCGCCCCTTCGGGATGGGGATGCCGCGGGTCGAGGTCCCCCCGCGCGCGGAGGAGGGGCTCGCGTGGCGGGCGGCGCGCTACGGGAAGGGGGCGGCCGAGGCGCAGCGGAAGTCGATGCTCGCCTCGCTCTCCGCGGAGGCCAAGGAGAAGGAGATCGCGGCGTGGATGGAGGCCTACACCCCGGAGCTGCGCAGGCTCTACGCCTTCTGCGAGGCGGTCGACCTGACGCGGGTGTGGAAGTCGGACTGGTTCGCGACCCTGAACGCGCTCCTCTTCACCTGCGTGCTCTCGAACGCGTTCCGCTTCGGCTGGGGGGCGTGGTTCACGCGGCGGCGGTTCGGCTTCTTCCTCGCCCACCTCGGGGTCCTGACCGTCCTCTCCGGCTCGCTCGCCGGACGCCTCTTCGGCACCCGCGGACGGGTCGATCTCTCGACCGACCCGGAGCACCCGCGGGGGATCCCGAACGCGTCGCGCTCGTTCCGCCCCTTCTCCGACCCGACGCGCCCCCGGGAGATGCCCTTCACGCTGCGGCTCGAGGACTTCAAGGCCGAGTACCGCACCTATCTCGACGTCGAGTTCCTCGACGCGGAGGCGGCGAAGCACGGCAGAGTCAAGCCCCCCGAGTTCCTCGTCCGGGAGGGGGCGGAGCTCCCGCTCGACTTCGACGAGGCGGGGAAGCCCCGGATCCGCATCCGCGTGAAGGAGGTCCACCCCCGGTGCGAGGTCCTCCCCGACCCCGTCCCGGCCGACGATCCCTCCGCCCCCGCGATCCTCGCCTACGAGTTCCGGCCGGCCTCCCCCGAGCCGGGGAGCGTGCGGTGGGTCCTCTTCGCCGACGGCCCGAGCTCGGTCTTCGAGCACCCGGAGCACGCCTACCGGCTCCGGGCGGTGACCGCGGCGGACGCCTCCGCGATCGCGGGCGCGGTCGCGGAGCCCGTCGCGGAGACCCTCGGCCGGCTGGTGGTCGAGGTCGGCGAGGGGGAGGGCGCGGTCCGGGAGGAAGGGGACGCCCGGGTCGACGCGACCGTCGTCGCCAGGGCCGCCGGCAACGGCGACGCCCCCGAGGTTTCGGCGACCGTGCTCTCCTACCACCCCGACCCCCGGCTCCAGCGGGACCCCGGGACCGGCCGGCTCGTGGCGGGGGAGGACCCGACTCCCCTCGAGCGCCGCCGCCCCCGCAACCCAGCCCTGGAGGTCGAAGTCCGGTCCGGGGACCAGACCGAGAAGCGTTGGGTCTTCGCGAACTTCGACATCGAGGCGATGGCGGGCCAGCACCGCTCGCTCTGGAAGATCCCGGGGATCCACCTCCGCTTCCGCTTCGACCGGTGGGCGAGCCCCGTCCCCGCGCGCTACCTCCTCCTCCTCCGCGAGGACGGGGGGCTCTTCCTCGGGAAGGCGGGGGATCCCGGCTCCGTCCGGGAGGTGAGGAAGGGGGAGCCCCTCCCGCTCGCGGGCGCGGGGGAGTTCCTCGTGCGGAAGGTCGTCTCGCCCCGCGCGCGGATCGTCCCCGAGATCCACCCGATCCCGGGCGCGGAGTTCTTCCACCAGGACTCCGCGGCCGCCGTCTTCGAGATCGAGGGTCCCGAGGGGACGGAGACGGTCCCCCTCGCGGCGCTGCCGTACGGGGAGTTCAGCACGCACGAGTACGGGGAGCGGGTCCGGGTCCACTTCTACGCGGGGGGGGCGATGCCGCGGGAGTGGCGGAGCAAGCTCGGCTGCTACGACGAGAAGGGGGAGTCGATCGCGGGGGGGGAGATCCGGGTCAACGACTATCTCGACGTGAGGGGGTACAAGTTCTTCCAGGAGAACGCGGACTCGAACGACCCGACCTACAGCGGGATCGGGGTCGTCTACGATCCCGGGATCCCCCTCGTCCTCCTCGGCCTCTACACGATCATCGCGGGAGCGGTCTACGCCTTCTTCCTGAGGCCGATCCTCCTGCGGAAGGGAGCGGCGCCATGACGGCCGACCGGCTCTTCGACGCGACCTTCTGGATCTGCGTCGCGGGCGCGCCCGTCGCCCTCGCGGCCTCGCTTGGCCACTTCCTGAGCGGAGGCGGGGGGAGGCTCGGCCGCCTGGCGCGGGGCGCTTCCCTCGCCGCGCTCCTCCTCGGCCTCGCGGCGACGCTCGCCGACGGCGCCTCCCTCGGCCACCGCTGGCACGAGACGGGACACTGGCCGAGCCAGACCCTCTTCGAGGTCATCCAGTTCGCGACGTTCGTCCTCCTCGTCTGCTTCTGGATCGTCTTCGGGGTCCTGCGCCTCCATGCCTACCGGGGCGGGCTCCGGGGGCTCACCGACCTCATCCTCTTCGTCCTGCTCGCGGGAATCGCCGGGACGGCGGTCTACGTGCGCGGCGTCGTCAACCGCGCCCCGGACACGCTCCCCCCCGCGCTCCAGTCCTACTGGTTCCCGCCCCACATCTCCTCCCTGATGGTCTCCTACGCGACGCTCACGATCGCGTACGTCGCGTGCCTCGTCTACTTCTCCTTCCGCTTCGCCCGCGGCCTTTTCGAGAGGAACGTCGGCCGCGCCCGGATGCTCGCGATCGGGAGCTTCCTCTTCTTCCCCTGGTTCCAGGCCGTCGTCAACGTCCCCGTCGCGCTGATCTGCATCGGGGTCGCCGCGGTGCTCTACCGGACGAAGAAGGGGATGGGGTGGCTCGACTCCTGGATGGGGGGGTTCGACGACTTCTCCTTCCGGATCTTCTCGATCGGGTTCCCCTTCCTCACCGCCGGCTTCTTCATGGGGTCGTTCTGGGCCCAGGAGGCCTGGGCGACCTACTGGGGGTGGGACAGCAAGGAGGTCTCGGCCTTCATCACCTGGCTGATCTACCTCCTCTACCTCCACCTCCGCTTCGTCGGCGGCTTGCGCGGGGAGAAGACGATGGCCCTCCTCGCGCTCGGCGGGGTCTCGATCTTCATCACCTTCCAGCTCTTCGGGTACCTCCCCGAGTCGCAGGAATCCCTCCACAAGTACACGGAGGGGAGCGGCGCGGCCCGCGAGGGGCTCCTCGGCGAGGCCGGGGGGGAGGCGCCGGCGCCCCCGGGCGGAGGGTAGGGGAGAGGCCTCGGACCTACCGCGCGGCGAGCTTCGAGGCCTGCTCGCGCGCCGCGGCCGCGGTGTTGCGCATCAGCATCGCGACGGTCATCGGGCCGACGCCGCCGGGGACGGGGGAGAGGAAGCCGGCGACCTCCCGGACGCTCGCCTCCTCGACGTCCCCAACCGTGCGCGCCTCCCCTCCCGGACCCGCCACCCGGCTGATCCCGATGTCGATCACGACGGCGCCCCGCTTCACCATCTCCCCCGTGACGAGGCCGGGCCGGCCGACGGCGACGAAGAGGAAGTCGGCCTTGCGGGTGTGGAGCGCGAGGTCCCGCGTCTCGATGTGGGCGATCGTCGCGGTCGCGAACTCGTTCAGGAGGAGGAAGGCGATCGGCTTGCCGACGATCTCGCTGTGGCCGATCACCGCCGCCTCGCGCCCCTTGAAGGGGACGCCCGAGGCGCGCGCGAGGTCGACGGCCGCGAGCGCGGTGCAGGGGGCGAGGCGGGGCGTCCCGTAGACGATGAGGCCGAGGTTGGCGGGGTTCATCCCCTCGAGGTCCTTGTCGGGGTGGACCTTCGCCTGGAGGCGGCGGGCGTTGAAGCCGGGGGGGAAGGGTCGCTGGAGGAGGATCCCCGTCACGTCCGGGTCGGCGTTGAGATCCTGGATCCGCCGGACGAGGGCCTCCTCGTCCGCGTCGGCCGGGAGCTCGATCGGGTGGAACTCGATCCCGAGGTCCGCGCAGGCGCGCGACTGGTTGCGGACGTAGAGGGAGCCGGCCGGGTGGGACCCGACCGAGACCGAGGCGAGCCGCAGGCGCAGGCCCCGCAGCGGCGGCGCGGCGAGCTCCGCGCGGACCTCCTCGAGGATCCTCGCGGCCCGCGCGCCCCCGTCGAGCCGAGTCGCGGTCATGGCGGCGGCAAGGATAGCCGTCGCCGGCGCGGCGGGGCGAGGGCGAGCCCCTACAATCCCCGCCACCACGCATGCCCCGCGGCTCGGTCTTCTTCGACGGTCCCGCCGCCGGGACATTCCCGCCCGTCCCGCGGACGGTCCGCTTCCTCCTCCTCGCCAACGTCGGCGTGTTCCTCCTCGAGGTCGTCTCCACCCTCGTTTCCCCCCGGACCGAGGGCCTCTTCATCCGCACGTTCGGACTCGTTCCGGGGGACGTCCTGCGGTTCCCCCCGTTCCTCTGGCAGCTCGTCACTTACGGCTTCGTCCACTCCCCGCACGACCTCACCCACGTCCTCGTCAACATGCTCGCCCTCTACATGCTGGGAGGGCTCGTCGAGGAACGGAAGGGTTCGGCCTGGTTCCGGCGCCTCTACGGGGTCTCCCTGCTCGCGGGAGCGCTCGCCCACGTCGTCTACGGCACCCTCCGCTTCGAGGGGCGCGCTCCCTGCATCGGAGCCTCGGGGGCCGTCCTCGGGGTCGTCCTCGCGGCCGCCCGGCTCTACCCCCGCCAGCCCGTCTTCTTCTGGTTCGTCCCGCTGCCTCTCTGGCTCGCGGCGACGATCCTCGTCGCGTTCGACGTCTTTCCGATCCTGGACGAGATCCGGCCCGGCGCTCCCCTGGGAGGCGTCGCGCATGCGGCCCACCTCGGCGGCGCGCTCGCCGGGTTCCTCTGGGCCGGCGCGCCCTCCTCCCTCGCGCAGCGATCTCTCCTCCCCTCGGGGACGGTCCGGGCGCTGCGGAGGTTTCTCGAGACGCGGCGGCGGCGGGCCGAGGAGGAGCGACGGCGGCGGATGGACGCGCTCCTCGGCCGGATCTCGCGGGAGGGGATCGGCGGACTCTCGTCCTCCGAGCGCCGGTTCCTGCGGCGGGAGAGCGCCCGCGCGCGCGCGCGCCGGGGCGGGCGGGCTTGACGGTTCCGGAACTCCAGGGTTAGGCTCGCCTTGTCGCGCGAGGAGAGCGCCGGCCACGCGGCCGGTCGTTCCCTCCTGGTCGGCTCTCGCTCTCGGGTCTCTGGTGATGGGTAGCGCACGCGTCGCGATCGTCCGCGCGCGGCGGACTGCCCGCGTCCCCCGAAGACAGGTCCCGGTGCTGGTCCGGGGGTCATCGACGGTCCCGCCGGGTCGAAGGTGAGGTCCCGATGAGTAACCGAACGTACGGGCGCGCCCTTTGCGCGGCCCGTGGATACGCCCTGGCCGCCGTGGGCCTGCTCGGTTCGGGGGTCGCGCTCGCGCAACCTCCCAACGACGAGTGCGGCACGGCCACCGCGCTCGCGGACGGCTTGAACGTCGGGTTCACGAACGTCGCCGCGACGGCGAGCGCGGGAGTTCCCGCCTTTAGCTGCGGCGGGCTCGGCCCCAACAGCAACGACGTCTGGTTCACGTACACGGCCACCTGCTCCGGGACGCTGACGTTCAGCCTCTGCGCTCCCGGGACGGCGAGCTTCGACACTGTGATGGAGGCTTACACCGGGCCCTGCGGCGCGCTCGTGAGCGCGGGGTGCGACGACGACACCTGCGTCGTCGCGTCGCAGGTGACGATCCCCGGGGTCATCGCGGCGAGCGCCTTCACCGTCCGGGTCGGGGGATTCGGGGGCGCGGCGGGGACGTTCGACGTGAACGTCACCTGCACCCCGCCGCCCCCGCCGCCCGCGAACGACGAGTGCGCGACGGCGATCGCGCTCGTCGATGGCCTCAACAGCGGTTTTACCACCGTCGGCACGACCCCGTCGGGGCTCCCGAACCCGACCTGTGCGGGAACGACGAGCTTCAACAACGACGTGTGGTTCACGTACACGGCCACCTGCAGCGGGGCCGTGACATTCTCCATGTGCGGGCCTGCCGTAGTCTATGACTCGATCCTTCAGATCTACTCGGGGAGCTGCGGATCGCTCACGGTGCTCGCCTGCGACGACGACGGCTGTCCGACGCCTCCCGCGTTCGCGGACTTCTCCATCGCAACCTCGCCGGCGGTGACGGCGGGGACGACGTTGATCGTCCGGGTCGGCGGCTTCAGCGCGACGGACGTGGGGGCCTTCCAGATCACGGTCTCCTGTACCGTCCCCACGGACGACTTCGGGGACGCCTCCGGGTCGACGCTCGCGCGGCACACGTCCGCGACGGTCTCCGAGCATCTCGGGACGAGCGTCACGGCCGAGGCCGCGACCGTGACCCCCTCCTGGTACGGGGACGCGGGGGACGACGGGATCCTGTCGGTCTCGAGCCTCTTCCCCGGCTCGACGAGCGCGACGATCGTCGTCCACGCGGAGAACCTGAACGGGACCTT
>DASRRH010000014.1:0-102847 GCA_035695825.1 Planctomycetota bacterium | reverse complement strand
GGAGACCACGTACATGACTTCATCATGGAGTCTCCATCCAAGGGAGTCAAGCCTACGTACATAACTACACGATGAGCCGCGAAACGGCCCCATCCCTGGGAACCATCACCTCTTGCGAACTACGCTCCCCCGGAACTTCGGTCTAGAACCGCGGATCGGCCCGACCGGGCCTCGGGGGGCGGGGAAGCAGAAAGTTCTTGTTCCCCCCGGCGCCACTAGGCATAGTGCCGCCCGCTTCGAGGACCCCCAGATAAGGGGTTCATCACCGCCGGCTCCGGCCGGGGCTCGACAAGGAGGAACCGCGACCCATCGCGCGACTGCCGATCCTCCCGTCCTTCACTCATCAAGGCTTTTGGCAACAACTCCACTCACTCCCATTCTTTCCCCGGGGGAGCGGCAGTCGCCTTTCGAACGAGAGGGGGGCGGCGGAGAGCGATCCGTCGCCCCTCCTCCCTTCCTCGCCCGCTGCACCCGAGGCCGCGGGCGGCCGACCGGTTCGGGCTAGAAGCGGAGGTCGCGGATGTCCTCGATGCGGAAGTCGACGGAGACCTCCGCGTCGACGTTGATGATGCGCCCCGTCCCCTTGGACTCGTTGAAGATCACCGCGCCGGAGACGATCCGGCCGTCCCGGAAGTAGATCGAAACCCGGTCCGCGCTCCGGGCCTCGACGAGCAGGTCGAAGATCTTCTCCGGAGTCAGGGTCCGACCTTTCTTTGCGTTCGACGTGCGGTGGACGGTGGGCGTGCTGGTCATCTCTGGATGTCCCCTCCCGCGGGGTTACGGTCCGCGACCGCTCCGGTCTCGGCCAGGTCGTCGAGCCCGTCGAGGAGGAGCCTCGACCAGGTCTCGAAGTCCTCTCCGCGGCGGGCTCGCGCGCGCAGGTCGTCGAGCCCGACGAAGGTCCCCGAGATCCGGTCCTTCTCCCGGACGCTCACGCTCCCGGACATGGTCCGGAGACGATGGACGACGCCGAAGTGAACGGCGCCGACCTCGTTCTCCTCGTCGTTCAGGACGCCGACGGGCTCCGGCTCGCCGGGGCCGTCGACCACGAGCTCTTCTCGAAGTTCCCGCACGCACCCCGCCCGGACGGGATCCGGGCCCGCGTCGACGACCTCGATGTGACCCCCGATCCCGATCGAGGACTTCCGACGGAGGCGAACCTCCGTCTGCGCCTCGAGGCGACGGAAGGCGAAGACGCCGCGTTCGGAGAGCACGAGCGTGTACGGGATGACCTGCTTGAAGTCCGGGTCCCGCTCCGCGCGGTCGCGCTCAAGGAAGAAACCCCGATCGCGGATGCGGCGGAGGAAGGCGCCCTCGAGATCCTCACGGCGGAGGAATCGAAACCCCTGGATCGGGCCCGTATCTTCGAAAAGTTCGCGCCTTTTTAGGACGAAGACGAATTCCTTCAATCCGGGTTCGTCTCCCCGGCCGCGGCCCCGGACATGGGCGAGATTCTAGGGGAGGGAAGGGGGAAGGGAAGCGCGACCCCAAGCCGGCGGGTCCGTAAGCCGAATCCTGTAGCGGGCGCGCGAGCGCCCGCCGACGGCCATCGATCTCCGACCCGCGTCGCCGCGGGCCTCGAACGACCTACCCGGGAGTGCGGTGCGGGCCACACCATCCCTCCCCTATTTGGTCTTTCTCCGGGTGGGGCTTGCCTTGCCGGGGACGTCGCCGCCCCCGCGGTGAGCTCTTACCTCGCCGTTTCACCTTAGCCGAGCGGTCGCGCGGAGTGCGCCCCGCGGGGGACGCACCTGCCGGCCGTCCGGTTGTCTGTTCTCTGTGGCGCTTTCCCTGTCCTCGCGGACGGTGGGCGTTACCCACCACCCTGCCCTACGGAGTTCGGACTTTCCTCCCCGCGGTCTCCCGCGGGGCGGCCGCCTAGACCGGCCGGCGAAGGGTCGCGGGAGGATATTTACGCTCTCGGGGAGGGCAGGGCAAGGGGCTTGCGAATCCCCCGCCGGCGGGTATCCTCGGCGACCAGCCCGGGGAGTGTGGTCGGACAGGCTCCGGGTCTTTGCTCGGAGCCCGCTCTCCGGTCGGGAAGAGGCCGAGGGAGCGGGCGGGTTCTCCGACCGGGAGCACCCCCCTGAAGAAGCTGGCGCCCGTCCGTGCGGGCCTCCTCGCGATGGTTGTGGCGTGCTTCTCCGCGACGCTGCGGGCTGCGCCACTTGGTGGCGTCCCCGCGCCCGATCTCCCTGTCCCCTCGATGCCCGAGCCCGCGACGCTCGTCGTCGTCGGTGCGGGGATCCTGGGGCTCGCGGTCTTCTCACGGCGGCGGCGAAACGGGCGGTCCTGAGCCGAGGGTTTCGCGAGCGCCTCCGGCGCGGGACCCGCCGCGGATCTCCGCCGCGAGGAAGGAACGAAGCAGGACGACGGCGGCGACCGCGTCGACTCGGCGCTTGCGGTCCCGGCGCTTCAGCCCCGCCTCCCGGAGCACCGCGACGGCCTCCGCGGTCGTGAAGCGCTCGTCCCACTCGACGATCCTCGCCGGCGTTCCTTCGACCGCTTGGGCGAGGAGGCGACCGAAGGCTCGCGTCCTCTCGACGCGGGCGCCTTCGGAGCCGTCCTCCCGGAGCGGGAGTCCAAGGAGGATGGTCGCCGCTCCCCGTTCCCGGGCGACGTCGGCGATCCGGCGGGCGAGCTGCGCGGGATCCCCCTCGACCAGGGTCGGGAGGGGCTGCGCGATCACCCCGAGGGGGTCGCTCAGGGCGAGGCCGGTGCGCCGGTCGCCGTAGTCGACGGCGAGAACCGGGCCCTTCAGAGCACCCTCCTCCACCCCCGCCGACGGATCGCCTCGACGACCTCCCGGACCTCCTCCGCGCGGGAGCGGGGGCAGATGAGCGTCGCGTCGGGGGTGTGAGCGACCACCAGGTCCTCCACGCCGACCGCTGCGACGAGGTGGGGGAGGGAGGACCAGATGAGGCAGCGGCGCGCGTCGATGCCGACGAACCCCCTCCCGCCCGGCACCCGGACGAGGTTCGTCACGCCGTCGCGTCGAAGGAGTTCGTCGAGGGAGGACCACGACCCGACGTCGCTCCAGCGGAACCGCGGCTCGACCACGCGGAGACGGGAGGAGCGCTCGAGCACGCCTCGGTCGATCGAGACCGCCGGGGCATCGCGGAAGACCGCCTCGAAGGCCCGCCGCTCCGTCCGCCGATCCGCCCCACGCAGGCGCGCGAGCCGGCGCGCGAGCGTGGGGAGGCAGGTGCCGATCTCCTCGAGGATCGCGTCGGCCCGGAAGACGAAGGCGCCGCTGTTCCAGTGGTAGAGCCCGGAGCGAAGGTAGGCGAGGGCCCTCCGGCGGTCGGGCTTCTCGTGGAACCCGGCGACCTCGAACACCCGCAGGCCGCGGGCCCTTCCCGAGCCCCGGCCTCGGCGCACCCAGCCGTACCCGGTCGCCGGAGCGGTGGGCCGGATCCCGAACAGCACGAGGAACCCTTCCCCGGCCACTTCCGCTCCGGCGCGAAGCGCGCGGGCGAACTCGGAGGGGGGCCGGACCCAGTGGTCGGAGGGAAGGACGGCGAGGGTCGCGTCCACGTCCTCGCGCGCGGCGAGCGCCGCCGCCACCCCGATGCTCGCGGCGGTGTTGCGCGAACGGGGCTCCCCGAGGATCCGGCATCCCCGGAGTCCACGGAGGAGGCGCCGCGCGCGAGGGACCAGGGAGCGGTGCGTGACGACCCAGAGGCGCGAAGGGGAAACGAGCGGGAGGATCCGGCTCGCCGTCTCGCGCAGCAGGGGGGCGGAGCTCGCGATGGGGAGGAAGGGCTTCGGGAGCCCGGAGCGGCTCCAGGGCCAGAACCGCGTCCCCGGGCCGCCAGCGAGGAGGATTCCGTGGAGGGCCATCGGGAGAGACCCGCGGACGCTCGGATTCTAGCGGCGCTCGCCTCCGCTCCCGCGGATCAGAAGAGGAGCGGACTCTTCCTCTCGAGCGGGTCGGGGACCCGGGGGAGCCACGTGAGGCGCCGCGTGGATTCCCCCAGGCCGAAGATCTGGTTGAGCTCGGGGTTGCTCGTCTCGAGCGTCACCTTCGGCGAGGCGAGGGAGCCGCGGACGTGGATGCGCCAGATGCGCGGCAGGACCTCGCGAAGGAGGTCATAGAGGGGCCGGACGATCGGGATCTCCGGGAACACGCGGCTCTCGAAGAGGAGGTCGAGATCCCCGTCGAAGCCCATCTCCCCCCGGTTCTCGAGCCCCACGATCTCGAGGACGTCGCTCTTGAGTTCGATCTTGCCGAACCGGACCTTCCGCTTGGCGATCTCGAAGTGCGCCTTCCCCTCCTGGAACTCCGGCGCGTGGCCGATCTCGAAGGCATGCAGGAGGGCGAAGATCTCCCCGAAGACGGGGATCTCGCCGAGGGCCCCCCTCTCGATGTCGATCGTCCCCTTCCCCCGGAAGGAACCGAGGTCCCCCGGGGTCCCCTCGAGGTCGAAGCGGGCGTCGAGGCGGCCGCGCAGGTCGCCGGCCCGCGGGAAGATCTCGGCGAGGAGGCGCCGGAGGTCCGCGCCGCGGAGCGAGAGGGAGGTCGAGAAGGAAGGGGGATCGCCGAGATGCACGACGAGAGGTTCGCGCCCCTGCCGGGCGCGCAGGTCGCCCCCGGCGAGCGTCGCGGAGAGCCCCGTGAAGGTGAGTCGATCCGGCTGCGCGTCGAGGGACGCGCGGAGGTCCTCGACGGGGAGCCCTAGGAGTCTCCCCCGCGCGGCGGCGATGGTCGCCGCGGCCGACGCTCCTCCCGGCCCGAGCGCGAGCCGGTCCAATCGCAGCCGCGCGTCGAGCTCGGAGATCGAGATCCCCGGGTCGAAGGATGCCCCGCGGAGCGCGACGTCCCCCGCGGCCTCGAAGGCGATCCCGTGCCCCGCGCTCGGCCGAAGCTCGATGCGGACGTCCTCGAGGTCGGCGGTTCCAGAGATCCGCAGCTCGCGCAACGGCCGCGCGAGATCGGGGGGGAGCGCGCGCTCGAAGGAGGAAGGGAGGGGGAGGTCGGTCGCCCGGAGGAGGAACGAGCCGATCGGACGACCTTCCTCCACGCGCAGGGCGAGCGGGCGGATCCGCGCGCGCGCCCCCGCGATGCGGAACGCGAGCCCCTCCTCGTCGCCGCGGATCCCGTCGGCGTCGACGAGCAGGCGCCCCTCGATCCCCTCAACCGCGAAGGGGACCTTCCGACCCCTCAGGGACACGTCCCGGAGCCGCAGGCGCGCGGAAGGGGAGGATCCGCCGGGTCCGCGCCGCCAGGCGAGATGGAGGTCGAACGCGCCGGCCGCGTCGACCGCGTCGGGTCGGAGCCAGGGGAGCCCGAGGGCGTCGGCGAACGCCTCCTGCACCCGCGGATCGAGGGGGACGCGGGGGGCGTCGACCTCCAGGGCGAACTCCTCCCCCGAGTCCGTCTCCCGGTGCGCCAGGGAACCGAATACGGTCGAACCGAGGAGGTCGCCGCGCAAGGTGTCCGCCTGGACCGTCTTCCGGCCGCGGCTCGCTCCGACGAAGATCGACCCCGAGACGCCTCCCGCGCGGATTCCGAGCCCCGGGATGCGGATCGAGACCCCGTCGACGTCGAGCCGGGCCTCGACCGCGACCTCCTCGGGGCGGGCGCCGCGGGGGCGGAACACGCTCGCCTCCAAGGCGAGCCGGCCTCCGAGGGGCTCGAGCGCCTCGAGCCAAGGGAGGATCGTCGGAGCGAAGGTGGTCGCCGCGAGGAGGAGCTCGCTCCCGATCTCGAGCCCCTCTCCCGAGACCCGCAGGAGGAGTCCCGGAGAGGGGTCGGCGGCTGCTCGGGGTCCGGAGACTTCCCCGTGGACGGCGACGCGCCCGCTCGCGGCCGGCCCGGAGAGATCGAAGAACACCCGGTCCTCCTCGAAGGTGATCCCGCCGGAGAGATCGTGGACCCGCAGCGGGAGCGGCCGCCAGGACGCGGAGGCCCCGCGCGGCTCGATCGTCGCCTCGTAGCGGAGGCGGCTCTCCCCGGGCGGATGGGAGAGTCGCAGGCGGACGTCGGCCGGCCCCCGCGGGGCGAACTCGTCGAAGGTCTTCGTGCCCCCCTCCAGCTTCTCGAGCGCCGTGCGGACCTCCGCATCGAAGGGGAGGCCGGCGGCTCGGAGGTCGAGCTCGAGACCCGGACGCGCCCCCCCGGAGATCTCCCCTGCGAGGGAGAAGGAGGCCGACCCCATCGAACCGGAGAAGTCGTGGAGCCAGACCCGGTCGGGTCGCGCGCTCGCCGTCCCTCGCGTCAGCCGCACGGGGTAGGCGAAACCGTACACGCGGCCGCTCTCGCGGTCGCGGAATCCCTCGCAGCGCGCCCGCAGATCGCGGATCCGGGTCTCGAGGGCCCCGTCCCACGCCCCCGCGCGGCGGAGGACCCGGCCTCGCAGGTCGACCCGGCCCTCGAGCGCGAGCCCTTCCAGGACCTCGAGAGCGGTGCGGTCGAGGGAGGCGAGCGGACGGAGGGTCCCGTCGACCGCGAACCCCGACGCCTCGAAATCCGCCTCCAGGGTGCCGTCTCCCCCGGGACGGGCGCTCCCCCGGGCCGTCACGGTTCCGCCGCGGCAGGTACCGGCGAGGTCGAAACGCACGTCCTGCGCCTCGACCCCCACCGAACCCGCGATCGCCTCGACGCGAAGGCCCGTCTCCGGGATCCGGATCGAGAGCCCCTTCGGGGCTGCCGACGCGCGGAGCGCTCCCCCTTCCTCGATCCGCAGGGAGACCGCGACCGGACCGCGCGGATCGAACGGCTGTGCCGGGCCCGGGACTTCTCCCTCGAGTCGGACGATACCCTCGAGGCAGACCTCCCCTCTTCCGAGGCGGAGCGCGGTGGAGAGCATCCCCCCGGTCCATCGCGCCGTCCCGTCCCCGGCGAGCCCCCCTTCCTCGGCGGAGACGAGGTCGAGCTGGACGTCCTCGAGCCGCAAGGCCCCGAGAGGTCCCCCCTCCCACAGGACGCGGCCGTCCCGGACGGCGAGTCGGAAGACGCCGGCCTCCTCCAGGGGCTCGGGGGGCCTGCGCACGCGGAAGGGGATCGGCGTCCCCGGGCGGATCCGGATCTCGGGGCGGTTGACCGTCAGGCCCGCCAGTCGCGCCGAGAGCCACCCGATCCGCAAGAACGCCCGGGCGGAGTCGACGCGGAGGAACTCTTCTTTTCCCTCCCCTTGGAGGAGGACCAAGGGGGCGACCTTCACGGAGGGGCGGAGGAGGTTGAACCGGGTCTCCCCCTTGCGGTAGGGAACGGAGAGAACGCGCGTGAGAGAGACGTCGAGGAGCCTCCCGACGAGGGCTCCCGCCCCGGCCTGGAGCCCGACGGCGGAACTCGCGGCGCCGAGGAGGAGGGGGAGGAGGGGGAAGGGGGAGCGCTTCAATCGCGGGGGCGGATTCCCCGGCCACCTCCGCGTTCACGGAGGGACCAGAGGAGCACGTCAGGCCGGAGGGGGGAGGCCCCCCGCGCGCTTCTCCTCGGCGGCCGAGGGTCGAAGGTAGAGAGGCTTCACGGACTCGGGGAGATCGCCGCCGCGGGCGGCGAAGGCTCGGAGGCCGAGGCGGAGCAGGATCCCCGCGTGCGGCCGCGCGAGCGCCTCGTCGCCGACGCGCAGTCCGGCCTCCCGGAGCACGCGCGCGTGGAGCAGCGCCCCGTCGCCGAGAACGAGCGTGCCTCCCCCGGCGAGCCGGACGAGAGCGGAGAGGGAGAGGAGGCGCGGGGACTGCCGACACCTCATCGCCCCCCTCCCCTCGAAGCGCTCTCCCTCCTCGGGCTCCGCCCCGGTCCTCTCGTGGAGGGAGGCGAAGACCTCCCCCCGCTTCGCGTCGACGGCGACGGCGACGAGCGTCTCGCCGGGGGGGGTCTCGGCGGCGATCGCCTCGACGGAGGGGAGGGCCAGGATCGGGCAGCCCCGGGCGAAGGCGATCGTCTTCGCTGCCGCGATCCCGACGCGCAGACCCGTGTACGAACCCGGTCCCGTCCCGACAAGGACGAGGTCGATCTCCCCGGGCCGCGCGCCGACCCTCGCCAGGCACTCGCGCAGGGCCGGGAGGAGGTCGCGCCCATGAGCCGCCGAGGTCTCGAGGGAGATCTCGGCGACGCGCCCGCCCGCGGCGGCGGCGGCCGAGCCGGGCGGACCCGAGGTCTCGAGGGCGACGGAGACGCGGGGCCCCGTCATGGGCCCGGACGGCCGATCGTGCGCTCGAGGAGTCGGGAGATCCGGCCCGCCGATTCCGCGACCGCCTCCGCGTCGGAGCCCTCCACGAAGACGCGCACGACCGGTTCGGTTCCCGAGTAGCGGACGAGGACGCGTCCGTCGGGGCCGAGCTGGCGCTCCGCCCGGGCGATCTCCTCCCCGAGGGGCGCCAGGGACTCGAGCGGAGGCTTCGAGGCGACGGGAACGGAGAGGAGCGACTGGGGAAAGGGGTGAAAACCCTCGCGCCAGGAGGAGAGCCGCTCCCCCCGGCGGCGGAGGCACTCGAGCACGCGCAGCGCGGTGAAGACCCCGTCCCCGGTGTACGCCCCGGTCCCGTCGAAGACGACGTGCCCGCTCGGCTCCCCCCCCAGCCCGAGGCGCCCCCGCCGCATCGCTTCGACCACGGCGCGGTCTCCGACGGGGACGACCTCGAGGCGCCCTCCGAGCGCGGCGAGCGCACGCCTCAGGGCCGTGCTGCTCATCACCGTCGTCACGAGCGTGCGGGCGGGGAGGATCCCTCGCTCGAGGGCGTCGCGCGCGAGGCCGAGGAGGATCGCCTCTCCCGGGACCACCTGCGCCTGCTCGTCGACGAAGACCGCCCGGTCGCCGTCGCCGTCGAGCGCGAGGCCGAGGTTCGCCCCGCGCCGCCGGACCTCGTCGGCGACCGCGGAGGGATGGAGCGCCCCGCAGCCGACGTTGATGTTCGTGCCGTCGGGAACGTCGGCGAAGGGGACGACCTCGGCCGCGAGCCGGGCGAAGACGGCCGGGGCGATGCGGGAGGCCCCTCCGTTCGCGCAGTCGACGACGAGTCGCACTCCGCGGAGCGAGAGGCCGGGCGCGGTCTCTTGCGCGAGGTGCTCGATGATCTCGTGGCAGGGGGAGGCATCCCGCCGGCGCGTCCCGTTCCCCCCGGTCCTCGCAGCCGCAGCGCCCGCCTCGACGACGCGTTCGATCTCCTCCTCGACCCGGTCGGGCAACTTCTCCCCGCCGGGGCCGAAGAGCTTGATCCCGTTGTCGCCGGGGGGATTGTGGGAGGCGGAGACCATGACGCCGAGGGAGAAGCCCCTCCTGCGGACGAGGTGGGCGAGCCCGGGGGTCGTGACGAGACCGACCTCCACCGCCTCCGTCCCCACCTCGAGGAAGGGGGGGAGCCAGGCGTCGAGGATCCCCGCGGCCGAGGCGCGCCCGTCGTGGCCGGCCACGAGCGTCCCCTCCCCCGCGGGGAGGACGACGCGCGCGGTCGCGCGGGCGATGCGGGCGATCGTGTCCGCGACGAGGGGCTCCTCGTTGGCCCGGCCCCGGATCCCGTCCGTCCCGAAGAATCGTCTAGCGACCATCCCGGCTCGCGGGGCCTGCGGAGACCCGTTCGACGACGGCCCTTCGACGCCCGGTCGGATCCCGCACCTCGAGGTTCGCGGCCCGTTCCAACCAGGGGGGGAGCCGAAGGGACTGCCGGAGAGGGAGCTCGTAGCGATCCGGGCCGTGCGCGACCTCCCCCGCCGGGATCTCTCCGAGGTCGACGAAGAGCTGGACGAGCTCCGCGGCGCGCTCCGAGTCGAGGTGGGGGACCGGCGGGGCCCCGCGGAAGGCGAGGACGAAGTCGCGCTCGCCTTCCTCGGGGCGGAGGCGGAACGTCCGGAGGCGCTCCTCGGAACCCGGACCGAAGGCGACGGTCTCGACCCGGGCCCGGAAGCGCACCTCCGTCGGCCGGGGTTCGATGGGGAGCGTGACCGTGACGGAGCGGGGTTCCATGGAGAGTCCATTCTCCGTGAGAGAGGGATGGAGACCCAGCATCCGGACGACGCTCTCCTCCTCCCCGGCGAGGGAGAGAGGCTCGAGGCGCGCCGCTTCCCCCCCGGCGAACCGTTCGAGCGCGCTGGGGAGTCCGCGCAGCGTCACGGTGCGCGGGGAAAACCGGACGCGGTCCGGAATGACCGCGAAGCCCTCCGCGGGGTCCCCCGTGAGGACGAGGGAGTGGGCGTCGAGGCGGACCGCGCGGCTCTCGAGCCTCTGGATGTCGAGGACGAGCGGGTCGGGCTCCATCCCGTCGATCAGCTCCCTCGCGTGGGGGGGGGACCACCGCAGGTCCTCCGCGCGGACGTGAAACGTCCCTCCGCGGAACGTGGCCTCGCCCGGGTCGCGCGCGGGGTCGAAGACGCCCACGAGCGGAAGGGGGAGGGGGAAGTCCTTCGAGGTGCCGCGAAGGCGGACGCGGACGGGCGGGAGGTCGCCGAGCGCGAAGCCCTCGGGGACGGCGACGCGAAGCTCCCCCGGGGCCGCGGCGGGGAGGGTGAGGTCGAAGGACAGGCGGACGGGGAGTTCGAGCGTCTCCCCCTTCGTCGTGTTGCGGAAGGCGACGTACCAGACGCCTGCGGCGAGGGCGAGCGCCCCGAGCTTCTGCCACGGGTCGTGGAAGAAGAAGCGCCTCCACACGGCGGGACTCAGGGGACCGTCGCCGGGACCGCCGGGACGGGCACCTCGGGTCGGGCGCCCCAGAGCGCGCGGCCGAGCTCCCTCTCGAGGGCGCTCACGCTCGGGACCGGTTCGAGCTTCCCTCGGAAGGAGAGGGAGATCCCCCCCGTCTCTTCCGAGACCAGGATCGCGACGGCGTCGGTCTCCTCCGTGAGGCCGAGGGCCGCGCGGTGGCGCGTTCCGAGCCGCTTGGAGATCTCCGGGTTCTCCGAGAGGGGGAACAGGCACGCGGCCGCGGCGACGCGCTCCCGGCGCAGGACGACGGCGCCGTCGTGAAGGGGGCTCGTCTTCTGGAAGATCGACTCGAGGAGGAGATGGTCGACCCGGGCGTCGAGGGCGACCCCCCCCTCCACGTAGGTCTCGAGGGAGTCCTCCCGCTCGAACGCGAGGAGCGCGCCGCGGCGGTGGTGAGCGAGCCAGGCGACCGCCCGGCAGACCTCGCCGATCGTCCCCGTCGGGCTCGAGCCGGCGAACCTCTGGACGAGGGGGTGCTCGCCGAGCCGGGCGATCCCGCGGCGAAGCTCCGGCTGGAAGATGATGGCGAGCACGAGGACGAGCGTCGAGAGCGAGCCCCCGTAGACGAATTCGAGCCGCGGGAGTCCGAGGAGGTCGATCGCGAGCCGGAGCACCACGGCGAAGAAGACGAACAGGATGCTGAGCCCGCGGACGAACCCGCTCCCCCGGGTCGACCGCACGAACCGCAGGAGCACGTAGATCGCGAAGGCGAGGACCGCGATCTCGATCCCGGCGGCGAGGAGGTCCCTCACCCCGCCCAAGGTCCGCCTCCCTCCCGCGCGATCGCCCCCGCCACGAGGACGACGTCGCGCATGGCGGCCACGTCGTGGACCCGCACGGCCTCGGCCCCGGCGGCCGCCGCCGCCGCGACCGCGGCCGCCGTCCCGAACAGCCGCCCCTCGGGCGGGCGTCCGCCGAGGACCGCGGCGAGGAAGGACTTGCGGGAGGGACCGACGAGGATCGGGCGCCCGAGGGCGCGCAGCTCGGGAAGGCGCCGCAGGATCGCGAGGTTGTCCTCCGGGCGCTTGCCGAAGCCGATGCCGGGGTCGACCACCGTGCGCGAGGGGTCGAGCCCTCGCTCCTCGAGCTCCCGCAGGCGCCTCCGCAGCTCGGAGCCGATCTCGACCACCGGGTCGTCGTAGCGGGGCTCGCGCTGCATGGTCCTCGGGTCGCCCCGGAGGTGGTTCACGACGAGGGGAGCCCCGCGCCGGGCGAGCAGCGGAGCGAGCCGGGGATCGTGGCGCCCCCCCGAGACGTCGTTCACGAGCCACGCCCCCGCGTCGAGCGCGGCCTCCGCGACGGAGGCCTTCCGGGTGTCGACCGAGATCGGCACCGGGAGAGCCCGGGCCAGTCGCTCGATCACGGGGAGGACGCGGCGCATCTCCTCCTCTCCGGGGACCTCCTCCGCCCCCGGGCGCGTCGACTCCCCGCCGACGTCGAGCCAGTCCGCCCCCTCCTCGACGAGCCGCTCCCCGAGCGCCACCGCGGCGTCCGCGTCGAAGGTCCTCCCCCCCTCGAAGAAGGAGTCGGGCGTCGCGTTGACGATCCCGACGAGGCGCGTGCGCCCCCCGAGCACGATCGGACCTCGGGGAGAGGGGAGGGTCCAGCGGGGGCGGGATGCGGGGAGGGCTCCGGCCCGGGGGAGGGGCTCGCGGGTCACGGGCCCGAGCGGGCTCCCTCCCGGAGGCGCGTCCATCACGCTGGAGCGAGTCCCGGCTCCTCCCCGGGAAGGACGCCGCGCGCCGGGACCGGCGCCGGGGCGGCGACCTTCGTCGCGGGGGCGGGGCTCTCCGCACGCGCCGCCTCCGGGCGCAGCGCCTCGGGCGTGGTCCCTTCGATGAGCGCGGTCACCTCCACGCCCGTGAGGGTCTCGTGGAGGAGCAACCCCTCGGCCACGCGCCCGAGCTCGGCGCGGTGGTTCTGGAGCAGCGCCTCCGCCCGGCCGTAGCAGGAGTCGAGGATCGCGCGGACCTCCCGATCGATCTGCTCGGCCTGCGCCTCCGAGTGGTTGCGGCCGAGGGAGAACTCCTGGCCGAGGAAGTCGCTCCCCATGCGCTCCCCGTAGTGGACGGGCCCGACCTGCTCGCTCATCCCCCACTCGCAGACCATCAGGCGGGCGAGCTCCGTCGCCCGCCGGATGTCGTCGTGCGCCCCCGAGGAGATGTCCTCGCAGGCGAGGGCCTCGGCGATCCGCCCGCCGTAGGCGACCGAGATCTCCGCGCGCATGCGCTTGCGGGTCGTCGTGCGCCGATCCTTCTCGGGGAGCTTCATCGTGAGCCCGAGCGCCATGCCGCGGGGGATGATCGTCACCTTGTGCGGCCGCTCGGCGTCGGGGAGCAGCGCCGCGACGAGGGCGTGGCCCGCCTCGTGGTAGGCGATGACGAGGCGGTCCTCCCGCTCCATGACCCGCGATTTCTTCGCCCGCCCGAAGCGCACGCGCTCCCGCGCCTCCTCGAGGTCCTCCATCCCGACCTGCTCCTTGCGCTTCATCGCGGCGAGGATCGCCGCCTCGTTGATGACGGCGGCGAGGTCGGCGCCCGAGAAGGCGGGGGTCGAGCGGGCGACGATCCCGAACTCGACGTCCGTGCCCATCTTCACCTTGCGGGCGTGGACCCGCAGGATCGCCTCGCGCCCCTTGACGTCGGGCAGGTCGATCACGACCTCCCGGTCGAAGCGGCCGGGGCGGAGGAGCGCCGGGTCGAGCACGTCGGGGCGGTTCGTCGCGGCGATCACGATCACCCCCTCGTCCGTCCCGAAGCCGTCCATCTCGACGAGGATCGCGTTCAGCGTCTGCTCCCGCTCGTCGTGCCCGCCGCCGAGGCCCGTGCCCCTCTTGCGGCCGACGGCGTCGATCTCGTCGAGGAAGATGATGCAGGGGGAGTTCTCCTTCGCCTGCTTGAAGAGGTCGCGCACGCGGGAGGCCCCGACGCCGACGAACATCTCGACGAAGTCGGACCCCGAGATCGAGAAGAAGGGGACCTCCGCCTCGCCGGCGATCGCCTTCGCGAGGAGGGTCTTCCCCGCGCCCGGCGGCCCCACGAGGAGCACCCCTCGGGGGATGCGCCCGCCGAGGCGCTGGAAGCGCGCCGGGTTCTTCAGGAACTCGATGATCTCCTGGACCTCCTCCTTCGCCTCGTCGATCCCGGCCACGTCCTCGAAGGTGACGTTGGTGCGGTTCTCCTTCGTGTAGAGGGTGGCGCGGCTGCGGCCGAAGGAGAGGACCCCTCCCCCGCCGCCCGGGGAACGCAGCTGCCGCACGACGAAGAAGTAGAGGAGCAGGATGATGACGATCCAGGGAGCGAACTGGACGAGGACGAGGACGAGGACGGGGTTCGCGTCGTGGTAGGTCACGCCCGCGGGGAGGTTGAAGACGAGCTCCCCCTCGATGGGAGCCCCCCGCTTCCTCGCCGCCTCGAAGAGGGGAACGAGGTCGAGGCCGCGCGCGCCCGGGCCGACCTCGACGTAGCGCTGCTGGCCGCCGTCGAGGACGTCGGCGAAGAAGCGCTCGACCACCTTCTCGTTCCCCTCGTAGGCCTTGATCGGGTAGGCGTGGAGGAGCTCGATCTCCTTGCGCTCGAGCCCTTCGAGGAAGTCCTCCTCGCGGTAGACCTTCTCGAGGGCCTTCGCCGCGCGCTTGAGCTCCGCCTCGACGGTCTTCGCGTCCGCGAAGGAGGCCCGGACGCGCCGCGCCGGCGGCCCGCCGTTCGGGCCCTTCTCCTCCGCGACGACGAACCGGTCCCCCTGCAGGCGGGGCTTCTCGAGCCGGGCCGCGTAGAGGAGGTAGCGGAACTCGTCCTGGGAGATCTCCTCCTCCCCCGTCCAGGGGCTCTTCCCGAAGATGACGAAGAGGACGAGGAGGAGAGTCGTGAGGAGGATGAAGGACCCGTAGGAGCGCGGCAGGCGCGGGCCCGATTTCGTGTTCGTCTTCTTCACCGATCGCTCTTCCTCGGCGGGCGCGTCGTATAACGCGCCGCCGATGGCCTTCAACGCGGCGTTGCGGGGTCCGCAGCCGCGCCACGGGCCCCCGCAGGTTCCCCGACCCGGCCTCTTTCGGCAAGACCGAGCACGATCCTTTCCGCGAGCGTCTCGATCGACTCGCGGAACGCCCCGGCGCGCGTCTCTCCCCGGACGAAGGCCGCCTCGGAGCGGTCGGTCAGGGTCATCCGGGCGAGGGACCGGCCCGTGCGCGCCTCGAGCAACTCGACCTCGACCGTCAGGAGCGCCGCCGACTCGAGGAGGCGGTCGGGCCCCCCCTCGACGAGCACGGGGGTCGGGGCCTGCCGCACCCTCCCCCGGAGGACCGCATCCGCCTCGGAGACGGAGGCGACCCGGAGCGCGGTGCGGTCGAGGAGCGCGCGCGCGACAGCGGCCGTGAGATCGTACTCGAGACCCCGGCGGAAGGTCTCGTTGGCGAAGATCGGCACCGCGACGCTCCGGACGTCCCCGGGCATCCGCACCCCCGCCGTGTAGCCGCAGCCGCCGAGGAGGAGGGGGAGGAGCCGGGAAAGTCGACGGCGGATCATCCCGGTCCCCGCTCGGCCGCGGCCGGCCGGGTCGCCGCGCCCTCTTCCCCGAGCGCGCGCAGCGCGGCGAGGGCCTTCGCCGCCGCGCCCGTCCCGGGGTAGCCCGTGGCCGCCTCCCTCCAGTGGTGCCGGGCGCCGAAGGCATTGCCGGTGCGCCGGTAGAACGCCCCCGTCCGCCACTCCCTCTCCGCCATCCTCTCGAGGACCTCGGCGAGCGCGGTCTGCGCGTCGGCTCGGCGGGCGCCCTCCGGGCGGTTCTTCAGGTACCCCTCGAGGGCCTCGCGGGCCCGCCGCATCGCCCCGAGGTCGAGCGAGGGGCCGCGCGCCTCCCGCAGGTGGCAGATCCCGATCCGGAACTCGGCGAGGTCGGCCCACTCGCTCCCCCCGTACCCCTTGAGGAGACGCTCGTAGGCGGTCCGGGCCTCGATCCATTTCCCCTCGTCGAAGTAGTAGGCCCCGATCCGCCGCAGCGCCTCGTCCGCGGCGTCCCCCCTCGGGAAGTGCTCGACGAGGGTCTCGAAGACAGGGACGGCGCTCCCCCGGCGCGGGAACCAGCCGAGGAGGGGGATCCCCCCCGCGTCCCGGTCGTAGGCGAGGCCGATCTCGTAGAGGACCCGCTCGATCTCGGGCCGGCGCGTCGAGGTCGGGTACTTCGCCGCGAACTCCTTCGCCGCGAGATAGGCGTCCCACCGACGCTCCAGCGCGTGGAGGGCCTGCACGCGGCGGAACTCGAGCGTCTCCCGATCGGGTCCGCCCCCGCGCTTGTCCCGGACGTGGTCGAGCTTGTCGAGGGCCGCCCTCGCGAGGCCGGGCTCCGGGCGCCCGGCCTTCGCGCTCTCCTCGAAGCGGGCGAGGTCCGCCCCCGCCTCCGCGAGGAGCTGCTCGGGGGTGCGGTCCGCGTACCGTCCGCCGCCGAGGAGGGGGAGGGAAGAGCAGGCGGGGAGGGCGGCCGCGATCCAGGCGACCGCGTGGGAGTCCGTCCGCCTCACGCCCCGTCCGTCCCGAGGGAGAGCCAGCGCCGGGACCGCGGCGCCCGCTCGAAGTGGTATCCGAGGTAGAGATCCATCGCCTCCCGAAGGCCCTCCCGCATTCTCGGGTCCAGCCGGACGCGCCGAGCCTCGGAGGGGCGGAGACCCCCGAGCCTCGCTGCGGCGCGGAGCGTGCCGACGGGGAATCGCCCGACGGTGCGGTGCGCGGGCGCGCAGCGCCCGCAGACCGCGCCTCCCGCTCCCGGGGCGAGCGCGACCATCCCCACGCGCGGGAACGGCTCCCCGCACTCGCGACATCCCTCGAAGGAAGGGCCGAGCCCGATCATCGCGAGGAACCGGAGTTCGAACGCGAGGGCGATCGTCCCCGGCTGCCCCTGCCCCGAGGCGAGCGCCTCGAGCGCCTCGGCGAACAGGTCGAAGAGGTCCGTCGCGGGCTCCCCCTCGCGCGCCGCCTCGAGGACGAGCTCCGCGGCGTAGAGGGCGGCGGCGAAGCGCGGCAGGTCGCGGTGGAGGCGGCGGTGTCCTTCCTGGACCTCCGCCTCGGTCAGGATCTGCATCTCGCGGTCGTCCCGGTGGGAGTAGACCACGCCGAGCCGGTTCAGGTGGTCGAGCGCGCCGAGGAAGGGGGACTTCTCCCGGTGCGCCCCCTTCGCGAGCACGGAGATCCGCCCGCGCTCGCGGGTGAGGAGGTGGGCGATCCGGCTCGTCTCGCCGTACTCGAAGCGGCGGAGCACGATCGCCTCGTCGCGGAGGAGGACCACGCGGACTTTCTACGCCCGCGCGGGGGCGAAGTCGATCCGTCCCTTCGGGCCCGGCCTCGTCCCCTACGGGAGCAGCGTGACCGAGACGGGGTTCGAGCTCACCTGAACCGCCGTTAGCGCTGGGTTCAGGACCACGTCGGCGAGGTTGATCGTGAGGCCGACGAGGGCGGGGTTCGTGAACGCCCCCGGCGGCACCGTGAGCGTCGCCGTCGCGCGCCCGTTCGCGTCGAGGAAGCCAGCGAAGTTCGCGAGCACCGGCGAGTTGACGACCGTGAGCGCCGCGAAGGTGAACGAGTCGACGAGGATCGGCACGCGGATGTTTCCGACAAGGGTCCCCGGATAGGTCCCCGTCGTCGAGCAGACGATCAGGTAGGCCTCGCCCCCGTGCGACGGCGACGCGTCGATCGACAGGCTGACCGACCCCCCCGCGGAGAGCGAGACTCCGGTGCCCGAGGCCGTCAACGTCTTTGGGCGGAACACCATGACGAGGTTGTCTCCGGTGGCGGGGGAGATCACCTCCCGGAACCCGTCGCCGTCAACGTCTTTTGCGATGATCACCCACCCCAGATTTGCGCCCGAGCTTGGTCCGGCAAGCCATTGGGTCGTCGTGAATGAACTGGCGTACGTGAGCCAGACGATGCCGGGGTTGTTGAATTGTCCGTTTCCAGTTCCCACCAGGAGATCTCGGGACCCGTCGCCGTCCATGTCTCCCGCCGTGATCGCCTGCGGATAGCAGCACCCCCACGGCCCTACGATCGGTCCCGTCGTCCCGAATCCCGGACTCGGGACCAGCCAGAGATCCATCCCAAGGCCGCCGGCGGACGTTCCAGGGGAAGTGGCCAGGACGCCGTCCGCGATGCCATCACCCGTGAGCTCACCTGCCCAGAGGAATGATCCGAAGATCGAGGTGGGCACATTCGCGAGGAGCGTCGCGGTCGAAGACTGGAAGGACGGACCGGGAAAGAGAACGACGCCCTGGCCCGTTCCTGCCGAGGTGACCGCGAGGATGTCCGGGAGACCGTCGCCGGTGAAGTCTCCGTCAACGCTCGTGGCTCCGAATCCAGAACCGCCGGCCCCGGCCGGCGCACTCAGCGTCGGACCCGTCGAGAAACCCGGTCCGTATAGGACCTGGAGGTAGGAAGGTCCTACCCAGTAGGGTGGGCCCGTCGTGATCCAGCTCACGAGATCCGCCGTCCCATCTCCGTTCAGATCGGCGACCTCGTAGAACGCACCCAAAAGGACGCTGCCTCCGGGCAAAGTGTAGGTCACGACCGTTTCGGTCGTCAGGGACGGGCCATATCGGATAAAGATCTGCCCGGGGGACGCCGACGGTCCCCCGAACGTGACCGCGCCGATCAGGAGATCGTCGTAGCCGTCGCCGTCGGCGTCGCCGGATCGAGGGACGAGGGTGACGTTCGACAGCGAAGAAACGACGACGACCGTGTACGGCGGGGCGAATTGCGGGCCCCAGAGGACGCGGAAAACGACGGTCGCGGAGTCTTCGCGAAACGCGAGGTCCGGAAAACCGTCTCCGTTGAAGTCGCCGACCGTGGTGACCGGGCCGGAGTAGACGGGCGTGGGCGCAGCCCCGGAGGAGATCTGCTGGGTCGCGAAGTTCAGCTGGCCCGCTGCGCGTGAGACGAGGCACGCGGTCAGCCCCGCAACGAGGGTCGAGCGCATGCCTCCCAGTCGAACCACCTTGGTAGTCACGGCGCACCTCCACCCCAGGCGTGCTCGAACTGACGCGGAGAAACGCATCGGGATCCGCGAGCCACCAGCAAGCGACGGGCCCGACCTCCTTGGGCGCCTCGGGTCCCGCGAAGGCCTCCCCGCGTCTGGTTTCGTGTTTCGTTCTCGTAATCGACGCGACACGACCGAGGCGTCATCGGCAGCGGGAACAGCGGAGGGGACCGAATCGGCGTCGGGGTTGTATGCAACGAGCGTGCCCCGATGGCGGTCGGGGAGAAGGGGAGCCCGGGAGCGGCGAGACGTCGTGACCGGCCAGCCCCTTGGTGAGAGGCCAGGGGACACTTGCGACGCCTTCCGGCTCGGTCGTCGTCCGAGTTCGCTCAGCAACACTTTGTCACAGTCTCGGATTCTCCGCGTCCCGGGCACGCGGGATTCAGGGCCGGCCCTCCCAAGGGCGATCGTCGTCTCCGGCGGAGGAGGGGTGCTCGGTGCGTGCTCTCGGTTGGAGCTGACGCGGGCCGCTCACCCGGGAGCACGGGTCTGTTCGTCAGCTCGAGAAGACTCGGGGAATCGTCGCAGCCCGGTGCCGGATTCCGTCCTTGCCCGGCGGTCGAGGAATGGGGCTCCGAGCCTAAGAGCCCGCGGCGCCCGACTGCGCAACAGTCGCGAGGAGGAGGCGGAAGGATCCCCCGTCGCGCTCGGCCTGCGCACCGAACTCCTTCCAGACCTCCTCCGCGATCGACCAGGAGAGGCGTTCACTCTCCATTCCAGGGCCGGAGTTCGGCGCGGCATGCTCCTCCCCGACTACCGACGCGCGGACGAGGATCCCGCCCGGTGTGGGGCCGGCCTCGAAGGAGAGGGACCGAGGCGATCCGTCCGGGCGCCGGGCGAGGGCGCGCAGCGCGTGGCCGATCGAGAACCGCAGGAGCGCGCGGCTCCCCTCGACCGGCGGGAGGTCCGTCTCGACGCGGATCGCGACGCGGGCGCCCGTCTCCCGGAGTTCGCGGTCGCACTCTTCCGCCGCTTCGAGGAGGACCGGCCGAGGGGGGAACGGGCCCCAATCCCCGGAGGGCTCGAGGGCGCAGACGGCGGCGAGGTGCTCGACGATCCTGCAACCGCGAGCGGAGGCCTCGAGGAGATCGTCGACGAGCGTGGCCCGCGCTCGATCCTCCGTCGTCTCCGAGAGGGAGCGCGCGCACCCGAGGACCGAGCCCAGGGGATCGGCGAGCTCGGCGCAGACGCGGCCCGCGATCCTTCCGAGGAGGGCGTCGACGACCGCTTCGCGCGCGGACCGCCTCGCCTCCGAGATCTCGCGCCGGGCCTGCTCGAGCCGCGTTCGCGTCTCCTCGCTGCGGCGCTCCCCGGCACCGGCGGCGAGGTAAGGGGCGGCGAGGCGCACGAAACGCTCGATCCGGTCGACGAGGGCGGCGGGGGTGGCGGCCCGTTCGACCGCGAGGGCGAAGCGGTAGGCCGGCGCGCTTCCCCAGCGCGGCACGCTCACGGCGAGGAGCGGGCAGCCGGGGGGGGCGGAGGCGAGGTCCGCCGCCGCTCGCGCCGACTCCTCGTCCGGTGGGCGCGGGCCCGCGGCCGCGACGGCGAGGAGGCGGCCGTCGTTTCCGACCTCGAACAGGATCCCCCCGAGGACTCCCGGGATCTCGAGGGCGCCCCGGGCGACGGCGGCCTCGATCGACTCCGGATCGGATTGCCGGATTCGGGCGAGGGCCGACTCGACCGGGTCTTGCAGGGAAGCCGGCCCCGCCGGGGCCTTCCGTTCCGCGCGCGAAGCGCGAAAGGCGGCGCCCAGACGTCGGAGCCATCCATTCCCCGTTGCGGAGGGGGGGGTTCCGCGGAGCGCGCGCGGATCGTGCGTGGGCTCGGTCAAGGGGAGTCCCCGAGGGGAGCGGGGAGGGGCCCGGGCTCTTTCGGAACGAATCTCGCCCCCCCTTGACCCGGCGGGTGCCCCGCGGTTCGACTCCGCACGGACGCCCGTTCGCGGGCGCACGCGTCTCCGTCGCCCCGAGGGAGCGGGCTCGGCCCGGGCCTGCCCCGGGGTGGAACGGCTTGTGAAGGGACTCGGGGCCGGTCCCCAACCTTGTCCCTCCCCCGCGAGCTGGCGGCGGTCCTCGACGATCCCGAACAGGCCTCCCGGAGGCGCGACGAGATCAGCACCCGCCTGATGGGGGTCTACCGGAGGACGCGCGACCCGGAGGCCTACTCCTGGCTCTTCCGGCTGAACTCCGTCCCCCTCGGGCGCTCGCTCCACCGCACCCTTCCCCGGCTCGCCCCGGGCCTCGACCCCGACGACGTCGTCCAGGATGCCTTCCTCTCGGTCTTCCTCTATCCGCGGCGGTTCGAGATCCGCGGGGAGCGGGCGTTCCGCACGTGGATGCGGGCGATCGTCTGGAACGCGATCCGCCGGCGCCTGCGCCGGGATCGCCGTCCGCGCACCCCCCTCGAGGGGGAGAACCTCGACGAGGTCCTCGACCCGGGGCCCGAGCCATCCTGCGACGCGATGGATCGGGAGGAGGGGGCCTCCGTCCGGCGCGCCTTCGCGCTACTCCTCCTCGTCTACCTCGACGCCTTCCGCGCGCTCCGTCCCCGGGACCGCGCCCGCCTCCGCTTGGTCGAGGTCCTCGAGCTCGACTACGGGTCGGCGGCGCACCGTCTCGGCGAGAAGCGGGAGAATTTGAAGATGGCGGTCTTCCGGGCGCGACGGCGGCTCTTTCGCTCGATGGCGGGACGACTCGGAACGATCCCTCCGCTCGGGACGGCCGGCTCGGACGGCTGATCGGCCGGGATCCGGCCGCCCCGACGTCCCTCCCCGGTACCATCGCGTTCTCGTTCCGGCGCGATGGCAGAGACCGTCGACCTCCTCGTCCACGGCGCCGCCGAGCTCCTGACCCTCGGCGAGGCTCCGATCCCACGACGGAAGGGGGCGTTGCGCGAGCTCGGGTCGATCGCGCGGGGCGCGCTCGCCGCGGACCGCGGGAAGGTCCTGGCGGTGGGGACGACCGAGGAGATCCGCGACCGGTTCCGAGGCCGCGTCGAGGTCGACGCGTCGGGGAAGACGGTCCTCCCCGCGTTCGTCGACCCCCACGCCCACCCCTGCTTCGCAGGGGACCGGGCCGAGGAGTTCGAGAGCCGCTGCGCGGGCGCGACCTACGAGGAGATCGCCGCGGGCGGGGGAGGGATCCTCCGGACCGTGACGGCGACCCGCCGGGCCTCGCGGGAGGAGCTCATCCGGCTCACGCGGGAGCGTCTCGACCGGTTCCTCTCCCTCGGGACGACCCTCCTCGAGGCGAAGAGTGGCTACGGGCTCTCGACCGCCGTCGAGATCCGGTCCCTCGAGGCGATCGCCTCGGCCGCGGCGGATCACCCGGTCGAGGTGTCGCCGACCTTCCTCGGCGCGCAGGCGATCCCGGCGGAGTTCCGGAGCGACCGGAAGGCGTACCTTCGCCTCCTCGTCGAGGAGGCGCTCCCCGAGATCGCCCGACGGCGACTCGCCGAAGCCTGCGACGTCTTTCTCGAGAAGGGGGCGTTCGAGGGGGGGGAGGCGCGGGAGATCCTCGAGGAGGCGAAGAGGCGAGGCCTCCGCCTCCGCGTCCACGCCGACCAGCTCTCGCCGGGGGGAGGGGCCGAGCTCGCCTGCGAGCTCGGGGCGGACTCCGCCGACCACCTCGACTTCGTCTCGGAGCGGGGGATCGAGGCCCTCGCCGCTTCGGAGACGGTCGCCGTCCTCCTCCCGGGGGTCCCCTTCTTCCTCCGCAAGGACCGCGACGCCCCGGCGCGGCGGCTGATCGACGCGGGCGCCGCGGTCGCCCTCGCCACCGACTTCAACCCGGGCTCCTGCTTCTGCGCGTCGATGGCCGAGGTCCTCACGCTCGCCCGCCTGCGCCTCGGGATGAGCGCGGCGGAGGGGATCGCGGCCTCCACGGCGAACGCGGCCTTCGCGCTGCGACGGACGGACCGGGGAAGGCTCGTCCCGGGCTGTCGGGCCGATCTGATCGTCTGCGACGTTCCCGGCCCCCTGGCCCTCGGCTACGAATTCGGCCGCAGCCCCGTCGAGACGGTCGTCGCCGGAGGGAGGATCGTCCGCCGCGTAGCGGGCTCGTGAAGCCCCCCGCTATCCTCGTGCCGGTCCGCCCGCCCATGACCCGGATCGTCGAGTGCGTCCCGAACTTCTCCGAAGGGCGGCGCCCCGAAGTGCTCGCCGCGATCGTCGGGGCGATGCGCTTCGACGGCGTCGCCGTCCTCGACGAGGAGATGGACGCGAGCCACAACCGCGCCGTCGTCTCGCTGGCCGGGGAGCCGGGAGCCCTCGCCCGCGCGGCGTTCGAGGGGGTCCGCGCGGCCGCCCAGGCGATCGACCTCCGCGCGCACAGGGGGGAGCATCCGCGCATGGGCGCGTGCGACGTCCTCCCCTTCGTCCCCGTCCGGGGGGTCGAGATGGCCGAGTGCGTCGCGCTCGCTCGGCAGGTGGCCGCGCGGATCGGCGAGGAGCTCGGGATCCCCGCCTTTCTCTACGGCGCGGCGGCGAGCCGCCCCGAGCGCGCCGAGCTCCCCTTCGTCCGCAACCGCCAGTTCGAAGGGCTGCTCGGACTGGTGGGGAAGGACCCGGCCTTCGCGCCCGACTTCGGCCCGCCGCGGATGCATCCTTCGGCGGGGGGAGTCTCGGTCGGCGCGCGGTTCTTCCTGGTCGCCTACAACGTGAACCTGAGGACCCCCGACGTCGCCGTCGCGAAGGAGATCGCGCGGAAGGTCCGCGAGAAGGACGGGGGGCTGCCGCGGGTCAAGGCCCTCGGGTTCTCGCTCGCCGAGCGGAGCCTCTCCCAGGTCTCGATGAACCTCACGGACTACCGGGTGACCTCGGTCCTCCGCGCCTACGAGGCGGTCGAGCGGGAGGCGCGCGCCCGCGGCGTCGAGGTCGTCGAGAGCGAGGTGGTCGGCCTCGTCCCGCGCGAGGCCCTCTTCGAGGGGATCGAGGAACGGATCCGGCTCGAAAGGTTCGACCGCCGCCGGCAGGTCGTCGAGGACCGGCTCGGGATCCCGGCGTGATCGGCCCGCTCCTCCTTCTCCCCCTCCTCGGCGCCCCGGCCCCGGAGCCCCAGGGGTGCAAGAAGTGCGCGGACCACGGCTTCGTCGCCTGCCGGCGACACGGCAAGGCCGAGCTCGCGCTCGAGGGGGAGGCGCGCTTCTGCAGCCGGGTCGCCCGCTGCGCGGAGTGCGGGGGGACGCTGCGGATCCCCTGCACGAACTGCAGCGCGCAGACGACCGCGGAGGCCACGATCTCCCGGGCGAGGGAGGGACAGGCGACGTGGCTCAAGGGGCGGGAGGCGATCGACGCCTACATGCAGCGGCCGCTCCTCCACCTGGAGTCGGACCACTTCCGCCTCGTGTGGGAGATCCCCGAGATGCAAGTCGGCCGGCGCAGGCTCGACCAGCACGAGGCGGGCCACCTCTACCTCGGCCGGCTCGAGGAGTTCCACGCCCTCTTCCGGAAGACCTTCGGCGCGAAGCCGGAGGAGATCCCCGCGAAGAGCGACGTCTTCGCCTGGGTCGACCAGGGGGACCACGAGCGAGCCGCCCTCAAGTACGCGGACAACTCCGGGAAGGGAGGCGTGAAGCTCCTGGGAGCCCACCCGGTCTACTCCTTCTACCGGGACCGCAACCGCCTCCCCGACGACGAGGCGGTCCACCGCCACGTCGTCCACAGCGTCGCCCACCTCCTCCTCTCGAACGCGTGGAACTCCTACTGGATCGGCAACATCAAGGGAGGGTGGGCCGACGAGGGGGTCGCCCACTACTTCGAGGACCTCCTCTTCGGCCAGTGCACGAACTACTGCTACGAGGAGCTCGACACGAACGTCTCTTTCCGCGGCGGGAAGTGGCGCCCCCCCGTCCACGAGATGGTCCTCAAGGAGAAGTTCACCCCCTTCGCCCAGCTCGCGACGAAGAACAGCACGAACCTGTCGACCCGCGAGCACGCCCAGTCGTGGAGCCACTGCGAGTTCCTGATCGGGATCGACGGGGAGAAGTTCGCGGCGCTCGTGCGGGCCCTCCAGGAGAAACGCCCCTCGCCCGAGGCGCTGCGCGAGGTCTACGGGATGAGCGTCGCGCAGTTCGAGGACGCATGGCGCAAGCACGTCCTCGACACCTATCCGCCGCGCTAGCGCTCCTCCTCTTCGCGAGGGAGGCGGAGGCCGGCGGCCCGGCGAACCGGGTCGACACGGCAGTGCGCTTCGCGATCCTCGGCCGCCTCGTCGAGGGGGCGACGCCGCAGCGCCGGGCGGAGGCGGGCTCCGCTCTCGACCGAGCCGTCGAGGCGGCGCTCCGATCGGACTGGGCGGGCGCGGTGGGGGCCTCCGACGAGGCCCGAGCCCTCCTCCTCGGCCGGAGTCCCGCGGCGGCAGAGCGGATCGCGTGGGGCCTCCGACTCGCGGCCCTCCCTCCCGTCGAGGCGCCAGCTCGCGCGGCGTGGCGTCGCGTGGAACTGCGGTTCCTCCCTCCTCCCGAACCGCCCCTGCCCGACTTCGTCGAGGTCCGGCTGCGGGTCGAGCCCTTCGACGCGGCGCCGGTCCCGGTCCTCCGGACCTCGTGCCGCGCGAGAGACCTCGTCGGGCGCGGAGACGTCTTCGAGGTCGAGATCCCCGAGGTCGGTCCGCGGGCCACCCTCTTCGCGTCGGTCCGACTCGGAGGGGTGGAGGCGGATGCGCCAGGCTTCCCCCTCGCCCTGCTCCCCGAGGCGCCGGCGCGCCTCCGGCGCCTGCGCGAGCGTCCGGATGCCTCTCCGGAGGACGATCGGAAGCGGGACCTCCAGGCGACGCTCTCCGCGGAGGTCATGGCGATCGACACGGCGCTGGGGGGGGAACTCCCTGGCGAGGACTTCGACCTGCTCGGGTCGCTCGAGAGGGCCGAGGCGCTCGCCGGCGCGCTCGGCGCGGGGAGCGACCCGCTCCTCGGCGAACGGGGGGAGATCCGACGCGCCACGTTCGCGGGCGGAATGGCGACCTCGCCCAGCCGGTTCCGGCTTTGGGTTCCGACTGCCGAACCTCCTCCGGGGGGCTACCCGGTCCTCCTCCTCGTGCCGAGCGCGTTCGAGACGGAGGCTTCCCCCTTCCGGGCTTGGGCGGGAGGGAGCCTCCGCGATCTCGCCGAGGCGAAGGGAGTTCTCGTCGGGTCGATCTCGCCGGAGGCGGTCCCCGGAGATCCCGTGGAGTCGGCCCTCGCGTCGATCCGGCGGACCCACCCGGTCGACCCGGAGCGGATCCACCTCCTCGGCCGCGGATCCGGCGCTGCGGTCGTCCAGCGCTACGCGCTCGCGCACGCCGGCGAGCTCGCCTCCCTCGCGATCCTCGACGGCGGACTCGCGGACGAGAAGGTGCTGCGCCCGCTCGCCCCGATCCCGGTCGTCGCGGGCGGGTCTGGACGGGGGCCGACGGCACCTGCCTCGCGCGCGATCGCGGACGCGGCGTCCCGGATCGGGTCGGCCGTCTGGAGGCCGGAACTCCTCGAGGGGACGGGGTGGTTCGAGTCCTCGACCCCCTTCCTGCGCGAGGCGATCGCGCGCGCCGCCTCGGTCCGCAGACCCCGTTGACGACCTGCGCGCTCTGCGGGGGCGGGGCGTTCGCCCCGCTCTTCGAGAAAAACGGCTACCGCTACGAGCGCTGCAGCGGGTGCCGCACCGTGCGGGCCGACCTGCCGGCGGCTCCGTCCGCCTTCTACGACGCGCTCTTCGAGGCGGGCGTTCGCGACCGAGAGGTCGCGAAGGCCTTCGCTCCGCGGAAGCAGGCGAGGTACGGGAAGATCCTCCGCTCGTTCGGGCGGCCGGCCGGCCGCCTCCTCGACGTCGGCTGCTCGGTGGGGGGGTTCCTTCAGGCCGCTCGACGCTCCGCCTGGCCGGTCGCGGGTCTCGAGACATCCTCGATCGCGGCGCGCGAGGCGAGGCGGCGTGGGCTCCCGGTCGCGGTCGGAGACGCGGGCGCTCTCCCCTTTCGCGACGCCGCGTTCGACCTCGTGCGACTGAACGCCGTCCTCGAGCACCTGCTCGATCCCGCCGCCGCGCTCCGGGAAGCCTTCCGCGTCCTGCGTCCGGGCGGCCTCCTCCAGGCGCTCACGCTCTCCGCCGACTCCTGGTCGTTTCGCCTGCTCGGCCCTCGCTGGCGCTACCTCGGCGTCGACGGGCACGTCCACGTCTTCTCTCGCGCGGCGCTGCTTCGGGCGATCCGCGAGGCGGGCTTCGAGGTCCTCGCCGTCGGGACGGCGGGGGTCCGGCTCGCCGGACGCTCCCCCTGGTGGGTCCGGTTCCTCGAGAATGCGTGCGACGGGCCGGGCCGCCTCGCAGGGGCGGGGCACCGCATCGAGATTCGGGCCCGACGCGCGCGCGCCGACGCCCGTCCCTAGAATCCCCCCCCTTCCCGGCCCGGAGGATGTGGACCGCCGTCTCCGTCTTCGCGCTTACCTACCTCCTGATGAGCGGGGGGAGGCTCCGTCACGTCTCGCTCGAGCGGCCCGCGGCGGCCCTCGTCGGGGCGGTCCTGATGGTGGTCACGGGCGTCCTCCCGATCGAGGAGGCGTACCGCTCCGTCGACTGGAACACGATCGTCCTCCTCCTTGGGATGATGATCCTCACCGCCCATCTCAAGGAGGCGGGCTTCTTCTCCCTCGTCGCCGAGGCAGCCCTCGCGAGAGTCCGCACGCCGCAGGGCCTCCTCGCCGCGGTCGTCCTCCTCTCGGGCGTCCTCTCCGCCCTCTTCGTCAACGACACCGTCTGCCTCTTCCTCACCCCGATCGTCCTCGAGATCGCCGCGCGCGCGGGCCTCCCCGCGGTCCCCTTCCTGATCGCCCTCGCGACGTCGGCGAACGTCGGCGGGGTCGCGACGCCGACGGGCAACCCGCAGAACATGATCGTCGCGACCGCCTCGGGGATTGCGTACGCAAGGTTCTGCGCGCGTCTCCTCCCGGTCGCGGCGCTCGGCCTCGCCGCGAACTACGGGATCCTGCGATTCCTCTACCGGCAGGAGCTCTCGCGACCTTTCGCCGTGGCGCCGGCCCCGAAGCGCGAGCCCGCGGACCGCCGGCTCCTCGTCGTCTCCCTCCTCGTCGTCGCGGGGACGCTCGCCGCCTACCTCGCCGGAGGGCACCTCGCCCTCGTTTCGATCTCCGGGGCCGTCGCCCTCTTCTTCCTCTCGCGCGTCCCCCCGCGCCGATCCCTCGAGGACGTCGACTGGGGGCTCCTCCTCTTCTTCGCCTCGCTCTTCGTCGTCGTGGCCGGGCTCGCCCGGACGGGAGCGATTGACCGGCTCTTTGGAGCAGTGAGGCCCCTCCTCGGGAACGGGGAGGGGAGGCGCCTCGCGGTCTTCTCCACCTTCACGGTCTGCGGCTCGCAAGTCCTCTCGAACGTCCCCTTCGTCCTCGTCGCGAGGCACTGGATCCCGTCCTTTCCCGATGCCGATCGGATGTGGCTCGCCCTCGCGATGGCGAGCACGCTCGCGGGCAACCTCACCCTCCTCGGCTCGGTCGCGAACGTGATCGTCGCCGAGCTCTCGCGCGGGCGGGTCCGCCTCGGCTTCCGGGAGTTCCTGCGGGTCGGCGTGCCGACGACGGTCGTGACGACCGCGATCGGGGTCGCCGTGCTCGCGCTCGCCTAGCGGCGGCGCCGGCGGTAGCGGGGCGTCCGCTCGCGGACCCGGGGCTCGGGCCGATGTGCCGCCGACTCGTCCGCGGGCTCGGCCCCCCCGACCATGATCTCGAAAAACCTCTCCCGCTGCCGGATCGAGAACTCCTCGATCCGGTCGAGGAAGCCGACCTGCCCGAGAAGGACGAAATCGAGAAACGAAGGTTCGGAGAGGAGCAGGGCCTCTGCCGGCAGTTCGACCGCGACCTCCTCCCCGCCGGCGTCGAGGTCGACGCCGCGGATCCGGAAGATGAACCCTCGAACGAGAGGGAGTCTCCCCCTCCAGCCGGCGACGACCACGTTCACTCGCCGGGCTCGGCCAGCTCGAATCCCGAATTGCCGCGCCAGGTCCGCAGGCAACATCGTGTAGGGGGCGCCCGTGTCGACGAGCCCGACGATCGGAACCGGGATCAGGATCCCGCTCGCGCGGACTTCGATGGGGAGGGCGGGTCGGCCTGCCCGCTCGCGGCGCCCGGGAAGCGGGCGCAAGGGGAACCGCAGCCGCGGCACCTAGTAGAAGATGCCGCTGTAGTCCCGCCGAGCGCGGAAAATCGGCGCGTCGGCGAACCCCGCCTCGATGGCCCTCCGGTGCGCCTCCATCAAGGTCCTCCCGACCGCGACGACACGCGTCCACTCGCGGTTGATCGCCACGTACTTCCCGGCGTTCCGGGCGATCTGGGCGCAGACGACAGCGTCGGGGTCGCGACGGCGGCGGGCTTTCTGTCGCAGGACTCGGCGGGTCTTGGGCACGGGGCGGATTATCGTTCGGGTGGACCCCGCGTCGAGGGTGGCCCTGCGCCGAGAGACCCCGCGAGCACCCGGGTAGCCTTCGGGCGCGCCGCGACTACCAAGGGGAGTCGAAACCAGCGGAGGTCCAGGTCTCCGTGGCCACAAGGAGCGACAAGGTCTCGCCGGGCCGGCGCGGCGCAACCGTCAGAACCTCAGCTCGACGCCGATCGTCGGCCCCGACAGGTCGAGCCGGACGTCGCTGTCCCCGCCCCCCGCGTTGAGCTCGTAGCTCCACCAGCGCCAACCGCCGAAGATCCGGGCTCGCCGCGCGGCCGGAACGGCGAGCCCGAGCTCGCCCGCAAGGACCTCGGCGACGTCCGATCCCAGGCCCAAGCCGGCGGTGCCCCGGGCATGGAGCGCGATCGGGCGGAGGGGTTCGTACGTGAATTGGGCGCCGAGGAGGGGGCCGACCGAATCAAAGGTTTCCGCCTCCCGGGTTCCGGCGCCACTCACCCGGAGATCGAGGCGATACCAGGCGATCCCGCCGAGACCTTCGATCGCGAACTCCGGCGCGAGCTGCGCCCCGCCGCGAACGGCGAGGCTCCCGGTGAAGAAATCGGAGTCCGCCCGCACGTTCGCGGGTCCGAAGAAATCGGTCCCGCCGATCTCGATCCTGTCGCCGAGACCGAGGTCCTGGTCCGTGTCCCCCTTCCCATGCACGAGATCGAGCTCGAGGGCGAGGAGCCCGCGCGACCTCGGCGCCGGTTCTCGCCCCTCGCGCGACTCGGCCCGCTCCTCGCCCGCCCCCCGCATGGTCCAGACGGCCCGGAGGTCCTGGAAGAGAGCGCTCCGGTCCCTCCCCTCGATGTCCTCGGGCCCGGAGCAGCCGACGGACGCCGCGAGGACCAGGAGGAGCGCCGGCCGGAGGACGGCGCCGGTGCGACGGGCCGGCGGGACGGAAGGGACAGGGGGTCTCTTCACGTTCGGATCGCCCCTCGCGGGGCGTCGTCGGGCCGTCTTCACAGCCACCCCTTCTTCCGGAAGAGGGCGAACAGGCTGACCGAGATCGTGGCCATGAGGGCGAGTGCCGCCGGGTAGCCGTAGGGGGAGTGGAGCTCCGGCATGTGCTCAAAGTTCATGCCGTAGATCCCCGTGATGACCGTGAGCGGCATGAGCACGGTCGTGAGGCCCGCGAGCGTCTGCATCGTGCGGTTCATGCGGTTGTTCACGCTCGCGAGGTAGGCATCCCGCGCCGAGGCGATCGCGTCGCGGTAACTCTCGAGGAGATCGTGCAGGCGCACGCAGTGGTCGTAGGCGTCGCGGAAGTAGAGCCGCGCCCTCTTGGAGACGAGGGGGAACTCCCCGCGCGCGAGCGTGCCGATCACGTCCCGTTGGGGGCGCAGGACGCGGAAGAGCGTCGCCGCCCGGCGCTTCAGTTCGAGGATCCGGTGGAGGACCGCCTCGTCGCGGGCGCGGAGGACCTCCGGCTCGAGGGCGTCGATCGCGAGGCCGAGCTCCTCGGCGACGGGATCGAAGTCCTCGACCAGCTCGTCGACGATCGCGTGAAGCGCGAGGTCGACGTCCTGGCCGAGGAGGCGGGCCGGGTCGCGGCGCACGCGGGCGCTCGCCCGATCGAGCCCGGGGAGGCGGGTCTTGTGGACGGTGACGAGGGCGCGCCGCGCGAGGAAGAAGGAGAGCGTCCGCGTGGTGACCCGTCCCCCCTCGTCGAGCGCGGTGTGGAGGATGCCGAAGAGGTAGGTCTCGAGGTCGTCGACCTTCGGCGCGTGGCCGGTCGTCAGGGCGTCCTCGACGGCGAGGGGGTGAAAGCCGAAGCGGTCGCGCAGGAGCTCCTCGGGACGGGGACCGCTCGGCGAAGGGGGGGCCGGGTCGGCCTTCAGGCGCGCCAAGGCGGAGGGCGCGTCGCCGACGAGGAGATCGACCCAGAGCGCGCCTTCCTCCGCATGGAAGAGCCGGACGGCCTCCTCGAGGTCCGTGATCTCGCGGAGGGTCTCGCCGCGTCGGAAGTGGAAGGCGGAGATCACGGCGCGGGAGGATAGCGGCGGAGGGGACCCCTTCACCCGCCGGGCGGAGGAGGCCGATAGAGGGATCGGCATCCGAGAGGGCCCCCGCCGGGAAACGAGACCATGACGAAGACGACCCCCTCCGAGTCGAGGACTCCGGCCGAGACCACCCCCGTCTCCGCCGAAGCCGCCGAGCGACGCACCGCCGACCGCTTCGCGAGCCGACGCAACGTGCGGATCTACTTCGACGCGGGCCCCGTCCCTGGGCCCTCCGCGAACGTGAGCCGCGACGGGCTCTACTTCTTCGCGGACGGGCCGATCCGGCTGACGGTCGAGGTCGAGGGGAGGAAGAAGCCGGTCGAGGTCCGCGGCCGGCTCGTCCGGGCGGAGAGCCTCAACCCCACCGCGGTCGGGATCGCGGTCCGGTTCGAGGAGCCGATCGACCCCGCCACGCTCGACTAGAGCGGCGCGCTAGAGGAGTCCGGTCAGTCGCCCGAGGGCGGCCCCGGGAAAGAGGCCGAGGCCGACGACGGCCGCCGCACAGACCCACGCCACGGGGCCGGGCGCCGTGGGACCCTCGCCGGGCCGAGGCTCGGCGGAGAGGACGGCCACCCCGACGACCCGGAGGTAGGCGGCGAGCGACACGACCGAGAGGAGAACGCCGACGACGGCCAGCGGGGCGAGTCCCGCGCGCACGGCCGACTCGAAGACGAAGAGCTTGGCGAAGAATCCCCCCGTCGGCGGGAGGCCGGCGAGGGACGCGAGGAAGAGGACGAAGGCGCCGGTCCAGAGGGGCTTCGCGCGGCCGATCCCGGCGAGCGCCTCGATCTCGAGGCGCCCTCCCTCCCGCTCGCGGCGGGCGAGGAGCGCGAAGGCTCCGAGGGTCATCGGGGCGTAGGCGAGGAGGTAGAAGACGGCCGCCTCCGCCGCGCGGGGGTCGTGGTTGTGGTGGGCCGCCGCCGCGATGAGGAGCGTCCCGGCGTGGCCGATCGCCGAGTAGGCGAGGAGCCGCTTCACGCTCGTCTGCACGAGGGCCCCGACGCTCCCGACGAGGAGGGTGAGCGCGGCGGCCAGGCTGAGGACCCGGACCGACTCGGGCACGATCCCGCTCCAACGGAAGATCGCCGCGAGCGCCGCCGCCTTCGTGCTGGCGGCGAACAGGCCGACGACGCTCGTCGGCGCCCCCTCGTAGACGTCGGGGGTCCAGAAGTGGAACGGGGCCGCGGAGGCCTTGAAGAGGAGGCCCGCGAGGAGGAGGCACGCCCCCGCCGTCCGCGCCGGCTCGGCGCCGCCGCCGACGGACCCGAGGTGGAAGGAGCCGCTCGCGCCGAAGAGGAGCGCGCCTCCGTAGAGGAGGAACGCGAGGGCGAAGGAGCCGAGGAGGAAGTACTTGAGGCCCGCTTCGACCGAGGTCGCCCGCGTGCGGTCGAACGCCGCCAGCACGTAGAAGGCGATCGAGAGCGTCTCGATCCCGAGGACGAGGAGGAGGACGTGACGCGCTCCGGCGAGGAGGAGCATCCCGATCGGGGCGAGGAGGAGGAGGGCGTGGAACTCGCCGGGCTTCTCCGCGGCGGCCGGGAAGGTCCCGGCGGCGCTCGCCCCCGCCGCGAGCGCGGAGAGGATGGAGAGGAGCCCGACCGACGCCGTCCAGCGGTCCTCGACGAAGAGGTGTTCGAACGCCTCTCCCGAGGGGTGCGCGAAGCCGCGGAGCGCTAGGGTCGCGGCGAGGAGGAGGGTGGCGGCCGCGACGGCCGTCGTGAGGCCCCGGCGCCGCGCGAACGCGTCGGCGAGGAGGACGGCGACCGCCCCGACGGCGAGGGCGATCCCCGGGGCGAACGCCTGGAGGTCGTGCGCGCCGACGCTCACCGCTGCCCCTCCGGGCGGGCCGGCTCGGCCTGCGCGAGCGCGCGGGTGCGCTCGACCACCTGCGCGACGGAAGGCCGGATCCGCTCGAGGAACGGGCCCGGGAGGACGCCGAGGAGGACCATCCCCCCGGCGAGGGGGAGGAGGGTCGCCGCCTCCCGCTTCGTGCAGTCCGGAAGCCGCGCGGTTGCGGGGAGGGCCGGCCCGAAGAGAACCGTCCGCACGGCGCCGAGGAGGTAGACGGCGGAGAGGACGACCGCCGCCGTCGCGACGGCCGCGGGGACGGGGGTGACCGAGAAGGTTCCCGCGAGGATCAGGAACTCCCCGACGAACCCGTTCAGCCCCGGGAGCCCGATCGAGGCGAAGGCGGTGAGGCCGAGGAGCGCGGCGAAGAGGGGCATCGACTTGGCGACCCCGCCGAAGTCGTCGAGCCCGCGGCGGTGCGTCCGGTCGTAGAGGACGCCGACGAGGAGGAAGAGCGCCCCCGTCGAGAGCCCGTGGTTCACCATCTGGAGGAGCGCCCCCTCGACGGCCGTGGCCTCGCGCGCGAAGAGCCCCATCGCCACGAGCCCGAGGTGGGAGATCGAGGAGTAGGCGACGAGCTTCTTCAGGTCCCGCTGCGCCCACGCGAGGAGCGCCCCGTAGACCGCCCCCGCCGCGCCGAGGCCGAGGAGGAGGGGGGCGAACTCCGCGCTCGCGCGCGGGAACATCGGCAGGCAGAAGCGGAGCAGCCCGTACGTCCCCATCTTGAGGAGGACCCCCGCGAGGACGACCGAGCCCGAAGTCGGCGCCTCGACGTGGGCCTCGGGGAGCCAGGTGTGGAAGGGGAGGAGCGGGACCTTGACCGCGAAGCCGAGCGCGAAGCCGAGGAACGCGAGCCTCTCGATCGATGCGGGGAGGAGGCGCCGGCCCCGCGCGAGCTCGAAGAGGTCGGCGGTGCCCGCCTCGAGGAGCACGGCGAGGAGGGCGAGGAGGAGGAGGAGCGACCCCGCGATCGTGAAGAGGACGAACTTCGTCGTCGCCCGTGCCCGCCCCGTTCCCCCCCAGATCCCGATCACGAAGTAGAGGGGGACGAGCGAGACCTCCCAGAAGACGTAGAAGAGGACGAGGTCGGAGACGGCGAAGACCCCGAGCATCCCCGTCTGCATCAGCAGGCCCCAGGCCGCGAACTCGCGCCGCCTCTGCGCGATGTGCCCCGGCGCCGCGAGGAAGAAGATGGGCCCGAGGAGCGCGGTCAGCGCGATGAGGAGGAGGGAGATCCCGTCGATGCCGAAGGCGAAGCGCACGTCGACCCCTCCCGATCGGAACCAGGCCGTCGAGAAGGGGAACTGGGGGGAGGCGGACGAGGCGTCGAACGCGAAGAAGAGCCCCAGGGCGATCGCGAGCGGCAGGAGGGAGATCCCGAACGCGAAGCGGAGCGGATCCCGCGCCCCCCCCCGCGGCGCGAGGGCGAGGACCGCGGCGCCTGCCGCCGGCGCGAAGACGAGGATCGGGAGGACCGGGTTCATCGGGTCCCTCCGAGGAGGAACGCCGCGAGGAGGAGCGCGCCCGCCGCGGCCGCGACGCCGATCGCGTAGGCCTGGACCTTCCCGTTCTGGAGGAGGCGAAGGGTCTCCCCCGCGGCCGAGGCCGCGCGTCCGATGCCGTTCACGGCGCCGTCGACGACGAAGAGGTCGAAGACGCCGCACGCGATCGCGAGGACGCGCGCCGCGCGCACGACCGTGCCCCGGTAGAAGGCGTCGAGGACGCCCCCCGCCGCCGCCACGCGCCAGAGGGGGAGCCGCGCGAGGGCGCGCTCCCCTGCGAGCCCGCGGTCCATCCAGAGGCGTCGCGCGAGGAGGAATCCGACGAAGGCGACGGCGAGCGAGAGCACGGCGACGAGGACGTGCTCCGCCCCCCCTCCCGCCTCGTTTCCCCCGAAGACCGGGGCGAGAAACTCGGCGATCGGCCGTCGATTCCAGATCGGGATCCAGGCGAGCGCCCCGCCGACGAAGGAGAGGGCGGCGAGCGCCCGCATCGGATGGAGCAGGAGGGCGGGCGACTCGTGCGGGCGGCCCTCGAAATTCTCCCGTCCCGAGAAGACGAGGTAGACGAGCCGGTACGAGTAGAGGGCGGTCAGGAAGGAGGCGGCGAAGCCGAGCGCGCCGAGGACCGGAGCGCCGGCGCCGTGGAGCGCCCCGCCGAGGATCTCGTCCTTCGAGAAGAAACCCGCGAACGGCGGCAGCCCCGAGAGCGCCCACGCCCCCGCGAGGAAGCAGAGGAACGTCGCGGGGAGCCGTCGCGCGAGGCCGCCCATCCTCGCGAGGTCCTGCTCCCCGCCGAGCGCGTGGATCACGGAGCCCGCGGCGAGGAAGAGGAGCGCCTTGAAGAAGGCGTGGGTCACGAGGTGGGCGATCCCGGCGTCGAACGCCCCCGCCCCCTCGCCGAGGAACATGAGCCCGAGCTGGGAGATCGTCGAGTAGGCGAGCGCCTTCTTGAGGTCGCGCTGCGCGAGCGCCCCGAAGCCGGCGAGGAGGGCGGTCCCCCCCCCGACGAGGCCGACGACGAGGAGGACGGCGGGCGCGGCGAGGAAGAGGACGTGCAGCCGGCCGACGAGGTAGACGCCGGCCGTGACCATCGTCGCCGCGTGGATGAGGGCGGAGACGGGGGTCGGCCCGGCCATCGCGTCGGGGAGCCAGACCTGGAGGGGGATCTGGGCCGACTTGCCGACCGCGCCGCAGAAGAGGAGGAGGGCGGCCCCGGTCGCCGCGTTCGCCGGGAGGAGGCCCGAACGCGCGGCCTCGTTCACGGAGGCGTAGTCGAGGGCGCCGAGCTCCCGGTGGAGGAGGAAGATCCCGAGGAGGAAGCCCGCGTCGCCGATTCGGTTGACGACGAAAGCCTTGAGCCCGGCGTCGGCGGGTCCCCCCTTCTCGTACCAGAACCCGATCAGGAGGTAGGAGCAGAGCCCGACCCCCTCCCAGCCGACGAAGGTGAGCGGGAGGTTCGCCCCGAGGACGAGGAGGAGCATCGCGGCGACGAAGAGGTTCAGGTACGCGAAGTAGCGGGCGAACCCCGGATCGCGGCGCATGTAGCCGATCGAATAGAGGTGGATGAGCGCCCCGACCCCGGACACGACCAGGGTCATCAGGGCCGAGAGTGGATCGAGGAGAAGGCGGGCGGGGACCTTGAGCCTCCCGGCGTCGATCCAGGTGCCGAGGTCCGCTTCGAATCGACGGTGCTCCGGCGGGAGGCTAAGGAGGCGGATCGTCAGGAGCACGGCGACGAAGAAGGCGACGGCGACGGAGCCCGTCGCGATCCCTCCAACGAGCGCCTCGTTTGCCGCCGCCTCCGGATCGCGGTGCCGTCGAACGAGAACCCGGGCGTGGAGGATCCCGCAGGCGAGGGCCCCGGCGAGGGGAAGGCCGACGAGGAGGGGGAGGAGGGCGCTCACCCGCGCAGCTCCGCGGCCGCGTCGGGGTCGAGGGTCTGGCGCAGCCGGAAGAGGGCGATCACGAGCGCGAGGCCGACCGAGACCTCGACGGCCGCGAGAAAGACGACGAAGAGGCCGAAGGTCGAGGGCTCGGGGTCGCGGTGCTCGCGCGCGGCGCCGACGAGGGTCACGAGCGCCCCGTTGAACATCAGCTCGAGGGAGAGGAGGACGACGAGGAGGTTTCGCCGCATGATGAACCCCGCGAGGCCGAACGCGAAGAGCGCCGCCCCGAGCGCGTAGACGTGGGCCGCCGGCACGCTCACGGGCGGACCTCCGCCATCCGCGCGGGCTCGGACGCCTCCCCCGGACCCGCGGCGGGGGGAGGGGCGCGCCGCTCGCCGCGGCGCGCGAGGACGAGCACGGCGACGATCCCGAGGAGGAGGAGGAGCCCCGAGACCTCGAAGGGGAAGAGGTACTTCCCGAAGAGGACCTCCCCGGCGCGCTCCGTCGTCTCGCGGAAGCCCTCCTCCGCGGGCCCCTCGCCCGAGGCGAAGGCGAGCGCGAGGGCCTCGATCCCGACGAGGAACGCGGCCGCGGGACCGAGTTTCCCGCGCAGATCCAGGGGAAGCGGCTCGTCCCGCTGAACGTCGAGGAGCAGGAGGACGAAGAGGAACAGGACGAGGATCGCTCCGGCGTAGACGAGGAGGTTCAGCCCGGCGAGGAGGGGGAACCCGAGGAGGAGGTAGACGCCGGAGAGCGCGAAGAGGGTGAGGGCGAGGTGCACGGCCGCGACCAGCGCGTGCCGCCGCGCGATCACGTTCCCCGCCCCGTAGAGCGCGGTCAGGCCGAGGGCGTAGAAGAGGGCTTCCGCCACCGGTCGTAGAGCTTGCGGGCGTAGAGGAGGCGGGGCTGCGCGACCGCCGCCGGCCGCAGCAGCCGCGGGAGCGTGTAGACGTGGGCCGCCCGCGAGAAGTCCGCGAGCTCGAGCTCGTCGCTCATGTAGATCGCCTCCTCCGGACAGACCTCCTCGCAGTAGCCGCAGAGGATGCACTTCAGCATGTCGATCTCGAAGGCCTTCGGCTCCCGCTGGACCGGACGATCGGTCTCCTGCCCCTCGATCCGGATCGCGAAGGCGGGGCAGACGTACTCGCACAGGCCGCAGGAGACGCACCGCACGGTCTCGTCCTCGTTTTGGACGAGGCGGGGCTGCCCCTTCGTCGCGAGCGTCTTCGGGAGGGGCTCCTCGGGGTACCGGCGGGTGAACTTTCTCCGGAAGAGGAGTCCGAAGGTGAGCCGCAGGCCGCGGAGGATCGCGGGGAGATAGAACCGGTCCGCGAGGGGGAGGGGAGGGGCGTCGGGGACCACGGGCTAGGAGAGGGCGACGACGGCGCCGGTTGCGACGAGGTTCAGGAGGGAGACCGGGAGCATCCGCTTCCAGCCGAAGGCCATCAGCCGGTCGTAGGTGAGGCGGGGGAGCGTCCAGCGGACCCAGAGGTAGAAGAAGAGGAAGGCCCCGGTCTTCGCGGAGAAGGAGAGGAGCCCCGCCCACCAGGGGAGGTCGGCGAGGCGCACGAAGGGGACGTCCGGGCCCCCGAGGAAGAGGGTCGTCCCGAGCCCCGCCATCGTCACCATCGCGGCGTACTCCCCCACGTAGAAGAGCATGAAGCGCGTCGCCCCGTACTCGGCGTGGTAGCCCGCGACCAGCTCGGGCTCGCACTCGGCGAAGTCGAAGGGGTGGCGGTTCGTCTCGGCGAAGGCGCAGACGAGGAACAGGGCGAAGGCGACGGGCTGGGTGAAGACGTTCCAGACCGCGTCCTGCGCGAGGACGACGCCGTAGAGCCGGAGCGTGCCGGCGCTCGCGAGGACGGCGATCAGCGTGAGGACGAGCGCGAGCTCGTAGGAGACGAGCTGCGCCGCCGCGCGCAGCCCCCCGAGGATCGAGTACTTGTTGTTCGAGGCCCACCCCCCGATCAGGATCCCGTAGACCCCGAGCGATCCCACCGCGAGGACGTAGAGCGCGCCGATGTCGAGGTCGGCCGCGCCGAGGGGACGTCCTCCCGGGGCGAGGGGGGTCGAGACGGGGACCGCGGCGAAGGCGAGGAGCGCCGGGAGGGCCGCGAGGGCGGGCGCGAGCCGGAAAAAGGCTGGGTGCGCTCCCTCCGGCACCGTCGACTCCTTGAAGAAGAACTTGAGCACGTCGGCGAGGGGCTGGAGGAGTCCCCAGGGCCCCACGCGGTTCGGGCCGACCCGATACTGCATCCAGGCGGAGACCTTCCGCTCGGCGAGCGTCAGCCCGCCGGCGACGGCCATCACGCCGACGAAGACGAGGAGCGCGGCGAGCGCGGCGGAGAGGACGCTCACCGCCCAGCGCTCCGCAGGGGAGCGGAGGCGAGGGAGCGCGCCAGCGTCTCGAACACCTCGGTCTCCGGATGGACGCCGGGGGGGGGCGCGAGGGCGGGAGCGATCGCCTGGCGGCGGCCGTCGACGTTCGTGAAGGTGCCCGACTTCTCCGCCCAGGTCCGGGCGGGGACGCACGCTTGCGCCCAGGGGACGAGCCTGCGCTCGACGAGAAAGGCGGGAGGGCTCCCCGACTCGAGTCGGGAGAGGGCCTCGGGCGGCACGAGCGAGAGGATCCGCTCTCCGGCGAGGAAGACGGCCGAGGCGCCCTCGAGCCGCGTCGCGACCTCCTCCTCCCCGAGCCCCTCGAAGCCTCCCTCGAGGAGTCCGCGGCGATTCGGGCAGGGATCCTCCGTCCGGAGGATCGAGTCCCCCTCGCCCCGCGCGGGGGAGAGAAAGAGAAGGGGGGTCTCGAGCGCCCGCGCGAGCCCGGCGAATTCCGCCCCTTCCTCGTTCGTCAGGAACGGGGAGGCGAGGAGGAGCAGGCGCGGCCCCCCGGAGGCGAGCCGCTCGGCGATCGCGGGGAGGCCCCGCTCGTAGCCGAGGTCGCGCGCCTCCCCTCCCGGGGCGCGGACGACCACGGAGGTCAGACGTTCGCGCTCCTCGAGGTCCCCGAAGCCCAGGCGTCCGACGTCGCACATCCAGAAGCCGTTCACCTCGGGGTTCGGGCGGGGCCGGATCCGGACGACCGAGCCGCGGGTCGTGTCGACGAAGGTGTTGCACCCCCGCGAGCAGAGCGGGCAGACGGACGGGGTCGAGCGGAGGTTCCAGATGCGCGCCACGTGGGCGAACTTCTTGAGCGTCAGGGCGCCGACCGGGCAAAGGTCGGCGAGGTTGCCCTGGTAGAGACCGGTGAGCGGGCGGTCCCCTGGCGTTCCGACCATCGCGTGCAGCCCGCGGCCGAAGATCCCGAGCTGCGTCTCCCCGGTCACCTCCGGGAAGAAGCGCACGCAGCGGGAACAGAGCACGCAGCGCTCCTCGTCGAGCGTGATCACGGCGCCGAGGTCGACGCGCTTTCGGAAGGGGCGCTTCTCCCCCTCGCTGCGGCTCGCGGACTGCCCCTGCGCGAAGGTGTAGTTCTGGAGCGGGCACTCCCCGGCCTTGTCGCAGATCGGGCAGTCGAGGGGGTGGTGCACGAGGAGGAACTCGAGGACCGCGCGGCGCGCTTTCTTCGCAGCGTCGGTCTCCGTCCAGACGAGGAGCCCCTCGGACGTCTCCGCCCGGCAGGCGACGGCGAGGCGCCGCGGGGCGGATCCGGGGCCCTGCACTTCGACCTGGCACTGGCGGCAGGAGGCGACGACGGAGAGCCCCGGATGCCAGCAGAAGTGGGGGATCTCCTTCCCGAGGCCGTTCAAGAAGGAGAGGAGGTTGCGGCCGGCGGGGGCCTCCAGCGCCTCGCCGTCGACCGTCAGCCGAATCCGCTTCTCGGGGAAGTCCGTCATCCTCGGGGGCGGAAGGATCTACGCCTCCGGCTCCTCGGGGAAGGGGCAGCGTCCCTCCCGCACGTGCGCCTCGAACTCGGAGGAGAAGAGCCGGACGGCCGAGAGGAGGGGGATCGCCGCCCCGTCGGCGAACGCGCAGATGGTCTTCCCCCCGCTCATGCCCGAGCCGAGGTCGAGGAGAAGGTCGAGGTCCTCGAGGCGCCCCGCTCCTCCTTCGATCCGGTCGAGGAGGGCGCGCGTCCACGCGCAGCCGACGCGGCATTGGGAACACTGGCCGCAGGTCTCGTGGTCGTAGAACCGCGCGAGGACGGCGGCCGTCCGCACGACGCAGGCCGTGTCGTTGAGGACCGTGATCCCTCCCGTCCCGAGCATCGAGCCCACCGCCCGGAGGGACTCGTGATCCATCGCCACGTCGACGTGTCTCGCCGGAAGGATCCCCGTCGACGATCCCCCCGGGTAGAAGGCCTTGAGTCTTCCCTGCACGCCGCCCGCCGGACCCTCGAGGATCGCGCGCACGCTCGTCCCGAGCGGCCGTTCGTAGACGCCGGGGCGGTTCACGTGGCCCGAGACTCCGCAGAGGAAGTTTCCGGGGCTCTTGTCCGTCCCGATCCGGCGGTACCACTCGGCCCCCCTCTCGACGATGGCGGGGACGTTCGCGACCGTCTCGACGTTGTTGATCGTCGTCGGGCAGCCCCAGAGGCCGTGGCCGGCAGGGAACGGGGGCTTCGGCCGCGGGCGCGCCGGCTTCCCCTCGATCGACTCCATCGCTCCGGTCTCCTCTCCGGCGATGTAGGCGCCCGCGCCGCGGTGGACGAAGACCTCGAGGTCGAACCCGCTCCCGAGGAGGTCCTTCCCGAGGAGCCCGGCCTCGCGCGCTTCCCCGAGCGCCGCCTCGAAGATTCGCTTCGGACGTCGGAACTCCCCCCGCATGTAGACGTAGCAGGTCCGCGCCCCGATCGCGTAGCTCGCGAGCGCGAGCCCCTCGATCACGAGGTGCGGGTCGCGCTCGAGGAGGACGCGGTCCTTGAAGGTGCCCGGTTCCGACTCGTCGGCGTTCAGGAGGAAGTAGCGCGAGCGCGGGTCGGCCGGCGGGGGCATGAAGGTCCACTTGAGCCCCGTCGGGAACCCCGCGCCCCCCCGGCCGCGCAGCCCCGAGGCCTTCACGGCCTCCGTCACGTCGGCGGGCTTCATCCCCCGCAGCGCCTTCTCGAGCGCGCGGTAGGCCCCGTGCTCGCGCGCGACGGAGAGGCGCTCCGCGCCCGGGATCTCCGCCCGGTCGAGGAGGTAGGTCGAGCCCCCGTCGGAGGGCCCCGTCACGGCGCGTTCCCCTCGCGCAGGGGCTCGAGCGCCTCGCAGAGGCGCTCCGGCGTCATCCCCTCCCGGTATTCCCCGTCGAGATCGACGACGGGGGCCCCCCCGCAGGCGGCGAGGCACTCGACCGTCTCGAGGGTGAAGGCCCCGTCCGCGCTCGTCCCGCCGGGGGAAACGCCGAAGCGCTCCTTCAGGACCCGGAGGAGGCGCCGTGCCCCCCGGAGGTCGCAGGCGATGTTGTGGCAGACGCGAAGCGCGTGGCGTCCTCCCGGGCTCGTGCGGTACATCGGGTAGAACGTGAGGACCTCGAAGACCCAGACGTCCGGGATGTCGAGGAATCGGGCGACCTCCTCGGCCGCCTCGCGCGGGACGAAACCGAGCCGGTCCTGCACCGCGTGGAGGATCTCCATCAGCGCCGCGCGTCGCTCCGGGTAGGGAGCGAGCGCCCGCTCCCACGCCTCCCGCATCGGCGGGTCGAGCGCGAATCGGGCGGAGGCCGCGATCGCGCTCGCCCCCCCCGTGCGCGGCGGGGGGGGAGCCGAGCCCGGAGCGGAGAGGCGGGCGGAGAGGGGGCGGACCTCGCCCGGGGCGCCGCTCACCGGTCGACCTCCCCCATGACGAAGTCGAGCGAGCTCGTGATCGCCACGAGGTCGGAGAGGCGCCGTCCGACGGCCATCGGAGCGAGCGCCTGGAGGTTGATGAAGGAGGGGGAGCGGATGTGGCAGCGGTGGGGCGCGATCTCCCCCTTGCTCACGAGGTAGAAGCCGAGCTCCCCCTTCGGGGCCTCGACGGCGCGGTAGACCTCCCCCCGGGGGACGCGCAGGTCGGTGACGACCTTAAACTGGTGGATCAGCTCCTCCATGGAGGTGAGCGCGCGGACCTTCGGCGGCAGGACGTAGCGGCGGTCCTCCGCGAACACTTCCCCCTCCGGCAGCCCCTCGAGCGCCTGCTCGACGATCCGCAGGCTCTGGCGCATCTCCTCGACGCGGACGAGGTAGCGGTCGTAGGCGTCCCCCCTCGCCCCGACCGGCACCTCGAAGTCGTAACGCTCGTAGCCGAGGTAGGGGAGGGACTTCCGGAGATCGAACCGCACGCCGCTGCCGCGGAGGTTCGGACCGGTGAGAGAGAGGGCCACGGCCCGCTCGGCGGAGATCGTCCCGACGTCGCGCGTCCGCGAGATCCAGATCGGGTTTCGCGTGAGGAGGGACTCGAGCTCGTCGAAACGGGCGGGAAAGTCGCGGACGAGCTCGCGGATCCCCGCCACCGCCTCCTCGTCGAGGTCGGCGATCACGCCTCCGAAGCGAATTGCCTCGGGGTTCATCCGGTGCCCGACCATCCGGTCGAAGACGTCGTAGATCCGCTCCCGCTCCCGGAACGAGAGGAAGAAGACCGACACGGCCCCGAGGTCGATCGCCGTCGTCCCGACGAAGATGAGGTGCGCGCCGATGCGCGAGAGCTCCGCGAGGATCACCCGGATCGCCTGCCCGCGCGGGGGCACCTCGAGGCCCATCAGCGCCTCGACGGCGAGGGCATAGGCGACGTTGTTCCCGATCGACTGGGTGTAGTCGAGGCGGTCCGTGTGGGGGAAGAAGCGGTGCCAGCCGAGCGACTCGGCCGTCTTCTCCTTCCCGCGGTGGAGGTAGCCGACGACGGGGTCGGCCGCGACGACGGTCTCCCCGTCGAGCGTCAGGACGATCCGGAGCACGCCGTGCGTCGCCGGGTGCTGGGGCCCGAAGTTCACGGTCCTCCGCTCCCCGCGCAGCGGATCCTCGGAGACGAGCTCGAAGACCTTCGTCTCGACCGACATCGGCTCAGTCGGGAGGGGGCCCCTTCAGGACCCGGTCGCGCTCCCAGCGCCGGTAGAGCCGGTCGGGCTCGATCCCCTCGAGCGGGAAGTCCTTGCGCAGCGGATGCCACCCGTACGCCTCGGGCATCAGGATGCGGCGCGGATCGGGGTGCCCCTCGAAGCGGATCCCGAACAGGTCGAGGACCTCCCGCTCCATCCAGTTCGCCCCGGGCCAGACCGGGACGAGGGAGGGGACCTCCTCCCCCTCCGCGACCGCGCAGCGCAGGCGGACCCGGCGGCCGGTCGGGTGGCTGTGGAGGACGGCGACGACGCGGAAGCGCGGCTCCTCGGGGAGCTCGTCCGTCGCCGTGACGCAGACGCAGAAGTCGAATCGGAGGTCCGGGTCGTCCCGCAGGCGGGCGGCGAGCTCCCGCCAGCGCTCCCGCGCCGTCTCGAGAACCGGCATGTCCTTTCCCTCTCGCAGCGCCGCCCCGCTCCTCTCGCCCGCCTCGCGCAGCCGCCCGAGGAAGGGGTCGGGGGGAGGCGCGGGGAGCGTCGGCGTCCCGGAGGGCGTCGGCGCCCGCTCCTCGGTCAAGACGGCACCGCCGCGGGCCTCCGACGGAAGACCCGCTCCTTCTCGATCTTCCCCTGGAGCTTCACGATCGCGTCGATCACGGCGTCCGGGCGGGGGGGGCAGCCCGGGACGTAGACGTCGACCGGGAAGAGGAGGTCGATCCCTCGGACGACCGCGTAGCTCGTGTACATCCCGCCGGCCGACGAGCAGACCCCCATCGCGATCACCCACTTCGGCTCCGGCATCTGGTCGTAGATCGTCCGCGCCGCCTCGGCCATCTTCCAGGTGAGCGTCCCCGCGACGATCATGAGGTCGGACTGGCGCGGCGAGAATCGGAGCGCCTCCGCGCCGAAGCGCGCGAGGTCGAAGCGGGGGCCGACCATCGCCATGAGCTCGATGCCGCAGCACGACAGGCCGAGGGGCATCGGCCAGAGAGAGTTCTTCCGGCCCCAGTTGACGAGCGCGTCGAGCGTGGTCGTGAGGACGCCCGCCTCGGCGAGGTTCGTCCCCTCCCTCAGGGTTCCCACTCGAGCGCCCCCTTCTTCCAGGCGACCGCGAGGCCCACGGCGGCGAGCGCGAGGAAGAGTGCGACGGAGAGGAAGCCCGCCGCCCCGGCCTTCCTCGCGACGACGGCCCACGGGAGGAGGAACGCCGCCTCCGCGTCGAAGAGGATGAAGAGGACGGCGACGAGGTAGAAGTGGAGGCTCGACCGACCGCGCGCGCTGCCGACCGGCGTCATCCCGCACTCGTAGGGGGTGAACTTCCCCGGCGCGGCAATCCTCCGTCCGAGGATCTCCGCGGCGAGCGCCGCGGTGCCGACGAAGCCGGCCGCGAAGAGGGCGTAGAACAGGACGGGAAGGTACTCGCCGAGCATGGATCGGGCCCCGGTTCGCCCGAGCGACCGCGCGATTCTAGGGGTCGGTCGCCCCCCTTCAACGGCGCCCGGGGCGATCCTCGCCGTCCGCCCCGGCGGCCTCGGGGACACGATCTTCGCCTTCCCGGCCCTCCGCGCCCTCCGCTTCGCCTTCCCGCGCGCGCGGATCGCGGCCGCGGGGAACGCCGGATTCCTCTCGCTCGCCCGGGTCTCCGGGTTCGCCGACGAGGTCGTCTCGGCCGACGCGGCCTGGTTCGGGACCCTCCTCTCCGACGAGGTTCCCCTGGCTCCCGAGGTCCGCTCGTTCCTCGCGGGGTTCGGCCTCGTCCTCTCCTTCGGGTTCGACGATCCGGTCTTCGTCCGCCGCGCGAAGGAGGCGGGGGCGCGCGACGTCCTCGCCTTCCCGTCCCTCCCGCCTCCCGGAACCCGACGGGCGGTCCCCGCCTTCCTCCTTGACGCGCTTCGGGCGATCGGCGTCCGCCGGGGCGACGTCGCCCCCCGCGTCGTCGTCCCCCCGGAGGACCTCCAGGCCGCCCGCGCGCAACTCCGTGGCCGAACGCCGGTCCTCGCCGTCCACCCCGGGAGCGGCTCGTCCCGGAAGAACTGGGACGCCGCCGGGTTCGCGGAGGTCGGCCGTCGGTGGGGCGAGGGGAGAGGGAGGGGCGTCCTCCTCCTCAGCGGCTACGCCGATGCGAAGGCACGCGAGGGATTCCTCCGCGCCTTCGGGCCGGCCGACTTCCTCCTCGAGGCGCGCGACCGTCCGATCGTCGAGGTCGCGGCCCTCCTCGCCGCCTCGTCCGTCTACCTCGGGAACGACTCCGGCGTGACCCACCTCGCGGCCGCGGTCGGAGTCCCCGTGCTCGCCCTCTTCGGGCGCGCGAGCCCGGCGATGTTCCGACCCGCGGGCGAGCGCGTCCGGGTCTTCCGTTCCCGAGCCCTCGAACGACTCGGCCCCTCGACCGTCTGGAGGGCGCTCGGCCCCCTTCTCCTCGGGAGGACCCGGCGATAACGCGCGGCGGCCTCCGCATCCCTCCGCGTCGATGGGGCGAAACCGGTTCACCCCGGGTCTGCTCTCGGCGCTCGCGGCCGCGGGGGCCTGCGCGCTCCTGGAGGACGGACACGGCAAGCCGCGCGGGCCGTCCGGGCGCGAGACGACGCGCGAGCGCTGGGCGCGGCTCGGTCTCGATCGCTCGGTGGAGGCCGACGGCCTCCAGATCCACTACGTCGAGGCCGGGACCGGCGAGCCGGTCTTCCTCCTCCACGGGATGGGGGACTGCGCGATCGGCTGGCGCGGCCAGGTCGAGCCGCTCGCGCAGGGGGGCTACCGCGCGATCGCCTGGGACATGCCGGGCGCGGGGCTCTCGGACAAGCCGCTCGACCGCGACGTCTCGATCCCGTCCATGCGCGCCCTGTTCGACGCCTTCCGCGAACGCCTCGGCGTCGGGCGCGCGGTCCTCGTCGGCTCTTCCTACGGGGGGGCGATCGCGCTCCTCCAGGCGCGGCTTCGACCCGGGACCGTCCGGGCGCTCCTCCTCATCGACCCGGCCTGCTACGCCGACCCCGAGGTCACCGACCACGCGCGGCTCTTCCAGGAGAGGTGGTTCACCGGTCTCGTGTGGCCGCTCCTCCCGGCGGGCTTCCTCGCGCGCTACGGGCTCCGACAGTGCGTGGGCTCGATCGATCCCGCCCTCCTCGAGGAGTACGCCGCGGAAGCGCAGCGCCCGGGCGCGAAGGACTTCTTCGTCCGCCTCGAGCAGCAGGTCGTTCCGCCCGACCCCCTCGCGTTCGAGGAGGGACACCGGCAGATCCGGGCGCCGACGCGGATCCTGTGGGGGAGGAACGACCGGCTCCTCCCGGTGCGCCTCGGCGAGCGGCTCGCACGCGAGATCCCGGGAGCCGAGCTCGTCCTCCTCGACGCGGGGCACATCGCGCACCTCGAGCGCCCCGCGGAGACGAACCGGATCGTCCTGGAATTCCTCCGGTCGCTCGGTCGCTGAGACCTCGGTCCGTCAGCCGGCCCGGGCCCGCCTCCGCCTCCGGACGGTCGCGGGGAGGTACCCCGTGAAGCCGTCCTCAACGAGGCGGCGCCCCTTCGGCATCCCGAGGGCGGCGGCGAAAGGTCTCCCCGTCTCCTGGCAGCTGACCGTATTCGCGAAGAAGGGAACCAGACGGTGACCGTACCGTCGGGTCGTTTCACGAGAGAGGAACTTCTCGACCGCTGCCACGCGGTTCTCGGGCACGTCGAGGATCCAGATCCGCCACCGGATGTCGGGGTCCTCTCCGCCCCCCCAACGCTCGACGACGACGCGGGTCCCCCGGGAAACGCGCCTCGAGCGCCTCGATCAGCGCTCGGGTCGTGGGGTTCCTCATCGCGCCGCCTCGCGGACGAACTCCGGGGCCGGTCGGGCGAGAATTCGGAGAGCCGAAGCCTCGACTCCCGACCTGCCGTAGTCGGCCATGTTCCGGAGCCTCCTGAGGTCGCGCAACGGCTTCGCGCCTTCCGTCCGTCCTCGGGCGAAGGGAGCGTGTCGGATGACCATCCAGTGCTCCCAGCGCTTTCCGCCCGGATTGGAAGTCGGCCGGTCGCAGGCGCTTCCTCTCGTACGCGCAGGTCGCGGCCTGGAATGCGGTGGAGTGGAGATGCACCACCGCGCCATCGCAACGGCTGAGTTCGAGCAGGGCGCGCCCGACCCGGAGGCTTGCGAGGGTTATCTTCCTCATGCAGGGGCCGGATCGGAATCGACCCCGCCGCCCTACCGACGCACGAACCGGGAAGAGTTACTGCGCTCGCCGTTGCTCCGACGATCAGGGCCGCGGCCGCCGATAGACCCGAGTCCCCGGCTCCTCGAAGAGGAGGTCGTCCGGGCCGACCTGGCCGAGCCGCTCGAGGGAACGTCCCTCGGCGTCCGAGACGACGAGGAGGGTGGCTCCAGGAAAGGCCGCGAAGAGCGCCCCCGGCTTGTCGGCCACGGCGCGGCAGATCCTCTCCCAGCGTTCCTGGAGGTTGGGGGTGAGGAAGGGGTGTCCGAGGACCGCGCGGTGGGGGGAAACGGCGGGGAGGAGCGAGGAGAGGAGGCCGCGGCTCAGGCTCGCGAGGACGGTCTGGGCGGGCCGGACCGCCGCGATGCGTTCGAGCGCGCGGGCCTGGGCGGGGGGGAGTGCGAACTGTCGCGCCAGGGAGTGGGCCCCGGGGAGAAAGAGGAGGTTGTCGAGCGCGAGGAAGGGGAGGAGGGCCGCGAGGACGGGCGCGCGCCGGAGGGCGCGGCCGACCCGTTCCCGGCGCAGAGCGAAGCGCAGGGCGAGGAGGGCCATCGGGAGGAAGGCGTACCCGTGGGAGAAGTGGAGAGGCTGGAAGGGGCGCTCCTTCCCCAGGGCCCAGTGGTGGTTCATCAGCGCCGCCGTGAGGAGGAGTACGAGGACGACCAGTCGCCAGGGCCCCCGGCCCGGTCCGGGCTCGCGCGCCGCGCGCAGACCGAACGGGAAGAGGAAGAGCCAGGGCGCGTAGGCCCAGAGTTGGGGGAGGGGATCCGCGTAGAACCCGGTCCGCCGCCAGCACTCCAGGAGCGCCGCGTGGGAGGGAGAACGGGGGAGCCAGACGAGGTTGTAGTACAGGAAGGCCGCGATCCCCGCGCCCGCGACGGCGAGGGCGGGCAGCGGCAGGCCGCGCCGCCCGTCCAGCCGCTCGGCGACGACCCAGCCGGCGGCGATCGCCGCGAACTGGAGCCCCGTGAACGGGTGCGCGTAGAGGAGGAGGAGCAGGGAGACGCACGCCTGCGCCGCCCGTCCCGCCGCGAGGGCGTAGAGGAGGCGGAAGGAGAGGGCGTGGTAGAGGGTCTCCGGCGCGTAGAAGAAGTTCCGGAAGACGGTCGGGAACCACCAACCGCAGGTGTGGTCCGCGCTCTCGAAGGCCTCGAGGTATCCCGCGGGCGTCCAAGGTCCTCCCGACGCGAATAGGCGCCGCAGCGCCTCGACCCAGACGAAGCCGCCGGCGAGGAGGCTCGTCCAGAACGCCGCGCGCCTCCCGCGCGGGTCCTCGAAGAGGACGCCGACGAACCTCCAGAGGGCGATGGCCAACGCCGCTCCCGCGACCACGCGCACGAGGTAGCTCGTGTGGAAGAGGGAGAGTCCAGTCGCGCGGGAGATCCATCCGACGAGGAGCGGATAGAGGTGCGAGTAGAGGACGGGGGCCTTCGGGTCGTCGTCGTAGGGATTTGGGTACGCGAAGCCGTTCCCGCGCTCGGAGATCGCCCGCGCGTAGGCGAGATAGGTGAATTGGTCCTGCTGCAGCTCACCCTGGAACACGTTCCCCGGGCGCGACGGGAAGGCCGCCGCGGCGGCCATCACCCCGAGGGGAACGAGCGCGCAGGCGACCCCCGCGAGAGGGACGAACGGGGGAACTCGCTCTTCCGGGGCTCGGGCGAGGCGCGCCGAGCGCAGCCGATCCAGGAGGCGGCGCGGGCCCGACGTCAGCCCTTCCTCCTGCCCGGCTCGGCGAGGATCTCGCGCAGCTTCGCCGGCAGGGCGCCGTCGACCTTCTGCACCCGCGCGAGGGCCTTCTCGAGGTTGCGGTCCTCGAGCCCGGCCTCGAGGGAGGCGATCGCCCTCGCTTGGAGCGCGCCCCGCTCGTCCGTGAGCGCCTCGATCAGGTCGAGGACGTCGCGCTTGGTGAGGACCCCCTTCGACCCGGCGAGCGAGGCGAGCCTGTGGGGGAGGAGGACGACCGACTCGGCCTCGAGCGTCGTGCCGTTCGGGAAGAGGGAGCCGGAGGTGAACCGCCAGAGGACCTCGTTCGGCTGGAGGAGCACGCCGTTCGTCCGGAGGACCTCGCCGGGCATCGCGAGGGTGCAGTCGAAACGGAGGCGCTTGTCCTCCGGCCCCCCGAGGTCGCCGACGAGGTCGGCGTGGCGGTCGGCGAGCCACTTCTCCGCCGCGTCCTTGCTTCCGAAGCGCTCGCGGATCCTCTCCTTCCCGAACCGCTCGAGGCTCTCCGCCGAGAGGAGGTTCTCGACGGCGGAGACCGGGAGCGCGGCGGGTGCGCGCCCCTCCTTCGGCCGGGGCGGGCGGACGAGGGTCGCGACCTTCCTCGCGAGGGCGGCGCGGAGCTTCTCCCCGTCCCGGAGCTCCTCGGGGCGCACCTCGACGCCCGCGCGCGCGAGGCGCCCCGCGACTCTCCGGGTCGTCCGCTCGGGATCGGGGTCGCGCAGACCCTCCCACCAGAGGACAACGAGGGCGCGCAGCGTCCGCGTCCCCTCCTCGTCGAGCCACCGCTCGACCTCCGCGAGGTCGAAGTCGGGCTCGAGCGCGTCGCGGAGGACCTTCTTCCCGATCTCGACGGCGACGCCGATCGCCTCGACGAGGGAGGCCTCCATCGCGTCGCGGTCGACGGGCTCCCGGAACCTCTCGCTCCAGCGGTGCCGCTCGAAGAAGACGAAGTCCTCCTTCCGGTGGGAGATCGTCCGGTCGACGACGCGCCCGTCTCGACGGCCGCGGAACCGGAAGTCGGCCGGGATCTCCGAGGCCTTGGCGAAGAAGCCGCGGGCGAGGAGCGCCGTCTTCTCGAAGCTCCAGGTCGGCCAGGCCTCGCGCTCGGGGAGGAGGAGCCCCGCGGGGACGTCGGGCTTCCCCGTCTTCCTTCCGTCCTCCTCGGCTTCCGGGAAACGGAGGACGACCTCGCGCGTGCAGGAGCCGTCGGGCGAGAGGTCCGTCCGGACGCGGACCTCCGTCGGCTCGCAGGAGCCGGGCGCGAGGGGCGCGAGGGGCGCGAGCGCGAGGAGCAGGACGCCGCGGCTTGCCCGGGTCACCGCCCTAGAATGCCGCCCCGCGATGCCCGCCGCACCTTCCCGCGAGACCGTCCGCCGGCGCTGGGCGCGGCTCGGCTTCGCGAGGGAGGTCGAGGTCGACGGGCTCCGGCTCCACTACGTGGAGGCCGGGACCGGCCCCGCGGTCTTCCTCCTCCACGGGATGGGGGACTGCGCGATCGGCTGGCGCGGCCAGCTCGAGCCCCTGGCGGAGGCGGGCTTCCGCGCGATCGCCTGGGACATGCCCGGAGCGGGCCTCTCGGTGAAGCCCCTCGACCGCGCCTACTCGATCGCCGCCGTGGCCGAGGTCTTCGAGGAGTTCCGCGCGCGTCTCGGGATCGAGCGGGGCGCGCTCGTCGGCTCCTCCTACGGCGGCGGGGTCGCCCTCCTCCACGCGCGACTGCAGCCGGAACGGGTCCCCGGCCTCGTCGTCATCGACCCGGCTTGCTACTCCGACGGCGTCGGGGCCTACACGCGCCTGTTCAAGAACCCCTGGTTCAACCGGCTCGTCTACCCGCTCGTCCCCGCGCGGACGCTCGTGCGGATCGGCCTGCGGCAGTGCGTCCCCGACCTCTCCGTCCTCGGGCCCGGGATCCTCGAGGAGTATGCGGCCGAGGCGAGGCGACCCGGGGCGAAGTCCGCCTTCGCGCGGTTCGAGCAGGACGTCGTGCCGGACGACCCCGCCCCCTTCGAGGCCGGGCACCGCGAGATCCGCGTCCCGACGCTCGTCCTCTGGGGCCGCCGCGACCGGGTCCTTCCCCTCGACCACGGGGAGCGGCTCGCGCGCGAGATCCCGGGGGCGAGGCTCCTCGTCCTCGAGGCCGAGCACATCCCCCATGTGGAGCGGCCGGAGGAGACGAATCGCGCGATCCTCGCCTTCCTCCGAGAGCACCGGGCGCCGGCGGGGGGCGCGGCGTCGGGCGCGCGGCGATCCTGACCGGGCCCGGGATGCGAGGAGGCACCGCTCTGCCGACCTCGACCCCCTCCGGGTTCTTCCGGTGGCCGCTTGCCGCGGCGGCGCTCGCGCTCGCCCCCGGGTGCGGGGCCTGTGAAGGACGCGCTCCCACGGCGGCGGCGCCCGCGCGTCGCGCGTTCGCCGAGCCGGTCGCGGGGATCAAGAACATGGCGAGGATGAACGCGGGCCTCTACCGCGGCGCGCAGCCCGACCGGGAGGGGTTCCAGCGCCTGCGGGAGATGGGGATCCGGACGGTCGTCAACCTGCGCGACCGTCACGGCGAGCGCGAGGAGGTCGAGGGGCTCGGGATGGCCTGCGTCGAGATCCCGATGAAGGCGGGCCTCCTCGACGCCGATCCGCCCCGAGACGATCAGGTCCGGCGCTTCTTCGAGGTGGTCCTCGATCCCGCGCGAGCGCCCGTCTACTTCCACTGCGCGCACGGAAGGGACCGGACGGGCACGATGGCCGCCCTCTACCGGATCGAGGTCGAGGGGTGGACCCCCGAGGAGGCGATCGAGGAGATGCGGGCCTTCGGCCACCCCGAGCTCCTCCGCGACCTCGAGGCCTTCGTGCGCGCCTACCGGCCCCGGGGGTTCCGGGCCTCCGGTTCGCGGTGAGGCGCCCGGGTCAGGGCGCGACGCGCCGGAACTCGCCGTAGTTCTCCGCGGAGAGGCGCTCCATGAACTTCGCGGCGGGCGACTCGAGGGGCCCGAAGTAGATCCCGTGGAGCGCGATCCGGGAGCCCCGGTTCGCGGAGGAGATCGCTCCGACGAGGGTGTCCGGATCGACGACCGGGCCCGCCGTGGGCGCCCCGTCCGAGAGGAGGAAGACCGTGTCGGCGTCCGTGTAGAACCGGTCGACCGCGACGCCGCGGATGCGAAGCGCCGCCTCGAGCGCGCCGAAGAGGTTCGTCCCTCCCGCCGGCGCCGCTCCCCGGACCCGCGCGGTCGCGATCGCGAGGTTTTCCGGCTTCGGGGGGACGACCGTGTCGAAGACCCGCTCGACCGTCCCGCTGAAGAGGACGACGTTGAAGCGATCGTCGGGGCCGAGGCGGTCGAGGATCGAGAGGAGCTCCTCCTTGGCGCGCTGGAGCTTGGTCGGTCCGCGGGAAACCGAGGGGGCGCGCGAGCCCGCTCGTGCCCTGCGAGGGGGTCGACCGGCGAGGGGCGGGGCGGGCTCGACCTCGACCGGCTCGGCCATGCTTCCCGAGACGTCGAGGACGAACACGACCCGATCCGTGCGGACCGGGATCCCGAAGTAGGTCGGCTCCCCCCCCCGGGGGCCGACGCTCGCCGTGACCGCGGGGGCGACGTGGAAGGAGTCGCGGTGGATCGCCCACCAGTCCTGCCAGCGCTGGGGATCGTCGAGGGAAACGGCGTATCCGGCGAGGCGCGTCAGGGCGCGGGCGAGGGAGAAGACGATCCGCTTGCGCCCGGCCCCCGTGGCGCACCGCTCCTTCTCCGCCGCGAGCGCCGCGATGAGCGGCTCGACCGCGTTCCGCGAAGGACGGAGCACGAGGTAGTCGGCCGCGGCCGCGCGCACGCGCCAATCGGGGTCGGAGAGGCGCGCGACGACGACGGAAACCGCCTCCCCTTCGAGGGCCTCCCCTCCCTCCTTCGCCGCCTCGATGGACCCGGCGCGGCCGAGCGCCTCGAGGAGCCGGGCGCGCACGACGGGGTCCTCGTCGCGGGCGCGCCCGAGGAGCGTCCGCACGGCCTCCGGCGTGCCGATCGCGCCGAGCGCCGAGGCCGCCGCCGCCCGGACCTCCTCGTCCGGATCGCGCATCGCGGCGCGGAGGGGGGGGACGACCTGCGGGAAACGGGACTCGCCGAGGGCCCGTGCCGAGGCGGCGCGGGCGGCGATCGGATAGGCCAAGCGGGCGAGGAGGACCTCCCGCGCGAGGAGGTCGATCGCCGGGGGGCTCCGCAGCCGAGCGAGCGCCTCGGCCGCCTTCTCCCGGACCGCCCAGGGCTGGCGGGCCGCGAACTGCTCCCGCTCGGCCTCGGGATCCTCGTCGAAGGAGACGCCGCAGAGGGCAAGGAGGCGGCGCGCGGACTCCGGCGTGTCGGACGCGACGAGCTCGGAGAGCGCGCGGGCGAGACGGCCGTCGGGGCCGAGGGAGTCGAGGATCGCCCCCCCCTGCCGCCCCCCTCCCGTGTCGAGGTAGAGGATCCGCCCCGCGCGGTAGGCCTGCACGTAGGCGTCGAACTTCGGAAACCTCGTCTGCGCCGACCCCGCGGCGAGGAGTCCCGCGAGGAGGGGGCGGAGCAGGAGGGGAGGGCCCGTCCCGGAATCCATGCGCGCCGCTCTCCGAGAGCTTCCTTCTTATCGGTTCGGGCCGTCCGAGTTACGAGCCCACGAGCTCAGAAGTCTCGGACCTCCTCGAGGACGGGGGTCTCCCCCCCTTCCGGCTGCCGGCAGACGATCCGGACCCGGACCGACTCCGCGGCCGCCGGGGGCTCGAGGAGGATCTCGCGGGCGCGGTCGACCGGGAGGAAGGCGCGGTGGTCGATCACCTCCTCGCGGGCGGCGACCTCGGAGCCGGTCGCGGAGAGGAGGGCGACCCGCACACGAAACTCCCGGATCGTCAGTCCCGGGATCCGGTGTCCGGCCTCGTTCTTGACGATCACGCGGACCTGGCTCCCCGACCGGACGACCTCGAGCGCGAAGGCCTTCCTCGCGAAGGCGCCGTCGCGAGGACCGTGGAGCGCGTGGCTGGCGCCCCTCCGGCTCGGGGGGGGCTCCGGGAGGTCCGAGTCCCTGGCCGGCTCGCGCTCGAGAGGCTCCATGTGGCAGCCGACGCAGGAGCGCCCCTTCGACGAGCCTCCCGACTCCTCGAAATCCCTCCCGAGAGGGAGGACCGGTCCGATCCGCGTCGAGTGGCAGGTGGCGCAGAGCACGCTCGTGCGGAGGGGGTCGGAGAAGAGGGGGTCGGCGACGGAGGCATGGGCGGAGGCCTTGCCCCCGTTCGGGCCGTGGTAGGCGCCGTCCTTGCCGAGGTGGCAGACGTCGCAGTGGATCCCCGCGTCGCGGTCGTCCGCGCGGGCCGCGGGGAGGTTCCCGAGCCCGGTCTCGTGGAGGGGTTTCGGGACGTGGCAGGGCGTGCAGGAGACGGGGTTCGCCACCTTCTTCATCGCCGCCTGGTAGGTCGGGTCCGTCCAGGCCCGGCCGTGGAGGGACCGCGCCCACTCCGCGTGGACCTCGCCGTGGCAGGAGGCGCACTCGAGCCGGTTCGCAGGGGCCGCCGCCTCCGGTTCCTTCTCCTGGCGCGGAGCCATCGCGAGGGAGAGGGGAGCGAGGAGGAGGAGAAGGGCGGGTCGGACGGTTCGGCCCAAGGGATCGCGCGCGGACCGCGCGATTGTAGGGACGCGCGGCCTCGCCCCGCACGGGAGGGTTCCGGATCCGCGCCCGCGGCGGCCGCCGGGAGGGACGGTTAGACTGTCCTTCCCGCGCGGAGGCTCCCCCCTGTCGTGAAGGTCCCGCGGAGATCCCTCTTCCTCCTCGCCGTCGCCGCGGCGCTCGCGTTCCCGTCGGTCGTCCCGGGGTACTCCCTCCTCGGCGGGGACCTGCCGGTCGCCCACCGGGGGTTCGTCGTCTTCCCCGCGAGCTTCACCGACCCGACGGCGAACGAGAACCTCGCCGCCGACCCGAACTTCCCGGGCGCGACGGGAGCCACGCTCGCGGTCTGGAAGGCGGCCGTCGAGTGGGGGAGCTACCGGCACGGGCCCGCGGGGGCCGGAGACTCCACGCAGGGCGCGCTCGGGGGCGACCCCGGGAACACGGCCTCGGTCGACAATCCGCTGGCGAACTTCGACTACACCTACCAGGGGCCCGCGACGCCCGGAGTCGCGGGGAAGTTCGTCGCCGGCTCCTCGACGAGCCTCGGCCCGGGGATCCTCGCCGTCACCTACCCGGGATACGACTGGCAGATCTTCTTCGACGACGCGCAGTGGACCTGGGACGACGGACCCGGGGGCGGCATCGGCGGCTTCGACATCCAGGGGGTCGCGGCCCACGAGCTCGGGCACGCCCTCGGCCTCGGGCACAGCGCGGACGGGAACGCGACGATGTATCCGGCCGTCCTCGGCAACGGGGTCGCGGACCGCTCGATCGCGACCGACGACGGGGACGGGGCGAAGGCGATCTACGGGATGGCCGACTCCGCCAAGCCCCGGATCACCGGCGTATCGGGCGCGGCGAGCGCCGGCGGGACGATCACGATCGACGGGGCGAACTTCGCGCCCTCGGGGAACGAGGTCTGGTTCACGAGCAGCGCCTCGAACGCGATCCCCCGCGTCGTCGGCGCGCTCGCCTCGACGGGCGGGGGGACGGCGATCGCGGTCGCCGTCCCGACCCTCGCCCCGGTCCCGGCGAGCGGGGACGTCCTCGTCAAGGTGCCGGGAGCGGGGGGCTCGAGCCTCTCGAACGCGTGGCCCGTCGCGGTCGCCCCCCCCGCGGCCCCCTCGCTCGCCTCCGTCGCTCCTCCCACCGTGCCCGTCTCCGGCGTGCCGACGCCGACGATCACGCTCTCGGGGTCGAGCCTCGGGCCGGTGACCTTCCTCAACGTCGGCGGGCTCCCGATCCCCTCCTCGATCTTCGCGTCCGCGGGGGACGCGCAGATCTCCGTTCTTCTCCCTCCCGGACTGGCGCTCGGGCCGGCGGCCGTCACGGCGACGAGCCCGGGGGGGACGAGCAACGCGCTCGTCCTCGACGTCGCGCCGGCCGATCCCCCGGTCCTCCTCGTCCCGAGCCTCACCGCGTCCTACGCGACCCTCGTCGCGCAGACCTTCACGGTGCCGGGCCGCCTCGTCGTCCTCGCCGTGAGCCTCTCGAGCGCCCCCTCGGTCCTCCCGGGCGTCGTGAACCTCGGTCTCGGGGACTCCTTCGCGCAGATCCTCCTCCTCCCTCCCCAGGTCGCCGACGCGGCGCAAGGGAGGACGGTGGCGAGCCTCTACGTCCCGCCGGGCTTCACGGGGACGACGGTCTACTTCCAGTCCGTCTCGATCCCCCCGGGCTCCGCTCCCCCCTTCGACGTCTCGAACCTCGCGGCGACGCTGATCTTCTTCTGATCAACGGCCGTCGAGGCGCAGCCGCCCCGACTGGGAGAAGAAGGCGACGGGGTTCTTCCAGACGACGGCGTCCACCTTCTCCTCGCCGTACCCGCGCCGGCGCATCTCACGGGCGGACTTCGCCGCGTTGAGCGGGTCCGAGACGCCCCAGTCGGCCGAGGAGTTCACGAGCATCCTCTCCAGGCCATGCTCGTCGAGGATGTTCACGAACCGCTCGGCCGAGAGCTTCGTCCGGGGGTAGACCGTGTGGCCCGCCCAGCACCCCGCCGCCCGCGCGAGCGGCGTCGTCTCCTCGGTGTTGTGGTCGATGAGGACCCGCTCCGGGGAGAACCTCGCCTCCTTCACGACCTCGAGCGTGCGCTCGGTTCCCCGGCGCTTGTCGCGGTGGGGGGTGTGGACGAGGAGGGGGAGCTTGGCGGAGGCCGCGATCTCGATCTGGGCGCGGAGCGCCTTCTCCTCGGCGGGGGTGATCGCGTCGAAGCCGACCTCGCCGACGGCGAGGACGCGCTCGTTCGCGAGGTATTCCGGCAGGCGCTTCAGGACCTCGGCGGCGAGGCGCTCGTCGTTCGCCTCCTTCGGGTTCAGGGAGAGGGCGCAGTAGTGCTCGATCCCGAACTCGGCCGCCCGGCGCGCCTCGAAGTCGAGGAGGGCGTCGAAGTAGTCGAAGAAGGTCCCCGCGTGGCGGCGCGGCTGGCCGAGCCAGAAGGCGGGCTCGAGGACGACGCGGACGCCGGCGAGCGCCATCGCCTCGTAGTCGTCCGTCACCCGCGAGATCATGTGGATGTGCGGCTCGAAGATGCGCATCGGCGGATCCCGCGGGCGAGCGTACGGATGGCCGGAGGGGGGATCAAGGAACGCGCCCTCGCGATCGTACGCCCGGCCGCTTGACGGGCCCTCGGGGGGGAGGGGACGATGCAGCCCCTGGAAGGTTCCCCGCGCGGACGCGCCTCGTGCGGTCTGGGTCGCGCATTCTCGGGCGCCGTCAGTCGCGGGAGACGCCGGACGCGGCGGGCCTCGCCCCGGCGGCTTCCCTTCGCGGAGGTCCCCCTCTGGAGACTCGCACCATGAGAATGCTCCTCCTTCTCGCCGCGGCGGCTTTGGCGGCTCCCCTCTTCGCGCAGGACACCGCCTGTCCCGCGGGCGCCTCCGTCGCCGGGTACCGCTGCGACCCGGTCCCGAACGGGTTCGCGAGCATCGTCGGCGCGGCGGGGACGGTGAACGTCTTCCTCCCGCCGACGGACGACTTGACCGTGGTCGTCCCGTTCCCGGCGGGATACGCCATCACCTACTACGGGGTCGCGAAGGCCGGGATCAGCATCTGCTCGAACGGGTTCCTCACGTTCACGACGGTGGGGCCTTCGGCGTCGGCGACGAACCGCCACCCCGAGGACGGATCGGTGCCGAACGACGTGATCTTCCCCTGGCACGACGACCTCGTCGTCCTCGCCGCCGGATCGACGGTCGACTACCTCTTCGACCTGACGCCCGGATCCGAGACGCTGACCGTCCAGTGGACGGGGGTCGGGAACTTCGTGATCGACCCGCCCCTCACCGCGCGCGGCTCCTTCACCTTCCAGTGCATCCTTTACGCCTCGACCCACACGGCGCTCCCGAACCGGATCGAGTTCCGGTACGACCGCTCGACGGCTCCGCCGGTCATGGCCCCGTGCCAGACCGCGAACGCGGGCACCCTCGCCACTTCGGCGACCGTCGGTTGCGAGGCCTCCTCGGCGACCGCCGCCCTCAACGTCGGCGGCGCCGAGCCGACCGACCGCGGCGCGGCGAACGAGGCCTTCCCTCCCTGCGACATCCGGCTCTCGCCGCTCACCTACACGGCCTCGGGCCAGTCGGCGACGGCGACCCTCGTCGCCCAGGAGCCCTTCTGCCACATCGAGGGGCTGCCGGGAACGATCGCGATCCCCGCTCCTTGCGCCGCGGGGGCGTGCTTCGAGGACGACAACTCCACGCGATTGATGGGGGTCGCGATCCCGCTGCCCTGGAAGGTGAACCTCTTCGGGCGGGTCGCGAAGAACGCCGTGATGAATTCGAACGGCTTCATGGCCCTCGGCCGCGGCTCCTCGTTCACCGACTTCGGAAACACGGCGACCCCGAGCACGAGCGACCCCGACCTCACCCTCGCCCCCTTCTGGGACGACCTCGAGGGGAGCGCGGCGTCCGGGCTGTTCTTCCGGGTCGACGGGCTCCCCGGCTGCCGCGTGATGACCTTCGAATGGCACGACTTCGGCCGGTTCGCGACCCCCGGCGCCGACTGCGTCCCCTCGGCGGGGAGCGTCACGACGCAGGTCAAGATCTTCGAGGGGAGCGCGGGGTCGCTCGCCTCCTCCGTCGGCCCCTGTCCCTACGACGTCGTCGTCGCGGGGAATGGAAACGACCGGATCGAGTTCCACTACGACCACGCGGCCTTCGTGCCGGCCGCGCCGACCGCCTTCAGCGCGACGATCGGGGTCGAGAACCACAAGGGCTCCGTCGGCGTGACCTGCCTCGTGGGGATCGCGAACGCCGCGCCTCCTGCGGGCATGAAGTGCGTGATCGACACCTGCGACTTCGGCCAGATGCGCTTCTACGGTGACGGCAACAACAACTCCCCGACGCCCGGAGCGTGCGTCCCGGAGATCAAGGGGAACTGCGTCCCGCCGATGATCGGGAACGCCTTCGGCCTGCAGATGGTGGGGTCGACCCCCGGGGCGATCACCTTCCTCCTCCTCGACTTCGGGGGGCCGCTCCCGGGGATTCGGACGCCCGTCCCGTGCGGCGGGCTCCCGAGCCCGTTCGGGACGTTCTGGGTGAACCCCTTCGCGCCCTCGACGCTGATCCTTCCCTTCGGGATCGGGATCGCCTCGCCCGGCGGGCCTTGCCAGGGGTGCAGCTCGCTCGACCTCCCGCTCCCGCCCGATCCGGCGCTCGTCGGGTTCCTCGTGTTCGCGCAAGGGGCGGCGGTCTTCCCCGCTCCCTTCGGCCTCCTGGTCGAGCTCACGGAGGGGGCGAAGATCATCCTCGGCGGCTGAACCGCTTCGCGTTTCGACCCGCGGGGCGCGGCCGCCGCCGGCCGCGCCCTTCTCTCTCCCGCGCCCGTATAATCCGCCCCCCCTTACGCCGGAGATCCCATGCGCCTGCTCCTCGCTGCGGTTTCCCTCGTCCTCCTCGCGCCCGAACCTCCCCGGATCGGCGACCCCGCGCCCGACTTCACCCTGACGGATCTCTCCGGGAACAAGGCGAGCCTGAAGGAGGTCCGCGGCGAAGGGAAGGACGCGAAGGTCGTCGTCGTCGACTTCTGGTCGTGCAAGTGCCCCTACTCGACGGCCTGGGACGCGCGCTTGAAGGAGATCCACCGCGACTACGCGGGGAAAGGGGTCGTCCTCCTCGCCGTCGACTCGAACAAGTCCTCGTACGAGAGCAAGGAGGAGATCGCGGCCTACGCGAAGGGGAAGGAGATCCCCTTCCGCGTCCTGCTCGACCCCGACTCCTCCGTGGCGGACCTCTACGGAGCGAAGACCACGCCCCACTGCTTCGTGGTCGGGAAGGACGGGAAGATCGCCTACGTCGGCGCCGTCGACTCGAACACGAGCACCCCTCTCAAGGCTGGCGAGGGCGTGACGAACTACCTCCGCGACGCCCTCGCCGCGGTCCTCGCCGGGAAGCCCGTTGCGACCCCGACGACGAAGGAGGTGGGGTGCTCGATCAAGCGGGAGAAGGCGGGCGGCGCCCCGGTCAAGGGGTATTGAGGAGGCGTCTCCTCGCTCCGCTCGGGGCTCTCCTCCTCCCCGCCTGCGGGGGATTCTCCGGGGGCGGCGCACCCGCCCGGGTCGCCGACCTCGAAGCGGTGCGGGCCGCTCTCGCGGCGGCGAAGGGGAAGCCCCTCGTCGTCAACCACTGGGCGACCTGGTGCGCCCCTTGCGTGGACGAGCTCCCGATCCTGACGAGGCTCGCCCGCGCGCACGCTGCGAGAGTCGGCTTCCTCGGCGTTTCCTGGGACCGCTTCGCGGCCGAGGGGGGCCTGGAGGAGACGGTCGCGAAGGTGCGCGCGGTCGCCGGGAGAGCGGGACTTCCCTACGAGACGCTCGTCTTCGGCGGGCCCCCCGAGTCCCTCTGGGACGGGCTCGGCCTCTCCGCCCGGACGGTCCCCCAGACCTTCGTCCTCGACGCCGCGGGCCGCGAGGTGGCCCGTTTCGAGGACGAGGTCGTCGAGGAGGCGCTCGAGGCGGCGATCCGCCGGGCCTCGGGGGGGCCGTGAGCCGGTTCGGCCTGTGGCGGTCCGCGGCCCTGGTCGGCCTCGGGATCCTCTGGGCCCTCGAGGGGCAGGTCCTCCTCGCGGTCGGCTGCGGGGTCGTCGGTGCCGCGGTCGCCTTCCATTCGCGGCGCGCGGCGAGCCGCGCGCGGGACGCGGCGGGCTAGGTCAACCCGCGAGCGTCTTGGACCGCGCGGGCGCGGCCGAGGACCGGCCGAGGTAGCGCTCCGCGAAGAAGCGGTGGAGCGCCTCGGCCGAGAGCTCGAATCCCGGAAGGCCCGCCTCGGAGGGGTGGAGGAGGAAGCAGTCCTGCTCCTCGGGCTCGAGGCCGCCGTGGGAGGCGTACTCGCGCTGGAAGTTGTAGGCCCCCTCCGCGCTCCGCGCCCCGAAGAGGAGGACGTCGCCGGAGCGCCCCATGAAGAGGACGCGGCGGATTTCCTCGAGGGACCAGGCATCGAGTCCGAAGTCCGGAGCCCCGCCGGGGGGGACCGCCGTCAGGCGCTCCCGGGCCCCGCGGCGGCCGAGGACGACCGCGCTGTCCGCCCCGCGCATCGCGAAGAAGCGGACGTAGGGCGAGCGCTCGAGCGTTCGGAGCATCCCTCCCGCGACCGCCTCGAGCTCCTCGGAGACGAGCGGAGCGCGCGCCCCGACGACGTAGAGGTGGGCGAAGTCTCCCGTGGGACGGAGGGCGACGCGCGGGATCGGCTCGGGGGGGAGCGCGCCGGGCGAGCGGAACCTCCCGCGCGCCAGCCGGCGCTGGAAGGGGCGGAGGAGGAAGCGGGCGACGGGCGGCAGGATCCGGCCGATTCCGGTCAGGACCTCGATCGAGCGGTGGAGGTCGGCCGCGGACTCCTCCGCCTCGCCGCCGGTCCCGGAGCCCGGGGGGATGCGCCCGGCGAGGAGGAGGCCCTCGAAGTCCTGTCCCTCGATGTCCTCGATCGGGATCGTCGGGACGATCCCGTGGTCGGAGAGGACGAAGAAGTCGTAGTCGCGCTTGCGGTGGCGGCGGTGGAGGCTGCGGTAGATCCGCCGCAGGTCCCGGTCGATCTCGCGCAGGCACCAGAGGGCGTAAGGGTGGACGGCGCCCCGCGCGTGGGCGGCCTTGTCGTAGCCGATGAAGTTCACGTAGAGGGCGCGCGTGCCGCGGCGGACTTCCTCGCGCACGCCGATCACGGCGAGCTCGTTCAGGAGCGCGTTCGACAGGGCCCGGAGCACGAACTGCCCCCAGCGCCGCTTCGGGCGGCGGGCGACGAGGCCGCCGGCGATGTCGAGGAGGTCTCGCAACATCTCGAGGGCCGTGCGGCCGAGGATCCGCGCGGCCGCGAGGGCGAAGAAGAAGGCGAGGTTGGCGAGGTTGACGAGGGTCCGTCGTCGCCTCCCCTTCTCCCAGCGCAGCCCGCCGGTGTTGAAGAGGCGGTTGTCCGCCCCTCCCGTGAAGATGCTGAAGTAGGAGGACCCTCCCCCCGCGAGGAGTCCGGCGCGGCCATCGAGCTCCCGCTCGATCCGGACGCAGTCGGAGGGGTGCGCGAACCAGACGGTCGAGCCGTTCCCCCTCTCGAGCCACCGGAAGCCCGGGATCTCGCCCCGGTCCCCGTAGAGGAGGCCCGCCTGGAAGGCGGGGGTCGTCGCGGGGAGCCCCGCGCGGAAGCGCCGGAGGCGGAATCCGCCGCGTCGGAGCAGGCTTCGGAGGAACCGCGCGCGCCTCCGCCGCATCGCCTCCTCGAGGACCCACCCTGCGAGCGCGTCCACCTGGACGATGGCGAACCCGCGCGGCTTCTCCGGCATCGAGGTCCGGCGCCGGAAGCCGAAGAGGCGCTCCCATCTCCGCTCGCGGAGCGCCCGGACCCGCTCCCGGAGCTCCTCGCGCAGTTCCTGCGTCCCTTCGCGGAGCGCCTTCATGCGGTCCATGCGAAGGGGATTATGGCGTGGAGCGGGACGCGGGGGAAAGCGCCCGGCGCTTGATCCACTCCCCGGGCGCGGGTACAGAACGCCCACCTTCTCCGACCCTCTCGGGAGCCGGAAGGAGCCTCCATGGACTGGGCCAAGTTCTTCGAGCTGATCCTCCGCTGGCTTCACGTCTTCGCCGGGATCGTCTGGATCGGCCACCTCTATTTCTTCAACTTCGTGAACGTCCCGTTCCAGGGGACGATGGACAAGGACACGAAGAGGAAGGTGAATCCGGCGCTCCTCCCCCGCGCGCTCTGGTGGTTCCGGTGGGGAGCGATGATCACCTTCCTCGCGGGGCTCGGCCTCTTCGTCCTCCTCTACCTCCACCAGGGGCTCCTCACGGACTCGTTCGGGGACGTCTCCGACCGCGCGATGTGGATCCTCTTCGGGATGCTTCTCGGCAGCGTCATGTGGTTCAACGTCTGGTTCGTGATCTGGCCCGCCCAGAAGAAGCTCATCGCCTGGACGAGGGACGGACTTGCCCCTCCGGAGCAGCCCGCTCTGGCCAAGCGCGCGCTTCTCGCCTCTCGAGCGAACTCCTATCTCTCGGGCCCGATGCTCTTCGGGATGCTCGCCGGCGCGGCCCACTACCCCTCGATGCAGTTCCCCGCGTTCGGGATCGCCGTCGTCCTCGGGCTCGTGGCGATCTACGCCGCGATCCAGCACTCGAGGAAGGTCGGGACGACGATCTGACGCCCCTCCCTCGGGGCCGCGAACGGGGAACTCCCCCCTTCCGCGGACCGTCCAAGTGGGTGTAGCATGGGCCCTGGATGGTTCCGGGAGCGCCGCGGAGATCCCCCAGGCGGGGACCCTGCGGCTCGGTAGAGGTCGGCTCGACGCCCCGCTCCCCGTCGTCGGGCGCTCCGCAAGGGAAGGTTCCGCACATGACAAAGCTCGCGCTCCTCGCGGCCGGGGGGCTTCTCGCCCTCTTCGCGAACGCCGCCTCCGCCCAGGTCATCTTCAGCGAGAATTTCGAGGCAGGGGGCCTCGGGGTTTACACGGAGACGCTCGCGGGCGTCCCGGCCGCCACCCTGTGGCACGGGGAGGCATTCTGCGACGGCGTGACGGCGATCCCCGCTTCGATGGGGACGAACGCCGCCGCGTACAACCAGGGGGACCTCGCCGTCTACGACTACGCGACGGGCGTGGCGAACTCCGGAGAGATCGAGTCTCCGGCGATCCCCACGCCGGGCTCCGGATTCGTGAGTCTCGCCTTCGAGTACACGAAGCAGACGGAGGGCGGGGGGACCGGGACCTTCGACCAGTGCTTCGTCGAGGTCGCCTCCGGGGGGGGCCCGTACGCGGTGCTCGGCCAGGTCACCGGGAACTCCGTCTGCCCGACGTCGACGTCGGCCTCGATGGGTCCCACCGCCGTGGGGGGCGCGACCTGGACCCACCGGTTCCGCTTCAACACCGTCGACGGCACGTCGAACAACTACCAGGGGTGGAACGTCGACAACGTCGTCGCCACGGCCCTTCCTCCCCTTCCCCCTCCCTTCTTCACCGAGAACTTCGAGGCCGCGGCCGGGACGCTCGGCGTCTACGTCGAGACCACCGCGGGGGGCGTGCCCGCCGCGACGCAGTGGCACGGCGAGGCCTTCTGCGACGGCGTGACGGCGATCCCCGCTTCGATGGGGACGAACGCCGCCGCGTACAACCAGGGCGATCTCCTCGTCTACAACTACGCGACCGGCCTCGCCAACTCCGGCGCGATCGAGACCCCCGCGCTCGCCACGCCCGCGTCGCTGGCCGTCGCAACGGCCTTCGAGTACACGAAGCAGACCGAGGGGGGCGGAGCGGGAGCCTTCGACCAGTGCTTCGTCGAGATCCAGCCGACGGGGGGCGCGTTCCAGACCGCCGCCCAGATCGTGGGCAACTCGGTCTGCCCGGCATCGACGACGGTCAGCGTTCCCCCGGTCTTCATCGGAGGCGTCACGTTCAAGCAGCGTTTCCGGTTCGACACGGTCGACGCGGTCGGGAACGCCTACCAGGGCTGGACCGTCGACAACGTCGCGCTCTCGGCCGGGACCGCGGCGGCGCCGGGTCCTTCCTACTGCGTGAACTCGATCGCGCCCGCCTTCTCGACGATCTCGACCTCCGTCACCGCCGTGCTCGTCCACGGTCCGGGGATCGACGACAACACCTCCGGGTCCTTCCCGCTCCCCTCTCCCTTCAGCTTCTTCGGGGTCCCGAAGGCCGCCTTCCAGGTGAACTCGAACGGGTGGCTCGCCTTCGACCAGCTCCTCGGGGGCGGCTTCTTCACGAACGCGCCGATTCCGACGGCGGCCGCGCCGAACGACGCGGTCTACCCCTTCTGGGACGACCTCCACACGGGGGCCGCCGGTTCGGTCTACTACGACACGCCGGCCGGCGGCGATCTCGTCGTCGAGTGGAACACGATGGAGCAGTTCCCCTTCAACTCGAGCGGCGAGAACGCGACCTTCCAGCTCGTCCTCCATCCCTCCCCCGCAAACACGGTCGAGCTCCGCTACGACTCGGCCACCTTCGCCTCGGGCCCGATCGTCTGGAGCGCCTCGATCGGGGTGGAGGACGCGGCGGGTGGCACCGGCAAGGACGGGACGGGCCTCGGGACGGGGAACGCGGCGTTCCCCGCTTCGGACCTCCTCCTCGCCCCCCAGAGCGCGGGTAGCTTCACGACCGTGCCGACCGGGTGCGGGGCGCTCACCCTCGCCGCGAACGGAACGCCGAGGGTCGGCGGGTTCGTCTCCTTCGAGCTCGGGGGCGTCGGCGGGGTTCCGCTGATCTGGGTGGGTGCCTCGCTCGTCCCCGTGCTGCTCTGCCCGCCCGCCGGTTGCGCGCTCGGCGCGTCCCTCTCCGTCGTGCTTCCCGGCACGATCATCATGGCCCCGATCCCCTGCAACCCGGCCCTGGTCGGCGCGACGCTCGCGATCCAGGGAGGGGACGTCCTCGGGCTCGGCGGTTGCGGGGCGGTCCCGTTCGGGTTCCCGTTCACCGTCTCGCCGACGGTCGTCCTCACAATCGGGTAGCCCCGGTCCACTCCTCGATTCCCCCGGCGCGGGCGCGGCTCCAAGCCGCGCCCGCGCCTTCATGTGGGTTCGAGTCAGGGGAGCGTCGCGGGGTGCGCGGCCGAGAGGAGGAGCGCGTTGAAGAGGACCCTGAAGGTCCCCTGCGGCTGGCCGCGGTGCTGGGCGCGGAAGCCGATCAGCACGATCCTCCCTTTGCCGTGGGGCACCTCGACGAGGGCGGCCTTCCCCCGGATCGCCTCGCCACCCTTGAGCCAGCCGGAGAGGAGCGGGTCGTAGGCCGGGTAACGCCCGACGACCGTCCCCTCCTTCTCCTTCACCGCGTACGCGGCGGAATCGTTGAAGAAGACCGGCGTGCGCGGGGGAAGCCCGAAGGCGAGGGGGTGGGAGGGATCCATCTCGACCTCGAGGATCGAGCCCGGACAGAGGAAGCCCTCGGGCGGCTTGCCCGTGCGGGGACGGAGGACGTCCTCCGTCTCGAGGCCGAACTCCTGGAGAGCCAATTCCCCGGCGCGGCTCAGGCAGACGAGCGTCCCCCCATCGGAGACGAAGGCCCGGAGCGCCCGCACCCCTTCGACGCCGATCCCGCCGCGGTAGGCGGGCGGGGCGTCGGACCGCCCTTCGACGATCGATTCGCGCGAGGCGCTCGGGAGCACGATCACGTCGAAGCGCTCGGCGAGGTCGCCCGCCCGGATCGCGCCGTTGCCGAGGCTCGCGTAGGTCCACCCATGTGTGTCGAGGACCCAGCGCGTCCAACCTTCGTCCAGGTTCGCCGTCCACCCCTGGTAGAGGCCGACGCGTGGGGCGCCGATCCTCCACGCGGCGGCCTTCGAGGGGACGGAAGGAAGCGCCGTCACGCGAAGCCCCTCCTTCTCGGAGAGGGCCCGGAGGCGCGCGGCGAGCCCGGAACCCCCGAGGAGGAGGAAGTCGCCGGCGGAGGGACCCTCGGGGATCGAGGAGGCGATCCGGTAGACGGGGAGCCCCTGCGAGGCGAGGGCGGCCGCCGCGGCGTGGGCGCGCGCGGATCGCCCGTCGATCCGGAACGCGGCCTCGCCGCTCCCCGAGAAGGAGCCGCGCGGCGGCGGCGCCTCGGTCAGGCGCTCGAGGGGAGCCTCGACCGGAGCCCCGGACTCGACGACCCGGAGTCCGAGCTGGAGCGGGAGGGTCCACCCCGCGACGTCGTACGGCCGGATCGGGTCCCCCTTCGTCGACTCCTTCACGTCGGGGTAGGCCTGCCGTTCGAGGAGATCCTTCACGAAGGCGCGATAGGGCTGCGCGAGGGGGATCACGTAGGTCCCCGCGGGACGGGCGACGCCGTCGGCCGTGAAGGGGGCCTTCGCGCGGTCGACCTCGACCCCGGTCCGGATCAGGACGTCGAGGAGGGAGCGCAGGGCGCTCGCGTCGTCCTGCTCCTCGGGGACGAGGTAGGCGTAAGGAGGCTCGGTCTTCCCCCTCTCGATCGCCCGCCGCGCCATCGCGACGAGGTTGCGCTTGAAGAGGGCGCGCTCCCGGGCGGCGAGGAGGAGCAGCGAGCGGGCCGCCGCTTCCTGGTAGGCCACGATGTCACGGAGCCGCCACCACCCCCCCGGCCAGGGATCGGGGAAGTTCACCTGCGCCTTGTACTCGGGGAGGTCGTGCCCGTGGCCGCGCAGCTCCCCGGCGCGCTGGAAGACCGGGGAGGCGAGGTTCGCGGAGGCCGATTCCGTCAGGATCCCGATCATGTTGTGGCGCGTCGGGACGTTGCGGTTCCCGCCGAGCCACCAGGAGTCGTAGAGGACCCCCTGGACGATCCCCGCCAGGCCGCGCGCCGCGAGGTCGAGCGCCATCCTCGTCCCGACCAGGTTCATCCCCGCCGTGACCCCGGGATCGAGGTTGGGATTGACGGGGTCGGAGAAGGGGGGGACGAAGAGGCGAGCCCCCTCCCGCCCCATCTGGTGGACGTCGTAGCAGATCTCGGGGAGGAACTCCTCGTAGAGGAGGCGGCTCGAGATGCGCGTCTCGGCTTGCGTCAGCATGAACCAGTCGCGGTTGTTGTCGTGGCCGGCGTAGGGGTGGTAGAGGCGCGGCGGGGAGGTCCCCTCCCAGGGCGTCCCCAGGGTCTCCCGGTACCAGTCGTGGACGACGTCGACCCCGTCGGGGTTGAGGGAGGGGACCAGGACGAGGAGGACCCCCTCGCGGATCTCGGCCGTCTCGGGATCGGCCGCCGTCGCGAGGGCGTGAGCGAGGCGCATGGCCATGAGGGAGGAGGCGACCTCGGTCGAGTGGATCGTGCAGGTGAGGTAGACGACGGCGGGGCCCGCCTGGACGGCCGCCTCCTCCTCGCCGGGAGCGAGCCGCCGCGGGTCGTGGATTCTCCGCTGGATCTCGCGGATCTCGGAGAGCCTGGCGAGGTTCCTCTCCGAGGCGATCAGGACCGCGAGGAAGTCCCTCCCCTCGGTGCTCTTCCCGGGCCGCAGGAGCGCGACCCTCTCCGTCCCCGCGTCGAGTCGGTCGAAGTACTCGACGATCTTCGCCCAGGGGGCGAGGCGGGAGTCGTCGCCGGGCTCGAACCCGAGGACCTCGGCGGGGGCGGGGACCTGGGTCCGGCCGCCCCCTCCGAGGAGCAGGACGAAGAGGACTCGGGCGAGTCTCGACATCGGCTCCTCCGCTCGTTGCGCGTCACCTTCGAAGGGGCCGGGATCGTAAGATCCGCCCCGCTCCGGCGCTCCAGGCGCTCCGGGAGGGACCGGCCGATCGGGGAGGAGGGTCACCTGCCGGGAAGGAGGATCGGATCGACCCTCCCTATCTCCCCTCTTGCCAGGCAGGGGGGGCACCGATAGAGTCCAGGCACTTGCCGGGGGGGCCCCCCCGGTGGATCCCGCCCAGGCGCGGGAGGAGAACGCCCGTGAGACTTGAGCGCGCGCTCGTGTTGACTTTCGCGGTTCCGCTCGCATTAGCCTTCGCGGTTCCCGCGAACGCGACGGCGGGTTGAGGTGGTGGACGCTGCTCCGCCAGTATGGCGAAGCTGCAGATGAACTGGTCGCCGGCGGCTGCGTGCGACGAGAACGCCTCCGACCCGATGGGGGCCCTCGGCGCGAAGAGCGGCCGCCCCCTGATGGTCCTCGTCTACGACTCCGAGGCCGACCTCAAGATCCTCGACGGCGCGTGCGGCACCGACGAGCGGGTCGCGATCGGGGCGAAGGCCTTCCAGCTCCTCAAGGTGAGCGCGTCGAAGCTCCCGGAGACCGGCGATCTCGCCTCCTCCCTCGGGGGCAAGGCGACGCCTCGGTTCGTCTTCTTCGACGAGAAGGGCAAGAAGGTCGTGACGGTCGACGAGAAGGTCTCCCCGGGGAAGGTCTACGACGCGATGAAGCGGACAGCGGGAGCCCCCCTCGAGGGCTTCGTCAAGGACTACCAGAAGTTCCTGACCGCCGTCGACAAGCTCGAGTCGGACAAGGCGACGCTCAAGGTGAAGCTCGAGCGCCTCGGCTCCCGGGCGGACAAGGACACCGCGGTCGCCTCGAAGCAGAAGGAGATCGACTCCGCCGCGGAGAAACTCGTCGCGGCCGAGAAGAAGCTCCTCGAAAAGATTTCCTGACCGGTCCGACCGGTCCGTAGGAGAGGCCCCGCCCGAGCGGGGTCTCTCCACTTCCGGAGGGGAGAGCGCTTGCGCTCGCGGGGAGAGGACGGGGAAACTGCCCTTCCGGTGCGCGCTCTCCACCTCTTCTCGAATTTCAAGTGGACCGGCCCGGCGGAGCCCGCCGTCGAGCTCGTCCGGAGGCTCCGCGCCCTGGGCCACACCTGCGACCTCGCGATCTCCACCTACGCGAAGGGGGGAGACCACCGGCCCCTCCTCGAGGAGGCGCGGGCGCGAGGGGTCGAGCCGATCCTCCGCTTCGAGCTCCCGAAACACTTCGCTCCGCTGCGGGGCCTGCGGGACGCCCGGGCCCTCGCGCACCACCTCGAGGAGACCGCCCCGGACGTCCTCCACGCCCACCTCTCGAACGACCACCTCGTCGCGGCCGTCGCCCGGCGATTCTCCGCTTCGAAGCCGGCGCTCGTTCGCTCGATCTACGAGGGGGAGATCCGGGGGCTTTCCCTGCGGGACCGGCTCTGCCTTCGCCGGACGGAGGCCGTCCTCGTCCCGGGCCGGCGCCCCGCGGAGGAGCTCGCCGCGGCGGGCTTCCCCGCCGCTCGGCTGAAGGTCATCGAGCCCCCGCTCGACCTCGACCGCTTCGACCCCTCCCGGGTCCTCCCCGACGCCCGCCCGGACCTCGGCTTCGACCCGGAGGACTTCGTCGTCGGCGTCGTCGCGCGAGTCCAGCGGAGGCGGCGCTTCGACCTCCTCTTCGAGGCCGTGCGCGCCGGTCTCGAGAAGGTCCCGCGGCTCCGGCTCCTCGTCGTGGGGAGAGGGACGCACGTCGAGGACGTGGCCCGCCGGCCCGCGAGGCGCCTCGGACTCGACGTCGTCGCGAGGTTCCCGGGCTACCTCTCGGGGGAGCGCTACCTCGCGGGAATCGCCGCGATGGACGCCCTGGTCTTCCTCGTCCCGGGGACCGACGGCACCTGTCGAGCCCTGCGGGAAGCGATGGCGATGGGGAAGCCTGCGGTCGTGAGCCGGCGGGGGATCCTCGGCGAGCTCGTCGACCACGGCCGGACGGGGTTCGTCGTCGAGGAGGCTCCCAAGCCGATCGCCCGCTCGCTCGTCGAGCTCGCCTGCGACCCGGCGATGCGCCGGCGGATGGGCGCGGAGGCGAGCGCGGACGCGCGCAGGCGCTGGCACCCCCTGCACCAGGCCGAGGCGGTCGCCGCCGTCTATGCAGAGGTCCGCCGCCGCGGCGCGTGACGCCAGGGGGGAGCGCGCGCCCGCGGTGCGCGCGGAGGGGCTCGAGCGCGGCCGCCTCGGGCGCTACCGTTTCGCCGCCTCGGCCGAGGGGGCGAGGATCCTCCGAGCGATGGGAGGGGGACTGCTCGAGGATCCCGCGCGGATCGCAGGGGCGAGCCTCGTCAAGGAGAACGACCCGCGCTCGGTCTGGCGCCTCGCGCGGGAGGGGGCCTACCTCAAGGTCCACCGGCCCGCCGGGGCCCGTGCGTGGATTCCCCGGTTCGTCCGCTCCTCGCCGGCGCGGAGGGAGTGGACCGTCGCGTGGGCCTTGCGGGAGGCGGGGCTTCCCGCGGCGGAGCCCCTCGCGCTGCTCGAATCGGGCGGGCTCCTTCCGGGCCGCGCGGTCTATCTCTGTCGCGAGATTCGGGATTCGAGGACGGCGGACGAGCACCTCGCGTCCCTTGAGGGGGGACGCGCCGCGGCTCTCCACGCGCTCGCCACCCTCCTCGCCCGGATCCATGCGGCGGGATTCGACCCCCGAGACCTCCACGGCGGTGACCTTCTCGTCGGGGAGGACGGTCAGGTCTCGCTCGTCGACCTCCACGCCGTCGCCGGCCCGCGTCCCTTGCCGCGCGCGCGCCGGGCGCGGGGGATCGCCCTGCTCCGGCGGGGACTCAGAGGATCGCTCCGCGAGGGGGAGGGGGAGTCGCTCCTCGCCTCCTATCTCGACGAGGCGCGGCTCGCCGGCGACGCGTCGTGGGGGGAGGAGGTCCGCCGTGCCGAGGGCGGGCTCGAACGGGCGTGGCGCCGGAGCCGCCTCCGGCGCTGCCTCGAGGACCGCCGCGAGTTCGCGACGGCGCGAAGCTCAGCCCGGCGCCTCTTTCGCCGTCGCGACGTGCCTCCCGGGGAGGTCGAGCGCGCTCTCGCCGCCCACGCGGCACCCGCCCGCATCCTCGACCGGACCCCGCGGGGGGTCTCGACCGTCGTCGAAGGGACCGGAGGCGCTCCGTGGCTCGTGAAGGAGACTCGTGCGGGAGGCCCCCTCCGCGCGCTCGCGGACGCGCTGCGCGGGAGCCGGGGGCGGCGCGCCTGGAAGGGCGCTCACCTGCTCGGGCTCCTCGGCCTCCCGACCCCCCGGGCGCTCGCGCTCGTCGAGGAGAGGCGGGGCCCCCTCGTCGTCCGCTCGTTCCTCGTTCGCGAGTACGTCGCCGAGTCCTCGACCCTCCGCGCCTTCCTCGAGGGGCCGTACGGCTCCCTCGGACCCGGAGACCGCCGGCGCCTCGTCCGGGCGGTCGCGCGCGCGGCCGGATCCCTCCACCGCGCGCGCCTCGTGCACCGCGACCTCGCGACGAAGAACCTCCTCGTCCGCCGTCGTGGCGCGGAGTTCGAGGTCCTTCCGATCGATCTCGAAGACCTCCGCTCGCGGGAGGTGACGGAACGGGTCCGGGTCGCCGCCCTCGCCCAGCTCGACGACTCTCCCCGCGTCGTCTCGCGGGCGGACCGGCTGCGGTTCCTCCGCGCGTACGAGGAGATCGCCGGCGTCTCCCTCTCCCGTCGCGCGATCGGGGAGGTCCTCGCTCGGTCCCGCGCCCGCGCGGCGCGCCGCGCGGGGGCGCGGTAGGACTTGGATCCGGCGGACCTCTCCTCGGCGCCCCGCGCCCCGCTCGGCCTCCTCGCCGCTCTCTACGGAGCGGGGGTGGCGCTCCGGAACCTCCTCTACGATCGCTCCGCGCTCCCCTCGCGGCGCCTCCCCGTCCCGACGATCTCCGTCGGGAACCTCTCCGCGGGGGGGACCGGGAAGACGCCGACCGTGCGCGCCCTCGCCCGCAAGCTCCTCGCGCGGGGGCGCCGCCCCGGGATCCTGAGCCGCGGGTACCGTGCGCGGTCCGGGCCGAACGAGGAGACGCGGGAGCTCGCGGAGACGCTCCCCGGCGCCCTCCTCCTCGAGGACCCGGACCGGGTCCGCGGGGGACGGGCGCTCGTCGCAGCGGGGGCGGACGTCGTCCTCCTCGACGACGGCTTCCAGCACCGGCGCTTGCGGCGCGACCTCGACCTCGTCCTGCTCGACGCCACGCGCCCCTTCGACCGCGACCGCCTGCTCCCCTCCGGGCTCCTCCGGGAGGCCCCGGAGGCCCTCGCGCGCGCGGACCTCGTGGTCCTGACGCGGTCCGACCTGGTCGGGGGGAACGATCGGGAGCGGCTCTGGCAGGCGGTCGGGGCGATCCGCTCCTTCCCGCGGATCGAGGCGCGGCACGCGCCCGTCGGCGTGTTCGAGAGCGAGGCGGACGCGACCCGTCCGGTCGAGTGGCTCCGGGGCCGCGGGGTCTTCCTCCTCGCCGCGATCGGGAACCCGCGGGCGTTCGCCGCGACGGCCGAGTCGCTCGGCGCCAGGGCGCGGGGCGCGCGCTTCTTCCGGGACCACCACCCTTACGGGAGGGGGGACCTCGAGATGGTCGAGTCGGCTCGGGGCGGGGACCCGGTCCTCACGACGGGCAAGGACTGGCCGAAGCTGCGGGGCCGGCTCCGGGCCCCCTGCCTCGTCCTCCGCGTCGAGGTGGAGTTCACGTCGGGAGAGGAGGACCTCGACGGGGCGCTCGACCGGGCCCTCGCGGGGAGGGGGTCTACCCACGCCGCGGGCCGCTCCCCAGAATGAGGCCGTCCCATGACCGCACCCCCCCTGCCGAGCCGCTGGCGGCGGCCGAAGCCGCACCAGGTTCTCTTCTACGGCTTGTACCGGGCGGGGATGTTCGTCGTCGATCGCCTGCCCGTCGGCGCGGTCTTCGCGATCGCGAGGGGCGCCGGTCTCCTCGGCTGGCTCCTCGATCGGCGCCGTCGGAGCGTCGCGGAGCGAAACCTCCGGCAGGCGTTCCCGACGGCGGGGGAGGGGGAGATCGCGCGGCTCGTCCGCTCCTCGTTCCGGTTCGTCGCCGAGGCCGCCGCCGAAAGCCTCTGCCTGCCCCGGCTCGCCCGCCGCGGCGCCGAGGAGGTGCGCGCGCGCTGCGCGGTCGATGGCCTCGAGAAGCTCGAGGAGATACGGGCGCGCGGGCGGGGGGGACTCTTCGTGAGCGGCCACCTCGGATCCTTCGAATTCCTCGGGGCTGCGATGGGGCTCTTCGGGCTCCCCCTCCACACGGTGTCGCGGCCATTGAAGAACCCGCTGATCGCCCGGCATGTCGCGAAGGGACGCGAGGCGTGGGGGCAGTTCCTCGTCCCCAAGCGGGGCGCCCTCCGCTGGATCCTCCCCGCCCTCCGCTCCGGGGGAAACGCGGCGTTCCTCCTCGACCAGAACGAGCGCAAGCGCCCGCTCTTCCTTCCCGTCTTCGGCCGTCTCGCCGCGTGCGACCGGAGCGTCGCCGCCCTCGCGCTGCGCCTGCGGCTTCCGGTGGTGATCGGGTACGCGGTGCGCACGGGACGGGCCCTCCGGTTCCGGATCGTCATCGAGGAGGCGATCCTCCCCGGCGAGGAATCGGAGGAGGCGTCGCTCGCGCGCCGGATCCAGTCCGCCCTCGAACGCATGATCCTCCGCAACCCCGACCGCTACCTCTGGCTCCACGACCGCTACCGGACACGGCCTCCCGCGGAACGGGACCCCTCCGAACCGGCGTTCGCGGACGCGGGGGCCGCCGTCGGCGGGGGCTCGCGATGAGCGGACGTCGGCGTCCGGAGGGCCCCGCGGCCTTCGATCTCGCCCGGCTGCGGACGTTCCCGATCCGGGAGCGAAAGCACCTGGTCTCCGTCTCCCGCTTCGCCCGCCTCTCCCCCCCGATCCCCGGGTTCCGGGACTTCGTCGAGTCCCTGCCGGATATCTACGGGGGGAACGCCTTCAAGACCCTCGTCGCGCGGATCGTCGAAGCGCGGCGGGCGGGCGCCCCGGTCGCGTTCGCTCTCGGGGCCCACGTCGTCAAGTGCGGGCTCTCCCCCCTCGTGATCGACCTGATCGAGCGGGGCGTCGTGACCGCCGTCGCGCTGAACGGGGCGGGGGCGATCCACGACTACGAGGTCGCCTCGATCGGGGAGACTTCGGAGGAGGTCGCGGCGACCCTCCCCGAGGGGCGCTTCGGAATGGTGCGGGAGACTCCGGAGGCCCTCGACCGGGCCGCGCGGGAGGCGCGGGAGCGCCGGATCGGGTTCGGCCGGGCCCTCGGCGAGCGCATCCTCTCGGAGGGGCTCCCGCACGCGGGCCTCTCGATCCTCGCGTGCGGCGCGAAGCGGGGGATTCCGGTCACCATCCACGTCTGCGTCGGGGCCGACACCGTCCACGTCCACCCCGGGACGGACGGCGAGGCGCTCGGGTGGGCGACGCTCGAGGATTTCCGTCTGCTCTGCGCGTTCGTCTCCCGCCTCGACGGGGGGGTCTGGGCGAACGTCGGATGCGCGGTCGTCCTCCCGGAGGTGTTCCTGAAGGCGGTCGCCGCCGCGATCAACCTCGGCTTCCCCCTCTCCCGGATGACGACGGCCGACCTCGACATGATCCGGCAGTACCGCGCCCAGACGAACGTCGTCGAGCGCCCGCCGGGGACGGGGATCTCGCTCCTCGGGCAGCACGAGATCCTCCTCCCGCTGCTCCGGCAGGCGGTCCTCGCCTACCTCGGGGAGCGCGCGTGAGGGGGGAGCCGGCGCGGCTGATCGAGCGGCTCGCCTCCCTCGGATCCCCGCGCGTCGGGATCGTCGGGGACCTGATCCTCGACCGCTACGTGGGGGGCGAGGTCCACCGGATCTCCCCGGAGGCCCCGATCCAGGTCTTCGAGGAACGGGAGGAGGAGGACCGGCTCGGGGGGGCGGGAAACGTCGTCGCGAACCTCGCCGCGATGGGGGCGCGCGTGCGCTGCCTCGGGGTCGTCGGCCGCGACGACCTCGGGCGCTCCGTCCTCGAACGCCTGCGCGGCCTCGGCGCCCACGCGCGCGTCGTCGTCGATCGGTCCCGCCCGACGCCGCGGAAGACCCGCTACGTCGCCGGGGTGCAGCAGGTCCTCCGGGCGGATCGCGAGCGGGTCGTCCCGATCCGCGGGGCGGTCCTGCGATCCGTGCTCCGGGCGATCCCCCCCCTGGTGCGGGCCTCCGACGTCCTCGTCCTCTCCGACTACGGGAAGGGGGTGTGCGTCGATGCCGTCTTCCGCGCCCTCGTCGCCGCCGCGCGGCGCTCCGGGAAGTGGGTCCTCGTCGACCCCAAGGAGCGAGACTTCGCGCGCTACCGGGGCGCGCAGCTGATCACCCCCAACCGCGCGGAGGCCGAGCGCGCGAGCGGGGTCTCCCTGGGGGGACGCCCCGGGCTCGACGAGGCAGCCCGCCGCCTGATGCGCCGCGCGGACCTCGAGGCGATCGTCATCACGCTCGGGAAGGACGGGGTCTACTACCGGACGCGGGGGGGGGCCTCGAAGATCGTCCCGACGCAGGCGAGGCAGGTCTTCGACGTGACGGGGGCCGGGGACACGATGATCGCCCACCTCGCCCTCCACCTCGCGGCCGGGGCTCCCCTCGACGACGCCCTCGCCCTCGCGAACGTCGCGGCGGGGGTCGTCGTCGGCAAGCTCGGGGCGGCGAGCGCGACCCGGGAGGAGATCCTCGCCCACCTCGCCCCTTCCCCCGCGGACACGGAGGCGAAGATCGTGCGCGACCGCTCCGCGCTGGACCGGCTCGCGGCGGCCTGGCGCCGGGACGGCAAGCGCATCGTCTTCACGAACGGCTGCTTCGACCTCCTCCACTCGGGCCACCTCGCGCTCCTGCGCGCGGCCCGCCGCCGCGGGGACGTCCTCGTCGTCGGCGTCAACGACGACGCCTCCGTCCGGCGGCTGAAGGGAGCCGGCCGGCCGATCAATCCGCTCGAGGAGCGGATGGCGGTCCTCGGGGGGCTCGCGGCGGTCGACGCCGTGGTCCCGTTCCGCGAGGGCACGCCCGAGTCGCTGATCCGCCGGCTCACGCCGCACGTCCTCGTGAAGGGGGCGGACTGGGCCGACCGGGGGGTCGTCGGCCGCGCGTGGGTCGAGGCGCACGGCGGGACCGTCGTCCTCGAGGACCTCAAGCGCGGGCGATCGACGAGCGAGACGATCCGGCGCATCCTCGCACGGGAGAACGGCCGCCGTGCGGGACGGACCTCCCGCCGCGGTCGATGAGCGGGGCCGCGCCGCGGGGCCATCCCCGCGCGCTCCTCGCGGCCCTCGGGACGCTGGCGGGCTTCGCCTCCGCCTCCCTCGGGATCGGAGGAGGCAACGTCCTCGTCCCCTCGCTCGCGGGCTTCCTCCGGGTCCCCCTCAAGCGCGCGATCGGCACGAGCCTCCTCGTCGTCCTCCCCGTCTCCGCGGTCGCGGTCGCCGTCGAGGCGTGGGGACATCCGGAGAACCTCCGGTGGCTCGACGCGCTCGTCCTCGCGGCGGGTTCGCTCCCGGGCGCGGTCGCAGGGGCGGTCCTCGTCGCGCGCGTGCCGGACCGCCCGCTGCGCCTCCTCTTCGCCGCGTTCCTCGCCTTCGCGGCGGCGCGCATGCTCGGACTCCTCGAGTTCGACGCCGCCCGCGGGCTCCCCCCTCCGCTCGCCGTCCCGCTCGGAATCGCGGTCGGCTTCCTCGCGGGCCTCACCGCCTCGCTCTTCGGCATCGGGGGAGGCGTCGTCGTCGTGCCGGCCCTCGTCGCGGGCCTCGGGGTTCCCTTCCACGCGGCGCGCGCGACCTCGCTCGCCGTCATCGTCCCGACGACGGCGGCCGCCGCCTGGAGGCACTGCCGGCTCGGGACCCCGGACCCGTCGCTCTACCTACCGATGATCCCGAGCGCGCTCCTCGGCTCCGCGGCAGGAGTCTTCGCGGTGAACGCGCTTCCGGCGCGTGAGATGCGGATCGCGTTCGGGATCTTCCTCCTCCTCGCCGCCGCCCGCCTGCTCGCGCGGAGGAAGGGGGCGGAGGCCGTCCGGGTCTAGGTCACCTCGACCGATTCCCGACCCACTGTCCGCCCGGCGGGACAGCGATGTTGGGCAGCCCCCGGGTCGACGAAGGAGGCTTGCGTGTCCGTCGGCGCGTCGTTTGCAGACCCGTGCAACCGAGCGCGGGTCGGCGGCTATGGGTGACGCCCGAGGCCTTTCGATGCGCGGCAGCTTCCTCTTCCTCGCGGGAATCCTGACGGGGTTCGCCCTCGCGTCGATCACGTTCGTGTGGTCACCGGATCGGCGATTGGACGAGAGCCGGGTCGTCGGCGTGTCCTCGCCCGCGGTGGTCGAGGAGGCGGTCCCTCCCTCTCCCGCTCCGCCGCCGGAATCGCGAGACGCGCCGCGAATCTCCTTGTCCGACCGCGATCCCCACCGGTCACTGGCCCACGCGACCGCGGACACTCCCGCGGCGCGTCCTCCGGTTCCAGGATCGTCGGGAAACGAGAGAGGAGTACGCGGCTTCGTGCGCGACCCGCTCCGGGGGGGGATTGCCGGTGCCGAGGTCTCGATCCGGGTCGGAGCGCTGGTCGTCGGTCCCTCCAGACATGGTCAGATCGATATCCCCATCCCGGACGTGGGGAGGACGATCACCGACTCCGACGGGCGCTACGCGATCGCCTTCGACGGATCCGGGCTCGTCCGCGTCACGGCCCGTGCCGCCGGCTATGACGAGGCACTGGCGGATGCCGTCTTCTCCCACGGCCGGGGCCCCCCCGTCGATCTCTTCCTCAATCGGACGAGACAGATCACGTCGCTCGAAGGCCGGTTGCTCGATCTCGGGGGGAAGCCGCTCTGGCCCGCGGATGTCTACTTCATCTTCCCTCGGCTCGACGAGCTGGGCTCCGCGGCGGCCTGCGCCCCGGAGACGGACACGGCGATCCTCACGATCGGCGCGGTGCCCGGCTCCGATCCCCAGCCGTTCCCGGCGGGGGTCAGTCCCGAGGGTGCCTCCTTCTTCGCGCAACTCGACTCCGGATGGACGGGACTCGTCCGGCTCGTTTTCCGGGGGCGCATGGTCGCCGAGGCCCCGTGGAAGGACGGCGAGCCCCCGGTCGAGCTTCGGGTCGACCTTTCCCCCCTCCGCGCCCGGGTCGGAGGAATCGACTTGACCGTCGTCGACTCGACGAGCGGCGCCTTCGTGGTGGGTTCGCGCCTCACCTTGACGAGGCTCGATCCGGAGGGCGAGGACTGGGGGGAGTGCCAGCTCCTCGGGCCGCGCGCGCCGGGACCGATGCGCCTCGCCGACCTTCCACCAGGGCGCTACGGACTGCGGGTCGTCGCGCGCGGGTACGCGGAGGTCCTGCGGGAAGCGAGGGTCGAGGCCGGAGCGAATTCATCGGTCGAGGTCGTTCTCCCCCGGCCAGCGGTCCTGCAGGTTCGGCTCGTCGAGACCGAAGGGGCGCAGTCGGAGTGGTACGCGGCGGCCCTGTTCGACGCGGGCGGTCGACAGCTTCCATGTGACAACGAGTTCGAATCGTCGGGGGGGGCGAAACGGATCACCGTCTCGGGCGTGCCGCCGGGCGAGTGTCGGATGGTCGTGGCCACGAATGTCCTTCGTCTATCCGTGGCGGAGGGCTCCCGTTCCGACATCGTCCTCCCGCTCCGGCGGCCCCGCACGGTCGCCTTGCGCTTGCGATCCCCTTCCGCCGGTACGTCGCGGTGGGCGACCGTGCATCTCCTCGCGGAAGGAAACATCCCGGCTCTCGACCAAGGCTTCGGGGGCCCGGCGGCGGAGGAGGGGGGGTGGTCGACCTACTACTTCAAGGCCGTTCCCGGGACCTACCTCCTCGAGCTCCGGACGCCGGGCGGAGACCTCCTGCGACGGGAGGTCGTCGTCGGCGAGGGAGAGTCGACCGAGGTCGTGATCGAGTGAGGAGGGACGGGGGACGCTCGTCGCCCGATGAAGAACGACCCACGTGGGTCGTTCGAGCCGGGAGCGCCCACGCGGAGACGGCCGTGCCCCCCTCCTCAGAGTTTCGCGGCTATCGCCTTGAGGATCTGGCGGGTGTGGTACTCGATCTTCTTGCGGATCTCGGGGTCCTTCTGCAGCTCGTCGACCCATCGCGAAATCTGGGTGTAGCTCTCGTCTCGGAGCGCCGCGACGACGTTTCCCGCGACGATCGGCCGCATGAGGGCGCCGTCCGGGCGACGCCTCCTCCTGGTCTTTCTCGTCTTCAAACCTTGGGCCTGGGGATCCGTAGGGCCTCGTGACGACGCCGCGATCCTACGGTCGGGTGGGTCTGCAGGGGCCAGCGCCGGCGTCTCCGTCCGCCGGCGCATGCCCTCGAGCCCGCGGAAACCGTGGAAACGATGCCCCGATCCATCGGGCCCCGATACACTCCACGCCACCTCCGATGCCCCGCGGAAAGACGCTCTTCGTCAAGGACGCGCTCCTCGTCTCGCTTTCTCCCCCGAGGGTCGTCGAGGGGCACCTCCGCGTCGAGGGGGGGAAGATCGTCGAGACCGGACCGCGCGTCGGGATCCGAAGCGGCGACCAGGTCGTCGACCGGTGGGGGAAGCCCGTGCTCCCCGGCTTCGTGCTGGAACCCTTCGTCCTCCCAGGTTCCCTGCAAGACGGGGGGCGTCGGGCGCTCGACCGGGAGGAGATCGCGCCCCGCGCGACCCTCGCCCTCCTCGAGGCGCTCTCGTGCGGCGTGACCGCCGTCTCGCTCGTCGCGCCGGCCCCGCGTCCCGGGGAGGACGGGCTCGAGGAGTTCGATCGGGCGTTCCGCGCCTCGGGACTGAAGGGGGTCGTGGTCGAGGGAACCCTGGAAGGGAAGCCCGAGGCCGCCTGCCCGGACCCGACCGAGCGGCTTCGCATCGCGGCCGCGCGGGCGGAAGGGGATCGCGCGTGGGACCCGATCCGGGTGCTCGCGCAAGGCTACGCCTGGGTCCGGGAGCGGTTGGGGTTTCCCCTCGGCGCGCTCGATCCGGGGGCTCCCGCCGACCTCGTCCTCCTCGATTACGTCCCGGCCGATCCGGTCCGGGAGGAGAACCTGGGGGAGCACCTCCTCGCGATCGCCTCCCGCCACGTCGAGGGAGTGATGATCGACGGCCGGCTCCTCTATCGCCGCCGCGAGCCCGTCTTTCCCGTCGATCGCGACGAGTGCGTCGCCCTGCTCGCCCGGGGGACGGCGAGGATCTCCCCTCGGGCCTGATCGGCCGGCTCAGGGGCCCGCCCGCGCCAGCTCCGCGACCACCCTCTCGAGACCCGCGACGACGCGCGCGAGGCGATCGTAGTCGACCTTCTCGGCCGTGTCCTCGCGGGTGTGGTAGTGGGGATACCGGAAGGGGGCGGTGTCGGTCACCATCACCCCCGGGTACCCCTCCCTCCAGAAGGAGGCGTGGTCCGACCACCCGACGCCCGGAATGAAGCCAGGCAGCGCGGCCCCCTGGGAAGGGAACCGGGCGTTGCGCCGGAACGAGCCGACGACCTCGCGGACGAGGGACCTCGATCCGACGTTCCCCACGAACGCGATGAAGTCCCCCGTCGAGGGGTAGAGGAGGCGGAACGGGAAGGGGTAGCGCTGGCTGCCCGGATCGGTCGAGTACCAGCCCATCGTCTCGAGGCTCAGCATGGCGACGATCCTCTCCGCCCGAGCCCTGCAGCCCCTTGCGTAGACCCGGCTCCCCATCTCGCCTCCTTGGAAGTAGGGAGGCTCCTCGTTGACGAAGGCGACGAAGCGCAGGGTCCGCTCGGGACGCTTCCCCGCGAAGGCCCTCGCCAGGGCGAGGACGGCCGCCGCGCCCGTGGCGTTGTCGTCCGCTCCCGGGGAGCCGAGGACGGAGTCGTAGTGGCCGCCCACGACCACGATCTCCGACTTGCGCGAGGCTCCCTCGATCTCCGCCTCGACGTTCGAGCAGATCCTTCCCTCCGCCGGAACCTCGTCGAGGCGGATCTTGAGGCCGGTCTGGCGGAGCGCTCGCTCGACGAAGTCCCGGGCGGCGTCGAGCGCCCGGGGACGGAAGACGTTCCGCTCGCCCATCTCCCCTGCCAACGATTCCACGGAGCGACGCAGCTCGTCGCGGAGCGCGGTTTCCCCTTCGGTCGGCGGGGGAAGGGGCCCCCCGTGGCTCTTTCCCGGCATCCCGATCATCCAGGCGTATCCCCCTGCGAAGGTCGCGGCGAGCGCGGCGAGGAGGATCCCCAGGCGGATGGGGGTCCGGACCCTCCTCGCCGGATCCCTCACGAGCCGGGGGGAGGCGGGTCGGCTCCCCGCAAGGCGCGACCCCGGGAAACGCCCGGCTTCCGCACCGGCCGGGGATCAGGCGTAGAGTCCGCGCAGCCGCGTCGTCTCCGCGACGCGGTCGATCGCGAGGATGTAGGCGCCGAGGCGCAGGGAGACCCGGTGCTTCTCGGCGGAGGCGCGGACGTCGTGGAAGGAGGTGACGAGGATCCTCTCCATCCGCTCGTTCACGACCGACTCCTCCCAGAAGTAGCCCATCCGGTCCTGGACCCACTCGAAGTAGGAGACCGTGACCCCCCCCGCGTTGCAGAGGATGTCGGGGACCACGAAGACCCCCTTCCGATCGAGGATCGCGTCCGCCTCCGCGGCCGTCGGGCCGTTCGCCCCCTCGAGGACGACCCGGGCGAGGATCCGGTCGGCGTTCGCGGAGGTGATCTGGTTCTCCGTCGCCGCCGGAACGAGGAGGTCGCAGTCGCAGGTGAGGAGGGAGGCGTTGTCGATGCGGTCCCCGCCGCGGTACCCCTCGAGGGTGCGGCGCTGCTGGAGGTGGGCGAGGACGCTCGGGACGTCGAGGCCCTCGGCGTCGTGGATCCCTCCCGTGACGTCCGAGATCGCGACGACCCGGTAGCCCTGCTCGTGGAAGAGGGAGGCCGCGACGGAGCCGACGTTTCCGGCCCCCTGGATCGCGACGCGGCAACCTTCCCGTTCCATGCCGAGCGTCTTCAGCGCCTCGCGGGCCATCAGGGTGACGCCGCGGCCGGTCGACTCGCGCCGGCCCTTCGAACCCCCGAGCGCGATCGGCTTGCCCGTGACGACCGCGGTCACCGTGTGCCGGACGTGCATGGAGTACGTGTCCATGACCCAGGCCATCACCTGCTCGTCCGTGCCCATGTCCGGGGCGGGGACGTCCCTCTCGGGGCCGAGGATGTCCATGATCGAGGCCGTGTACCGGCGCGCGATCTGCTCGACCTCGCGGCGCGAGAGCTTCCGCGGGTCGCACCGGACGGCGCCCTTCGCGCCGCCGAAGGGGATCCCCACGACCGCGCACTTCCAGGTCATCCACGCCGCCAGCGCCCGCACCTCCTCGATCGTCACGTCGGGGGCGAAGCGGATCCCTCCCTTGCAGGGACCTCGCGAGATCGAGTGCTGGACCCGGTAGCCGGGGAAGACCTGGAGGGAGCCGTCGTCCCGGACGACCGGGACGGCGACGGTGAGCTCCCGGTCCGGGATCTTGAGCAGCTCGTACAGGTTGGGATCGAGTCCGAGGATCTTCGCCGCGGCATCGAAGCGCCGGAGCATCGCCTGGTAGGGGTTCTCCTCGGAAGGAGCGGGCGCTCCCGGTGCGGGGGTCATGCGCAGGGGAAAGGGGGGTGAAGCCTAGGAGGCGGGGTCGGCCGCGGCAATCCGCCGAGTTGACGCGCGGGGGCTCGCGGGGTGGAATTCCCTTGTCCTCTCGAAGGAAGAAAGACCTGCCCGGGATCCACCGACCTCCTCTCGCCCCCGTCGGGCGCGAACCGAGTCGGAGGTTCAGGCAGGGCAAGCCCCCACGGAGGTTGTGATCATGCGCATGTCGAGACTCCCCTTCCTCCTTCCCGCCCTCGTCCTTTCCCTCGTCGGATCGGCGCCCGCCCAGTCCTGCGCCGGCGCCACGGGAACGTTGACCGTGACGCCCGACGCCTGCGTCCAGCCCGGCGACACGATCTCGATCGACTCCTGCGGCGCGAGCGGGGCGATCGCCCTCCTCGCGGTCTCCGAGTCGGCCGGGTCGACCACGATCGGTCCGTTCGGTCCGTTCCCCGCGGTCACGCTCTGCGTCGGCGAGCCCTTCGTCATCTTGCCGCTCGGCTTCACCGGAGCGGACGGGTGCGCGGGCTTCGACCTGACGATCCCGCCGGGCGCGACGCTCCCCGGGGACGTCAACCTCGTGCTCCAGGGAGTCTTCATCGACTTCAACTTCACGCCTCCGTCGGGACTGAGCTTCACCGTCGTCACGACGAACACGGACACCCTCTGCCTCTGATCGAGGAGCCAGCCAACAGGGGCCCCACTCGGAGGGCCCCTTTCCATTTTCGCGTGAGGCGGGAGGATTCCGTCATGAACGGGCACGGCTGGGTCCGGATCGGCCCGGTCCGCGCCCGGCCGGACGCGGAGGAGGAGGTCGCGATCCTCGGGCTCGCGGGGAGACGGACCGCCGACCCCGCCGGCGCGCGGGTCCTCCGCCTCGCTCCGTTGCACCGGACCCTCCTCCTCCCCGGCACGGGCGGAGGGGAGCGGATCCTCAAGGTCCATCGGGGCCGCCCGATGCTCGACCTCCTGCGGGACCTCCCGAGCGGTCGGGCCCTCCTCCCTTCCGCCCGTATCGAGTGCGAGAACCTCCTCGAGCTGCGAGCCCGGGGATTCTCCGTCCCCGAGCCGCTCGCCTGGGGGAAGAACGGCCCGGAGTCCTTCGCGCTCCTCCGGCCCGTCCGGGGCACGCCCCTCGACGCGTGGCTCCGGGGACGCGGGCGCTCCGACCCGCGCGCGCGGGGGCGGGTCCTCCGCGAGCTCGCGGCGCTCCTCGCGCGGTTCCACGGGGAGAGGAGGTTCCACCGAGACCTGTACGCCTGTCACGTCCTCGTCGGCGCCCACGGGGGGCTCTCCCTGATCGACCTCGCGCGCGCGCGGCGCGGGCGCCTGGTCCGGCGCCGCTGGTTCGTGAAGGACCTCGCGGCGCTCGCCTCCTCCGTCCCCTCGCCGCCGACGTCGCGGACCGACCGGGTCCGGTTCCTGCGCGCGTACCTGTCGGCGAGGGGAAGAGCGGGGGAGCTGCGGGCGTGGGCCCTCGCCGTCGAGCGGCGCGTGGCGCGACTGCGCGCGCGGGGGGAGCGGGGAGGGTGAGCGGTGCGCGTCGCGCTGATCGCCGACCGCCTCCGGACTTCGGGGGGCGGGCTCGAGCGGTACCTCGGCGACCTGCGGGCGTTCCTCGAGGCGCAGGGGGACGAGGTCGCCCTCATCGCCGGCGCCCCGTCGGCGATCCCGCGCGGGGCGCGGGAGAGGGCGTTCGCCCGGAGGGTCGAGAGGGTTCTGCGGCAGGGGAGGTTCGACGCCTCGCTCGCCGTCCGCCACGTCGGGCGGGCCCACGTCTACGAGCCGCACGGGGGGAGCGTCGCCGCCGGTCTCGCCGCGCGCGAGGAAGTCGCCCGAACCCCCCGGCTCGCGCGCCTGCTCCACCGCATGGTCCCGAAGTTCCGAGCCTTCCGGATCCTCGAACGCCAGGCGCTCGACCGCTCGCGCCTCGTCGTCGCGGTCTCTCCGCTCGTCGCCAAGGATCTCCGCGCCCTCGCGCCTCGCGCCCCCCTTCGCGAGGTCCCCCTGGGCGTCGACTTGGCCCGCTTCTCCCCCTCGGGTCCGCGGGCCGACCTGCGCGCGCGGCGCGGCCTCCCCCGGACGGGAGCCGCGCTCCTCTTCGTCGGTCACGACTTCGACTTGAAGGGGCTCCCCGCGGCCCTTCGCGTCCTCGCCCGGCTCGCCGCGCAGGGGCGAAGCGCCTCTCTCGCCGTCGCGGGGAGCGGCTCGCCGCGCGCGATGCGCGGGCTCGCGGGAGCCCTGGGCGTCGAGGACCGCGTCCAATTCCTCGGCGCGGTGAGGGATCCGGCCCCTCTCTATCGGGGATCCGACCTCCTCCTCCAGCCGACGCGCTACGACCCCTGCTCCCTGGCCACGCTCGAGGCGCTCGCCTGCGGACTCCCGGTCGTGACGACCTCCCGGAATGGGGCGGCGGAGGGCCACCCCCGGGGGTTCCGGCGCGTCGAGGATCCCGACGACGAGGGGGCGATCGCGCGCGAGGCGCTCGCGCTCCTCGAGGAGGGGGCCTCCGCACGCGAGGCGGCGCGCGCGTCCGTCGAGGGGCGGGACGCGGCGCGGAGGTCGGCGGAGATGAGGGGAATCCTCCGAGAGGTGGCGGGTCCGCTGGAGCGGTGAGATCGGTGACTACTTCTTGTCCTTCCCCTTCGCCTGGCCATTCGACCCGTCCCCCCCTGCCGGATCCCCGGGCGCAGAAGCCGCTCCGGCCCCGATCCGAACCCACCACTGCGACCACCAGTCCGGGGCCGCCCCTCCGGCGGGGGGACGGGGGGTCTGGGCGACGGCGCTGGGCGGCGAGAAGACGAGGATCTGGAGGTCCCCCCCGGCGTACTTGGCCCGGCCCGCGCTCGGCCAGGGACCGGGGATGTCGCGGTCGATCGCGGAGTCGACGCGATGCGCGACGGTCTCCTCGATTCTCGCGATCACGAGGACGCCCGCGGCCCCCCGCGTGAGGTTCCCGTCGCCGACCAAGTCGAACGGCCCCGCTGCGTAGAGCGGGGAGTCCGTCCCGTCGAGGAGGAGGACCTGGCCCCCCCTCGGGTTCGCGGCGGGGGTGATCGGCGCGGCGAGGTAGGGCCCGTCCCAGCCCCGGAGATCCTGGGCGAAGGAGAGCTGGTGGGCGGCGGGAGTCAGGTCGGCGCTCGTCCCGAGCTCAATCGGCAGCCGCTCCGTGTCCGCGTAGAACGCCTGGCTCGCCCTCGCGACCTGACCGTAGAGGTCGAGGATCCGGGCCGCACGGCCGTCGCGGAGCGACCCGCTCACGCCCGGGACGAGCAGTCCGACGAGCATCGCGAGGATGCCGAGGACGATCGTCAGCTCGAGGATCGTGAACCCCCGACCCGGACCGCGCGCGGCTCCCCTCGTCCGCTCCATGGCGTCCTCCCGTCCGCCTTCCCGCGCCCCCTTTCGGCGCGGGCCGTCGGGCGCTTGAGAGAGCTTCGCTTCCTGGGGCCGGGGGGCAGCGATAGAACGCGGGCCGCCGTGGCCGCCTACGACCGCATCTTCGTCCGGCTCCCGAACTGGGTGGGGGACGTCGCGATGGCGACCCCCATCCTCCAAGCGCTGCGGCGCGCCTACCCGCGCGCCCGCATCGCGTGGGGCCTGCGCCCGGCCGTCGAAGGGGTCGTCCGCGGCGCCCCGTGGGCCGACGTGCTCTACCTCGAGAGGGGGAAGGGGGTCCTCGGCGTCTCGGAGACGGCGCGGACGCTGCGCGCGGAGCGCTTCGACCTCGCGGTCCTGCTCCCCCACTCCTTCCAGACCGCCCTCGTCGCCGCCCTCGCGGGGGCCCGCGCCCGCGTGGGGTTCGGGCGCGAGGGAAGGGGGTGGCTCCTGACGCACGCGCTGCGGGCGCCGCGGAGGGGGCTCTCGTGGCTGGCGCGGCCGACGCCCCACTTCTATCGGGAAATCGCGAGCGCTGTCGGGGTCGAGGTCCCGTCCTTGAAGCCCGTCCTTCCCTTCGAAACCGCCGTCGCGGAGGAGGTGGCGCGGATGCTGGGGGCGGCGGGGGTGCGGCGCGGGGAGGTCCTCTTCGGGTTCGCTCCGGGCGCCTCCTTCGGGGCCTCGAAGCTCTGGAACCCCTCCTCCTTCGCCTCCGTCGCGGACGAGCTGCTCCGGCGCCACGGGGCGAAGGGGGTGATCCTCACGGCTCCTTCGGAGCGGGCGATCGGGGACGCGATCGCCGCGCAGGCGCGGATGCGGCTGGCGAGGGTCGAGGACTGGATCGACCTCCACCGCTTGAAACCCCTCGCCGCCCGGCTCTCCCTCCTCGTCACGACCGACGCGGGCCCGCGGCACTATGCGGCCGCGTTCGACGTGCCGATCGTCGCCCTCCTCGGGCCGAACCGGCCGGAGTGGACGAACGAGACGCTCGAGCGGACGAAGGTCGTCCGCATCGACGTCCCCTGCGGGCCCTGCCACCTGAAGCGCTGCCCCCTCGACCGCTGGTGCATGGAGGGGATCCGGCCGCCGGAGGTCCTCGACGCGGCGGAGGACCTCCTCCGGCGCTTTCCCCCGGCCCCCCGCGACGTCGTCGCCCTCGCCGCCGATCAGCGGGGGGCGTAGCGGATCGCGCGGGCCTCGACCCAGGGGCGCCGGAGCAGCCCCGGCTCGGGGCCCTCGGGGATCGCGGAGGGGGGATCCGGCAGCCCGTAGAGCTCGCCGCGGTATCGGCCCGTGCGGAGCACCGGCTCGGGACGGTAGGTCTCGCGCAGGACGAGGAGGGCGTCGGCGCCGAGGAGGGCGGCGTGCTCCCGCAGGGTGGCAAGGACCTGGTCGGTCGTCTGGTGATAGCCTCCTTCGGCCGAGAGCGTCGCGATCTCGAGGACCGGCTCGACGAGCGGCTCCCGCAGGAGGGCGACCTCGAAGGGGCTGCGCTTCGCCGGATACTCGAACCCGCTCGCGCGCACGACGTGGATGATCGGGGCGCTCGAGCACGAGAGGAGCGCGGCCCCTCCGACGAGCCTCGCGATCGCGCGCATCGGGGGGGATTGTAGGCCGGGCGGGGGAGCGACCCCTTCCTTACAATTCGCGCCCCGATGCCCCCCCCGTTCCGGAGGATCCTCGTCGCCAACCGAGCCGAGATCGCCGTCCGCGTGCTCCGCACCTGCCGGCGGCTCGGGATCGAGGCGGCGAGCGTCCACTCGGAGGCGGACGCTCGCGCGAAGTGGGTCCGCGAGGCGGACGCCTCCTATCCCCTCGGGGCCGCCCCGGTGGCGCACTCCTACCTGAACGTCCCGGAGATCCTCGCGGCGGCGCGGCGTTTCGGGGCCGAGGCGATCCACCCGGGCTACGGACTCCTCTCGGAGAAGGCTTCCTTCGCGCGCGCGTGCGCGGAGGCGGGGTTCGTCTTCGTCGGCCCGCCGGCGGGAGCCCTCGAGAGGACCGGGAGCAAGACCGCCTCGCGCGCGGCCGCGGCGGCGGCCGACGTCCCGGTGGTCCCGGGGTCGAGCCGGAGGCTCGCCGGCCTCGACGCCGCTCGGGAGGAGGCGAAGCGCCTCGGATTCCCCGTCATGCTCAAGGCCGACCTTGGCGGGGGAGGAATCGGGATTCGGGAGGTGGGGGGAGAGCCGGACCTCGAGGCCGCGTGGAAGGCCTGCACCTCCCTCGGGGCATCCGCCTTCGGCGACGGGGCGGTCTACGTCGAGAAGCGGATCGACCGGCCCCGCCACCTCGAAATGCAGGTCCTGGTCGGGGCGGGCGGGGGAGGGGTCGCGCTCGGGGAGCGGGAGTGCTCGATCCAGCGCCGCAACCAGAAGGTCGTCGAGGAGGCCCCTTCGACCGCCCTCGATGGCGAGGGGCGCTGCCGGATGGCGGGGGCGGCCCTCCGGCTCGCCGCGGCGGTCGGATACCGGAACGCCGGCACGGTCGAGTTCCTCCTCGATCGCTCGGGGGCCTTCCAGTTCCTCGAGGTGAACGCGAGGCTCCAGGTCGAGCACCCCGTCACGGAGGAGACGACGGGGCTCGACCTCGTCGAGTGGCAGCTCCGGATCGCCGCGGGGGAAGAGGCTCCGAAGCCCTCGCCGGTGCGCGGCCACGCGATCGAGTTCCGCGTCTGCGCCGAGGACCCCGATACCTTCCTCCCTTCTCCCGGGAGCATCCGGGGCCTCGCCCTGCCCGCCGGCGAGGGGATCCGCTGCGACTTCGGCTTCGACGCCGGGGACACGCTCCCCCCCTTCTACGATTCCTTGATCGGGAAGCTCGTCGTCGCGGGCGCCACGCGAGCGCAGGCGATCGAGCGGGCCTCCCGCGCGCTCGCGGACCTCGCCGTCGAGGGGGTGAAGACGAACCTCCCGCTCCTCCGCCGGATCGCGGCCTCGGAGGCCTTCCGGGCGGGAGACCTCTCGACCGACTTCCTCCCCCGCTTGCAGAGGACCGAGACGGGATGACCATGATCCGCTCGAACATGGCCGGCGTGATCGTCGAGGTGCGCGTCAAGCCGGGGGACCGGATCGCCGCCGGGCAGGAGGTCGTCGTCCTCGAGTCGATGAAGATGCAGCTCCCGATCGCGGCCGACGTCCCCGGGACGGTGAAGGCGATCCGCGTGAAGCCGGGGGACTTCGTGAACGACGGGGACCCGCTCCTCGATCTCGCGTGATCGACCTCCCCCTCCTCCGCGTCGAGTTGCGCGAGGTCGGCCCGCGCGACGGGCTCCAGAACGAGTCGGCGACGGTCCCGACGCCCACCAAGATCGCGTTCGTCGAGCGCCTCGCCGCCGCGCGGCTCCCCTACGTCGAGGCGACCTCCTTCGTCTCGCCGAAGTGGATCCCGCAGCTCGCCGACGGCCCCGCGGTCGCGAAGGGGCTCGCGAAGCGCCCCGGCACGGCGTACGCCGCGCTCGTCCCGAATCTCCAGGGGTACGAGGCGTTTCGCGCCGCCGGGACTCTCCAGGTCGCCGCGGTCTTCCTGTCCGCGACCGAGACCCACAACAAGAAGAACATCCACAAGTCGATCGGCGAGACCTTCCCCGTCCTGCGGGAGGTCGTCGCGGCGGCGCGTCGCGACGGCTTCGCCGCGCGCGGGTACGTGTCCGTCGTCTTCGGCTGTCCCTACGAGGGGAAGACGCCCGTCGAGAACGTGCTCCGCGTCACCCGCGAGCTCCTCGCGATGGGGTGCGAGGAGATCTCCCTCGGCGACACCGTCGGCGCCGCGAACCCGCGGCAGGTGAAGGAGGTCCTCCCCCGCCTCTTCGAGCTCGCCCCCCCCGAGCGCTTCTCCCTCCACTTCCACGACACGCGGGGCACCGCCCTCGCGAACGCCCTCGCCGCGTTCGAGGCCGGCGTCCGGAAGTTCGACGGCTCGGCCGGCGGCCTCGGCGGCTGCCCGTACGCCCCGGGCGCGGCGGGAAACGTCGCGACGGAGGAGCTCGTCTATCTCTTCTCGGAGATGGGGATCGAGACGGGGGTCGACCTCGAGGCGCTCCTCGACGCAGCGCGCTTCATCGCCGGGGCCGTCGGCCGCGAGCTGCCGAGCAAGTACCTGAAGGCGCGCTCCGCCTCCCGCTCCGCATGAGCGATCTCGTCTTGCGGGAGCGCGACGGGCCGATCGCCCTCCTCCGCCTCCACCGCCCCGAGGTCCTGAACGCCCTCTCGTTCGACCTCCTCGGGGAGCTCCGCGCCGCTGTCGACGCGCTCGCCGCCGACCGGACGGTGCGCGCCGTCGTCCTCTCCGGCGCGGGGGAACGCGCCTTTTCCGCCGGAGCCGACCTGAAGGAGCGCGGCTCCTTCCCGCCGGAGAAGGTGCGGGCCTACGTCGACCGGATCCGCTCGACCTTCACCGCGGTCGCGGAACTCCCCGCCCCGACGGTCGCCGCGATCCAGGGGATCTGTCTCGGCGGGGGGCTCGAGCTCGCCCTCGCCTGCGACCTCCGGATCGCGGACCCGCGCGCGCTCCTCGGCCTCCCCGAGACCTCCCTCGCGATCCTCCCCGGCGCCGGCGGCACGCAGCGCCTGCCGCGCCTGATCGGCAAGGCCTTCGCGAAGGAGCTCGTCCTCACGGCGCGCCGGATCCCGGCCTCCGAGGCCCACCGGATGGGGCTCGTGAACGAGGTCGCGGCCGAGGGACGCGCCTTCGAGCGGGCGAAGGAGGTCGCCTCCGCGATCGCCGCGAACGGCCCCGTCGCGATCCGCGCGGCGAAACGCGCGATCGACCAGGGGTTCGAGGTCCCCCTCGCCGAGGGGCTCGCCCTCGAGGGGCGCTGCTACGAGGAGACGATCCCGACGAAGGACCGGCTCGAGGCGCTCGCGGCGTTCCGGGAGAAGCGGAAGCCGGCGTTCCAGGGAGAGTGAGCGTGACCCGCGACGAGGATCTGCGCGCCAAGCTCGAGACCGTCCGCCGCGGCAACCCCCGCTACCTCGGGAAGCTCGCCGAGCAGAAGAAGATCTTCTGCCGCGAGCGGCTGAAGCGCCTCTTCGACCCCGGCTCCCCGTTCGTCGAGGACGGCCTCCTCGCCAACCAGGCCGATCCCGAGCTCCCCGCCGACGGCGTCGTGACCGGGATCGGCCAGGTCCACGGCCGACGCGTCGCCGTCATGGCGAACGACACGACGGTCAAGGCGGGCTCCTGGGGCGCGCGCACCGTCGAGAAGATCCTCCGGATCCAGGAGACGGCCTCGACGCAGAGGATTCCCCTCGTCTACCTCGTCGACTCGGCGGGCGCGCGCATCACCGACCAGATCGACATGTTCCCCGGCCGCCGCCATGCCGGGCGCATCTTCTTCAACCAGGTCATGCTCTCGGGCTCCGTGCCCCAGCTCTGTCTCCTCTTCGGCCCCTCGGCCGCCGGCGGCGCCTACATCCCCGCCTTCTGCGACCTCGTCGTCATGGTCGAGGGGAACGCCTCGATGTACCTCGGCTCCCCGCGGATGGCCGAGATGGTCATCGGCGAGAAGGTGACGCTCGAGGAGATGGGGGGGGCTCGGATGCACTGCGCCGTCTCGGGGTGCGGCGACGTCCTGGCCAAGGACGAGGCGGAGGCGATCGAGCTCGGCCGCCGCTGGCTCTCCTACCTGCCGGAGAACTCGGACGGCTCCCCGCCCCCCGCTCCGGTGAAGGAGCCCGCGAAGTCCTGCGAGACGCTCGAATCCGCGATCCCGACCGACCAGAACCGTCCGTTCGACATCTTCGAGGTGATCGATCGGGTCGTCGACGCGGGCTCCTTCTTCGAGGTGAAGCGCCTGTACGCCGGGGAGATCGTGACCGGCCTCGCGCGGATCGACGGACGCGCCATCGGCGTCCTCGCCAACCAGCCGAAGGTCAAGGGAGGCGTCCTCTTCGTCGACTCGGCGGACAAGGCCGCCCGGTTCATCTGGCTCTGCGACGCCTTCCGGATCCCGCTCCTCTTCCTCGCCGACGTCCCCGGTTTCATGATCGGGACGGCGGTCGAACGGCAAGGGATCATCCGCGCCGGCGCCAAGATGGTCTCGGCCGTCGCCGAGGCGACGGTCCCCAAGATCTCCGTCATCGTCCGGAAGGCCTACGGGGCGGGCCTCTACGCGATGTGCGGCCCGGCCTACGAGCCCGACGCCTGCCTCGCCCTCCCCTCCGCGATGATCGCGGTGATGGGTCCGGAGGCGGCCGTGAACGCGGTTTTCTTCAACAAGATCCAGGAGAAGCCCGAATCCGAGCGAGCCGCGTTCGTCGAGCAACTCCGCGAGGAATACCGCCGCGACGTCGACCTCTTCCGCCTCGCGAGCGAGAACCACGTCGACGCGGTCGTCCCGTTCGCGGACCTGCGGCGCGAGCTCGCCCTGCGCTTCCGGGCGTACGCCACGCGGGAGCAGACCCTCCCCCGCAAGAAGCACGGCGTCTGGCCGGTCTGAGAGGCCGTGTCAGTACGGAATCGCGACCCGGTAGGGATTCGAGAGGGCGGAACCGGGGCCGGTCAGAACGACCGCCTGGAGGAAGACGGTCGTCCCGATGAGCGGGGCGCTGGCCGGGATCGCGACCGGGATCTGCGCCGGCGCGGCGAGGGGGATCGCGAAGAGGCTCGGCGTGAATCCGAGAGCGACGTTGCCGACGCCCGGGAGGAAGGTCGGCCCCTCGCTCAAGTCGAAGCCGATGACGGACGGCCCCGAAGCGTTGATGAGCCGGAGGGTCACCGTCCGCCCCGTGTACGGGAGCCCCGTGTAGTCGAGGACCGGCCCGGCGGCGGCGCCGTAGATCGCCTGGATCCCCGCGACGTCGTCGGCCTCGATCGTCCGGAGGTAGAGACCAGGGGGCGCCGCCCCCGAGTACATGGTCGAGCCGCCGACGCTCGAATGTCCCAGGCCGAGCGCATGCCCCAGTTCGTGCGTCTCGATCCCCTGGAGGTCCCAGGTTCCCGGAGGTGGATTCCCGCTCACGTCGAACGGGGCGCTTCCGTCGACGGACGAGGCGAAGGGGCCCGCCGAAGGGCAGGCTGTGCCGCAACACCCTCCGAAGGTCACGACGCTCGCCCCGAGGGGATAGGGCGAGGGGACGAGGCCGGCAAAGGCGAAGCGGAAGTTCGAGCCCCCCGAGACGTTCCACTCCTGGGTAGCGAGGATCACCGCGCCCACCCAGTCCTGCACCGTACCCGAGCCGTTCAGGGGCAGGGTGGCGTCGATGTAGAAGGGATGCGTCACGGGCGAGGCCGAGCCGCAGATGACGTAGCCGCTTGCGGGAAACGCCGTCGAGGCGCAGGACAGCGCGAGACAGGTAAGTCGCTTCATCGCCGACTCCTTGCGCGCCGCGGGTCGCGGGGCCGCGCGAGGGTAGCTCATTCACCGACGACGCGCCATCGCGGGAGCTCCTCCCGTCGGTCCGCTCACACCGCGTCGGAGACCGCCGTGAAGGTGAAGGCGCCCGCGAGGATCCCGGGGAGGAGACTCGCCCCGAGCTTCTCCGGCCGGGAGAAGGCGCGGACGTTCGAGAGGAGGACGGCGGGGCTCTCGTTGAACCGGAGGTTCTTGACCGGGTGGACGATCTCCCCCTTCTCAACGAGGAAGACCCCGTCGCGCGTGAGACCGGTGAAGAGCGCGCGCATCGGGTCGACCGAGCGGATGTACCAGAAGTTCGGGATCAGCAGAGCCCGGTCCGCGAGGCGAAGGAGTTCGTCCCGAGAGCGATCCTCTCCGTCGAGGACGAGGGACCGCGGCGCCGGTGTCGGCTCGCGCCCCGTCTTCTTCCCCCAGAAGCGGGTGACGGAGAGGTTGCGGAGCACCCCCTTCTCGATCCAGGGGGTGGGGCGGACGGGCATCCCCTCCCCGTCGAAGGGAGAGCCGAGGAGGTCGGGGCGCGCCGGGTCGGTGCGGAACGTCACGTTCTCTCCGACCACGCGCTCGCCGAGCCGGCTCCTCCGGTCCGGATCGTCGTGGACGGAGAAGAAGGATCGCCCTTCCTCGGCGTCCCGGGCGTCGAGGGAGGTCGCGAGGAGGAGCACGAACTCGCGCGCGGCCATCGGCTCGAGGAGGACCGTCCAGTCCCCCGGCTCGACGGGCTTCGGGTCGCGGCTGCGGTTCGCCCGCTCGGAGGCGGCGCGGGCGAGCGCCTCCGGGTCGATCCGCGCGACGTCGCGGACGCCTCCCGCGTCGACCTTCGCCGCGCCGGTCCCGTCGTTCGTGCGGGCGGTGAGGGTGAAGTCCGCCTCGGTCGAGGGGTGGAAGGCGAAGAGGCCCGCCGAGGTCGCGATCGCTTGGACCGAGGCGTCGGTCGAGAACGTTCCGGCGCCGACGGACTTCGACCCGCGGCAGATCCGGATCGCGGTCTCGACGCCGCGGGCGCGGTCCTGCGGAGTCGCCGCGGCCGTCCGCTCGACGAAGGCCTGGATGTCCGCGTAGGTCTCCGACCCAAGGACCGGCATGTGCTCGGGGTCGGGCGGCGCCAGGCGCGCCGCCGCGAGGGCGTCCTCCGCGCAGGCGCGGACACCCGCGTCGTCGAGGCGATTCGTCGAGGAGGAGCCCGCCTTCGCGTCGAGCGCGACCTCGATGGCGAGAACCGCGTTCTCCCGGACCGAGTTCTGGGTGATCGCCCCCGCCCCGAAACGGGTGAGAGCCGAGACGCTCGCGGTGAGGTCCGCCCGCGCCTCGGCGCCGCCGCACGCCCCGAGCGCCCGCTCGAGGATCCGCCGCGCCTGTTCCCGGTCCGGGAGGGGCATCCCTATCCGGCGGGAGAGACCTCGATGCCCCGGAAGAGGGCCCAGGAGCAGCCGTGCGTCTGCTGGCCCGCCTGGTTCGGCTGCCCCTTGCCGTCGTTCACGATCCCCTGCGGCTCCCAGAAGGCGCGGCCTGCGACGCCGTCGCAGGCGTTCCAGAAGTCGAGCGTGTTCGCCGCGTAGACGAGGTCGCGGAGGCGGCGGGTCGGTTTCCCATCCTCGATCAACCAGGAGGCGTCGCCGCCGAACTGGAAGTGGTAGCGCTGGTGGTCGATCGAGTAGGAGCCGCGCCCGCGGATCAGGATCCCGCGCTGGACCGACCGGAGCAGGTCCTCCGGCGTCACGGAGTCGGGCCCCGGGTCGAGGTGGAGGTTCGGGATCCGGAGGAAGGGGACGGAGTTCCAGGAGTCGGCGTAGGAGCAGGCCGTCGAGGTCCTCTGGCCGAGGTAGGGCGCCGTCTCCCGTGTCGTCTGGTACCCGACGAAGGTCCCGTCGCGGACGATCGGCCACTCGATCGTCTTCACCCCGTCGTCGTCGTAGCCGCAGGTCGAGCGGCCGTGAGGGAGGGTCCGGTCCGCCGTCACGTTCACGTGCTTCGAGCCGTAGCGGAGGCGACCGAGCTTCTCGGGGGTCGCGAACGTCGTCCCCGCGTAGTCCGCCTCCCAGCCGAGCGCCCGGTCGAGCTCGGTCGGGTGGGCGATCGACTCGTGGATCGTGAGGTGGAGGTGGGAGGGGTCGAGGACGAGGTCGTAGCGGCCCGCCGGGGGCGGCGCCGCCGCGAGCGCCTCGACCGCCTCCCGGGCGATCCCCTCCGCCGTCTCGACCATTCGCGCCGCCTCGACATGCTCGTAGCCGGCGTTGAGCGGGGGGACGAAGGCGCTCCTCGACTTCGAGGTCCCCGATCCGACCGCCGTCACGGTCGTGCCGGGCGCGCACCGGAGGATGCGCTGGCGGATCCGCGAGCCCTCCGTCGAAGCGAAGAGCTTGTCCTCGCGCGCGAAGGAGAGGGAGGACGTGACGAGCTTCGCTCCCGGGACGGCGAGGGCGCGTTCGGACACGCGCAGGAGGAGGTCGACCATCGCGTCGAGCGGCACCTCGAAGGGGTCCTTCTCGTGGGGGGTCTCGTAGGCGTCGCGGAAGGCCTCGACCGGGGTGAGCTCGACCCTCGACGGGCGCGCGCGGGAGGAGGCTCGGGCGACCTCGACGGCGAGGGCTGCCACCCGCTCGACCTCGGCGGGCTCGAGGCGCGGGGAGGAGGCGAAGCCCCACGCCCCATCCGCGAGGACGCGGACGCCGAAGCCTTCGGAGGAGGAGTCGGAGAGCCGGGAGACGCGCCGGTCGCGGACGCGGACGTCCCGGTGGCGGTAGGCGCAGATCCGGACGTCCGCGTAGGAGGCCCCGGAGCGTCTCGCGGCGCGGAGCGCGAGGTCCGCGAGGCCCTCGCGCGGGTCCTCGGGGGAAAGGCTTCCCGCGCGGGAGGGAGTGCGACAGCCCGGAGCGAGGAGGAAGGCGGGGACCGACAGCCCGCAGAGCCGCAGGAACTCGCGCCGGTACACGGGATCGGCGCGATTATGCCGCGGAGCGGGCGGGGAGGGCGCTAGCGAGTCAGGGCCATCTCGTGCCCCACGATGGCGAGGACCGCCGCGGCGAGGTCCGGGACGACGAGGTCGGGCTCGGCGGAGTAGGTCACCTCCTCCGGAGGCGGCGCCGCCCCGACCCGCGCCGTCAGGCAGCCCGCCCGCGACCCCGCGAGGAGCGCCACCGTCGTGGCGCCGGCGAGCCAGGACTCCGTCGGGTCGACGCCGAACTGGTGGCGAGCGGCCATCATCATTCCGACGTTCGGCAGGCGGTGGACCGAGTCCCTCCGGAAGGGGCCCTTCCCTTCGGGGAGGAAGGGACAGTGGTAGACCTTCGAGAGGGTGACTCCACGCGCGGCGAGGGCGCGGGTCAGGGCGGAGGCGTACCGGGCGAAGGCCTCCGGCGAGACCTGGCCGAGCGCGACCTCCTCCTCGTTCGAGATGACGAACAGGACGAGGCCGGCGCGCTGCGCCTCTCGGAGCCCCTCGATGAGCCGGCCGGGGAACGAGAAGTCGCTCCGGCGGGGGGGGCGCCTCGGGATGGCGCGGTCGTGGAGGCAGCGTCGCTCGATGAAGAGACCTTTTCGGGGGCGCATGCGGCGGGGATCGGGCCGTTCTGAATCGGCGCGCCGGGACGGGAACTTGAGGCGGGCTCAAGGGGGACTCCCGGCGGGCCGATGAGGAGCGCGACCCCCTCCTCCTCGTCCCCGATCCCGGAGGGAGGACGATCCCTTGCTCGAGGTCCCCGTCCCTCTCCCCCGGCCCGTGCCGGCGGGAGGCGCGCCGTGATCCCCCTCGCGGCGGCCGCCCTCGCGGCCGCGGTCTCCTTCGCGGCGACCCCGCTCGTGCGTCGGCTCGCCCTGCGCGCCGGCGTCCTCGACCGGCCCGGGGGGAGGAAGTGGCACGACGCCCCCGTCCCCCGGCTCGGGGGCCTCGCGATCCTCGGGGGCATCGCCCTGCCCCTCCTCCTCGCCTCCGCGAGCGCTCCGGCGGGCCGGGCGCTGGGACCGTCCGAGGCCTCCCTCCTCGTCCTCCTTCTCTCGGGGGTCTGCGCCCTCGGCGCGATCGACGACTTCCACGGACTCCGGGCGAGGCACAAGGTCGCGCTCGAGGTCCTCCTCGGGCTCGCGGCCTGGGGGTGCGGCTACCAGATCCGGGCCGTGCATCTCCCGGGAGTGGGGACGATCGCCTTCGGCCCGCTCGCGATCCCCGTCACCGTGCTCTGGATCGTGGGGGTCACGAACGCCCTCAACCTGATCGACGGCATGGACGGCCTCGCCTCCGGCGTCGCCGCGATCTCCGCCGGCGCCTGCGCCGCGGTGGCGAGCCGCGCCGGGGCCGAGGACGCCGCTCTCCTCTTCGGGGTGGTCGCCGGGGCGGCGATCGGCTTCTTCCCTCACAACCGTCCCCCCGCCCGCGTGTTCCTCGGCGACTCGGGTTCCCTCCTCCTCGGTTTCTCCCTCGCCCTATTCTCCGTCCGCGGGGCGTGCAAGGGGGCCGTGCTCGTCTCCCTCCTCGCCCCGGCGGTCGCTCTGGGACTCCCCCTCGCGGACGCCGCTCTCGCCTTCTCGCGGCGCGTCCGGGGAGGCCGAGGGGGTTTTCGCGGCTTCTCCCCGGCGCGCCTCCTCCGAGGGATCGCGGCGGCCGCCCTCCCCGATGCGGACCACATCCACCACCGGCTGGCGCGCGCGGGACTCACCCGGCGGGAGGCGGTGACGACGCTCCACGCGATCTGCCTCGCCCTCGGCCTCGCCGCCTTCGCCGCGACGCTCCGTCGCGACGCGGGCGCGGCCGCGATCCTCTTCTACGCCGCGGCAACTTCCGTCTTGGGGATCCGGGTCCTTTCCCGGGCCGCCGCGCCCCGCCGGGGCCGTCTCCGCGGCGACGCGCGCCGGGAACGGACCGTCCTCGTCGTCCACCCCGACGGGGAGGTCTCCGCCGCGGTTCGGCGGGAGGCCGAGGCGCTCGGCCTGCGGACGATCGAGACGGCGGGCTCGGAGGAGGCAGCCGCGCTCGCGCGCGAGCGCTCCTTCGACCTCGTCGTCGCAGGGGGGGAGGGCGCGCCGGAGGAGGTCGGGGGGCTGGAGCGACTGCGCGGGGCCTTCCCGAACGCGGTCCTCGTCGCGGTCTCCGGATGCGCGGACGCCGAGAGCGCCCTCGGCACGCTGGAGCGGGGTGCGTACGACGTGCTCGACCTGCCCGCCGCCCCGGGCCGGACGCGGCTCGTCCTGGCGCGCGCCCTCGAACGCGTCGCGCTGGCCTCCCGCTTCCGGGTCGCGGCTTCCCTCCTCTGGCTCCTCCTCCTCGTCGCCCCGATCCTCGTCTACGTGGTCGCCGTCCTCGGGTAAGAGGGACGGTTGAGGGGCGGCCCCCCCCGCGCGAGAGTCGGCGCCCATGTGCGGGATCGCCGGGTTCGTCGCCGCGGGGCCCGCGTTCGGCGAGCGGGAGCTCGAGGCGATGGCGGGCGCCCTCGCGCACCGCGGCCCGGACGGATCGGGGCGAAGGGTCTACGACCTGCCCGACGGGAGGCGGGTCGGGCTTGCGCACGCCCGGCTCGCCCTCGTCGACCTCTCCCCGGCGGGGGCCCAGCCGATGGAACGAGGGGATCTCTCCCTCGTCCTGAACGGCGAGATTTACGACTTCGCCCGCCAGCGCGAGCGTCTCGAGCGAGAGGGGCGCCCCTTCCGGACGCGCAGCGACGCCGAGGTTCTCCTCGCGCTCTGGGAGGAGGGGGGTCCTCGGGCGCTGCGCGAGGTCGTCGGGACCTTCGCGCTCGCTCTCCTCGACCGCCGCCGCGGGGACCTCCTCCTCGCGCGCGACCCGGTGGGGAAGAAGCCGCTCCTCTACGCGCGCGTCCCCGGGGCGCTCGTCTTCGCCTCGGAGCTGCGGGCTCTCGAGCGGTTCCCGGGTTTCCGCAGGGAGGTCGACCCCGCGGCGCTCCGAGAGTACCTCATCTTCGGCTACGTACCCGCTCCGCGCACGATCTACGCGGGGGCGCGCAAGCTTCTCCCCGGGGGCCGGCTCCGGGTCGGGTCCGGCGGGGAGGAGAGCGGGGTCGAGGCGCTCCCGGACGCTCCCCGGGTCGATGGGGAGGAGGGAGAGATCGAGGAGCTGCTCCGCGACGCGGTCCGGCTCCGGCTCGCGGCGGACGCACCGGTTGGGGTCTTCCTCTCGGGGGGGATCGACTCGAGTCTCGTGGCGGCCCTCGCCGCCGAGTCCAGGGGCGGACGCCTGCGGACTTTCGCCCTGGCACTCCCCGGCTCCCCCCTCGACGAATCGTCGCAGGCGGCGCGGGTCGCGCGGGCGCTCGGGGCGGAGCACGAGGAGGTCCCCTTCCGCGCGTCCGACTTCGAGGGGTGGATCGAGCGACTTCCCGAACTCCTCGACGAGCCGCTCGCCGACGCCTCGCTCGTGCCGACGGCCGCGCTCGCCCGCGCCGCTCGGAGGTCCGCGAAGGCGGTGCTGACCGGCGACGGAGGGGACGAGCTTTTCGCCGGTTACGACCGCTACCGTGGGATCCGGGCGCTCGCGCGCATCTCCGGGTGGCCCGAGGGTCTGCGGCGCGCGGCGGCTTTCGCGCTCGAGCGCGCGGGCGGCCTCTTCCCGGCGCCGGCCGCCGGGACCTCCCGTCGCGCCGGGCGCTTCGCGGAGGCGATCCGCTCCCCCGGGGGAAGCCAAGCCTACCGGAGCCTCGTCGGCCTGTTCCCCCCCGCGGAGGTGGAGGCCCTCCTCGGGTCCGCGGCCGAGGGGGAAGGAGGGGGAGAGGCCTTCGCCCGCGCGTACGAGGAGGGCGCGGGGGGGGACCCCGCGGTCCGCGCGATGCGGGCGGACCTTCGGACCTACCTCGTCGACGACCTCCTCGCGAAGGTCGACCGGGCCACGATGGCCTTCGGCCTCGAGGCGCGCTGTCCCCTCCTCGACCGCCGAGTGGTGGCGCTCGCGCAGCGCCTCCCCCTCGCCTCGAAGCTCCGGGGCCGGCGCTCGAAGGTCTGCCTCCGGCGGCTCCTCGCCCGCCGCTTCCCCCCGGGGTGGTTCTCCGGCCGCAAGCGCGGCTTCGCGATCCCCCTCGCCGCGTGGCTCGGGCCCGCCTTCGCCCGCGGGCCCCGGCGGTTCCTCGATCCGGAGACGCTCGCGGGCGCGGGGGGAATGAGCCCCGCGCCCGTCGCGCGGTGGCTCCGGGAGTTCCGGTCCGGGAGGGCCGACCGGGCCGCGCGGCTGTGGGCCCTCCTCCTCCTCGCCCGCTGGAGGGAGAGGACGGGGGCCTCCTTACCGGGGCCGCTAGGAACTTCGATTTGACGCGCCCGGTATACTTTCGCACTCGTCGCGGAGGGCGTCGAAATGGGATGGGGTCAGGGGAATGAGGGGAGGCGGATCATGAAGAGAGGGAAAGCGCGCGGATCGAGGGGATTCACGCTCGTCGAGATCCTGATTGCGAACGGGGTTCTCCTCGTCGGGCTCGTCGGGGTCGCTGCAGGGCTGAACGCCCTCACGAACCTGCGCCGGTCCTACACGGAGGTCGAGGCCGCCACGGCCGCGGCCCGCGCGCAGCTCGAGCAGGTGCGCGCCGCCGACTTCGACACGCTCCTCACGACCTACGGCGGGGGCGTGCCCTTCGGCGTCGACATGAACGGGGACGGCACGTCCGACCTCGTTCCGTCGACGGGGTACACGCCGGGTGCGCCGAACCCGACGGCCGGGTCGGTCGTCGTGGAGAACGTCCCCGGCCTCCCCGCGGCCGCGGCGGGCAAGCTCGTCCGCGCGATCGCGTCGGTGCAGTGGCGGGGGGTCTCCGGGGTTCGGACGGTCCGGCTCGTGACGCTCCTTTCGGATCGGGGCTAGCCATGGGAAAGGACGGGCGAATCAGGGGCGGGGGATGCCGGGGGACGACCCTCGTCGAGGTCCTGGCGGCCTTGACGACGTTCGTCTCCCTCGCCCTCGTGATCCTCGGCGTCGAGCGCTCCGCGCTCCGCGGGATCCGCGAGAGCGACCGGGCGGGGGAAGTGGTCGAGCGGACGAACCGCCTCGCCGACCGGATCGACCGAGAGGTCCGGACGGCGGGGGTCTCGACGCTCCGGGTCCAAGGGGGGCTCGGCTTGGCGCCGCCGGTCGAGTCGACGGACTACTCCGAGATGCAGTTCCAGCGGGCGACGGGGTTCACGACCGCGGGGGTCGTCTATGGCGGGGCGATCTCCCTCCAGTTCAACCTCGAACCGGGAGAGACCGCGAACGGGACCGACGACGACGGGGACGGCCTCGTCGACGAAGGGACGATCACCCTGCAGGAGCCGGCGACGGCCGCCGCGGTGATCGCGCGAGGGGTGACGGAGTTCGCGATGAGGCTCGAGGGGAGGGCACTCGTCGTCACCCTGGAGATCGGCATTCCGGGGATCGGAGGGACGTCGCGGACGCACCGCGTCGTCCGGACGGTCCGGCTGCGGAACAACTGATCAGGGCTCCCCACGGGGGGCCCGGGAAGGAACCGTGGGGGATCGGGGAAGGGAAAGGGCGGACGCGGGGCGCGGGAGCGTCCTCGTGTTCCTCCTTCTCAGCGTGGTCGTCCTCGCGGGGGGGGTCGCGGGGCTCCTCTCTCTCGAGCGCGCGCGCGAGAGCCGCGTGCTCGAGGAGGAGCGGGCGAAGCGCACCCTCCAGCTCGCCGAATCGACCGTCGACCAGGCGGCCGTGCTCCTGAGCGCCGGGACGCTCGGGGAGAACGGCTCGATCGACTGGAGCGGCGACGACGCCGACAACGACGGGGACGGGCTCGTCGACGAAGGGGACGAGGAGGTGAGCGCGGCCCTCCTCTCCTGGCACACCGACGGGGCCGACAACGACGGCGACGGCCAGGTCGACGAGAACGACGAGGCGGTCGTCCGGGTCTCGAGCAACGCCGTGATCGGCGGGGTCGCCCGTCGGGTGACGGGTTGGCTCCAGAGGAGCGCCGCGACGCTCCCGGCGCCGGAGGCGGCGATCTACCTCAACGACCCGAACGCGATCACGACCTTCCAGGGCAACGCCTTCCAGGTGGACGGGGCCGACCGCAACCTCGACGGGACCCCGGGTCCGAACCCCGCCCTCTACGGGATCGCGATCAACGGGAGCCCCTTGCAGGTGATCCTGCAGCTCTCCGCGCAGCAGCTCGACAACGTGAAGGGGACCGGCGGCTGGCCGAGCGTCGCGACCTCGACCCCCCCCGACCCCGGTTTCATCTACGGCGCG
>DASRRH010000013.1:0-59013 GCA_035695825.1 Planctomycetota bacterium | reverse complement strand
GTCTCTATCTGAACGGCGGGACGGGCCTGTTCACGGACGCGACCGCGGGAAACATGCCGACCCAGATCGGCGATACGAAGGCACTCGCGTTCGGCGACCTCGACGGGGACGGCGACCTCGACGCGTTCGCCGGGGTTGGCGGTCGGGACAGGATCCTCGTCAACCGCACTCGCCACCTCCAGTGGCGCTGGATTCCCCGGGCGGGGAGGCCTCTGGCCCTTGACCTGAACGGGTCTGCGAACGGCACCTGGCTCCTCGCCGCGTCGGCGGTCCCCTCGTACATTCCCTTGCCTCCGTTCGGGACGCTGCAGCTCCTCCCCTCGACGTTGTTCGTCGTCGCGGGAGGCTCGCTCGACCCGCAGGGCCGCGCGAGCGTCTCGTTCCTCGTCCCGGCGAACCCCGTTCTGGTCGGCGAGTCGCTCTACTGGCAGGCCGCGGTGGGGCCGCCGCTCCGGTTCACGAACCTCGAGATCACGACCGTAACGGATCTTTGATGGACGACGGCAGGAGGAAAAGACGATGGGCCCGGGCGGATGGATGATTCGCTCCCCCGGGGCCCGCAGCTTCCGACGAGGAGGTTGAACATGCGCCTCTGGACCTGCCTCTCGCCGGCCTTCCTGGTGTTCGCTTCCTTGGCGCGCGCTCAGCAGTTCGGGTTCACGCACACGATGATCCCTCCGGACAGGGACGCGTCGCGAGCCGTCGCGCTCGGCGACCTGGACGGGGACGGGGATCTCGACGCGTTCGTCGGGAACTACCAGCAGCAAAGTCGTCTCCACCTCAACGACGGGACGGGGGTCTTCACGGACGTCACGGCGACGAGCCTCCCGGCCCTGGTTGACTTCTCGCAAGCGGTCGCGCTGGGCGACGTGGATGGGGACGGTGATTTCGACGCATTCGCTGCGAACCTGGTGCAGAACCGCCTCTACTTGAACGGCGGCACGGGTAGCTTCACGGACGCCACGGCGACGAACCTCCCGGCCCTCGCCGACTCCGCGCAAGCGGTCGCGCTCGGCGACGTGGATGGGGACGGGGACCTGGACGCCTTCCTGGGGATCGGAGGCCTCGGGCAAGTCCGCCTCTACTCGAACGGCGGCACGGGGATCTTCACGGACGTCACAGCCACAAGCCTCCCGTTCCTCGTCGCCAACACCGGCGCCCTCGCACTCGGCGACGTGGACGGGGACGGAGACCTCGACGCGTTCCTCGCTGCCTATGGGCAGCAGGACCGTCTCTATTTGAACGGCGGGACGGGGATCTTCGCGGACGCCACGGCGACCAACCTCCCCGCCCAGGTCGGCTATACGCAGGCGGTCGCGCTCGGAGACGTGGATGGAGACGGGGATCTCGACGCATTCCTCGGTGCCTACGCGCAACAGAGCCGTCTCTACCTGAACGGTGGCGGAGGCGCCTTCACGGACGTCACGGCGACGAACCTTCCCGCTCTCGTCGAGGACACCTACGTGGTCGCGCTCGGGGACGTCGACGGGGACGGGGACCTCGACGCCTTCCTTGGGAGTTATGCGGTCCCATCGGGCGCGCAGAATCGTCTCCACCTCAACGGCGGCTCGGGGATCTTCACGGAGGTCACTGCGACGAACTTGCCTGCCCGCCTCGACACGACGCTCGGGGTCGCGCTCGGGGACGTGGATGGGGACGGGGATCTCGACGCCTTCGTGGCGAACAACGGACGGCAGAACCGCATCGATCTGAACGACGGCGGCGGGGTCTTCACCGACGTCACGGGGACGGGCCTGCCGGCACCGGTCGAGGACACGGAAGCGGTCGCGCTCGGCGACGTGGACGGGGACGGCGACCTGGACGCCCTCGTCGGGAACTCCACCGCTTCCGGTCCCGCGGCGCCCGATCGCCTCTACCTCAACGGCGGCGCGGGGGTGTTCACGGACGCAACGTCGACGAGCCTGCCGGCCCCCCTCGATCCCACTCTCGCAGTCGCCCTGGGCGACGTGGATGGGGACGGCGACCTGGACGCTCTGGCGGGGAACTCCGCCACTTCCGGACCCGGTGCGCCGGACCGCCTCTACCTGAACGCCGGCACGGGAGTCTTCTCCGACGTGACGGCGACGAACCTCCCCCCTTCGTTCGATGTCACGCGGGCGATCGCCCTTGGAGACGTCGACGGGGACGGAGACCTCGACTTGTTCAAGGCAAACGGCGACCCGAGTCCGAGCCTCCAGCAAAACCGTCTCTACCTCAACGGCGGCGCGGGGGTCTTTGCGGACGTCACGGCGACGAACCTGCCCGCCCTGCTCGCCGACGCGCGGGCGGTCGCGCTCGGCGACGTGGACGGGGACGGCGACCTCGACGCCTTCGTCGGGAACTATTGGCAGCAGAGCCTCCTCTACCTGAACGGCGGTTCCGGGGCCTTCACGGTCGCCGCGGCGACGAACCTGCCGCTGGTCGCGGCCACGCGGGCCGTGGCCCTCGGGGATGTGGACGGGGACGGCGACCTCGACGCGTTCATCGGGAACGATGTGGTGTACAACCGTCTCTTCCTGAACGGCGGCACCGGGGTCTTCACCGACGCGACGGCGACCAACCTCCCGGTGTTCCTGTTCTCCAGCGCGCGGGCGGTGGCGCTCGGCGACGTGGATGGGGACGGGGATCTCGACGCCCTCTTGGGGAACTCCGGCACGCCGGTCGCACAGAACCGTCTCTACCTGAACGGCGGCACCGGGGTGTTCACCGACGCGACGGCGATGGATCTCCCGGCTCTGCTCGAGGACACGCGGGCGATCGCGCTCGGGGACGTCGACGGGGACGGCGACCTCGACGCGTTCGTCGCCGTCGACGGTCAGGACCGGATCCTCACGAATCTCTCGCGCCAGCTCTCCTGGCGCGGGATCCCGAGGGCGGGCAAGCCCTTGGCTCTGGACCTCCGGGGGCCAGCGACCGGCACCTGGCTCCTCGCGGCGTCGGCGGCATCCTCGGACATCCCGCTACCTCCCTTCGGAACGCTGCGGCTCCTTCCCTCGACGCTCTTCATCGTCGCGGGAGGAGCCCTCGACCCGCAGGGCCGCGCGAGCGTCTCGTTCCTCGTGCCCGCAAACGCCGCGCTGGTCGGTCTCTCCCTCTACTGGCAGGCGGTCGTCGGGCCGCCGCTCCGGTTCACGAACCTCGAGGTCACGACGGTGACGAATCTGTGATCGAGGATCCTCGGAACGTCACGGCCGGCCGTCGCCGGGGCGGGTGATCGTGCGACTCCGGGTCTGCCTTCTCTGCGGGCTCGCTGGCTTGGCTACTCAGGCGTCGGCCCAGCAATTCGGGCTCGTTCGCCAGATGCTGCCGCCGGACGTGGACCTCTCCCTGGAGGTCGCGCTCGGGGACGTGGACGGGGACGGAGCCCTCGACGTGTTCGTGGGGAACGCCGGGAACAACCGCCTCTACCGGAACGACGGCACCGGAGTCTTCGGCGACGTCTCGGCGACGAACCTTCCGTCGACTCTCCTTCCGAACCCGAACGCCGAGACGCGGGCGATCGCCCTGGGCGACCTGGACGGCGACGGCGACCTCGACGCGATCCTGGGGGTCGAGGGGCTCGGAGGGCAGGGGAATCGGCTCTACCTGAACGGCGGCGCGGGCGTGTTTGCGGACGCCACGGTCACGAACCTGCCCGTCGCGTCGGGCGCACGAACCGTGGCCTTGGGCGACGTCGACAGTGATGGCGATCCCGACGCGTTCCTCGGATCTTCCTGCTCCTCCGGGGGCATCGGACAAGGCCACCTCTTCCTGAACGGCGGCGCCAGCGTATTCACCGACGTCACGACGACGAATCTCCCGGCGATCGGCTGCGCGACCCGAGCGGCCGCTTTCGGCGACCTGGATGGAGACGGCGACCTCGACCTCTACGTGGGAACGATCGGATTGGAGCGCTTTCTCCGCAACGACGGGTCGGGAGTCTTCACCGATGCCACGGCGGGGAACCTCCCGACCATGATCGATCCCACGGAGGCGGTCGCGCTCGGCGACGTCGACGGGGACGGGGACCTCGACGCTTTCGTCGGGAACGCGACCTACACGGGACCCCAGCCGAGCCGCCTCTACCTGAACAACGGCACGGGAGCGTTCGCGGATGTCACGGCGACGAACCTGCCGGGGCTGACCGGAGCGACGTACGACGTCGAGCTGGGAGACGTGGACGGGGACGGCGACCTCGATGCGCTCGTGGGAAACGGAGGGTATTCGGGGCCGGGGAACCGCCTCGACCTCAACAACGGCTCGGGAGTCTTCACGATCGCCCCGGCGACGAGCCTTCCGGGCTCCCCGGAGGATACGCAGGCGGTCGCGCTTGGCGACGTCGACGGGGACGGCGACCTCGACGCCGTCGTCGTGAACAACGGGTATCAGAACCGCCTCTACCTGAACGACGGAGTGGCGGCCTTCGTCGATGTCACTTCGACGACCCTGCCGGGCGAGGCCGAGGGGACGGGAGCCGTCGCGCTCGGCGACGTCGACGGGGACGGCGACCTCGACGCGTTCCTGGGGAACTACGAAGGCGACCGACTGTTCCGGAACGACGGAACCGGAAGCTTCGCCGACGCCACGCCCACAAGCCTCTTCCCGCCCCTGTTTGAGTTCATCGACGCCGTCGCGCTAGGCGACCTCGACGGGGACGGCGACCTCGACGCGTTGCTCGGGGTGGGAAATCCCTTCGACCCGAGCCCAGGGCAGATCCGCCGCTACATGAACGCGGGGACCGGCGTGTTCACGTTGGCGAGCTTTCCGGCCTCCTCTGGGTACATGCCGTGGGCGGTCGCCCTCGGCGACCTGGACGGAGACGGCGACCTCGACGCCTACGTGGGGACGGCCGCGGGGCAATTCGGGGGCGGGCAGAACCGGCTCTACCGCAACCTGGGGGCGGGGACCTTCACGGACGTCACCACGACGAGCCTTCCGCCCGTTGTCGATTCCACGAGGGGCGTCGGGCTCGGCGACGTGGACGGCGACGGCGACCTCGACGTCTTCGTCGGAAACGGCAACGCCGCCATCGTTGCTCCTGAGCAGAACCGCCTCTACCTGAACGGGGGCACGGGAGTGTTCACGGACGCTACTGCGACGAACCTCCCCTCCATCCTCGACGGCACGGGGGCCGTCGCGCTCGGCGATGTGGACGGGGACGGCGACCTCGACGCGTTCGTGGGGAACGTGACGGGCCCCCTACCAAGCCGTCTCCTCCTAAACGGTGGCACGGGGGTCTTCACGGACGTCACGGCGACGAACCTCGCCATCCCCGCCCCGACGCCGGCGGTCGTCCTCGGCGATGTGGATGGCGACGGAGACCTCGACGCGCTCGTCGTGAGTGGGTCCGGCTACCCTCTGTTCACATTCTCGAACCGCCTCCTCCAGAACGACGGGACCGGGATCTTCATGGACCTCTCGACGGGCAATCTGCCGGTTCCCGCCGACTACACGCGCGCGCTGGCGCTGGGCGACGTCGACGGGGACGGCGACCTCGACGCCTTTGTGGGAACCGGGGGCCGCGACCGCATCTTCACGAATCTCTCGCGCCAGCTCGCGTGGCGGGGACTTCCCCGGATCGGGAAGCCGCTCACGCTCGACATCCGCGGACCGTCGTGGGGGGCCTGGTTCCTGGGAGTCTCGCCCGGGACCGCGAGCGTCCCGATTCCTCCGCTCGGCACCCTGCGGCTCGCTCCCGCGAGTCTGCTCTTCGTCCTCGGAGGTCTCCTCGACGCGCAGGGGCGGGCGGCGTTCACGATCCCCGTGCCTGCCAATGCCGGGCTCGTCGGGATCTCGGTCTACTGGCAGGGGGTCGTGGCGGCTCCGGCGCGGTTCACGAGCCTCGAGGTCGCGACGCTCACGAACCTGTGACCACACGGCCGCCACCGCATGCAGCGGGGCCGGCTCCTATCGCCCCCCGAGTGCTTCGAGCGCGATCGCGAGGGGGCCCGCGCCCTGCGCCGCGACGACCGCGGCGCCGTCGGCGAGCGCGACTCCGGTAGGGCGCGAGCCGGCCGGGAGGGAGACCTTCCGCAAGAGCCTCGGCGACCGGGGCTCGGCTACGTCGAGTAGCACGAGCGTCGGCTCGGGCGCGCTCCCGACGACCGCCGCGAGGGCGCCCCGGACGTCGACGCTTACGCCGGCGAGGCCCAGGGACACGGTCGAGAGGAGCCGCGGCGAGGCGGGATCCGAGACGTCGAGGACGGCGAGGCCGGAACCCTGCGCGAGGAAGAGGACGTCGCCAGCGAGAGCCGCCTCGAGGGGGAAGTTCGCGGGTCGCGCGCCTCCGGGGGAGAAGCCAGCGCCCGGGAGCTCGAGCGCCGCGAGTCGGACCGAGGGACGCGGGGGCTCCTCCACACGGACCGTCGTGAGGCCGAACGTCCCTCGGAGCAGGCTGAAGTGCGTCGAGACGAAGGCGTGCTTCCCGTCCGGGGAGAGAAGGACGTCGGGCTGGCCGCGGCCGAGGTCGAGCGTCGAGCGCTCCGGACCTAGGCGTCCGTCAGGGCCGTAGCGCAGGACGCTCATCTCGGAGGTCCCGCCGGAGACGACGACGCGGCCCGACGCGGCCGAGACTCCCGAGAAGGGTCCGACGGGAACGGGAACGGGAGGGGAGACGAGGCGGGGATCCCGCGGCTCCGCGAGGGAGTAGACGGAGAGGAAGCCGGGAGGCTTCGCGTCGAGGGCGAAGAGGAGTCCCGGGGCGAGCGCGAGGTCGTCGACGCTCCCGCTCCCTTCGGGAGGCGGGAGCGTGCGGAGCGTCCGGCGTCCGGGGACGTCGAAGACCCCGATCCCTCCCTCGGCGAGCGTGACGTAAGCGAGGTCGCCTTGAGCGACGACGTTCCCCGCCTCGCCGGAAGCGGTCGTCCGCGGGAGCTTGCAGCCCGCAAGGACGAGGAGGAGCGAGAGGGCGGCGCCGGGCCGCGGGGCCCGGCGCCGGGGCGAGGAGTTCGCGATGCGGCAGAGAACCACGGCCGGGTCAGATCTTGCGGAAGACGACCTTCCCGACCGGGACCCTCTTCCCGCTCTGGAGGAAGTGGGCGGCGTCGTTCACCCGCGTCGGCTCCTTCGGGTTCGCGTCGGCGTCGGCGGCCTCGTACGTCATCCCGTCGTCGCCCCCCGAGTCGTAGGCGTAGAGGGTCACTTCCTTCGAAGAGGCCCACGATCCGCCCTCGCGGAGATTCACGGCGCCCGCGCCGGCGAACCAGTCCGGGCTCGGCGCGATCATCGCGACGACCGAGACGAGCGGGTGCTTCTCGTCGGCGCGGAAGCGGACCGTCGAGGATTTCGTGAGGTCCCTGATCGGATCGCCCTCGAGGAGCGCTCCCGCGTGCCCCGAGGCGATCGCGGCGCGGATCTCGGCGTCGAGGGGGGAGTGCTTCCCCTCCTCGGAGAGGCGCTCGAGGCCGGGCGTGGGGGGGCTCCCCTCCCGGAAGATCGCGAAGCTCGCGTCGTGCGTCGCGCCGATGAGCCCGGAGAAGTGCGGGCCCGTGAGGAGGCCGGCCTTCGGGTAGTCGAGGGGGTGGGTGGAAGCCGTCCACATCGGGGTCAGCGTGACCTCGTACTCGACGCCTCCCGCGGGGCCGGCGGTCATCTTGTTCATCGAATCGCAGCCGGCGAGGAGGAGGGCGGACGCGAAGATCGGAAGAGGGGCGCGCATGAACGGTTCTCCTTTTCGGGTCGGCAGGGGGGGCGTTCCGCCTCCCCCGATCGCCGAGCGCGCAGGGGGTGGGGAACGGACGGGACGGGGCCCGTCGACTGCCGGGTTCGATGACGGGCGGGGCCGCGCGGTTTCGGGGCGTTCCTCTTCTGCAACGACCGGGAACGCGCTGCCTTGCGGTGGGACGCGCGAGGCCCCGGTGCGGCTCGTCCCCCCCCTCCGGCCGGTCCGTCCCGCCGCCGGAAGGGCTCCGCTGCGGCTCAGAATCCTCCGCCTGTCGGTCGCGAGGCGGGGGCGGACCGCGCGGCCTCGACGATCCGCTCGAGCGCGGCCTCGCGCGTCACCTTCCCGTCGAGGTTTCCGGTCCACGCCTCGCGGATCGCCGGCGCCAGGGAGGGGAACTTCGCGTAGTAGCCCGCCGCGTCCCCGTAGTGGACGTGCTTCGGCTCGAGGACGCGCCGCACCGTCTCGCCCGCCTGGACGAACATCAGGGTGTGGGGCGCGTCGCGGAAGCGCGGATCGCGCTCCTCGATCCCGGCCTTCCGGAGGAGCCCGCGCAACTCCTCGAGCACGTTTCCCTTCTCCGCGTCGAGGATGTCGAGCGCGTGGGTCGCCTCGTGGAGGACGGTCTCCTGGAGGAGCGTCCCCTCGACGTTCGCCGAGAGGCCGACGAAGCAAACGCCGCCGCCCCCGCGCCGTCGGTGCGTCATCGCGCCGGGCCATGGAGCCTCGGTCACGAGGAGAACCGGGATCGTCGCCTTCGGGTCCTCCATGCCGAGGCTGCGGAGCATGTACGCGAGGCAGTCCCGTTCCTTCCCCGCGAACCCGGATCGTAGGCGCTCGGCCTCCTGCTCGAGCCTCGCCTCGCGTCTGGGCCAGTCGTGCTGAAGGAACGCCGGTTCGGCGGAGCCGAGGACCTTGGCCAGTGAGCGGCCGAGTTCGCGGAGGGGGAAGTCGCGACCGTCCATCGAGCGGAAGCTCTCCGGCAATTCCTCCGCGAGCGCGGCGAGCGCCTTCGACGAGTCGACGGAGGCGAAGACCCCTTCGAGGAGACCCCAGGCACGCGGTCCACCCAGTTGGCCTTCGAGGAGCCGAAGCTCCTCCGCCGCCTTCGAGAAAACACCGTTGAGGAAGAACGCGCCGGGTGGAGAGTCCGCCGGTCGCGATCCCTCGAGGTACCACCGAAGGAGGAGTTGAAGGTCGGCGAGCGGATTCAGCCGGACGTCGAGGCGGGTCTCGACGGGCGCAGGAGCGCTCGCCGTTTGGTCCGGTCGCGAGGCATCCGCGCCGAGGAGCGCGCCGAGAGCGAGGAAGGCGAAGAGCTTCATGACGCTTGGGCCGGGCGTGGACGACTCTACTCCCGTCGCGCGAGGTCAACCTCGAGGCCTGGGGTCCTTCCTCGAGGACCGCCCTGCGCCGGCCTTCACCCGCTTCGAAACCGTTCCCCAGATGTCCGCGACGCCGAGCCGCCGCGCCCATCTCGCGACGTAGGCGCGGTCGATCGCCCGCCCCGACACCTGGAGGATCCCGGCGACGTCGCGGAGGTGCTTCTCCGAACCCCCTTCCTTGAAGAAGACGAGCTTCTTCAGGATCACGTCCTCGGGAGACGCGAAGCTCACCGTGCGGTCCGGCAGGACCCGGAGTCGCCGCCTTCTTTGAAAGCGGCTGTCGTCGAAGGCGTCGGCCTTCCGGACGATCAAGTCGATCTTCAGTCCCGACCCAGGGTGGATGACGTTGAACATGTCCCGGTGCGCGACGGCTCGCCGGGCGGCGTCCTCGCTCACGTAGAACGCCGGAGCGGGGAAGCAGTGTGCGAGGTCGGGCACCTGGTCGGCGCGCAGGTCGACGACGACGTCGATGTCGCGCGTGAGGCGCGGCTCTCCGTAGACCATGGAGGCGCTCGAACCGACGACGAGGTAGTCGACCCCGACTTCCTCCAGCGCTTCGACGAGGAACCGGAGTAGTTCAGTCCGATCCAAGTCCAAACCGGCGGGCGACTTCTCTCGAGACGCGCCCCTCGCTCCAGCGCGGGTGCTGCTCGCGGACGGCGGCCGCGACGAGGACGCGGACGGATCTCTCCTCTTCGGACCCAAGAGCGAACCGTCGGGCCGGCGTCATCCTCCGGAGGGAACGGGCGACGTCTTCGTCGAGGATCTCGATGCAGGGCGCGCGGCGGCGCATGGGGGGGGAGTCTACCGGAGCCCAGCCGGCGGGAACGACCATGCGGGACGGACGGAGGCTGTGGAAAAGGAAGGGCCGCTCCCCTATCTCCGCGGGCCGCGTGAGCCCTCCCCCCGTCCTCGAGGCGAGGAACCTCGCCCGCTCCTTCCTCCAGGGGCGGCGCGAGGTGCGGGCGCTCTCGGGAGTCGACTTCCGCGTCGAAAGCGGCGAGTTCGTCGCGGTCGTCGGCCCCTCGGGGTCGGGGAAGTCGACGCTCCTCCACCTCCTCGGCGCGCTCGACCGGCCGAACGAGGGGGAGGTCCTCTTCGAAGGGAGGGGGATCGCCTCGATGAGCGACGACGAGGCGTCGCGGCTGCGGCGCACGCGGATCGGCTTCGTCTTCCAGTTCTTCCAGCTCTTCCCGACCCTCTCCGCCCTCGAGAACGTCGAGGTCCCCCTCCTCCTCGAGGGGACGAGTCCCCGGCGCGCGCGGGAGAGGGCCGACGCGGTGCTCCGCGAGGTCGGGCTCGCGGACCGCCTCGACCACCGGCCCGACGCCCTGGCGGGGGGGGAGCGCCAGCGCGTCGCGATCGCGCGCGCCCTCGCCCCCGATCCGCCGGTTCTGCTCGCGGACGAGCCGACGGGGAACCTCGACCGCTCGACGGGGGAGAAGGTCCTCGACCTCCTCGAGGGCCTGCACCGGGAACGCGGGAAGGCGATCGTCCTCGTCACCCACGACGAGCGCGCCGCCGCGCGCGCCTCCCGCCTCGTCCGCCTCCTCGACGGGAAGGTGGTCGGGGAGGAGAGGCGGTGAGAGGGGCCTTCGCCCTCTTCTCGCTGCGGCCGCTCTGGCGCAAGAAGGTCCGCGTCGCCCTCTGCGCCGCCTCGGTCTCGATCGGGGTCGCCGCCTTCGTCGCGACGGCGGGGGCGAACCGCGCGGTCGTCGTCGCGATGCGGGAGAGCGCGGAGGCGGTCTCGGGGAGGACCGACCTCGAGGTCCGGTCTGGGACGCGCAGCGTCCCTCGGTCGCTCCTCGAGACGGTCCGCGCGGTCGAGGAGGTCGAGGCGGCCGTCCCGCTCTCCGAGTTCACGATCCGGGTCAGCGACCCGCCGGGGATCGGGCAGGTCCTCGCGATCGGCGTCGACCTCCTCTCCGACGCCCTCGTCCGCTCCTATCGCGGCGCGGCCTCGATCGAGGGGCTGAATCCCCTCGCCCTCCTCACGGGGGACGGCGCGCTCGTGACGAGTCCCCTCGCGGAAGAGGGGGGGCTCAAGCCCGGAACCTTCTTCGAGGTCGCGGGCCGGACGGGAAAGCGGCGCCTGCGCGTGGCCGGGGTCCTCGCGCCCGAGGGAGCGGCGAAGGCCTTCGGGGCGCGCGTGCTCGTCCTGCCGATCGGCCTCGCCGAGTCCCTCCTCGGGACACCGGGGAAGTGCGGCCTGATCGAGGTCGTCCTCTCGCCGCGAGCCGACCTGGAGGCCGTCCGGGCGCGGCTCGCCGCCGCAGTCGGCCCCCTCTACGAGGTCGGCCCGCCGGAATGGGGGCGGGTCCAGATCGACGCGGTCCTCGGCACCCTCCGGATCCTGATCACGCTGACGAGCCTGATCGCGCTCGGCGTCGCCGTCTTCCTCGTCTACAACTCCGCGGCCCTCTCGTCCGCGGAGCGGGCCCGCGAGTTCGGCCTCCTGCGGGCGCTCGGGGCGACCCGGCTCCGGATCCTCCTCCTCTTCGTCGGGGAGTCGACGGCGATCGGGCTCCTCGGCGCGATCCCGGGCGTCGCCCTCGGCGCCGCGATCTCCAGGGGCGCGACGCGCCTCTTCGTCGAGGACGTCGCGTCGAGCTACTTCACCGTCCCCGAGGTGCGCTCGAGCGTCTCCCCGGGAGAGATCCTCGTCGGCCTCCTCGCCGGCGTCGTCGCCTCCGCCCTCGCCTCCCTCGTCCCGGCCCTCTCGATCGGGCGGATCTCCCCCGTCGAGGCGCTTCGCGAGGAGATTCGCCACGACCCGGCGCGCCTGCGAAACCCCGTGCGGGTCGTCCTCTCGCTCCTCGCCCTCGCCGTCGCAGTCGGCGCGCACCTCCTCGGCCCCGACCGGCTCGCCGGCGCGGGATGGTTCGTCGCCGCAGGCCTCGCCGTGGCGCTCCTCGTCGGGGCGTGGCCCGCCGCGAGGCTCCTCGCCCCTCCGCTCGGCGCCGCGCTTCGCGCGCTCTCGCCGGTGTCGGGCCGGCTCGCGACCGACGGCTTCCTCCGCTCTCCCGGCCGGATCGGGTTCACCGTGGTCGCGCTCGCCGCCGGCTTCGGCCTGGCGGTCCACGTCTCCCTCGTCGCCGCGTCCTTCCGCAGCGCGATCGACGGCTGGGTCGCGCGGACCCTCGGGGGGGACCTCTGGGTGTTCTACGGCGGCTTCCTCGGCTCGAACACGGGGACGGAGCCCTTCGGCATGGAGGTCCTCGACGAGGTCCGCGCCGTCCCCGGCGTCCGCCAGGCCGACGCCGCGCGCGTCCGGATGGTCCCCTTCCGGGGCTCCGACGTGATGCTCACGGCCTTCGACGCGGCGAGCCACCCCGCGCGGGGCCGCTTCGAGTACCGCTCGGGAGGCGACGAGACGATGCTCCGGGAGCTTCCCGGCCGGCGGGCGCTCCTCGCCTCGGAGGGGTTCGCGCACAACTTCGGCGTCCGCGCGGGAGGGACGGTCCGTCTTCCGACGGCGAAGGGGGAGGTCGAGTACCGGGTCGCCGGGATCGTCGTCGACTACGGCTGGCCCCGCGGAGTGATCCTGATCGACAGGGCGGTCTACCGGGAGGACTTCGAGGACCCCCTCATCGACGACTGCGTCGTCCTCCTCGAGAAGGAGGCCGACCGCGAGGTCGTGCGGCGGGCGATCGAGGAGCGACTGCGGGAGCGCTACGGCGTGATCGTGATGTCGCTCGGGGAGTTCCGCGCCGCGGTGCGGGGAATCCTCGACCGGGTCTTCTCCTTCACGCGCGCGCAGACGGCGGCGACGATCCTCCTCGCCTTCCTCGGGGTCGTGAACGCGGCGTGGATCGGGGCGCTCGTCCGGACGCGGGAGCTCGGCCTCCTCCGCGCGATCGGCGCGCCCGGGGCCGCCGTGTTCCGGATCGTCGCGTTCGAGGCCCTCCTCGTCGGGATCGTCGGCGGCGTCCTCGGCGTGACGCTTGGGATCGCGATCTCCGAGAACGTCGTCGCGGGGCTCTCCCTCGACATCAACGGCTTCTCCGTCCCCCTCGTCGTTCCGTGGGGCCCCGTCCTGTCGATCTTCGCCGGGGCGGTCCTCACCTCGGCGGCGGCGGCGCTCCTCCCCGCGCGGCGCGCGGCGCGGCTCGAGGTGCTCCCCGCGATCGCGTACGAGTGAGCAAGGCCGGGCCGGGGAAGAGGGGGAGCCAACTGCCTGCCGTAGAATGCGAGCCCGCAAGGCGACGAGCAGACCGATGCAGAGAAGCAGGACCGTTCGGACCCGAGCCGCGAGGAAGGGGCGGGGGCGGCTCTTCGCGGAGGTGTTCGATCAAGGGGGCGAGCTCGTCATCTACGACGCGCGTGGCCAGCGGTTGGGCGTCGTGCGAGGCTCGAACGGACGGGACCCGCGCCGTCGGCGCGCGCGGTTCTTCGAGATGGTGCGGCAGATCTGGGAGAGGAACCGCGGGATTCCCCCCGCGGTGATCGAAGGGGAGGTGGCCCGGGCGGTCCGCGCCGCGCGCGCCCGGGGTTCCCGAAAGCGGGGATGATTCGCGCGGTCCTCGACGCGAACGTCGTCGTCTCGGCGATCCTGAGTCCCGAAGGTCCCCCGGGGAGAATCCTCTCTGCCGTACGCGCGGGGCGGGTCCGCCTCGTCCTCTCGAGCCCGATCCTCGAGGAGATCGGCCGCGTCCTGCGGGAGCCGCGACTCTCCAGGCGGCACGGGAGATCGGGACCGGAGATTCGCGACCTGGTGCAGGGGCTCGAGGCGATCGCCCTCCTGACGCCAGGAGAGCTACAACTCGAGGTCATCGCTTCAGATCCCTCGGACGATCGCTATCTCGAGTGCGCCGTGGAGGGACGTGCGGACTGGCTCGTGAGCGGGGACGCGCACCTGCTCTCTCTCCGAGAGTTCCGCGGTATCCCGATTCGTCGGCCCCGCGAGTTCCTCGAGACGCTCGAGGGGGAAGGAGCCACCTTTGTCCGGGAGCGCGAGACCCCGGCCGTGTCGAGCCGATCACGGAGGGCCGGCCGGCTGAGAGGAGCTTTCGGTGAGCCGCGAAGGAGGGAACGCCGCACATTGCCGACGTGAGGCCCCGAGTTGGCGGCGGCCGATATCATCCCCCTGTGCCGGACCTCCCCGTCGGGATCGAGGACGTTCGCGCGGCCGCGGAGCGCATCCGCGGCCGCGTGCACCGGACGCCGCTCCTGCGCTCCCGCTCGATCGATGCGATCGCGGGGCGGGAGTTCCTCTTCAAGGCGGAGAACTTGCAGAGGGGCGGAGCGTTCAAGGCGCGCGGGGCGACGAACCACGTCGCGCTCGCGTGCGCGGGGAAGGAGCGGCCGCGCGGGGTCGCGACCTACTCCTCGGGGAACCACGCCCAGGGGGTCGCGATCGCGGCGGGGGCCTTCGGCCTCCCCTGCGTCGTCGTGATGCCGGAGGACGCGCCCCGCGCGAAGGTCGAGGCGACGCGCGGATACGGCGCGGAGGTCCTGTTCCGGGGGAGGACCTCGGAGGAGCGGAGGGCCCTCGCCGAGGAGGTCGTGCGGGAGCGGGGATACCGGATGGTCCCTCCCTTCGACGACCCCGACGTGGTGGCCGGGCAGGGGACCGTCGGGCTCGAGATCGTCGAGGACGCGCCGGAGGTGGGGGCCTTCGTCGTTCCCGTCGGCGGCGGAGGGCTGATCGCCGGGATCGCCGTGGCGGCGAAGGCCCTGAAGGCGGGGGTCCGGGTCTTCGGGGTCGAGCCGGAGGCGGCCGACGGGCTCCGCCGTTCGCTCGAGGCGGGGAAGATCGTGACGATCCGCCCGGGCGAGACGATCGCGGACGGCCTGAGGCCGGTCGCGCCGGGAAAGATCCCTTTCGCGATCGCCTCGCGCCTCGTCGAGGGGGTCGTCACGGTGACGGACGGGGAGATCGCGCGGGCGGTCGCGCTCCTCGCGGAGCGGACGAAGCTCCTCGTCGAGCCCTCCGGGGCCGCCTCCCTCGCCGCCGTGCTCGCGGGGAAGGTCCCCCCGGTCGAGGGGCCGACCGCCGTCGTCCTCTCGGGAGGGAACGCCGACCCCGCCCTCTTCGCTCGGCTCCTCGCCGGGGGCTCTTAGAATGGTGGGCGTCCGGCGCTAAAACACTTCGCCCGTGGAGCCCTACCTCAAGACCTTCTCCGACCGGGTCGGCGACTGGCTCGCCGCGGGCTCCCCGGAATCGGACGTCGTCGTCTCCACGCGGATCCGGCTCGCGCGCAACGTCGCCGGATACCCGTTCGTCGCCCGCCTGAAGGGGGAGCAGGCCGCCGAGCTGGCGCAGGTCCTGCGCGAGCGCATCCTCGGGAGCGGCTTCGCGGAGGAGGCGGCCTACTACTCGCTCCGCGAGGCCTCGCAGGTCTGCCGCGACCTCTTCAAGGAACGCCACCTGATCAGCCGCGAGCTCGCCGCCGCGAACGCGAAGTGGGAGCGGGGCGTCGCCTTCGGGCGCGGGGAGACGGTCGGCGTGATGGTGAACGAGGAGGACCACCTCCGGATCCAGGTCCTCCTCCCGGGCCTCGCCCTCGACGCCGCCTGGGAGAGGATGGAGCGGGCCGATCGCGCCCTCGGCGAGCGGATCGAGTACGCCTTCCACGCCGACTTCGGCTTCCTCACCGCCTGCCCGACGAACGTGGGGACGGGGCTGCGCGTGTCCGTGATGGTCCACCTCCCCGGCCTCGGGATGGCCGAGCGGGAGATGAAGCGGGTCTTCAACGCCGCCGCGAAGACGAACCTCGCCGTCCGGGGCCTCCACGGCGAGGGGACGCGGGCGACGGGTGACTTCTACCAGATCTCGAACCAGATCACGCTCGGCCGCTCCGAGCTCGAGATCCTCGAGGACCTGCGAAGGATGGTCCCGCACATCCTCAAGTACGAGCGCGACGTCCGGACCCACCTGCTCCGCGACCAGCGCTCCTCGATCGAGGACCGGATCTGGCGCGCGATCGGCCTGCTCCGCAGCGCCCGGTCGATCACGACGGACGAGGCGATCGGCCACCTCTCGGCCGTGCGGCTCGGGGTCCATCTCGGCCTCCTTCCCGACCTCGACGCCGGGGCGGTGAACCGCCTCCTCGTCCTCACGCAGCCGGGCCACCTCCAGGCGCGGGCGGGCAAGGAGCTCGAGGCGGCGGAGCGCGACGTCCAGCGGGCGGCGCTCCTGCGGCGGGTGCTCGACGGGGGGAACGGGAGATGAACGGGGTTCCCGTGGAGGCGCGCCCATGATCGACCGGCTCGGACGGGCGGTCACCTACCTACGCGTGTCCGTCACGGACCGCTGCAACTTCCGCTGCACCTACTGCACGCTCCCCGCCTCCCCGCGGGGGCTCCTCACGGTCGAGGAGCTCGCGCGGATCGTTCGGGTCGCCTCGGGTCTCGGGATCGTCAAGATCCGCCTCACGGGGGGCGAGCCGACGGTCCGCCCCGAGATCGTCGACATTACGGCTCGCTGCGCGGCGGTGCCGGGCATCCGCGAGGTCGTGATGACGACGAACGGCTCCCGCCTGCGCCGGCTCGCGGGTCCCCTCCGGGAGGCGGGCCTGAAGGGGGTCAACGTGTCCCTCGACTCCCTCGACCCCGGCCGCTTCCGGGCGCTCACCCACGGGGGGGATCTCGCCGCGGTCCAGGACGGGATCGAGGCGGCGAGGGAGGAGGGGATCGAACGGATCAAGGTGAACGCGGTCGTCGTAGGGGGGATGAACGACGACGAGGTCGTCGCGTTCGCCGACTTCGCGGGGAGGAGCGGCGTCGAGGCGCGTTTCATCGAGTACATGCCGACGCGCCGGGGCGAGGCGCGCGGGTGGACGGTCCCCTACACCGTCCTCCTCGATCGGCTCCGGGAGCGCTTCACGCTGGTCGCGATCCCCGCCTACGCGGACGGGGGACCCGCCGAGCGCTACCGGATCGAGGAGACGGGCGCCGTCGTCGGGTTCATCCACGCGATGTCGAACCCCTTCTGCGAGCGCTGCAACCGCCTGCGGGTCACACCGGACGGGAGGATCCGCTCCTGCCTCCTCACGGGCGGAGAGGTCGACTTCATGGAGGCGATGCGCTCGGGCGCGGACGACGAGGCGATCGCCGCCCTGTTCCGGAAGGCGGGGGACCTGAAGCCCGCCGTCTACGAGCTCCATCGGCTCGACGAGCTCGACATGCGGGCCGTCGGAGGCTAGTCGGCGGGTCGCGGGGACCCGGCGGGCGAGGCGAGGGCCCCCGGGGGGCCGTTCCGAGGGGGAATCGGGGTCACGACCGCGGTCCTCTCGTGCCCGGCGACGAGGGCGCCGAGAACGCGGCGGTGGAGCGCGCAGAGGACGGGCGCGCCGGAGAGGCCGGGGAAGACCTCCCGGTCGAGCTCGACGGCGAGGACCCGGCCCGTGGCGGAGATGCGTCCCCGGGTGTCCCGGAAGGACCCGAACTCCTCGGCGCAGAGGAGCAGGACCTCGTCCCCCTCGACGTGGGTCCTCCGGCAGACCCGGAGCCCGCGCTCCCTCGTCTCCTCGAGGACGACGAGGTCGGGCGCGACCTCGCGGGCGTGGGGCTCGAGATGCGCCGCGGTGTAGAGGGCCCCCTCGGCGACGAACTGGTGTCCGAGAAGGGAGCCCCAGTGGAGCGAGGGGTTGGCGGTCTGGCAGCCGGCGAGACTGGCGAGGAGGAGGGTTAGGAGGCGCGGTCGCGGGACGCCCATCCCCGGGCCCGCGCAAAAGGCGGGGCCGGAGGGGGGGCGGCCGCAAGTCCTTGCGGGACACCGCCCGCGAGCGCGGGGGGACGGCCGCGGCGTTCAGGGGGTTCGACGGAGCGTCGATCCGGCGCGACGGAACGGCGCTCAAGGCGAAAGGGCCCTCCCCCGATAGAGGGACCGCGATCCGGCAATCTCATGGTGCTGATCCCGCTCCTCCTTGGCCTCGTTCCGCCCGTCGCGCCGGAGCTGTCCCTCAAGTGCACGGCCGGCGAGGTCACGATCCACGCCTCCGACGGTGCGCGCTCCGGTCCTGCCGAGGGGACGCGGGTCGCCTCCGGGGCCGAGGCCTCGCCGTTCCCTTGCCCCTTCACGTTCGCCGCGGGCCCGGGCGCCCGCTTCGAGGCCTCGGGCGGCGACCTCCGCCTCTCCCTCTCCGGCCCCTGCGAGGGGGTCGTGACGCTCGAGAGCTCCGGGTTCGGCGTTCTCCTCACGAACGCCGGCGGGTGGCGCGTCGCCTCCGAGGGGACGCCCGTCGTCCTCGCCCTCGGCGGACGCTACTCCGTCCGCGCGCGGAAGACCGTCTTCGAAGGGAGCTTCGTCCCCGCCTCCGGCGTCGTGCTGAAGAACGTGGCGGGGGAGCCGCTCCGGATCTACCGCGACGGGCGCATGGTCGACGTCCTGCCCGAGTCGCTCCGGGCGCGGATCGCGGAGGCGGCGCTCGCGCCCGACGCGTTCCCGCTCCCCAAGGGGGAGAGCGCCCCCCGCGAGTACCGGTGGGGGGAGCGCGCGTACGCGCTCCCGCCGGGCGTCGCCGCCCGGGTCGATCGCGGGCGGCTCGTGATCGAGGCGCTGGCGACGCTCACCGGGTCCGCGGTCCTGATCCTCGACGGGCGCTTCGTCCTGATCCGGGCGGGGGGCGCCGTCGAGGTCGGACCGAACGGCGAAATCCTCGAGGCGCGCGGGCCCGCGAGGGTGCTGCGCGCCCTGGGGGCGAGCCGCGCCCCCGGCTCCGGCTTCCCCGGCTCCCTCGGCGTCGACCCCACGCAGACAGGCGTCGTCCTCTCGCCTTCCTAGTTCCCCGACCGAAGGAGGATCCGATGGCGTCCCTCCGGCTCTTGGCATTCTGTCTCCCGATCCTGCCCCTCTCCGCCGCGCAGGAGCCCGGCGCCTCCTCCCCCCCCCCTCCGGGACAGGTTCTCGAGGAGGAGCCCGCCGTCAAGCCGCTCAGCCCCTCCGACCTCGAGGCCTACGAGGAGCTCACCGACCTGGTCGAGGTCCCGACCGAGATCGGCGCGCGCCGCCTCGGCGCGATCGACACGCGGCCGACCTCCCTCCTGCGCGCGCTCGGAATGCGCTTCTTCCCGGTCTTCTCCCAGGAGTTCCAGTGGGACGACAACGTCCTCCTCGAGGACCCCGGGTCCGAGGACTCGGCCCGGCTCGACGTGACGAGGCTCGGCCTCTTCACGCGGGGAGCGTTCTGGGGGGGCCGGGGGGAGGTCGACCTCGGCTACCTGCTGCGCTCCGTCCACACGAACGCCGACTCCTCCACCTTCGACGACTTCCAGGAGCACTTCGGCGCGGGGAGCGTCCGCGTCGATGGGAGCGCGGGGTTCGCGCGGGCCGGGTTCAAGCTCGAGAACCGGACGCAGCCCGTCGCCATCCAGGCGACGGGGCCGGTGTTCGCGCAGGACGAGAGGGACATCCGGAGCCTCTACGCGCAGGTCGGCGTCTTCCCCTCCGCCCACACCCTCCTCGACGTCGGCGTCGATCAGTCGGAGGTCGACCACGACGTCCGGAGCCTCTCGCACCTCGACGGGACGCAGCGCCAGTTCTCCGCGAGGGCGGGGCTCCGGACGGGCGCGGAGAGCCTGGTCTACGTGAAGGGAGGGGTCGGGACCTGGAAGTTCGACGCGGGGCCGACCCTCGCCCTCGCGGACGACGACTTCGCCTTCGCGACGGTCGGACTCGAGTGGACCCGCCTCGAAGCCCTCGAGGTCGTCGCGGAGATCGGCGCGCGGAGCGACGACTTCGACGACTCCGGCACCTTCGAGCCCGGAGACAAGAACACGGAGGTCGTCGGCTCCGTCCGCGCGCGCGCCGCGCTCGGCCCCGACACCCGCCTCTCGGGGGCGCTCCTCCGGACGGTCGCGCCGGCGACGGCCTCGAACTTCCAGCTCGTGAACCGCCTCGACGTCTCCCTCGACCGGCTCTTCGGCGACCGGCTCCGGGGGAGGGGAGGCACGTTCGTCGAGCAGAGCGACCCCTCCGAGCAGGACGACAGCCGCCGCGTCGGGCTCGGCTTCGGCCTGCGCTACGAGCTGAGCCACAACATCGACTTCGGGGCCGACTACGAGTGGCGCCGCCGCGACGCGGACGAGCCGGGGGGGGACTACCGGGATTCGCGGCTGACCTTCGGGTTCGGCCTCCGGTTCTAGGGAGGGAGGGGAGGAGGTGGAGAAGGCGGGACCGGCGGCGGCGATCGCCGTCCTCCTCCTCGCGGCCTGCGCCGCGCGCTCGCCCCTGCCGGAGCAAGCGCCCGCGTCGTCCGCGGAGGTCGACTTGACTCCGCCCCTGCTCGTCGAGCCCGCGGAGCCCTCCTTTCCCGAGGAGCCGGCCCCGCCCCTCGCCGCGAGCCCCGGCGAGGCCCGACCGCTCGTCCCGGGCGACTCGATCGAGGTCGTCGTCCACGGGAGCCCCGACCTCTCGATGGCCTTCACCGTCCCGAGCGGGGGCTCGGTCACCTTCCCTCCGCTCGGACCGGTGGCCGTCGCCGGCCGAACCCCCTTCGAGCTCGAGGTCGCCCTCGCCGCCGGGCTGCGGGAGGAGGGGATCCTCCTCGACCCGCAGGTCGCCGTCCTCGTCAAGGCCTACGAGCCGCGCCGCGTCTACGTCCTCGACGGGGTGCGCCGCCCCGGCGACTACGCGCTGCCGGAAGGGAGGGCCCTCCGCCTGACCCAGGTGATCGCCCTCGCGGGAGGATTCCTCGAAACGGCGCGCCGGGAGCAAGTGACCCTGTTCCGGACCCGCTCGGACGGGACCGTCGGGCGGGAGCCCTTCGACGCAGGGGCGATCCTCGCCGGGAGCGCCGCCGACCCCCCCGTCCTCCCCGAGGACACGCTCGTCGTCGCGGTCCAGGACACGCTCGAAGAGCGGATCTTCGTCGCGGGGCAGGTGAAGCACCCGGGGGCCTACGCCTTCCGGGTGTCGGAGGGGGTGACCGTGCTCCGCGCGATCGTGCTCGCCGGAGGCTTCGACAAGTACGCGGACACGGAGGGGGTCGTCGTCGTCCGCGCGGGGGAGGACGGGAGAGGCCGGACGATCCGCGTCGACCTGAAGGCTGCCCTCGCCGGAGAACCCTCGAAAGACCTCCCGCTGCGGCCGGGGGACGTCGTGATCGTCCCCGAGTCCTTCTTCTAGGGGGGAGGCGGGGTGGACGCCTGGATCGAGCGGACCGGTCCCGCCCGCGCGGCCCTCGAGGTCCTCTACCGCCGCCGCGGGGCCCTCGCCCTCTTCGCGCTCTGCGCGTTCCTCGGGGCCGGAGTCGTCACGGCCCGGACGACGCGGACCTGGCGCGCGCGGGCGACCCTCTCGATCGAGCCCCCGCTGCGCGGCGCCTCGGGGCTCGAGGGGTTCACGGCGGTCGTCTTCGACCTCCCGCGCTACATCGGCACGCAGCAGGAGCGGCTGCGCGGCCCGGGCGTCCTCGAGGGGGTGCTCGGCAAGCACCGGGAGAAGATCGCGCGCTGCCCCGAGTTCGCGGGGAAGGGGAAGCCCGAGCTCCTCGAGGCCCTCGCGCGGTCGATCGAGGTCGAGGCGCGTCCCGACACCTACCTCGTCGACCTCCTCTTCGCCTCGAGCGATCCCGAGGAGGCGGCCGCCTTCGCGAACGACCTCGCGGACGAGGCCTGCCGGGCGGGAGCCGAGCGCGACGTCGAGCGCGGAGGGGCGGTCGCCCGCCTCCTCTCGGAGAAGATGAGCGACCTCGAGGCGCGCCTGCGCGAAGCGGAGGAGGCGGTCGCCCGTTTTCAGCGGGAGCACGACGTCGAGGCCTTCGAGGAGAAGGTGAACCTCCACGCCGCCGACCTCGGGCGGGCCGTCGAGGCCCTGACGGCCTCCGACCTCGAGCTCGCGCGGCGCGAGCCCCCCTTCCGGACGGTCGAGGGGGCGCGGGGGGAGGACGGGAGGCTTCGCGAGGACGCCCGCGTCCCCGCCGTCGAGGAGGACCTCGCCGTCGCCGCCCTCGAGAGGGAGTCGACGACCCTCGAGCTCGAGTTCGCCTCCCGCGCGTGGACCCTCGGCCGGAACCACCCCGACCTCCTCGGCCTCGGCTCGAAGCGCGCGGCGCTTGAGGAGCGGCTCCGCGAGGCCCGCGAGCGCGCAGCGGAGCGCGTCGAGGCGGACTGGCGGGAGGCCTCGGAGAGCCGCGCGCAGATCGCCTCCATCGTCGAAGCGCGCGAGCACGCGCTCGCCGACCTCGGGACGAAGCGGCGGGAGTACCAGAGCCTCCTCGCGCGCGCGGGGGAAGTCCGCGAGCTCTACCGCGAGTACTACCGGCGGGAGACCGGGGCGCTCCTCCCCGGGTCGGACGCCTCCCCCGGGGCGACGCACGGCATGCGGGTCGAGGCCTACGCGAGCCCGCCGCTTCGCCCCTGGAGGCCCGACCTCCTCCTCAACTTCGGGCTCGCGGTCGCCGTCGCCCTCTTCGGCGGGATCGGCCTCGCCTTCCTCCTCGAGTCGGTCGACGAGACCGTCCGCGACCGCGGCGACCTCGACGCCTTCCTCCACGTGCGCACGCTCGGCCTCGTCCCCTGGGTGCGCGCGGCGCGGGGGATCGGCTTCGCGCGGATCGCCGACCGCGAGCCGCAGCACCCCGCCTCGGAGGCCTTCCGCGGCGTCCGGACGGCGGTCTTCGGGGCGGGGGGGGAGGGGCCGCGGCGGCTCCTCGTCACGAGCGCGGGGGCCTCGGAGGGGAAGACCTCGACGGCGGTCAACCTCGCGATCACCCTCGCGCAGGAGGGTCGGCGCACGCTCCTCGTCGACGCCGACCTGCGGCGGCCCCGCATCCACGAGGTCTTCGGCCTCCCCTGCGCCCCGGGCCTCTTCCAGGCGGTCGCCCGCGGGGAGCTCGCGGGAGTCCAGTCGACCGAGGTCGAGATGCTCTCCGTCCTCCCTGCCGGGGGGCCGGTCGAGCGGCCGACCGAGGTCCTCGGGAGCGAGGGGTTCCGCCGGCTCCTCGAGAAGGCGGCGCAGCAGTTCGAGCGGATCGTCGTCGATTCCCCCCCCGCGCACCTCCTCGCCGACGGGCGCGTGCTCGCCGCACGGGTGGACGCGACCGTCCTCGTCGCGCGCTCCGGTCGGACGCGCCGCCGCGCCCTCGGCGCGGTGCTCGAGAGCCTGCAAGCGCTCGGCGCGAACGTCGCCGGAATCGTCTTGAACTCCGTCTCTCCCCGCTCGCCCGGCTACGGATACGGCTACGGATACGGCTACGGCTACGGGGCCGGCAGGGGGACGGGCTCGAAGGGAGGGGCGCGTGCGCCGGCCGCAGCCTCGACGGTCTAGCGGGGCGCTCTCCGCGACGATCGGGATCTCCCTCCTCGCCGCGGCGGCCGACGCGGGAAGGCTCGCCTTCGCGGACGCCGCCTTCCGGGCCGGCGGGACCACCGGCGGCTCCTCCGCCTCCGCGCTCGCGTGCCGGGCCGGCCGGTGCGCGGCGGGGGGATTCCCCCTCGAGGCGGAGGCCCTCGCGCGGGCCGCCGCGGCGGCGGCGCCCCGGCGCTCCTCGCTCCGGGTCCTCCACGGGAGCCTCCTCGCCGGCCTCGGCCGGGAGGCGGAGGCGCGGGAGGAGTGGGAGTCGGCCTTCGCCCTCGATCCGATGCGCGCCCCGGTCGCGCGCCTCGCCGCGGCGGCGGCGCTCGCGCGCTACCGCGAGAGCGGCGACTCTCGCGAGATCGAGCGGGCGGTCGCCCGGCTCCGCATCGCGAACCTCGCGGAGCCCTCCGGGGTGAAGGAGGGGATCTTCCTCCTCCACGCCCACGGAGCGGACCCGCTCCTCCTCCGCTCCTGCGTCCCGGACCATCCGGAGGCGCGCCTCTGCGCGGGGCAGGCGTTCCTCGACCTCGGCATGCCGGGGGCCGCCGCCGCCGAGCTCTCCCAGGCGGTCGGCTGCGGCAAGCCCGAAAAGCGGGAAGAGCTGCTCGAGAGGGCGGCGCTCCTCCTCGAGCATTCGCGGCGGGCTCCGTGACCGCCGTGCGCCTCGCCCGGCCCGGTCTCTTCGCCCTCGTCGCGGGGGGATGCCTCGCCCTCGGAGGGACGGCGCCCCTAGTCGTGGGGATCGCTTCCGCCTACGCCCTCGCCGGGTGCGCCCTGGCGTTGCTCCGGGCCGCAAGGGGGCCCGGCGTCGCCGCCGATCCCTTCGAGCTCGCCCTCCTCCTCGCTGCGGCCGCGGCCGCGGCTCACATGCTCCTCCCCGGACCCGCGGGGGCGCCCCCGTTCGAGGCGAGGATCGAGACCTACAGGATCGTCTCGATCGCGGCGCTCGCGGCCCTCTCCTTCCGCGGGGGCCGCCGGTGCGGCGGGGCCTTCCTCCTCGAGCCGGCGGCCCTCGCGGTCGGCCTCGTCTCCCTCTTCGGGCTCGCGCAGCGCCTCGCCGGGCGCCAAGCCTTCTGGCTCGGTTCCCCTCTCCCCGAGAACGCCGTCCCGTTCGGGCCCTTCCTGAACCGCAACCACTTCGCCTCCCTCGCGGCGGCGGGACTCCCCCTCGCCGCCCTCCCCTTCGGTTCGCTCGACCGGAGACGGAAGGCGATCGGCGCGGCCGGGGTCCTCGTCTGTCTGCTCGGCGCCCTCGTCCCGGGCTCGCGGACGGGGGCGGCCGCGCTCGGCGCGGCGGCGCTGGCCCTTCTCGCGGTTCGACCGAGCCCCGAGGGCCGCCGCCTCGCCATCGGAGCCTTCCTCGCCATCGGCGCGGCGGCGGCCGCGCTCCCCGGCGGCGTGCTCGACCGCGTCCTCGGGGCGGGGCCGGGGCAACGCCTCTCCATCTGGCGCGACTCCCTTCGCCTCGTCGCCCGCGCGCCGGTTCTCGGCCATGGTCCCGGCTCGTTCCTCGACGCCTACCCCTCCGTCCAGACCTTTCCGAGCCCCTTCGTCGTCTCCCACGCGGAGAGCGACCTCGTCCAGCAGCTCGTCGAGACGGGGATCGCGGGGACGCTCCCCCTGATCCTCGCCTTCGGCCTGGCCCTCCGCCGCGCGGCCAAGGCGGCGGGGAACGGGGAGAAGGAGGCGGCGGCGTGCTTCTCCTCCCTCGCTGCGCTCGCCGTCGCCGCGCTCCTCGACACTCCCTGGCGTGGGTTCGGCTTCGGCGCGTTCGGGGCGATCGTCCTCGGAAGCGCGGCGGCCTGCGGGAACGGAAGAGGGAAAGCGTGAGACCGCGGGCGATCCCCCTCCCGACCGTTCTGGCGGGAGCCCTCTCCTCCCTCGCGGCGGCCCTGTTCGTCGTCCTGCCCCGACGGGGCGGCCTCGACGACGCGTTCGGGCTCGCCGCATACCTTTCTTTCTTCTTCGTGCCCGCCGCGGTCGGGGCGGGCCTCCTCCTGCGCCGCCTCCTCCCGCGCCGGTCCGAGTGGATCCGGCTCGAGCTCCTCGGGCTTTTCCTCGCGACGACGCTCCTTCCTTCCCTCGCGGACGTCGCTCGAACCCGGGAGCCCGCGCCCGTCGCCTCCGATCCGCGGTCGCCGTCGGCCGCGCCCCACGCGCCCGTCGTCCTGATCGGCCTCGACGGCGCGGACGAGAGGCTCCTGGCTCTCGGGATCGAGGCGGGGGAGCTCCCGACGTTCGCCCGTCTGATCCGGGAGGGGACGTCCGGGGCGCTCCGCACCCTCGTTCCGACCGAGTCCCCGGCCCTCTGGACCACCGTCGCGACCGGCCATCCGCCCGAGATCCACGGGGTCGAGGAGTACGCCCTCACCCGCTTCGCCGGAGTCGGGCCGCCTTTCGGGATCTCCCACCCCCCGCCCGTCCCCGGCTGGAGGCTCGTCCGCGGGCTCGCGCGGAGGACGGGCCTCGCGTGGGCGGACCTCGTCTCGAGCAGCCAGAGACGGGTCCCCGCGATCTGGGGGCTCGCCTCGGCCTGCGGGGAACGGGTGGCCGTCGTCCACTGGTGGGCCTCCTGGCCCGCCGAGGCCGTGAACGGGTGGCTCGTCACGGACCGCCTCGCCTATCACCGGTCGCTCGCCCGCGAGGGGATCGCGCCCGCGGAGCGGGCGCTGACTCATCCGCCGGGGCTCGCCGCCTCCCTCGCGCCCCTCGTGCGCGACCCGGCGCTCCTCCCCGCCTCCCTCCTCGCGGAGCGCTCGGGCCTCTCCGAGGAGGAGACGGAGAGGTTCTTTCGCAATCCGCCGGCGGACGCGGAGCCGGCGCGGAGCGAGCTCGCGTTCCTCGCGGCGCTCGACGAGACCTACGGCGCCGTCGCCCTGCGGGCCGCGGACGAGCTCCCCGACCTCGACTTCCTCGCGGTCTACCTGCGCGGCATCGACATCGCGCAGCACGCCGCCCTCGCCTTCGATCCCCGCCTCGTCCCCGGCATCCCCCGCGAGCGGGCGCGGCTCTTTGGCGAGATCGTCCGCCGCACCTACCGGTGGACGGACCGCTGGCTCGCCGACCTCCTCGCGCGCCTCCCTCCGGACGCCCTCGTCCTCGTCGTCTCGGACCACGGCGTTCGGCGGGCGGTCGACGAGGATGGAAGCGTGCGCTTCCACCACGACGACGCCCCGCCGGGGATCCTCCTCGCCCGGGGCCCGCGCGTCCCGAGCGGGGCCAGGATCGAGGGGGCCTCGATCCTCGACGTCGCTCCGACCGTGCTCGCCGCGCTCGGCCTCCCCGTCCCCTGCGAGATGCCGGGGCGGGCGTGGACGGAGCTCCTCGGTCCGGGGGCCTCGGTCGCGCGCGTGCCGACCTGGAGGACTCTCCGCCCTCCCTCCGCCGACCCGGCTCCGGAGCCGGGCGTGAGCGCGGAGGCGGAGCGGAGGCTGCGGTCTCTCGGCTACCTCCGGTGAGGTAGAGGGGATCCACCGGGCCGATCTCCCGGGGAACCCCGGATCCCCTCTCTGTCCGCCGGAGCGTGAACCGCGGACGGGAGGCCGCGTCGAAGCAGGGGCCTTCCAGGACTTGCCATGTCCTTCCTCCTCGGGTCCCTCCTCGCCTCTCTCCTTCCGGCGTCGGCCGCCCCGACGGCCGCGGAGGATCCCTCGTTCCCCGGGACGGGCCTCGTCGTCCTCCCTTTCCTCGGCCGAATCGACGGGAGCGACCGCATTCGGATCACGCGCGAGGGGGCCGAGTGGACGCACCTTCACTGGGGATTCCCGGAAGGTCCGATCCTCCTGAACGACGTTCCTTGGTACCCGGAGGCTCAGCCGCGGCTCCAGAACTACGGTCCGCTCCGCTTCCTCTCCTCCGACGTCGACTTCGGGACGGCCGAGCTGAGGCGAATCGAGGGTCGGGACATGGTCGTCCTCGAGCGTGAGCCCGAAGCGATCACGATCCACATCGACGACACGCCGGTCGGGGCCGCCGTTTACCGGTTCGAGATCGTCTTCCAGGCCGTCCGTCCGTCGGTCGAGCTCCGGATCTCCGCCCGGATCGACGGGAGCGACGAGATTCGGATCTCGAATTCGGGGGCCGAGTGGGTGCACCGCTGCTGGGGGTGGCCGCAGGGGCAGGTGAGGGTAAACGGCGTCCTCTGGCTTCCCCAGGCGGAGGACTTCCTCCCCAACTCGGGGGGGACGCGCTTCCTCCCGGCCGACGTCGACTTCTCGACCGCCGAGGTCGTCTCGAAGGTCGGCCGCGACCTCGTCGCGGTCGAGAAGCGGAGCGAGGGCGTCTCGGTCCACTTCGCCGACAACCCGAATGGGTCCGACCTGTACGAGATCGTCCTGCGAATTCGGCGGGCTCCTCGGAATCCGGCGCCCTGAGTCGTCGCTCGCGGTTCGCGGTCGGCACGGGTTGCCGAGGAGAAAGCGGAGGATCGCCTCGACGCATCCCCACCGATTCGTCGCCTTCCCCCGCGCGATGCTCCAGGGGGGGAGGCCGGTCCCGGAGGGTTACCCGGTGCGAGCACGAACGCTCCGAGGCATCGGCGAAGCCCGTCGGACGGGAGTCTCGATTCAAGTGCGCGACCCCCCCGGACCGAAACCGCGACTGCGTCTTTTCCGGAGCACCCTGATGCCGGCGCGCGCGCTCGCTCCCGTCGGGCCCCCTCAAGGTGGTGCGCCGAGCCCTCCGGTCGCGCTCGGGGACGGGATCCGCGCGGCCGGGACCTCTGCCAGCCGCGGGACTTGGGCCCGGATAGGGGCCGGGCCCGGTCGGGAGGGGGGGAAGATCGACGGCTCCCCTCCCGACGAGGACGTCGGCCTCGGCGATCCGTGAAACGAATCGTGAGCTGATCGTTGGCCCCTTCTCCCGGCTCCCCCCCCGCGCCCGACTTTCGAGCCCTCTTCGAGTCCGCGCCGGGCTCCTATCTCGTCCTGGCGCCGGACTGGACGATCGTGGCCGTGAGCGAGGCCTACCTGCGGGCGACGATGACGAAGAGAGAGGAGATCCTCGGCCGCGGGCTCTTCGACGTCTTCCCCGACAACCCCTCGGACCCTTCTGCGACCGGCGTCCGGAACCTGAAGGCCTCCCTGCGGAGCGTGCTCGAGAACCGGGCTTCGGACGCCATGGCGGTCCAGAAGTACGACATCCGCCGACCCGACTCCGAGGGGGGTGGATTCGAGGAGCGATTCTGGAGCCCCGTCAATTCGCCCGTGTTCGGGACGGACGGCGAGATCGCCTACGTCATCCATCGGGTCGAGGACGTCACCGATTTCGTCCGCCTCAAGCAGGAGGGGATCGAGCGCCGCAGGACGACCGAGGAGCTGCGCACGCGGGCCGTCGAGATGGAAGCGGAGATCTATCTCCGGGCGCAGGAGGTGCAGGACACCAACCGGAGACTGGAGGAGGCCAATCGGGAGCTCGGCCGACTCTATGCCGCGACCACCGACCTCGACCGCCTGAAGACCCAGTTCTTCGCCAACGTCAGCCACGAGCTGAGAACGCCGCTCGCGCTCATCCTCGGTCCGACGGAGGCGCTCCTCGGCTCGGCGAAGCTGGACGGGAGCGCCCGCCGCCAACTCGAGGTCGTGCAGCGCAACGCCCGCACGCTCCTCAAGCACGTCAACGACCTGCTCGACCTGTCCAAGCTCGACGCCGGCAAGATGGCCCCCCTCTACGTCGCGACCGATCTCGCGCGCCTCGTGCGGGTCGTCGCCAGCCACTTCGACTCCCTCGCCCGGGAGAGGCGGCTCGCCTACACCGTCGAGTCCGCCGAGACGCTCGACGCGGAGGTGGATCCGGACAAGGTCGAGCGGGTGCTGCTCAATCTCCTCTCGAACGCCTTCAAGTTCACGCCCGAGGGCGGCCGCCTCCGTTGCACGCTGCGCGAGCGCGAGGGGAGCGAGCGGATCCTCCTCGAGGTGGCCGACAGCGGTCCGGGCATTCCCCCCGAGCAGCGCGAAGCCGCCTTCGAGCGGTTCCGCCAGCTCGAGGGGGGGGACACCCGCCGGTTCGGGGGCACCGGCCTCGGCCTCGCCATCGCCCGCGACTTCGTCAAGCTCCATGGCGGAGCCATTTCCATCGCCGACGCGCCCGAGGGGGGCGCGCTGTTCACCGTGGAGCTTCCCCGGCGGGCCCCGCCGGGGGTCGAGGTCCGGACCGCCCCCGCCGGGGAACCCGCGGCGGCCGAGACCGTCGCTCCGATGGTCGACCCGCTCCGCGCGCCCGCCGGCGCGGCCCGCGTCGCGAGCGGGGACGAAAGGCGGCCTCTCGTCCTCGTCGTCGAGGACCATCCGGAGATGAACCGGTTCGTGACGGAGAGCCTGGCGAGCGAGTACCGGGTCGAATCGGCCTTCGACGGCCGGGAGGGCCTGAGGAAGGCGTGCGAGCTGCGGCCCGACCTCATCCTGTCCGACCTCATGATGCCCGAGATGGGCGGGGCGGAACTGCTTCGCGCGATTCGCGCGCTCCGGGAATTCGATGAGACTCCCTTCGTCCTCCTGACGGCCAAGGCCGACGAAGCCCTGCGCGTGGCTCTCCTCCGGGAGGGCGCGCACGACTACCTGACGAAGCCCTTCTCCGTCGAGGAGCTCCGGGCCCGGGTGGGGAACCTGGTCGCCGCCAAGCGCGCGGAAGAGGCGTTGGTCGAGCGAAGCCGGGAACTGGAAGCGGCGAACAAGGATCTGGAGGCGTTCAGCTACTCGGTCTCCCACGACCTGAGAGCCCCGCTGCGGAGCATCGACGGATTCAGCCGGGCGCTCCTCGAGGACTGCGCGGACCGGCTCGAGGAGGGGGGGAAGGATCATCTGCGGCGGGTGCGGGCGGCCGCCCAGCGGATGGGGACCCTCATCGACGCCCTTCTCGAGCTCGCGCGGGTCGCCCGGGCCCCGGTGCGGCGGGAGGTCGTGGATCTCGGAGCGCTCGCGGAGGAGGTCGCGGCGTCGCTGGGTCGGACGGACCCCGGCCGCGGAGTCTCCTTCTCGATCGCCCGGGGCGCGAGCGCGAAGGGGGACCCCCGCCTCCTTCGCGTTCTCCTCGAAAACCTGCTCGGCAATGCGTGGAAGTTCACCGGCCATCGTCCGTCGGCCCGGATCGAGTTCGGGCGCGAGAGGCGGGACGGGGAGACCCTGTTCTTCGTGCGGGACGACGGAGCCGGCTTCGACATGGCCTACGCAGAGAAGCTCTTTCGGCCCTTTCAGCGGCTGCATCCCGGATCCGAGTTCGAAGGCACCGGCATCGGCCTCGCGAGCGTGGCTCGCATCGTCCGCCGCCACGGCGGCCGCGTCTGGGCCGAAGGGGCGGTCGACCGGGGCGCGACCTTCTATTTCACCCTCGGGGACGCCGCGTCGGAGGATCTCGATGAACCGCAAGCCGATCCTGCTCGTGGAAGACAACCCGGACGACGAAGCCCTGACGCTGAGAGCGTTTCGGCGTAGCCGCATCGCCAACGAGGTCGTCGTCGCCCGGGACGGAGCGGAGGCGCTCGACTACCTCTTCGGTGCGGGCAAGCACGCCGGACGCGACCCGAACGATCTCCCTTCCGTGGTGCTCCTCGATCTCAAGCTTCCGAAAATCGACGGGCTCCAGGTGCTGCGCCGCATCCGCTCCGACCCCCGCACCCGCCTCCTTCCCGTCGTGATCCTCACGTCCTCGATCGAGGAGAGGGATCGTCTCTCCGGCTACGAGCTGGGCGCCAACAGCTACGTGCGCAAGCCCGTCGATTTCGACCAGTTCGCCGGGGCGGCCGAGCAGCTGGGGCTCTACTGGCTCGTTCTGAACGAGCCCGTCCCCGGAGGAGCGACCCTCTAAGTGGCCGCCCCTCTGCGCGTCCTCCTCGTCGAGGACTCGGAGAACGACGCCGCCCTCATCCTGAGGGAGCTGCGCCGCGGCGGATTCGATCCCATCTGGGAGCGCGTGGAGGACGCCGTCGGCCTCGGGACCGCCCTCGACAAGGGGGGCTGGGACGTCGTGGTCACGGACTACCACTTGCCGCGGTTCAGCGGGTCGGGCGCTCTCGCCCTGGTGCGGGAACGCGGCCTCGACGTCCCGACCCTCGTCGTCTCCGGCTCGATCGGGGAGGAAGACGCGGTGGGGACGATCAAAGCCGGTGCGTGCGACTACCTGATGAAGGACCGGCTGACCCGGCTTCCGTCCGCCGTCGAACGCGAGCTGCGGGAGGCGCGGATCCGATCGAGGGTGCGCGAGTACGAACGGTGGCGGCAGGACTTCCTCCGGACGATCTCCCACGAGATCCGCACCCCTCTCACGTCGATCCGTTCCTTCGTCGAGATCCTGAGGGAATCGGTGGAGGATCCCAACACGCGCCGGGAGTTCCTCGGGATCATCGAGGGGGAAGCCGACCGTCTGAACGAGCTGTTGGAGGACCTGCTCCTCGTTTCGAATCCCGGCGAGCCGCCCCGCGAGAGGGTTCTCGCTCGGGTCCCTCTGGCGGAGGCTCTCGAGAGAGCGAGGGACCGGTTCGCGCCCGAGGCTCGCGAGAGAGGAATCGAAATGGACATCGCGGTCCCCTCGGATCTCCCCGCGGTCCTCGGCGGCCGGGAGGACCTGAGTCGGGTCCTGGTGCGACTCTTCCGTGTGGCCGGACGCGTCACGGGCCGCGGCGAGCGGGTGGAGGTCCGCGCCGGGAGCCGTGGAGCGGAAGTCACGTGCACGATCTCGATGGGCGGAGTCGGGGTGCCTCGGAGCGAATGGGAGAGGATCTTCGAGCCCTTCGGCCTCGATCCGGACTCTCCGTCCGACCTCCCCAAGGGGAGCGGGCTGGCGCTGCCCCTCTGCCGGGAGCTCCTCGGGCGGATGGGAGGGTGGGTCGCCCTCGCGGAGGGGGCGGGCGGGAGGTGCATGTTCCATCTCACCTTCTCGTCGGCCGAACCTGCGCGGGAGCAGCGCGCGTCCACCTCGGGCTGAGAAGAGCGCCTCGAGCGCGTCGCGCCGGAACTCGAACCTAGCCCGACAGGCGTCCGCGGCGCGCCGATCGCGCGAAGTAGACCGCTTGCGCGGCGGCCTGGACCGCGTAGGCGAGGCTCGAGCCGAGCGCCGCGCCGACGATCCCCCTCGAAGGCACGAGGAGGAAGAAGGCCGGCACCGCGGCGAGCGCGCCGATCGTCGCCGCCATGGCGTTCGATCCCGGCTTCCCCGCGCCCGAGAGCGCGGCGCCGAGGAGGAGCGAGAGCCCCGCGCAGGCGACGCCCGGGACGAGCGCGAGGAACGGGGCGGCCGCCCCCGCGAAAGCGGGGCCGAAGACTCCGCCCAGGAAGAGCCGGCCGAAGAGGATCCCGCCTGCGCCCGTCGCCGCGCAGAGCCCGAGGTGGATCAGGGCCGAACGCCGGAGCACGGTGCGGGACTCGGCGCCCGCGCCCGAGGCCGCGAGGGGGAGGAGCACCATCGCCGCGGACGAGGGGAAGTAGAGGAGGACCTCGGCGATCTGCGTCGCGACGGCGTATCGCCCGAGGTCCTCGGGAGTCGCGAACCAGGAGAGGAGGAGGAAGTCGAGGCGGCGGCTCGCGACGACGGCGAGCGTGCCGGGCCAGACGCGGAGTCCGAACCGGAGGACCTCCGTGGCCGAGGCCTTGTCCACGCAAGGGGGGCCGAGGTCGCGCCGCGCCCGGGCGAGCCCGAAGGCCGCCGGGAGGAAGGCGGCGAGGACGAATCCGAGGACGGCTCCCGCGACGCCGAGGCGAAGGACGCCAATGAGAAGGAGGGAGAAGGCGAGAGTCGCGACCGGGCGGGCGATCTGGAGGAGATTGAAGTCGGCGAACGCGCCTCGTCCACGAAGGAACGCGCCGAGGACATGCTGGGTCCGCAGCGCGGGGACGGCGAGGAGGGCGACGAGCGCGAGCGTCGCTCCGCCGGAAGGAAGGGCGAGCGCCCCGGATGCGAGGAGGCCGGCCGTGACGAGGACGCCGAGAGTCGCCGCGCCGAGGGCGAGGGCATTCCCCGAGCCGAACCCGGCCTCGGGACGGAAGGACTTCCGGGCCGTGTGGAAGGCGACGGCCTCGTGGATGCCGAGGGAGGAGAGGGTGGCGGTCAGCTCGGCGTAGAGGACGCAGAGGGCGAAGGCCCCGCGACCCTCGGCGCCGAGGCCTCGGGCGAGGACGATCGCCGTCAGGAGTCCGAGCACGACGCCTGCCGCCCGCGCCGCCGCGCCGAGGGCGATCCCTTCCCCGGCCCGGGTCGCGGGCGAGGCGAGGGCGCGGACGGCCGTCACGGCGAGCTCCGCGGCGGGGGAGAGAGGAGTCCCGTGCGTTCGAGGAAGGTTGCCAGCGCCGCCGCCGCGAGCGCGTGTCCGGCGCGGCTCGGGTGCCACGGGTCGCCGGGGAGGAAGAGCTCGTTCGCCGCTCGGGTCGCGAAGGACTCGCGGAGGTCGAGGAAGGAGAGACCGAGGTGGCCGCAGATCTGCGCGAGGCGGTCCTGGATCGCGAAGGGGGATCCCCCGGCGCGAGCGAGCTGGGCCCGGTGGGGGAAGGCGACGACGGCGAGCCGCGCGGAGGCCCGACGGCTCGCCTGCGCCATCCGCTCGATCGCCTCCCCCACACGGGCTTCCCCGCCCCCCTTCCAGTCCACCTCGATCCGGTCGAGGTAGAGGCGCTGGTAGGAATCGGCGTAGCGCGCCGAGGAGCCGAGGACGAGTCGGTGCCCGAAGCGGAGCGCTGCGCTCGTCCGGAGGAGGCGGACGGCGAGCGGAGCGGGGGAGGAAGGGACCCCCTCGCCGGCTCCCCCGTCGTTCAGACAGAACCCGACGAGGACCAGCCGGGGGCGCGTGGGGAGGACGTCGCTCTCGAGGAGGAGGGCCTCGCGCGCGGCGTCGTAGTGGTTCACGCCGAAGTTCAGGACCTCGGAGCGGATCCCTCGCGCGCGCAGGCGCCCCTCGAGCGCGCGGAGGTAGGTCTCCCCCTCCCGGACGCCCGCTCCGAAGGTGATCGAGTCGCCGAGGCCGGCGACGCGAAGCGTCCCCGCGGCGGGCTCCGGGGCGAAGTCGGGCCCGCGGAAACCCCGGGCGTTGATCTCGATCGGGATCGTTCCGTACCGGGCGCCGAGGAACGAGCCGCGGAAGCCGGGGCGGTACCGGAACCCGAGCCGGTCGTCCGGGACGAGGAGCCCCGCCGGGTAGCCGTAGAATCCTTCCTCCGGCGCGAGGCGCAGGGCGCGCGCGCCGAGCTCGGCGGCCGCGACGGAGGCGAAGAGGCCGAAGAGGAAGGCCTTGGCCTGCGCGCTCACGCCTCCTCCTTCGTCGACTCGATCCGGGGCCACCCGTCGAACGTCGCGCGCGAGGGGGGGGGGAGCGTGAGCCGCGCCCACGACCAGGCGGCTCCCCGGGCGAGGAGGAGGGCGGCGAGGCGGAGGGCGTCCCTCGGGGCGGTCGCCGCCCGGAGCGCGAGGCGCAGCTCCGCGGCGAAGGACTGCATGCGCGCCGTCCCCGTCTTCCGCGCGAGGCGGGCGGCGAGGAGGTGGCCCCGGGCGTTCCGCGCCTTCTGCCGGAACCAATCGGGGAGGGTCCGCGGGTTTCGGACGACGACCCGGGCGCGGGGTTCGTAGACGCACCGGAACCCGGCCGCGGCGAGCCGGTGGGCGATCTCGACGTCGTCCGGCGCGGCTCCCGACAGCGATTCGAGAAGGGGAGGGATCCGTCGAACGGCGTAGAGGTAGCCCGAGGGCTCGACGGGGACGCCGCGCTCCTCGGCCTCCGCGCGCATCCGATGGGCCGCGTCGAGGAGGAGATGCGCCCACGTGCCGAGGAGGCCGGACCGCGCCTCCGCCGGGACCGGCCGCGCCGCGACGCACCCGACCGACGGGTCGCGGAAGCGCGCGAGGAGGAGGGGGATCGCGTCGGGGTCCGCGACGACGTCGCCGTCCGTGAGGACGAGGAGCTCCGCCTCGGCCCGGGCGAACGCTTCGCGGAGCGCCCGGATCTTCCCGAGCCCCAGGTCGCGGAGCGTCTCGACGCGGCCTCCTCCCGCCGCGATCCCCGCCTCGAGCGTCTCGACGTCGGGAGCGACGAGGAGGAGGCGGGAAGCGGGCTCGATCGAGGGACCGAGGAGCGCCGCGATCGCGCGGGCGGCGCCCCGGGGCTCGCGCGCGGCGGTCACGATGACGGTCGCGTTCACGCGGGGGCCTGCGCGGCCGCCGCCGCCAGGAATAGATTCTCAAAGGCGTCGGCGATCCGCGGCCAGGCGTAGACCCGCTCGGCGCGAGCCCGGGCGTTCCGGCCGAGGAGGCAGCGGCGCTGCGGGTCCGCGGCGAGGTCCCGGATCGCCTTCGCCCAGGCCTCCTCGTCCCCGGGCGGGAGGAGGAAGCCCGTCTCCCCGTCGACCACCGTCTCGGCGAGGCCCCCGATCGAGGAGGCGAGCACGGGGAGTCCGCAGGCGGCCGCCTCCACCGCGGCGATCCCGAAGGGCTCGGCGTGGAGGGTCGGAACCGCGAGGAAATCGAGGGAGCGGAGGAACTCCGGGACGAGCGCGTGGGGGAGCCGGCCGAGGAACCGGCAGCGCGCGCCGATCCCGAGGGATTCGGCGAGCGCGGCGAGGCGCGGGAGCTCCTCCCCTTCCCCCGTGAAGGAGAGGGTCTCGGGGCCTCCCGGAAATGCGCGGGCGAACGCCCGGACGAGGACCTCGACCCCCTTCCCTCTCTCGATCCGGCCGAGGTAGCCCGCTCGGAGGGGACCGGGCGCGGGCTCCGCGGCGCGGGGCTCGAAGGCCGAGGTGTCGACGCCCGTCGGGATCACCCGGATCCGCCCGGGAGGGAGGCCGATCGAGCGGAGGAAGCCGGCCGCGGCTTCCGTGAGGGCCACCGCCGTGCGGCAGGCGCGGAGGACGGTCCGCCCCGTCGTCGCGAGGTTCGCCAGGAAGAGGGCGCGGTAGCGCCACCGCCTCCCGCCGTGGTAGCCGTGCTGGACGAGGAAGAAGGGCCGCTCCTCCCGTCGCGCGGCGCGCGCGGCGTAGAAGGAGGCGAGGGAGAAGACCTCGTGCGCGAGGTAGAGATCGAAGGTCTCCTCCCGCAGGGCGCGCGCCACGCCCCGGAGGGAGGGGACGAACCCGACGGTCGGGCCCGCGCGGAACCGGCGCACGCGTGCGCCCTCCCACGCCTCCTCTCCGACCCGGAGCCGCTCGCCCTCGAGGCCGGCCGCGCCCCCCCAGCGCGGCATCCGGTCCGAGGTGAGGATCACGACCTCGTGCCCGCGCGCGGCGAGCGCGCGCGTGAGGTGGGCCTCGTGCGAGCCGTAGAAGGTCGGGTGGAAGTAGGAGGTCAGGTGCGCGATGCGCATGCGCGACGCTCCTCCGCTTCCCGGTAGAGATCGAGGCAGGCGCCGGCGAGGCGCCCGGGCGTGTGCGGTGCCGCCCGGGCGCGGGCGGCCGCGCCGAGCCGCGAGCGCTCCCCCGGGTCGCAGAGGAGGGAGAGGATCGCCTCGGCGAGGGCCTGCGCGTCTCCCGGAGGGAAGAGGAGCCCGGCCCCGTCGAGGACCTCGACCGTCCCGGGGAGCGCGCTCGCGACGACCGGGCGAGCACGGGCCATCGCCTCGAGGACCGCGAGGGGCGTCGCGTCGACCCGGCTCGGATGGACGTAGAGGTCCGCCGCGTCGAGGAGCGCGATCCGCTCCGCGACGGACCGGACGGGCGCCCCGATCCGGACCTGGCCGAGGAGGCCGAGACGCTCCGCCCTGGCGAGGAGGCGCGAGATATGTCGGCGTTCCCCGGGCCCGACGAGGTCGAAAGCCGGGCGATCCTCCGGGGCGAGCCGGCGCAGCGCCTCGAGGAGCGTCTCGAGCCCTTTCTCCGGCGCGATCCTCCCGAGGTAGAGCCCCCTAGGACGGCTCGTCTCCTCCCCCCGCGCGAGGGGAGCGAGGAACGCCTCTTCGATCGCCGTCCCGGCGACCCGGAGCCGCTCCTCGGGAAACCCCGCGCGCGCGAAGAACCTCGCCTGCGCCTCCCCGAGGCAGAGGAGGAGGTCGGCGGGAAGGAGCCTCCGCACCGCGGCCCTCGGGGCGACGGCGAGGTGCCTCCAGGCCGGGCCGCAGTGCGCGGTGACGAGGAGGGGCGCCCCTGCTCGGGAGAGGGGCGCGACGAGGAGCAGGTCCATCGACCCCCCGTACTGGAGGTGGACGACGTCGGGACGGAACCGCTCGATCGCCGCGCGCGCCGCGGCCCGGACCGCGAAGGCCTCGCCGTAGGCTCGAACCCTGCGCCCCGGGAGGAGTCCGACCGGCCGAGCGGGAAGCGGAAGAAAGGAGGAAGAAGGGGGCGAGCCGCTCCGCGCGGGGTGGAGCACGGCGACCTCGCACCCGCGCGTCGCGAGGGTCTGCGCGAGGAGCGCCGTGTAGGAGGGAACCCCGCCGATCCCCTCCGAGGGGAGGCGGCCGACGAGGAGGACCCTCACGTCGGGGTCTCCTCCGCCCCGCACCGCCACGCGATCCCGAGGGCGAACCAGAGCGCGGAGGCGTAGGCGAGGTCCTCGAACACCGCGAGAGCGGCGGTGTGGGCGAGGAGCCCGACGCCGAGGGCCGGCAGGAGCGCCTCGACGGGACGGGCTGCGCGCGCGAGGCTGCGGCGCAGTCGCCGGGCCGTCGCCAACCCGGCGAACACGAGGAGCGAGAGGCCGACGAGGCCGAGCTCGCCGAGCGTCCGCGCGTACTCGTTGTCGGTGGAGGAGACGCCCCGGCGCAGAGCGTCGAGGCCCTCCCGGCGGCGGTCGGCCTCCTGGCGGAAGCGGCCCGGCCCGGCTCCGAGGAGGGGCCGCTCCTCCGCGATCCGCAGCGAGGCGAGGGCGACCTGCTGGCGATAGCGGTTCGAGGAGCGCCGGTGCCAGTCGAAGATCGTCCGGAACCGGTCGGCGGCGCGCTCCGCCCCCTCGTGGACGGGGGCGGCGGAGAGGGCGACCGTCGAGGCGAGGAGGGAGGCCGCGACCGCCCCGCAGAGCGTTCCGCGAGGGGCGAGGGACCGCGCGCGGGAGGCGAGGACGGCGAGGAGCCCGGCCCCCGCGGCGGCCCAGCCTCCCCGGGAGCCGGTCGCGACGATCGCCGCGAAGAGGAGGAGCGAGGAGCAGGCGGCGAGCCATCGGCCCGGGGCCTCGCCGAGGAGGTAGAGCGAGGCCGAGAGGACGAGGGAGAGCCCGAGGAGGTGGGCGAAGGGGTTGCGGTAGTCCGAGAGGAAGATCCCCTCCTGCGCGTTCGTGAAGAACCGCGGCTCGAGGAGGGAGAGGAGCCCGAGCGCGCTCGCTCCCACGACGAGCGCGGCGAGGACGGTGAGGACGGCGCGCCGGGTCCTGCAGAGGAGCGGGACGGCCGCCGCGTTCGCGATCCAGACGGGCGCGTGGAGGAGGATCCGGGCCTCGCGTGCGTCGATCCCTCCGCGGAGGGCCGAGACGAGGGCGACGGCGGCGAAGGCGAGCGCGAAGGTCGCGGGCGCCCTCGCCGAGCGCAGCGCCGCGGTCCCGGGTTCCCCCCCTGCCCGCAGGAGGCCGACGAGGAGGAGCCAGAGGAGGAAGAGCGTCTCCGGGGCGACCGAAAGCCCGCCGACGGGCAGGCCGCGGACGGCGAGGGAGTTCCCGCAAGCGTAGAGAGCGAGCGAGAGCGGGGGAGCGAAGACCCCGAGGAGGGCGAGCGCCAACCCGCCCGCCGCGAGGGCCCCCGCCCCTCCCTGGAGAACGGCGAGAGCCCCTCCGGCGAGCCCGGCGAAGGGAGGGAGCGCCCAGCGGAGCGCCTTCATGCTCGGCTCACCTCGAAGCGACCCGCCCCTTCCGCCATCGCCTCCCACTCCTCCCGCAGGATCGCGAAGTGGGCGCGCGCCTGCCCCTCGAGGGTGCGCCCGCGCGCCGCCTCGAATCCGCGGCACGCGAGGGCGCGGCGCAGTCGCGCGTCCCCGGCCAGCGCGGCGAGGGCGGCCGCCAGGGCGCCGGAGTCTCCCGGGGGAACGAGGAGCCCGGTCCGGGCGTGCTCCACCAGGTCGCTCACCCCGCCGCAGTCGGTCGCGACGACCGCGAGGCCGTGGGCCATCCCCTCGCCGAGGACCCGCGGCGTCCCCTCCGAGAGCGAGGGGAGGACGAGGAGGTCGTGCTCGCGGTAGGCCTCGAAGAGGCGAGGCCCCAGGGGGAGGAAGCCGAGGAGCCGCACCCGACCGTCGAGCCCCAGGCGGCCGGCGACCTCCGCGATCGCCCGCTCCTCCCCGGCCGACGGCCAACCGACGAGGTCGAGCCGGAGGTCCGCAACGCCCGCGCGCGCGAGGGCCTCGAGGAGGACGCGGAGCCCCTTCTCCGGACTGATCCGGCCGACGTAGAGGAGGCGGTTTCCCGGACCCGGAGGGGGGGGTGCGGAGGGGATCTCGCGCTCCCAGAGGCTCGCCGAGGGGAGCGAGTGGGCGCGCGCCCCCGCGCTCCGCGCGAGGTCGAGGAGCCCCTCCCCGTGGGCGATGCAGAGCGCCCCGCGGAGCGCCCTGCGGTAGAGACCGCGCTGGAGCCTGCCGTGCATCCCCGCGACGGCGCGCGCGGGGGCGCGGAGCGTGCGGGCCCGGATCGCGCTCCCGTTCCAGGGGTGGCCGACGAGGGAGACGTAGCGGGGGAGCCCTCGCCTTCGGACGAGCGCGCCCGCGAACGGGAGGAAGTTGTCCGGGATGCGGAGGTTCGCGAGGTCCCATCCCCCGACCCACCGGTTGAGGAGAGAGAGGGCGCGCGGGGCGCCGAGGTAGCAACGCCGGAGGCCCCGGAGGTTCGGCAGGGGGAGGAAGCGAACGTTCTCCGCCGTGAGCGGAGCGCCCCCCGGGACCGCGCCGGCGGGGAGGAGAGGGGCGGCGACCTCGATCCTCCGGAAGTGGGGCGCGAGCGAATCGACCCAGCGCGTGAAGGCGCCCGGGTTCAGAGGCCGTCCCGCCTCGTCCGGAGCGAAGCACTCCATCCGGAGGACGCCGAGGACCGCCTCGCCCGGCTCGAGCCAGCGCGGAAGGACGCGCGCCGGCCTCATCGACCCGGCCACGCCTGCGGGTTGCGAACGCGCCTCATCGACGGCGGCAGGGGGGACTTGCGTGGTCCTTCGACCTCGGGAGGGGGGGGGTCCAACTCGGCAGGAGCCGGGCCGCAAGTCGCTTACGGCGGACCGCAACGCCGAACGGCCGCAGACTCCGCGTCGGCCGTATCGGCCGATCCCCCGAGCCCCTTGAGGGTTACCGACGGGGTCCGCGCGTCTACCTCCCTCGCCAGGGCGCGGCGCGGCCGCGCGTATAATCCCGCCCCGATCGGGTGGGAGCGGACGGTAGCTGGAGATCCTCCGGATCGCGCGCGCGTGAAGGGATGTCCCGGCTGAAGCTCACCGTCTTCGAGGACGGCGCACGGAACGACCTGCTCTTCGAGCGGCTCCCGATCACGGTGGGCCGCGCCCTCGGCAACGACGTCCGCCTGAAGGACCCCCGGGCCTCCCGCCGCCACTGCCGCATCGAGGGGATCGCCGACGGGTTCGTTCTCGTCGACGAGGGGAGCCAGAACGGCACCCTCGTCAACGGCGCGGCCGTGGCCCGCGTCTCGCTCGCCCCGGGGGACGTGATCCAAGTCGGGAAGACCCGGATCTTCTTCGACCATCCCGGCGAGGGGGGTGCGGCGCCGCTCCCCGCAGGCGAGGCGACCTCCGTCGACGCGGTCGTGCGCGAGCGCGACGACCTCTACGCCCTCGTCCGGATCAACCGCGCGCTCAACGCCGAGTCGGCGCTCGAACCCCTCCTGACGAAGATCGTCGACGCGGGGATCGAGCTGACGCGGGCCGAGCGCGGGTTCGTCATCCTCGAGGACCCCTCGCGCCCCTCCGGGGGGGGCGGCGGGGGGGCGCCGCTGCGCTACGAGGTGGCCCGCAACTTCGCGGGGGAGGCGGTCGCGATGCCCCCGGCGAAGTTCCTCTCCCGGATCGCCGAGCCCGTGTGGCGCAGTTCCCGGCCCCTCCTCGTCGTCGACGCCGCCGAGGACGAGAGATTCCGGGAGGCGCTCTCGATCGAGGAGATGCGCCTGCGGAGCGTCATGGCCGTCCCGCTGCCGGTCGGCGGGTCGGCCGCCGGCGTCCTCGCCGTCGACCACCGCCTCCGGGCGGGCGCCTTCTCGGAGGACGACCTCGACCTCCTCGACGCCCTCGCGCAGCAGGCCGGCATCGCGATCGGCAACGCCCGGCGCCTCGAGGAGGCGCGGCGGCAGGGGGAGGAGATCGAGCGGCTGAACCGCGCCCTCGCGCGACGCGTCGAGGACCAGGAGCGCGAGCTCGAGAAGGCGAGGGAGGAGCTCGGCGAGCGGCGCCCCGCGCGCCACCCCTACCGGGGGATCGTCGGCCGCTCTCCGGCGATGCGGGAGGTCTTCCGCGCGCTCGACCGGATCGTCCTCTCCGACCTCCCCGTCCTCCTCGAGGGGGAGTCGGGGACCGGCAAGGAGTTGATCGCGCGCGCGATCCACGAGCATGGGTCCCGCCGCCGCGGCCCCTTCGTCGCCGAGTCCTGCGCCGCCCTCCCCGACCACCTCCTCGCCTCCGAGCTCTTCGGCCACACTCGCGGCGCCTTCACCGGCGCCGACCGCGCCCGAAAGGGGCTGCTCGAGCTCGCCCACGGCGGGACCCTCTTCCTCGACGAGGTCGGCGAGATGAGCACGGACCTCCAGAAGAAGCTGCTGCGCGTGCTCGAGGACGGGGAGGTCCGGGCGCTCGGGGCGGACGCGCCCGTGCGCGTCGAGGTGCGCCTCCTCTGCGCGAGCAACCGCGACCTCTCGGAGCTCGTCCGCCACGGGGAGTTCCGGGAGGACCTCTTCTTCCGGCTGAACGTGCTGCCCCTCCGGCTGCCGCCCCTGCGCGAGCGGGGCGAGGACATCCCGGAGCTCCTCGACCACTTCCTCGGGGCGTTCTGCCGGGAGGCGGGGACGCCGAAGAAGCGCTTGCGCCCCGAGGTCCTCGACCTCCTCGCCCGGCACGCCTGGCCCGGCAACGTGCGCGAGCTCGAGAACGAGGTCCGGAAGTGGGTCGTCTTCGCCGGGGAGGAGGTCGGGGTGGAGGCGCTCTCCCGCTCGATCCGGGAAGGGACCCCTCTCCGGGCGGATCGCTTCCCCGGGGAAGAGGGGGGGACCCTTCCGGAGCGCGTCGAGCGCCTCGAGAGGCGCGCGATCGAGGAGGCCCTCGCGCGGTTCCCCGGGAACAAGACGGCGGCGGCGAAGTCGCTCGGCGTCAGCCGGTTCACGCTCCAGCGAAAGATGGCGAAGCTCGGGATCGAGGGGGGGGACGACGCGGGCGCCCTCCCGGAAGAGGCCCCCTCCGGCGACGCCGAGGACGAGGAGACGTGAGGCGCGCGGCGGCCGGGGCGCTCCTCTCGATCCTTGCCTCCTCCGGGCGCGCGGACGTGGTCGAGACGCGCGACGGGCGGCGCCTCGAAGGGAAGATCGTCGAGGAGAGCGCCGAGCGCATCCTCGTCGAGACCCCCTTCGGCCGGGCGGCGGTCCCGCGGGGGGAGATCCTCTCGATCGAGCGAGGGCCCTCCCCGTCCGAGGAGTTCGCCGCGCGCCGGGCGAAGGCGGAGAGCGCCTCCGATCACTACGCGCTCGCCCTCTTCTGCCGCTCGAAGGGACTCGGCAAGGAGGCGAAGCAGGAGCTCGAGGAGGCGGTCCGGCTCGAGCCCGGCCACGAGGGGGCCAACCGCGCACTCGGCCGCGTCCTGTTCGAGGGGCGGTGGATGAGCCCCGGGGAGCGCGACGCCCTCGCCGCGAAGCGCGAGGAGGAGGCCTTCCGCGCGAGGGGGCTCGTCCAGCACGCGGGACGCTGGGTGACGCCGCAGGAGAAGGAGGCGCTCGAGAAGGGGCTCGTCCTGCACGAGGGGAGGTGGATTCCCGAGGCGGAGGCGATGGCGGCGAAGGGGCTCGTCCGGCGCGAGGGGCGCTGGATCCCGCGGGGACTCGACGAGGCGCTCTCCGCGGTCGAACGCGCAGGGGAGGCGATCGGTGCGCCCCTCGCGACCTCGGCGAGCGACCACTTCGTCGTGGCGGGTCCCTACGAGGAGGCCTTCCTGCGGGAGGTCGGGGAGGGGGCGGAGCGCGTCCTCGCCTACTTCGAGCGGATCTATGGGGCGGGGGCCGGCGCCGAGGCCCTGCGCGGGCAGAGCGCGGAGCTCTACCTCTTCGACGACCCCCCTTCCTACGCGCGCGCCGTCCCGCACTTCGCCTCCGGGACGACGACGGTGGGGCGGACCTGGGCCGAGTACGTGAAGGGGGCGAACGGGTTCGTCCTCTACGAGCCGAGGCCGATCTCGGTGGCCGCGCGGCTCAACCGCGAGCGCGTCTCCCTCGTCGGCCACACGCTCCACAGCGTGGGCCACCTCCTCCTGAACCGCCTCGCCCCGAACGGCCGGCTCCTCCCGCCCTGGTACGACGAGGGCCTCGCCTGCCTCGGGGAGTTCGCCGGGATCGGCGCGAACACGATCTTCTGCCGCGCGCCGGTCGAGGGGGGCGGGGGGTACTACCGCCCCCGGGGTGCAAAGGTCGAGGCGGAGCCGGACCCCTACCGCCTCGCCGCCGGGCGTTGGCGGGAGGAGCTGCGGGCGGGCGTCGACCGGAAGGCGCTCCCCCCTCTCGAGGTCGTCCTGCGCCGCGAGGTCTCGGAGCTCTCGCTCCTCGAGATCGTCTTCTCGATGGCCGTCGTCGAACGCTTCGCGGAGGGGGGCCCGGAGGCGCTGCGGCGCCTGCACGCGAGCCTCCGCCGCGGGATGCCCCCCTCCCCTCGCCGCACGCTCGACCCGGAGCCCTCGAGGGCCCTCCACGAGGCCGCCTTCGTCGCGGCGCTCGGCCTCCGCGTCGAGGCGGTCGAGGGGGAGGCACGCGCGCGCGCCGCGGTCGCGAGCGCCCCGGCCCCGGTTCCTCCCGCCCCGGCCGGGAGGCGCCGTCCTTGAGCCCGGGGCCCATGAGCGCCGACGCGGCGGGAGCTTCTCCGGGGCCCCCCCCCTCCGCCGCCGGATCCCCCCTCGTCGAGGGTTACGTGGTCCTCGCGCGGGTCGGATCCGGGGCGACCGGGGTGGTCTGGAAGGCCCGGGAGATCGGCTCGGGCCGCATCGTCGCCTTGAAGGTCCTCCATCCCGAGCTCGCACGCGACCGGCGGTTCGTCTCGCGCCTCAGCCGGGAGGCGCGCGTGTCGGCCTCGCTCGACCACCCGAACGTCGCGCGCGGCCTCGATCTCCGGGAGGGGGGGGGAGCGCCTTGCCTCGTCCTCGAGTTCGTCGAGGGGAAGAGCCTGAAGACCGTCCTCCGCGAGCGGGGGCGGCTCCCCGAGGAGGAGGTCCTCTCGATCGGGAGGCAGATCGCCGAGGCGCTCTCCCACGCCCATGGCCGCGGCGTCGTCCACCGCGACGTGAAGCCCGGCAACGTGATCCTCGAGCCCGGCGGGCGCGCCCGGCTCACGGACTTCGGCCTCGCCCGCGCGCCCCTCGACGCCTCGATCACCCGCGAGGGGGCGACGCTCGGGACGCCCCAGTACCTCCCCCCCGAGCAGGCGCGCGACGTCGCCTCGGCGAGCCCGCGGAGCGACCTCTACGGGCTCGGCGCGACCCTCTTCCACGCGGCGACCGGGGCCCCGCCATTCGACGGGGAGCGGATCGCGGACGTCCTGACGAAGGTCCTCTTCGAGCCCGCCCCCGACCCCGCGGCCCGAAACCCGGGGCTCTCCCCGGGGCTCTGCCTGGTCCTCCGCAAGCTCCTCCTCAAGAACCCGGCGCGCCGTCAACAGAGCGCCGAGGAGCTCCTCCGCGACCTCACCGCCGTCGAGCGGCGCCAGACCCCGGCGATCGAGCCGCACACCGTCGTCGAGGTCCCCGCGCGTGCGGCCCCGAGGAGGACCCTCCTCCTCGTCGCGATCGGGGCCCTCGCGCTCGCGGGAGGCGTCGCGCTGCTCCTCCGGGGAACGGGCGCGCGCGGCTCCGGAGAGTCGGCGCGCCTCCCTTCCGGGACGCAGCCGGCGGGAACGCCCGACCGGTCGGTCGAGCGCCTCGCCGAGGGGGACTTCGAGCGCGCCCTCCGCGCGGGGGAGGAGGCGGCGAGAGCGGCCGCGGAACGGCGGCGCTTCGCCGAGGAGTCGGCGCTCTTCGACCAGGAGATCCCCGACCGCGCGCGGGAGGCGCTCGGGCGCTCCGTCGATTCCCTCTCGGAGCCCTTCGCGGCGCGCTGGAGGACCTCGATGGAGCGGGCGCGGGCGGTCTTCCGCGAGAAGGGGAGGGACGCGGCCCGCTGGTTCCGCGACGACCTCGACCGCCACCTCCGCGAGCGGCTGCGACCCGAGGTCCTGCGGCTCGCGGAGGGGAACTCCTTCCGGACCGCCCTCCAGCGGCTCGGGACGGGGCTCGACTCCTTCCGCGACGCGAAGGGGCTGCGCCTCGAGGACCTTCACCCCGAGGAGGGGGAGGCGGCCCGGAGGACGGTCGAGGCCTTCCGGGGGGACCTCGAGCGGGAGATCCGGGTCCGCGCGGCGGGGAAGGCCGCGGAGGCGGAGCAGGTGATGCGGTCGCTCCGCGAGCGCTTCGAGAAGGAGCTCGCCTCCGGGCAGACCCTCGGCGCCGCGGCCGCGTTCGACCGCGCGGCGCGCGAGGCGCTCCTCGACCGGGGGATCGACCTCGACGAGTTCGGCCCGGCTCTCCCGGAGGATCCTCGCGCGCGCGCGGAGGAGCACCGCTTGGCCCTCGCACGCCTCGAGGCGAGGGTGGAGGCCTCCAGCGCGGAGCGCCTCTTCCAGGCGCTCGACGAGGAGCTCTCGAGCCGCCTCCGCAACCGGCAGTTCGCGGCCGTCGCCCGCGAGTGGAAGGAGCGGCTCGGCAGGCCCGCGCTCTCCGCCGTGGCGGAGCGGATCCGGGCCCGGATCGAGGAGGCGGAGACCCTCGCGCGGCTCCGCGACCGCTTCGCCGACGCGGTCGACGGCGCCGTCGACGAGGCCTTCGAGCTGCGGGCGAAGGGGATCGCGCACTTCGGCAAGATCTCGCGGCGATACGACCGGGAGCGGGACGCCGTGGAGCTCCTCCCCCAGGGGAGGGGGCCGATCCTCCTCTCCTTCCGCGACCTCCACCCCGACTCGATCGAGCGGAAGCTCGGCTTCCTCGATCCGGCGACCGGGCAGGAGCGTCCGGGCCTCCCCGCGGAGGATCGCTTCGCGCGGGCCCTGTTCCGGCTCCGCTGCGGCGACCCGGCGGAGGGGGAGCGCCTGCTCCGGTCGCTCTCCGGGGACCCGCGCGCCGGCGCCCTCCTGGTGCGCGTCGAGGAGGAGAGGAGGGCCGCGCAGGAGGGGCAGGCGTCGAGGCCGGCGCGCGCGCTCGAGGCGGTCCGGACCGCGCGCGACCTCCGGCGCCAGGAGGAGCTCGATCGGGCGAAGGCGGCCTACGACCGCGCGCTCGGGGAGTTCGGCGACACGGCCGAGGTGAAGGCCGAGGCCGACGCGCTGCGCCGCGAGCGCTCCGAGGTTGAGGCGGCGATCGAGCGCCGCGAGCGGGGGGATCGCCTCCTCCGTATCGCCCCCGGCGCCGAGGTCAAGTGGGAGGGGGATCGCCCCTCGCTCGCCTTCGCGTTCGGGCCGGAGGCCCCCTCCTCGTGGAAGGTCCCGAAGGGGTGGAAGGGGGGGCCGACGGGCCTGCGGAAGGATTCCTCGGGGACGCTCGGGAGCCTCCGCGAGGAGGCGGGGCCGCGGCTCGAGGTCCCCCTCGACGCCGCGCGGGGCTGGCGCGCGGACTTCTCCGTCCGCTTCCCGTTCGAGGCGGGAGACCCCCGCCTCGTCGGGTTCGCCGCCGGCGGCCACGCGTTCCTCGTGCGGGCCCGGGGGGAGGAACGGGGCTCGGAGGTCGCGCACCTCGAGGGTCCCCTCGCGGCGGTCGAGGAGTCGCTCCGCGCCCGCCCGCCTCGCACCCCGCGGCGAACCTCCCTCGCGTTCGCGGCGGGGGCCTCCTACGAGGTCGCGCTCGAGGTCGAGCCGGGAGGGAAGAGGGCGCGGCTCCTCGTCGACCGGGTCGAGTGGGGCGCGGGGGCGGGGGAGGAGCGCGGCAAGGAGGCCTGCGACGTCGAGATGCGCTGCGCGGGCGGGATCGAGCTGCGCTCGGTGCGCGTCACGGGGGTCCTCGAGGCGCCGCGCCCGCGTTGAGCCGCGCCCTCCTCGCGTGGTCGTGCTACGACCTCGCGAACACCCTCGTCTACGCGGTCGTGATGACCCGCTACTTCACGCCGCAGATCGAGCGGCTGACGGGGTCGCGGACCCTCCTCTGGGTCGGGTTCGTCTTCGCCTCGATCCTCGCGGGCCTGATCTCTCCCGTCGCGGGGACCGCCGCGGAGACCTCGGGCCGCCTGCGCCGCGACTTCGTCGTCTCCTCCCTCCTCTGCGGCCTCGCGGCCGCGGCGATGGGGCTCACGCAGGCCCCGGTCCTCCTCGTCGCGCTCTACGTCGCGACCTTCGTCGCCTACCAGACCTCCCTCGTCTACTACAACGCGATGCTGGTCGACGTCGCCCGGCCGGGGCGCGTCGGTTTCGCGTCGGGCCTGGGGACGGCGGTCGGCTACATCGGGGGGCCGATCGGGATTGCGGGCGCCTCCGTGATGCGAGGCTCCTTCGGCTTCGACGAGGGGGGGATCTACCTCGCGACGGCGGCCGCGTTCCTCCTCTTCTCCCTCCCCTCCTTCCTCTGGGTCCGCCCCGTGCGGGTGCGCCAGGGGAGGGTCGATCCGGTCCGGGAGTGGCGGCGGGCGGTCTCCGCCTGCCGCGAGGCGCTCTCCCACCGGCCCACCCGGAACTTCTACCTCGGCAACTTCTTCTGCTCGGACGCCCTCAACACCGCCCTGATCTGCATCGCCGACTTCACGCTGAACGGCCTCCGGTTCACGCAGGGGGAGACCGACGGGCTCCTCATCGCCGCGAACCTCCTCGCCCTCCCGGTCGGGCTCGTCCTCGGCGGGATGGCCGATCGGCGCGGCGCGCGGGGTCCCTACGTCCTCGCGGCCGGCTCCCTCCTCGCGGCCGTGATCCTCCCCCAGTTCCCGATGCCGCGGCTCCTCCAGATCGCCGCGCTCGCCGTCCCGGGCGCGATCGGGATGGGGGGGATCGCCCTCGCCGGACGGAAGTGGCTGGTCGACCTCTGCGCGGGCCGCCCTCTCGAGGGCCCGTTCGGCATCTACGGCCTGACGAACAAGTTCTCGATCGTCGGGGTGATCCTCTACTCGGTCCTCGCCGACGCGTTCGGGACGCCCCGGGCGGGAGTCCTCGTGCCGGCGGCGATGCTCGTCGTCGGGATCGCGTTCCTGCGGCGCGTGCCGTCGCGAGCCGGCAGGGGGGAGGAGGCCGAGGGGGCCGAGGTCCGGCCGACGGCTCGGCCGCGAGGGTAGGATCGCGCGGCCCCGAGCACGCCATGGACTTCGATTGGACCGAAGAGCAGCTCGCGTTCCGCAAGTCGGTCGTCGAGTTCGCGCGCGGCCGGCTGGACCGCGACGTCCTCGAGCGGGAACAGGCCGGGCGGTTCCCGCGGGAGCTCTGGACCGAGGCCGCCCGGTTCGGGATCCAGGGGCTGCCGATCCCCCCCGAGCACGGGGGCTCGGGGAGCGACGCCCTGACGACGATGCTCGCGATGGAGGCGCTCGGCTACGGCTGCCGCGACCGCGGGCTCCTCTTCTCGATCCACGCCCAGATGTGGAGCGTCGAGATGCCGATCCTCGCGTTCGGCTCGCCGGAGCAGAAGCGGCGCTACCTCCCGAAACTGTGCGACGGGACCTGGATCGGGGCCCATGCGATGAGCGAGCCCGACTCGGGCTCGGACGCCTTCTCGCTGCGGACGCGCGCCGAGCGCCGGGGCGAGCGCTACGTCCTGAACGGCACGAAGACCTTCTGCACGAACGCGCCGGTCTGCGACATCCTCGTCGCCTTCGCCACGGTCGACCGGGCGAAGGGGGTCTGGGGGGTGACCGCGTTCCTCGTCGATCGGGGGAGCCCCGGGCTCTCCGTCGGAGCGCCGATCGCGAAGATGGGCCTCGCGACCTCCCCGATGGGAACGGTCGCGTTCGAGGACTGCGAGGTGCCCGCGGAGAACCGGCTCGGGACGGAGGGACAGGGCTCGGTCCTCTTCCAGCACTCGATGGGCTGGGAGCGGAGCTGCATCCTCGCGACCGACGTGGGGGCGATGGAGCGCCAGCTCGAGGCCTGCCTCGCCTACGCCAAGACGAGGGAGCAGTTCGGGAGGCCGATCGGGAGCTTCCAGCTGGTCGCGGGACGGATCGCGGACATGAAGGTCCGGCTCGAGACCGCGCGGCTCCTCCTCTACCGGGCGGCCTGGAGCCAGGCGCGGCGCGGGCTCTCGGGCCTCGACGCCGCCGTCGCGAAGCTCCACATCAGCGAGGCCGCCGTGCAGTCGGCCCTCGACGCGATCCAGATCCACGGCGGATACGGGTACATGAAGGAGTTCGAGGTGGAGCGGGAGCTGCGCGACGCGATCGGCGGGCGCCTCTACTCCGGCACCTCGGAGATCCAGCGCCTGCTCGTCGCGCGCTACCTCGGGCTCGCGCCGGACGGATCGGGCGCGCCCCCTCCGGCGCGGCGCGCGAGCTCGGGATAATCGATCTTCTCGGTCGAGGTCTTCGGGAGCGGCGCGGCGAAGACGATCCGGTCCGGGATCATGTAGGAGGGGAGCGTCTCCGCGCAGTGGCGCTTCAAGGCGACGAGGGAGGGGTCCGCGCCGCCGGCGCGCGCGACGAAGGCCGTGATCGCGACCTCCCCCTCGCCCGGAGAGGTGGCGACGGCGGCCGCCTCGACGAGACCGCGGTGGCGCAGGAGCGCGGCTTCGATCTCCCCGAGCTCGACCCGGTACCCCCGCCGCTTGACCATCCGGTCGCGCCGGCCGTGGAAGAGGAGGTCGCCCCCCTCGCCGCGGCGCACGAGGTCCCCGGTCCGGTACCAGCGCGTGCCCGCGCCGTCCCGGAAGAAGGCGGCCGCGGTCCGGTCGGGGAGGTTCCAGTACCCCTGGAACACGGAGGGCCCGGCGATGCAGAGCTCCCCGACTTCTCCGTCAGAGACGGGGCGGAGGGACTCGTCGACGACGAGCGCCCGGCAGTGCGAGCAGGGGAGCCCGATCGGGAAGGTCCCCGTCCGATCCGGCGGGATCTCGTCGGGGACCCGGTGGAACGTGCAGACGTTCGTCTCCGTCGGGCCGTAGAGGTTCCAGTAGGCCGGGTGCGGCCAGGCCGCCCGGAGCGCCCGGAAGTGCTTCAGCGGGAAGACCTCTCCGGCGAAGAGGACGACGCGCAGCGACCGCGCGTCGCGGCGGGCGAGGCCCCCGAACTGGGTGAGGAGGGTCAGGATCGAGGGGGTCGAGTACCAGACCGAGAGGCGCGCCTCCTCGACCAGCGCGGAGAGTCGCCTCGGATCCTTCGAGACCTCCTCGGGGATGAGGACGACCGTCGCGCCGAGGAGGACCGGCACGAAAAGGTCGAGGACGGAGAGGTCGAAGTGGAAGGGGGCGTGGGAGGAGAACCGGTCCTCCGGCCCGACCGGCAGCGCTTCGACGCACCAGCGGACGAAGCTCTCGGCGTTGCGGTGGGTGAGGATCACTCCCTTCGGCTTGCCGGTCGAGCCCGACGTGTAGAGGACGTACGCGACCCGCTCGGGATCCTCCGGCGGCAGGGGGGTGTCCCGCTCCGGTGCAACGAGCGCGTCGGCGGCGGCGGCGTCGCCGGGCCAGGACGGGGGGGGGGAGGCGCACCCGAAGGCGAGGAGATGCGGCGCCTTTCCCGCGATCCTCCCCGCCCAGGACTGCGCCCGCTCGGCCCCCGTCAGGAGCGCCGCCGCTCCCGCGTCCTCGAGGATGAAGAGGTTCCGATCGTCCGGCGCGAGCGGGTCGAGCGGCACGTAGGCGGCCCCGCTCTTCAGGATCCCGAAGATCGAGACGACCGACTCGAGGCTCTTCCGCAGACAGAAGGCCACGCGATCGCCGGGCCCGATCCCCCGATCGACGAGGTCGCGGGCGACGCGCGTGGCGCGATCGTCCAGCTCCGCGTACGTGAGCGATCGGCCCGAGGGCTCCTCGACCGCGACCTGGTCCCCCCCCCGGGCGCGGGAGGCGACGAGCCACCGCTCGAGGGTCACGACCGCCCGGGCCCGCGCCGCGCCTCGACGAGGCGCGCGATCCGCTCGACGGTGTCGAAGTGGTCGGGGTCGACCTCGTAGGCCTCGAAGGAGACGCCGAACGTCTCCTCGAGGAAGGCGATCAGCTTCAGCGTCGCGATCGAGTCGAGGATCCCCCCCGTGAGGAGCGGGGTCGAATCGGTGAGCGTCGAAGGATCTTCCCCCGGGAGGCATTCCCGGAGGACGTACGCGCGCACGATCGCCTGGATGTCTTCCATGAGACGTTCTCGCCCCTCTTCGGGCCGCGGGCCTCCCTACACCGGACCGATCCTATCAGCGATCGAGCTCCTCGGGCCGCCGGCGGAGGCGGGCGCAGATCTCGGGGGAACGCGCGATCGCGCGGCGGAGGCTCCGGTCGAGGAGCGCGTGCCCCTCCTCGTTGGGATGGGGGTCCCACGACGCGACGACCAGTCTCTCCTCGTCCCCTCCTTCGAAGGCGTCGGCGAGGTCGAGGAGGGTCGTCGCGGTCTCCGCGCACGCCGACGCGATCGTCTCCCGCTCCGGCTCCGGCTTCCCCTCCCCGAGGAGGCGGGGGAGGAGGACGACCGCGAACGCCGCTCGCGCCTCCGCGCAGGCGGCCCGGATCGCCCCGATCGAGGCCCGAAGGAGCCGGGCCGCGTGGGGGGCGAGCCGGCGTTCCAGGGGGGAGACGGCGCGGCCGGGGCGGGCCCCCGCCTCGCCGGCGATCGCGCGCAGCGCCGGGGACGGGAGGTCGATCCCCTCGTGGAGCAGGCGGGCGGCGTCGAGCGCGGCGCGCGAGACGTCGGAGGGGGTGACGACGAGGAAAACGACGTCGGGGTGGAAGGGGAGGACGCGCCCCGCGAGGAAGCGAAGGTGCAGGACCGGGGAGATGCCGGGGATGGAGAAGTTGAGGGCCTCGTACCGGACCTGGGCGCTCCTCCCGCGCTCGAGGAAGGCCTCGAGCAAGTCGGGATACCGCGCCGGCGCCTCGACGCCCCACCCCGCGGTCCACGATTCGCCGAGGAAGGCGATCCGGATCGTGCCGGCCGGGGCCTCGAGCGCGCGCTCCCGGTCCGGCATGCCGCGCGAGTTCGTCCGCAGGGTCCGGCCGTGGAGGACGACCTCGGCGAGGGGGCGCATCTCGCCGCGGCTCGCCCCGCGGAGCGAGCGGACGTCGAGGCCCGCCTGCCGCTTGCGGGCCCCCGAGTCCCCTCCCGTCGCGAGCAGACGGTCCGCGCCCCCCTCTTCCGGCGCGCCGAGGAGAGCCTCGTAGTAGTTCTGGTGTCGCTCCTCTTGTTCCTCGGCGCGCGAGGCGGCTCCGGAGGCGCCGAGCGCCGCCGTCCAGCGCGCCGCGGGCTCGAAACCGAGGAAACGCCCCGAGGCCCACGCGGCGAGGAGGAGGAGGCCCGCGGCCGCCGGGGCCGCCGGGGTGCGAGCGAGCCTCGAGAGTCCCTTCAGTTCCAGAATCGGAGCAGCTCCAGCCAGGAAGCGAGCGACGCGGAGGTCCAGAGCGACCAGAGGAGGAGGATCGAGGCGAGGGTCCCCGCCGTGCGGAGCCCCTTCCGGGCGGGAGAGCCGCTCGCCTTTCGCGCCGCGGCGGACCGGCTCTCGCGGAGCACGCTGACGAGCACGAGGACCGCGAGGATCGCCCAGAAGAGGACGTCCGTTCCGCGGAGGAGGAGCGAGCCCCGGATCCAGAACCACTGGAGGCTGTGGAGCGCCCACGTCGCGACGAAGACGACGAGGGTCGCGAGCGCGAGGGAGGCCTTCGGTCCGGCCCGCCGGAACGCGAAGTAGGCGGGGTAGAAGAAGACCTTCTGCATGAAGTCCTTCCAGTAGATGTTGATCCGTCTCCAGAAGTCGGTGAACCCGGAGGGGAGGAGCCAGTTCCGGTTCGTCGGGGGGAGCTCGAAGCCGAAGAGGCGGAGGCTCCCGACTGCGAGGTGGAACTTCCCCGAGACCTGGAGGTAGAGGAGGTAGTTGCAGACGAGGAAGCGGAGGAGCTCGCCGGGCGAGCGCACCCCCTCGGGAGCGAGCGCGCCCTCCGTCGAGACGAGGCGGTAGAGGAGGAGGTGGAAGACGCCCCGCCACATCCAGGAGACTCCCGTCCGCGCGGTCCCGGCGCCCCCCCGGGTCCGGCAGCCTCGCTGGAACGTCTTGAAGTCGACGACCGGGAAGAGGGGCCCGAAGAGGTTCGGGAAGAGGCAGAAGTAGGCCGCCCCGTCCTTCCACGGGGGGGGACGCTCGGCGTGCCGCAGCTCGTAGAGGTAGACGATCGCGCGGAAGAGGAAGAGCGAGGCGACGATCCCCCAGTTCCACGACGAGAGGAGGAGGGGCTCGGCCCTGGCGCGGAGGAAGGCGAGCGCGCCCCACGTCGCGGCGAGCCCGACGACCCGCATGGGGAACCGAAGGGGGAGGAGGAGCCAGCCGAGGGAGACCGCGATGACGCCGGCCGCGGCGAGACCCTCGCGCCGGCCGAAGAGGAAGAGCAGGGTCGCCGCGAAGACGAGGACGAGGAAGGGCTTTCGCGCCGCGACCGGGAGGTGGGCGTGGACCAGGAACGCGGGGATCGAGATCGCGATCAGCTCGAATCCCTCCACCCGGAAGGCGCGCGCGACCGCGGCGAGGAGGAGGAGGTGAGCGGTCAGTGCCGCGGCCGCGCGCGGCTCGAGGAGGGGCGCGCGCGCGGCTGTCGAGGAGGGTTCCGCGGGGCGTGGGTCGGCAGGCGGGTCCATGCGGGGGTGGGGCCGGTCGCGAGCGGGGCGGATTGTCGGAGGCGGCTCGGGGGGAAGGCCAGGGGCAGCACGCCCTTGCGGACGCCTACTCCGCCTCCGTCCACGCCGTCAGGTTCGGGCGCGCGAGGGAGCTCCCGACGGCGAAGAGGCGGAAGACGGACCTCAGTCCGCGGGCCCGCCGGCGGCGCCGCCACGGGTCTGCCGGTAGAGGTCCCAGTACTTCTTCGATTCCCCGGTGCCCCACTTCACGAATTCGTCGAGCATCTCCGGGTGCACCAGCGAGAGGGGCCTCGCCGGATTCGAGCGCCCCATCGATTCCAGTTCGGGCCACTTCGCCAGACGGTCCTCGCGAACGTAGAGCACGGTGTTCTGGCGGTACCACCAGGCGATCCGCGAATCGTCCCAGATCCTCGGACGAACCGCATCGATGCTGACATAGCCGCGTCCGGCGAACCGCTCGGCCCAGTAGGCGGGCCACTGGCCGTTCACGTGATGGTCTCCGGGTTGATGGGGGATCGCGGCGGAGAAGAGGACCACCGGCGCGAGGTCCATGAGCGACCGAACCAGCGCCTCGCCGGATTCCGGCGGCAGGTGTTCGGCGACCTCCAGGGAGATCGCAAGGTCATAGGCGCCATCCGCAGCGTAGGGAATCGAGAGGTCGTGGGGGACGAACGCCTCCGGAGGAATGGAGAGCCGGTCTCTCTCCACGTAATCCCCGTCGACGCCGCGAATGCTCGAAACCCCATTCTCGCGAAAGACCGCCAGCCAAGTGCCCCGGCCGCATCCCAGATCGATCACGCGGGCGGGCCTCACCCAGTCCATCACGAGGGGGACCACGACCCGGGCGCTCTGTCGGGAAGAATCCTCGATGGCCCGAAAAAACGAGGCCGCGTAGGTCTTGCTCATGGGGGGAAGGGCAATTCTATGGGGCCTCTGCCGAACGGGGAGGGTTCGGGACCGGGAACCCCTTCCCCGTGATCGAGAAGGAGCGGAGGGGCGCTCGCGAGCGGCTTGCCGATACCTTCCCCCGGAGGGGGGCTTCGGCATCAACTCCGCCGAAGCGCCGCGAACGCCGCCGCGTAGGCCACGGCGGCGAGGAGGAAGAGGAGCGTGAAGCCCGCCTCCATCGCGAGGAGCGTCGAGAGGCTCGAGGCGAGGACCGTCGCGAAGGCGTTCACGCCGAAGGCCCAGGGGACGGCCGAGGGCCACTTCACGCGCAGGCGCTCGATCCCAATCGGGAAGGGCATCCCCATGAGAAGGCCCGAGGGGACGAGGAGGGCGAGCGCGAGGAGGACGCGCGCGGGGAAGGCGAGGTGGAGGAAGGAGGGGAGGACGAACCGGGAGACGAGGCCCGCGGCGGGGAGGACCGCGATGAGGGCGGCGGGAAGCAGTTGGTTCGCGGCATCGGGGCGCAGGCGCCGGGATAGCGCGGCGCCGATCCCCGAGGAGACGAGCATCCCGGCGAGCACGACCGAGAGCGCGTAGGTCGGATGGCCGAGGAAGAAGGTGAGCTTCTGCAGGAAGGCGATCTCGACGAATAGGTAGGCGAGGCCGAGCGCGGCGAAGTAAAAGCCGAATCGGCCGGGGCGGGCGCCTCCGCGGAGGGGCCGGAGAATCCCGACGGCGCCGAGGATCGCCGTCGCGAGGAAGGTCGCGAGGAGGACCGCGTGCCCGACGGGGACGGACTGGGTGTAGACCGGGTCGGCCGGGCGCAGGCCCGTGACTGAGGGGAGGTTCTTCCACCGGAAGTAATTGAAGAAGAAGGGGGAGTCGTCCCCGATCGGGTCGACCCGGTAGGGGTAGCCCGCGAGGAAGGCCGCGCGATGCCGGCCGTCCCCCCGGAGGAGGGAGTCGAAGGGGGTGTCGCCGGGGCGCGCGGGATCGAAGGCGAGGTGGTAGCCCTCGCGCTCGGCAAAGCTCCGGAGGCGCTCGAGCTCGAGTTCCTCGAAGGGCCTCTGGCCGACGAGGAGGGAGGCCCAGAGGGTGCCGCGGAGGACTGCGACGTGGCGGGAAGGGTCGGAGACGCCGCGGCGGCGCAGCGCCTCGGCGGCGATGCCTGCGAGGCGGAGCGTCTCGCGCGGCGGCTCGAGGAAGAAGCGCGAGACGGAAACGAGCCCGCCCGGGCGGAGGTGGGCGAGGTAGTCCTCGAAGGCTTCGACCGTGTAGAGGTAGGCCTCGGCGAGGGAGTAGGCGCCCGAGGAGAGCGCGGCGTAGGTGTCGACCCCCGACATCTGGACGACGTCGAAGGTCTCCCGGCTCGCCCGGACGAAGGCGCGTCCCTCCCCCGCGACGAGGCGCACTCCCTTCCTCGCGGGGAGGTCGCCGGTGAAGGCGCGGTATCGATCCGTGAGGAGGGAGAGGGTCGCCGGGTTCACCTCGACGCCGACGACGTCCGAGGCGCCCTTCGAGAGGGCCATCAGGACGTCGATCCCGCCGCCGACCCCGATCACGAGGACCCTCGTGGGATCGCGTTCCCCTCGGGCCTCCCACACCGCAGCCGTCGTCGCGTGGGGGAGGAAGGTCAGGTCCGAGGGCTCCCCCCGCAACTCGAAGAGGACGGTCGGGGCGGCCCCGTCCTGGGTGACGCCGCGGAGGGTGAGGGGGGTCTCGAAGGCCTTCCCGAACTCCCCCCCCATTAATGGAGGCCCGACGTAGGGGGCGGTCACGTCGATCCGGCCGAGGGGGGTCCAGCGGCGGTGCTCGATCGGAGCGATCTTCGCCTCGAGGAAGACGGCGAGCTCCTTCGAGGGGGCGATCCGGACCCAGGAGTCGGCGTTACGGACGCCGAGCGCGGCGGCGGCGAGGAGGAGGGCGAGGACCGCGCTCCTCGCGCGTTCCCGCGGGCCGCCGGGGAGGGCGAAGAGGAGGGATCCCGCAGCGGTTGCCGCGGCCGCCCCGACGACCATCCCCGGTCCGCCGAGGAGCCCGATCGCCGCCGGCGCGAGCGCTGCCCCGAGGCCGGCCCCGACGAGGTCGGCGGCGTAGACCGTTCCCGCGCTCCCCGCAAAGCCCGCGAGCGCCGTCGCGAGCACGCAGCCGGTCCCGAAGAAGGGGACCGTCGAAAGGAGGACGAGGAGGAGGAGGGTCGCCGCGTTTGCCGGGCTCTCGAAGATCCGGATCGTGTCGCACGGGATCCGGGCCGCGACCGCGAGGGCGACGAACGTCGCGGCGGCGGCGAGCCTCGCCCGGCGCGCGAGGGCGACCTCGAGGGGCCCGTCGCGGGGGAGGAGCGCCCCCCCCCTCGCCGTCATCCGCGCGCCCGCGGCGCCGAAGCCGAGGAGGGCGAGGCCTACGACGAGGTAGGCGAAGTGGTGCCAGAGCGCGATCGAGAAGATCCGGGTGAAGGCGATCTCGGCGAGGAGCGCGGCCCCGGAGACGAGGGCCACGCCGGCGCGGATCGAAGGGGTGGGCCGCGGTCCGGAGCTCATCGGGTCGCCCCGGGAGGGCCGAGTCGGTCGAAGATCCGCGCGGCCCTCCGCGCCGCCGATGCGGGGACGTGGCGCCCCGCGCATCGGATGGCCGCGCGGACCTCGCCGGGCGCGGCGCCGCAGCGGAGGGCGCCACGCAGGTGCGAGGCGAGGGGCTTCCAGCAGCGCAGCGCGACGAGCGAGGCCACGGCGAGGAGCTCGCGCGTCCTCGGCGAGAGCGCGGGCCGGCCGAGCACCCGCCCGTAGGCGTGGCCGATCACCCAGCGCTCGAGGGAAGGGTGGAGGCTCGCGAGGTGGCGCCGGACGCCCGGAGCCTTCGCACCGTAGATCCGCCCGAAGAGCGCGAGACCGCTCTCGCTTTTTCCGTCTTTCCGTTCCGAGGGGGATAGGGGCGCGCGCCCGAACGCGCCGGTCGAGACGACTTCGTCGAGTCGCTCGAAGGCCTCGATCGTCCGCGGGAACCCGGCGAAGAGGTGGACCTGGAGGAGGGTCTCGCGCAGGAGGGGGAGCGGCACGCGGTCGCGCGCTGCCCGGCGCAGGAAGTTCCCGAGGGCCTGCGATCGGCCGAGGACGGCGAGGACGCAGACGGAGAGGAGGGCCGCTTCTTCCCGCGTCAGCGGAAAGCGGGACCGCGGAGGGCGTCCGGGAGTCACGCGTTCGGTTCCGGCGCGTAGGGGGGGCGAGAGGGGGGGCAGATTACCCTCTCCCCCTCGCCCCGACGGAATGGGATCCGCGCGGCCGCGGTCCAAGGGTCGCCCCTCGAGACCAGGAGATCGAAACCATGACCGCAACCCTGCTCCTCGCCCCCCTTCTCGCCCTTTTCTCCCCCTCCCTCCCGCAGGAGGCGGCCCCGGGCGCCCGGCCCGGGAAGGCGGCCTCCGGGGAGCGCGTGATCGTCGAGCCGGAGATCACCCTCGAGGGCCTCCTCCGTCTGGGGGAGAAGACGCTCGGCCGCGTCTACCAGACTCGGCCGGAGCACGCGGCGATCCTCCAGAACGCGCGGCCCGGGCTCGCCTCGCGGCAGGAGATCCCGCTCGCCGAGTTCGAGCCGTGGCTCGAGACGATCCTCGTCGCGAACGATTTCGTGACGCTCTTCCCTCCCGAGGGATCGCCGCAGATCGTGCGCCTCGCGCATCTCAAGGGCCAGGACCGCGGGGCGATCCGGAGCCTCGCGCGGTTCGTCCCGGCCGGGGAAGTAGCGCGGTTCCGCCATCCGGCCGCGCCGATCCAGACGAGCGTCACCCTCCGCTACCTCGATCCGGTCCGCGCGGTCACCAACCTGCGGCCGCTCCTGACGGATTCGAACCTCGAGATGGTCTCCGTGATCGGGGACACCGTGGTCGTCGCCGGCCTGACGGGGACCGTCTCTGCGTGGCTCGAGATCCTGAAGGCGGCGGACGTGGAGTCGGCGGCGACGGTCGCCCCGAGTCCGGACAGATCGGGGCCGGGCGAGGCTTCCCCGGGTCCGGGGGCGCTCGCCGCGCGCAAGGCGCCGGCCGGGCT
>DASRRH010000012.1:0-6440 GCA_035695825.1 Planctomycetota bacterium | reverse complement strand
CGAGGTCCACCACGTCGTCCCGCGGGCTGCGGGCGGGTCGAACGAGGCGGGGAACCTGGCGACGCTCTGCAGCCGCCACCACGGGCTGGTGCACGAGGGGAGCCTGCGGAGCGTGCGCGGGGAGGAGGGGAGATTGCGGTGATTCGGACGGAAGGGGCGCGAGATCGGGCGGTCGACCCGCGTCGGGGGCGCGACCCACGTGGGTCGCGCGATCGACTCCGGAGGGACGACCCAGTCGGGGCATGTGACCCACGTGGGTCGGGCCGATGCACGCGACGAAGACCGGCCCGCGCCGGAGCGAGAGGCGGCCGCCAGCCCAGCCACGTGAGGGCGGCCCTGCCAAGATCAAGGTAGACAGGCGAGCGGTGCGCGCAGGAGCGCGCGGACGCGCTCCGGGCAAACGGGGGAGGGCTCCCGTGGGCCGGCGAAGCTTGGGGGATCCCGAACGGGGATCGAGCACGCCCGCGCTCGGGGCGAACGGAGGCGGATTGCTCCGCAACGGGGCGCGCACTCCGAGAGGGAGAGGAGCCGCCGCGGTCACAGGGTCCGCCGCGCCAGCGCCACGGCCTCCTCGGCCCCGCGGGCAAGGAGGATTCCCTCGACTTTCGGAGCGCGCAGACCGACGACCCGCTTGCCCCCCTTTAGGGCGAGGGCGATCTCCGAGAGGGTGCCGTACCCGCCGCCGACGGCGATCAGGGCGTCCGGAGCGCGCGCGACGATGGCGTTCCGCGCCTCGCCGATCCCCGTGGCGATCGGGACGTCGACGTAGGGGTTTGCGTCGGCGGCGTCCTCGGTGGGGAGGATTCCGACCGTGAGCCCCCCGGCTCCCCTCGCTCCCCGGCAGGCCGCCTCCATCACCCCCCCGAGCCCGCCGCAGACCAGGATCGCACCGGATTCCGCGATCGCGCGGCCGACCGCCTCGGCGAGCGCGCCCTCCTCGGCCGACGGGCGGGAGGTTCCCACCACGCCGATCAGGGGCCTCCGGGCTCCGGGGTTCGCCGGAACGCGCGTCACGCCGCGGCCGGGGGAACCGGGGGGGGAAGGCGGGAGGCGCGCCGCGCGCGGACCGCCTCGACGACGACCGGGAGGACGGAGACGAGGATGATCCCGAGGATCACGAGCTGGAAGTGGCGCTTGACGAGCGGGGTTTGGCCGAAGAAGTAGCCGGCGAAGAGAAAGAGGGCGACCCAGGCGATCGCCCCCGCAACGTTGAAGAAGGCGAAGCGGGTGTAGGCCATTCGCCCGATCCCGGCCACGAACGGGGCGAAGGTCCGCACGATCGGGATGAACCGCGCGAGCACGATCGTCTTCCCCCCGTGCTTCTCGTAGAAGGCGTGGGTGCGGAGGAGGTGCTCGCGATTGAAGAGGCGGGAGCGCTCCCGGTTGAAGACCTTCGGACCGAGCCGGTAGCCGATCGAGTAGTTGACGGAGTCGCCGGCGATCGCGGCGCCCGAGAGGAAGAGGAACAGGAGGGGGAGGCGGAGCGGCGATCCGTCGATCGAGGCGAGCGCGCCCACCGCGAAGAGGAGGGAATCCCCCGGGAGGAACGGGGTGACGACGAGCCCCGTCTCGCAGAAGACGATCCCGGAGAGGACCGCGTAGAGCCAGGGGCCGAGCTGCGCCGCCCAGTCGTTGAGATGGGCGTCGAGGTGGAAGAAGACCTCGTAGACCTGGCGGAGGAGGTCGATCACTTGGCGGGGCGGAGAGGGCGGGCGCGCCGCCGCTCACGCGACGAAGGCGAGGGTCGGTTCGAGGCAGACGTCCCGCAGGCGAATCTCCCCTTCGCCCGTGCCCCTCCACCGGAGCGGCGTGTAAGCGATCGAGACCACCGCCCCCGGGGGGACCGTCTCGAACCCCGGGGATCGCGAACGCGCCTGGAGCACCGCGGCTCCCTCGCGGAGGGTGAGGACCCACTCCCCGCGCGGGGCTCGGCGCGCGGGCTCGAGGACCTCGACCCCCGCGGCCGCGAAGATCGGCGCCTCGTTCCCCGCGCCGAAGGGCTCGAGACGGGCGATCTCCCGGAAGAGGTCGGGGGTGAGGGAGGGAAGGGGGAGCTCGGCGTCGATCGCGAGCGGGGCGGGGCCACGGGCGCAGGCCCCGACGACCTCCCCCAGGCGGCGCCGGAGCCGCTCGAGGTTCTCCGCGCGCACCTCGAATCCGGCCGCCTGGGCGTGCCCGCCGTGCTCGTCGAGAAGGTCGTCGCAGGCCGCGAGGATCGCCGGGAGGTGGAACCCCTCGGGCGCGCGCATCGAGGCGCGGCCGCGCCCCGCCGCCAGCGCGACGAGGGCGACGGGGCGGGAGAACTCCTCGGCGAGCCGGTAGGCTCCGAGACCGAGCACCCCCGGGTGCCACTTCTCGGATGCGAGGAGGATCGCCGGCTCGCGGTCGAGGTCGACCTCGCTCCGCACCCTCGCCCGCGCCTCCTCCGTCGCCTCGCGGTCGAGCCGTTGGCGCTTGGCGTTCAGGCGCTCGAGCTCCCGGACGCACTCCTTCGCCCGCACGTGGCTCGGGGTCATCAGGCACTCGAGCGCGACCTCCTGGCGCCCGAGTCTGCCGGCCGCGTTGAGCTTCGGGGAGATCCGGAAGGTCACGTCCTCGGAGGTCGGCGCGCGCCCCCCGAGGTTCGCCCCCTCGAGGAGGGCGAGGAGCCCCGGGTGACTCGTCGTGGCGAGCCCGGCGAGCCCGAAGCGAACGAGCGTCCGGTTCTCCCCGTCGAGCGGGGAGAGGTCGGCGAGGGTCGCGACCGCGACGAGCGCGAGGGCGTCGTGGAGGAACCCCCGCACGGGCTCGGAGCGCTTGCGCGCCGGGGAGAGCCGCTCGGCGACCGACCACGCGAGTTTGAAGGCGACGGCGGCGCCGCAGAGCCCGGCGTAGGGGTAGCGGCTCCCGCTCCTCCGGGGGTTGACGAGGGCGTAGGCGGGAGCCACCCGCGGCCCGGGAAGATGGTGGTCCGTGACCACGACGTCGACCCCGGAGCGCTGCAGCCGCTCGACGGCCTCGACGGCTCCCGTGCCGTTGTCGACGCTGATCACGAGTCCGAACTTCTCCCGCAGGACTCGCTCGACCGCCGCATCGCGGATCGAGTAGCCGTCGCGGGTGCGGTCGGGGATGTGGGCCTCGACCTCGGCCCCGAGGAGCCGACCGAAGTGGACGAGGAGCGCCGCGCCGATCATCCCGTCGACGTCGTAATCGCCGTGGACGAGGATCCGCTCCCGCCGCTCGAGCGCCTGGGTCACGCGCGCGGCGGCCCGCTCCATGTCGGGGAGGTCGAGGGGGTCGTGGAGGTCCTCGACCGTCGGGCGCAGGTGCCGCTGCGCCGCCTCGGGGGTGTCGAGGCCGCGGAGCACGAGGAGGCGGGCTGTGACCGAGGAGACGCCGAGGTCCGCGGCGAGCCGGGCGACGAGCGCGGGATCCGCGCTCCGGATCCTCCACGGCCGGCGCATGAGGTCGAACGTAAGCCCGCCCGTCGGAGTGCGCAAGCCGCGGGACCTTGCCCCGGTGGGGCGGGCGGAAAGATACTCCGTCCATGTCCTCGGCCGCGAACCCCCTCCAGCGGGTGCCGAAGGTCGACGACCTGTTGCGCCGCCCCGCCGTCGTCGCACTCCTCGGGACCTACCCGCGGCCCCTCGTCCTCGACGCCCTCGGGGGGGCGCTCGATCGCCTGCGCGGGGAGCTGCGCGAGGGGCGCGCGGATGGCCGGCCCGGGGAGCTCGCGGAACGAGTCGAGATCGACGCCGCCGCCCACCTGCGACGGAGCGGAGGGATGCGGCTCCGGCGGGTCGTCAACGCGACGGGAGTCGTGCTCCACACGGGCCTCGGAAGGGCCCCCCTCGCCCCGGAGGCGGCGGCGGCCGCCGCGGAGGCGCTCGGGGCCTACTGCCTGCTCGAGGTCGACGAGGAATCGGGAAAGCGCGGGCGGCGGGAGACGGGGGTCGCGGAGCTCCTCGGCCGGATCCTCGGGTCCGAGGCCGCCACGGCGGTGAACAACAACGCTGCGGCGACCCTGCTCGCGCTGAACACCGTGGCCGACGGGCGGGAGGCGATCCTCTCCCGTGGCGAGCTGGTCGAGATCGGCGGCGCCTTCCGGATGCCCGAGGTGATGGCGCGCAGCGGCGCCCGCCTGGTCGAGGTCGGCACGACGAACCGCACCTACCTCGAGGACTACCGACGCGCCGGGACGGAGCGGACCGGCTGCCTCCTCAAGGTCCACCGCTCGAACTTCCGGATCGAGGGGTTCACCCACGAGGTGGAGATCGAGGAGCTCTGCGCCTTGGGGCGGGAACTCCGGATCCCCGTGCTCCACGACCTCGGTTCGGGGCGGATCCTCGGGGAGGCGGGGGGGGTGCTCCGGGACGAACCCCTCGTCCAGCGCTCGGTCCGTGCGGGGGCCGACCTCGTCTTCTTCAGCGGCGACAAGCTCCTCGGGGGCCCGCAGGCCGGCGTGATCGTGGGGACGAAGGAGTCCGTCGAGCGGTGTCGCGGGAACCCCCTCTTCCGGGCCCTCCGGCTCGACAAGGCGACCCTGGCGGCGCTCGAGGCGACGCTCCGGATCTACCTCCGGGGCCCCTCGGCCGCCGCGGAGATCCCGACCCTTCGGATGTTGCTCGCCCCGATCGAGGAGGTCGGAGCGGCGGCGGAGCGCATCGCCGCGGCGATCCCTCGTCTCGGGGCGGAGGGCCTCGAGGTGCGCGTGGAGGACGACGACTCGCGCGCGGGGAGCGGTTCGGCCCCGGAAGTCCCCCTTCCGACCCGGGTCGTCGCGATCCGGGCGAAGGGCCTCTCCGCGGATGCCCTTCTCGCGCGCCTGCGGGAGGCCGAGCCCCCCGTCTTCGCCCGGATCCGGGACGGCCGGGTCGCCCTCGATCCGCGGACGCTCCTCCCGGGCGACGAGGAGGCGCTCCTCGCGGCGCTCCGCGGCGCGCTCGCGCTCGTATGATGGGACGCGATGCTCGGACGCAAGAAGAGACTCACCTCCTACAGCGACTGCGCGGGTTGAGCGGCGAAGATGTCCCTCGGGGACCTGGCGCACGTGCTGCGCCAGCTTGGCAACGCGGGCGACCCTCGCCTCCTCGTCGGACCGGAGACGTTCGACGACGCGGGCATCGTCCGTCTCGACGATCGGCGGGCGCTCGTGCTGACGGTCGACTTCTTCCCGCCGATCGTCGACGACCCCTACGCCTTCGGCGCGATCGCGGCGACGAACTCCCTCTCCGACGTCTACGCGATGGGGGGGGCGCCGCTTGCCACGCTCAATATCGCGGGGTTCCCCGAGGGATTCGACCGCGAGGTGATCGGGCAGATCCTGCGCGGCGGGTCGGACAAGGTGCGGGAGGCGGGCGCGGTCCTCGCGGGGGGGCATACGATCCGGTCCGACCACGTCTTCTTCGGCATGGCCGTGACGGGGCTCATCGATCCGGAGCGGGTGGTCACGAACGCCAAGGCCCGCCCGGGCGACCACCTCTACCTCACGAAGCCCCTCGGAATGGGGGCTGCCTCGACCGCGATCAAGAGCGAGGCCCTCTCTCCCGCGGGCATCGAGGCCGCGCAGCGGCAGATGGCGACTCTCAACGCGGACGCCGCCGCGGCGATGAACGAGGCGGGCGCGCACGCCTGCACGGACGTCACCGGCTACGGACTCCTCGGCCATGCCAGGAACATCGCCCTCGCCTCGGACGTCTCCCTCGCCTTCGATTCCGGGAGCCTGCCGATCTTCCCCGAGTCGGAGGCTCTCGCCCGCAAGGGGATTCTGTCGGGGGGGGCGAAGCGAGGGCGCGACGCCCTCGCGGAGCTCGTCGAGATCTCCCCGGCGGTCCCACGCTGGAAGGCGGATCTCTGCTTCGATGCGGAGACCTCGGGTGGGCTCCTGATCTCGATCCCACCCGAAAAGGCGCAGGTCCTCGAGCGAGGATTCGCGCGGCGAGGGGTGCCCGGAGTCCGGATCGGAAGGGTCGAGCCGAAGAACGGAGCCCGGCTCCGGCTCCTCTGAGAACCCGGTCGGCGGATACCTCTAGTCTGTCCTTAAACCATTATGGATTTGTTCGATATGTACAACTCGCCACCCTCTGTCTTTCCGGTGCCCCGCAGGGGGGGCTCGCCGGCCTGGGACTCGGTGAACCGGCCTGAAGCGCGGTCCTCTTCGAATTGAACGAACGAAGTCGCCCGGCCCTTCGGATGGTTCCAGTGCGGGTAGTCTCAGCCCGTGGACGGCGGGCGCAAATAACGGTAGATACCGCCGCGCGCGGCTCGGGAGCGGATCGGTGCTGGTGTGCCGCCCGGCCTTCAAAGCCGGTGAGGGGGGCGATCAACCTCCCTGGTGGGTTCGATTCCCATGCGCTCCCGCCACTGACGGTTGATCCAAGTACGGATCCAAGGAGATCGACGAGTTGGGTTCCTCGAAGGCGAGCATTCGCAGAGCGCTGAAGTCCATCGCCTACGAGGGC